>CAWISK010000010.1:0-595000 GCA_963838805.1 uncultured Pseudomonadota bacterium
GCAACTTCGCCAAGACCGGCAGCACCGATGTTGCGGGCGCCACGCGGCAGATCGACATGTGCCTCGATGCCGGGGTCAATTTGC
The DNA here is from genome assembly GCA_963838805.1 of uncultured Pseudomonadota bacterium. Lineage (GTDB taxonomy): Bacteria > Pseudomonadota > Alphaproteobacteria > Acetobacterales > Acetobacteraceae > CAVRQM01. Next base: position 85 of record CAWISK010000010.1, read on the forward strand.
TCGATACGGCCGACGTCTATTCGACCGGCGCCTCGGAGGAGATCCTGGGCGAAGTCCTGCGCGGTCGCCGCCACCGCACGCTGGTCGCGACCAAGGCCCGGTTCCGCATGGGCGAGGGACCGAACCAGGTGGGGCTGTCGCGCCACCATCTGATCGCCGCCTGCCACGCCAGCCTGAAGCGCCTCGGCATCGACCATATCGACCTCTACCAGTTGCACGAATGGGACGGTCTCACGCCGCTCGAGGAGACGCTGGAGGCGCTCGATACGCTCGTGCGCCACGGCCATGTCCGCTACGTGGGCGCATCCAACTATTCCGGGTGGCATCTGATGAAGGCGCTCGCGGTGCAGGATCGCGAGGGTATGTGCGGCTCGTCAGCCAGCAGATCCACTACACCTTGCAGGCGCGCGAGGCCGAGTACGAGCTGGTGCCGATCTCGCTCGATCAGGGTCTCGGCATCCTGGTCTGGAGTCCGCTGGCCGGCGGCCTGCTCTCCGGCAAGTTCCGCCGCGGGCAAAAGGGGCCGGAGGGCTCGCGCGCGCTGTCCGACTGGGGCGAACCGCCGATCCGACATCAGGAGAGCCTGTATGACATCGTCGAGGTGCTGGTGGAAATCGCCGACGCGCGCGGCTGCTCGGCGGCGCAGGTGGCGCTCGCCTGGCTGCTCGGCCGCCCAGCCGTCACCTCGCTCGTGATCGGCGCGCGCACCGAGGAGCAGCTGGCTGACAATCTGAAGGCGGCCGAGCTGGAACTGTCGGCCGAGGAGCGGGCAAAGCTCGACGCGGTCAGCGCGCCGCCATTGCTCTATCCCTACTGGCACCAGGTGCGCACCGCTTCGGACCGGCTGAGTGCGGCCGATCTGTCGCTGCTCGGCCCGCACGTGAAGCGGTAGGCGCGAGCCGCCCGCGTGATCAGCCACCGACCAGCTTGGCGACGAGTGCCGCGAACTGATCCATGTAGGCCGTCAGAAACAGGCGCGTGGCCTCGACGGCGATATTTCCGTCAGCGTCAAGCAGGTCGGGCCTGAAGGAGATGTAGCCCTCGCCGCCCATGACCGTCGCCCCGAGAATGCCGAGAATTTGGCGCAGATGCTGTTGGCCCACGGCCGCACCGATGGCACCGGGCGAGGTGCCGGTGATGGCTGCCGGCTTGCCTCTCCATACGTTCTGATCCAACCGGCTTTGAACCCCAATCGATGGCGTTCTTCAGAACGGCCGGGATCGAGCGGTTATGCTCCGGGGTGAGAACAAGCAGCGCATCCGTCGATGCGACTTCAGCGGTGAACCGCCGGACGCTGGCCGGCCTGTCGCTTTCAAGATCCGGTCGAGGTCGGAAGGTCATCGAGCTGGACCCAGCCATACTCGAAGCCGGAGGGACCGAACCGGGTCAACGCCATCGCCAGCATGCGATTGAACGATGCGGCGATTGCTGCCGACGATCACGGCGATCAAGGAGAGGGGCGTTGCTCTCAGTACGGGCCTGATATCTGTGCAACCAGCGGCGATGCCCGCAGAGCCAAGTCGAGCAGCGCATCCAAGCGGTCGACCAGTCCGTAACGCAAATGGCGGCCCGGACGAATGGCAAGCCCGATCCCAGGATCGGATTGGCCGCAACCCCGTCCCCGACCTTTACGTTGCGCACGAATGGCTGATCATCGGCGCCGCATCTGGCCCATCGTCGTGGGCCTGATTGTCCTGGCCATCGTCCTGCTGGTGGCGCTCTGGGACTGGGACTGGTTCCGCCCCTGGGTCGAGGCGCGCGCCTCGGCCGTGCTCGGGCGCCGGGTCACGATGTCGCACCTGTCGGTGCGCCTGGGCTGGCATCCGGTCGTCGTTGCCGACGACGTGACCATCGCCAATCCGGACGGGTTTTCCGACACCCCCTATTTCGCCCATATCGACCGCCTGACCGTCACCGCCGACGCACGCGCCTGGCTGCACGGCCGCCATATCGTGCTGACGCGCATCGCCCTGCGGCATCCGGACGTCAACGCCATCCAGCACGAAGACGGCCGCGCCAACTGGACCCTGTCGCTCAATGGCCCGAGCACGACGCAGATCGGCGATGTGGTCATCACCGATGGCAAGGCTCATGTCGTGGTCCCCCGGCTGCACGCCGATCTCGGCCTCTCGATCCATACCGAGGAACCGTCGGCCGGCCAGCCAGCCCGGCTTCTCGTCGATGCGGACGGCACCTATGCCAGGCAGCGGATCACCGGCCATGCCACGGGCGGCGCCGTGCTGACGCTGCGCGACGCCACCCACCCGTACCCGATCGACGCCGCATTCGAGAATGGACCGACCAAGGTGACGCTGACCGGCACGGTGCAGGATCCGCTGCATCTGGCCGGCACCGATCTGAAACTGCACCTCTCCGGGCCGGACATGGCGCTGCTTTACCCGTTGACCGCCATCCCGGTCCCGGCGACGCCGCCCTACGACATCACCGGACAGCTCGCCTATGCCGATCGCAAGATCCGTTTCAGCGATTTCCGCGGCCGGTTCGGCTCATCGGATGTCGAGGGCACGATCGCCGTCGATCCGACCGCCCAGCCGCGCCCGGCGGTCGATGCCGATCTCGCCTCGCGGCACGTCGATCTCGCCGATCTGGGCGGCTTCATCGGCTCGCAGCCGGGCCGGCTCGGCACGCCCGGGCAGACCCCGTCGCAGCGCCGTGCCGTGGCGCGTGCCGAGGCCAGCCCGCAATTACTGCCCACCGTGCCGCTCAGCCTGCCGAAGCTGAAATCCGTGGACGTGCATCTGCGCTACCGCGGCGACCACATCGAAGGCCGCTCGGTGCCGTTCGACACCATCGCGACGACACTCGACATCGTGGACGGCCAGATCACCGTGCATCCGCTGACGGTGGGAATCGGGCACGGGGACATGGTGGGCAACATCGACCTCCAGCCAGTGGAGCATGACGAGTTCCGTACCAGGGCGCACGTGACGTTCGAACGCCTGGACGTGGCCCGGATGCTGGCCGCCACGCATCTCGTGCAGGGTTCCGGGCTGCTGGGCGGAGAGGCCGATCTCCAGTCCACCGGCAACTCCGTCTCGAGCCTGGTCGGGCGCGGCGACGGCCAGCTCAGGCTGCTGCTGGCCGGCGGCAACGTCTCGGCGCTGGTGATCGACCTGTCCGGGCTCGAACTCGGCAAGGCCCTGCTCGCGGCACTCGGGATGCCGACGCGCACCCGGCTGCAATGCCTGGCCGTGAACATGGCGCTGCGCGACGGGGTGCTGCAGACCAGCACCTTCGTCATCGACACCAACGAGGCGGACGTGTTGGCGCATGGCAGCATCGATCTCGCGCACGAACGCCTCGATCTCGAGGTCCGCACGCTGTCGCGGCATTTCGCGGTGGGCTCGCTGCCGACGCCGATCCGGATCGGCGGCACGTTCAAGAATCCCTCCATCGCTCCGGAGGCCGGGCCGCTCGCCGCGCGGGCCGGCGCCGCCGTCGGCCTGGGCGTGCTGTTGACGCCACTCGGCGCGCTGCTGCCGACGGTCCAGTTCGGCACCGGGCGCGAGAACCTGAACCGGTGCGAGGCGGCCGTGCATGGCGACGAACGGACTTTGTCGCGCGCCGCCGTGCCGCCGCGCGCGCCCACCAGGCGTTGACTTGCTTCCTGGCGTGCCCCGGGTAACGCTCGACCCGGCACTCGCGCTCGCCTGTTCGTGGTGCGATCTGCGCGACAATCGGCGGCCGAGGGGCTTTCGGAGGCCCCGGCGACAGTTCAGTCCGCGGGAGCCGCGACACCCCGTAGCAGCGCCGCCGCGCGCTCCGCGAGCCGGGCGGCGGAAGCCGGCTTGCGCATCACGCTGAACGAGGCGTCGGGCGTTCCTTCGATTGCCGGCGCGCCGGCATGACCGGCCAAACCCCGTGAGCAGGATCGCCGGCAAACCCGGCCGGCGCTGCCGCACCTCCCTGATCAGCGCCAGGCCGTCCATGCCCGGCATGGTGAGATCGGAGACCAGCAGGTCCACCGCTGCACCCGCATCGAGCCAAGCCAGCGCCGCCGCGGCACCCGGCACTTCGGCGACGGTGTAGCCATGCTCGCCGGAGTTCGGCTGCCAGCACGGCGCGCACCAGGGTGTTGTCGTCCACAAGAAGCACGCGGGCGCCGCCATTGCACTTCGCCTCCGCCGCCGACGCGTCAGCCGTGCGGTCGGGATGGCGCGCCACCTGACCGTCCGCGGCGGGCAGCCAGACGGTGACTGTCGTCCCGCGCCCCTCCTCGCTCGTGATCGCCATGCCGCCGCCCGATTGCGCGGCGAAGCCTCGCGCCATCGCCAGCCCCATCCCGGTACCCTCGCCCATCGGCTTGGTCGTGAAGAACGGCTCGGCAGCGCGGGCCAGCAGCGCGGCACTCATTCCGGTGCCTCCGTCCGCGACCGAGATCCGGACATAGGGTCCCGGTGACAGACCCGCTTCATGCTCGCCACCGTCGGCGACCCGCTCGTTCGCAGCGGACAGAGTGACGCTCCCGCCGCCAGGCATGGCGTCACGCGCGTTCGTCGCAAGATTGATCAGCATCGTCTCGAGTTGCGACTTGTCCGCGAGCAGGACCGTCGCCTCGCTCGCGAGCTCCACACGAACCGAGATCCGGGAGCCCAACGTATGCGCCAGCACCTCCCTTAGCCCGTCCAACAGCATCGCGGCATCCACCGGCTCGGCCTGCAACTCGCCATGCCGGGCAAAGCCCAGCAGGCGCTGCGTGACCGAGGCTCCGCGCTCGGTCGCCTCGGCCACCATGCCGGCCAGGCGCCGAACGGTTCCGGCGTCGTCCGCACGCCGTTCCATCAGCCGCACCCCGCCGGAGACCGCCTGGAGGACATTGTTGAAGTCGTGGGCGATCCCTCCGGCCAATTGGCCCAGCGCCTCCATGCGCTGCGCCTGTGCCAGCCGCGCCTGCGCCGCCTCGCGCGCAGCGACCTCCTGGCGCACCCGCCATTCCAACTCCTCGTTCAGTCGATGCAGCCGTTCCTGGCTGCGGCTCAGCGCCGCCTCGACCCGCCCGCGCTCCACGGCGATCGCGGCAGTGCGCCTGACAACGTCCACCCATCGCAGGTCGGACGGTGTCGGATCGCAGGGACGACGATAATAGTTGGCGAAGGTGCCGAGCACCTCGCCGTCCGCGCTGACGATGGGCGTGGACCACGCGGCGCGCAGACCATACGGTGCGACGAACTCGGCAAAGGCGGACCATCGCGGATCGGCGCCGAGATCGGGCACGACCACCGTCTCGCGGCGCGCGACCGCATGGCAGCAGACGCCCAGAGCCGAGCTGACCGCGACGCCCTCGACCGCCGCGTTGAACTGCTCCGGCAGGCTGGAGCCAATGCCGCGCCGAAAATGCGTGCCCGCTTCGTTCAGCAGGCAGAATTGAGCCGAGCATCCCGCTGGCGGCGTGCCGTTCCGCCATGTGGATGAGAAACCCGAGCACGTCGTCCACGGGCTCGCCCTCGGCGAGCATTTGCAATGCCTCCTTCTGGCAGCCCGCGAGTGCTTCGGCCTGCTTGCGCTCGCTGATGTCGACCAGCATGTTCACCGCGCCGACAAGCGTTCCCGAGTCGTTGCGCAGCGGTGTCGGATGGGCCATCAGCGGCACGCGCGTGCCATCGGGCCGCTCGGCCACGATCTCCGCTCCCTTGATGGCGCGGTTCTCGCGCAGCGTCACGGCCATCGGGCACTGATCGTGCGGCAGCGGCGTTCCGTCGGCATGGTACAGCCGCCAGGTCACGCACCATTGGTCGCGCCCAAGCTCCGGCCTGCGGCCCGCGAGATCGATGGCGGCCTGATTGCAATAGGTGACGCGGCCGGCCGCGTCGGTGGTGTAGATGGCGGCGGGCAGAGCCCCCAGGAAATCGCGGAACTGCTTCTGTCCGAGCAGCGATGCAGGCCTCGTCCGATGACGAGCCATCCGTTCCCGAACCGTCCGGCCCGCCCAGGGCGTGCGGCATGTTGACCTCTCCCGCCGGCGATAGCGCCCGCCGGGCAATCTGCGTAAGCCAGTCGGGCGGAGTCCCGCTTCACGATGCGGGGAGGGTCGCATGTCGTTTTCGTGGTCCGGAACCGCCCAGCAGCAACGCCCGTGCATAGACCTGCCGGCGCGGCAGGCCGGTGCTCGCCGTGACGTCGGCCACGGCCTCCTTGATGCTGCGCCCCGCCGCCAGTGCCGCGCTCAGCGCCGCATCCACCGACTCCTCGTCTGCGGCCTCGTCTCCCGCCGGTCCCACCACCAGAGTCACTTCGCCGCGTGCAGCGTGCTGGGCGTAATGCGCCGCCAGGGCCGAGAGCGCATCGCGGCGCACCTCCTCGAAGCGCTTGGTCAGCTCGCGCGCCACCGCCGCCGGTCGGTCGCCCAGAACGGCGAGCAGATCGTCCAGCATCTCGGCCAGCCGGTGCGGCGCCTCGTGCCAGATCAGGGTGGCGCGCAGCCCGGCCCGCTCGGCCGCGCGCAGCGTCGCGAAAGCCGCCCGCCGGGCCGCCGCGCGCGGCGGCGGGAAGCCCGCGAACAGATAGGGATAGGGGGGCAGGCCGGACAGCACCAGCGCCAGGGTGGCCGCATTCGCCCCCGGCAGACCGCTCACGCGCAGCCCGGCGGCGATGGCCGCGCGCACCAGCCGATAGCCGGGATCGGACAGCAGCGGCATCCCGGCATCGGAGACCAGGGCCACGCGCCGGCCGTCGCGCAAGGCCGCCAGCACCGTGCCGGTGCGCGCATCCTCGTTGTGCTCGTGCAGCGGCGACAGCCTGGCACTGATTCCGAACGCCGAAAGCAGCCGGGCGGTCACGCGCGAATCCTCGCATAGCACCAGATCCGCTGTCCGCAAGGCGGCCAATGCCCGTTCCGTGACATCTCCAAGGTTGCCGATCGGCGTCGGAACCAGCACAAGACCGGGGGGCGTGCCGTGCTCGGCCGCCGCATCACCGGAGGAGGCGTCGGGTGTCACATCGGATGCTGCGTCGGACATGGCTGACCTCGGTCGCGAGTGGCTGTGCCGCGGTGTCGCTTTCGCTGCTGTTGGCTGCCTGCGAAATGGGCCAGCCCTCCACCTATGCCGGCTACGGCCAGCCGTCGATCCCCGGCCAGGCCGGCGCACCCCTCTCGACCGCCGTGCCGGCCGGGCGCGGCATCGCGATGCTGGCACCGCTCACCGGCCCCAATGCCGAACGCGGCGACGCGCTGGTCAAGGCGGCGCAGCTCGCCCTGTCCCTGCACCCGGGCGCCCCCGCGCTCGACGTGCATGACACGGGCGGGACGCCCGAGGGCGCGGCGCAGGCGGCGCAGGCGGCGATTGCCGCAGGGGCCGGAATCATTCTCGGGCCGCTGACCGCGCCCGAAACCGCCGCGGCCGCGGGGCCGGCAAAGGCCGCCGGCGTGCCGATCCTGGCCTTCACCACGGACCCGGCACAGGCGCGGCCGGGCGTTTGGGTGCTGGGACTGACGCCGGGGCAGCAGGTGCGGCGATTGGTGGGTGCCGTCACCGAAGCCGGCAAGAACCGCTTCGCGGCCCTGCTGCCGCAGACCGAATTCGGGCAGGCGATGTCCCAGGCGCTGACCCGGGCCGCCGCCGATGCCGGCGCAGGCGCGCCCGACATCCAGTTTCACGGCGCGGGCGACGCGGCGATCGCGCAGTCCATGCGCGACATCTCCGACTATGCCGGCCGGCGCGGACCGCTCGATACACAGATCAAGGCGGCCCGCGCCCAGCACGACGCGGCAGGGCGCGCGCGCGCCCTCGAATTGTCGCGCCAGGGCGTGCCGCCGGCGCCGTTCGACGCGCTGCTGCTGGCGGATACCGGGCCGCAACTCGCATGGCTGTCCACCTTCATTCCGTATTACGACGTAGGGCCGCCCGGCGTGCGCGTCCTGGGGCCGGCGCTGTGGGCCAATCCGGGCGCGCGGGCCGGCGCCGGGCTGGATGGGGCCTGGTATGCCGCCCCCGATCCCGCGGCGCGTGCCAGCTTCGAACAGGCCTATTCCGCGAAATACGGCGCCCCGCCGCCCGGTCTGTCGGATTTCGCCTTCGATGCCGCCGCCATCGCCGGCACGTTGGCGCAGTCGGGCGGTTTCTCGGAATCCGCCCTGGCCCGTCCGGACGGCTTCTCGGGCGTGGACGGAATGCTGGCGCTCAGTGCGGATGGAACGGTCCGCCGGGGCCTCGCGGTGTTCGAGATCCACGGATCCGGCGCCAGCATCGTGGCGCCCGCGCCCCTGAGCCTCTCGGCACCCGGTATCTGATCCCAGCGCCGCACGTGCGCCCCGGGCTGCTGATGGGTGCTGCCGCGGCGATCGGCGGTGTGCCGATTGCGGCACTGATGCTGCTGGCCGCCCTCGGCCTGGCGCAACCCGTCCCGGCCCTGATCTCGGCGGCGGCGACCGTGGCGGCTTCCGCCGCCCTGGCGGCGATCTGGTCCAGCGACATGCACGCGCTGACCCGCATTTTGCGCCACGCGGGCTTGGAGGGGGGTGCCGGCGCCGCCGACCGGCCGCGTCCGATGCTGAAGCCGCTCGAACGCCTGGCCGGCGGCATCGAGCGGCTGGCTCGCACCCTGGCCGATCGCGCCGATCAGGTTGGACGCCTGCTGCGCGCGAACGAGGCGATCGTCGAGCGTCTGCCCGACCTGCTGCTGATCCTGGGCTCGGACGGGGCGGTGCGCCGCGCCAACGCGGCCGCGCGTGCTGCCCTTCGGCGCCGATATGGCCGCCGTCATGCGCCATCCGGGGCTGCGCGCGGCAATCGAGCAGGCCTTCGCCAATCACGGCGCGCCGCACTCGGTCGAGCTGACCTTGCCGGTTCCGGTGCGGCGCGACGTGCAGGCGACGGTGCTGGTCATGGACCCGCCGCTGGCCGATGGCGGGCACGCGCTGGCCGTGCTGTCCGACCGCACCCGAGAGCGGGCTGTCGAGCGGATGCGCGCCGATTTCGTCGCCAACGCCAGTCACGAGCTGCGCACGCCGCTGGCCAGCCTGATCGGCTTCATCGACACGCTGCGTGGCCCCGCCGCGGACGATCCGCCGGCCCAGCTTCGCTTCCTCGGCATCATGTCCGAGCAGGCGCACCGGATGAACCGGCTGATCGACGATCTGCTCAGCCTGTCGCGCATCGAGCTCTCGGAACACCAGCCGCCCAGCGAGCGTGTGGCACTCCCCACGATCGTCGCACGGATCGTGGCCAGCTTCGAGCCGCAGGTGCGCGGCGGTCGCGTAACGCTGAAGCTCGACATGGCACCCGACTTGCCGGAGCTTGTTGCAGATTCCGACCAGTTGGAGCAGGTGCTCCAGAACCTGGTCGAGAACGGGGTGAAATACGGCGGCACGGACTGCGTGGTGCGCGTCTCGCTGACGCGGGCAGGCCAGGGCGGCCGCTGGCCCGCGCGACCAGGGCTGGTCCTGGCGGTGAGCGACAATGGTCCGGGCATCAGTCGCGAACACGTGCCGCGCCTGACAGAGCGGTTCTACCGCGTGGACAAGGGTCGCAGCCGCAATGCGGGCGGCACCGGCCTCGGCCTCGCGATCGTCAAGCACATCGTCAACCGCCATCGCGGCCAGTTGTTCATTGACAGCGAGGAAGGACGCGGCAGCACCTTCTCGGTCTGGCTGCCTCTGCCGCCGGAGCGATAGAGAGGTTCCCATGCAACACGCGCCCCTGACCGCCGTCCATCGCGCCGAATACCTGCCACCCGCCTTCCTCATCGACAGCGTCACGCTGCATTTCTCGCTCGATCCAACGGCGACCACCGTCTCCTCGCGCCTCGCCTTCCGCCGCAATCCGGCGCATGGCGATGCATCCGCACCGCTACGTCTGGACGGCGAGGCCCTGACACTGGTGGCCCTCTCGCTCGACGGCCACGATCTGGGGGCGCAACGGGTGAGCGTGCGAGCCGCACGGCCTCACCATCGCTGATCCGCCTGACGCGGGGGTGCTGGACGTGACCACCCGGATCGATCCCTCGGCCAATACGGAGCTGTCCGGCCTCTACGTCTCGGGCGCCGCATTCTTCACCCAGTGCGAGGCCGAGGGCTTCCGGCGGATCACCTATTTCCCCGACCGGCCCGACATCATGGCGCGCTACAGCGTGACGATCGACGCGGATCAGGCCGTGCCCGTGCTGCTCTCGAACGGCAACCCCATCGGCAGCGGCCGTGGCGAGAACGGCCGTCATTGGGCGCGCTGGGACGACCCGCACCCGAAGCCCTGCTACCTGTTCGCGCTGGTGGCGGGCGATCTGGTGGCGGTGCGCGACCGCTTCACGACCCGGTCCGGCCGCTCGGTGGATCTCGCGATCTGGGTGCGCGACGGCGACCAGGATGCCTGCGGCCACGCGATGGACAGCCTCAAGAAGTCGATGGCATGGGACGAGCAGGTGTTCGGCCTGGAATACGACCTCGACGTGTTCAACATCGCCGCCGTCTCCGATTTCAACATGGGGGCGATGGAGAACAAGGGGCTCAACGTCTTCAACACCAAATACGTGCTGGCCCGCCCGGATACCGCGACCGACAGCGACTATCAGGGCATCGAGACGGTGATCGCCCACGAATACTTCCACAACTGGACCGGCAACCGCATCACCTGCCGCGACTGGTTCCAGTTGAGCCTGAAGGAAGGGCTGACCGTGTTCCGCGACCAGCAATTCACGATGGACCAGGGCAGTGCTGCCGTGAAGCGGCTCGCCGACGTGCGCGGATTGCGCGCCGCCCAGTTCACCGAAGATGCCGGGCCGATGGCCCATCCGGTGCGCCCGGACAGCTATGTGGCCATCGACAATTTCTATACCGCCACGGTGTACCAGAAGGGCGCCGAGGTGGTGCGTATGCTGCATACCATGCTGGGCACGGAGGGTTTCCGGCGCGGCATGGATCTGTATTTCGCCCGCCACGACAATCAGGCCGTCACCATCGAGGATTTCGTCTCCGCCCTGTCCGATGGCGGCGGAGTGGACCTGTCCGCCTTTCTCGGCTGGTACGCGCAGGCCGGCACGCCGGTCCTGGATATGTCGGAGACCTACGACGCGGCGGCGCGACGCTATGTGCTGACGCTGAGCCAGGGGACCAGGCCAACGCCGGGCCAGCCGGACAAGCATCCCCTGCCTATCCCGGTGGCGATGGGCCTGCTCGCACCGGACGGTCGGCAGGTCGCGTCGCGGACCTTGCGGCTGGACCAGGCGCGACAGGATTTCGTGTTCGAGGCGATCGACGCGCCGCCCGTGCCAAGCCTGCTGCGTGGCTTCTCGGCCCCGGTGCGCCTCACCGGCACGACACCCGAGCGGCTGCGCTTCCTCGCCGCGCACGACACCGACCCCTTCGTGCGCTGGGACAGCCTGCAGACCTATGCAACCGGCCTCATGCTGGGTCTGGCGCAGACCTTTCAGTCCGAAAAGGCGCTGGTCCTTGACGAGGGACTGGCCCAGGCCCTTGACGCCACGCTGGAGCGGGCTGGCGCGGACCCGGCCTTCGCCGCCGAGGCGCTGATGCTTCCCGGCAGCGCCTATGTCGCGAGCCAGATGGCGGTGGAGGACTGGACGGCGATCCATGCCGTCCGCCAGGGTCTGCGCGCAGCGATCGGCACGCGGCTGGGTCCGGCTCTGCGGGCCGCCTATGAGCAGCTGACCGACACAGGGCCGTACCGGATCGATGGCGCCTCGATCGGCCGCCGCGCGCTGCGCAACGTCTGCCTGTCCTATCTGGCCGCCTCCGGCGCGCAGGGCCTGGCGCTCGCCGAGGCCCAGTTCAACCAGCAGGCGAACATGACCGACGTGCTGGCGGCGCTGTCGCTGCTCTGCGAAAGCCAGGTGCCGGCGCGCGAGGCGGCACTCGCGGCCTTCTACGCAAAATGGCGGCACGATCCGCTGGTGCTGGACAAATGGTTCGCCATCCAGGCCGGCAGCCCACGGCCGCAGGCGCTGGACGACGTGCGCGCACTCGCGTCGCATCCCGATTTCTCGCTCCGCAACCCCAACCGGGCGCGCGCCCTGATCGGCGCCTTCAGCTCCGGCAATCCGGTGCGCTTCCATGACGATTTGGGCGCCGGCTATGCCTTCCTGGAGGAGATGCTGACAGCACTCGACCGCATCAACGGCCAGACCGCGGCGCGGCTGCTGACGCCGCTTTCGGCCTGGCGGCGCCAGACCCCCGAGCGCGCGGCGCTGATGCGCGCAGCGCTGGAGCGGCTACGGGCGATTCCGGAGCTGGGGAGAGGACTGGCCGAGCGGGTGTCGCTGGCGCTGGGCTGAGCGCCGCGCCGTCGTCACAGCACCAGGGCACCGAGCAGGGCGTCGAGCCGCTTTCGGCCCTCGTCGGTCGCGCGCACCGCGGTCGCGTCCGCCACGAGATAGCCTGCGTCCTGTGCCATCCGCAGGGTCGCGCGATCCACCGCATCGGCCAGCCCAATGCCGGTGCGCTCGGCGAAGCGGCCCGCATCGACGCCCTCCGCCAGCCGCAATCCCATCAGCAGCATCTCCCGCGCCCGTTCGCCGGGGTGCAATGCCGTCTCATGGGTGGTCCCATGGCCGTCCCGCTCAACTCGGTCGGCCCAGATTTCCGGCGCCCGGTGGCGGCGGGTGGCGAGTAGCCGGGCTGCCAGAGTAACCCGCCCATGCGCGCCGGGGCCGATGCCGGCGTAGTCGCCGTACCGCCAGTAGGCGAGGTTGTGCCGGCTCTCCGAACCCGGAAGCGCGTAGTTGCTGACCTCGTAGGCGAGCAGCCCGAAACGCGCCGCCTCCTCTGCGGTCGCGTCATAGAGCGCCGCACCCGCCTCGTCGTCCGGCAGGACGAGCAACCCCTGGCGATGCAGTGCCTCGAACGCGGTGCCAGGCTCGATGGTGAGCTGGTAGAGGGACAGGTGATCGGCCGCGAGCGCCAGCGCCTCGCGCAGTTCGGCCCGCCATTCGTGCAGCGTCTGGCCGGGACGGGCGTAGATCAGGTCGAACGACACCCGATCGAACAGCGCCCGCGCCGTGCGCAGGGCGGCGATCGCCTGCGCTGCATCGTGCTGGCGGCCCAGGGCGCGCAGGGCGTCGTCGCGCAGGCTCTGCACGCCGAGGCTTACGCGGTTCACCCCGGCGTCGCGGAACGCCGCGAGGCCGCCCAGCCTCGACGCTGGTGGGATTGGCCTCCAGCGTCACCTCCAGATCGGGGGCAGGCACGAACAGCCGGCGCGCCTCGGCGATCAGGGCCGCGACCGTGTCGGGTACCATCAGGCTCGGCGTGCCACCGCCAAAAAAGATCGAGGTCAGCCGGCGCGGCCCGAGCCGTTCGGCTTCCCATTCCAGCTCGCGACGCAGGCAGGCGGCGAAGCGCACCTGATCGATGCGTTCGCGCACATGACTGTTGAAGTCGCAATAGGGGCACTTGGCGAGGCAGAACGGCCAGTGGATGTACAGTGCGAGGGACTGCATCGCCGCTATATGGCGCGTCTGCTATAGGGGCGCATGTCCGACGATTCCTCGCTCGCGCGCGTGCGCGCCGCCCTGCTGGCAGCCGGCCACCCCGACACCATCGCCACCTTCCCCGAGGGCACAAGAACCGCCGCCGATGCCGCCGCGGCGATCGGCTGCACCGTGGCGCAGATCGCCAAGTCGATCGTGTTCCGCGCCGGCCAGCAGGCTGCCGTGGTGATCTGCTCGGGTGCCAACCGCGTCGATCCGCGCAAGGTGGCAGCGGGCCTCGGCGTCGCGATCAGCCGCGCCGACGCCGCCTTCGTGCGGGCCGCGACCGGATTCGCGATCGGCGGCGTCGCACCCGTCGGCCATATCGCGCCGCCGCTGCTGCTGCTGGACCGCGACCTGCTGGCGCTCGACCCGATCTGGGCCGCGGCGGGCACGCACCGCCACGTGTTCCGCACCGATGCCGCATCGCTGGCGCGGCTGACCGGGGCGCCGGTCGCGGACGTGAAGGAAGCCGGCTGAGGCGCCGCTTCAGACCTTCTCGACCTGCGAGTATTCCAGCTCGACCGGCGTGGAACGGCCGAAGATCGAGACGGACACCTTCACCCGGCCCTTTTCCTCGTCCACTTCCTCGACCGTGCCGTTGAAGCTGGTGAACGGGCCGTCGGCCACGCGCACCTGCTCGCCGATCTCGAACAGGATCGCCGGGCGCGGGTGCTCCACCCCCTCGGCGGTCTGCTTCATGATCCGCTCGGCCTCGGCCTCGGTGATCGGCGAGGGGCGCAGCCTCGTGCCGAGGAAGCCCGTGACCTTCGGCGTGTCCTTGACCAGGTGCCAGGCCTCGTCGGTCAGCTCCATCTTCACCAGGACGTAGCCGGGAAAGAACTTCCGCTCGGCATTGACCTTCTGGCCGCGCCGCAGCTCGACCACCTCCTCGGAGGGGACCAGCACCTCGTCGAACTGGTCCTCGAGACCCTTCTGTGCCGCCTGCTCCTTGATCTGCTGGGCGATCTTCTTCTCGAAGCCGGAATAGACATGCACGACGTACCAGCGCTTGGCCATCTGCTCGGAACCCCTCAGCCGCCAACGCCGAACAGGCGGCGGACGGCAACGCCGATCACCTGGTCGGCGGCGAAGAAGAACAGTGCCGCCAGCGTCGCCATCGCGAACACCAGCCCGGTCGTGACCAGGGTTTCGCGCCGGGTCGGCCAGGTGACCTTGGCCATCTCGGCGCGCACCTCGCGCAGGAACTTCGCCGGGTTCAATGCCACGGTACTCATGATCTGGCGGCAGGCCTTTCAAACAGACAGGTCAACTTCAGGCACGGTTCGAGACATTGGACATGGCAGGGGTGGAGGGTCTCGAACCCCCAACCTCCGGTTTTGGAGACCGGCGCTCTAGCCAATTGAGCTACACCCCTCCGGGCGCCGCAGGGGCGCCGGTGGGGTGCGTAGAAAGGCCGCGAGCCGGCGGGTGTCAAGGGGCCGCGCGCAATGCCGCCGCCTTTCAGGCCGCCGATGCCGTCGCTGCCTGAACTCCGATCGGCTCTATCCGGTCGCCCCGATCAGGAACTGCGTCCCGCCGAGAAAACCAAAGGGTCTCGACCAGTAGAAATGCAACGCTGCATCCCTGAAGCCACATGCACGGAAATCATCCAGGAGATCCCATCCGAAATGGTAGAAGCACAGCACTCCCGATTCATCCAGCGGGTCGCCATGATATTCCGGTTCCATCAAGTGTGTGATCGACCCGTCTGCCTCCACCCTCGCGCGGACGGCGTGCCGCATCGCGCCGAGGTCGAACGGCACCGTCATCACGACCGTCCCGTTTGGCCGCAGGCAGCGCCGCATCTCGCTCAGGGCCGCCTTGTAGTCGGGCACATGCTCAAGGACGTCGAATGTGCCGATACAGTCAACGGAGCGGTCCGGCAGCGACAGACGGGTCAGATCCTCGTGGCGAATCCCCTCCGCGTTGCATCGACCGCGGGCCGTACCGTCCCGCAGGAACTCGCTGCCAATCACTCGCGGACGCCGGCCGCTCAGCACGCGAAACAGCGGCGTGACCTGTTCGGTCAGATAGATCGAGGCGCCGCTTTCGACCTGTGCCAGCATGAAGGCGACCGCCGCGCGCATACGGTTGTTCAGGCCGCAGCCGGTGCATGTCAGCTGCTCGCGCCAGTTCGGCACGCGCCGCCCGGCTCCGAGATCGACGCCGTGCGCGTAGCCGACGCGAAACCGCGCGGGCTGCTGGCAGACCACACAGAAGCCGCTGACAAGGAACTCCGGCTCGCGCGGCACCAGGGCCGCCTCGCAGGCCGCCCTGGCCGCCCGATCGGCCTCGGTCGAACTCAGATAGGCCTGGAACGCCTCGAAGTCGCTGCATCGAACGGTCGCGAGCGCATGCTGCGCGGGCGCTTCCGACCCGAGCGGGGCACCCACCGTCCGGAACGGGCGGTTCTTCCGGAACAGGCGGGTCAGGATCATGCTGACGTATTCCCGGAGGAGGGCTCGCCGGAACGGGGCAAGCATTGTGGGCGCGCCTCCCGCTGCTTGCGGAGCAACCCGGCCAGGGCGTAGGAGATGCGGCCGGCGCGCGGGCGTAGCATAATGGTAATGCAGTAGCCTTCCAAGCTACCTACGAGGGTTCGATTCCCTTCGCCCGCTCCAGCCCGCCCGGCCGGCGCGGTTCCTTCGCGCTGTTGCCGCGATCAGGGCGCCGGGAACACCGTCCAGGCGCTACCGTCCCAGTGTTCGATCAGTTGCGAAAAACACCTCGCCTGTGTTCTCCCACCCGACCGCCCAGGCGTTCGAGGGACCGAGCGAGGCCACGACCATTGCAGTTGGCCGCCGGACGACCCGGCTGCGATATCGTCGCCGGAGGCCGGTTTGAACCACCGTCCCGACGGATGGCGCGCGATCTTGCGTCGCAGTCGTGCTTTCGCTCTGCGGCCACCGTCACGCGAGGGTCAAGACCCGCCGTTCAATGATGCGCCCCCTGGGCACCGCCCAAGGGGCGCCCCCTCTACGCGGCCCGTCTAGGCGGCGCTGCTGCCGGGCTTGCGACGACGCCCGATGAAGCCGATGCCTACCAGGCCGGAGCCGAGCAGAGCGAGAGTGCCAGGCTCGGGAACCGGTGTCGCGGGATCCTGGATCAGGTCGAACGTCGCATTGACGTGGACCGTCTGGTTGGGATTGCCATTCGTGACATTGAACGAAGCGGAACTCAGCGAAATTTGCAGCACCGCGCCGTCCGAGAAATCGATGGTCCCCGGATTGTTCCACGTGATGTTGCCGGAGCCGCCATCGACGGAACCCCAGAAATAGTCCGTGGTCTCGGAACCGGAGCCGGTGACCGAACCGCTGCCGCTGCTCGGCAGGGTAAAGCTGAACCCTTCCGAGATGTTGTCCGTCGCCCCGACATGCCCGAACAACGACCAGTTGGTGTCGTTGGAGGTGATGCTCAGGAAGTTGGTCAAGGTGACCGGCGTGCCCACCGACAGGTCGAGGCTGCTCAGCGCCGAATTGTTGGTGGTGCCGGTGAAGATCAGGCCGTTGCCGGTCGGCCCGTTGTCGGCGAAGGTTCCCGTCCCGGCAATGATGGTCGCATGGCCGGCGGCGGCGCCGAGGGTCAATGACCCCAGCAGCGCGGCCCCGGCCAGAAGGATGTTCTTCCCCATGTGCAGCCTGTTTCCTCCTTTGCTTGCCGCCGCGATGCGCGACGTTCCGCCACGGCAGCAAAGGCCATGCCAGGCCGTTGTTCCAACGGCTTAGCCGGCCGGCTGGCGAAACGTGTAAAGCTCTGGTTACGGTCGCGTGGTCGCAACATTGCACTCTTGTTATCCCGCAAGCGTCACGGATCCGGCTCCGGTGCGGTGGCCCGGCCGCCTGCCACAAAATTGCCGGCAGCCCCGTGCGGATGATCGCCTGCATCACCGCCCGCGAAAGAATGCCTCGTGACCGATAGACCGCTGCGCGGGATGGCCTTGATGGTCGGGGCGACGGTGTGCTTTTCGCTGTCCGACGTGACGGCGAAATACCTGGTCGGCAGCCTGCCCGCGGTCGAAATCGCCTGGATCCGCTACCTCGTGTTCACGCTGATGGCACTCGGCCCGCTGGCCCGCCGACCGGCCATCCTCCGCGCCCGCCGGCCGGTGCTGCAGGTGCTGCGCGGCCTCGGGATCGTCGCCTCGGCCCTGTGCTTCATCCTGGCGCTGGCACATCTGCCGATGGCCGAGGCCGCGGCGATCAGCTTCGCCTCGCCGCTGTTCATCACCATGCTCGCATTCCCGCTGCTGGGCGAGGTGGTCGGAGTGCGCGGGTGGCTTGCAACGCTCGTCGGGTTCGCGGGCGTGCTGATTGTGGTGCGCCCGGGTGCCGGGGGGTTCCATCCGGCCGCCCTGCTCGTGCTGCTGTCCTCGCTCGCCTGGGCCGTGAGCATGATCGCCACGCGCAAGATGGGCGTCTCAGATCGCTCCGCCACGACGGTGCTGTGGACCGCCGGCATCGGGCTTCTGGGGCTGACTGCGCTGCTGCCCTTCGCGCACGGACCGGTGACGCCGACCGAATTGGGGCTGGCCATCCTGCTGGGGGTGGTCGCGTCCAGCGGTCACTGGCTGGCGGTCGTGGCCTACCGCCACGCCGCCGCATCGGTGCTGGCGCCGCTGTCCTATGCTCAGCTCCTCTGGTCCTCGACCTTCGGATTCATCGTCTTCGGGGGCCTGCCCGACCGGTCCACGCTGATCGGCGCGGTGTTCATCATCGGCAGCGGGCTGTACACGGTGCAGCGCGAGCGAATCCGGCTGCGTGCCGTTCGCGGGCTGGCAAAGGCGTGACGCCATCACAGGGCGACGGCTGGTGGAGGGGGTTGGATTTGAACCAACGTAGGCTGACGCCAACGGATTTACAGTCCGTCCCCTTTAGCCACTCGGGCACCCCTCCGGCGCGGCGGGACTAGCGCCGTCGCCGCAGGCTTGTCAACGAAACGCCGGACGGTCATACCGAAGCGGCGATGAAACCCCCCTATTCCGGCCGGCCGCACGGCCACGGCAAGCCCTCTGGCCCTGGCCGCCATCCGGGTGGCCCGAAGCAGCATGGCGAGGCAGGGGGGCAGGCAAAGCACCGTTCCGCTCCCGGCCGGCCGGGCAGTGCCGCACAGACCGGCAGCCGCCCGCCTTCGCCCGACCGCCTCACGCTGACCCGACGCCCGGAGCAGGCCCCCACGCCGCAGCGTAGCCGTGCCGAGATCGAGGCGCCGCGCGGCGCCATCTGGCTGTACGGCCTGCACGCGGTCGCCGCGGCGCTGGGCAATCCAGCCCGCCGGCTGCGTCGGCTGCTGCTGACCGAGGAGGCCGAGGCAGCGCTGTCCACCCGGCTGCCGCAACCCTGGCCGTTGGCGCCGGAACGGGCGGAGCGCGGCCGCCTCGACAATCTGCTCGGCCGCGACGCGGTGCATCAGGGTGCCGGACTGCTCGCCGACCCACTCCCCATACCCGCGCTGGCCACGGCACTGGCGCGGCCCGGGCCGGTGCTGGTGCTCGACCAGATCTCCGATCCGCGCAACGTGGGCGCCATCCTGCGCAGCGCCGCGGCGTTCGGGGCCGCCTGCGTCATCGCCCAGGAGCGCCATGCCCCGGACGAGACGGGCGCCCTCGCAAAAGCCGCCTCGGGCGCGCTGGAGACGATGCCGCTGCTCCGCGCCGTCAACATCGCCCGCACCCTGATCGCGCTGAAAGCGGCCGGGTTCTGGACGGTGGGCCTTGACGCGGGCGGCGCCAGCCTGTCCGGCCCTGCACTCGCGGCACGGCGCGTGGCCCTGGTGCTGGGGGCAGAGGGCGAGGGGCTGCGCCGTCTGGTACGCGACACTTGCGACGAGATCGCCGGCATCGCCATGCCGGGCAGCGGCCGCAGCCTGGACAGTCTGAATGTCTCCAACGCTGCCGCCATTGCCTTGTACGAGCTCGGACGCAGCACATGACCTCGTTCGATCCGGAACCCGCCGCGCTGGCGCTGCTGGACAACCGTGCCGCCCGCCGATCGGCGGGACCGCTGCCGCCCGGCATCGCCCCGCGCGACGTGGCGGAGGGTGTCGCGGTGCAGGTAGTCCTGGCACGCCTGCAGAACGCGCTTCCGCCGGGCGGATTCAAGCTGGGCGCCACAGGCTCGCGGATGCAGGTGGTGCTGGACCTGCCCGGCCCCGCTGCCGGGTTCATGCGCGCCGAGGACATTCACGAATCCGGGGTGACGTTGCCCTTCGCGCGGTTCCGCAACGTGCAGGTGGAATGCGAGCTGGCGGTACGCCTGGGCCGGGATCTGCCGCCCGGCCGGTACACGCCGGAGCAGGCGATCGAGGCGGTCGCCTCGCTGCACGCGGCGATCGAGATCGTGGAGAACCGCTACGGGCCGCCGCCGATCGGCGACCTGAAGGCGGTCGGCACGCCGACATTGATCGCCGATCAGGTCTATCACGCGGCCTGCGTGCTGGGACCGCCCGGCGAGGGTTGGCGCGAGCGCGATCTTGCCGCCTTGGAGGGCCGCATCATGGTGGATGGAACGACGCGCGATCAAGGGATCAGCGCCGATCTGCTGGGCCATCCCATGCGCGGCTTGGCGTGGCTCGCCGGCAGCGAGGCGGCGTCCGGCTTCGGCGGCCTGCGGGCCGGGCAGGCGGTGATGCTGGGCAGCGTGACGCCAAGCGTGATCCTGGACGGCCCGTGCGAGGTCTGCGTGATCTTCGACGGGCTGGCGCCGGCGCGGCTTACATTCGCCTGAGGGCAGAGCCCGCCGCAAAGCGTTAACCCGCCTCGGGCATTCTGCCCCCACGACCGCGCGCTTCCTTCCGCGGCGGCAACGCCAGAATGGCCGGCACGGGACACGCCATGCTCCCCGACTGGACCATGTCCGACTGGCCCATATCCGACTGGGCCACGCTTTCAGACGATCTCCAGATCCGCCTCGCGCGCGACGCCATGCGCCAGGCGGCGGAGGTGATCGCCGATCAGGCCGAGGCGCTGGCGCAGGCCATCGAGACAGGCACACTGGCTGACCGCGGCGGCCCGGATGCGTTGCGGCTGCTGGCCTCGGTCGTGCGTGTGGCCGGCCAGGATCCGCTGATCCCGGCCGGCCACTGCTAGTCAGGCCGCGCTCTCAATCAGCGAGGGCGCGTCAGCCTTGGCCCTCCTGGTTGGAGCCGCCCTGCTGGCCGGCCTGCGGAACTGCCACCGCGACGAAGGCGGTATGGCCGTTGCGCAGCACGCGCAGCGCCACCGAGCTGCTCCCCTTCTCGGCGTCGCGGATCGCATTCACCGCCTCATCCGGCGAGTTCACCGCGTGACTGCCGACGCCCACGATGACGTCGCCCTGCTGCAAGCCCGCCTGATCCGCCGCCGAGCCAGACTGCACATCAGCGATGGCCGCACCGCTGGCATGGGGCGACAGGCTGAGCTGGCTGCGCAGATCCGGAGTGAGCGGGGCGAGCGACAGGCCGAGGCTCGGCTGCTGTTCGCCGCCCTGTTCGGCGCTGGCGGTCTGCGTGCCGGCCATCTTCGCGACATCGACCTTGATGGTCTTCTGCGTCCCGTCGCGCAGGATCGCCACGTCGGCCGTGGCCCCCGGCTTGATCCCCGCGACATCGACCGCGAGTTCGCGCGGCGTGCCGACCTTCTGGCCGTCGATGCCGACGATCACGTCACCCGGCTGGATGCCGGCCCGCGATGCCGGGGAATCCGGCTGCACGCCCGCCACCAAGGCTCCCTCGTGCCCGCTCGGAACCTTTGGCAGCTTGAGCGCGCTCGCCATCGCCGCATTGATCGGCTGCATCTCCACGCCCAGATAGCCGCGGGTCACGTGGCCGCTCTTCTCGATCTGGTCGACAACCGTGCGCACCATGTTCGAGGGGATGGCGAAGCCGATCCCGACGCTGCCGCCGGTGGGCGACAGGATGGCGGTGTTCACGCCCACGACCTCACCGTTCTGGGTGAACAGCGGGCCGCCGGAATTGCCCTTGTTGATGGGCGCGTCGACCTGGATGAAATTGTCGTACGGCCCCTCGCCGATGTCGCGGCCATCGGCCGAGACGATGCCGGCGGTGACGGTGCCGCCCAGGCCGAACGGATTGCCCATGGCGACCACCCACTCACCCGGCCGCACCTTGCTGCTGTCGCCGAGCTTGAGGAACGGCAGCTTGTGATCGGCATGGACGCGCAGCACGGCAATGTCGGTGCGCGAATCGGTGCCCACCACCGTCGCCGGCAGTTGCGTGCCGTCATCGAGAGTGACCGTCAGCGTCTTTTCGCCCTGCACCACGTGGTTGTTGGTGACGATGGTGCCGTTCGCGTCAACGATGAAGCCGGAGCCCCGAGCTTCCACCGCGTGCGGCTGCATCGGGTGCATCCCGTGCGGCATCATCCCGAAAGGAAGCATGCCGAACGGCATCTGCCCGAACGGCATCTGGCCCTGCATTTCGCCGTTGTCGGCCGCCGGCTGGACCGCCAGGTGATTGGTCACCTGCACCACGGCGGGCCGCACCTGTGCCACCAGATTGGCGAAGTCCGGCAGCGTCTGCGGCATCGCCGGCTGGAGCGGGGTGGCCGTCGCGGCCGGGAGTCGTGACGGGAGTGTTGTCGGCCGCGTGGCCGGCCTGGAAGGCAGCGAAGCCACCGAGCGCCGTGGCGCCCAGAAGCGTGGCGGCGAAGACGGTCCGCAGCCGGTTGCGGGGTTTCGAGGGGGGCGTCTGCATCGAACTCTCCATACTGAAGACCTGTCGGGGTCGGCGGGGCGCCTGCGCCCGCCTTCCATTCCGCCAAGATGGGGACGCTGCGCCAACGGCGCGGTGGCGGAACAGTGAAACCGGCTCCACATGACGGGATTGACACCCGGGGTTGAGCCGCGCCAGTGAGGCGGCGAGCGGCCGGGTTAGCACAGCGGTAGTGCAGTGGTTTTGTAAACCAAAGGTCGGGGGTTCGATCCCCTCACCCGGCACCAGCGGCACCGCGGCATCGCCCCGCCTCTGCCAAGAAACCTCCGAAACACGCCACCACCCACAGGTTCCCGGGCAGATCGACAGGTCGAGGGCGGGCGTTTGCCACCTCGCCAAGACGTATCGTCCAGTATTGACAGTTTGTCTTGGTGTGATCATGGTGGCCGCAAGGGGAATCGCAGGGAGCCAGCCGGAATGACGCTCGCAAGACGCACGATGTGCGCACTGGTGTTCGGGGCGACGCTCGGGCTGGCCACCGCGGCGGCGGCGAAGGTGCCGCAGAAGGTGTTGAAGTTCGGAGTGGCGGCGGAGCCGTACCCGCCATTCACGACGCAACAGGCGTCCGGCAAATGGGTCGGCTTCGAGATCGATTTGATGCACGCAGTCTGCGCGGCGCAGCACCTGCAATGCGAGGTGTACGCCACCGCCTATGACGGCATCTTCGCGGCACTGAACGCACGCAAGCTGGACGTGATCTGGACGTCGGTCGGCATTACCGACGAACGCAAGAAGATCGTCGATTTCACCAGCAAATACTACGATACGCCCGCTGCCATCATCGGACCGAAATCGTCCACGATGAAGCTTTCGACCGGGAATTTCTCAGCGCTCAAGGGCAAGATCGTGGGCGTGCAGACCTCGACCATCTATGGCGCCTTCTTCCGCAAATATCTGCCCGGCCAGGTCACGCTGAAGGAATATGACACCCAGGACGATGCGGACTCCGATCTCGCGGCCGGGCGGCTCGACGCGGTGATGGCGAACTCCGTCGCGCTGTCGGAGTTCCTGAAAAGCGACCAGGGCCGGGACATGCGTGTGCTGCTGACCATCCCATCGTCCTACGATCGTTCGGTGTTCGGCTACGGTGTGGCGGGAGCGGTTCGCAAGTCCGACAGCACGCTGCGCGAGACCCTGAACGCCGGCATCGCCGCCATCAGGCAGGACGGGACATATCAGCGGATCGCCAGGAAGTATTTTGATTTCGATGTCTATGGCGGCTGATTGACGGACCCGGACATGCCGCTGACACCCACCCCGAAGATCTGGATGAACGGCACGCTCGTCGACTGGGCGGATGCACGCGTCCACGTCCTTACCCATGCGCTGCACTATGGCTCCGCCGTGTTCGAGGGGATGCGCGCCTACAAGACGGCGGTGGGTCCGGCGATCTTCCGCCTGACCGACCATGTCCGCCGCCTCTACCGCTCCGGCAAGATCCTCGACCTGCCGATGCCCTTCTCGGTCGAGGAGATCGCGAGCGCGTGCCGCGAGACGGTGCTCTCGACCGGACTCGACGAATGCTATGTCCGGGTGCTCGCCTATCTCGGCTATGGCGAGATGGGGCTGAATATCAGCGGGAGCACCGTGGATGTCGCAATCGCCTGCTGGCCCTGGGCGGCGCTGCATGGCGAGGATCGGATGTCGCGTGGTGCGCGCATGAAGATCTCCTCCTGGCAGCGCCACGACCACAACATCATGCCGCCGGCGTCAAAGACCGCGGGGGGATACGTCAACTCCTCCCTGGCCCAGGCCGAGGCGATCCGCGCCGGCTATGACGGCGCGATCATCCTGAATCGGCACGGGCTGGTCAGCGAGTGCGCGGGCGAAAACATCTTTGCCGTGCGCGACGGGCGTATCATGACACCGCCCGCCTCCGCGGGTGCGCTGGAGGGCATCACGCAGGACAGCGTGCGCCGCATCGCCGCCGATCTGGGCAGTCCCGTCGAGACGATCGAGCTGACCCGCAGCGACCTCTATATCGCTGATGAGGCTTTCGTCTGCGGTACGGCTGCGGAAATCGGTTCGGTCAATTCGGTGGACGACCGCCCCCTGCCCTGCCCCGGTCCGATCACCAGCGCCATCGCGGCCATGTACCGAAAGGCGGTGCATGGCGAAGAAGACCGGTATCGGAGCTGGGTGGAGGCGTGCCGGACATGAGTGGCGCACCGGAACCCAGACTGCGGATGCCGGGCGAATGGACCACGCATGAGCGCACACTCATGGCCTGGCCATGCCGCGCAGAGATGTGGGGATCGCTGTATCCGCAGACCAAGATCGAGTCCGCTGCGGTCGCCAACGCCATTGCCGCCTTTGAGCCGGTGACGATGTTTTGCGCGAACGAGGCGCTCGCGACAGAGGCTCGCGCGGTGCTGACCGCCGCCAGCGGTATCCGCGTCCTGCCGATGGATGGATCGTGGATGCGCGACACCGGGCCGGTCTACGTCTCGAACGGCGCACGCCGGGAGGCGCGGCACTTCCGCTTCAACGCGCATGGCGAGAAGCACGCGCGGCGCGATCGCGACGCGGCCCTGGGTGCCAGCGTCGCGCGTGTGCTCGGCGATCCGGTGGTGCCGGTCGATCTCGTGCTGGAGGGCGGCGCCCTCGCCAGCAACGGCACCGGCCGGCTGGTGGTGACGCGGCATTGCCTAATGGACTCTAACCGGAACTGGCAAATCGATGAGGCGACCGTCGAGGCGCGGCTGCGCGACGCACTCGGGATGGACGAAATCATCTGGCTGCCAGCCGGACCGAAATTCGATCAGCAATCGACCGGATCGGACGGGCATACCGACATCTTCCTCGACTTCATCGCACCCGATCGCGCCATGCTGCTGGCTGCCAGCAGCCCCGAGGACGAGGATGCGGCGCTGTTCGCGGAGTGGCGTGCCATTTTCGCCGAACGCGGCATCTCCGTGATCGACGTGCCGTGGCTTCCGGTGATCGAGCATGAGCGGCGCCGGGTTCCCGCCTCCTATCTCAACTTCTACCTCTGCAACGGCGCCGTCATCGTTCCCGTGGCCGAGGTTGATCCCGACATGGACCAGCAGGCGCTGCGGCTGATTGCGGCCTGCCTGCCGGATCGGCAGGTGGTGCCGATCGCCATTCGCGCCCATCCGGCGCAGGGCGGCGCCATCCACTGTATCACGCAGCAGGTGCCAAGGGTCGGGACCGCGTCATGACTCGGGATTGCGACCTGCGGCTGAGCGAAGCGGAACACGAGGCCCTTGCCCTCCGCCTGTTCGCGGCCCGGCAGGCTGGACAGGGGATCGACCCGCCGAGCGAGGAGCGGGCGTACACGCTGGCGGACGCCTATCGCGTGCGGCGCCGCTTCGTGGACCATCTGCTGGCCTCTGGTGACACGCTGGCGGGTCACAAGATCGGCTTCACGTCCGAGACGATGCGCGTCATGTACGGGATGGCAGGCGCCCGATTTCGGGCAGCTTCTGGCCTCCATGCTGGTGCCCGCCGGCGCGCCGACCGCCGCCAGCCGGCGTGCGAATGCGCGCGCCGAACCGGAGATCGCCTTCGAACTCGCCCGCCCGCTGCGCGGGCCCGGAGTAACGGTCGATGACGTGCTTGACGCGACGCGGGCGGTGCGCGGCGCGGTCGAGGTGATCGACAGCCGGGTGGGCGCGATGCGGGCCAAGGCCGTCGATTCGATCGCCGACAATGCCGGCGCCGGCTATGTCGTGCTGGGCGAGATCGCCGTCCCGCCGCGCGAGCTGGACCTCGCGGCCCTGCTCATGGAGTTCGATGTGGACGGACAGAGGCAGACCGGCAGCGGCGGCGAGGTGATGGGGCATCCGGCGGCGCCGGTCGCCTGGCTTGCGAACAGGCTCTGTGAACTGGATGGGCTTGGCGGCACGCTGGAAAGCGGCCACATCGTCATCTCGGGCTCTCCCACCAGATCGGTAGCCGTCCATGCCGGATCACAGCTCCACGCGGATTTCGGGCCGCTCGGCAGCATCTCGATCAGTTTCACATAGAAGCGACCGCGCCGCCGCCTCGCGGACCGACACGGCCGCGTTGCTGGCGGCTTTCGTGCCGCTGTGCGATGCGATCGCGCGTCTGCTGTGGCCGCGCGCGGAGGTGGTGCTGCACGACATCGCGCGCGACGCGATCGTGCATATCGCCAACCCGTTCTCCGCGCGAAAGGCCGGCGACGCCTCGCTGATCGGCGAATTGCCGGAACCCACGCTGACCGGCAACGTGGTCGGCCCCTATCCCAAGCGCAATTTTGACGGCCGCCGACTGAAAGCGGTGATGAGCGTCATTCGCGATGCCGAGAACGCTCCCGTCGGGCTAGTCTGCGTCAATCTCGACATCGAGGCGTTTTCCGGCGCGCTGGAGCAGATCGAGCAGCTGATCGCCATCGTGCAGCCGACGCCGCGGCCTGCTTCCCTGTTCGGCGCGGATTGGCGCGAGCAGGTCAATACGCGTGTCGGCGAGTTTCTGGTCGAGCGCGCTACGTCGCTGGAGCGGATGACGCCCGAAGTCATGGATGACCTGCTGCTGCGGCTGGACGAGTGCGGTACGTTCGCCATCCGCACCGCGGTACCCTATGTCGCGAAGGTTCTCGGCCTGTCTCGCGCTACCGTCTATTCCCGGCTGGCCGCGGCGCGCCGACGTGAGCCGAACGGGGCGGAATCCTGACGCGAGATCCCGCGTCACACTCAGGACGACCGGCCGGCGCGGCACGCGTCCAGCGCGGAGCCGATCGCATCGGCCGGAAGCGACCCGCGCGGGCCGATCATCACCGCCTCGGAGCGTTCGGCCCCGGCCGGTCGCCGCGACCAGTCGATACGGCCCCCGACGAGGTGCAGCACGGCGTCCTCGTCCGGCAGGGCATCCACCCGGAAGATGCCCTTCGCTCGAAACACCTGCGGCGACAGGCCGGCAACAGCGCCGCGCAGCCGTTCGAGCGAAAGGATGTCGGCGCTGGTCCAGGCGAGGGCGTCAAACACAGCGGCAGCGTCCGCCGCCTGGGCCGTGGCGCGCGGCAGCACGCGATCGTGAAGCCCGGCATCCAGGATCAGAGGCAGCGGCACATCGGCGTGCGCCGCCTCCAGCACGCGACTGTCGGGGAACAAATGGTCGCGCCGAAACGCCGCCGCCGCGCCGGGGGCCGCGAGATCGGTCTTGTTGAGGATCACGATATCGGCTGCGGCAATCTGCAACTCCGTCAGGTCCCGCATCGCCACAGGCAGGTCCGGTGCCGCGGCGAGATCGACCAGCGTCAGCACGCCGTCGAGCCGGAACGCCGCACGGATCGCAGGATGCAGCAGGCTTGCCGCCACGCGGCCGGGATCGGCGACACCGCTGCACTCGATCAGGAGGTGGTCCGGGCGGGGCAGCCGCGCCGCGAGCCGCCGCAGCGTCGCGGCAAGCCCGTTCGCGACGGTGCAGCACAGGCAGCCGTTGGCCAGTGCCACCATGTCCTCCGCCACGTCGCTGACCAGCCGCGCGTCGATATTCAGCTCGCCGAAATCGTTGACCAGGACGGTCATGCGCAGGCCGTGGTCGCTGGTGAGAATCCGGCGCAGCAAGGTCGTCTTGCCGGCGCCGAGAAAGCCCGCGATCAGCGTGACGGGCACCTCCTGCATCGGCTCAGCCGGCAAAGATCGGCGGCAGCTCGCGGCCCCAGACGGCCTGCAAAGGACCGCCGTCAAGCTCGCCTTGCCGATCCCACGCGACCTGCCCTTCGATTAGCGTCAGATCGACGCCGCTTGCGTGCAGATAGCCGCGCGGCTGCTGCGCGAACGGGTCGCGATCCAGCACGATCATGTCGGCACTTCTGCCGACCGCGATGCTGCCGGCGATGTCATCGACGCCCATCGCCTTGGCGCCATTGCTGGTCATCACATGCAGCGCCTCCTCCAGCGTCAGCATTCCCCCCGGAATGCGACGCTGCTCCGCGAGGTCGAGCGGGCTTTCGCGGGTCAGCATCGCCTCGAAACCCAGCCAGGGATCGAGCGACGAGACCGGGCAATCCGTGCCCATGACGACGATGGCGCCGGCATCGACAGCACCCCGGAAATCGAAGAAGCGCGTCTGCTGCTCCGGCGTGAAGGCGCCGAGCCGGCGTTCGGCGAACGGGTACATGTACCAGCCGACCGGCGAGAACTCGCAGACGACGTCGAGTGCGGCGAAGCGCGCGCAGGTTCTGCCGCAGCAGCACCGTGCAATGCGCGCATTGATGGCGCACGCCGAGCGCACCGTTGCGACGGCGTGCCTCGGCCACCGCATCGAGGAAAATATCGGAAGCTGCATCGCCCACGCAATGCGCGATGACACGGATGCCCGGCGGTCCATGTCCGTCACCATGTCCGCCAGATGCGCGGGCGTCAGGTTGAGGTGGCCGCGCCACGATTCGTTGCCGCTCCAGCCATCGGCGAGATAGCCGGAGCGCGCCTCGAACGTGCCGTCGAAATGGAATTTCACGGCGTTGGCGTTCAGCCGCTCGCTGCGGAAATGGTGGCGCTCGCCGGCCAGCAATTCCCAGCGCCGGCGCACCGGGAAAATGTCATCCTGCCAGGAAATCGCCGCCTCGACCCGCGCGGTCAGCAGCCCGCGTCGGTCGAGCCGCCGCAGCGCCTCCAGCCGCCGCTCGCAGACATGCGGGTATTTGGTGCCGACCACGCCGCGGCTGGCCTGGAAGTGCAGGCCGTCGCGATAGCCGCGCTCCAGCACCTCGATCGGCGTGGGCGGCATCGCCGCCTGCACCAGGGCATAGGCGCCGTCGATCAGGATGCCGGTGGCCTCGCCGCTGAACGGGTCGCGTTCGATATAGCCGTTGCCGGGATCGGGCGTGTCCGGCGTGATGCCCATTGCCCCAAGTGCCCGCGTGTTGACGAGAGCTGCACCCCAACTGCGGTCCATGATCGCGGCGGGGCGATCGGCGATGACGTCATCGAGCCAGTGCCGATCGGGCACGATGCCGGCGCGGCGGAACTGGTAGCGCACCCAATAGGCACCGAAGATCCACGGTCGCGCGGGGAATCTCGCCGCATAGTCGCGGATGCGCGCCGCCAGCGCGTCGGGCGGCAGATCCTCGGCAATCTCCAGATCCTCGTTATACGCCATCATGGTCGCGAGGTCGGGGTGCGTGTGCGCGTCATACAGGCCCGGCATGGCGAAGCGGCCGGCGAGGTCGATGGTCGAACGCGCGGAGACTTGCAGATCGTCGCCAACGGCCACGATGCGGCCGGCGCGGATGGCAACGTCGCTGGCCCAGGGTCGCGCCGGGTTGCCGGTCCAGATGCGCCCGTTTTGCAGCAGCAGATCGGCCGGTCCGCGCGCGTCGGGTCCGGCGTGGCTCGACCGGTAGTCCTGGGATCGCGGCATCAGCCCTCCGTCGGGATCACCCATTCGCGCCGTCCGCGCGGTGTTGTCACGTATTCCGGCCAGCGGAAATGGATCGGCGGCGGATAGTCGCAGAGCGGCGCCAGCCATTTCGTCCCGCCGACGCCGCCGCCGGTGCGCTCGACGAACTCCGCCTTCGCCCCTGCCAGCAGCTCCGGCCGCTCCAGCAGGTCGAGGATGGTGAGCGCGAGCGTCTTGCCGGCCACCTCGATCATCGGGTCGATGCAGGGCGACAGCCCGCCCAGCGCGTTCATCGCCCAGGCCGGCCAGCCGCGCCCGTCGGCGCGCGCGCGCAAGCGTGGGGCGGCCGATATACAGGCGCACGGTCGGCGCGTGCCAGCAATACTCGGTGTAGTCGTCGGAGGTGAAATGCTGCTGATTGGGCGGCAGCATCCGCCGCAGCTCCGCCTCCGCCTGTTCCGGCGGCATCAGCATTTCCGTGGCACCTAGGAACGGGCTTTCCGATCGGCTTTTCCCCGAGATTGGCGCGGATGCGGTTGGCAAGCGCGATCGCGTCGGCCCCGAAGCGCGGCGCGCCGACCGCGGCCAGGTTCGCGTAGGTGGCGCGTGCCATCGCGTGGTTCGCGAGGCCGGGACGGCCCTTCGACACCCAGTCGCGCCGCCAGGCGCAATGCGCGAGGCGTGCCGCCGCCTCCGCGCAATGGTCGAGCGCGCGCACCACATGCTCCGCCATCGCAACCGTCGGCACGCGGCAGATATACTGGATCTGTGCGAGCTGGGCCGGGATGTTGTCGGCGGTCGCCTGCCCCATCGTCAGGACCGCCTCGTTCATCGACCAGTTCACGCCGGCGGGAACGATGTGCTCCTTCAGCGCCTTGCCTGCGAGGTACATCTGCACCACGGCATCATTGGCGCCCGGCGCGCGAGCGGCACCGTGATAGGCCGGAATGGGCGAGTTCGGACGGCATGGCAAGCCAGCTCTCCGGCTCGTCGCAGGCGAAGCTGTAGATGAGCGCATAGGCGGCCCCGCAATGCGTGTCCCAGCGCACCGTGTTGCAAAGCGGCAGCATGTAGAAGGGGTGGAAGCTGATGGCGGCATCCATATCGTCGTAATAGCCGCGTGCAGCGTGGATCGGCTTGGAGCCGCGCACCTTCTCCGCCGGTTCGCCCATGAATTTCAGCCGGCCGCTGAGGCCGTGGCGCTGCATCGCCGCCTTCGCGGCAAGGAACCCGGCCAGGGCGCCGATGCCGAGTGCGGAATGCGGGTCCGTGTGTCCGCCCGCCTGCAAGTTGAGACCGTTGCGCGGGCGCCGCGTCACGTCGGCGGCCTGGCAGTTGCCGGGGATGCCGTCGTATTCCGCGTAGCCGCCGATCGTCGGTCCGCTGCCGTTTTCCCAGACGGCGCAGAACGCGGTCGGCATGCCGCCACTGCCTGCCTCGACGATAAACCCCTCGGCACGAAGCAGATCGACATACCACTCGGCCGACAGGTATTCGCGCCATGCCGTCTCGCCGAACTCGAAGATGGTGCGGGTCCATTCCGACCAGGTACCCCGCTGCCGTTCGATCCACTCGGCGGCCGTGGCCTTGCTCTGCGACATGGTCCCTCCCCGATCAGCCGGCAGGCAGTGCGGATCGGCGGCCGCGCACAAGCAGCCGCGCGACCAGCACCGCGACGACAAGCACGATGAACACGACCGAGATGGCAGCGACCGCCGGGTTCACGTTGTCACGCAGTCCCATCCAGACGCGGCGCGGCAACGTGATCGCATCCACGCTGGTCACGAACAGGGTCACCGCGATTTCCTCCCATGACAGCATGAAGCTGAGGAACGCGGCCGAGAGCACGCCGAAGCGGATGTTGGGCAGGATCACTGTGAAGGTGATGCGCCAGATCGAGGCGCCGAAGCCGCGCGCCGCCATTTCCATGCGACGGTCGAGCTGGCTCAGCGAGACCAGAACCACGACGACTGCGAACGGCACCACCATGACCACGTGGCACAGCACAACACCCGGCCAGGTATCGTAGCCCAGCGGCTCGAACACGCGCGAGATCCAGGTCATCAGGAAATACAGGGTCACGGCAGAGACGACCGGGGGTACCACCATCGGCAACAGCACGAAGCCCACCAGGACCGCGGCCCAGCGCGGCCGTGCATACCAGATGCCGAGCGCGAAGGCGGTCGCAAGAACCGTCGCGATGATGGCGCTGCACGCGCCCACTTGCAGGCTCAGCAGGATGCTGCTGATCCAGTCGGGATCCGTGACCAGGGTGCGGTAGTGCCGCAGCGACCATGCGCCATGCGGCATCGAAAGATAGGCGGTTGGCGTGAACGACACCGGCACCACGGCCAGCAGCGGCGCCAGCAGGAACACGGCTATCAGGGTGACGAAGGCGAGCGCCGGCCAGGCGGGGCGATAGGCGTTCATTGCACCAGCTTCTCCACCCGCGTCAGCCGCAGCAGCAACACCGCGAGCAGAGCCACGGCTGCCACCAGCACCACGCTGATCGCCGCGGCGAGCCCCCAATCCGTCGTCTGGAACGTCTGCACGTAGACGAACTCCGCCACCATGACGCTGCGCCCGCCGCCGAGGATCGCCGGCGTGATGAAGAAGCCGAGAGCGAACACGAACACGATCAAGGCCGCACCCAGTATGCCGGGCATGGTCATCGGCACCAGCACCGACCAGAACACGCGCAGCCGTCCGGCGCCAAGCCCACGCGCCGCCAGGGTCACGCGGGTATCAACCTGGCGCATCGCCGACGCCAGCGGGAACACGGCGAACGGCACCAGGAAATGCGTCATGCCGATGATGGTGCCGAGCTCGTTGCGCACCAGCGCGAGCGGCTCGCTGATCACGCCCAAATCCAGCAGCCAGGTGTTGATGATGCCGCGATTGTAGAGCAGCACCAGCCAGCCGAAGGCGCGTGTGAGCGTCGAGATCCAGAACGGCACCAGCACGCAAAACTCGACCAGCAGGCTCCAGGGCCGCGTGCCGAGCACCCAGACATAGGTCAGCGCGTAGGCCAGCACCGTGGTCGCCAGTGTCACGATGGCGCAGATCCGCACGGTGCGCAGCAGCACGCCGAGCACGATCGGATCGGTGAACACCTGCGCATACTGCCCCAGCCCCGGCGTGGGCAGCGTCACGCTCCAGCCCACCACGCCGAGAAACGGCAGCCCGTAGGCGAGGGCGAGGAACGCCGGGAGCGGGGCCAGCAATATCCCGGTGCCGACACTGCGCCGCATGTCTCAGGCCGAGATCAGCGCCAGGTAGCGGTCCAGCGCCCTCGAGTAGTTGGCGGCGTACCACTCCATGTCGAGCGGGATCTGCTTGGCCATGTTGTCCGGCGCCACGCAATTGTAGCGCGCCTGATCGGCGGGGATCAGGGCATCGGCCGCCGGGTTGGCCGGCCCCTGGCCCAGCATGTCGAACATCACGAGCTGTCGCTTCGGATCCTGCGTGCTGGCGATGAACTTGTTCGCATTCGTCGCACGCTCGGACGTGCTCTTCATGATCGCCAGCGCGCCGGGCGACAGCAGCCCCTCGTTCCAGATGAACTTGATCTGCCCGTTTGAGGCTTCCTCGATCAGCTTGCCGCGTGTGTTCCAGATGATCGCCATCGACGCCTCGCCGTCCAGCAGCACCGTCTGGCTCTCGGCGCCGCCGCCCCAGAACGAGACGACATTCGGCTTGAACGCCTTCAGCTTCGCCTCAGCGCGCGCCATATCGAGCGGATAGAGCTTGTCGCGCGGCACGCCGTCGGCCAGCAGCGCCGCCTCCCAGCTCGACACGCCCCATTTGTACATCGAGCGCTTGCCGGGGAACGTCTTCACATCGAAGAAGTCGGCCATGCCCTTCGGCGGATTGCTGCCGAACTTCTGCGCGTCATAGGCGATGACGTAGCTGAAGAAGTAGGTCGACGCGGCATAGGGCCAGCCGAAGCCGGCGCGGAACTTGGACTTGTCGACCACGCCGTAATCGATCGGCGCGAGATAGCCCTTCGCCCCGAGCGTGATTGCCGAAAACGGGTCGATGTCGAGCAGATCCCACGTTACCTTGCCGCTTTTCGCCTGCGCGGTGATGGCGCCCTCGGTCGGGCCGGAACCGTCCTCGCGGATGGTGATGCCTGTCTCCTTGCGGAACGGCTGGCCATAGGCCTTGTCATACGCCTTGAGCGCGTCGCCGCCCCAATTGACCAGCACGAGCTGGTTGGCATCGGCACGCCCGCTGCCCGGCCGCAATGCCGCCGGTGCGGCGAGCAGCAGGCCGGCGGCGCGGGAGAAGTCGCGTCGGCTGATCCTGCCTGCCGCCAGAAGCTGCCGCAGCCGGTCAAGTCCATCGCGCTGGAATGGTCCGTTCATCGTTGCCTCCCTCTCGATTGTTATTGAGCTTCATGGAGCATCATCCGGTATGACAAACCCGCTCGAAGTGGGCCAGCGCACCCACGCCTCCATGCCCGGAACCGCCGATGGTGGCGCTCGGCAGCGTCAGCACGATCTCCGTGCCGCCGCGCGTGCGGGCCTGCACTACCGAGCCGGCGCCCCCGTATTGCCGCGCCGCGATGCGAACGGCTACCGCATTGCAGTCCATCGCCGGCTTGTCCGCGAGCTCCATATACTCCGGGCGCACTGCGATCATTGCTCCGGTGCCGTTGACCGCGCGGTCGGCGGGCGCTGCGAGCGTGCAGCCCTCGAACACGCCGCGCAGCGCCGTCGCCATCGTGCGCGGTGATCGCGGATCGGAAACAGGTTGATGCGACCAAGAAACTCGGCGACGAAGCGGTTGGCCGGCCGCTCATACACCGTCTCCGGCGTGCCGACCTGCTGCAACCGGCCGTGATTGAAGATGGCGACGCGCGAGGACATGGCGAGCGCCTCGGTCTGGTCGTGAGTGACGAAGACGAACGTGGCGCCGGTCTGCTGCTGCAAGCGTGCGGATCTCGCCCTGCATCTGCTCGCGCAGCGACTTGTCGAGGGCGGAGAGCGGCTCATCCAGCAGCAGCACATCGGGCCGGAACACCAGCGCGCGGGCCAGCGCCACACGCTGCTGCTGGCCGCCGGAGAGCTGTCCCGGACGCTTCCCGCGATGCGCGTCGAGCCCGACCGCCGCGATGATCGCGTCGAGCTTGCGCCTTCGCTCGGCGCCGGATGCGCGCTGCACCCGTAGCGGGAAAGCGATGTTCTCCTCCACCGTCATGTGCGGGAATAACGCGTAGCCCTGGAACACCATGCCGTACCGCCGCTGCTCCGGCGGCTTACGGGTCACGTCCACGCCGCCTTGGATCAGGCGGCCGCCGGTGGGCGTGGTGAAGCCGCCCAGGATCATCAGGAATGTCGTCTTGCCGGAGCCGGATGGTCCAAGCAGCGTCAGGAACTCGCCGGCGGCGATGTCGAGCGAGATGCCGTCGAGTGCCACGGCGGGGCCGTAGCTCTTGCGGATGTCGATGGCTTGCAGCAGCACATCGCCGCCATCCATCCGATGCCGCCTCCTGACAGGGAGCCAGAGTCGGTAGCGCGCGCGGGGGCCACGGTCAACGTGGCACGGTCGACCATGCCACGGATGCGCGCCGGGTCCGCGGCACAGGAAACGGACCCGGCGGTTTGGTCAGGCGGCTAGAACTTGAAATCTCCGACGTTCTTCGGCGTCACGATGACCGCCGGTCCCAGCACCACCTCGCCGTCGGCACCGACGGTGTAGGAACCAAGGCGGCCGGCATCGAATGTATCGCCCTGCTTGCCGGAGATCTTGCACGCGGCGAGCGCCTGGGCCGCGTAGTACGTGAGATAGCCGAGATCCTTCACGTTCCACCAGATGTCCTGCACCGAGCCCGACTCGATGTATTTGCGGATCAGCGTCGCCGGTGCGAGGCCCGTGAGCTTGATGCGTCCCAGCATTCCCGCCTGATCCAGCGCCCGTGCCGCCGCCGGCAGGCCGATGCCGGCGGGGACGATGATGCCTTTCAGATTCGGGAACGCCTGCACCAGCGCCAGCGCCTGCTGCTGGTTCACCTGCTCGCTTTCCTCGCCATAGGCGACCTGGACCAGATGCAGCCCCTTCAGCGCCGGATCGGAGGCGAGCCTGGCCTTCATGGCGGCGATCCAGGCGTTCTGGTTGGTGGCGGTGGGCGTGGACGACAGGATGGCGAAATCGCCGCTGTTGCCCAGCATCTGCGCCATGCTGCTCAGCATCATCTCGGCCAGGCTGGCGCCCTTGGCCTGGTTGATGAACAGGCTGCGCGCGCCCGGCGCCACGTCGGAATCATAGCTGATGACGCGCACGCCCTGTGCCGCCGCGCGCTTCAGCGCCGGCGCCACCGCATTGGCGTCGTTGCCGGAGATGGCGATGACGCCGACCTGCTGCGAAACCAGGTTGTTGATGAACTCGATCTGCGCCTCGGCCGTGGCCTGGCTGGGCGCCTGCTGCACCACCTTGCCGCCGATCTGCTTGGCCGCTTCCTCCGCGCCGGTACGCGCCACCTGGAAATACGGGTCGGTATCGAGCTTGGGCAGGAAGCCCACCGTGACCGGCTGCTTGGCGCACTCCTCCGCCCGCGCGGTGAAGCCGGCCAGTCCCAGCGCCGTCACCACGGCAAGCGCCGCGCATCCCCGTCTGCCGATGGTCCTGCTGATGGTCCTGCCGATGGTCCTCATGTCGCTTCCTCCCGTCCGATTGTTGCGTCGTTGCCTTGTACGTCGCGGCCCGGCGGGCGGATCATCCGGCCCAGCACCGCCTCCGTCATGTTGCCGATCAGCAGTGCCCCGATCAGCAGCAGCCCGATCGCCGTGCCCTGCGCGTCGCCGCCGATGCGGCTCAGTCCCAGCACGTTGCGCAGCACGGCCACCAGCACCAGCGCCCACAGCACGCCGGTCATGGTGCCGCGCCCGCCCCACACGCTGACGCCGCCCAGCAGCACCACGGTGATCACGTCCAGTTCCATGCCCACCGCGTTGTCGGCGCGCGCGTTGGACAGGCGGGCGGTGAAGACGATGCCGGCGATGGCGCAGACCACGCCGGAGGTGACGAACAGCGCCAGCCGCAGCCGCTGCACGCGCACGCCGGAATAGAGCGCCGCCGCCGGATTGCCGCCCAGCGCATAGATGCGCCGCCCGGTCGGCGTGCGTTGCAGCAGGATCGCGAAGAGCGGCGCCAGCACCAGGAACGGCACCAGCGTCCACGGCACCGGCGACCGCCCGACCGTGTCGATGCCGAAATTCGTCAGCGCATCCGGCAGCACGTTGACCGATGCGGTGCCCAGCAGCACGTAGCCGATGCCGCGAAACAGCGCGAGCGTCCCCAGCGTCACGACCAGCGACGGCAGGCCGAAGCCGATCACCAGCAGCCCGTTGAACAGCCCCGCCGCCGCCCCCACAAGCAGCACCGCAGCGATGGCGGCCATCAGCGGCCAGCCGGCCTGGATCAGCACGCCCAGCACCACGCTCGACAGCGCGAGCGTGCTGGCCACGGACAGGTCGATCTCGCGAGCGATGATCAGCAGCACCATCGGCAGCACCAGCAGCGCCCGCTCGGAGATGCCGGCCGCCGCCTGCGAGATGTTGAAGCCGGTCGCGAAATGCGGCACGAACGACGCGGCGAAGGCGATCAGCGCCAGCGTGACCAGCGCCAGCGCGCCGACCCAGCCCAGGTGGCCGACCAGGGCGGCGACACGGTTCATGGCCGCGATGCCGCGAGGCGACCGGCGCGGCGCGCGATCAGGACGTCCGTCACCACCGCGAGCAGGATCACCAGACCATACACCCCTTGCAGCCACAGCGGATCGACGCGGACCAAGGTGAGGCCGTTGCGGATCACCAGCAGGGTAATGGCGCCGAGTGCCACCCCCATGACAGTGCCCGAACCGCCGCGGATCGCCACCCCGCCCACGACCACCGAGGCAATGACCGTGAGCTCGAAGCCGGTGGCGACGCGCGCGTCCACCGTCGCGTAGCGGGAGGCCCACAACGCCCCGTCGAACCCGCCCAGCAGGCCAGCCAGGGCGAAGCTCCAGAGCACGCGGCGGCGGACCGGGATGCCCAGCAGTGCCGCACCTTCGGGATTGGAGCCGATGGCGAACAGCTCCCGTCCCGCGGGCAGACGGTACAGCCCGAGGGCCGCCAGAGCCATGACCGCAAGGGCGATCAGCACCACCGCGGGCACGCCGCCGGGCCGCGTCGTGGTGAAATCGAGCCAGGCCTGCGGCACCTGGTCGGCGCTGATCTGGTGGCCAGCGGCGCCCAGGCTCACCAGCCCGCGAAAGATCGAAAGCGTGCCGAGCGTCACCACGATCGACGGCACCCGCCCGAACGTGACGACGGCGCCGTTGAGCAGGCCGCAGCCCACCCCGGCGAGACACGCAATCAGCAACCCGCCCGCGACCCCCGCCGCCGGATGCGCGTGCAGCAGGCTGGCCGACAGATAGGCGGTCAGGCCGATCACGGAGGCCACCGACAGGTCGATGTTGCGGGTGACGATCACCAGGGCCTGCGCCACCGCCACCAGCACGAGCAATGCGGCGTCGGTGGCCACCGCGTCGAGATTGGCCGCACCCAGCATGCGCGGATTGATCGCCTCGATCGGCAGCGCCACCGCCAGGATGGCCGCGACCAACCCCAATTCGCGCCGCGCCAGCAGGCGGCGCAGCGGAGTTTCGCGCGGCGCGGCGGCGCCGTCCGCATGGCCGGCGACGGCGACCAGGTGGGCCGGGTCTCCCGCGCCCGCCGCCGCCGCGATGATGCTTTCCTGAGTCGCTTCCTCGGCCGTCATCTCGGCGACCGCACGCCCTTCGCGCAGCACCACGATGCGGTCGCACATGCCGAGCAGCTCGGGCAGCTCCGAGGAGATCAGCAGGATCGCTAGCCCCTCGCGCGCGAGGTCGGCGATCATCGCGTGGACCTCCGCCTTGGTCTGCACGTCCACGCCCTGCGTCGGCTCGTCCAGGATCAGCACGCGCGGGCGTGTGGCAAGCCATTTCGCCAGCACCACTTTCTGCTGGTTGCCGCCCGATAGCGTGGCGACGCTCTGTCCCCAGCCGTGGAACCGCAACCGCAGGCGACGCAGCGGTGGCGCCGCCAGTTCCATCTCGCGCGACCGGCGAACCAGCCCGAACGGCGCGGTCTGGCCGATCACCGTCAGCGTGGCGTTGACCAGCACGCCGAACTCCATGACGAGGCTCTGGCCGATGCGGTCCTCCGAGACGTAGCCGATCCCGGCGGCCATCGCGTCGCGCGGGCTGCCGAAGCGCACGGGCGAGCCGCCGACAGAGAGTGTTCCCGCATTCGCCCGGTCTACGCCGAACAGCACGCGCGCGACCTCGGTGCGACCGCTGCCGACGAGGCCGCCGAGACCCACGATCTCGCCCGCGCGCAGCGTGAGCGAGACGTCGGCAAACGCGCCCTCGCGCGACAGACCTTCGGCTTGCAGCAGGACCGGCCCTGCCGCGCGCGTACGCGGCGGGTACAGTGCCGAGAGCGGGCGGCCCACCATCAGCGCGATGGCCCGGTCACGCGGCAGCCCGGCGGCAGGCTCGAGGCCGACCAGCCTGCCGTCGCGCAGCACGGCCACGCGGTCGGCCAGGCGGTAGATCTCCTCCATGCGGTGGCTCACGAAGAGGATTGCCACGGCTTGCCGGCGCAGCGTGTCCGCTACGGCGAACAGACGTTCGACCTCGCGGCTCGACAGGGCAGCGGTGGGCTCGTCCATGATCAGCACGCGCGCCTTCAGCGACAGCGCGCGGGCGATCTCGACCAGTTGCTGCTCGGCGGTGCGAAGGGAACCGAGCGGCGTTTCCGGCCGGCGGTCCAGCCCGACGGCGGCGAGCAGGCCGCGCGCGCTCTCGCGCATCGCGCCGTGGTCAAGCAATCCGGCCGAATTGGTGGGCGCGTGGCCGAGAAACAGGTTTTCGTAGATCGGCAGGTCCGGAAACAGCCCCGGGTGCTGGTGCATCACCGCGATCCCGCGCCTGCGCGCCTCCTGCGGCGACGACAGGGTGGCCGGTTCGCCGTCGAGCGTAACGGTGCCGGAGTCCGGGTGATAGACGCCAGCCAGCAGCTTGACGCAGGTACTCTTGCCGGCGCCGTTCTCGCCCAGCAGCGCCAGGATCTCGCCCGCGCGCAGATCGAACGTGACACCCTGCAGGGCGACGACGCCGCCGAAGACCTTGCCCGCGTCGCGTAGCCCGAGAACGAGGCGCGATGCCGCCGCGGGGTCCGCGAGTGCGGCGGCCGCCTCTCTGGCGCGATCGATCTGTCCAGCGTTGCCGGACATTTCCCCTCCGTCCTGGCGCGGTTCCCTGCCGGGAAATCGAGCTCGTGCCTTGCGGCTTGGTGCAGGAATTAACCGTTTTACCGTGCTGACGCAAGGCCCCCGTCACGACCGGGAGCATAGCGGTCATCCGCGCGGCCCCGGGAACCGCGCGCGCGTCGCGGCTTTTTGGTGCGCGACCCCGGCAGCCGGGGGCAATGTCGGCCAGCGGTAACGGCCACAAGACAAGGATCGCGCCATGACACGCACCATCACGCAGCTGTACGACAGCTATAGCGACGCCACGCGCGCGGTGAGAGCGCTGGAGAATGCAGGGATTTCACCCGCCGACATCAGCATCCTGGGTCGCGACGGCGGCGGCGCGGTGCAGCCGCCGATCGAGATGGGGGGTTGGACCACCGGCGAGCGGCTGGGCGCCGCGGACGACACGCCGACGGGCGCCGGCGCAGGAGCCTCCATCGGCACCGTGGTCGGCGGCGGTCTCGGGTTGCTGGCGGGTATCGGCGCGATCGCGATCCCCGGCGTGGGGCCGGTGATCGCGGCCGGCTGGCTCGTGGCGACGATCGCTGGCGCCGGAATCGGCGCGGGCGCCGGTGGGCTGCTTGGCTCGCTGGTGGGCGCCGGCCACCCCGAGGAGCACGCTCACGTCTATGCCGAGGGGCTGCGCCGCGGCGGTACGCTGGTCAGCGTGCGGACGGACGACGCGCGCAACGAGGAGGTCGAGGCGCTGCTGAGCCACAGCGGACGCGTCGATATCGATCAGCGCGCCAGCGAGTACCGCGCCGCGGGCTGGGATCGTTTCGACGAGACACGGCCGCCGCTCGGCACCGATGCGGCGATCGAGGAGGAGCGGCGGCGGGTCGAACTCGAACGGCTGCGCGCCGCGACGCACGCCTGACTATCGCCGCTCCTGCATCAGCCATTCGGGTGCATCACCACCTTGATGCACCCGTCCTGCTTGTCGCGAAACGTCTTGTAGGCAGCGGGGCCGTCCTCGATGCGCAGGCTGTGCGTGATGATGAAGCTCGGGTCGATCTCGCCGGCCTCGATGCGCTTCAGCAGCGGCGCCATGTAGCGCTGCATGTGCGTCTGGCCGGTCCGCATGGTCAGGCCCTTGTTCATGAACGGACCAAGCGCCACGCCGCTCACCTGCCCCACGAACACGCCGGCCAGCGAGACGGTGCCGCACGGGCGGCAGGCGATGATCGCCTCGTCCAGCGCGTACGGGCGCTCGGTCGCCGTGGTTGCCTCCTTCACCGACGAGGTGACGCGCTGCATCAGGCTCTCGGTGCCGTGGCTCTCCATGCCCACCGCCTCGATCACCGCATCAGGCCCCTCGCCATGCGTCATTTCGAGGATGCGCGGCTGCAACGCACCGTCGGAATAGTCCAGCACCTCGGCGCCGGAGTTGCGCGCCAGCGCCATGCGCTCCGGCACCGTATCGACGGCGATCACCCGCTTCGCCCCGAGCAGCTGTGCCGAGCGGATGGCGAGCTGGCCGACCGGCCCGCAGCCCATGACCAGTATCGTGTCCTGATCGCGCTTGATGTCGCAGTTCTCGGCGGCCATGTAGGCGGTCGGGAAGATGTCGGACAGGAACAGCACCTGCTCGTCGCTGAGGCCAGCCGGCACCTTGAGCGGCCCCACATCGGCACAGGGCACGCGCAGGTATTGCGCCTGGCCGCCGGGGAATCCGCCGGTGACGTGGCTGTAGCCGAACAGTCCAGCGAGCGGATAGCCGAACTGCTCGGCTTGCATCTTGCCGTTCGGGTTGGTTCGTTCGCAGCAGGAGAAATTGCCCATCTTGCACATGCGGCACTCGCCGCACGAGATGGTGAACGGCACCACCACGCGATCGCCGACCTTCAGCTTGTGCGACGCGCCATTGCCGACCTCGACCACTTCGCCCATCGTCTCGTGGCCAAGCACGTCGCCGCTTTTCATGGAGGGCACGAAGCCGCCATACAAATGCAGGTCGCTGCCGCAGATGGCGCAGCTCGTCACCTTGATGATGCAGTCGCGGGCGTCCTCGATCTTAGGGTCGGGCACGGTCTCGCAGCGGATGTCGCCGCGTCCGTGCCATGTGAGTGCGCGCATGGTCGTCCTCGCTGCATCTGGGGCGGAGCTGCTACGCGGCACGTGGCATGGAGTTGGTTGCGCCCGCGATGCGGACCGCTGATTGTGCGAGGAGACAAGGGTTGGGCCGGCGGCTTGGCGGCGGGCCGGCTCTTGGGACGCAGAGGGGTCATCCGTGCCGCAGCACTTCCCGCTTTCCGACCATTGCGATGGACGGCACTTCTTCAATCCGGGTGCCACATCGCGGAGCCACGGCTGGCTCGAGGTGCTGCGTTGGCGGCTGCGGAACCGGCGCAGTGCCTGGCCGAGGCATGTCGCGAGCGCAAGTTTTCCGCCACCGCCCTCCGAACTGGCGCGAAACGCAGCCTCGATCAGCTTCGTCAATCAGGCCACCTTCCTGATCCGCCTGCCGAACGCCGTGGTGCTGACCGATCCGATCTTCAGCGAGCGCTGCTCGCCGGTGTCCTGGGCGGGGCCGAAACGGGCGCGGGCGCCCGGCATCGCGCTGGCGGATTTGCCGCGCCCGGACGTCGTGCTGCTGTCGCACAATCACTATGACCACATGGACCTGCCCAGCCTGCGCGAGCTGCAGCGGCGCCACGCTCCGCGTTTCGTGACGATGCTCGGCAACGCCCGGACGCTCGCGGGGGTCGGAATCGTCGCGACCGAACTCGATTGGTGGCAGGAGGTCACGCAGGGCGCTCTGCGCATCACCGCGACACCGGCGCGACATTTCGCCGCGCGCACGCCGTTTGACCGCAATCGCGCGCTGTGGGGCGGCTTCATGATCCGGACCGCCGAGGGCCAGATCCTGTTCGCGGGCGATTCCGGGATGGGACCGCACTGGCGCGACATC
The DNA here is from genome assembly GCA_963838805.1 of uncultured Pseudomonadota bacterium. GTDB lineage: Bacteria > Pseudomonadota > Alphaproteobacteria > Acetobacterales > Acetobacteraceae > CAVRQM01. The sequence goes on from CAWISK010000010.1 coordinate 42,752, forward strand.
CGGACGCGGCTGGGCGCGCCGGACGTGGCGCTGCTGCCGATCGGCGCCTATGAGCCGCGCTGGCTCATGGCATCGGTCCACATGGACCCCGCCGAAGCGGTGCAGGCCCATCTGGCGCTCGGCGCGCGGCGCTCGGTCGGGATGCATTTCGGCACGTTCCAGCTGACCGACGAGGCGATCGACGCGCCGTTGCGCGCCCTGGACGCGGCACGGCGGGCAGCCGGCCTCGATCCGGGAACGTTCTCGGCGCTCGGCTTCGGTGAGACACGGATCTATGAGCTGAACGCTGAGTCCGAGACGACTACCGGAAATCCCGCGTCGGCACCTTGATGGCGCTCTCGCGCCGGTCCGCGCCACCGCCATGCCGGACCTGATCGCCGCGGCCCACGGTCAGCGGAAACTCGTCCTCGCGCTCGCCCACGCTGCGCAACAGGGCGGACAGATCGGTCAGGCGCTGCGAAACGACATGGATCACCGATCCCTCGCGCTGCACGCGGCCGTGGCAGGCGATCATGCCGGCCGACAAGATCAGCCGGCGCTGCTGTTCGAACAGGCTGGGCCAGACGATCAGATTGCCGATGCCGGTCTCGTCCTCGATGGTGATGAACAGCACGCCCTTGGCCGAACCGGGGCGCTGGCGCACCAGCACGATGCCGGCAACATCGACCGTACGCCCGTCGCGCGTCTGCGCAAGTTGGGCGCAGGTGACGATGCGGGCGCGGTCGAGTTCGGCGCGCAGGAACGCCACCGGATGACGGCGCAGCGACAGGCCGACGCTGCCGTAATCCTCGACCACCTCGCGCCCCAGCGTCATCGGCGTGAGCGCCACCGCCGGCTCGGCCGTCTCGGGCCGCACCGTCCGGTCATGCGCGTCGGCCGCGGCGAACAGCGGCAGCGGCGCGTCCGCCAGGCCGCTGATGGCCCATAATGCGGCGCGGCGGTCCAGGCCCAGCGACGCCATCCCGTCCGCCTCGGCGATGCGCTGCAAGGCGGCGGCGGGCACGCCGGCGCGGCGCCAGAGATCCTCGACGCCGGCGAACGCCGTGTCGGCGCGCGCCGCTACGATCGAAGCGGCGTGATCGTTGGCGAGGCCCTTGACCATGCGCAATCCCAGCCGCACCGCCAGGCGCGATCCGCCTGCCGGCTCCAGCGTGCAGTCCCACCGACTGGCATTGACGCAGGCCGGGCGCACCTCCACCCCGTGCGCGCGCGCGTCGCGCACGATCTGCGCCGGGGCGTAGAAGCCCATCGGCTGCGCGTTCAGCAACGCGGCGCAGAACACCTCCGGATGGTGGCATTTCACCCAGGACGAGGCATAGGCGATCAGCGCGAAACTCGCGGCGTGACTCTCGGGAAATCCGTAGCTGCCGAAGCCCTCGATCTGCATGAAGATGCGCTCGGCGAAATCCGGCGCATAGTCGCGCGCGATCATGCCGGTGATCAGCTTGTCGCGGAAATTGCTGACGCCGCCGGTCATCTTGAACGTCGCCATCGAGCGGCGCAACTGGTCGGCCTCCATCGCCGAGAAGCCGGCGCAGACGATCGCGACCTGCATCGCCTGTTCCTGGAACAGCGGCACGCCCAGCGTCTTGCCCAGCACGCGCTCCAGCTCGGCGGTGGGATAGCTGACCTTCTCGCGTCCCTCCCGCCTGCGCAGATAGGGGTGTACCATGTCGCCCTGGATCGGTCCGGGACGGACGATCGCCACCTGGATTGTCAGGTCATATAGCGTTGCGGGTTTCAGGCGCGGCAGCATCGACATCTGCGCGCGGCTCTCGATCTGGAACGTGCCGAGCGTGTCGGCCTGCTGGATCATGGCGAAGGTCGCCCGATCCTCCTGCGGAATCGCCGCCATATCCAGATGCAGGCCGCGATGCTCCTCCAGCAGATCGAAGCAGCGGCGCAGGCAGCCGAGCATGCCGAGGCCCAGCACATCGACCTTCATGAAATGCAGCGTGTCGATATCGTCCTTGTCCCACTCGATCACCTGCCGATCCACCATCGCCGCCGGTTCGATCGGCACCAGGTCGGAGAGCGTGTCGCGGGTCAGCACGAAGCCGCCGGGATGCGTGCCCATGTGGCGCGGGAAGCCGATCAGCTCCTGCGCCAGCGCCATCGCCAGGCGCAGCCGCCGGTCGTGCGGATTGAGATTGAGCCCCGCCGCGTCGCGCTCCTGCACGCCTTCCTCGGACCAGCCCCAGACCTGGCCGGCAAGGGCGCCGGTCACGTCCTCCGGCAGGCCCATCGCCTTGCCCACCTCGCGGATGGCACCGCGGGCGCGGTAGCGGATGATGGTGGCGCACAAAGCGGCACGGTCGCGGCCGTAATGGTCATAGACCCACTGGATCACCTCCTCGCGCCGCTCGTGCTCGAAATCCACGTCGATGTCGGGCGGCTCGCGCCGTGCGCCGGAGACGAACCGCTCGAACAGCAGGCCGGCTTTCGAGGGGTCGATGGCGGTGATGCCGATCACCCAGCACACCGCCGAATTGGCGGCCGAACCACGGCCCTGGCAGAGAATGCCACGCGAGCGGGCATAGGTGACGATGCTGTGGACCGTCAGGAAATACGGCGCGTACTCCAGCTCGGCGATCAGCGCCAGCTCGTGCCGCAATTGTGCCGCGACGTTCTCCGGCGCACCATCCGGATAGCGGTGCGGGGCACTTTCCCAGACCAGCGCCTCCAGTGCCTGTTGCGGCGTCTGGCCGGGGATGCGCACCTCGTCGGGGTACTGGTAGCGCAGCTCGGACAGGCTGAAGCGGCACCGCTCGACGATCTCCAGCGTGCGCGCCAGCGCCTCCGGGTAGCGGGCAAAGCGCCGGGCCATCTCGGCGGGCGGGCGCAGATGGCGGTCGGCGTGATCTTCGAGCAGCATCCCGGCCGCATCGATGGCGCAGCCCTCGCGGATGCAGGTCAGCACGTCCTGCAGGATGCGACGCTGCGGCACGTGGTACAGCACATCGCCGGTGGCGACTGTCGGCACGTGCGCGGCGGCGGCCATCTCGGCCGCGCGGGCCAGCCGCACCGCATCGCCCGGACGGCGGTACCGGGTCAGCGCCAGATAGGCGCGATCGCCCAGCATCTCTCGCAGCCGGGCCAGCCGTGTCCCCAGCAGCTCGTCCGGCTCGCCGTGCAGCAGCACCGCCAGCATCCCCTCCGCCGCCGCTGCGACATCCGTCCAGTCGAGATGACATCCGCCCTTGCCGGTGCGTCCCTTGCCCAGGGTCAGCAGCCGGCACAGCCGGGAATAGGCCGGCCGGTCGGTGGGGTAGGCCAGCAGCGCCGTGCCGTCCGCCAGATCGAGCCGGCAGCCGACCACGAGCCGCACCCCCGCCTCGCCGGCGCGCTGATGGGCGCGGGCGATGCCGGCCAGCGAGGCGCGATCGGTGATGCCGAGCGCCGGCAGCCCCAGGGCCGCGGCCTGCGCGAACAGCTCCTCGACATGGCTGGCACCACGGAGGAAGGAGTAATTGGACGTGACGTGCAGCTCGGCATAGGACATGGCTCTTGGAACATAACATGAACATGTCCGCCGGCCGAGTCCCAAGGCCGCGATCGCTGCTGGCCATCGGCCCGCTGACGCGGCGGGTGCGGCTGGTCGCCGGGCTGGTGCTGTTCACCTATGTCGCGACGCACCTGATCGATCACAGCCTGGGCAATGCCAGCGTCGCGGCCATGAACACGATGCTCGTGGGGCAGAAATGGTTCTGGCGCGGGGTGATCGGCAGCACCCTGTTCTGGGGGGCGCTGACCGTTCACGCCTGCCTCGGCCTGTGGTCGCTCTATGCCCGGCGCTATGTCGGCTGGACCCGCACCGAAATCCTGCAACTGGTGCTGGGCCTGTCGATCCTGCCGATGCTGGCCAACCACATGACGGTGACGCGGCTCACCTACACTCTCTACGGCCACGACAAGACCTATGCGCAGGAACTGCATTCCCTCTGGCTCGCGGCACCCGCCTGGGGCGTTCTGCAACTCGCGGTCCTGGTGGTCGCCTGGACGCATGCCTGCATCGGGCTGGGCCGGGCGGCGCGGCTGCTGCCCTGGTACCCACGCTGGCGCGCGCCGCTGCTGGCCGCCGCCGTGCTGCTGCCGGTGCTCGCCATGCTGGGCTTCGCGCAGGGCGTGCGCGAGCAGGCGCGGATCGAGGCGCAGCCCGGCTGGCACGCCGATGCGCCGCGCGTCGAAGCGCCGGCACAGGCAGCCACGCTGCGGGAAGTACGCAATGCCTTCCTGGTGCTCTATGCGGCGGCGATCCTGGCGATCCTGGCGGCACGGATCGCACGGCACTGGCACGAGACGCGACGGCGCGGCATCTCGGTGCGCTATCCGGACGGGCAGGTGGCGCGCATTCCGCGCGGCCTTTCGGTGCTCGACGCTAGCCGCATGATCGGCCTGCCGCACGCTTCCGTCTGCGGCGGACGGGGGCGCTGCTCCACCTGCCGCGTACGGGTCGCGGCACCCCCTGGCCATCTGCCTCCGCCGCTGTCCGGCGAGCGGCGCGTGCTGGACTGGGTCGGCATGAACCCGGCCCTGGTTCGACTGGCCTGCCAGCTTCGGCCTGTGGGCGATCTGTCGGTCTCACCGCTGGTGCCGCCGGATCTTGCGGACCAGTACGTGGCGGGGAACCACGCACGCGCCGCCGGCGAGGAACGGTTCGTGGCGGCGCTGTTCGTCGACATGCGCGACAGCACAAGGCTTGCCGGAGACTCGCCTGCCCTATGACAGCGTGTTCCTGGTCGGCCGCTTCATCACCGCGATGGCGCGCGCAGTGACCGAAGCGGGCGGCGTGCCGAACCAGTTCGTGGGGGACGGCGTGTTCGCTTTGTTCGGCCTGCGGCGCGATCCCGCAAGCGCCTGCAACGCGGTTCTGGAGGCGGTGGCGCGGATCGAGGCGGCGCTGGCGCTGCTGAACGCCGAAATGGCGGAGCAGGCCGGTCAGCCGATTCGCGCCGGCGTGGGCGTGCATTGCGGGCCGGCCATCGTTGGCGAGATCGGCTTCGGCCGGCACGTCACCACGACAGCGCTGGGCGACGTCGTCAACACGGCGGCACGATTGCAATCAATGACACGCGAATTCGAGTGTCGCGCGATCGTCTCCGACGCCGTGTTCGCCCGCGCCGGCATGACGCCGCGCGGCATCGCGCGCGAGGTCAGCCTGCGCGGCCGCGCGGCACCGCTCGCGGTGCATCTTGTGGACGAAGCCGTGACGACACCGATGTGACTCGCGTAACACGCTCGCGCCGCGGCGGCGCGCATTGGTCCCCGCCTCAGCAACACCATCGCGGGAGACCAGCATGGCCTATGGCTTCACGACACTCGGTGACAACGCCGATCCCACCTTCAACCAGCTTCTCGGGATCAACAACGCGGGCGAGATCGCCGGCTATTTCGGCAGCGGCACGCCGGCGGCGACGCATCCGAACAAGGGCTACACGATCCAGCAATCCTACTCCCAGGCGTCATTCACCAACGAGAATTTTCCGAACTCCGCCCAGACGCAGGTGACGGGGCTGAACAGCTTCGGGCTCACCGTGGGCTTTCAGGTCGACGCGGCGGGCAACAATCTGGGATTCGTGGACCAGAACGGAACCTTCACCTCCGTGCTCGATCCGAACCTGCCGGCGGGATCGGTTGCCGCCGGCACCGCCTTCGAGCAATTGCTCGGTGTCAACGACTCTGGCATGGCGGTTGGCTTCTACAATGACGCTGGCGGCAATGCGCACGGCTTCGAATACAACATCGCCGATGGCGCATTTGCCGAAATCGATGTCGCGGGTGCCACGGCGACGACGGTCACAGGCATCAACAATGCGGGCGTCCTCTCCGGCTTCGACGTGGTGGGCGGCGTCACGGAGGGCTTCATCGACAATGCCGGCACCATCACTCAGCTCACCGGCCCGGCGGGCGCTACCTTCACGCAGGCACTCGGCCTGAACAACGAAGGCCAGGTGGTCGGCGACTATATGGACGCCAACGGCAACACGCACGGCTTCGTCTACAACACCGGCACCGGCACTTATGCGACCATCGACGATCCGAACGAGGGCGTGGTGAATGGCGTCACCTCCACGACCGTCAATGGCATCAACGATCAGGGCCAGTTGGTCGGCTTCTACACCGATGCCAACGGCAACGTGGACGGGATGCTGGCGACCGTGCAGCAGGTGGTGGCGGTTGTGACCGATCCCACGGCCGGCAGCACGCTTGCGGTCGCGGCCGGCTCGGGCGGCATCGAGGCGGGCGGCAGCAACGCCGTGGTGCTGGTGGATCGTGGGGTGGGCGACGTGCAGCTCATCGCCAATGCCGGCGACGACACGCTGGTCGCAGGGGCCTCCGGCGATACGCTGGCGGGAGGCCCGGGCAACGACACGTTCTTCACCGGGGCTGGCAGCAGCGGCAACCGCATCTTCCTCGGCGGCGGACAGAACACGGTGGCCGCCGCGGGTGCCGCGACTGTGGTGCAGAGCACCGGCAACGATGTGGTGTTCGGGGGTACCGGCACAGTGGCGTTCGGCGGCCAGGCGGGCAGCAGCCTGCTGTTCGTGGCGAACGGATCCGGACCCGATACGGTGGTTGCCGGCGCGGGCAATGTCACCGCCTTTGCCGGCGCGTCGAGTGGCACGGAAATCGTCGGTGGCTCAGGTCACACGACGTTCGTGGGCGGCAGCGGTCCCAGCAGCTTTGTCGGCGGCAGCGGGACGTCCTTCGTCTGGGGTGGCAGCGGCGGCGGTCTCATCCAGGGCGGCACCGGCTCGGGCATCTATGTCGGCGCGGCACACTCCAACACGCAGATCGTCGCGGGCGAGGGCAGCAGCCAAATCTACGTGGGCGACGGCAACAGCGTGTTCCTGCAAGGTGGTGCCAACGACACCGTCGCGGCCAGCGGCGGCAACGTGACGCTGGTGGGCGCCGGCTCGTCGGGCAACAATTTGTTCGTGCTGGGCAGCGGCAATGACCAGTTGAACGAGGGCTCCGGCGCCAACACGACGTTCGTCGGATCCGGCCACGCCAGCATCGCCGGCGGACTGGGCCCCGACCTGTACGAAGTGGTGCATGGCCTGGCCGGCGGCGTTGACATGATCAGCAACTTCAAAATCGGCACCGATCTGGTGCAGCTCAGCGGCTACGGCGCCGGCGAGGTGCAGAACGATCTGGCCCATGCGAGCGTCGGCGGCGGCTCGACGCTGCTGACGTTGAGCGACGGGACGAAGCTGAATTTCCTGGGGGTGACGAACCTGACGGCACATTCGTTCGTGTAGGTGTTGAAGAGGACGATGGGCCCGGCAGCGATGCCGGGCCGTGGCCACCCAAACTGACCCGCTACCGCGAACCTCTCGACGAAGAACAGTGCCGGCAGGTGCGCCCTGCCCTGCGCGGGCCGCCAGGGTGGCTCAGGCGAAGGACGACGATCCGACGCCGTGGGTGTTCATGAACCAGATTTGCGTGTGGTCCGCCAGCGTGACCAGCGTGTTGCCGCCCGATTGCACCTGCGAGGCGACCGCCGTCTGATCGGCGCCCGCGCCGTAGCCGATCAGGAACACGTAGTCGCGGCTCGCATCCCAGTTGCTGATGATGTCGGTGCCGCCGACGCGGCCATTGATGAACAGCAGCCCGTTGATGCCGCCGCCGACGTTCAGCGTGTCGTTGCCGCTGCCCGCCGCCATGAAATCGTTGGCGCCGCCCAGCATCACGTCGTTGCCGCTGCCGGCATAGATGACATCCCCGGCACCCGCGGCGGTCGCGTTCACCGTCTCGGCGCCGGCGCGCATCACCACCGTGTCCTCGGCCGGGTTGGCCAGGGTGATGAGGTCGCCCGAGCCGTTCCCGAAGATGATGGTGGCGCCGCCATTCGCCACCAGCCGGTTGTTGCCGCCCATCCCGCCCACCAGCAGCCCGCCGCCGGCACCGCCCTGTACCGTCTCGCTGCTGGCGCCGAAACTCGCGAACACGTTGTAGCCGGCGCCACCATGCGCCATGAGATTGCCGTCGCCATAGGCGTAAAGGCCGCCGCTGCCGCCGGTCACGGTCACCGCGGCACCGACCACCGTGTCGGTGGTGGCGCCGCCCTGGTAGACGAGGCCGCCGGAGTTGCCGTAGACGAGATTCCCCGCCGCGCCCTGGGCACCCGCGGCCGTCACCTCGGTAAACCCGGTGGTTGCCACCAGCGTATCGGCGCCGCCCAGCCAGACCCGGGCCAGGACGCCGCGCAGAAACAGCACGTCCCCGCCGCCCTCGAGAGAAATCGAGCCGCCGACATTGCTGGAAATCGTGTCGGCGCTGCCTATGAACGCCAGCGCGCCGATGCCGACCAGCGTGTCGCTGACCCCGGCGCCGCTCACCACGCGCGCGGGGCCGGCATACAGATCCCGGAAAGCGCCGCCGCTGAGCGGGATGACCGCCTCATTGGCGGCCCCGCCGCCCACGATGCTGTCGCTCTGGCCGTTCACGACGAAGGTCGTGTCGCCAGGGCCGCCGATGACCGTGTCAATGGCCGTGCCGTAGGCGATGCCGATATCGTTGGTCATGCCATCGACGCTGCTGAAGGCGCCGGGCCGCAAATCGATCGTCGCCGGCGCGCCGAAGCCCGACACGTCGAGCGTGTTGCCCACACCCGCGTCCCAGAGTGTCACCACCGGCGCGGTATTGATGGTGAAGTCGAAAAACGGCTCGATCGGGCCTGTGATGTTGCAGTGAAAGCCGAACACCTGCCCGCCCGACAGCGGCGAGTTGGTGGCCACGCCGTAGAGTCGCTGGGCGGCCAGGATGTCGAGCGGCATCCAGGTCGTCGGCTCCCGATAGTAGCCGTCGGGGCTCAGGCCCCAGTTGGTGCCGCTCACAGGGTAATCCGCGGAATAGCGGGCCGGCGCCCAGGGGTCGATGTACGACATGATCGACCACTGCCGGGTGTCATATGGCCCGAGCTGCTGGGTCATCGGGCTGACCGCGCCGTTGTACGGACCGGCGTGACCCAGGCCCAGGACGTGGCCGAGCTCATGGACCACCGTGTCCACGCCGTAGCCGCCATTGGCCGTGAATGAACTGAGGCCGGATATGTTGAGCTGGCGGGGATCGAACATGACCGCGGCCCCTTGCAGGGAGCCGATATAGGGAGTGCCAATGCCGGCCGGCCCGATGGGCGCCTCATAGGTGCCGGTCGCGGCGCTGCCGTCACCGTCATAGTGGAACAAGATGCTGGCCGAGGAGGGAGTGGCGGCGAGGGTGAAGTTAATGTTGGCGACCGCCGACCACAGAGCCAGCCCCGCCACGATCATCGCCTCGTCCGCCGGGTTCCAGTTGCCACTGGGATCGAAGGCGTAGGTGATGGTTCCCCCGGCCGTGCCAGGGACAACGCTGCCCCATTTTCGGGCGAACGAATCGTCGTATTGCCACCAGTCGGAGGCAGCGCCGTCCCCGTTCGCGTCGACGCCGCTCAGATAGGACAGTGCGTAGGACACATCCGCCGACCATGGCTGTAGCGGGTCGATCAGAGCATTGCCGGCACGGATCATGGGCATTTCCCAGGGCCAGGAGCGGAAGGCTTCCAGTAGAACGCGGACGAAATCCTCTCCTATAGGAATATCCGCGCCGCATGAGGAACGAAACTGCAAAGATTCGTGGTTGCGCGCAACGGGCCATCTGTTCCAAAAGCGCTGTCACGACCATTTAACAGCAATGAACGCGGCGCGGACTTCCACAGACGGACCGTAAGGAGCCTGTATGCGCCTGCTGATCGCCAAGCTCGCCAGCGCCTCGGTCCAGAGCGTATCGGTCGCCCTGAACTCTCAGACCGACCTGGCCGATCTCGCGACCGACCTCGACAGCTGCGTGCAGTTGGTGCGTGGCGGCGGCTACGATCTGGTCGTGGTGATCGTGGGTCAGACGCGGTTGCGGGCGCGCGACGCCGTGGCACGGCTGCGGCGCGAGGCCGGCAACGTGCCGATGATCGTGCTGACCGAACCCGCTGGGCAGGAGGCCGCACCAGAGGCCGGCGCGCTGTCGGCCGCACAGAAGCAGGGCAGCGGCGCCCGCCCGGCCAGCGCCCTCGCCGAGCTGATCGAGACGAGCGGGGAAGCGATGATCGCTTCACCCTGGATGTGGGACGAGCCCTCGCAGGCTGGGGCGGCGGAGCCGCCCAGGGCGCGGATCCATCGCGGGCGCGGGCCGCGGCGGCTGTTCGTCGATCATCACAACGAATTGCTGCGCGTGGACGACCAGCCGGTGGGACTGAGCCAGGCGGAGTTCCGCATCTTCGCCCGGCTGTGGGAAAGCCGGGGCCAGATCGTCAGCGCCGAGGATCTGATGGGCGCGATCTACGGCCAGGGCGAGCGTCCCGCCAGCCGCGTGCTGCCGGTGTTCCTGTTCAAGCTCCGGCGCAAGCTGACGCCGCTCGGCCTGGGCGACCTGATCGAGACCGCCGTGGGGCGCGGCTTCACCATCCGCGAGGCGGAGCTGGAAGCCGCCCACGCCCACGCCTGAATCTCCGACCCGTCCGCACAGGTTGGACCCCTTGGCCGGCGCCGATGCGCTCTGCCGCCTCGGCGCCGCCGAACTGGCCGCCGCCTATGCCGCGCGGAACGTGTCGCCTGTCGAGGTCACGCGGGCCTGCCTCGCGCGCGCCGAGGCAGTGCAGGCCACGCTCAACGCCTTCACCCTGATCGACCACGAGGGCGCGATGGCCGCCGCCCGCGCGTCGGAGGGGCGCTGGCGCGCGGGAGCCCCGGCGAGCGCCATCGACGGCGTGCCGACCACGATCAAGGACATCGTGCAGGTGGCCGGCTGGGCGGTCGGCTATGGCAGTCGCGCGGCGGCGCCCGTCCGCGCGGCGGAGGACGCACCGGCCGTGCGCCTGCTGCGCAGCGCCGGAGCGGTGCTGCTGGGGCTGACGGCGGTGCCGGAATTCGGCTGGAAGGCCGTGACCGACAGTCCCGCCTGCGGCATCACCCGCAATCCGTACGACCCGAGCCTGACGCCGGGTGGTTCCTCCGGCGGTGCCGCCGTGGCGGCAGCGTGCGGCGCGGGGGTGCTGCATCTCGGCACCGACGGCGGCGGCTCGATCCGGATTCCGGCCGCGTTTTGTGGCGTCGCGGGGCTGAAGCCGAGCTTCGGGCGGGTGCCGGCCTTTCCTGCGAGTTCCTTCGGCACCGTGGCCCATCTCGGGCCGATCGCCCGCGACCCCGCCGATCTCGCCCTGATGCTGGACGTGCTGAGCGGACGCGATGCGCGCGACTGGTTCCAGTCGCCTCTGCCCTTCCCGCCCGCCGATGCGGCACCGCTCGACCTGCGCGGTCTGCGCATCGGCGCCTGGGACCGTCCGCCCGAAGGCGATGTGGAGGCCCGACCGGCCGCCGCTTTCGAGACGGCGCTTGCACGGCTTGACGATGCCGGCGCGATCGTCCGCCGGGTCGCCTTGCCGGGCAATGATGTCGCGGGACTGTTCCGCGTGCATTGGTCGGTCGGTGCCGCGCAGCGGCTGCGCGGAATCCCGCCCGACCGGCTGTGGATGGCCGATCCCGGGCTGCTGGAGATGGCGCGGCGGGGCGACGCCGTAACGCTCGCCGCCTATCTCGACGCGATGGCGGGGCGTGCGGCGTACGGGGCGGCGATGGATGCGCTGCTCGAAACGCACGACGTCCTGGTGTCGCCAGCCGTGGCTGTCATGCCCTTTGCCGCCGGCTGCGAGACACCGCCGGGATCGGGGATGCGATCCTGGACCGATTGGGCGGGGTTCAGCTATCCGATCAACCTAGCGCAGGCGCCGGCCTGCGTCGTGCCATGCCCGGATTCCGCAGCCGGACCGCCGCCCGGCCTCCAGTTCATCGCCGCGCGGGGGCAGGACGCCCGCGTCCTGCGCGCCGCCGCCGCGTTCCTCGCTCTGGGCTGAGCTACGCCTCCGGCGGGGCCGCGGCGATCGGGATGTGGCGCGCTTCCGGCATCGCCGTCGGCTGATCCGAGCCGCCGGCTTCCGCGCCGGGCTGCTCCCCAAATCCCGGAAGCTGGCCGTCGGCGTCATCGGCATCGGCCATGCCGTTTCCGTCACCCGCGTCCTGCATCGAGGGCCGGCGCTGCGGCTGGCCATTCGGCTGCGACTGGCCCTGCTGCGCCTGCGTCATTGCGTTGAGGATGCGGAAATAGTGCTCGGCGTGCTGGAAATAGCTTTCCGCCATCACCCGGTCGCCCCCGCTCGTAGCGTCCCGCCCGAGTTGCAGATACCGCTCGAAAAGCTGCTGCGCCGTGCCGCGTACCCGCAAATCAGGGCCGCTGCTGTCGAACACATGGTTGCGGTTCAGCGGAATGCCGCCGTTATGCTGCCGGATCGGGCCGCCACCGCCACCACCGCCGCCACCGCCGCGATGGTTCCGTCCGCGCATCCGTTTCATGTTCATGCGTATGAGCCGCGCTTTCCTGTCTGCGTTCGTCGGCGGTCAAGGATGTGTCGGCGGGTTGCTCGCCCGCAGCCACGCCTGCCGCCCGCCCGGGGCACCGTCGCCCGTCCGGCTCGTCGCCGTCCGGGCATCCTGTTCATGGCTTCCACGCGCGGCGCCCTCATTCCCCCGAACTCTGCGGGAGCGATGCTGACGATGGGACGTGCCGCGGCACGCGACCCCAGCCGCGCACCCGGAACCTAGTGATCCTCTCCCGCGCTGCCAACCTGTTTTTTCATGCCACGGGGCGGCGACCGGCCACCGCGCGCCGGATACCGCCCAGGTCGCGCTGATACCAGGGCGGCCCCAGACCTGATCCGGTCAGCATGGCACCGACCTCTTCCGCCTGCCCCAGCCCGACCTCAAGCACCGCGACGCCGCCCGGCGAGAGCAGGCGGGGCAGATCCGGCACGATGGCGCGGTAGGCGTCCAGCCCGTCCGACCCGCCATCCAGCGCCCGAGCCGGCTCATGCGCCGAGACTTCCGCCATCAACCCGCAGATGGCGGCGCTCGGCACATAGGGGGGATTGGCCAGGACGAGGTCGAATCGCCCATCAAGGCAGCATGCCCAATTCCCGGCGACGAGGCTTGCGCGCGAGGCCAATCCGTGCCGGCGCGCGTTGCGCGCGGCCAGCGCGCAGGCTGGCGCCGAGAGGTCGATGCCGATACCGAAAGCCGCCGGGAACTCCACGAGAGCGGCAAGCAGCAGCGCCCCGGTCCCGGTGCCCAGATCGAGCACGCGGCGCACCCTGGTCCGGTCGGGAAAGGCCAGCAGGGCCGCCTCGACCAGTGCCTCGGAATCGGCGCGCGGGATCAGCGTGTCGCGCGATACCTCGAGGTCGAGCGACCAGAACCCCTGCCGGCCGGTGATGAAGGCCATCGGCTCGCGCGCGCAGCGCCGTTCCACGAGCGTCCAGAAGCGGCCCGGCACCGGCGCGTCAAGTTCGGGCAAGGTGCCGCGATCGCACGCTTGCGCGTGCGCCAGCAGGATCCGGGCCTCGCGCGCCGGGCCTTCGACACCCGCTTCGCGCAGGGCCGCCGCCGCCCGCCGCAACGCCTCCGGAGCGGTCATTCGCCCCGCCACAACCTCCGGCGTCTTGCCGGATCGACCCACGCCGTGCAAGGCAGCGCCGCACCGACTTCCGGGAGAAAGGAAAAGTCTTGGACCCCACCTGCGTCTTCATTCACTCGTCCGCGCATAGCGGCTCCACCTGGATCGGCTATGTCCTCGGCAGCACAACCAACTCCGTGTTCGTGGGCGAACTGCATCGCGCGTGGGATGCGGCCATTCGCGTGCCATGCACGGTCTGCGCCGCAAAAGGCTTGGATGAGTGCGCGGTATTGTCCGGGATCGAGCATCAGCCGCCGGAGGATGCATTTGCCACCCTGTCCGCACGTACGGGCAGGAGAGCGATCGTCGACAACTCCAAAGTCATCGCCTGGACACAGAAATTCATGGCGAGCGGCCAGCAAGACCTGCGTCTCGTCCATGTGCTGAAGGACCCGCGCGGCTGGTATGCATCGGTCCGTCGAAGGAATCCGTCCGACATAGATTGGTCTCTTGAGCAGTGGTGCGAGGAAAACTCGCGCATTTCCGACTTCATCCGATCGTCAGGGCAGCCGCACAGGGTTGTCATGTACGACATCGTGGCCAGAAATCCGCTTGACGAGTTCAGGAGCCTTTTCGAGTTCTGCGGGATTCCCTTTCGCGCCAGCGCCATCGAGTATTGGAACACCGAGCATCACGGATTTGCCGCGAATGGAGCGAGCGCCGCGATCATACGGCATGCGAATTTTACCTCGCCGCCCAGCCATTTCTCCACCGCGGACGACAGGTTCTACAACGAGGTCTGGAGCAAGAGCTTCGTCGATGAGCGGTGGAAGATCGAGTTGAGCGATGCCGAGAGCGGAAGGATCGCCAGCAACCAGCGGGTCAGACGGATTCTTCTCGACTTCGGCTACGAGCTGACGCGCAGCGGCGTGGAACGCGCGAGGAAGCGCGGCCTGAAGGCGGCACTCGCAACCATTCCGCCCCGCTTGCGCGCGATCGGAAGGTCGATCCGCAGCTAGCGCGGCGCCCATGCTCACGCTTCGGCGGCAAGTCGTGCCGCCTGGTCCTCGGCGATCAGCTTGTCGATGAAATCGTCGAGCTCGCCCTGCATCACCCGGTCGATCTTGTACAGCGTGAGTTCGATGCGGTGGTCCGACACGCGGCCCTGCGGGAAGTTGTAGGTGCGGATGCGCTCGCTGCGGTCGCCGGTGCCGACCTGGGCGCGGCGATCGGCCGAGCGTGCGGCGTGCTGGCTGGCACGCTGGATTTCATAGAGTCGGGCGCGCAGGATCTTCATCGCCTTGGCCTTGTTCTTGTGCTGGCTCTTTTCCTCCTGCATGGCCACCGCGATGCCGGTCGGCAGGTGCGTGATCCGAACCGCACTCTCGGTCTTGTTGACGTGCTGACCGCCGGCACCCTGGGCGCGATAGACGTCGATGCGCAGATCGGTCTCGTCGATCGTCACATCGACCTCCTCGGCCTCGGGCAGCACGGCGACCGTGACCGTGGAGGTGTGGATGCGGCCCTGGCTCTCGGTCGCGGGCACGCGCTGCACGCGATGCACGCCGGATTCGTATTTCAGCCGGGCGAACACGTCGCGGCCGGTGATCTCGGCAATGGCCCCCTTGATGCCGCCAAGCCCGGTATCGTCGTATTCCAGCACCTCGAAGCGCCAGCCATGCAAACCGGCGTATTTCTGATACATCGTGAACAGTTCGGCGGCGAACAGGCCGGCCTCGTCGCCACCGGCGGCGGGGCGGATTTCCAGGATGGCGGAGCGCTCATCGGCCTCGTCGCGAGGCAGCAGGGCGAGGCGCAGCGCGTGTTCCAGCTCGGGAATCCGATGGCGCAGACCGGACAGCTCGGCCTCGGCCAGCTCGCGCAGCTCGGGGTCGGTCAGCAGCGCCTCCGCCTGTCCCGCCTGATCCTCCGCCGCGCGCAACTCGCCGATGCGCGCTACCACGGGCTCGATCTCCGACAGCTCGCGTGAGGCGCGCACATAGGCCTCCCCCGCAAGACCGCTGCCCAGCATGTCGCGCAGTTCGTCAGCGCGCGCGGCGATGCGGTCGAGTTTCAGCGAGAAGCTCATTGCAGTCTCGAAGGCAGCTCCGAGATCCCGATCTCGACCTGCTCCCCGGTCGTCAGATCCTTGACCTGCGCCACGCCGCGCGCCGCCTCCGCCTCGCCGATGATGACCGCCGCGCGTGCGTTGCTGCGGTTCGCGCGTTCGAGCCGGCGCTTCAGATTGCCGCGATAGGCGATCTCGGCGCGGATGCCGGCCTCGCGCAGCGCTTGCAGCGCATCCAGCGCCACAGGCTCGGCGCCGGCGCCCGCCGGTATCACGGCCACGGCGCGGGGCGCTGCGGGCGCGCTCTCCAGCAGCATGGCCAGCCGCTCGACCCCGGCGGCCCAGCCGACCGCAGGCGTGGGCGGCCCACCCATCTCGGCCACCAGCCCGTCATAGCGTCCGCCGCCCATCACCGTGCCCTGTGCGCCCAGCCGGTCGGTGACGAACTCGAAGGCGGCGTGATTGTAGTAATCGAGGCCGCGGACGATGCGCGGGTTCTCTCGGAACGGCACGCCAAGCCGTGCGAGGTGGTCCTGCAGCCCCGCATAGATGCCGGCCGCCTCCGGCGTCAGGTATGGCGCGATCGTCGGGGCATGGGCGACCACCGCACGGTCCGCCTCGTCCTTGCTGTCCAGGATGCGCAGCGGGTTTCGCTCGAGCCGGGTCAGGCTGTCCTCGCTGAGTGCCGCCCGGTGCGCCTCGAAATAGGCCACGAGCGCGGTGCGATAGGCGTCGCGGCTCGCCCGGTCGCCCAGCGTGTTCAGCTCCAGCATGACGCCGTCAGCCACGCCCAGCGCGCGCAGGATGTGCCAGCCGCAGGCGATCATTTCGGCGTCCGCCAGCGGTTCGGACGGCCCGATCAGCTCGCAATCGATCTGGTGGAACTGCCGGTAGCGGCCCTTCTGCGGCCGCTCGTAGCGGAACATGGGACCGGCATAGAACACGCGCTGGGGCAGCGATTGCGTCAGGCCGTTGCTGACGAGCGCGCGGCAGATGCCGGCCGTGGCCTCCGGCCGCAACGTGATGCTGTCGCCGCCGCGGTCGGTGAAGGTGTACATCTCCTTCGTCACCACGTCGGAGGTCTCGCCCAGGGTGCGGGCGAACACCGCGGTATCCTCGAAGATGGGCGTGGCCCATTCGTCGAAGCCATACAGCGCGGCCACGCGCCGGGCGGTATCGATGACGTGGGCATGGCGCCGCTGATCGTCGCCGATCAGGTCGCGCGTGCCGCGAACCGGTTGCAGGGGGGTCATGAAGATTTCGGTATCATCACTCGGTTTGAGGTGGCCCAAAAGGCCGGGTGGGGCTACTCAGCCGCGATCTTTGCCGCCGGCCGCTCCGCCTCGATCGCCGCTGCCCGACGCTCGACCAGCTCGACGATGTGCTCCACCATGCCATCGCCCGGCGTGGTGTGGTCGGTCTTGCCGGCGGCATAGACCATGTGCCGGCCGTTGCCGCCGCCGGTCAGGCCGATATCGGTCATCAGCGCCTCGCCCGGACCGTTCACCACGCAGCCGATGATGGACAATGTGAGCGGCGTCTCGATATGCGCGAGCCGCTCTTCCAGCGTCTGCACCGTCTCGATCACGTTGAAGCCCTGCCGCGCGCAGGACGGGCAGGAGATGATCTTCACGCCGCGATGGCGGATGCCCAGCGACTTCAGGATATCCCAGCCGACCAGCACCTCCTCCTCCGGCTCGGCAGAAAGCGAGACGCGGATCGTGTCGCCGATGCCGGCCCAGAGCAGGTTGCCGAGGCCGATCGCGCTCTTGACGGTGCCGGCACGCCTGCTGCCCGCCTCCGTGATGCCGATATGCAGCGGGTGGTCGCACTGCTCGGCGAGCTGGGTATAGGCGGCGACGGCCAGGAACACATCCGACGCCTTCACGCTGATCTTGAATTCGTGGAAGTCGTGGTCCTGCAGGATCTTCGCGTGTTCCAGGGCGCTCTCCACCAGCGCCTCGGGGTTCGGCTCGCCGTATTTTTCCAGCAGGTGCCGCTCCAGCGAGCCGGCATTGACGCCGATGCGCATGGAGCAATTGTGGTCGCGCGCCGCCTGCACGACCTCGCGCACCCGTTCGGAGCTGCCGATGTTGCCGGGGTTGATGCGCAGGCAGGCCGCACCCGCCCGCGCCGCCTCGATGGCGCGCTTATAGTGGAAATGGATGTCGGCCACGATCGGCACGTCCACCTGCCGGATGATCGACGCCAGGGCCGCGGTGCTCGCCTCGTCCGGGCACGAGACGCGGACGATGTCGGCGCCGGCCCGCTCGGCGCGCTTGATCTGCGCCACGGTGGCGGCAACATCAGGGGTCGGCGTGTTGGTCATGGTCTGCACGGTGATCGGCGCGCCGCCACCCACCGGCACCGGGCCCACGTGAATCTGGCGCGACACGCGGCGCGTGATGTCCTGATAGGGACGATAACTGCTCATGCCCTGCTGCCCATGAAAGTTGTTCCGCTGCCGCGTTCCGCCTAACCCAACGAAGGCGGCTGCGCCAGACATTGTGTTCGCGCGGCGTCTTGCCTACGGCCCGCTCGCCTATTGGTTATGCGGCAGCACGACCCGCCGCGCCGGAGCAGCGCCACTCGCGCCATTGGCGGCCAGCTTGCCGCCCTTGCCCGGGCCGGCATCCAGCGGCACGTCCCGCCGCACCGCCCCATCGCCGCCGAGCGGCGCCCCCGCCACGCCATCGACCACGAGTTCCGTCCCGCCCGCGTTGCCCGTGGTCAGCAGCAGGGAGGTCTTGTCCGCCGGCGCCGCCCACGTCTCGCCCGCGCGCAGCACGCGGTTCAGCAGCACCTGCCCGCTGCGGTCGCGCACCTGCATCCAGGCGTCGGCCGTGGCGCGCAGCGCCAGATGCGGCGAAGCCGCCGGCGCCTCCGGGGCGGCCGAAGATGGCAGCGTCTCGGTCGTCGCCGCGGCAGCCGAGCTTGGCGAGATCGCGGGAGGCGGGGTTATGGCCACCGGGGCCAGCGGCCGGACCCTGGCCAGGCTGCGTGGCGATGCTCGCGAGTTTGTTCTCGGCCGGTTGCTGGGGAGCGGCGGCCGGCGACGAAGACGGCGGGGCGGACGTGGCCAGTTTTGTCGGCTTGTCCTGGACCAGGGGCTCCAGCCGCTGCGGCACCTGCTGGACCACATCTCCGGCCGGATGGTCATTGCCGCTCATCCGGTACCAGCCGACATAGGCGCCGACCACGATCACGGCACCCACCAGCACCACCGCCAGCACCGGCACTCCGCGCTCCGGCACCGGGGTCGGGAAATCAAGCTCGGTCTTGCGGTTGACCTCGCCTACCTCCACGCGGAAGCGGCGGGAAACCTCGGCGGCGTCCAGGCCGAGCGCCTGTGCATAGGTACGGATGAACCCGGCCGCGTAGGCGTTGCCGGGCAGGTCCTGGACACGGCCCTGCTCGATCGCTTCCAGAAACGGCAACCGGATGCGCAGATGGGCCGCGATCGCCGGCAGCGTCCAGCCCAGGCGTTCGCGCGCGGCGCGCAGATCGGCGCCCAGCCGCGCCACCGGGGGCGCGCCGCCACCCGCGGCCCCGACGCCCTCGCCCCAATTCCTGTCATCGCGCAGAGGCGTCATGCTCATCCCGCTTCGGCCCGTTTGGGGTTGCCCCAAATGCCCGGGCGGCCGGTTGCGTTCGCGCGTTTCTAGCCCGGACAGGACTGAATGCCAACCTCGGCAACGGCTTCTTTAGGTAGCGAGGAGTGTGGCCGGTGCAGGTACCTAGTGACCCCTCTCGTGGATGCTTGCTTCATAGCGCCCGACCCCGTCACTGCGAGGAGCCACGCGACGAAGCAGTCCAGGCCCGCCGCACCGGTGCGGCGGGCCTGGATCGCCGCGCCGGCCAAGCGGCCGGCTCGCGATGACGGCGCACGCAATGTGCATCAGCTATCCATGATGCCGAGTCCTGGTCAAAATCTGACACTTCGTGCCGTCCGCCGCTGAGTAGCAGCGCAGATGCACCTGCGTCATCCGGCGGCCGCTCGCTCCAGGGCGGCAATGTCCAGCTTAACCATCTCCGTCATCGCGGCGAAGACACGGCCCGAGACGGTCGGGTCTGGGTCGGCGAGGAGACGCGGCAGCGCCTCGGGTACGATTTGCCAAGGCACGCCCCACCTGTCGCGCAGCCAGCCGCACATGATTTCCGACCCGCCATCGGCGGTGAGCGCCGTCCACAGCCGATCTACCTCCGCTTGGTCGGAGCACTCTACTGAGATCGAGGCGGCAGTTCCGTAATTTGCCGGCGCGCCGCCGTTCAACGCTTGGAAGCTCTGCCCGCCGAGCGTGAAGGTCACCAGGATTACGTCGCCCGCTTCCCCGCCGGGCCAAATCCCTGGCGAGCGCAGGATGTGCTTGAGGCTGGAGCCGGGCACGAGAGAGACATAGAAGCGGGCGGCCATCTCCGCATCTTTGCCAAACCAGAGGCAGGTGCTGACTTTCGACATCGCGACGTCTCCTCTCCATCCGAGATCCACCCTCGGCATCGGGCACTAAGTGTCAGATCTCAGACCACTAACTATTGACAGCCAGACTGGGCAGCTTCGCCAAAGGAAAACCGGCCACGGTCAAGACACGGTCGCGCAGCGTCACGTCCAGCGGCACCTCGGGAGCGCCGCCACCCTCGGGTGCGCGCGCCAGCAGCGCCAGCACCGCCCCGGCTGCGCGCGCGGCATGGGCCGTCACGACATGGGCTGCTACCAGGGCATCCAGCGTCTCCGCATAGCCCAGCACGCGCAGGCTGGCGGTTCCCATCGGCTGCAGTCCGGAATCCAGCGCCAGATGGGCATTGCCGGCCAGCCCCAGCGGGCCATAACCGATCGCCAGGCGGCGCAGATCGATGGCGCCGCCGCTGTCGCGCCAGGCGGACAGGACGGCTGGGCTGAGCCAGGATCGGGAGGCGGATGGCGGCGGCAGGCGGCCGTGCAGCCCGGCCTGGAACGCGAGAGATGCGAGATGCCGGCCCAGCGGCCAGACCTCGCCGGGCAGCGGCTCCGGCAGCACGATCGATTGCGCGCTCCCGGCGACATCGAGCACCGCGCCCGCCGGCACCACTTGCAGATGCGCCAGCGCCACCCGCACGTGCCGGGTGTCCCCGTTCGGTCCGGCAATGGCAATGTCCAGCGTCTTGGCGTCGGTGGAGATGTCGGACCCGTCCAGCGCCGCGTCGAGATGCCAATCGGGCGAATTCAGGGCGAGCGGCGGCAGCGAAGGCGCCGCAACCGCGACCGGCGTCGGCAGCAGCACCCGAACGGTGTGCGGGTTGCGCGGCGAAAGCACCAGCGTCACCCGCTCGCTGCGCAAGACGGCCTCGCCCGCTTGCAGGCTGACCGGGAAGCTGCGGGTCGCGGTGAACGGAAATCCGCCGGCGCTCGCCGGCCCTGCCGTGACCACCAGACCCTGCGCGGCCATGTCGGCCGCCCAGGCAGCGAAGCCGCGGGCCAGCGCCTGCTGCGCCGCGAACCAAAGCCCCGCATCCCCCAGGAGCAGCAATGCCACCAGGGCCACCGCCAGGAACAGCCAGCGCCGTCGCTTCATCCACACTCCTCAGGCCCGCTCCGCGCGGCGCTCTCATACGGCAAAAACCCTGTCGTTGACAGCGGGTTGGCGAGCCTTGGCTGGAGCGGCATGGAAACCGCGGGACGGCCGTATCCACATGCTTGTCCACAGGGGCCGGTAGTGCTCCGTCATTGTTCCGGTCCGGCCGCGAAAACGCTGGCAAGCTCGCGCAGCAACTCGTCGCGGGGCAGCCCGGCCGGCAAGGCGGGCAAGATGCGCACGCGAATCGTGCCGGAGTGCTTTTGGAAGGCGTTGCGCCCCCAATGACGGCCGGAATCGGTCACCACCGGGATGACCGGCAGCCCGGTTCGCGCGGCCAGGGCGGCAATCCCGGGATGCAGCTTCGCCCGCGTGCCTGGCTCGACCCGCGTGCCCTCCGGGAAGATCACGATTTGCCGGCCGTCGGCCGCCGCCCGCTCGCCCGCCCGCAGCATCGCGCGCATCGCCAGGGCACCTCCGGCGCGATCCACCCCGATCATGTCCGAGGCCCGCAGGACCGCACCGAACAGCGGCAGACGCATCAGCTCCCGCTTCACGACGAAGCACACATCCGGGAGCAGCGCCGCCCAGAGCACGGTCTCGAATGCCGATTGGTGCTGCGCGGCCAGCAGTACCGGACCGCCGCAGCGGAATCTCTCCTTCGACGCGCCAGGCGATGCCCGCAAGCGGACGCAACCCGACCAGCGCCAGCCGTGCCCAGCACGCCCGTAGCGCCCGGCGACATGCCGACCGCACAGCCGTGCCAACAGCACCGGGACCGGCGCCGCCAGGCAGAACAGCAGCGTCAGGCCGTAGAACCACACGTTGAACGCCAAGGACCGCAGCAAGGTCATCCGCCGAGCCGGGCCGGGCGCAGCCGGCTCTCGCTCTCCTGTTCGGCCGGCTCGCGAGAGGCAAGGCCCGACAATCCCATCTCCGCGGCCAGCCATTTGGGATATTCCGCGGCGAGCAGGCGCAGGGCCGGGGGGCCGTCCGACGGTCGCACCGCAACGGGATACAGCGCAACATTGGGGAGCGCCCGTGACAGCTCCGCCAGGGCGCGCGGCATGTGATAGTAGGCCGTCACCACGATCAGCGAGCGGATGCCGTTGGCGCGCGCCCAGCCGGCGGTCTCCTGCGCGTTGCCATGGGTGGACGCAGCGACACGGCCCAGGGTGACGCGGCTGCCGAGGGCGGGATCGGCTCCCGCCTGCCTCGCCAGTTGCGCGAACCCGGCCTCGCCGCCCACGCCGGAGATGAGCAGGATGCGCCCGCGCCCGTCGCCCAGCAGCCGCAGCGCGGTGGCGATCCGGTCAGCACCGCCGGTCAGCGCCACGATGCCATCCGCATGGGCGGGCAGCGGCGCCGTGCTCTCCGCCCGGCTGAGGAACGCGGCGAGGCTTCCTGCCAGCACGAGGCAGGCGAGTGCCGCGACCGCGATCGGCCATCGTCGGGCATGCGATCCTGCGGTTCTCACGGCAGGCGCCGCAGCCATTGGCGCACCGTACCCTGTGCGGTGACGAAGCCGATCACCGCCGCCGCGGCCGGCAGCGCCGGCAGTGCCAGCCACAGGACAGGGGGCAGAGCGCCGACCAGTGCCATCAGGCCCTCCCCGCTCGGTCCGACGGGCGCCCGCGTCACACCACCCTGCTCCGAGAACGGCGCGGCCAGTGCGGCGAGGCCGAGCAGAACCGGGAGCGCCACGCCGGCGCCGATGGCGGCACCCGAGGCGGCCAGCGCGGTCGCGCGGCGGGCAAAACGGCTGGCGATGTAGGCGTCGGTCGCACCCAGCCCATGCACGATGCGGATCGCCTCGCGCCGGGCGAGCAGGCCGCTGCGCGTGGCCACCGCCACCACCAGCACCGCGACCCCGGCAACCACGGCCAGGGCCAGCCAGGCACAGGCTTGCAGGCTCGCGGCCAGGGCAGCCAGCCGGTTGACCCAGACGGCGTGGCTCTCGGTCTCGGCGCCTGGCACGGCCGCCTGCAAGCGCGCGGCCAAGCCCGCCGCCTCGCCGCCGGATGCCAGCCGCACCGCGATGACGCCCGGCAGGTCGAGCCCAGGTGGCGGCCCGGCGCCGCCAAACCACGGTGCAAGCAGCGTCTCCAGCTCCGCCGGCGCGAACGCGCGCGCGCGCGCGACCGCCGGATCGGCACGCAGCAGATCGAGTGCCCGCCGCAGGCGCGTGATGCCGCCCTCGATGCCGGAGGGACGCGGCACCTGCACCGTGAGTGCCGCGGCCGCCCCCACCTGCCAGTGCCGGGCGAGCGAACGGGCGCCCACGGCACCCGCCCCGGCCAGCGCCGCCAGGAACGCCATGGCCCCCACCAGCAGCGGCAGCACCCGATCGCCGAGCGCCCGCCGCAGACCAAGATCGTCGGTGGCGCCGCGCCGCAGGTTGACCGTGCGCTCAGCCATCTTCCACCAGCCTGCCGCCATCCAGCAGCAGCACCGGGCCGGGATGACGGGCGACCAGGCCCTCGTTATGGGTCGCGACCACCACGGTCGCGCCCAGCCGGTTCATCTCGTGCAGCAGGCGCATCAGCCGCTCAGCCTGGACATCGTCCAGATTGCCGGTCGGCTCATCGGCCAGCAGCAGGCTCGGACGCGCCACCACCGCGCGGGCGATCGCCACGCGCTGCTGCTCGCCGCCGGACAGCGCATCCGGCCGCTCGTCGCGGTGCCGCGCGAGGCCCACCCATCGCAGCATCTCCTCCACATCGGCGCGCACCTGCCCTTCCGGCCGCCCTGCGAGCCGCAGCGGCAGTGCCACGTTGTCGAACGCGGAGAGATGCGACAGCAAGCGGAAATCCTGGAACACCATGCCAATTCGCCGGCGCAGCAGGGGCAGGTGCCGCCGCAGCGCCGCGTCACGCCCGCGGCGCTCCTCCGGACCGATCTCGACATCCAGCAACCGCAGCCGGCCGCGCGTCGGGCGCACCGCCAGATGCAGCAGCCGCAGCAGGCTGGTCTTGCCCGCGCCCGAGGCGCCCAGCAGCCAGCGGAAGCCGCCGCCCGGAACGGCGAAGCTGAGATCGCGCAGCACCTCCCGCGTGGGCTGCCGTCCCGCCTGGGGGTAGTGCAGCGCCACGCCCTCCAGCAGAACCATGCACGCTCCGCGACTGGAACCCGAAGATTGGAACCCGAACCGGCGCACGTCCTAGCACGTTCGTCCCGGCACGTCCGGGCGGTGCCTTCCTTCGTGGCACGGCGCATCTGGGTGCAGAACGACGGCCCCGGCGCCATTGCGCGCCACAGGCGGCGCGATCATCATTCTGGCTCATGCGCATCATCTGCCCTGCCTGCGCCGCCGTCTATGAGGTGCCCGCCTCGCTGCTGGGCGAGGCGCAGCGGGCGCTGCGCTGCGCCCGCTGCGGGCATGAATGGGTGCCGCACGCACCCGATGGAGCCGACGCCCACGCACCTGCCGTCGCTCCCGAGCAACCGGCCGCGCCCGAGCAGCCGGCCATCCCCGTGCCGCCCGAGGCGCGCGTGCCGCTGGCCCGGGTGCCGGCGGCGCGCGTGCCGGTGGCGCCTCCGCCCCCTGTCGACCCGATGCTGGCCGTCTTTCCGCCGCTGGTCGAGCGGCGCGGGCGGACGCGCGAGCGGGCCTCGGCACTCGGCTGGGCGCTGACCGTGCTGACGCTGCTGGCGCTGGCGGGGGCCGCCTATGTCTGGCGCGCCGACGTGCAGGCGGCATGGCCGCCCAGCCAGCGCGCGTACGCCGCGATCGGCCTGCGCTGACGCGCGAGGTTTACTCCTCCACCTCGCCGCTGCCGGGCCCCTGCCCGCCCGGTTCGGTCGGACCGAGTCCCGCCACCAGGGCACTCGCGAGCGCCTCGCCCAGACAGCGATAGCCCAGATCGTTGTGGTGCAGCCTGTCGGGCGCGATGAAGCGGGCATAGGGCGTGCCGGCTGCCTGCCACGTATCCATCAGCGCGCCGCGGTCGAAGAACCCCGCCTCCGTCTGCTCGGCCACCTCGGCGGTCGAGCGGTCGATCGCACGGTCCTCAGGTGCTGCCAGCAGGCGCGGCGAGCGCTGGTTGTTCATCAGCACCACATCGACCCCGGCCTCGTGCAGCCGGGCGACACCGGCCACGGCCAGCGTGCGATAGGCGGTGGGATTGATGCTGCGCAGCGCCCCGTTGGCGCCGATCTGCCAGATCACCAGTTGCGGCCGGACCACCAGCGCGTCGGATTCCAATCGTGGCAGCTCCTGCGAGACGTCCTCGCCGTTCACGCCGCGGTTGATGACCGCGACATGCGCGTGCGGCAGCATCCGGCTCAGCGCCGCCTGCAACACCGCCGGGTAGGAATGTGCGGGATCGGATGACTGCCAGCCGCGCGTGCTGGAGGAGCCGATCGCCACGATGATCGCCTGCTCCTGCCGTGCCAGCGCCGCGCGCAGATGCGGCGCCACGAGCGGCGGCACCCGAACCGAGGGGCAGGCCGGCTCGTCGGCCGCGGCTACGGGACCGGCCAGAAGCAGGCCGCCCAGAAGCAGGTCGCCAGAATAAGATGAAGACGCATCCGGGCTCGGATCAGGCGGTGCCGCCGACGGTCAGCGCCGACAATTTCAGGGTCGGCTGGCCCACCCCCACCGGCACCCCCTGCCCCTGCTTGCCGCAGGTGCCGATGCCGGCATCGAGCGCCATGTCGTCGCCCACCATCACGATGCGGGTCAGCGCGTCCGGCCCGTTGCCGATCAGCGTGGCGCCCTTGACCGGGGCCGTCACCCGCCCGTCCTCGATCAGATATGCCTCGCTGGCCGAGAACACGAACTTGCCCGAGGTGATGTCCACCTGGCCGCCGCCGAAATTGACCGCATACAGGCCGCGCGGCACCGAGCGGATCATCTCCTCGGCCTTGTGGGTGCCGCCCAGCATCACCGTGTTGGTCATGCGCGGCATCGGCGCGTGGGCGTAGGATTGCCGCCGCCCGTTGCCGGTGGCGCGCACGCCCATCAGGCGTGCGTTCAGCCGGTCCTGCATGAACTCGCACAGGATGCCGTCCTCGATCAGCACGGTGCGGCTGGTGGGCGTGCCCTCGTCGTCCACCGTCAGGCTGCCGCGCCGGTCCGGCATGGTGCCGTCATCGACCACGGTGATGCCGGGGGCGGCGATGCGCTTGCCCATCAGCCCGGCGAAGGCCGAGGTCTTCTTGCGGTTGAAATCGCCCTCCAGCCCATGCCCGATCGCCTCGTGCAGCAGGATGCCGGGCCAGCCGGCGCCCAGCACCACCGGCATCTCGCCCGCCGGGGCGGCGACGCTGTCGAGGTTCAGCACCGCCTGGCGCAGCGCCTCGTCCACCGCCGCCTGCCAGGTCTCCGGCCCGATCACGCGCTCGTAGCCGAACCGCCCGCCGGTGCCGTAGCTGCCGGTCTCGCGCCGCCCGTTATGCTCGACCACGACAGCCACGTTCAGTCGCACCAGGGGACGCAGATCGGCGACGCGGGTGCCGTCGGCGCGGATGATCTGCACCGCCTGCCACTCGCCGGTGATCGAGGCCATGACCTGCTTCACCCGCGCATCCGGCCCCGCGCATAAGCGTCGATCTCCGCCAGTACGCCGGTGCGCGTGCCGAATTTGTTGTCCGCGAACGGGCTGTCGGGCGAATAGAGCCGGGCATTGGTGGCGCGCGGCGACTCCGAGGCGGTGCCGGAATGGCCGGCGGCGACGGCGCTCACGGTCGCCGCCGCGCGCGCCAGGGCGGCTTTCGAGATCTCGCCCGAATGGGCGTAGCCGGTCGCCTCGCCGGCGACGGCGCGCAGGCCGAAACCGAGTTGGGTGTCGTAATTGGCGGCCCGGATGCGGCCGTCATCGAGGCTGACCGCCTCGCTCTCGCGCCATTCCAGGAACAGCTCGCCATCATCGGCGGCGGCGAGTGCCGAGCGCGTCGCAGCCAGTGCCGCATCGGCGTCGAGGTCCGCGTCGGACCGCTGGAAGAATACCCGGTCGGTGACGGACAGTGCCGTGTCCTGCGAAAGCGTGTTGCTCACGGTGTCTCCTGGGGCAAAGGAATGGGCCGGGTGCGCCCGGCGAAATGCAGGCAGCAGAGCGAGGCGGTCAGCAGCAGCACCGCATTCGCCTGGTGTGCGACGGCGAGACGGGATCGGCACCACGTAGAGCAAGGTGGCGACGCCCAGCGCGTATTGCAGCAGGACGGCGGCACCGAGACAGAGCAGCCCGGTCCGCAGCGCCTCGCCGGGCCGGGTTGCGCGCCAGCCGAGCAGGACCGTGGCCAGGGCCAGCAGCGCGGTCACGGTTGCCAGCAGCCGATGATCGAACTGCACCGCCGCGACATTCTCGAACAGGTTGCGTGCGAACGGGCTGAGGCTGCCATAGCCCGGCGGCACCACCTGCCCGTCCATCAGCGGGAAGGTGTTGAACACCAGCCCGGCATGCAGGCCGGCGGTGAAGCCGCCCGCCACGATGGTGATTGCCACGCAACCGCACAGCAGGCCCAGTGCCGCGCGCAGCCGGCGGGCCGGCGCCGGCCGCCGTGCGGGGTGCAGCACCGAGAGGGCGGTCCACAGCAGCGCCGCATACAGCGCCAGCGCCAGCACCAGATGCGCCACCAGCCGGTTGGCCGAGACGGCGGTGCTGTCCGCCTCGAAGCCCGAGGCGACCATGAACCAGCCGACCGCCCCTTGCAGCCCGCCCAGCACGAAGATGCCGACCAGGCGCCATCCCAGGCGGCGGTCGATGGCGCCCCGCCACCAGAACCAGGCGAGCGGCAGCAGCAGGGCCACGCCGAGCAGCCGGCCCCACAGCCGATGCACCCATTCCAGCCAGAACAGGCCCTGGAAACCGGCGAGGCCCATGCCCGGATGCAGCAGGTCGTATTGCGGAATGGTCTTGTAGAGCGCGAACAGCCGCGCCCAGTCGGCGTGGCTGAGCGGCGGCAGGGCGCCCGCGAGCGGCGCCCATTCCATGATGGACAGGCCGGAGCCGGTGAGACGGGTGGCGCCGCCCAGGATCACCATGACGAAGATCATGGCGGCGAGGCCGAACAGCCAGACGGCGACGGGGACGCGCTGCGTGCCGGCGGGGCAGCGGCGACGCAGCGGAGGGTTGGGGGCGAGAGCGGGGTCGAAGGGCATCGGTGCAGCATATAGGCGGGGAGCCCCTGAGGCGGACAGACCCGCCTGGCTGCGGAAGACGAGGTTTTGGTGATTTATCGCAACGTTAGGGCGGACCCGTGTCCCGGAACGCTCAGGCGCGGCTGAGCGGACGGAAGGCGGGAGGGCGATGAGGCCGTGCCGTAGGCGCGCCGGATGCAGGGGGCGGGGGCGGGGCTTGCCGCGACCGGTGGGCGCCGCGGGAGAGAGATTGGGCTGGGGGTTGGGCCGGTGCCGCCGGTGGTGGGCGCAGCACCTGCGGCACCGGGTCCGCCCGGAGCATCCGCCAGAGCGGGCGCAACAGGCGGCGCAATTGCGGTGCCGCTTCGATCATCTCCAGCATCTCCGGTTCGGCCAGCAACAGACGCAGATACTCGCCATGCGCGGCACATTCCGGCAGGCGGCGCACCAGCCAGCCGGACTGGCGCGGCAAGGGGTCGCGCGGCGGCGGTGCCGCGTTCATGCGGCGACGTCGTGTGGGCGGCGGACGCAGGGTGCCGGCGCGGTAGCGGGCGGCGATGGCGGCGAAGCGGGCGGCGGTGCGGCTGAACCGGTTCCAGAGCAGGAGCACCAGCGCCGCCAACGCCCGGTCGCGGGCGGCGCCGATCGCCAGATCGCGGCGCAGGCCGGCGAGGATGAGGCCGAGGCGCTGGGTCAGGCTGGGCGCGGCGGAGGTGGCGGCGGTGGGCACGAACGGAACAAGAACACAAAGCGCGGCGGCATGTCAAGGAAAATTTTCCGTGTGTAGGTAGCAGGCGGTCTGTCCGGTTTAGGTAGCACTCGATCTGTCCGGTGATGATGGGCTTTCCCCAAGGGGGTCCTGATGCGCCGGTCAGCAGCTCACGCGAGACGGTGAACCGCCAGGCGCGCGCCTCGGGCGGCTGCGATCGGCAAGGCGGGCGCGCCTTTGGTGCTGCTGCATCCGGAACGACTGGCGGGGATGCCGTGTGGCGGGATGCGCTTTGCCTTCCCCCCTACCCTTGCTACGCTTGCTGGATCAGGCCCGAAGGCGGCATGTTCGTCTGGGTGACGCTCCCGGAGCACTTGGGTGGCGCCCATCTCCTCGAACGTGCGATCCGCGAGGCCCACGTCGCCTTCGTCCCCCGCGAGGCTTTTTTCGCCGACCGCTCCCAGCGCAATCATGTCCGGCTGAGCTTCTCGCTCGCGGACTCCGCGACGGCTGCTCGGGGAGGCGTGAGCGTCCAGGAGCTTTGAAAGACCGCCATTCTCGCTGAAGCGGCGAGTCCCAAGCACCGCCGTTCAGATCCCATCCTATGACCATGGAGGGCTAATGATGTACAATTTGTCGCTCGAACTCGAGGGTTTGTTTTTTCGTATGAACATAGTAATTGGAGGAAAGTCGGCTCTGCGCTGGCAGACAAATATGATCGCCGGCAAGCCGTTTCTTAGTGTATTTGTCATAAATTTTGTTGATGGAATCAGGCATCGGGCTTTTCTTGTTCCAAAGATGACTCTTCCCGACTTTCGCGGTATTTTGCTCAGTGTAGGTGCCATATCTGACGAACTGGCTAAGGTTGAAATGCGATGCACAAAACACCTCGACCTAGATACTCCGCCGGAAAGTAGCGAGAACCTGCCTATATCGAATTGGGTGTTCTTCTTCACGGATGAGCTACAAGCTCCTCGTGGAGAGTATCGGGCGGTTCTGAATCCCACAGAGGGCTTCGTGGCAATAGTCGACAACGAAGAATGGAAGAGGCGATTGGAGATGCGTAAGCCCGATGCATTCATTGCGCATGACTTCACTGGGACAAGATGGATTTGGCCCGCCCTCTGGCAATTGAGTTGTCAAAATTCGGTCTGATCGTCTGGTACGATGAATTTTCTCTCTCAAGCCGGGTGACAGGCTAGGCGAGAGCATCGACAAGGGACTTACCGAATGCCGCCACGCGGTGCTACTGGTGTCAAAAGAACCTGCTTGAAAACACCACGTGGGCAAACACAGAAATGTCGACGCTGCTAACACGCGCTATAGCTGATGCGAATTCTCTTATTCCGGTATGGGCCGATGTGGACGCAAGGACTGTTGCGACACGGTCAGCGCGGCTGGCTGATATTGTTGCCCTTACTACTCTGGGAACGTTGAGGAGCTAGCCTCCCGGATATATGCCGCGGTCGGTGGCGCTGAAGGGGCGCTTCGCTAGACACAGGTGGAACGTAGCTTCCGTTCCCGCGCGACGCCGGCTAGATCGAGGGTGAAATGGGCCTCGCCCCCGCACGGCCCCGGTTCGATCAATATTCGAAGGCAAGCACGACGGTAAGAGGGCGGCCGCGGCGATCTCCGTGTCCTGCGATGCCCGCACCGCCATCCCCGAGCGCTCGCCGAAGACGCAATAAACACCAGCCGCTTCCGGCCCGCGAGCTCATGCAGGGTGCCGCCTTGCTGTTCTCCCGCAACTCGGCCAGGACCCGCGCAGGGCGCTCGGGACAACTCAGCGACGGCCGCCACGTCAGCCGTCGTACCGCAGCTTCGGATACCAGTCCGCGCCGCGGCCTTCCGGCGTGCAGTCCAGCACCATCCATAGCGGCGCCGGGTCGGGCGCGCCGCGCGGGTCCTGGCCGGGATCGGCGGTCGAGCCGGTCATCTCGCCCGACCAGAAATGGCGGATCGTCCCGTCGCGGCGGGTGAACACGTTCAGCGCCGGGATTTCCGAGCCGTCGGGCAGGATGCCGAAATAGTCGCGCGAATAGGCGCCGTTGAGGTCGCTGTAGAGGCGAAGGTCCTTCCAGCCGCGCTCGCGCTTCCAGGCGACCAGCCGCTCGATCGGCGAGCGGGCGACGACCACCAGCGAGACGCGCTGGCCGATATCGGCGGCATTGCCCTCCCAGGCGCCCAGCAGGTTGGTGCACATCGGGCAGGGCCGCTCGCGCTGCGGCCCGAACATGTAGCTGTAGACGACCAGCGTCTGCTTGTCGCCGAACAGCCCGGCGAAATCGCGTCGGGCCGTCCTCGCCCTGGAAACGGTAGTCGCCGATCACCGCGCCGCCCGGCGGCAGGGCGCGGCGTTGCGCGGCCACGCGCTCGATATGGCGGCGCAGCTCGATCTCCTCGGCCAGCAGCGCCGTGCGGGCGGCGCGGTACTCGGCGCTCTCGTTGGGGATGCGCACCGGGTTGTCGCGCGCCAGCTCGGCGGCCGGAATCAGGGTCTCGATCGTGGCGTCCATCCCATTGTCCTCCGCTTGCGGTGCAGCGGGGCACATAGTGTGGCGCCTGGCGCGGCACCACCCTCGTCAATGCGCCACCTTCCCGCCCGCGCGCACCCACGCCGCCATCCCGCCCTCGATATGGCAGGCGGTCGAAAGCCCCGCATCCTGCGCCGCCCGCACCGCCATCGCCGAGCGTTCGCCGAAGGCGCAGTAGAACACCAGCCGCTTCTGGTCCGCGAGTTCGTGCAGCATGCCGCCCGCCTGGATGTTCTCCTGCAACTCCGGATAGGGCGCGTGCAGCGCACCCGGAATGACGCCGTGCTTCTCCCGCTCGCAGCGTTCGCGCAGATCGACCAGCGCCACGTCGCGCCGGCCGAGCAGCGCCTGCGCCTGCTCCGCCGTCACCGCCCAGCCGCGCCGCGCGATCTCCGCCTGCGCCAGGCCCTGACGCATGTTGGCGGGCACGGCCACGTCCATCATCTTCGGATTGGGCAGATGCAAGGCGTCCATCAGCGCCGCGTATTCCTCGACCGATTTCACTTGCAGGCGCGGATTGTGCGCGCGCTCCTCGGCGATCGTGCTGACCGTGTCGCCCTTGTAGTCGTGCGCGGGAAACACCATCGTCTCGTCCGGCAGGCGCAGCAGCCGGCCGAAGATCGAGTCGTATTGCGCGCGCGCGTCGCCGTTCTGGAAATCGGTGCGCCCGGTGCCGCGGATCAGCAGCGTGTCGCCGGTGAACACGCGGTCGGCCATCGTGAAGCTGTAGGAATCGTCGGTGTGGCCGGGCGTGTAGATCACCCCCAGCTCGATCCCCTCGATGCGCAGCCGGTCGCCGTCGCCGACCCGCATCGAGACCACATCGACGCCGCTGTGTTCGCCCATCACGGTGATGCAGCGCGTGCGGTCGCGCAGCGCGCCGAGGCCCGTGATGTGGTCGGCGTGCAGATGCGTATCGACCGCCTTGACCAGCTTCAGGTCCAGCTCGGCGATCAGGTGCAGGTAGCGGTCAACCTTCTCCAGCACCGGATCGACGATCAGCGCCTCGCCGCCGTGGCGGCTGGCGAGCAGGTAGGTGTAGGTGCAGGAGGCCGCATCGAACAACTGGCGGAAGATCATGCCGACCCCGAACGGGCTGCCCTGGCCCCTTCTACCGCGGGGCCCGCAGCGGTGCTACTGGAGCCTGGACCAGAGGCCGGATGCGCCGTCGGCGCCCGGTGGGGATAGGGGGATGCGATGTCGCTGCGACTGAACGCCACAGCACCGGACTTCACGGCCGAGACCACCCAGGGGCCGATCCGGTTCCACGAATGGATCGGCGATCACTGGGCGATCCTGTTCTCCCACCCCAAGGACTTCACCCCGGTCTGCACCACCGAACTCGGCTACATGGCCGGGCTGAAGCCCGAGTTCGACCGCCGGAACACCAAGATCATCGGCCTGTCCATCGACCCGGTGGCAAGCCACGCGAACTGGGCGAAGGACATCGAGGAGACCCAGGGCCACGCGGTCAACTACCCGATGATCGCCGATACCGACCTGAAGGTGGCGAAGCTCTACAACATGCTGCCCGAGGATGCCGGCGACACGCATGAGGGGCGCACGCCGGCCGACAACGCCACGGCGCGGTCGGTCTTCATCATCGGCCCGGACAAGAAGATCAGGGCGACGCTCACCTACCCGATGTCCGCCGGGCGCAATTTCGACGAGGTGCTGCGCCTGCTCGATGCCTGCCAGTTCGCCGCGAAGCACGCCGTCTCGACGCCGGTCAACTGGAAGCCGGGCGAGGACGTGGTGGTGCCGGCCGCGATGCCGGAGGAGACGGTGAAGCAGAAATTCCCGGCGGGGCTGCGGGTGCTAAAGCCCTATCTGCGCTTCGGGGCGCAGCCGAGGGGCTGAAAGCCCGGTGCCTGCGACCGAGATCGCCGTCCGCTGCTGCATCGCCGGAGGCGGGCCAGCCGGGATGATGCTGGGCTATCTGCTGGCCCGCGCCGGAGTCGATGTGCTGGTGCTGGAAAAGCACGCCGATTTCCTGCGCGACTTCCGCGGCGACACGATCCACCCCTCGACCTTGCAGGTGCTGCACGAACTCGGGCTGCTCGACGCGTTCCTGCGCCTGCCGCATCAGGCCGAGACCACGCTTGCGGCCGAGATCGGCGACGAGGTGTTTCCGGTCGCCGATTTCGCGCATCTGCCGACGGCTGCCCGCTGCATCGTGTTCATGCCGCAATGGGATTTCCTGGATTTCCTCGCCGGGGAAGGCCGGCGGTACCCCGGGTTCGGCCTGCGGATGCAGGCCGAGGTCACGGAGCTGATCGAGGATGCCGGCAGGATCGCGGGCGTGCATGTCAGCACGCCGGACGGCCCGCTCATTGTTCGCGCCGATCTGGTGGTGGGGGCGGATGGGCGCCGTTCGACGGTGCGGGCGCGGGCGGGGCTGCGTCCGGTCGATATCGGCGCGCCCATGGACGTGCTGTGGTTCAGCCTGCCCCGCCGCGACACCGACCCACGCGGCACGGCGGGCCGCTTCGCGCCCGGCGCCCTGTTCGTGCGCATCAATCGCGGCGAGCATTGGCAGTGCGGGCTGGTGATCGCGAAGGGCTCGGCCGAGCAGGTGCGCGCGCAGGGGCTTGAGGCATTTCGCGCCAGGGTCGCGCAGCTCGCACCCTTCGCCGCCGACCGCGTGACGGCACTCGAACTCGTGGGACGGCATCAGGACGCTGACGGTGGGCGTCGATCGCCTGCCCGTCTGGCACCGCCCCGGCCTGCTGTGCATCGGCGACGCCGCGCACACCATGTCGCCGGTGGGCGGCGTCGGCGTCAATCTGGCGATCCAGGACGCGGTCGCCGCCGCCAACCTGCTGGCCGACAAGCTGCGCGGGAATCAGGTCACGGAGGCCGATTTGGGGGCAGTGCAGCGGCGGCGCGCCTGGCCGGCCCGCATGACCCAGCGCCTGCAAGTCGTCATCCAGAACCGCGTGATCTCCCCCGTGCTGGGCGGCTCCGCCCAGATACGCCCGCCGTTCGTGCTGCGCCTGCTGCGGGGGCTGCCATGGCTGCGCCGCTGGCCCGCGCGCCTGATCGGCATGGGCTTCCGGCCCGAGCATGTGCCCAGGCATGTGCCCGGGCATGTGAGAGACAATTCGTCAAAAGAATCCCCGGCGGCGCGCGTGCCCGCCGCCTAGCCCCTGCCACAGTTGCGGCGTACAAAGCCGGGCCAATGGACTCGATCCCCCTGCCCCTTCCCGCGCTCGACGCCGATCCCGCCCTGGATCTGCTCTCCGTCGTGGTGCCGGTACGCAACGAGGCGGACAACATCCTGCCTCTGGTGGCGGAGATCGAGGCGGCGCTGGCGGGTCGGCCGCACGAGATCGTCTATGTGGACGACGGCAGCACCGATGCCACGCCACGGCAGCTGGCCGAGGCGGCCCGCCTGCATGGGGTGCGCTGGCTGCGTCACGGAGCCAGTTGCGGGCAGAGTGCCGCGGTCATCACGGGGGTCCGTGCCGCGCGCGGCGCCTGGATCGCCACGCTGGACGGCGACGGGCAGAACGATCCGGCCGACCTGCCGGCCGCCCTCGCTGCCGCCCGCGCGGCCGAGACCACCGGCGGCGGCCCGGTGCTGATCGCCGGCCACAGGGTCCGCCGCCAGGACAGCTGGGTGAAGCGGCGCAGTTCGCGCATCGCCAACCGGGTGCGTGCCGCGCTGCTGCGCGACGCCACACCGGATACCGGCTGCGGCCTGAAAGTGTTCCGCCGCGACCTGTTCCTGTCGCTGCCGCAGTTCGACCACATGCACCGCTTCCTGCCGGCGCTGGTGCTGCGCGCCGGCGGGCAGACGCAGCCGTTCCCGGTGAACCATCGGCCCCGCACCGCCGGCGCCTCGAACTACGGCACCTTGGACCGGCTGGCGGTGGGCATCGTCGATCTGTTCGGCGTCTGGTGGCTGCAACGCCGTTGGCGCGGACCCACGATCGAGGCGACCGGCGGCCCGGAGGGGTCGCGATGAACGGACGCTGGCAGGCATTCGGCCGCCCCCTGCTGCTGCTGGGCGGCCTGCTCGCAGCCGGGCTGCTGCTGCGGCTGCTGCCGGCCGGCGGCGTGGCGGGGCTGCTGGCGCACGAGGCGGGCAGGCATCGCTGGTGGCAGGCGCTCGATCTGATCGCGGCCGGGGCCGCCTTGTGCGCGGTCGGCGTGCCGCGCCAGGTGGTGTGCTATGCGAGCGGGCTGGCGCTGGGCGCACCGCTGGGCGCCGCCGCGGCGCTGGCGGCGCAGGTGCTCGGCTGCGCGGCCAATCTGCTCTGGGCACGGCTGATCGGCCGCGACTGGGCGACGCGCCGCCTGCGCGGACGGCTGGCGCGGCTCGACCGCGCGATCGCCGCGCGCCCGTTCGCGGTGACACTCAGCCTGCGGCTGCTGCCGGTCGGCAACAACCTGCTGCTCAACCTCGCGGCCGGCGTGTCGAGCGTGGCGGCCCCGCCGTTCCTTGCCGCCTCGGCCCTGGGCTTCGTGCCGCAGACGCTGGTCTTCGCGCTTGGCCGGCTCCGGCGCGGAGGTGGGACACGGCGCGCAATTGCTGCTGGCGCTGGCGCTGTTCGTCATCGCCGCCGCGATCGGCTGGTGGCTGCTGCGCCATAGCCGCGCGGCGGAGGTGGCGGGGATCAGTGCAGATAGCGCACGTGCCGCCACTCCGCAGGGCTGACCAGTTCGGCCGAACCCACCCGCACCGAGTGCAGCTTGCCATCGATCTCGCGGACCCAGAAATCCAGGAACCGGTGCAGCACCGGGAAACGCGGCGCCAGATCCAGCGCCTGCCAGACATAGCTTTGCAGCACATCGGGATGGTCCGGCAGGTGATAGAGGATTTCCGCGGTCGTCATGCGGTAGCCCTCCAATTGACGGCGGAACCCCTCGGTATCGCGCATCTCGATCCTCCGGCCTGCGGCTTGTGCCACTACGCATCATGCCACGCGGAAGATCGCGTTTGGCAAGATAAAATCAATGTTTCCAGTTACTTGTCACTCATTGCGGCCGAGTGCTGCCGGGCGCTTGACAGGTGGCGGGCAAGCGCCTAGATCGCTGGCACTCCCCGATCGGGAGTGCCAATCGCGGCCACCCGCAATAATGGTGGCCCATCGACATCCAGGAGCAACCGCATGAAGTTCCGTCCCCTGCACGACCGCGTGGTCGTCCGGCGCCTGAGCGCCGAAGAGAAGACCTCCGGCGGCATCATCATCCCCGATACCGTCAAGGAAAAGCCGATGGAGGGCGAAGTTGTCGCGGCCGGCCCCGGTGCGCGCAACGAGCAGGGCGCCATCCAGGCGCTGGACGTGAAGGCCGGCGACCGCGTGCTGTTCGGCAAGTGGTCCGGCACCGAAGTCAAGATCGACGGCGAGGAGCTGCTGATCATGAAGGAGAGCGACATCATGGGCATCGTCGAGACGGCGGCCGCCCAGAAGAAGGCGGCGTAACGCGCCGCCCGATCCGCTCCATTCAACAAGATAGGGAATAGGTTTACATGGCTGCCAAGGAAGTACGTTTCGGCGCCGACGCGCGCGCCAGGATGCTGCGCGGCGTCGACATTCTCGCCGACGCCGTGAAGGTGACGCTGGGTCCGAAAGGCCGCAACGTCGTGCTCGACAAGAGCTTCGGCTCGCCGCGCATCACCAAGGACGGTGTGACGGTCGCCAAGGAGATCGAGCTTTCCGACAAGTTCGAGAACATGGGCGCGCAGATGGTGCGCGAGGTCGCCTCCAAGACCAATGACCTGGCCGGCGACGGCACCACGACGGCCACCGTGCTGGCGCAGGCGATCGTCCGCGAGGGTCTGAAGGCGGTTGCCGCCGGCATGAACCCGATGGATCTGCGCCGCGGCATCGACAAGGCGGTGACCGCCCTGGTCGAGGAGCTGAAGGCCAAGTCGCGCAAGATCACCACCCCCGGCGAGACCGCGCAGGTCGGCCAGATCGCCGCCAATGGCGAGGTGGAGATCGGCCAGATGATCTCCGAGGCGATGCAGAAGGTCGGCAACGAGGGTGTGATCACCGTCGAGGAGGCCAAGGGCATCCAGACCGAGCTCGACGTGGTCGAGGGGATGCAGTTCGACCGCGGCTACGTCTCGCCGTACTTCATCACCAACGCCGAGAAGATGATCGCCGATCTGGACCAGCCGTACATCCTGATCCACGAGAAGAAGCTCTCCGGCCTGCAGCCGATGCTGCCGCTGCTGGAGACGGTGGTGCAGTCGGGCCGGCCGCTGCTGATCATCGCCGAGGATGTCGAGGGCGAGGCCCTGGCCACCCTGGTCGTGAACAAGCTGCGCGGCGGCCTGAAGGTCGCGGCCGTGAAGGCGCCGGGCTTCGGCGATCGCCGCAAGGCGATGCTGGAAGACATCGCGGTGCTGACCGGCGGTCAGGTGATCAGCGAGGATCTCGGCATCAAGCTCGAGAACGTGACGCTCGCCATGCTTGGCCGCGCCAAGAAGGTGCTGATCGAGAAGGAGAACACCACGATCGTCGAGGGTGCCGGCGAGGGTGCCGACATCAAGGGCCGCTGCAACCAGATCCGCGCGCAGATCGAGGAGACCACCAGCGACTACGACCGCGAGAAGCTGCAGGAGCGGCTGGCGAAGCTGGCCGGCGGCGTGGCCGTGATCCGCGTCGGCGGCGCCTCGGAGGTCGAGGTGAAGGAGCGCAAGGATCTCGTCGATGACGCGATGCATGCGACCCGTGCGGCAGTCGAGGAAGGCATCGTTCCGGGCGGCGGCGTGGCGCTCGCACGGGCCAGCCAGATCCTCAACAACGTCAAGGTCGACAACGACGACCAGCGTTTCGGCATCGAGATCGTCCGCAAGGCCGCTCTGACGCCGCTGCGCCAGATCGCCGAGAACGCCGGCGAGGACGGTGCGGTGATCTCGGGCAAGGTGCTCGAGAACAAGGACTACAATTACGGCTTCGATGCGCAGACCGCCGAGTACAAGGACATGGTGGCGGCCGGCATCATCGACCCGACGAAGGTTGTCCGCACCGCGCTGCAGGACGCGGCTTCGGTCGCCGGCCTGCTGGTCACCACCGAGGCCATGATCGCCGAGAAGCCGGAGAAGAAGGCGCCGATGGGCGGCGGCGGCGGCGGCATGGGCGGCATGGGCGGCGGCATGGGCGACATGGATTTCTGATCCGTCTCGCCAGAGCCTCTGGGCTTGAAGACCGGGCGGGCCGCAAGGCCCGCCCTTTTTTCTTGCTCATGCGGGCGGTCGTCGTGTTGGCAACGAGATATTTTTCCGCCCGGCCCGCACACCCCTTGCCCCGCGCCGGCGCCGGTTCTACGTTAATCTGACGGTTACTCTGGTATCGCGCGCTGCGTCATTGCGGGGTCATTGACTCCCGTCACGCAATCTGCCCAACTCATGCCGCAATCGCTTTTGGCTAGCCTTGCTGCGCTCCGTTGCTCTGTCGCTTGCCGGTGCCTTCAAGACGTCCAAAGCCCGGTTGTCCGACGCATCGGGCGCTGTTGCCCGGTGCCCACGACGGAGAAGACGCAGCTATGGCTATCGGCACTGTCAAGTGGTTCAACACCACCAAGGGTTTCGGCTTTATCATGCCCCAGGATGGCGGCAAGGATGTGTTCGTTCACATCACCGCGGTCCAGGCGGCCGGCCTGCGTGGCCTCAATGAGGGCCAGAAGGTCAGCTACGAAGTCGCAATGGAGCGCGGCAAGGCCGCGGCCACCAATCTCAAGCTCGCCTGATTAGCAGGCGTTCCGGCGGAACGGACCGACCGGAGATGCGTGGCGG
Source organism: uncultured Pseudomonadota bacterium (assembly GCA_963838805.1). Lineage (GTDB taxonomy): Bacteria > Pseudomonadota > Alphaproteobacteria > Acetobacterales > Acetobacteraceae > CAVRQM01. The sequence continues at coordinate 81,922 of CAWISK010000010.1, forward strand.
GGCTGCGCAATCCTGGCGTCCTCGCAGGCTCAAGCCAGCCGGCGCGACCGCGACCGGCTCCCTCCTTCGACAAGCCGACCATCCCATTCACCCGGAGCGCACCGGCGCCTCCGTTCCAGGAGTTTACTGATCATGGCCATAGGCACCGTGAAGTGGTTCAACGCCACCAAGGGCTTCGGCTTCATCATGCCGCAGGACGGCGGCAAGGACGTCTTCGTCCACATCACCGCGGTCCAGGCGGCCGGCCTGAAGGGCCTCAATGACGGCCAGAAGGTCAGCTTCGAGGAAGTGACGGAGCGCGGCAAGACCGCGGCCGCGAACCTCAAGCTGGTCTGACGCGCCTTCCCCTCACCCGGGCCTTGGTCCGCTTCGCGGCCCAAGCCCGAAGGGAGAGGGTTGGGTGAGGGTTCTTCCGTAGCCGGACGCCGGCCCCGTCAGGCGGCCACCAGCTCGGGCGACTGCCGGGCGAGCTCCGGCAGCAGCGGCACCAGAACCGGCAGGTCGCGCTCGACCACGCAGACCAGGAACCGCTCGGGCTGGTCCGGCATCTCGGGCTGGCTGGCCGGCAGCCCGTCCGCACCCAGCGGCAGTGCGACGAGGCCGAGATCGGCATAGACGTCCAGCATCGCCCGGCCGGCACCCCATACCGCCGCATCACGTCCTTCCTGCTGGGCCAGGTCGCGCAGTCGCCACACCGCCGAGATGCGATCGCTCGCGGCTCCGACCGGATCGCCGAGCGCCAGCAGCACGCGGCCGGCGCGGCGAAAGGCGATACCCGCCCGCTCGGCCTCGCCCCACACCATGCCGTCGGCTGCACGCGGCGGTATCGCCCCAAGCTCAGCGTAGCACTGCCGCGTCTCCGCACCCCAGGCCAGCCAGGCCACGTGTCCCGGCCGCAACAGGCGCCACAGGGAGATCAGGCCGACCGCCACCGTCAGCCCCACCGAGGCGCGCAGCGAGTTCGAGACGTCGGGCGACAGGATCACCTTCCAGAAACTGTCGTCGCCGAGCCAGCGGACATGCCGCTCGAAGGTCGCGAGCGCCAGCACGCACACCAGCAGCGTGGCCAGAGGCAGGGCAACGGAGGCCTGCATCGCCCCGGTCAGCAGCCTCGCATGGCGATAGAATGCCTGGCGATAGGGCGCCATCAGCAGGGTGGCGAGCAGCAGGATTCCGGGAATCCAGTTCGGCTCGCCCTGCGCCCAGGTGAAGACGCTGGCTGCCAGCAGCAGCAGGATCGTGGCCCCCCAGGCCAGATTGACCCGGCGCGAGAGAGCCACGGCCAGCACCAGCAAGGCGGCACCGATCAGCGAGGGCACGAACTCGCCGGCCTGCGACGCAACGGCCGCGAAATCCGGGTCGAACCAGGTGAAGTCCGGCCGCTGCTCGACGACCCCCAGCGACAGCAGCAGGAAGCCGCACAGCGCCACCGCCCCGGTGCCGGCGGCGACCGCGAAATCCGGCTCGCTCCAGCGCGGTGTCGCGACCAGCGGGGCCGGGCGCCGCAGCAGCACCCGCCCGCGCACCATGATCTCGTTGCCGGCGAACAGGCTGCCGGCCAGGAACAGCGGGATCACATAGTAGTACAGCCGGAACACCAGGATGGCGCCGATGATGGTGGCGGGCGGCAGGTACGGCTCGAGGCCGAACAGCATGGCGCCGTCGAACACGCCGAGGCCGCCCGGCAGGGTGGCGATCAGGCCGGCGGTGTAGCTCGCCAGGTAGACCGCGAGCAGCCGGACATAGGTGAGGCCGGGCGTGGGCGGCAGGAGCGCGTAGAAGATGGCCGCGGTCACGGCCACGTCGATTGTGGCCAGCAGCACCTGGGCGATGGCCATGCGCCATTGCGGCAGCATCACCGCATGGCCGAACACGCGCAGGACCGGCATGGCCCTGGACAGGGCCACATAGAACCCCACCACCGCCCACATCGCGGCACCCACCGCGTACAGCACCCAGCGCGGCAGGTGTGCGCCGAAATACGGAATGGCGTGCGGCTCGCCGAACAGGATGGCACCGCCCAGCACCATGCCGCCAAGACCGAAGGTCAGGCTGCAGAACGCCACGACCTTGCCGATCTCGAGCGCGCTCAGCCCCCAATGCGAATACAGCCGGTAGCGCACGGCAGCGCCCGAGACCGCCGCGAAGCCCAGATTGTGCGACAGCGCGTAGGCGCAGAACGAGGCGAAGGCGGCGCGCTTGTGGCTCACCGGATGGCCCGCATAGAAGGTGCCGAGCCGGTCATAGAATGTCAGCACGCCATAGGCCGCGACCGTCCACAGAAAGGCGATCAGCAGCGTGCGCTGCGGGATCGCCTCCAGCGCCCGGCGGATGTCGGCGATCTTGAGATGGCGGAACTCGTGCTGCACGACATAGACGGCACCGAACAGCAGCACCAATCCCAGCAGCGCCGGCAGGTGCCGGACCAGGCGTCTCAGCCGATCGGACATTCCAATCCCCGCGCCCTCACGCGGCGGCTTTGCGGGCCAGCGCCTGCTCGATCAGCATGACAGTTTCGGAAATGCCGTACAGCGCCGCGAACTGGCCGAAGCGTGGCCCCTCGTCCTGGCCGAGAAGCACCTGGTACAGGCAGGCGAACCAGGCACGCAGCTCGGATGGGGCGAAGTGGCGCTTTCCCGCTTCGTACACCACGGTCTGAATGTCCTCGCCCGGCGTATCCGGGGGCAACACCCGAAGCGCCTTGGCCAGATCGCCGAGGGCCGCGCGCTCCTTGAGGGTCGGATCGCGCAACTGCCGGTGCGCCAGCGCGAAACCCCGGGCATACAGCGCCGCGCCCTCCACCAACTGGTTGAGGAACGGATCGTCGAGATCGGCATGGGGCGCGTAGCGTCGAACGAAGGCGCGCAAGAACCTCCGCCGAAGCACCGCCCAGAGTCACGGCGAGATTCAAGAGCATGGCGTAGGAGACCGGGCTGCGATGCGCCCGGCTCAAATCGCCTGCATGAATGTGCCAGACGGGATTGGCCATCCGGCTGGTCTCATCCTGCACCAGAGCCTTCTCGGCATTGGCGACATACTCGTCGGCGGCGCGCGGGATCACGTCGAAGAACAGCCGCTTGGCGCGCTGCGGCTGGTTGTACATGAACTGTGCGAGGCTTTCGGGAGGTCCGTATTCAAGCCACTGGTCCACCGACAGACCGTTGCCGCGGCTCTTGCTGATCTTCTGGCCGTGCTCATCCAGGAACAGCTCGTAGGTCAGCGTCTCGGGCGGCGCGCTGCCCAGGATGCGGCAGATTTTGCCGGACAGCTTCACGCTGTCGATCAGATCCTTGCCCGACATCTCGTAATCGACGCCGAGCGCGTGCCAGCGCATCGCCCAGTCGGCCTTCCATTGCAGCTTGGCCCGGCCGCCCGTAACCCGCGTCTCGTGCCAAGTGCCGTCCGTCGGATCTCGCCAGGCCACCGTGCCCGCACCCGGATCGATCTGCTCGATCCGCACCTGCATCACCTGTCCGGTGCGCGGATGCAGCGGCAGGATGGGCGAGTAGGTGGCGGCCCGCTCCGCGCCCAGGGTCGGCAGCACGGCGGCCACGACCGCGTCGTGGCACTGCAGCACGCGCAGCAGGGCGGCATCGAACCGGCCGCTCTCGTAATATTCGGTGGAGGAGGCGAATTCGGTACTCGAAGCCGAACCGATCGAGGAAGCCCCGAAGGCGGGCGTTGTTGTGCGCGCCGAAGCTGGGCTCTGCGGTGCCGAACGGGTTCGGCACGCGGGTCAGCGGCTGCCCCAGATGGGCGCGCAGCAGCTCCGGGTTCGGCACGTTGTCCGGCACCTTGCGCAGCGCGTCCATGTCGTCGCTGAACGCCAGCAGCCGCGACGTCTTGCCGGTCAGCAGGGTGAAGGCGTGCCGCACCCAGGAGGTGCGGGCCACCTCGCCGAACGTGCCGATATGCGGCAGGCCGGAGGGGCCGTAGCCGGTCTCGAACAGCGCCTCCGCCTTGCCGCTCGCGGCAAGGCGGGCCTCGACGCGGCGGGCTTCCTCGAAGGGCCAGGCACGCGGCGGTGCCATGGGCGGCGAGGCGGGCAATGGCTCGGGCATGGCCGGAAGCTATGGGCCGGGTATGGGTTGGTCAATCGGCGTGCGCGCCTATACTGACCTGATGAGCGCTCCGTCACGACGGCGCCCCGCAAGTCCGGGGGCGGGAGAGCCGGTCGTGCGCCTGCCGGCCGGCCCCACGGTTCTGGCCGGGAATAGCCGCGCGGCCATTCTGACCGAGGATGGGGAGCTGCTGGAACTGCCGTGCCTCGAGGCGGGCCGGGTCTTGCGCGACATGTCACCGCCGCTGCTGCTGCATGCGCCCGCGACGCTGCGCCGGCTGGGACAGCCCGACCTGCCGGCGCTGGACCTGCTGCACCTGTTCCTGTTCGTTCATCCGGCCGGCGCCGCCGCTCCAACGCCCCGCGGGCTGGCGCAGGCGCTGGGACTGACCCCGCCCGGGGCGGACCCGGCCGCGACGCTAGCATCCCTGCGGGACATGGCGGCTGCGATGCTGGGGCGTCTGGCGGCGGGACGGTCCACACCGCAGAACCACGATGCAGCGGCACTCGCGGCGCGCATGGGCCAGGCCGGATGGGGCTGGGCGCGGCCGGTGCTGGCGGCACTGGGCGAGCCCGCCGCCCTGCCGCAGATCGAGCCGCTGCGCGTCTGGAAGCGCCTGCCGGAATGGGAGGACGCGGCGCCTCCGCCACCGCCATCGGCGCATCCTGTCAGCGAGGCCGAGGCACGCGCCCGGCTGGCCGCCATGCTCGGCCCGTCCGCCGAGCAGCGGCCGGGACAGGCCGATTACGCCGCGGCCGCCGCCTCCGCCTTCGTCCCGCGCGAGCGCCGCGGCGCGCCGGCGCTGGTGCTGGCCGAGGCCGGCACCGGCACCGGCAAGACGCTGGGCTACGTCGCCCCCGCGAGCCTGTGGGCCGAACGCAACGGACAGGCGGTCTGGATCTCCACCTATACCCGCCATTTGCAGCGGCAGATCGAGACAGAGCTGGCACGGCTGTATCCCGATCCGACCGAACGCCGCCAGCGCGTGGTGCTGCGCAAGGGCCGCGAGAACTATCTCTGCCTGCTCAATTTCGAGGAGGCGGTGGGTGCCGCCGCCTCCGGCATGGCGGGGTCCAGCCTCGTCCCCCTGGGCTTGCTGGCGCGCTGGGCGATGGCGACCGCGGATGGCGACATCGCGGGCGGCGATCTGCCGGGCTGGTTTGCCGAGCTGTTCGGCTCCGGCATCGCCGCCGGCATCGCCGACCGGCGCGGCGAGTGCATCCATTCCGCCTGCGCCCATTGGCGGCGCTGCTTCGTCGAACACACGATCCGCCGTGCCCGCGGCGCCGATCTGGTCGTGGCCAACCACGCGCTGGTCATGGGGCAGGCCGCCTGGGGCGGGATCGACGACGCCTCCGTGCCGCAGCGCTACGTTCTGGACGAAGGCCATCACGTGTTCGATGCCGCCGACAGCGCCTTCGCCGCCGAGTTCTCCGGCATCGAGGCGGGCGAGTTGCGCCGCTGGCTGCTGGGAGCGGAGGGCGGCCGGTCCCGCTCGCGCGGGCTGCGGCGGCGCATCGAGGATCTGCTGGAAGGCAAGCCGGAACTGGAAGCACCGCTCGACGCGGCGCTCACGGCCGCGCGCGCCCTCCCGCGCTTCGACTGGATGCAGCGGGCAGGCAACGACCGGCCGGGAATCGAACCCGGTCAGCAGAATCCATCCGAGGCGCTGCTGCGCGTGCTGCGGCGGCAGGTGCTGGCGCGGGTGGCGGGCGACGGCGAGCCGCAGACCGGCAGCCACGAATGCGATCTGTACCCGCTCGACCCCGATCTGCCGGACCGCGCCGCGACCCTGGCAAGGGCGCTCTCGCGCATCGAGGCGCCGCTCGCGACTCTCGCCAAGCGCCTCGCGGACCGGCTGGAGGACGAGGCGGAGGAGCTGGACAGCGTCCTGCGAGCCCGAATCGAGGCGATTTGCCGCAGCCTGGCGCGGCGTGCGCTCGACAAACTGCGGGCCTGGCGGGCGATGCTCGACCATCTCGCCCTGCCGCCGCCGTTGCCTGGGCAGCGGCCGGACCATGTGATGTTCCTGCGCCTGGACCGGCGCGAGGCCGGCGATCGCGACGTGGCGCTGCTGCGCCACTGGCTCGACCCGACCGTGCCGCTCGCGGCGACGCTGGTGCAGCCGGCGCATGGCGTGCTGGTCACGTCGGCCACGCTGCGCGACGCGGGCGAAGCGGATGCCGAACGAGGCTGGGAGGTGGCAGAGGCGCGGGTCGGCGCGCCGCACCTCGCGTCGCCGGCGCTGCGCGTGGCGGTGGCGAGCCCGTTCGACTACGCCGCCCAGACGCGCGCCTTCGTCGTCACCGATCTGCCGCACGGCGACATTGGCGCGCTGGCCGGCGCCTATCGGACGCTGTTCCTGGCCTCGGGCGGCGGCGGTCTGGGTCTGTTCACTGCGATCAGCAGGCTGCGCGCGGTGCACGCGCGCATCGCCGGGCCGATGGAGGCGGCCGGCCTGCTTCTGCTGGCGCAGCACGTGGACGCGATGGGCAACGCGACCCTGGTGGACGTGTTCCGCGCCGAGGAGGAGAGCTGCATGCTGGGCACCGACGCCATGCGCGACGGCGTGGATGTGCCCGGCCGGGCGCTGCGTCTCGTCGTGTTCGAGCGGGTGCCCTGGCCGCGCCCGGACGTGCTGCATCGCGAGCGGCGCATCCATCTCTCGGAGGGCGACCCGAAGGGATACGACGACCGCATCGCCCGCCACCGCTTGCGCCAGGCCTTTGGCCGGCTGATCCGCGCCAGCGACGATCGCGGCGCCTTCGTGCTGCTGGATCGGCAGACGCCGAGCCGGTTGCTCTCCGCCTTGCCGCAAGGCGTGCCGATAAGCCGGGTCGGGCTGGCCGAGGCGGCGGCCATGATTCGGGCGTTCCTTGGCACCCCAGCCGTGGGCCGACGTGACCACGGATGAACGAGTGAGCGAACAGGAAGTCCTCTCAGCCCGATCGTCGATGTACGGCTCTGCCGGTGCCGGAATTGAGACCGCTGTGGATGCTCCCAAATCTCCCCAGCGCCGCGTGACCCACCGGCCTTCTGGTCCGCATAATACCAGCCCGCGCGGGTTCTGATTCACGAGGGATTCCCAACGGGGCTAGCATTACAGTTCGGCGCTCGCGCACCGCGATGGTGTGACCGGTGCAGACTACAGCAACAGCGCGGTCATGCCGCCATCGACTGTGGCGCCGCTGGCCGTGACGAACGAGGCTGCGTCAGAGAGCAGGAAGGTGATGGTCGTCGCGACCTCGCGCGCCTGGGCGATGCGCGGCACCGCATGCCGGCTCCACGACAGGCCGACCGCCTCCGCCCCGCCTGCCGCCTCGACTGCCGGGCGGGTCATGCGGGTATCGACCGACCCTACCAGCAGCGCGTTCACCCGTATGCCGTCCTGCGCATAATCCAGCGCCATCTGCCGCGAGAGCGCCAGGACGCCTCCCTTGCTCGCGGCATAGGCGGCCACGCCGGGCACGGTCGCCACGGCATGCACCGAGGCGATGTTGACCACGCTGCCGCCGCCCGACCGGCGCAGCTCCGGCAACGCCGCGCGGCAGACCCGGAACATGCCGGTGAGGTTCACGTCGAGCGTGCGTGACCATTCCTCGTCGCTCAGTTCCTCGAGGCGCTTGCCGGTCTCGTAGATCGCGGCGGCATTGACCACGCCGTCCAGTCGCCCGAGAGCCGCGACGGCGGCGGCAACGGCCGCGCGCACCTGTTCGTCCTGCCGTATGTCGGTTTCCATGAAGCGGACGCCGCATGCGGCAAGCGGCGCCGCCTCGGCGGCATCGAGGCCGATGCCGAACACCAGCGCGCCGCATTCCGCCAGCAGCACGGCTGTCGCCCGGCCGATGCCGGTCGCGGCACCCGTAACGAGCACCGCCTTGCCCGCCACATCGCAGAGCGCGGTCACGCCGCAATCGACCTTGTCTCGGCCACGGCGATCGCCCGCAGCGCCCGCGTCTCGTCGCCCTGCCCGCGCGCGAAGCGGTCGACCAGGCGTCCATCGGCCATGACCAGGCAGGTATCCGCGAGCCCCATCACCTCCTCCAGCTCCGAGGAGACGACGATCAGCCCCACGCCGCTCTCGGCCAGATCGACGATCAGGCGGTAGATCTCCTGCCGCGTGGCCACGTCCACGCCCTTGGTCGGCTCGTCCAGCAGCAGAATCCTCGGCCGGTTCATCAGCACGCGCGCGAACAGCAGCTTCTGCTGGTTGCCGCCGCTCAGATGTGCCACCGATGCCTCGGCCGAGGGCGCCTTCACGTTCAGCTCCCGCATCGCGCGCAATGCCGCCGCTGTTTCCAGGCCAGCACGCAGCACGCCCGCGCGCGCGAAGAAGGCCAGGTTGCCGATGGTGATGTTGCCGCGCACCGGCAGGTTGAAGGCGAGGCCGTCGCGCTTGCGGTCCTCTGTCAGCAGGGCGAGGCCGGCACGCCGCGCCTCTCGCGGCGAGCGGATGCGCATCTCGGCCTCGCCGACGAAGACGCGGCCCTCGCTCGGGAAGCGCCCGAACAATGCGCCCAGCAGCTCGGTGCGGCCGGAGCCGACCAGGCCGGCGATGCCGAGGATTTCGCCGGCATGCAGGGTGAAGCTGATGTCGTGCAGCGCGCGACGGCTCGCCGGGCCGCGCGCGACGCGCAACCCCTCCACCCGCAGCAACGGCGCCGCATCGGCGGGCGGCGTGTGCGGGGGATAGAGCCGCTGCACCCTGCGGCCCGCCATCGCATCGATCAGCCGGTCGGCATCGAAATCCACGCGGTCGAGCACGGCCGCAACCACACCGTCGCGCAGCACCGTGGCGCGATCGCAGATCGCGGCGACCTCGGCCAGGCGATGCGTGATGTGGACGATCGTGGCGCCGCGCGCCCGCAGGCGCTGCAACACGGCGATCAGGTGGTCCACCTCGACCCCCGACAGCGACGCCGTGGGTTCGTCCAGCATCAGGACGCGCGGGCGCATCGCCAGCGCCCGCACCAGCATCAGCAGCTGGCGTTGCGCGGGAGACAGCGAGGCGGCCAGCGCGCGCGGTGCGATCGCCAAGCCGAGCTCCTCGAACATGGCTGCGGCGGCGCGCTGCATCGCCGACGGGCTGACGACCATGCCCCGACCCAGGCCGGTGCGCCCGGCGAACACGTTCTCGGCGGCACTGAGCGTCTCCAGCACCTCGATTTCCTGCGGCACATAGGCAATGCCGCTGGCCCGCGCCGCCGCCGGCGAGTCGAGCGTCACGGTGCGGCCGGCCACGCGGATCGTGCCTTCGTACGATCCGCCCGGATGCACGCCGTTGAGGATCTTTACCAGCGTCGATTTGCCGGCGCCGTTCTGGCCCAGCAGCGCGTGGACCTCGCCCGCGCGCACGCGCAGATCGACGCCGCGCAGCGCCGGCACGCCGCCGAAACTCTTGCGGATGCCGACAGCCTCGATCGCGAGGTCCGCAGGAGTCACGCTACTGGCCGGCCGATTGCAGGATCTTGTAGTACGGCCCCAGATCGCCCGCGGTGATCACCTTGGCCGGCAGCGGATTGAGATAGGGCACCTGCTTGCCTTCGGCGAGTGCTGCGGCGAGATCGGCCGTCTTGGCGCCTTCCTCGTATAGCGGCTGTGCGACCAGGCCGTAGGCGGCGCCCGATTTCACCAGATCGAGGTTCTGGCGCACATAGTCCATCGCGATGATGACGATGTCGCGGCCCGCCGCGTGGGCGCCGCCGCTCCATGTCTCGGCACCATTGCCCGTGGTCGAGAACGCGCCGGTCACGTCCGGATGCGCCTGCAGGATGCTGACCGCCTTGGCTTTCGCGGCCGACGGCTCGAAGCCCTCGAGCTGGGTGTCGAGCAGCTTGATGCCGGGGTATTTGGCCGCCATCTCCTTGCGGAACGAACTCCCCATCGTGTTCTCGATGAGGTTGTACGATCCCTGCGTGATGGCGACCGTGCCCTTGCCGCCCAGCTTCGCGCCCATCGCGTCGGCGGCGTTGGTGCCGGCCTGCGCCACGTCCTCGCCGGTCGCGGCCCTGAGGCCCTTCACCGTCCCCTCGGGCGGCATGACGTGCCAGGTGACGATCGGATAGCCCTGCTTCGCGAGCTTGCCGATATACGGGAAAGATGGACGGATCGGGGCCGTACACCGCGACCGCATCGAAATGGGTGCGCGCCAGCGCCGCCTCGGCCAGGGGGATCGAGCCGGCGACGTCATAGGTGGTGGCGCTCGGATTGCCTACGACCTCGCAATGATAGCCGAGCTGCTTGCAGCGATCGAGGAAGCCCGCCTGCATCAGCTTGTGCACCGGATGGTCGCGCATCGGCTGCACCCACAGGATCGCTTTCTGGCTGTCGGCCCGCGCCGTGCGGCCAGCGAGCAGCGCGGCCGCGACGGCAAGCCCAACCAGTGCCGCGCGGCGCCTGAACATGGTCAACATTGATCCCTCCCGTTGATGCGTTCTGGCAAAGATGATGCCCTGGACGGCGCCCGTTCTGCCCGGCCCGCGCCGGTGATGAAGACGCGCCGGCGCAGCAGGTCGAGTCCCACCGCGACCACCATGATCACGCCCACCGCGATCTGCTGCCAGTTGGCGCTGACGCCCACGACGACCAGGCCGCTTTCCACGACCTGCAGCAACAGCATGCCGATCAGCCCGCCCGCCATCGTGCCGGCGCCGCCGAACAGGCTGACGCCGCCCACCACCACGCCCGCGATGACCGTCAGCTCCCAGCCGCTGCCGATCGAGGTCGTGCCGCTGGCGAGGTCGGCCATGACGAACATGCCCGCAACCGCCGCCAGCGTGCCGATCAGGACGAAGGCGCCGATCTTGTACGCATCGGTGTTGATGCCGACCAGCCGCGCCACTTCGCGCGAGCCGCCGGTCGCGTACATGTTGCGGCCGATGACGGTGCGGCGCAGCACGAAATCGCCGAGCAGTGCTGCCAGGACGAAGAAGATGAAGGACCAGCCGAGACCGAACACCACGACATCCTGGCCGAGATTGCCGATCGCGTCCGGCAGCGGATAGACCGGATAGCCGTTGGTCACGACCTGGATCAGCCCCTGGCCGATGAACAGCATGCCCAGCGTCTGGATGAAGGCCGGGATGCGCAGCCGCACCACGACGACGCCATTCACCAGCCCGATGAAGGCGCCCAGCAGCAAGCCGCCCAGGATGGCAACCGGCACCGGCAAGGCGAGGCTCGTCATCAGCCGCGCGCTGACCACGGCGCACAGGCCGGCGACGGATCCTACCGAGAGATCGAACTCGCCCCCCACGAGCAGGATGGTCTGGCCGATGGCGATGATGCCGACAAACGACACCGCGTTCAGGATGGCGCGCACGTTGCGCGCGGAGAGGAAGGCGGGCTGGATCAAGGTGAACAGCAGCGCCGCCACGACAAGGGCCGCCAGCACGCCGAGCTCGCCCAGGGCCAGCACGCGCAGCGCCTGATCGCGCAGGCCGACGCTTCGCGGCGATCGGTGGCGACATGGCCGCCATGCCCGGATTCTCTCCTGTCGATTGCCTCACGCCGTCTCCGACTGCATGGTGATGATGGACAGGGGCGGCCACCGGCGAGGGTCATGGCGCGACACAAGGATAGCGGCTCGGCCCCACGGCGGCTCGGGATGCGCGAGATCGCCCAGCGCCTGGGGGTGGCACCGATCACGGTGTCGCGGGCGTTGAAGACGCCCGAGCGGGTGCTCCCGGAGACGCGCGAGAAGATCCTGGCGCTGATCGAGCGCGAGGGCTTCGTGCCGAACCAGCTCGCCGGCAGCATGCGCAGCCCAAGCCGCATCGTGGGCACGATGGTGCCGCCGCTGATCAACTCCGGGATCGCCGAGCAGGTGCAGGGCATGTCCGACGCCTGCCAGGCACACGGTTACCAGTTGCTGCTGATCCAGGGCGACTTCGCGCCCGAGCTGGAGGAGCGGGCGATCCGCGCGCTGCTGGGCTGGCGGCCGGCCGGGCTGATCCTGCAGGCCTTCGTCCAGTCGCCCGGCGCGCGCGTGCTGCTGCGCGACAGCGGCCGGCCCGTCGTCGAGATCAGCGAGATTCGCGGGCGCAGGCCGATCGACATGGCGGTGGGCGTGTCGAATTTCGAAACTGCCTACGCGATGACGACGCATCTCGCCGACAAGGGCTTCGCCCGCATCGGCTTCGTCAGCACGCCGATCCACGGCAACGACCGGCTGAGCCAGCGGCGCATCGGCTACCGGCAGGCGCTGGCCGATCGCGGCCTGCGCTACGAGCCGTCGATGGAAGTCGAGGTGCCGATCACGCCGCAGGGCGGGGGTGCGGCGCTGCGCATGCTGACGGACCGGCATCCCGATCTGGACGTGATCTTCTGCTCCAGCGATACGCTGGCGATCGGCGCCGTGCAGGAATGTCACCGGCTGGGCTGGGCCGTGCCCGGTCGGCTCGCCATCGCCGGCTACGGCGACGCCGATCTCGCGCAACAGCTCTACCCGTCGCTGACCACCGTGCGGGTGCCGCGCTACGACATGGGACGCCAGGCAGTCGAGGTGCTGATCCGCAGGCTGGCCGGCGAGGCGCACGTGCCGAAGGTCGTGCGCATCGGCTTCGAGATCATCGACCGGCAAAGCGCCTGATCCTGCGGGCGGCGGCACGACCTAGCTGCCGCCGATGGCTTCGGCGGGCGTGATCTCCACCCAGTTCGGAGAGACCGGCAGCGACAGCCCGGGCGGCTCTTTCGGGAAACGCGGTCTTGCCGATTTCGATAGCCTCGGCACCGGCACCGGCCGCCTTCGTATCATTGGTCAGAAGCGGCGTGCGGACGAGCACATCGTGCGAGGCCGGCCTGGCGCCGTCCAGCACGGACACGGCAAGCTTGAGGGCCACGGCCGAAAGATAGGGCGGATTCGGCCCGAGAATGCATTTCGCTCCTTTGGTGTCGAGGCAGGCGAGGGCCGTGCCGTTAAAGGCGGCGGCAGTGATCGGTACCATCGGCCTGCCTGCAGCCTGCAGAGCCTTCATCGCGCCGGTACCGTAAGCTTGAGACAGAATGCCGTCGATCTGCGGATTGGCCGCCAGCAGATTCTCGACCCCGGCTTGCTCAGGACCAAGCGCGTAATTGCCGTTGAAATAGCCTGCAACTGCAATGTCGGGGGCTGCCTTCAGCACTCTCTCGAAGCCGTCCTGCAGGCGCTGCGACACAGGAGCACCCGCCAAGCCGCGATCGACCAGAACCTTCCCGTGCCCGTGAAGTTCGGCCACCATCCAGGCCGCCTGACCGGCCGCCATCGCGTCGAAATCGGATTGCACCTTGTAGGCGCAAGCCGCGGTCACAACCTGATCGAAGCTCACGACGACGATTCCCGCCTTGCAGGCACGCTCGATCGTCGGATTGAGCGCGTCGCCCGATCCGGCGTCGATCAGGATCGCGTCGGGATGCACGCGGATGATGTTGTTCAGCGAATTGATCTGCGCCTGCGTCGTCGTCTCGACATTGTCGATCTTGAGCTCGACCCGACCGGCCAGCGGCGCCTTCCTCGCCGCCACCTGCACGCTGCGCAGCATCTGCTGGCGCCAGTCATTGCCCGCGAAGTTGTTCGAGACATAGACGCGGTACTGCCGTGCCGCATCCGCCCGCGCCGGCGTGCCGGACGCGTATCCGAGAGCGCAGAGAGCGGCCACGAGGCCGATCCCGGACAGAATCCCCTTGCCGTGCATTGCCGTCCTCCCGTGCTGACCCGTTCTCATTCGCGGGTCCGTTTCGCGTCACGTCACTGTGCTACCGGTATCATCCAACTGTCAACGACCGTGTCTCACGTCTAGAAATCGCGTCCATACCCGGCACTCCAGCCGCCATCCACCGGCAGAACATGGCCGGTCATATAGGCATTCTCGGGATCGGCGAGGAACAGTGCGGCGCGGGCGAGGTCTGCTTCACTCCCGGCCCGCCCGAGCGGGATGTGCGACAGCATCCGCCTGTCCGCATCGACGAGTTCGTCGTCTCCGTGCGCGACGGCGCCGGCGGCGATCGCGTTGACCCGCACCCCCGCCTCGGCCAGTTCGAGCGCCAGCGCACGGGTGAGAGCGGCCAGCGCCGCGTGCCGGGCGGCGTGTTCCGCCGCGCCGCGCTGCACGACGAGACCGCGAACCGAGAGGAATGCAATGATGCGTCCGCCGCCGCTGGCACGCATAGGCCGGGCGGCGGCACGGAACAGGAGTGCCGTCGCGTCGATCCCGCTTGCGTCGCCGGCCGCCACGATGTCCAGCCGGCCGAACCGCGCGGCGGCCGCCGCCAGGTCCGGGCACGGGTCGCCATCAGCGCCGAGCGCCACACGCGCCCCGTTGCGTTCCAGGATCTCGGCGACCGCGCGGGGCACATCGCGCGCCAGCCATGCCGCCTGCCCGGACAGGTCCACCTGCACGCTTCGCCCTCCCCGCGATCTGCGCCGGCCCCGAAGAAAACCGGTGACGCCACTCCGTCGCTGACGCTATGCTATTATAATCTTATGTTGGCCGTCCATGCTTTTGCTGGCGGCGGGAGGAAGTCCGAATGACCCAGGCGGCCGTCCGCGAAGCGCGGCCAGCGCTCCCTCTCGGGCTGGACCGGCCGGCTTTGCTGGCGCTGTACGAGCGCATGGCGCTGCTCCGCCGCTTCGAGAGTGTCGCCCAGGTCGCCTGCCGCCGCGGCGAGACACCCGGCTTCCTGCATCTCTACATCGGCGAGGAGGCGGTGGCCGCGGGAATCTGCGCGCATTTGCGGCCGACCGACTGGATCACGTCCACGCATCGCGGGCACGGCCACGCGCTGGCCAAGGGCATGGCGCCGCACGTGCTGATGGCGGAGCTGTTCGGAAAACGCGACGGGTGCTGCGGCGGGCGCGGCGGCACGATGCACCTGTATGACCGCGCGACGGGGCTGTTCGGCACAAACGGCATCGTCGCGGCCGGCATCAGCGCCGCCGTGGGTGCGGCGATCGCCGCGCGCCATCGCGGCACGGACGACGTCGCCGTGGCATTCTTCGGCGATGGCGCGGTCAATCACGGCGGCTTCCACGAGGCCGCCAATCTTGCCGGCGTCATGCGGGCGCCGGCCATTCTCGTGTGCGAGAACAATCTCTACGCCACGGCAACTCCGCTCGCCACCGTGACACTCAATCCGCAGATCGCCAATCGCGCCGCTGCCTATGGCATTCCGGGCGTCGCGGTGGACGGCAACGACGTGCTCGCGGTCTGGGCGGCCATGCGCGACGCGGCCGGTCGCGCACGGGCGGGGCAAGGACCGACGCTGATCGAGGCCAAGACCTATCGCATCGTGGGCCACCACGAGGGCGATCCCGTCACCGGCACGTACCGGACCCAGCAGGAGGTGGACGAGTGGTCGCGGCGCTGTCCCGTTGCCACCTATCGCGCCCGCCTGATCGAGTGGCTCGGCAGGCCGGTCGCCGCCGATCTCGACGCGATGGACGAGCGGGTGCGCGAGCAGGTGGATCACGCGCTGGAATTCGCCCGCCGGTCGCCCGAGCCGGACCCCGCCACGGTGTTCGGCCACGTCTTCGATGCGGCCCTGAACCCGCCCGCGGCACTGGCCCATTCCCCGCACGCCGCGACCGCCACCACCGGCTGGCTGGACGCGGTGCGCGACGGCATTGCCGAGGAGATGCGCCGCAATCCCGACATCCTGTATTTCGGCGAGGGCACGGGCGAGCGCGGGGGCACCTTCGCGCACACGAAGAATCTCTGGGCCGAGTTCGGCGCCGGGCGCATGGTCGACACGCCCATTTCCGAACAGGGCTTCACCGGTGCTGCGCTCGGCGCCTCGGCCACGGGCGTGCGCGTCGTCGCCGACCTGATGTTCGCCGAGTTCATGTTCGAGGCGGCGGGCCAGATCGTCCTGCAGGCGGCAAAGCTGCGCTACATGAGCAACGGGCAGATGAACGCGCCGATGGTGGTGCGGGTGGGTGCCGGGGCGGTGCGCAGCGCCGGGCCGCATCACAGCGGCACCTATCATCCGGTCTGGGCACACGTGCCGGGCCTCATCGTCTGCATGCCGGCGACACCCGCCGACGCGAAGGGCTTGATGAAGACGGCGCTGCGCGCGGCCGATCCGGTCATCATGCTGGAACCGAAGGCCCTGTTCGCCTCGCGCGGCGAGGTGCCGGAGGGCGAGCACCTGGTGCCGTTCGGGGTCGCGCGCATCGCGAGGGCGGGAGGCGACCTGACCATCGCCGCGGCCGGGCAGATGGTGCATCGCGCATTGGAGGCCGCGGAGACGCTCGCGGCCGAGGATGTGGCGTGCGAGGTGATCGATCTGCGCACGATCCAGCCGCTCGACGTGGAATCCGTGGTGGCGAGCGTGCGGCGCACGCATCGCCTGCTGGTGGTCGATGAAGGCTGGTCGGCGTTCGGCGTCGGCGCCGAGCTGGGCCAGTCCGTGAGCGAACTGGCGTTCGACGAGCTGGATGCACCGATCGGCAGGTTGCATACCGAGCCGGTGACGCATCCCTTCGCCCCGGCGCTGGAGCGGGCGATGCTGATGGATGCCGAGCGCGTCGCGGCGGCGGCCCGCGCGGTGCTGGCGGGCCAGCCTCTCGTGCCCCGGCGCTGGAGCGGCGTTCCGACCGGGCATCCAGTCGCGGCCGCCCCGCCTCCCCCGTCGGCGGTGCCCCGGCCCAGCCCCGTGATGCGCGGCCAGCGCGAGGCGAGCGCGCCGGCGCAGGGCGAACCGATCACCATGCCGTTCGGCGACCTGACGGTGAGCGAGGGCCGTGTCGTGCGCTGGCTGCACCGGCCGGGGGACAGGATCGCGGCGGGCGATATCGTGGCCGAGATCGAGACCGACAAGGCGGTGGTCGAAATCGAGGCGCCCTGCGACGGTACCTTGTCGAGCATCGAGCACGAAGCGGGGAGCACGGTGCAGATGGGCCAGCGCATCGGCGTGGTGTCGCCGGCATGAGCGGCATCACAGTTCTGTGCGCCAACTGGACGGCGCGCGACGACGCGGAGCTGGAGCGTCGCTGGTTTCCCGATCTCACCTTCAACCTGCACCGGCGCATCCCCGGCCAGGATGCAGAGTTGCGGCCGGACTGGGTCGCGTCGGCCAATGCTGTGGTCAACTATTCGGCCAGCGAGGGACTCGGCACCGCACCCGCGGCCTTTGCGGCGTGCCGCGTCGCGGTGCGCGCGGGCGTGGGCTTCGACACGCTCGATCTCGCCGGCTGGGCCGCGCGGGGCGTTCCGGCCTGCAACGTGCCCGACTACGGCACGACCGAAGTGGCCGATCACGCCATCGCACTCATGCTGGCGCTGACACGCGGGACCGCCTGCTATGATGACATGCTGCGGCGGGACGGAAGCTGGACTTACGCTTCGGCGCCTCTGGTCCGCCGGCTGCGCGGCGCCGCGTTCGGCGTTCTCGGGCTCGGCCGGATCGGGCTCGCGGCGGCGAACCGCGCCGCGGCGTTCGGGATGCGGGTCGTGTTCCTCGATCCGTACCTCCCGTCCGGGACGGAGCTTGCCGTGGGCTTCGCGCGCGTGCATTCGCTGGCCGAACTGATGCAGGCGAGCGACGTGCTGAGCATCCATGTGCCGCTGACGGACCAGACGCGCGGGCTGATCGGGCGGGCGGCGCTGGAGGCTGCGCGGCCCGGGCTCATTCTGATCAACACGGCGCGCGGTCCGATCGTCGATCTGGACGCGCTGGCCACCGGTCTGAAGGGCGGTCGGATCGGCGGCGCGGGGCTGGACGTGCTGCCGCGCGAACCCGGGGACCTCGATCACCCGTTGCTGGAGGCCTGGCGTGCCGGCGAAGACTGGCTGCGCGGCCGCCTGACCATCAGCCCGCACGCGGCGTTCTTCAGCCCGTCGGCCGAGGAGGATTTGCGGCGCAAGGCGATCGAGGTCGTGCTGGCCTATCTGATGCAGGGACGACTGACGAATTGCGTCAACGCATCGCTGATGGCGGCGGCATGAGATCAGCCCGCATCGGCGCGCAGATCGTAGCTGAGGCTGTACAGATCGGCACGATGGCGCGCGACCGTCAGTTCCAGCGGCACGCCCTCGGGCGAGAGATAGATCATCTCGTTGACCAGCACTGCGGCACCCCGCCGGCATTCGAGCAGGCGCGCCACCCGCGCGTCGGCCAGCTCGGCGCGCACCGTGACACGCGCGCCGGCATAGCGGATGCCGAGCCGGCGCTGCACGGAGCGGAACACCACCACATCGTCGAAATCGCCGCGCCGGAGCCGGCCGCCGAGAGACGGTGGAAAAAAGATGGCGACGCTTGCCTGCGGCCGGCCGCGCACGATCAGCCGCGCGCGCAGGCAGGGGCAGGGCCGCTTCGCCTCCAGCCCGAACACCTGTCGCGCCAGCGCCGAATATTCGGCGCGCCAGCTTGCAACCTCCAGCCTCGCGTCGCTGGTATTGGCGATGATGTCGGCCAGGCTGTTGAGATTGCGGCTCGGCCGCAATCTGGGTCCCGCCCCGGTCACGATCGCGGTCTTGGCAGCGCGCTTCTGGATCAGCCCATCCGCTTCAAGCTCCCGCAGCGCCTGGCGCACGGTGATCAGGCTCACCCCATAGGCTTGCGCGAGCTGCGCCTCCGTCGGAAGCTCGTGCCCGACCGGCAGATCGTGGGCGGTGATCGTCTGG
The DNA here is from genome assembly GCA_963838805.1 of uncultured Pseudomonadota bacterium. Taxonomy (GTDB): domain Bacteria; phylum Pseudomonadota; class Alphaproteobacteria; order Acetobacterales; family Acetobacteraceae; genus CAVRQM01. The sequence goes on from CAWISK010000010.1 coordinate 100,583, forward strand.
CGCAGGAGCTGCGTCAATTGCCGATAGAGCGGGCCGGAACTGCGGTCTTTCAGACCGCTCTGCGGCGTGAAGGGCGCGGGCGCGGACATCGCGCACAGCCTAGCAGCATGACGGCGGGCGCATGAAGACCGATTTGGACGGTGCCGTGGCATTGGTGACGGGGGCGGCGCAGGGGATCGGCGCCGCCATCGCGGAAACGCTCGCGGCGAACAACGCATCCGTGGTGATCGCCGACATCAATGCCGAGGGTGCCGCAAGCCAGGCGCGGCGCCTCGGACGCCGCGCCATGCCACTCGCGATGGACGTTCGCGACGCGGATGCCGTGGAGGCGGGCATGGCCGCGACCATCGAGGCTTTCGGCCGCATCGACATCCTCGTGAACAACGCCGGGGTGAACACATTCGCCCATCGCGTGCCGATCGACGATTTTCCGCCCGAGGAATGGCGCCGCATCACCAGCATCGATCTCGACGGGCTGTTCCTGGTCAGCCGCGCTGCGGCGGCGCGAATGCGGGCGCAGGGATCGGGCTGTATCGTCAACATCGGCTCGGTCGTCGGCCTCATGGCGCTGCGCCTGCAATGCGCCTTCGCCGCTGCCAAGGCGGGGGTTGCGCATTTGACGCGGGCAATGGCGCTGGAGCTGGGGCCAGCGGGCATCAGGGTCAATGCCGTGGCACCCGGCTCGGTGCTGACCGACGGAACGCGCAGGCTGTTCTATGGCGAGGACGGCATGTTTCACGCCAAGATGGGCCGGATGATGCAGCACGTGCCGCTCGGCAGACCGGGAACGCCCGCCGAAATCGCGCAGGCGGTGCTGTTCCTGGCGAGCCCCGCGAGCGCCTATGTGCACGGACACGTGCTGGTGGTGGATGGCGGCTGGACCGCGGGTTCGATGCTGTAGTCCGGAGAGACAGGCGATGGCGACGGTGACTTGCGTGCTCGACAGCCGCTCCTTCCTCGGCGAGGGTCCGCTCTGGGATCCGCGGGAGCAGGTGCTGTGGTGGGTGGACATCAAGGCCCGGCTGATTCACCGCACCGATCCGCGGACCGGCGCCGACACGCAGTGGAACGCGCCAGAGGATCTGGGCTGTCTTGCCGTGCGCGCGCAAGGCGGGCTTGTCGTCACCATGACCAGCGGCTTCCATTTCTTCGATCCGGCGAACGGCACGTTCAAGTTCATTGTCGGACCCGGAAGCCGACCAGCCGGAGAACCGGTTCAACGACGGCAAGCCCGACCGGCAGGGACGGTTCTGGGCCGGCACCATGCACGATCCGCACACCAGGGCGAGCGGCGCGCTGTACCGGCTCGATCCCGATTTGCGCTGGCACCGCATGGTCGAGGGTGTTCACGTCTCCAACGCGCTCGCCTGGAGTCCCGACAGCCGGGTGATGTACTATGCGGACAGTCTTGCCTATTGCGTCTGGTCCTGGGACTTCGACGCGGCGAGCGGCGAGATTGCCAATCGTCGCGTGTTCGTCGATACGCGCGACACCGGTGGCCTGCCGGACGGTGCCACGGTCGATGCCGAGGGATGCTACTGGCTGACCCTGCCGCGCACCGGCAAGATCATCCGCTACGACCCGGCGGGCACGCCGATGCAGACGATCACCTTGCCCACCGACCTGCCCACCTGCGTCATGTTCGGCGGTGCCGGACTGGATATTCTCTACTGCACCTCCGCGACGCTCGGCCGTGGCGAGGCCGAGCTCGCGGGCCAGGAGAATGCCGGAGGGCTGTTTGCGATCGAAGCCGGCGTGAAGGGCTTGCCGGAGGCGCATTTCCTGGGCTGAACGGAAGCCGCGCATTGACTTGCCATCGATGATAACGGTATCATCCGGAAAACAAGAACCGCAAAGGGAGGGAACGGCAATGCGACAGATAGGCGTCACGGGCGTGCTGCTTTCGGCTCTGGCCGCCATCGCGGCCGGATTGGCCCCGGCTCCGGCGGGCGCGCAGAATGCCGGGAAGAAATACACGATCTATCTCTCGAACAACTTCGTCGGCAATGACTGGCGCCAGCAGATGCTGCGCTCGGCCGACGTCTCGGTAAAGGCCGGGCCGCTGGCCGGGCGCGTCGATCTGAAGATCCAGAACGTCGAGACGACGACGCAGGCGCAGATCAACTCGCTCAACAACATCATCCGCGCGCATCCCGACGCGATCCTGATCGACGCGGGCTCGCCCACGGCACTCAATCCGACCGTCGAGCGCGCCTGCCAGGCCGGCATCCTCGTCATCAGCTTCGATCAGGTCGTGACCGCCGACTGCGCCTATAAGGTGGAGTCCAACTGGGACACGATGACGCACGACCTGGCCACCTGGATGGTGGCGGCCCTCGGCGGCAAGGGAAAGGTGCTGCTCGATCGCGGCCTGCCCGGTGCCGGCATTTCCGAGAAGCTGGAGAAGGGATACGAGAAGGTGCTGGCGCAGCATCCCGATATCCAGATCGTCGGCTATTTCAACGGCAACTACGCGCTCGGACCGGAGCAGACCGGAGTGGCCAGCCTGCTCGCGGCGAACCCGGAAGTGGACGGCGTTCTGACCCAGGGCTACGGCGTGGGCGCCATCAAGGCGTTGCAGGAGGCCGGGCGAAAGATCGTGCCGGTCGTGGCCTTCACCTACAACATCTCCGCCGTGACCTGCGCGCAGACGCCCGGCGCCAAATGCGTCCTGGGTGCCAATCCCGCGTACCTCTCGTCCGACGCGCTGCGCATGGCGGTGGACATCCTCGACGGCAAGCCGAAGCCGCCGAAGTCGATCCAGCTCGAATCCCCGCGCCTGACCACCGACCTTTTGCCGGGCGACTACACGCCGGGCGTGAAGTTCGAGAAGATCGTCATCGGCAAGAACGCCTTCCCCGATGAGCCGCCGGGCCTGGCCCTGCCGGTCAGTCCAGATTGGGTCCAGATCACTCCGCAGGAGGTGGCCGGCAAGTAGCGGCATGGATCTGCTGCACGCGACGGGCGTCAGCAAGCGCTACGGCGGCATCGTGGCACTCAATCGCGTGCAGTTCGCGGCGCGGGCCGGCGAAGTGCATGCGGTGCTGGGCGAGAACGGCGCCGGGAAGAGCACGCTGATCCAGGTGCTGAGCGGCGCGGTCGTCGCCGATGAAGGGGACGATCACGCTGCGCGGCTCGCCGTTCCGCCCCGCCAATCCGCGCGAGGCAGAACGGGCGGGTATTGCCCCGGTGTTTCAGGAACTGTCGCTCATTCCCGATCTCACCGTGGCCGAGAACATCTGGTTCCGCCGCGAGCGTCTGACGCGGCTCGGAACGGTGGCGGCCCGCGACCTGCGCGAACGCGCCCGTGCTCTGCTGTCGTCGCTCGGACTGTCCGCGATCGACGCCGATCGCCCGGTGCGCCATCTCTCCGTGGCCGAGCGGCAACTGGTCGAAATCGCCAAGGCACTGTCCGGCAATCCCGCCATCCTCATCCTGGACGAGGCGACGTCCGCCCTGCCGCCGCGCGAGGTGGACTGGCTGCTTGGCCTCGCACGCCGCCGGGCGGAAGCGGGCGGGCTCGTGCTGTACATCTCGCACCGCATGGCCGAAGTGCGCCGCGTCGCTGACCGCATCACCGTGCTGCGCAATGGCGAGACCGTGGGCACGCGCCCGACGGCGGAGGTGAGTGACGACGAGATCGTGACGATGATGCTGGGCCGCCGGCTCGACCGGCTCTACCCGGAGCGACGCGCGACCGCCACGCAGCGGATCGCATTGCGGGTGCAACAGCTCGAAGTCGGCCACAGGCTGCGCGGAGCCGATCTGTCGTTGCGCGAGGGCGAGGTGCTGGGCGTCGCCGGGCTGCAGGGCCACGGCCAGCGCGAGCTGTTCCTGGCCCTGTTCGGCGCCATCCGCGCGCAGGGCAGCATCGAGGTCTGGGGACGCAAGATGGCGATCCGCAATCCGCATCACGCGCTCTCGGCCGGTGTCGGGCATGGCGCTGCTGCCCGAGGATCGGCGCCTGCAAGGCCTGCTGCTGGGCAAGAGCGTGCGCGAGAATCTGGTGCTGCCGATCCTGCCGCGTCTGGTGCGCCGCTGCTTCCTCAGTCTGCGCGAGGAGGCGGCGCTGGTCGCGGGCGCCATCCAGAGATTGCAGATCAAGGTCGACACCCCGGAGCAGCCGGCCGGCACGCTGTCGGGCGGCAACCAGCAGAAGGTGGTGGTGGCCAAGCTGCTGCTGACCACGGCGAAGATCCTGCTCTTCTACGATCCGAACTCGGGGCGTGGACGTGGGCACGAAGGCCGAGATCTTCCGGCTGATGCGCGACCTCGTGGCCCAGGGCTACGCGATCCTGTTCTACTCGAGCGACCTGCCGGAACTGGTCCACGTGGCGGATCGGGTCGCGGTGATGAGCTACGGCCGCGTCGCGGCCGTGCTGGATGGCGGCGATCTCAGCGAGGAGCAGATCCTGCACGCGACGCTCGCCGAGCGACAGGCCGCATGATCCTGGCATTCTGGCGGCGCGGCAAGGCGATGGCGGTGCCGGTTCTGATCCTGCTGCTGATGCTGGCGGTGCTGGTCAGCCTGCGGCCGGGCGTGCTGACACTGCAGGAGCTGAACCTCGACAGCGCCGCGGCGATGACGCTGATCCTGGTGGCGACCGGCGAGACGATCGTCATCCTGCGCGGCGGCATCGACCTGTCGGTGGGCGGCACGCTCAGCCTCACGACGGCGATCGCGGCGACGCAGTTCCACGCCGGGCTCGATACGGGATTGTGGATCGTGGCGGTGCTGCTGCTGGGCGGTGCCATCGGGCTCGCCAACGGGGCGCTGATCTCGGTGCTGCAATTGCAGCCGTTCCTGGTCACACTCGCCACCTGGTCGATCGTCGGCGGTGCCGCTTCGATCGTGCTGCCAACGGAGGGCGGCAGCACGCCCGGCTTCTGGGTTGCCGCCGGAGCGGGCACGGCACTCGGCCTATCGCTCGCGGTCTGGGTGCTGATCGCGTTGCTGCTGTGGTGGGCGTGGTTCCGCCGCACGCGGCTCTGCACGGCGATCCGCGCGGCGGGATCGAACGAGCGCAGCGCCTTCCTGTGCGGCGTGTCGTTGTCGCGCACCAACATCGCGGCCTACGGACTGGCGGGATTGTTCGCGGCATTGGGGGGCGTGTTCCTCACCAGCCAGACCGGTTCGGGCTCGCCCAATGTCGGCAATGATTTCGTGCTGCCGGCGGTGGCCGCGGTCGTGATCGGCGGCACCAGCCTGTTCGGGGGGCGGGGCGGGCTGGTCGGCACGGTACTCGGCGCCTTCATCCTGACCTTGATCGGCGACGTGGTGTTCGTGCTGCAAATCTCGAGCTACTGGCAGCCGGTCGTCTCGGGTTTGATCCTGGTCCTGGCGGTGCTGGCGACCTCGCTCGCGGAACTCTCGGCGCGCGAGAGCGAGGCGGCATGACGCGGCTGCTGCCGCATCGCACGATCCTGCTGGCCTATGCCGGCGCTGTCCTGCTGTTCGCGTTGACCAGCCTGTATTCGCCGGGTTTCGCTGCACCCGCGCATCTGCGCACATTGGTCGTGGTGTCGGCGTTCACCGGCATCGTCGCGGTCGGCCAAACGCTGGTCATCATCGGCGGCGGCATCGACCTGTCCGTGCCGTGGGTGCTGAACAGTGCCGCCATCCTGGTAACGCTGATTGCCGGCGGATCGGACGCGCCGCTGATATGGGCCGTGCCGGCCATCGTCGCTTGCGGCGTGCTGGTGGGTGCGGTGAACGGCATCGGCATCGCCTGGTGCGGCGTGCCCGCCATCATCATGACGCTGTCCACCAACACCGTGCTGCAGGGGCTGCTGCTGGTGGCGACCGGCGGATCGCCGCCCGCCATGACGCCGCGCCTGCTGCAGACGCTGGCCACCGGGCGGATTGGTCCCTTGCCCATCATCCTGCTGATCTGGGCTGCGCTCGCAATGGCCGCGACCTTGCTGCTGGGGCTGACCGCGTTCGGCCGTTCCCTCTACGCGCTTGGCTCGGCACGCACCGTGGCCGAGTTCTCGGGCGTGCCGGTGCGCAGGGTGTCGGCGATCACCTACGTCATCAGCGGCGCCACCGCGGCGTTCGCGGGCGTGCTGCTGGCCGGGTATAGCGGGCAGGCCTATCTCGGCATGGGCGACCCGTTCCTGTTCACCTCGATCGCGGCCGTGGCGATCGGCGGTGCCTCGATCCTGGGCGGCACCGGCTCGTATATCGGCACCATCGCCGGGGCGCTCGTGCTCACCATCCTTACCGGGCTGCTGCCGATCTTCCGGCTCAGCAATGGCGCCTTGCAGGTGATCTACGGCGCAGTGATCCTCGCCACCGTCTCCCTCGCGACGCCGGCGATGCGGTCGCGGCTGCCGCGCATGCGCCGCATGCGGACAACCGATCGCTGACGGCATTGACGAACCGGTTATGACACCGGTATCATCGACCGGCGCGGAGGATGGAAATGTCGCAGACAGAACGGCCGGCGGCGATCGTGACGGGGGCCGGCACCGGGCTCGGTCGGGCGGCTGCCGTGCAGCTGGCGCGGCGGGGCTGCACTGTCATGGTGCTGGATCGCGATGCCGCCGCCGCGCGGGAAACCGCCTCGCTCTGCGATGCTGCCGGTGGCGAGGCCCAGGAGCGCGTCGCCGATCTGACCGACCCGGCCGAGCCGGAGGCAAGCATCCGCGCGGAGGTGGAACGGCGTGGCCGGCTCGATATTCTCGTCAACAATGCCGGCTACGGGGCGATCGAATCGTTCTTCGACATGACCGCCGCCGCCTGGGACCGTACGCTCGCGGTCAATCTGCGCGCGCTGGCGCTGGCGTGCAGCGCGGCCGGGCGGATCATGCGCGCGCAACGGCGCGGCCGCATCATCAACATCACCTCGCCCGCCTCGCGCATGGCGCTGCCCAACTATCTCGCCTATGCGGCCAGCAAGGCCGGCGTGGACAGTGTCACACGCGCCGCCGCGGTGGCGCTCGCCCCCTTCGGCGTGCTGGTCAACAGCGTAGCACCCGGCATGATGGACACCGAGATGCAGCGCGGCACGGAGGCCGAGCTGGCGCGGCTCGACGGGCGCACCGACCTGGAGGCATTCCTGGCCGAGCGCACCAGGCGCGTGCCGCTCGGCCGCCGCACCGATTGCGAGGAGGTGGCCGCAGGCATCGTCTGGCTGGCGCTCGACGCACCTGCCTACATCACGGCCGAGCGGCTCAATCTCAGCGGCGGCCTGGACAAGGATTGACACGCATGGCCGTGACCAACGCCCCCGCCGATGACTCCGCCGTCTCGCTCCTGCAAGCCCGCGCGCTGCGCCTGCGCCAGCACATGATGAGCATGGCGCGCCGCCAGGGTCAGGGCTACATCGCCCAGGGTCTTGCCATCGCCGACCTATTGGCGGCCCTCTACTTTCACGAGTTGCGCTACGATCCGGCCTCCCCCCACTGGCCGGACCGCGACCGCTTTCTGCTGTCCACCGGCCACTATTCGATCGCCCTCTGGGCGGCACTCGCCGAGGCGCGCGTGATCGAGCCGGAGGAGCTGGAAACCTACGGCGCCGATGACAGCCGGCTCGACATGAGCACGCTCGATACGACGCCGGGCGTGGAGGTGATCGGCGGCTCGCTGGGCCACGGTCTCGGCCAGGCGATCGGCATCGCGCTCGGCCAGCGCCTGCGCGGATCGGACGCGCGCACCTTCGTCGAACTGTCCGACGGCGAAATGCAGGAAGGTGCGACCTGGGAGGGCGCGATGTCGGCCGCGCATTTCCGCCTGGACGGGCTGGTGGCGTTCATCGACTGCAACGGCATCCAGGCGGATGGCCCGGTCGTGCTCGACATGGAACCCGTGGCGGAGAAATGGCGCGCCTTCGGCTGGGATACCGCCGAGATCGACGGCAATGACATGACGCAGATCGTGAGCGCACTGCACGCGGCGCGCGCGCCGTCGGGGCAAGCCCCACGCCGATCGTATTGCGCACGCTGCCCGGCAAGGGCGTGCCGACGCTCGAGCGGCGCGAGAAGGCGCATTTCGTGCGTGTCGATGCGGGGGAATGGGACGATCTCGTGCGCGAACTGGAGACCCATCATGGCTGAGCGCAGGCGCACCCTGGCGATGGGCCAGGACGAAACCCTCGGTCCGCTGCGCCCCACCGTCGATGCCCCGTTCGGCCGCGCGCTTGTGGACGCGGCACGGAGCCGGCCCGAGATTGTCGGACTGACGGCCGATCTCGGCAAGTACACCGACATCCTGCCGTTCCGCGACGCACATCCCGATCGCTTCTTCAATGTCGGCATGGCCGAGCAGAACCTGATTGCCGTGGCCGCCGGCCTCGCGCGCACCGGCTGCATTCCGTTCGCCACCACCTATGGCGTGTTCGCGACCCGGCGCGCCTATGACTTCATCGCCATCGCCTGCGCGCACAGCCGCCTCAACGTCAAGATCATCGCGGGCCTGCCGGGTGTCACCACCGGCTATGGCGGCACGCATCAGGCGATTGAGGACACGGCGCTGATGCGGATGGTCCCCGGCCTCGTCGTCATCGACCCGTGTGACGCGACCGAGATCGCCCAAGCGACGATGGCGATGGCCGAATACGACGGCCCCGTGTACATGCGCCTGCTGCGCGGCCAGGTTCCGGTCGTGCTCGATCCCGCGACCTACCAGTTCAGGATTGGCAGGGCGGCGGAACTGCGATCCGGCAGCGATGCCGGCATCATCAGCACCGGCCTGATGACCGAGCGGGCGCTCGACGCAGCGGCGGCGCTGGAGCGCGAGGGAGTTGCCGTCGGCGTCCTGCACGTGCCGACGCTGAAGCCCTTCGACAGCGACGCGGTGGCCGCCTTCGCAGCGCGCACGGAACGGCTGGTCACGGCGGAGAACCATGTCACGTCCGGCGGCCTCGCGAGCCTAGTGGCAGAGACGCTGTTCGAGCACGGCCTCCACAAGACCCTGCTGCGGATCGGCCTGCCGGATGCGTTCCTGCCCTGCGGATCCGTGGCCACCCTGCAGGAACGCTGCGGCCTCACGGTGCCGCGCATGATCGAGGCGATACGAGCTGCGGGAGGCTGAGATGCGCATCACGGCGATCGAGACCGTCACGGTCGGCGCCGGCTGGAAGAACTGGCTGTTCGTGCGGGTGCTGACCGATCGAGGCCTGCACGGCATCGGCGAAGGCACGCTCAACGGTTTCATCCGCACGACCGAGGCGGCGGTGCGCGAGCTGGAGCACCTGGCGATCGGCCAGGACCCGCGGCGCGTCACGGCGCTCGCGAAACGCCTGCTGGACAGCGTCTCGCTCGATGGCGGGCACATCCACCGCACCGCCATCGCCGCGATCGAGGTGGCGTGCTGGGACATTCTGGGCAAGTCTCTGGGTGTGCCCGTGCATCAACTGCTGGGCGGGCGCGTGCGCGACACCGTGCTCGGCTACGCGAATGGCTGGTACCGCACCGAACGCACGCCGGAGGCGTTTCTGGAAGCCGCGCGCGGTGTGGTGGCGCGCGGCTTTCACGCCATGAAACTCGACCCGTTCGGCACCGCGCAGGGCTTCATGTCCGAGGCGGAACTCGACCTGTCCTACGAGATCGTGCGCCGGATGCGCGAGGGACTGGGGCGGCACGTCGCCATCCTGATCGACGTACACGCGCGCTTCACCGAGGCCGAGGCGCTGCGCGCCGCACGGCGCTTCGCCGATCTCGACATCTACTGGTGGGAAGAGCCGACCGGCCGCGATCGTCAGGAATCCGTCCACAACGTCGCGCGCGCAAGCCCCATTCGCGTCGCCACCGGCGAGATGTACGACACGGTCGGGCAGTTCTACACGCTGGCGGAGCGCGGCTTCGTCAACATCTTCCAGCCCGAGCCGATGTCGCTCGGCGGCATCGGCAACACGCTCGCGGTCGCCAATCTGGCGCTGGCGCACGGCAGCTATATCGCGCCGCACCAGAGCGGCGGGCCGGTGGCGACGGCGGTGTGCCTGCAACTGGCCGCGTGCGTGCCCAATTTCCTGATCCAGGAGCATTTCGACGCCTTCAACGAAGCCTGGACTCGCGACCTGGTCACATGGCGCCCGACACTCGATGGCGCGAATGGCCACCTGTCCCTGCCGGACGCGCCGGGGCTGGGCATCGACGTCGATTTCGCGGTGGCCCGCGAGCATCCGTACGATCCGCACGCCTATCTCGACGTGCATCAGCACGGCTGGGAGAAACGGCTGGGCCAGCCGGCCGCCGTGCCGTGAAGATCGTCCGGATCGAGACGATCCAGGTGGCGGAGTTTCCGCAGCTCCTGTGGCTGCATCTGCACAGCGAGGACGGGCTGGTCGGGCTGGGCGAGACGTTCTTCGCGCCTGGGCCGGTCGCCGCCTATATTCACGACAACGTCGCCCCTTACCTGCTCGGCCGCGATCCACGCGACATCGAGCTGCACAGCTTCCGGCTGCAGAACGTCTATGTCGGCTCGCGCAATTCCGGAGCGGAGACGCGGGGCAATTCGGCTGTCGACATTGCGCTGTGGGATCTGTTCGGCCAGGCCACGGCCCAGCCCGTCTGGCGACTGCTCGGCGGAGCGACGCAGGATCGGGTGCCGGTCTACAACACCTGCGCCGGCTACAGCCACGCCCGCGCCAGCAAGCGTCATGCCCTGTTCGAGCGAACCGAGGACTGGTCGGCGCGGGAAGCGCCGACCGAGGGGCCGTACGAGGATCTGCTGGCATTCCGCTTCCATGCCGACCGGCTCGCCCAAAGCCTGCTCGACGAGGGCATCCGCGCCATGAAGATCTGGCCGTTCGACGCCGCTGCCGAAGCGTCGAACGGCACGCGCATCTCTGGCGAAGACCTTGACCGCGCGCTCGACCCATTCCGCAAGATCCGCGCCGCCGTCGGCAACCGCATGGAGATCATGGTCGAGCTGCACGGCCTGTGGTCGCTGCCCTGCGCCATGACCATCGCCCGCGCGCTGGAGCCGTTCGCGCCGGCCTGGATCGAGGAGCCGATCCGCGGCAACGCGACCGACGCGCTGGCGATGCTGGCGCGCCACACGACGATACCGGTCTGCGTCAGCGAACGCCTCGCGACCCGCAGCAGCTTCGCAGCACTGATCGCGGCCGGGGCCGCCGGCATCGTCATGCTCGACCTGGCCTGGTGCGGCGGCATCACGGAGGCGAAGAAGATCGCGGCGATGGCCGAGGCGCATCAGCTGCCGGTGACGCTGCATGACTGCACCGGGCCCGTCGTGTTCGCGGCAAGCTGCGCGCTGTCGTCCGTGCTGCCCAACGCCAGCTACCAGGAAATGGTGCGCGCGTACACCAGCGGCTGGTACCGCGAGGTCGTGGACACGATGCCGATGGTCGAGGACGGGCATGTGCGGCCACTCCGCGGGCCGGGTCTCGGGTTGCGGCTGCGTCCCGAGTTCACACGGCGACCCGACGCGGACATCCGCGCCTCCTGCGTGTAGTCGCGACTCACTGTCATGCGCGGGCGACCCTGGCCCCCGACGAGCCGGTGAAATTCTCCTCCCAATCCGCATCCCAGAGCGAGGGGAACGACAGCGGCCGATAGGGGTGGCCGGCAATTGCCGCCTCGTCGAGCGCAAGGCCAAGGCCGGGCGCATCCGGCAGCCGAAAGCGCCCTTGGCGCAGCGGATTCCAGCCGCCCACCAGATCGTCGCGCCAATCCACGTCAAACTCGGCAAAGCTCTCGAGCATGAGCATGTTCGGCGTAGACCAGGCAAAGTGCCAGGCCGCAGCCAGCGCCACCGGGCCGGTCGAACAATGCGGCGACACCCCCAGATCCTGCGCCGCCGCCATCGCGGCGATCTTCTTGGCCTGGGTCAGTCCGCCGCAGTGCGCGATGTCCATCTGCACGACGTCGCAGGCACGCAGCGCGATCAGCCGCGCGAAATCCGCGATGGTGTACAATCGCTCGCCCGACGAGAGCGGCAGATGCGTGCTGTCCTTCAGTTCGCGAAGCAGGTCCAGGGATTCCGGGGCGACCGGCTCCTCGCACCATGCAACGTTGCGGCCTGCGAGCTTGCGGATGAACCGCGTGGCCGCTCCAGCGCCGAGCCGTCCATGCATCTCGATCATCAGGGCTGTTTCGGGACCGGCCGCGCGCGCCACCGCGTCGATGATGGCGAGCGCCCGGCTTTCCTGCGTGAGGTCCAAAGTCTTCCAGGCGGTCGAGAACGGATCGAACTTCATTGCGCGATAGCCGCGGCTGACGACATCCGCAGAACGCTGCGCGAAATCGTCGGTCGTCCGGCAGCCGCCGTACCATCCGTTCGCGTAGGCGTGAAGCGTCTCGTGGCAGCGTCCCCCGAGCAACTTGTACACCGGCTGCCCGCAAGCCTTGCCGATCAGATCCCACATCGCGATCTCGACGCCGCTGATAGCGGTCATCACCGTCGAACCGCCCTGGTACTGGTCGCGGATCATGCCGCCCACAACCGACTCGATGTCGAACGGATCACGGCCGATGACGCGCGACGCCGCCCACTCGTTCAGCAGCACGTCTACCGCCCGTTCCTGCCATTCCAACGACGCCTCGCCGATGCCGGTCAGGCCCGCATCCGTGGTCAGGCGCACGAACAGGTAGTTGCGCAGCCCCGCATTGCACAGAAACGTCTGCAGCGACGTGATCTTCATCACGCCAGGCCTTCCTGTCGCAAATCGATCTCGGTTCCGCGCACCACCGAGAGGTGAACCGCGTCGACCAGCGCGACCGCCGCCGCGGCATCCCGGCCGGTCGGCTGGAGCGGCTCCATGCCGCGCACCGCGATCACGCGCGGCGCCGGGCGGGGATCAGCGCCACGCCGGCGCGCAAGGTCAGCGCGGCCAGGATCGCCCCGCCCTTCAGCACGAAAAACCCGGCATCGCCCATCTGCATGCCGGACAGTCCATTGTTCAACACGGCCAGGAACAGCACGCCGATCGCAGTGCCGCGCAGGCCGCCCTCGCCACCACGGAAGGAAGCGCCGCCCACGACCACGGCCACGATCGCATCAAGCTCCAGGCCGAACCCGGCGGTGGGCGCCGCCGCACCGAGGCGGCTCAGCATGACCACCATGCCCGCGGCGGTGAACGCGCCCATGCACAGCAGCGCCAGCAGCCGCGTCCGGCCGACATCCACGCCCGCCTGCCGCAGCATCCGCGCCCCGCCACCCAGCGCGTAGAACCGCAATCCCAGGGGTGTGTGGGCCAGCAGCAACCATCCGACGGCAAACGCGACCACAACGAGCGCGGTCGCAGCGGTGAAGCCGGCAAGGACCGGGGTGGTCATCGCGCCGATGAAGGAGGGGTCGAAGCCCAGGGTCCGGGCGCCGGTCAGCGACACCGCGAGACCGCGCGCCCAGATCCAGGCAGCAAGCGTCACGATCAGCGGGTCGAGGCCGAGAGCTCCGACCAGCAGGCCGTTGCCGCCGTAGACCAGCAGACAGCCGAGAATGCCCAGCCCCAATGCCGGCGCCCAGCCCAACCCCGCATGCAGCGCCAATGCCGCCAGAACCGCTCCCAGGGCCACGACCGAGCCTGGCGAGATGTCCACACAGCGCGAGATGATGCCGATCGTGGCGCCCACCGCGACGATCGCCAGCGCCGCGTTCTGTTCGATCAGCGCCACGAGATTTGCCCAGGTCACGAAACGGGCATTGGCGGCCGCGAAGATCAGGACCAGCAACAGAGTGGCGGCCGCGAGAGCGTGCCGTGCCAGCGCCGCGCCGAACCGGTTCGTGACGGCATCCTGCTGGCCCTCCGCCGCATCCAGCACGGCGGCGCCACGTCCCTGCAGCAGCCGGCCCGCGATCATGGCCGCCAGCAGCAGCAGGCCCGTCACCGTGGTCTGCCAGGTTCCCGCGACGGCATGGATCGTCATGTAGTTGAACACCATCATCAGCATGACGGCCCCGATTGCCGCATGGCCGACGCCGACCCGCCCGGCCGGCAGGCCGCCGGCGCCGAGCGCCACCACCGCAATGGCGTAGAACTCCAGTCCCACGCCCACCGACGGGCTGACAACTCCAGTGCGGGCCGCGATCAGGATGCCGGCGATACCGGCCAGTGCGCCGCAGCCGATATACGCGCCCGCGCGCAATCGCCGCACCCGCACCCCCGCCAGCCGCGCAGCCGCCGGCGCGTCTCCGACCGCGTACAGCCGACGGCCGGTGACGGTGCGGAACAGGATCACCCCGACCGCCGCGGCCGCGGCAATGGCGATCGCCGCATCGAGCGGCAGGAATCCCAGACGCCCGCCTGCAAGATCGTCGAACACGGCCCCTTCGAGGTCGATCCACGAATTGAAGCGCGCGAGCAGCAGGAGAGCGAGGCCGCGCACGGCGATCATCGTGCCGAGAGTCACGATCACCGGGCTGATGGCCAATCCTTCCACCAGCGCGGCGTTGACCGCGCCGACCAGTGCCCCCGCGCCCACCGCGGCCGACAATGCCAGAACCGGGCTCGCCTGTTCGACATGCAGCGCGCCCGCGACCGTCGCGGACGCGAGCACCACCGAGCCCACGGACAGATCGATGCCGCCAACCAGCACCACGAGCGTCATGCCGGCGCCGAGCACCAGCACGGCGGCTGTCTGCCGGGCGATGTTGTCGACGTTGGCGAGCGTCCCGAACTGCGGAGCCGTGAGCGCGAACAGCAGAAAGATCGCCGCCGCGATTGCCAGCATCGGCTGGCGCCCAAGGAGCTTCCCGGCTGCATCGCGCCAGGGCAGACGGGCCGCCGTCGGCGCGGGACGGGCCGCCGTGCTCACGAGGCCGCCTGCATCATCATGTTCAGCGTCTGCTCGGACACATGCCCGTGCGGCGCCTCGCCGATCAGTTCTCCGTCTCTGACGACCAGGATGCGGTCAGCCAGTGCCAGCACCTCCGGAACATCCGAGGAGACGACGAGAATGGCCTTGCCCGCACGCGCGAGACCGTCCAGCCGCCGGTAGATGTCGGCCCGCGCGCCGACATCCACGCCGCGCGTCGGCTCGATCAGGATGAAGATGTCGGCTTCCGCCAGGTCCCAGCGTGCCAGCAGCGCCTTCTGCTGGTTGCCGCCTGACAATGTCCGCATCGGCGCCGCGAGCGAGGGCGCCGTCACGCCGAACCGCTCCCGCGCTGCCTGCGCGCCGCGGCGTTCGCGCCCGGCATCGACGAACATGCGGGCGACGCGACGACGCGCCAGCGAGGGCAGCGCGATATTCTCGCGCAGGCCCTGGTGCGGAAGAATGCCCTCGCCCTTGCGATCCTCCGTCAACAGGCAGATGCCCGCTGCGATCGCATCACCCGGCGCGGCAAAGGCGACCTGTCGCCCATCGACGACGATGCGCCCGGCATCGGCCACGAGATCCCCGCCCAGCAGCCGCGCGGTTTCGTTCTGGCCCGCGCCGAGCAGACCGGTCAGTGCCAGGATCTCGCCCGCGCGCAGCACGAGATCGATGCCGCGCACGCGACCGCGCCAGGCCAGACCCTCGGCGCGCAGCCGCTCGCCGCCCTTCGCGCGCGGGCCGGAATGGGTGAATGCCTCCTTGCGCTGACCGATCATGGCCTCGGTCAGCCGCGCCTCCGTCCAGCCGGCCAGGTCGGCCGTGATCACCTTGCGGCCGTTGCGCAGCACCGTCACCCGATCGCACAGGTCGAGCACCTCGGCGAACCGATGCGAGACATAGAGAACGGCAATCCCGTCATCGCGCAGCGTGCGAATGGCGGCGAACAGCCGCTCCGACTCCGCCCTGCCCAGCGGTGCGGTTGGTTCGTCCAGGATCAGCACGGATGGATCGGAAGCGACCGCGCGGGCGATCTCGATGAGCTGCCGCTCTGCCAGCGGCAAATGGCCGACCAGCGTCGTGCCGGGAATGTTCAGACCCATCCGCCCCAGCACCTGCCGGCTGCGCGCCCGCATCGCCGCGAGGTCGAGCAACCCGCCGCGCCGCGGCTCGCGGCCGAGCACGATGTTCTGCTCCACGGTCAGGTTCGCAAGCAGGCTCAGCTCCTGGTACACCGTGACGATTCCTGCGGCCATCGCCGCCCCCGTTCCGGCGAAGGCCACAGGCTGGCCGCCGACCAGGACTTCGCCCGCATCGGGCTGCAGCATCCCGGAGACGATGTTGATCACCGTGGATTTGCCGGCGCCGTTCTGGCCCACGAGCGCGTGAGCCTCGCCCCGGCCGATCTCGAAGGAGACATCGTCCAGCGCCACCACGCCGGGAAAGCGCTTGGCCAGCTTGCGCACGGCAAGTGCCGGCGCCGCGCCGGACGCGGCAGGAGGCACGGCGGTGTACTGCCGGCCGCTCACTTGTATGTCGCGAGGATGTCCTTCAGCGGCTTCAGGAACGGAAACGTATCCATGTGACTTACTTCGTCCCGGGCCAGCTTCAGTGCGCTGGACACGTTCTGCTTCGTGACCAGCACGCCCTGGATCAGCAGCGTGTCGGGATGCGGCTTCTTCGTGGCAATCAGGTAGGGCAGATAGGCCTTCCAGAACCCCGAATACTGCGGCGCCAGCAGCACCGTGCTTTCCATCTTGCCGTCCTTGACGGCGTTCAATCCGCCTTCCGTGCCATCGACGGACACCAGCATGACCTGGTCCTGCTTGCCCGAGCGATCCACGACCTTGGCGGCAGGGACCGTAAGGCTGTCGCTGTTGCCGTAGATCAGATCCAGCTTCGGATAGGCGGTCAGCCAGTTCTCGGTGATCGACACGGCCTTGCTCGGATCCCAATTGGTGGGCTCCTGCGCCACCACCTTCACGCCGGGATACCGCGCCATGACGTCGGTGAACCCGCCAGAGCGATCGGTGTTCAACCCCTGGCCGAGCAGGCCTTGCAAATTGGCCACCTCGCCCTGCACGACGCCATGATAGCGCCCCTTCAGCAGCTGGGCCGAATATTCTCCGACGATCCTGCCGGTGTAGCGTTCGTCAAAGCCGAGTGTCGCGGCGCAGCCGGGGATCGTCGAGTGCAGGCAGATCACCGGGATATGCGCCGCCTCGGCCTTTTTCATCGTCGGGCCGAACGCCTTGGCGTCGATGAAATTGACCGCGACGGCATCGACGCCGTCATTGATCATGTTTTCGAACGCCTGAATCTGCTTGTTCACGTCGCCTTCGCCGCCCGCGACGACAAGCGTGAAGCCGAAACGGCGGGCAGCCTCCTTGGCGCCCTGCACCTCGCCCAGGTGAAACGGGTTGGACAGGTCGATCTGCACCAGGCCGATCCGCGGTTGGCGATCCGCGGCCGAAGCCATGCCGGCCACCACGACGCAGACCGACGCGATCGCAAGCGCTTTCAACATGGCGTTCCTCCCCTCCTCGCCGGCGTTCGTCGGGCCGGCTGATTCCGCGCTTTGAGCCCACGCCGCGTGATGTTACCGATAACTTATGGGGCGTCAAGCGAGTTTGACTTTACCGGCCGGGTGCTTTCCCGTTGAATGATCTGGAACGGCAGCTCACGCGGGTGCGATGCGACGGGCTGCCCGGCGAGGCGGGACAGGATCAGCTCGCCGCTGGCGCGGCCGATCTCGAGCGCCGGCACGCGCACCGTCGTCAGCGACGGTCGCACCACGCGCCCGATCTCGAGATCATGAAATCCGGCGATGCCCAGTTGCTCCGGCACGGCGATCGCATGTTCATGGCAAAACAGCACGGCGCCCACCGCGTACACGTCGCTGGTGAAGAACACGGCATCGAGTGCCGGATGGGCTTCGAGCAGGGCGGCCAGGGCCTGCGCGCCGGCCTCGGGCCGGATCGACGCGTCGTCGGACACGACGTGGATCGGCAAGGGCGCAAGCCCGCCCTGTGTCATGGCGGCGCGGTACCCGTCCGCACGATGGCGCGCGCGCTCATTCATCTGGCTCGGGCCGTTGACGAAGGCGATGCGGCGATAGCCGCACTGGATCAGCGAGCGCGTCATGGCCTCTGCCGCATCGCGGTTGGAAAACCCGACCGCCAGATCAACCGGCATGTCGCTGCTCTCCCATGTCTCGACAACCGGGATACCCACGCTGCGCAGCAGGAGGCGGGCGCGTTTCGTGTGGGTCAGGCCGGTCAGCACCAGCGCGTCGGGGCGGCGTTCGAGCACCGCGCGGATCTGTGCTTCCTCGATATCGGTGCGATACGAGCTGGCGGTCACGATCAGGCCGAGGCCGGCCGCCGCCAGCACGTCTGCCACGCCCTCCAGGGTCTCGGCGAACAGCGAATGGCGAAGCGTGGGCACGATCGCGGCGACCAGGCCCGACCGCCCGGCGGTCAGCCCGCCGGCCACCCTGTTCGGAATGTAGCCGAGCCGCGCGATGGCCTCGGCCACACGATGGCGAGTGTCGGGATGCACGCGATCTGGATGGCGCAGCACGCGCGACACCGTCATCTTCGTGACGCCGGCCAGTGCTGCGACATCGCCCATGGTCGCACCAAGTCCCGTGCGCGCTTGCCGTTCCGCCTGCTCGCCCAAATCCGATCCTCTCCGTACGCCGCATGAAGGAGTGACGCTCTCATGGTGCAGCTTTTCGGTCGCGATTGGAACCGGGACACGCTCGCCCGGCATGTCGGTCACGTCTCGCAACTCGGCGGCGTCCGCCTCGTCGTCTCGGACAACGGCCCCTCGCGTGGCGTGCGCCTGCTCGAATTCCGGACCGGAACGGGCCTGTGCTTCGATGTCGCGGTGGACCGCGGCATGGATATCGGCCGCTGCGCGTTCCGCGGCGCCTCGCTCGCGTGGATGCCGCCCACCCTGCTCCCCGGTCCGTGGATGTTCGAGGATCAGTCGGGGTTCGGCTGGCTGCGCGCGGCACTCGGGGGCTTCAACAACACATGCGGGCTGGTCCATATCGGCAACCCCGAGACGGCGCCGGTTCCGCACTACAATTTTCCGGCCCGGGCGACGCAGACCTATGGCGTGCATGATCGCGCGGCCATGATTCCCGCCGAACTCGTGTCTTTCGGCGAGCGCTGGGACGGAGATCGCCTGCTGATCGAGGCGGTGGGTCGCGTCACCCAGGCGCAGGCCTATGGCGAGACGCTGGTACTGACGCGGCTGTATCGCACGGAGCTCGGCTCATCCGCCGTACTCATGCAGGATACCGTGGAGAACCAGGGCTACCTGCCCGTCCAGCACATGCTGCTGTATCACATCAACATCGGATTTCCGCTCGTCGCGGATGGGGCGGAGCTGCTGGTCGCTGCAAACCGGCCGCCCCGGCTTGCTGTTCGGCGAGGCCGATGCGACGGATCCCGCAAGCTGGTCCCGCTTCATCGCGCCACAGAAGGATTGGGTGCAGCAAACCTTCGAACACGATATGCGCGCCGACGCGCAGGGGCGCGCCCACGTGGCGATCATCAACCCGATGCTCGAGGACGGTCTCGGGCTGCACGTAAGCTACGACAAACTCGTGATGCCGCACTACATCGAGTGGCGCATGATGGGCGAGGGCCAGTACGCGGTCGGGATCGAGCCCTGCACCAACGGCTTCGGCCGCGAGCAGGTGCGAGAGGCCGGTGAACTCATTACCCTGCAACCTGGCGATAGCCGGGTCTATCGCACGGAGTTCGAGGTGGTCACGGGAGCCGGGAAGATCGAGGAACTCCGGCAGAGATGCTAGGGTCAGGACTTGTTGGCCGATCCAGAAGGTGACGGTTGCGGCGATGGCGGAGACGAAGGTGTGGGCGCAGCGGTCGTATCGTGTCGCGATCCTGCGCCGATCCCTGTTCCTGCCGAACGTGTTTCGATCCTGTGCGCTGGCGATGGAGAACCCCCGCGTAGAAGTGCCTTGCCTTGCGGTTCTTTCGAGGCGGAATGCATGGCATGATGCCTTTTGCCCACAGCGCTGCGCGAAACGCATCGGTGCCGTAGCCACAATCGGCGATCAACTCCCGGGCGTGCGATACGGTTGAACACGCGCGAGCGGCTCCAGCGGACGAAGCGATTGTACAGCGTTTTGTGCGGCCCATACGCCACGGGCGCGTCGCGCCAGCGCAGGCCATGGCGGAGACTAGGGCGGTTCGGATTGTTCGCACGAGTGGCTGCCACCACGCCTGCGCCATGCAGGGCAGCCATCCGGCTCGGAAAGGCCCGAGCGCACGGCGACCAGGAAGCGCACCCGCCGGGTAAGCGGCACCATCGCCGGGCAATGACCCAGGAATCCTCGCAGGATTTTCCGGTGGGCAGCAGCATTCCGTAATAGCCGAGATCGTCCCGCTGCCTGTGCGATCTGGCGCAGATACGGCAGGGTGATGTGCCGGGCGCCTTGCTTGACGCCCTCGATCCTGATTGCCAGACCGCCCCCCTGTACCGAAATCGGTGGATTGGTGATCGATGGCTCGGCAGAGGCCCCGATCCAGCGGTCCAAGATGATCCCGGCTTCGAGTATGTCCATGGTCGGTGTCTCCGCGGATTCTGATAGCTGACGTGCCAGGCGATGCAGCGGCGCTCGAGTGCACGAGCCGCGAAATCGGCCGCCTTCAAGCAACGCTCAACCACCGACCGGCGCGGATGCACGGCGAAGCCGACCTGGTCTGCAGGTTTGCGGACGATCTCGACGGCTGGCGGCGTCAGCCACACGCTCGGCGGCATAGGCGCTACCGGCGATAGGCAATCTCGATGAACGGGAAGCTGCGGCGCGACGCCTTGGGCAGCGGGATGGCGCCGTCACGGTCCTGCACCGAGGCGGGATGCACTTGCAGCACCAGTGGCCTGCCGTCTGTGTTCACCAGGGCGTGACGCTCGCGCCCCTTGATCTGTAGAGTCGAGGACGGGCGCGGCGGCATTGCCCCGTTTCCCGCCCCTGCTCATCAAACCGGACGTGCGGATTTTCTGCATCCGGCTTTCCGACTGGCTTCACCGCAAGGCCCACGGCGACGACCGACTGCGCTTGCGTCGAAGGCATCGGACGGCCAATTCTCCGTAGAGATGTTCGCGGGAGAACCGGTCTGCTCCACGCCCCTGCACTTTGTGTCGTTGACGGAGGGGATCGGGCAAGCATCAAGGTCACCTGCCAGGCCGGAAGCCTCGCCTTCGCCACACGCGCAGGGAGGGGGAGCCACGAAACCGCCGATCGAGAGGCCCAGTACATCGACCTTGGTCAGGCCCAGGGCCTTTGAAGGCCCCCGCGTTGGCGCCCATCTCCTCGAAGGTGGCCGGCACTTCGCCGGAGCTGGAGGATACCCCGGCGTTATTGAACAGGATCACCTCACGAATTCTTGGCCAGGCCGTCGGTCACCGCCGGATCCCAATAATCCATCGTGCCGCTGAAATGCTGGTTGAATACCAGCGGAACTCCCCCCGGTCTTGCCGAAGCGGCGATGGGCGAACCGAATGCCGTTTGCCTCGACGAACTGGGTGGGCGCGGTCTGATGCGTATGCTCAGTCATATGGATCATTACCCTGTTTGAGTTCGCGATCGCCCGTTCGTCGGGCGCGCGACATGATCGGTTCCTTGATTGCGCTCGGCTTTGAGCCGCGCCAGCCTGATGACTACGGCTCTTCTGCCTTGGTCTCTTGGGCCGAGCATCGTGCCCGCAGCCAGAAGCTAGGTGCTCATTGCGGCCATGAGAAAGGCTTTGTAGGCTTGGGCCCATACCCCGAAAGCATGGGAAACGCATGGAGCTGCGTCATCTCCGCTATTTCGTCGCCGTCGCGGAGGAGGGCAGCCTCACGGTGGCTGCCGAGCGACGCCTGCACACGGCGCAGCCTTCGCTCAGCCGACAGATACGGGATCTGGAATACGAAGTTGGCGCCCGATTGCTCACTCGCAGCGCCCGCGGCATCGAGCTGACCTCCGCGGGACAAGTCTTCCTCGAGCACGCCCGGCTGGCGCTCGCTCAGGCGGAAGCGGCCGTGGAAGCGGCCCGGCGCGCCGCCCAGCCGTCCAAGCCTTCATTCGCCTTCGGCTTCCTGACCGGGCAGGAGATGGACTGGCTGCCCGAAGCCATGAACACCCTGAAGGACGAGCTGCCCAACATCGACGTCATCGTTTCGAGCGACTATTCGCCCCAGCTCGCCGACGCTCTCCTGCGGGGGAAGCTCGATCTGGCCTTCATGCGCCCGGAGGCCAATATGTCCGAGCTCGAGTACAGGGTAATCGTCAAGGAGCCAATTGTCGTCGTCCTGCCGAGCGATCACCGCCTGGCATTGTGCGAGGCCATAGCACTTGAGGATATCGTGGGTGAGACATTTCTCGGCATGTCGAATACCGCGCCCACGCTCCAGGCGGTCATTGACGACTACCTGAAACGGTCCGGCGTCGAGCTCCGGCCGGCGCACAGGATCGACAATCTGGGGATGGCAATGTCGCTGGTCGCGTCGACGCGCGGCGTGACGCTGCTACCCGCTTACGCCAAGAATTTTCTTCCGTGGTCAGTGATCAGCCGACCACTGGCGGGCGAGGATCAGCCCACCATTGATCTTGTGGCCGGCTACAACAGGACGAATACGTCCCCGGCGTTGAAGCTCTTCCTTTCCAGGCTTGACGGGTTGATCTCGCGTTGCCGGATGAAACCCCCGGACTGAACGCATTGTGGAGCGAGCCGCGGAGGGTGCCGCGCCGGAGCATGCGACGGAGATACTCGGCCAGTTCGCGTTTCTAGGATGCGGATACGTCATCCGAGCCCGGCTGCCCGCCCGATCAGAAACAACCCTGCTCCGACGGCGACGGCCCCGATAGCTCGCGCGGTGCGCTCACCGGCCGGTGCGAGACGTTCGACGGTTGTGGCTGCCGTCACGACAGCCATCACCCGAAGATCCATGACCCCGACGACGAGAAGGATCGCCGTCAGGCCGGCACAGCAGGAGCTGCAGTGAAGGCCGAGGCGCAGGCCGTGCCGCCAAGCCGTGCCGGGGTCCGCCGGCAGTGTGCGGCCGCGCCCTGGCGTTTGCCGGCAGCAGGCAAGGTGACGTGCCTTCCATGCGGTGAACTGGAGCGCGCCGGCGATCAGAGCGACCGCGCCGGATGCCACCGGCGCGGCACGCGCCAGCGCCGGCACGCGCATCTCCGACGCCGCCAGTGCCGCGCCCAGCGGGAAGATGGCCATGCCGAGCAGCGTCCAGACGAGGAAATAGCCCGCAGTCACGAGGGCGGTCAGCACATCGAGGCGTATCGCCCATGGGCGGGCACCCTCACCCCGGCCTTGGGGTGAGGGAGCTGCCCCCCGAACCGCCTGGCGGTAGCGCGACAGCATCGGGAGCAGGGATGGCAGCATCATCGCTGCCATCATCGCGGCCCACAGGCCCGCGAACGAGGCCGCGGCGCCGAGCCAGGTCTGGCCGCAGATCGGCATCCACATCCCCGGCATCGCCCAGCCCGGTTGCGCGGCGGCATCCACGGCCGCGGCTCAGCCCTGGCCGTAGCGGTCGTGGTGGCGCCACCAGACGCCGTGCTCGTTGCGTCCCCTGGGGGCGCGGTCGAGCCACTGGTACATGCTCCACAATCCGTCCAGCCCGCGCGCATAGGTGGAATAGGCGTGGTAGATGGCGCCTTCCTCGAGCGCGAACGCGCTCAGGCCCGGGCGCTCGCGCACGAAGGCAGCCGGGCCGGCGCCGGTCGTGTCGGCCATCCGGACGACGGGCTCCGGAAGCGCTGCCTCGGCCAGCGGGTGGCCGCCGCGCCGGTAGTTGTATTCGTGCGCCCCCTTCGCGCTGCTGCTCCTCGGTGATCGACACGTTGAAGTCGAAGTTGAAGTCGCTGCCGAGCGAGGACGCCCAGGGAAACGTCCAGCCCATCCGCTGCTTGAACGCCTGCAGCTTCGCGAGCGGCGCCCGCGACACCGCCATCAGCGTGACATCGTGGTTGGCGAGGTGGACGGCAGACCCGTTGAAGCCGTCCGCGATCGCCGAGCAGGACGGGCACCCCGCCGTGAAGTCCGGCCCGAACATGAAATGGTAGACGAGGAGCTGCGAACGTCCTGCGAAAAGGTCTTTCAGCGACGCGCTCCCGTCATCGGTCTCGAACCGGTAGTCCTTATCCAGCCGGACCCACGGCAGCTCCTGCCGTCGCCGCGCCAGCTCGTCGCTGCGCCGCGTAAGCTCCTTCTCCGCCTCGAGCAGCTCGAGCCGCGCTGCCAGCCACTCGTCGCGCGTTCCGGACATGTGTGTTGTCATCGTCCTTCTCTCCGTTCGTTGGTGGTCGTGAAATTGGCGCCGGTGTATCGGATGGTGGGAGTGACAAGTGTGGCGGGATTTCAGATGGACTCGCTGATCACAGCCGCGGCGCGTGCGCTCGCGGCGGGTGATCCGCTCGGCGCGCTGAACCGGATCGCCCTGCGCGACGACGCGCCTGCGCTGGCGCTTCGCGGCATCGCGATGGCGCAGCTCGGCGATCTCGACCGGGCAAAGGCCCTCGTGCGACGTGCGGCGCGCGCCTTCGGTCCGAAAGAGGCCGTGGCCCGCGCGCGGTGCGTCGTCGTCGAGGCCGAGATCGCGCTCGCCTCGCGCGAGCTGGGCTGGCCTGCGAAGGCGCTCGACGCGGCGCGGGCGACGCTCGAAGAGCATGGCGACCGGGTGAACGCCGCGCATGCGCGCTATCTCGAGATCCGGCGCCTCCTGCTGATCGGGCGCCTCGACGAGGCCGAGCGTACGCTTGCCGAACTCGACCCGGCGCCCTTCCCGCCCGCGTCGAGGGCCGCCCACGAGCTGGTCGTTGCGGGGATCGCGATGCGCCGCCTCCGGACGAAGGCAGCACGCGCGGCACTCGCCCGGGCCGAGCGTGCCGCGCGCGACGCCGGCATCCCTGCGCTGACGGCGGAGGTCGAAAGCGCATCTCTCGCGCTGAACACGCCCGCGGCGCGCCTGATTGCGAGCGGCAAGGAGCGCCTCCTCCTGCTCGATGACGTCGAGGCATTGCAGGCGTCGAAAGCGCTCGTCCTGGACGCGTGCCGCTATGTCGTGCGTGACCCGCGCACGGTGGTCTCGCTCGCAAGGCGTCCGGTCTTGTTCGCGCTCGCGCGCGCACTGGGCGAGGCGTGGCCCGGAGACGTGCCGAGGGACATGCTCGTTGCGCGGGCATTCGGAGCGAAGCTCGCCGATGAGTCGCATCGCGCACGTTTGCGGGTCGAAATCGGACGGCTTCGCACGGTGCTTCGCAGGCTGGCCGACGTGAGTGCCACGAAACGAGGGTTTGCGCTGACGCCGCGCCGCGCCCGCGAGGTCGTCGTGCTGGCGCGGCCCGTCGAGGAGCAGCATGCGGCGGTGCTCGCCTTCCTGGCCGACGGTGAGTCGTGGTCGAGCTCGGCCCTGGCGCTTGCGCTTGGAACGAGTCAGCGCACCGTGCAGCGGGCACTCGACTCGCTTGCGGCAGCAGGCAAGGTGGAGTCGTTTGGTCGCGGGCGGGCGCTCCGTTGGCTGACGCCGCCCGTGCCGGGATTCACGACGACCTTGTTACTCCCCGCGCCGCTGCCGAGCGACTAGGATGAACGCATGAAACCATCAGAGGCCGAAATCCTCCGCGAGTACGGACCCTTTCCGGGTGCCGATCGCGTGGGTGGTGTCACGTATGACGGGCAGCACGTCTGGTTCGCTGCCGGAGACAAGCTGAATGCCCTCGATCCGGCGAGCGGCAAGACGGTGCGCTCGGTCGATGTCGCCGCACATGCAGGAACCGCCTTCGACGGCCGGCATCTGTTTCAGCTCGCCGAGGATCGCATCCAGAAGATCGATCCCAAGACCGGCCGTGTGCTCGCCACGATTCCGGCGCCCGGCGGCGGCGGCGACTCGGGGCTCGCGTGGGCCGAAGGGACGCTCTGGGTGGGGCAGTATCGAGACCGGAAGATCCATCAAGTCGATCCCCAGACAGGGGCGATTCTGCGCACCATCGAGTCCAGCCGCTTCGTCACCGGGGTCACCTGGGTCGATGGCGAGCTCTGGCACGGCACGTGGGAAGGTGACGAGAGCGATTTGCGGCGAGTCGATCCTCGAACGGGAGAGGTCCTGGAGCTGCTCGAGATGCCGTCTGGCGTGGTCGTGTCGGGGCTCGAGTCCGATGGCGGCGATCAGTTCTTCTGCGGAGGAGGGAGTAGCGGCAAGGTGAGAACCGTCCGCCGGCCCAAACGAAGCGCCGCGACGGGCAGCGGCTCGGGGACCCCTGCCGGCTCCGCGAGGGAGTAGCCGGGGCGGCCCTCGTACGTCCCTTGTCGTCCCCCGGAGGGCTGGGGGCGGTGATTCCTCCGCGCGTCAGGGCTTTCGCTTGTCGGAACGAAACGTCACCCGCCTACCCTGCGGCGCGCAGCGCCTGGTCGAGATCGGCCAGGATGTCGTCGATGTGCTCGATGCCGACGGACAGGCGCACATAGCCGTCGGTGACGCCCGCCTTGATGCGCTCCTGCTCATCAAGCTGCGAGTGGGTGGTGCTGGCGGGATGGATCGCCAGGCTGCGCGCGTCGCCGAGATTGGCGACGTGGTAGAACATCTTCAGCGCGTCGATGAAGCGCCGCCCGGCATCGAGGCCGCCGCGCAGCTCGAATCCCACCATGCCGCCGAAACGGCCGCGCAGATAGCGGTCCGCGCGCGCGCGCCACTCGCCATGCTGCACCGAGGGATGGATCACCTTTGTCACCTCGGCACGGCGGCCGAGGAAGTCGGCAACCGCCTGGGTATTGACGACGTGGCGCTCGATGCGCAGCGCCAGCGAGTCCAGGCCCTGGAGGAACAGGAACGCATTGAACGGCGACAGCGCCGCACCCAGGTCGCGCAGCAGCACCACCCGCATCCGCAGCGCATAGGCGATCGGGCCGAGCGGCTTCGCCGCCTCCGCCCAGACCGCGCCGTGATAGCTGGGATCGGGCGTGTTCAGCAGCGGCTGGCGCGTGGGGTTCGCCTGCCAGTCGAAATTGCCGCCATCGACCACCATGCCGCCGATCGAATTGCCATGCCCGCCGATCCATTTCGTCGTCGAATACATGACGATGGCCGCTCCGTGCTCGAGCGGCTTGCACAGGATCGGTGCCGAAGTGTTGTCCATGATGAGCGGGATGCCCATGCCGCGGCCGATGGAGGCCACCTCCGCGATCGGGAACGTGGTGAGCTTCGGATTGGGCAGCGTCTCGCCGTAATAGGCGCGGGTGCGGTCGTCGGTGGCGCGGCGGAACGCCTCCGGGTCGGCGGGATCGACGAAGCGTACCTCGATGCCCTGGTCCTTCAGGGTGTTCGCGAACAGGTTCCAGGTGCCGCCATAAATGTCGGTCGAACTCACGACATTGTCGCCGGCACGCGCGAGGTTCTGCACCGCGAAGGCGGAGGCCGCTTGGCCCGAGGCAACCGCCAGCGCCGCGGCACCCCCCTCGATCGCCGCGATGCGGTTTTCCAGCACCGCGGTCGTGGGATTCATGATGCGTGTGTAGATGTTGCCGAGTTCCTTGAGCGCGAACAAATTGGCCGCGTGCTCGGCGCTGTTGAACTGGAACGAGGTGGTCTGGAAGATCGGCACCGCCACCGCCCCGGTGCCGGGATCGGCGCGCCAGCCGGCGTGCAGGGCCAGGGTTTCGGGGTGCTGGCTGGGTGCGGTCATCGCGGCCTCCTGTGCGTCGCGACCATCTCTCCACAAATTCAGCGGCCCGGCAATCGCGACCGCCGCGCGCAGCGCGCGATGATCGCGTCCAGCCCCAGGCTGCGCCCGGCATTGTCGAGCGCCAGCAGCAGATGGACGACGATGATGAACACATAGGTCCACGGCCATTCGGTCGGATGACGGTACAGGCCGATCCACAGATTGAGCGTGTACAGCGCCGCCACGGTGCCGCCCAGGCGGGTCAGCAGGCCCAGGATCAACGAGACCGCCAGCCCGAGCTCGGTCAGATAGACGAGCGGGCCGAGGATGCCGAGGTTCGGGACCATGACCTCGCGCACCAGCCAATCGTGCCAGGGAAAGGCGGAATATTTTACCATCTGGCCGGTCCAGAACTTCAGCCCGCCGGAGACCGGCAACGGCAGCTTCCAGATCGAGCCCTGGAACCACATCGCCCCCATCGACGCGCGGATCAGCCAGACGCACACATGGCGCAGGCTGCGCTGCGAGACGTCGCGCGACCAGTTGAGGGCCGCAGCGGCAATGCTGCCCAGAAGCAGGGCCAGGAACAGCACCACCAGGATGTACTTGGCGGAACCCAGCGCATCGTAGTCTCCGGTGTGGCCGACCAGGAACGAAAGGCTGTCCGTGATGGGATTGGTCCGCATCGGCCGCCTCCGGGCGGAGCAGGGTCTCGCACGGAGTTCGCGCGCGGGGCGGGAAAGGTAACATGACGGGATGAACGATCATCCGGGCGAATCGCCCGCTCTCGCCGCCAAAAGCCATGCCGCGCCTTCGGTGTTCCGGCCGGATAACCTGCTGCGCGAGGCGCGCAGGGCCGCAGGCGGTCGAAATGGAGGCGGCGGCGCTTTATGCCTTCGCGCAGGCGCGTGGATGCGCCGTGATCTGCTTTGCCCACGTGACCAACGACATGGCCCGCGACGAAGGCGATTTCGAGAAAGGCGACGAGGACGGCACGCGCGATGCACTGGCCGTCGCCGCTGCCGCCTGGCGAACCGGCTTCAGCGCACCTCCTCCAGCACCTGGTTGAGCAGCACCGCCCCCAGGATGATGGCACCGCGCACCACGTACTGCCAATATTCCGACACGTTCAGCAGCGTCATGCCGTTGCTGATGCAGCCGAGGAACAGCACGCCGAGCAGCGTGCCCCAGACCCGTCCCTTGCCGCCGAACAGGCTGGTGCCACCGATGATGACGGCCGCGATCACGTCCAGCTCCATGCCGGTCGCGGTGGTGCCGGTGCCGGAGCCGATCTGCGAGGCGATCAGCGTGCCGGTGATCGCCGTCAGCACGCCGGTAATGGCGAGGGTCGCCGTCTTGACCCCGAACACGTCGATACCCGAGAGCCGCGCCGCCTCCGCATTGCCGCCCACCGCGTACACGGCGCGGCCGAAGCTCGTATAGCTCATGAGGAAGTGCATCAGCGCGAACACCACGAGGAACACATAGACCGGGAACGGCACCCCCAGCAGGTCGCCCGCGCCCAGGAAGCCGAACCAGTACGGCAGATCGGTCAGCGGAAACCCACCGGTGATCAGATTGGCGAAGCCGCGCAGCGCGGTGAACAGGGCGAGCGTCGTGATGAAGGTGGGCACCCGGAACCATTGCCGCATCTTGCCGGTGAAGACGCCGGTCGCTCCGCCCACGATCACCGCGGCGACGATGCCGAGGACCACGGCGGCGACGGCGCCGATGCGCGGCGTGAACGTGCCCGAGAACCACGCGACGATGCAGCCGGCGAGCGCCACGCCGGCACCCACCGACAGATCGATCTCGCCCGAAATGATGACGGCGGTCATGCCGAAGGCGATCACCCCCAGCATCGAGACGGTGCGCAGCACGTTCAGCAGGTTGCCCAGCGTCGCGAAACCCGGTGCCCAGAGAACCAGGACCACCACGAGCAGCAGGAGGATCACCTCCATCGTGTAGATCTTCAGGGCCGTGGCGCCGATCCGCCGGCGCGCGGGCGGGGTCGCGGCGATCACCTCGCTCATGCTCATCTCCCCTCCATGCAGAGCCGGTACAGCTCGGCCAGGCTCACCTTCCCTGGCAGCACCTCCGCCACGATGCGGCCGTGACGCATGACCAGGATGCGGTCGGCCACGTCCAGCAGCTCCTCGGGTTCGCTGGAGACGAAGATCGAGGACAGGCCACGCTCGGCCTCGCGCCACATGATGTCGAACACCTGCTGCTTGGCCTGCACGTCGATGCCGCGGCTGGGTTCGTCGAAGAACATCACCTTCGGCTGGGTGTTGAGCCAGTTGCCGATGACGATCTTCTGCTGGTTGCCGCCGGACAGTGAGGCTACCGGCAGCATCGCATCCGGCACCTTGATCGCGAGGCCTGCCACCTGCCGCGCCACGAACGGCGCCTCGCGGCGGCGGGTGAGCAACCCGTGCGTGGCAATGCGATCGAGGCTGGCGAGGCAGAGATTGTCATGCACCGACAGGCCCTGCACCAACCCCACCTCCTTGCGGTTCTCCGGCGTGTAGCCGAGGCCACGCCGCTTCATCCGGCGGGGATCGGGACGCTCGACATGCGTGCCGTCCAGGCGGATCTCGCCGGCGTCGAGCGGGTCGGCGCCGAAGATGGCGCGCAGCACCTCGGTCCGTCCGGCGCCAAGCAGCCCCGCGAAGCCCAGCACCTCGCCGCGATAGAGGTCGAACGACACATCCTCGAACGCGCCGCTCCGGGTCAGGCCGCGCACCCGCAGCACCGCGTCGTCGCGGGCGACCGTGCGGCGTGGCGGCCGCACCGCGCGCGCCACGTCGCCGAACATCATCTCGACAATATGCTCGGGCGTGGTGTCGCGCATCTCGGTCGTGCCCGTCGCGTGGCCGTCGCGCAGCACCGTGCAGGTATCGGCAATCTCGAACAGCTCGTTCATGCGGTGCGTGATGTAGATCATCGTGACACCGCGCTCGCGCAGGCGGCGCAGCAGGCTGAACAGCAGCGTCACCTCGCGCGCAGCGAGTGCGGAGGTCGGCTCGTCCAGCAGCAGGATGCTGGGCGAGAACGACATCGCCTTGACGATCTCGATCACCTGCTGGTGGCCGACGCTGAGACCCGCCACCCGCTGATGCGGGTCGATGTCCAGGCCCATTTCGGCCAGCAGGCGCCCGGCGTCGCGATGCACGCGCGGCCAGTCGATCACGTTGGCGCCGGCCATGCGACGATGCGGCAGGCGGCCGAGATAGATGTTCTCGCCCACCGAGAGCTGCGGCACCAGCGAGAGTTCCTGATGCACCGTCACCACGCCGGATGCGAAGGCCTCGGCGGGGTTGGAGAAGTTCACGGACTTGCCGCTCACGCGCAGCTCGCCCTGGCTCGGGGCCACGGCACCGGCCAGGATCTTCACCAGCGTCGATTTGCCGGAGCCGTTCTTGCCCATCAGCGCATGGATTCGGCCGGGCTCGAAGATGTGGGTGAAGGGTGCGAGCGCCAGCGTCGGCCCGTAGGTCTTGGAGACGCCGCGCAGTTCGATGACACCCTGGGTCATGTTCGCGATTACCGTCATGGCCGAACGTGACCCGGCCATCCGGCACGTCTGCCCGACTTTCGAGGCAGTGCCAGATGCCCGGATCACGTCCGGGCATGGCTTCCTGCAGGTGTCGTGATTGAGCCACGACAGCGGATACCTACTGAACCTTCTTCGCGTCGGCGAGATACGTCTGCACGCCTGCCTTGTCGTCGCGCGACAACGGCAGGGCGGGCACCATCACCTGCTTGTCCACCGTCTTGCCGGCGATCGCCGCCAGCGCCGTCTGCACCGCGTCGGCGCCCACTTTCACCGGCTGCTGCGCCGTGGTGGCGATCAGCACGCCGTCGGGATCGAGCAGGAAGTTCGCCAGCTGCTCGGAGCCGTCGGTGCCGAACACGAACACCTTGCCCTGCTTGCCGGCGCGGCGCACCGCCTGCACCGCACCGACCGTGCCGCCCTCGTTGGCGGCGTAGATCACGTTGATTTCGGGATGCGCGGTCAGCATGTCGCTTGCCACCGACACGGCCTTTTCCGCCAGCCAGGCATCCTGGCGGGCGACGACATCGAGCGTAGCGCCGCCGGCCTTTGCGGCGTCCAGGAAGCCATTGGTGCGCGCATCGCTCTGCTCGGCAAGCTGCGAGCGGAAGCCGAGCAGGCCGACCGTGGCCTTGCCGCCCAGCTTCTGCTTGATGAAGGCGGCGGCAATCTTGCCAGTGCCCTGGCCGATGTCACTGTCGGCCGTGCCGATGAACGAGACCGGGAATGTCGCGTCGAGATGCGTCCCGTACAGCACGATCTTGACACCCTTGTCATTGGCGCGCTGCAAGGCGCGGATCGACGCCTTGGCGCTGATCGGCGCGATGACGATGGCCTTCGCGCCGCGCGAGACATAGGTATCGACCAGCGTCGCCTCCTTCTCCGGCCTGGAGGAGGAGTTGCCTTCCAGCAGGGTCGCGTGCCCCTTGGCCGCGTCCTGCATGCCGAGCTGGATGCCGCGGAAATACTGATCCTGCTGGAACACGATGCCGCCGATCACCGGGGTCTGTGCCGCGGCGGCGCTGGCGCCAAGGACGAGTGCGGCGGCGGCCATCAGCCAGGTTTTCATGGGTGGTTTCCTTCCGTTATTGTGGGCCGTTGATTGGTGGGCCGGCGATTGGTGCGGGAGTGCAGGCGGGCCGCATCGTCGTCCAGGAAGCGCGCCCCGAATTCGAGATGGTGGCTCATCAGATAGGCGTAGCCGACACGGTCGCGGCGGCGCAGGGCGGCGATGATGGCGGCGTGGTCGGCGAACGTATCCGTGATCGCCGGCCGGCGCGTCTTGCCCAGCAGCATGAGGCGCAGGATCACCGGCTTCAGGAACCGATAGATGTCGGACAGCGTGCGGTTGTCCACCAGGCCGACCAGCGCGCTGTGAAAATCGTAGTCGCCCTCGGCGGCTTGTGCCGCGCCCTGGGCATCGCGCATGGCGGCATTGAGCGCTTCGAGGTGCACCCAGTCCGCCTCGGTCCGCTCGGCAATGATCTGCTCGCCGGCACCCACTTCGATAAGCTTGCGGAACGCCTGCACGTCGGTGAAGGTCTCGCGCGAGACATCCATGCTGAAGGCGAACAGGTCGAACGCCGCCTCCAGCGCGCGGTCGATGATGATGGCACCCACTTTCGGCCGCACGTCGATCAGACCGTATGCCTTCAGCGTGCGCAGCGCCTCGCGCACCGTGTTGCGGCTCGCGGAGAAATGCTCGCCCAGCTCGCGCTCGGTCGGCAGATGGTCGCCCACGCCCAGCTTGCGCTCCCGCATCAACGCGCCGATGCCCTGCACCAGGGCGTCGACCGTGGTGCCGTGCGCCCGGGCCGGTTCCGGGGTCACCGCTCGCATCTACATGATTCCGAACTTGGCGAAGGCGTCCACCGTGCTCATGCCGGATTGCAGCGCGCGCAACACCGCGTTCTCGCCGCGCACCTTCTCGAACGCGCCCGCGAACGCCTCCCGCACCGCGGCTTGCGGGATGATCAGCACGCCGTCACGGTCGCCATACACCACGTCGCCCGGCTCGACGCGCACGCCGTCCAGCTCGATCGGCACGCGAAAATCCACCACCTTGCCGCGCGGCCCCTGGTCCTGCGCGTAGCTGCCGAACGAGGCCACGGGAAAGCCCAGGCGCAGGATCTCGTTGGTGTCGCGATGATAGCCGTGCAACACGGCGCCCGCGGCGCCGCAGGCGATGGCGCGCGTGGACATCAGCCCGCCCCACAGAGCGTAGCGCAAGCTGCCGCCCGCGGCGATGTAGACCTCCCCCGGCCTGAGATCGTCGAGCGCGTGGAACATCAGGCCGAACGGCTGTGCGGCAAGGGGGCCGTTTCCGGTGCCGCGCTCAGCGAAGAAATCCGCCTCCAGCACCGGCATGGCACGGCCCAGCACCACCATGGCGGGGTCGATCGGCTTCAGCGCCGGTGCGCAGAATTGCCGCTGCAAGCCCATCCGGTCGAGCACGTCGCCCACCGCGGCCACGAACAGCTCGTGCCGGGCAGCGGCGAACAGCGTGGCGTCGTCGGGCGCAGAGTTCGGTCACGCCAGCTTCACCAGCGCGTTGATGTAGCCCATCGCGAAGGCCATGCCGGCGTGCCAGGGTGCGGCACAGCTCATCTGCGGCGCGTGGTCGGGCACCAGCACGCCGTCAAAATTTTCTTCGCGCAGGATGCGGACCACCCGAGCGATATCCACGTCGCCCTCGTCGATGAAGGTCTCGGCGTAGTTCGGCACGTGGCCGCGCACGTTGCGCAGATGCATGTAGGCGATGCGGCGTTGTGCGGCGTGGCGGCGCACCGTGTCGTACACGTCTCCCCCTTCTGCCCCCGGCGTCATCTCGGCGATGGTGCCGAGGCAGAACTCCAGCCCGTTGGATCGGCTGGGGTTGGTGTCGAGCAGCTTCTGGTACAGGTGCGGCTGGTACACCAGGCGCGGCTGGCAGCGCACGGTCTCGAGCGGCGGGTCGTCCGGATGCGCGGCCATGACGACGCCCGCCTCCTCCGCCACCGGCAGGATGCGGTCGAGAAACCAGCCGAGCCGCTGCCACAGCGCCTCGCGGGAGACCGGCTCGCGCACGCCCGCGGCCTGCTCGTCCACCACCATGTTCCAGGCCATGCTGGCCGGCAGCGGCGCGTCCGTGACCGCGTTGCGGCCGGTGAGCCCGACCGAGGGTGCGCCGCCGCGCGCGGCATGGGTGGTGACGCGGCCGGCGACACCGGCGAGGCTGAAATTGTAGCCGTATACGCTGATGCCGGCCTGTCCGACGTTGCGGATGAGCTGCTGGATGCCTGCCATCTGCTCGTCGCGACGCGGGCCGTCGAACAGGATGTGGTCCCACAGCGCCGGGTCAAAGTTCTCGATGGCGTAGAAGGTGAGGCCGTGCTTCGCCATCGCGTCGCGAATGGCGATGAGTTCCCCGGCGGTCCAGACGCGGCCCTCGGCGATGCCCCAGCCCGAGCCGTCGCCCACCGGCTGATCGGCGCGCGAGGTGCGCTCGTTGCCGCGAAAATAGTCGCACATATGGACCACGACATGCGTGGCGCCGCATTGCCGGGCGAAGGCGAAATGGGCGTCGTCCAGCATGTGGCGGTAGAGGCCGAAGCCGATCTTCATGCGCGTTCCTCGTCGTTCCGGGCCTAATTTGTTGGACCAGACTGGGCGGGTTGCCTTGTGCGCCGGGCGCGATACGCTGTCAACCAGGTTTTGGGACCATTTCTGGTCCAACGAACAGATGGGGCACGCGGCATGGGCGAGTTCGACGGCAAGGTGGCGCTGATCACCGGCACATCGGGGATCGCGCGCGCGACGGCGCTGCGGCTGGCGGAGGCGGGGGCGAGGATCGTCGGCTGCGGCATCGATCAGGAGGCGAACGCGGCGCTGCACGCGGCGGCGCCGGAGATCGCGGTGCGCGAGGCGGACATTTCCGCACCCGCGGATGTCGCGGCCGTGGTGGCGTTCGCCGTCGAGTCGTTGGGCGGGCTGGACATCATCGTCAATGCGGCGGCGATGCATCCGTATGGGACGGTGGAGGACACCGATCCCGCGACCTGGGCGCGCTGCATGGCGGTCAATGTCGGCGGGATCCACCTGACCGCCCATTACGGCATCCCGCATTTGCGCCGTCGCGGCGGCGGGGCGATCGTCAATCTCGCCTCGGTGCAGGGCCATGCCTGCCAGCAAGGGGTTGCCGCCTATGTCGCGACCAAGGGCGCGATCCATGCGCTCACGCGGGCGATGGCGCTCGATCACGCGGCGGACGGCATCCGCGTCAATTCGGTGAGCCCCGGTTCGGTGCGCACGCCCATGCTGGCGCTGGCGGCGCGACGGTTCGATGGCGAGGATGCGGATATGGAGGCGGTGTTCCGGCGGTTCGGGGCGGCGCACCCGCTGGGGCGGATCGCCGAAGCCGAGGAAGTGGCGGAGATGGTGGCGTTCCTGGCCGGGCCTCGGGCGGGATTCTGCACCGGCGGGGACTATCTGGTGGATGGGGGATTGCTGGCGGGAATCGGCGTCAGATAGGCCACGAGACACGGCAACGCCGTCATTTCTGTCCGGCTGGCGCGTGATGGCCGCAGGCCGGGGTCTCCGTTCTCCCCCGGCCCGCGGCCATCCTCACGGAGCAGCGAGGGCCGCCGCCCGCAGAGTGGCGCGGCGGCTCAGCACCGCGGGCGCCGTCTCGCGCAAGCCCAACCCGATGAAGATCCCCAGCACCAGGGCGATGATGGCGAGGTAGAGCGTGTACTGGATGCCGAACCACCCCGCGACGTAGCCGGCAATGGCGGGCGCTATGCCGCCGCCGAAGATCTCTCCCACGCCGATCACCACGCCGGAGGCCGTAGCCATCAGCTTGGCCGGCACCGACTCCGCGCAGAGCGGGCCGACGGTGAGGGTGATGTGGGCGAAGTTGAAGAAATGCACCGCGAACAGCACGGCGAACAACGCACCCGGAGCCGGGCCGATCCGCGTCAGCAGCAGCAGCGAGGCAAGCGTTGCCACGCTGGAACCGATCATCACGGGCTTGCGCCCAAGACGGTCCGACAGCCACGGCATGGTCACCGTCCCGGCACTGGCGCCGAAGCCGATGGCCGACAGCACGAATCCCATCTTGCCCACGCCCAGATGCAGGTAGTCGGTCAGATAGCTGGGCAGCATCGCGCTCGTGACGATCAGGCATGTGAGCCAGCACAGCATGCCGCCCATGCACAGCAGCACGTTGCGGTACCGGAACACGTCGGTCCAGACGTGGTCGCTGGCATCGTGCGTCGCTGTGTGCATGGCGCTGCCCACCGCCGACGGCGTGCGCAGCGTGCGGTAGAGCAGGTAGCTGACGATCAGGCCGGGCGGCGTCACCAATGCGAAGATGAAGCGCCAATCGACGATCTGCAGCATCTGCGTCACGAACAGCGGCGCGAAGCCCAGGCCGAACAGCGGCAGCGCCATCTGCTGGATGCCGAGGTTGCGGCCGTGCCGGCGGGGTTCGGAAGCCTCGAGCGTGGCGACGATGCTGGGCGGCGTGTAAGCACCGTCGGCCAGGCCCATCATGGCCCGGATCGCCAGCAGCGAGACGAGGCCGGTGGCCAGGCCGCTCACGCCCACCAGCAGCGAGAAGGCGAGAATGGCGCCCACCACGACCTTGCGCCGCCCGATGCGATCCGAGAGCCGCCCCATGAAGAAGCGCGGAAATGCCCCAGGCGACCGAGAGGATGCCGGTGATCTGGCCGAGATTCTGGTAGCTGAGATGCAGCTCTCGCATGAGCGTCGGGAACATCGGCAGGATCATGAACCGGTCCAGGCCAACCAGGCCGAAACCGAGGCACAGCAGCAGGACGGCCTTGAACTCGTAACGAGTATCCCACTCGCCAGACGCAGCTCTCATGGTCGTGTCCTCGATCTGTTTGGTTGAAGCAGCTTCGGGGTGCCAGCGAACGGGCCTGGATCAGGCGGCCGCGGGTTCCGCCCGGCTCCCCGTGCTCCGCCGCGCCAGCGCCGGAAATCCATTCTCGGCGAGCGTCGCGATCAACTGGTCCACGAGCGCTGCCAGCGCGCCCGGCTCGCGGATACCTCCGAAGACGTAATAATCGGGCCGCGTGATCATGCCGACAGCGCCGTGCGCCTTGAGGAAGTCGCCGTATTTCCCCTCCACATCCACGACGCGCTCGCCGCCGCGCCCGTCGACGATGCCCACCACACGCGCACCGATCCTTTCCAGCCCGCGAAGCTGATCCGGGCGCAGCAGGCTCGCCGGATCCGCGTTGCGCAGCACGACGCAGAAGCCGAGGCCCACGACATCGTCCCAGCGCCCCTCGTGATCCCGCCAGCGCACGGTGCCATGCGGCGAGAGCAGCCCGGCCAGGGGTGCCGGGGTGCCGTCCGCGTCGCGCGCCAGAAGCCCGGCCGAGAGGTGCGGGAAGGGCGGCAGCATCTCGGCCGTACCGGTCTTGAAGGCCCGGTCGCGCTCGGCCGCCTCCGCCGGGTCGGCGATGCAGATGATCCGGCCGAGATAGATCGCGGCGTCGATCACCGCATTCACGTGCGGCTTGCGCTCGGCCGTGTAGCTGTCCAGCAATTCGTCCCCGGCCCCGCCGCGCAGCATCGCGTCGAGCTTCCAGCTCAGGTTCCAGGCGTCGCGGATGCCGGCGCACATGCCCTGCCCCATGAAGGGCGGCATGATGTGGGCGGCATCACCCGCGAGCAGGACGCGGCCGCGGTGCCAGGTCTCGGCGACGAGGGAGCGGAAGGTGTAGATGGTGTGGCGCACGAGTTCGGCTTGCTCGGGTTTCACCCAGGGCGCCAGCAGCCTCCAGACGTTCGCCTCGCCTTCCAGATCCTCGCGCCTCTCGTGCGGCAGGCGCATGAACTCCCAGCGGCGGCATACCCGTCCGTCCTGCACGCCGCCCGGCACGATGGTCGTGGGGCGCTCGGGGTTGCAGTATTGGCCGCAGGCCGGGATGTCGAGCGTGACGCCGGGGTTGAGCTTCATGTCGACGACCAGCCAGTCCGCCTCGAAGCCGCGGTCCTCCCGCCCGATCCCGAGAGTCTCGCGCACGAGGCTGTTGGCGCCGTCCACGCCGACGAGATAGCGCGTCCGCAAGGTGCGCGTCCGGCTGCCCTCGAACTCTCCCAGATCGACCTCGACATGATCGCCACGGTCGGCAAATCCGACGAGCTCCCAGCCCAGGTTCAGCTCGACGTTGGGGTGCTTGCGTATTTCGGTCCGGAACTCGGCCTCGAGGCTCGGCTGGTGGACGAAATTGACCTCGGGGCCGCCCGAGACCGATCCGGCACTCCAGTCGATCGAGAGCAGCTCTTCCCAGGCGGCGTTGAACCACTGATAGCGCGGCGCCGGCTGGGATACCCGTGCAAGCCCCTCGCCCACGCCGATCGCGCGCAGGATGCGGGCGGCCTCGTGGTCGATGCACACCGCACGCGGCAAGGAGTAGGGCTCGATCCAACGCTCGACCACCGCGACCCGGTATCCCTGGCGCGCCAGCATGAGCGCCAGAACCTGGCTGACCGGCCCGTAGCCGATCTGCACGACGTCGTAGAGTGTCTCATCCTGCACGGACGTTCCTCCGGTTCACATCGTTTCGCGTTGCTGCTCGTGGCCGGCGCGCCGGCCGGTGGCTTATCGCCGGCGCGCGATGAGCTGCGCTTCCGGCGAGGCTTCGTAGTTGAACGTGAAATCGAGCGGCGGCTCCGGCCCCCAGAGATAGAGGCTGTTCTCGACGCCGTGCGACTCG
Source organism: uncultured Pseudomonadota bacterium (assembly GCA_963838805.1). Lineage (GTDB taxonomy): Bacteria > Pseudomonadota > Alphaproteobacteria > Acetobacterales > Acetobacteraceae > CAVRQM01. The sequence goes on from CAWISK010000010.1 coordinate 139,290, forward strand.
CCGTGCCAGTCCGTGTCCGCCGAAACGTAGTCGATGTCGCAGGAATACTCGGCAGTAGCTGCCCCAGGGATCGCGCACGTAGTGGAAATAGTTGGAGCCGAGCACGTGCCGCCCGAGGCCCCAGCCGGCGCTGAATCCCTTGTCCGCCATGTGCGCGGCGCCCACGCCGATATCGTTGACCGAGCCCACGTCCCAGCTGCAGTGGTGGAATCCGGGCCCGTCGGACTTGGCGAAGGCGACCATGTGATGATCGCTGCCGTGGACGCCGTGCAGGAAGGCGATGACCCCGCCCGCCTCGTCGGACAGGCGCAGGCCCAGCACCCGCGTATAGAAGGCGAGCGTGCGCGACACGTCGCGCGCGAACAACAGCACGTGCGCCATGCGCCGCGGCCGCACCGGAAGCGGCATGGCCGCGCACCGGTGCGCCGCGCCGGTTAGCGGCCACGCTGTCCAGCCCCGCTGGCGACTTCGCGCTTGGCGAGGATTTCTCCGCCACCTTCAGCTCGATCAGCGTGCCGTCAGGGTCGCGGAACCAGAACCCGTTGCTGTCCACGCCGGGCGGCGGGTCCAGGCGCTCGATCTCGCATTGCTGCAGGTGCGCCTGGAAGCGCTCGGCATCGTCGGCGAAGATGCCGAAGGAGAGGTGCTGCAGCGCCTTGCGCGGCCCCTCGGTCAGCACGCCCCAGCGGTGCGGGTGGTCGTGGGTGTAGAGGTGCGAGCGCCGCCCCGTGCTCGCGCACGTCGAGGCCAAAGGCCGCGTAGTAGCGCCTGGCTTCTTCGAGATCCGGCACAGCGACCGCGAAATGATCGAGCGAGTGGACGCCCAGCGCGCCGGAACGCCGCGAAGGGGCGATGTAGTGTCCGATCTGCGTCATGGTTCCCTCCCTGTGCCGCGCCTTGCAGGCTTTGCGGTTCGTCGGAACGCGGGCCGGCCCGACCGGCCCGGGAGTCTCAGGCGGCGGCGTGTGTCCGCCGCTCCGGCCCGTGCCGCCGGCTGGTCGATGACCGGGTTGCGCAGGATGCCGATGCCTTCGAGCTCCACCTCGCAAACGTCGCCGGGCTTCATCCACAGCGGCGGCTTGCGCGCGAGGCCGACGCCCGATGGCGTGCCGGTGACGATGATGTCGCCGGGTTCGAGGGTGAACGCCTCGCTGAGCGTGGAGACGAGTGTGGCCACGTCGAAGACCAGGTCGTCGGTCGAGGCGCTCTGGACGATTTCGCCGTTCAGCCGGGTCTGCAGCAGCAAGCCCTGGCAGCCAGGCGGCAGCGCATCGGCGGTCACGAGACAGGGACCGAAGGCGCCGGTATCGTCGAAGTTCTTGCCGACCGTCCATTGCGGCGCCTTGAACTGGTAGTCGCGGATCGAGGCGTCGTTGAACAGCGAGTAGGCGGCGACATGCTCGAGCGCGCGCGCCTTTGGAATGTCGCGGCCGCCGCGGCCGATGACAGCGACGAACTCGCCCTCGTAATCCAGTTGCTCGGAGACGCGGGGGCGGACGATGGGCGCGCCGTGGCCGATCAGGCTGGAAGCGAAGCGGCCGAAGACCGTCGGGTAATTCGGCACCTCGAACCCGCTCTCGGCAGAGTGGTCAGCGTAGTTGAGGCCGATGCAGACGATCTTGGGCGGGTGCGGGCAGCGGCGGCAGCAGCTCGACCGCATCGAGATCGACCTCCGGGCCGGTGAGCAGAGCGCGCCCGGCGGCGAGGAGGCGCTCGCTTCCACCGGCGACGAGGCCGGCAAGGCTGCCGGGATGCTTGCTGTCCGTGACCGTGCGGCCATGGAAGGGACCGCTGCCGTCGGCGGCTGCCAGCCCCTCGATGCCGTTCTGTCGATAAGCCGCGAATCGCATGCGCGCTCCTCCTGTGCCCCGTCCTGTCCCGTCTTGCGCGTCGGACGATACGCTCCCTAGACCGGCTTAAATCGCACGAGTCAAGATAAAGTCGATTTTTTTTCCAACAATGGTCTTTGTCACGCGAATCGCGCTAAGCTGCGCGCCATGCCTCGTTCCGACTCTTCCCCGCCGCCAGTTCCAGCCTCACCCAGGACGCCTATGAACGCCTCCGCGCCGACCTGCTGGCGTGCCGCCTGCAGCCTGGCGCGCGGCTGAAGATCAATGAGCTGTGCCAAGCCTTGTCGGCCAATCTGAGCGCCGTGCGCGAAGCACTGGCCCGGCTCACCTCCGAGGGGTTGGTCGTCGCCGAGCCGCAGCGCGGCTTTCGCGTTGCGCCGATTTCGGCCGAGGAGCTGCGCGACCTCACAGGGGTGCGCGCCCAGATCGAGGGGATGTGCCTGGAACGCGCCATCGCCGTGGGCGACGTGGGCTGGGAGTCACAGCTTGTCGCGGCTTTCCACCGCCTGTCCCGCACCCCGGAGCGAGAGCCGGGCGATCCGCAGCGCATGAACGAGGCGTGGTCCACGGCCCACGCCGCCTATCACGCGGCTCTGGTCAGCGCGTGCGACAGCCCGTGGCTGCTACGGTTGCGGGCGATCCTCTACGCCCAGAGCGAACGCTACCGGCGCCTCTCGGTCCCGCTGGCGGAGATCACGCGCGATCTGAATCGCGAGCACCAGGACATCATGCAAGCCGCCCTCGCGCGCGATGCCGGTCGCGCCAGGGCTCTCATGACGCAGCACCTCGAACTCACGACCCGCGTGCTGCTCGATCAGTCATGGCCGGCGGACGCGCCACCCGGCCTGGCCCGGCGGCGCACCCGTCCCGCCGCCGGTATGGCCGCCACCACGGCCTGACGCGAGGGCTCGCGCCTGGGCGCGCGACGAAAAATGCGAGGGATCACAAGGCCCCGCCTCGCCGCCCCGCCATCGCGCCGAGCCGCAGCCGCAGCGCGTTCAGCTTGATGAAGCCCTGCGCATCGACCTGGTCATAGGCGCCCTGGTCGTCCTCGAACGTCACGACGCGCGTCGAGTACAGGCTGTTCGGGCTCTCGCGGCCGATCACCGCGACATTGCCCTTGTACAGTTTCAGCCGCACCCGGCCGCTGACGCTGTTCTGGCTGGCGTCGATCGCCGCCTGCAACATGCGCCGCTCCGGGCTGAACCACAGCCCGTTATAGATCAGCTCGGCATAGCGCGGCATCAGCTCGTCCTTCAGATGCGCTGCCTCGCGATCGAGCGTGATGCTCTCGATGCCGCGATGCGCCGCCAGCAGGATCGTGCCGCCCGGCGTCTCGTACACGCCGCGCGACTTCATGCCGACGAAACGGTTCTCCACCAGATCGAGCCGGCCGATCCCGTTGTCATGGCCGAGCGTGTTGAGCCTGGTCAGCAGCGCGGCCGGCGACAGCCTCTCGCCGTCGATCGCGACCGGATCGCCGCGCTCGAAATCGATTGCGATCACCGTCGCACGGTCCGGCGCGTCCTCCGGGCGGATGGTGCGCTGATAGACGATCTCGTCCGCCTCGACCGAGGGATCCTCCAGAACCTTCCCCTCTGATGACGAGTGCAGCAAATTGGCATCGACCGAGAACGGCGCCTCGCCGCGCTTGTCGCGCGCGATCGGAATCTGGTGCGCCTCGGCGAACTCGAGCAGGCGCGTGCGGCTGGTCAGATCCCATTCGCGCCACGGCGCGATCACGCGGATATCGGGCTTCAGCGCATAATACGACAGCTCGAAGCGCACCTGGTCGTTGCCCTTGCCGGTGGCGCCATGCGCCACCGCGTCGGCGCCCACCTGCTCCGCGATCTCGATCTGCCGTTGTGCGATCAGCGGCCGCGCAATCGACGTGCCCAGCAGGTACTGCCCCTCGTACAGCGCATTGGCGCGAAACATCGGAAAGACGAAGTCGCGCACGAAGGTCTCGCGCAGATCATCGGCAAAGATCTCGCGCACGCCGAACAGCTCCGCCTTGCGCCGCGCCGGCTCCAGCTCCTCGCCCTGGCCGAGATCGGCGGTGAAGGTCACGACCTCGCAGCGATAGGTGGTCTGCAACCAGCGCAGGATCACGCTGGTATCGAGCCCGCCCGAATAGGCCAGGACGACCTTCTTCACGTCGCGCGCAGCCATAGCCGCTCCTTATTGTCAAAGCCGCAGGGGCAAAGCCGGGTGGGTAGGCGTGCGCAACGCACAAGGCAAGCCGTCAATCACCAATGAGCAATGATTTACATAATGGAACTTACCCGTGACGCCGATCACCCCAGGGCGATGCTGCGACGCAGTAGGCATCGCTCCGCCAGGCGGGGATGGTCCCCGCCAGCATCACACAGGGAGCACGACAATGCGCACCATCTTCTGCACCGCCCTCCTCCTCGCCGGTCTGAGCGGAGGCACGGCGGCATTGGCCGACGACTTCAGCGGCGGACCGCCTTCGAACGCCGCCGCCGCCTCCGCCGCGCTGGACCGGCAGGCGACAGCGTCCCAATTCGCGGATCCCACCGCGCCGGACAGCCTGCGGAGCCATGGCCACCCGTAAGACGTCCCCTGATCGGTACGTCAGAAGGGGGTATCTCGCACCCCCTTCTCTGCCATGATCTGCGAATTGCCGATCGCGCGGACAGATCTCCCGACGATGCCTGCCGGAAGCTCGCCGCGCTCAAGCCACCGGCCCGGCCATCAGCGCGCGCTCGCGACCCATGCGCACGTGTCGGGCCTCCGGCCCGAAGCCCACGAGCACAGCGATCACCACCGCCACCACGCCGGCCACGATAGCCAGCCCCCAGGTGAGATTGCCGCCATTGGCGCGGGCGATGGCGAACTGGATCGGCACGTTGGACGCGGCGATGAAATTGCCGAGCTGGTAGGTGAAGCCGGGGAAGGTGCCGCGGATCTCGGCCGGCGACAGCTCGTTCAGATGCGCCGGAATCACGCCCCAGGCACCCTGCACGCAGATCTGCATCAGGAATGCGCCCAAGGCCAGCAGGTACGGACTTTGCGAGAACGCCCACAGGGGGATCAGCGGCAGCGACAGCAGGGCGGCGATGACGATGGTGAGCCGCCGCCCGATCACCTGCGACAGCGTGCCGAAGCACAGCCCGCCCAGGATGGCGCCGATATTATAGGTGACGGCGATCGCCGTCACCGTATTGGTCGAGAAATGGTGTTCCTTCTGCAGGAAGGTGACATACAGATCCTGCGTGCCGTGGCTGAAGAAGTTGAAGGCCGTCATCATCACGACGGCATAGATCGCAAGCGGCATGTGCCGGCGCAGCACGGCGATGATATCCACCCGCGGTGCCGCGTGCTGGCGGTGCGTCCAGTCCGGGCTTTCCGGCACGTTGCGGCGGATATACAGCACCAGCAGCGCCGGTGCGGCGCCCAGCATGAACATGCCGCGCCAGCCGACCGGCCCGTGCGCCACCCAGTACAGCAGGCTGGCCAGCAGGTAGCCGGTCGGATAGCCCGCCTGCAGCAGCCCCGAGACCGTGCCGCGCCAGCGCGCGGGGATGCTCTCCATCGTCAGCGAGGCGCCGATCCCCCATTCGCCGCCCATGGCGATGCCGTACAGCGCCCGCAGGATCATGAACACCGTGAGCGTGGGCGCGAACCCGGTCGCGAACTCCAGGACGGAAAAGGCGAGCACGTTGGCGATCAGGACGGGGCGGCGGCCGAAGCGATCGGCGAGCCGGCCGAACACGAACGCGCCCAGTGCCCGCATCGCGAGCGTCAGCGTGATCGCCCAGCCGACCGTCGCGCGGTCGGTGCCGAAGGCCGCGGCCACGTCGCCGATCACGAACACCATGATGAAGAAGTCGAATGCGTCGAGCGTCCAGCCCAGGAAGCAGGCCGCCACGACATGCTTCTGCGCAGCGGTCGGGCCATCCGCCGCATGCGGGCCGGAGGTCGATTCGAATGCATTCGCCACGTCTGGCCCCTCCCGCGCCGCACCTTCATGCAGCAGAGAACAGGCCGCCACGCGCCGCAAGCCCTCCTGCTCAGCCTGCGAGAATCGCCGCGACCTTGTCCGTCAGCGTATCCAGCCGGAACGGTTTGCCCAGCAGCGCCATGCCCGGACCCAGCAACCCCTCCTCGCCCACTGCGTGATGGGCATAGCCGGTGATGAACAGCACCTTCAGCCCCGGCTGCCGCGCGCGTGCGGCCAACGCCAGTTCGCGCCCGTTCATGCCGGGCAGCCCCACATCGGTCAGCAGCAGGTCCACCGCATCGCCTCCCGCGAGAATCCGCAAGGCGGCCTGCGCATCCGCCGCCTCCAGCACCCGGTAGCCCTGCTCGCGCAACACCTCCACGGCCAGTTCACGCACCACGTCCTCATCCTCGACCAGCAGGATCACGCGGCCTTCGGGCGCTCCGGGGCCGGCCTGGCCTGCCGGCGGCTCGACCGGCTGATCCGGGAGCGGCCCCATGTGACGCGGGAGCTCGATGCGAACCGCCGTGCCGGCGCCAGGCTCGCTGCGCAGCTCCACCTGGCCGCCCGACTGGCGCACGAAGCCGTACAGCATCGACAATCCCAGCCCCGTGCCATGGCCGATCGGCTTGGTGGTGAAGAACGGCTCGAAGGCGCGGGCCGCGACCCCCGGCGTCATGCCGGTGCCGGTGTCGCTCACGGTGATGGCGACCGCCTCCGCGCCCAGACGCGACGCCACGAGGTTGGCGGTCTCAATCCGCAGCCTGCCTCCCGCCGGCATCGCATCGCGCGCGTTCAGGCACAGGTTCAGCAGCGCATTCTCAAGCTGGTTGGCATCGCACAGCGCGGGCCAGAGCCCGGGGGCCAGGACCGTCTCCACCGCGATGGCTGTGCCCACCGTGCGGATCAGCAGCTCCTCCATGCCGCTGACCAGCAGATTGATGTCGGCCGGTTTCGGATCGAGCGCCTGACGCCGCGCGAAGGCCAGCAACCGGTGCGTGAGCGAGGCGGCGCGCCGTACCGATTCCATCGCGGCCGCGGCATGGCGCTCGATCTCGGCCACCCGGCCCTGCGCCGCCCGGCCGCGCATGATCTCCAGGCTGCCGGCGATGCCGGTCAGCAGATTGTTGAAATCATGGGCGATACCGCCCGTCAGTTGACCGATCGCCTCCATCTTCTGGCTTTGCCGCAGCGCCTCCTCCAGCGCCCGCTGCTCGGTCGCGTCGCGCGCGCTCAGCAGGATCAGCCGCTCTCCCTGAGGGACCGTCCAGCGAGACCGCGACGATGTCGAGGATCGTCTCGCGGCCCGCGAAGCGCCGCCGCGCGGTGTAGCGATAGGGGCCGGCGCCGGGCGCCAGGACCGCTTGCAAATGACGGTAGCTGTCCTCGACGCTCGTCTCGTCCACCAGCACCTCGCGCGGGGTGCGGCCGACTATCTCGTCGCGGCTCAGCCCGAGCACTGCCTCGGCCGCCGGATTCACGTCGGTATAGACGGGACCGCGCTCCGGCTCGACGCGCATCAGGAACAGGCATTCGCTGGTGTTCTGGAACAGGGCGCGCATCCGCGCCTCCTCGGTGCGCAGCCGCTCCAGCGTCGCCAGCAACGCATGCGTCCGCTCGCCCACGAGATGTTCGAGCGCGTCGCGGTCGCGCGCCAGCACCAGGCGCGCCTCGACCTGCTCCTGGATGTCCGTCGCGGTCCCGAACCACTGCACGATGCCACCCTCGGCACCCGCGGTTGGGCCGGGCGCGCGCAGCGGCGTGCCGCGGCACAGGAACCACCGATAGACGCCGTCGTGGCGGCGAAACCGATGTTCGATCTGATAGTCTCCGCCTGAGCGCACGGCGTTCAACCAGGCCTCCATCGTCCGTGCCCGGTCGTCGGGATGCACGGCCGAAAGCCAGCCATCGCCGAGCAGCGCCGAGGGACTCATCCCGGTGAATGCCGAGTACTGAGGGTTCACATAGGTATTCATCCCGTCCAGGTCGGTGACGAAGACGATGCTGGGCGTGGCCTCCGCAATGGCGCGGAACCTCGCCTCGCTCTGGGCGAGCGAGGCGGCGATCCGCTTGCGCTCCGTGATGTCCTGCACCACGCCGTCGAAGCGCGTGCAGACACCGTTCTCGAACAGCGCGCGGCCCATCACCGCGATCCAGCGTTCGCTGCCATCCGAGGCGCGGCTCACCCGGTATTCCTGAACGATCTCGCCGGTGCCGGTCGGATTCGCGGCGGCTTCCATCGCAGCGCCGATGCGCTTGCGATCCTCGGGATGGATGCTCTCGATCACCGCCCGCAGATCGACCGGGCCACCCGCCGGCAGGCCCAGCATCGCCCGGTGACGATCGTCCCAGACGACCATCCCGGTCTGCGGCTCGTAGACCCAGGTGCCAAGCCGCGCCGCGTCGAGCGCCAGCCGCGCGTTGGACTCGGCCTGATGCAGCCGCTGCTCGGCCGCTCTCTGGCCGGTCACGTCGCGGAAGAACAGGGCGAGGCCCTGCGCCGAGGGGAACAGGCGCAGATCGAGCCAGCGTTCCTGCCCCTGGCTGGCGTGGCGGTGCAGCAGGCGGGCGGGCTGCCGACCGGCCATGCTGCGGCGGAAGACCGTATCGACCTCGGCGCTGCCGGCCTCGGGCCACAACTCGAACAGCGTTCGCCCGACGATACGCGCGGCGGACCGGCCGTCCATGCGCACGGCGTGCAGGTTCAAATCCAGCACCCGCCACTCGCGATCGACCAGCAGGAAGCCTTCATCGATGCTCTCGAGCGTGTCGCGCAGGCGGCGCTCGCTGGTGGACAGTTGCACCCGGCTGGTGGCGAGGGCAGCCGCGTCCAAAGCGCTTCGCGCCAGCTCGGCCGCGAGCCTCGCGTTCTCGCGGCGCAGGCGCGTCAGTTCGTCCTCGTGCCCGTTTTCCCCCAACACCCGCTCCCGCGCCTACCGGCGCCCCGCGACGGGCCTAGGCGGTGGCACGCGCGCGCTCGCCTTCGGTTCGAAGCTGGCCGCAGGCAGCCAGGATGTCACGGCCGCGCGGCATCCGCACCGGCGAGGCGAAGCCGGCATCCATGACGATCCGTGCGAACCGTTCGATCGCGGCCGTCCCGCTGGTCTCGAAGGCGCTGCCCGGCCACGGATTGAACGGGATCAGATTGACCTTGGCGGGGATGCCGGCGATCAACCGCACCAATTCGCGCGCCTCCGCTTCGCTATCATTGACGCCCTTCAGCATGACGTATTCGAAGGTGATGCGCCGCGCGTTGGAGGCCGGGGGATAGCGCCGGCAGGCGGCGATCAGTTCGGCGATCGGGTATTTGCGGTTGAGCGGCACCAGGCGGTCACGCAGATCGTCGCGTACCGCGTGCAGCGAAATCGCCAGATTGACACCCAGTTCGGCGCCCGCCCGGTCGATCATCGGCACCACGCCGGAGGTGGACAGCGTGATGCGCCGGCGCGACAGGCCGATGCCCTCGTGGTCCATCACGATGGTCATGGCACGCGCCACGTTCTCGTAATTGTACAGCGGCTCGCCCATGCCCATGAGCACGATGGTCGAGAGCAGCCGCGGCGTCTCGCCCTTGGGGCTCGGCCATTCGCCATAGGCGTCGCGCGCCGCCATGAACTGGCCCACGATCTCGGCCGCACCCAGATTGCGCACCAGCGCCTGCGTGCCGGTGTGGCAGAACCGGCAGGAGAGGGTGCAGCCGACCTGGCTGCTGATGCACACGGCCCCGCGGTCCTCGACCGGATCGGGGATGTACACCGTCTCCGCCTCCTGTCCGTCGCGGAAGCGGAACAGGAACTTGCGCGTCTCATCGGCACTGGTCTGCACCAGTGCCGCCTCGGGCCGGCCGATGACGAAATGCTGGGCGAGCTTCTGCTGCAGCGGCCGAGCGATGCTGGACATGCGCGCGAAGTCGGTCGCGCCCTGGTGATAGATCCAGTGCCAGAGCTGCTTGGCGCGGAACGGCTTCTCGCCGATCCCGGCCAGTGCTGTCGCCAGTTCGGCCCGGCCCAGTCCGACCAGTTCGCGCCGCCCGTCGGCCAGCACCGGCGCGGGCGGGTCGAAGCGGGCCGTCTTCGCCAGGATGCGAGCGCGTTCGGCTTCGCTCAGGGCCGCACTCATGAGGCACCCTTCCCGGACGGGCAGGCTTTCTGGATCGCCGCATACGCGCCCCTGAAGCCATGCAGGCTGAAATGGTCGGAGATGATCTGGCCCCGGGGCCCCGGCGAGCGAGCGATCACCAATCGCCCTTTCTGGAACGCGACCACCGCTTCATGGCCGTCGCGGGCAAAGGCGGAGCGCTGGGCGGTGTAGAACGAGAAGCTGGTCTGTTCGATGCCGACGGCCACGGCGGCGTTGCGCGAATAGGCGAAACCGGCGCTGATCGCCACGACGTCGCGGGCGGGCCGCCGCTCCGTCACGGTCAGCACCACGTCGCCACGCCCGGCCAGGGTTGGCGTGGAGCTTGCGGCACGGGTGAAGGCGTAGCACACGGCCTGGCCCCCCTCGCGATGGATGGCGGCGGTCCAGTCGTCATAAAAGCCGATGGCGTGCGGCCCGCCGGGCGGCAGGTGATGCGCGGAAGGGGGCGGCGCCTTCTTCTGCTGCGCCATCGCGGCGGCGCACAAGACCGTTGCCGCCAGCGGCAGCAGAAGCAGGAGAAGACGCATGGCGGCACAGATACGGGCAGATGCGGATGCGAACAAGCATGGTGGCCGCAACGGTTTCGCGTGTTCGGATCTGCAGGATTCGCTGCTCGCCGAACAGTATGAGGCATACCCATATCCCGAGCGCGACCCCCGCGAGGAGACAAAGCGGCTGCTGATCGGCAGCCCGAGCCATCTGCGCGAGATCGACCATTGGGTGTTCGGTGCAGGCCGCCCACGCTCGCAACCGCTGCGCGCGCTCATCGCCGGCGGCGGTACCGGCGATGCTCTGGTCATGCTGGCGACCCAGATGGCACGCGAAGGGCGGGCGGGCCGTATCACCTATCTCGACCGCTCGGCGGCGGCGGCCGGGGTGGCGCGCGCGCGGGTGGCGGCGCGCGGGCTGGACAACGTGGATTTTCTGCACGGATCGCTGCTGGACCTGCCGGATATGGGGCTGGCGCCGTTCGACTACATCGATTGCTGCGGCGTCCTGCACCATCTGCCGGACCCGACGGCGGGCCTGGCTGCGCTGGTCTCGGTGCTGGCACCGGGCGGGGGGATGGGGCTGATGGTCTATGCGCCGCATGGGCGCACTGGCGTCTACATGGTGCAGGACGCGTTGCGAGTCCTGGCGCCGGAGACCGAGGCGCCGGCGGCGCGGCTCGACGTGGCGCGTCGCGTGCTGCGGCACCTGCCGGAGGGAGCCTGGCTGCGGCAGAACCGCTCGGTCACGGATCATCTGGCGGGCGGCGATGCCGGATTGTTCGATTTGCTGCTGAACCCGAGCGACCAGGCATTCACCATCGATCGGTTCCTGGCGCTGCTGGACGGGCGCCGGGCTGGAGGCCACCTGCCTGCTGGAGCCGCTGCGCTACGACCCGGACGCCTATCTGCCGGATCCCAGGCTGCGCGCACGCACCGCCTCCCTCGACCCGACCGCGCGCGCGGCGCTGGCCGAGGCGCTGTCGGGGACGATGAGCACGCATGTCGCCTATTGCGTGCGCGCGGGCGAGCGCCCCTCTCTCCCGGACCCGATGGCGGCGGAGTCCGTGCCGGTGGTGCGCGAGGGCACGGGCGAGGCGCTGGCAGCCGCCATCCTGCCCGACGGCACGCTGCCCTTCGCCTGCGAGGCGCTGAGCGTGCCGATCCCGCTGCCGGCCCTGGCACCGGCGATCCTGCGTCTGGTGGATGGCGTGCGCAGCGTGGGCGAGATCGAGGCAGCGCTGGCAGGGCGGGGCATCCCCCTGCCCGCCCTGCGCCGTGCCTGGGCCGAAGGCTACCCGCGCCTCGCGGCGGCCAACCGCCTGCTCCTGGCCCCGGCTAGTTGAAGGTCTTCCGCAGCGTGGCAACCGAGATGTGCGGCCATCCAAGATTCACCACGTTCGGCAATGCCGCGAAGATCGGGAAGTTCAGGATCGTCATCTGTGCGTATTGAAGCTGCATGAAGGGCCGGCGATACCCATGCGTGACCTTCTCGATCCAGAACGTGGCGTAGACCAGCGCCGTGTCGGCGTTCGCACCTTTTGCTCCGCTCGGCTCGCCTCCTTCAAGGAACAGGATGTTCTCGATTCCGCCCGCGCCATTCGCGACATCCACCACCACGGTCGGATCGCCCGAATGGCTGTTGGGCTTGCTGAAGAACGTGATCTGTCGCTGTGTCGCGATGTTCAGCACGACACCCTCGAAGCTGTGGCCGTCCTCGACCTGATCCTTGACGACCCGGCGCAGGAGCCTGGCCGGATCATTGATCACGTCCTGCATCGCCAGGCCATCGATCGCCGCCGGCAAAGGCGGGTCGGGGGGTGACGTTCCGAACGGGCTGCGCGGGTTGGCCGCGGATTCCGGGATCGTCAGATCGTACTGGGTGAAGGGCGGGGCTGGGGGAGCCGTCAGCTTCTCCGACGAGCCGGCCGCATTGATGATGGGGGGCGCTGTCGGCAGTGTCGCGAATGGCGTGCTGTTGAAGGACGGAAACCGGGAGAACGCGTATTCCGCGTCCGGCGCCTTGATGGTGGGCGTTCCGGTGAACCGGCGGGCTGTTCCCTGTGCCAGAAGCGCGTTGCCGTGCGGGATCGAGCCCATCCGCGCAATGATCTGCTCTCCGGCCGGTGCGGTTTCGGGCGGGTAGGTGGTCGACGGCTGCGTCACCCACAGCCCGGGTTCGATGTGCATGGCGCCGCCGGTGAAGCGGTCCCTGACCTTCTGAAGATAGGTCAGCCCGAACAGTTCGATGTCATTCTGCCCGAAGCCGCGGTTGGGGATCGACGACCCGATCGGCTCGATCTTGAGGGTCTCCAGCGTCTGATTGAGCTGGAGATACAGATTTGCGGAACCCTGGGCATCCGGCCGCGCGATGAGGTTGAATCCCTCGCCGGTCCAGGTGCCCGCCAGCTCGGCCAGGAGTCCGAGTTCCTGCAGAACCGTCTCATTGTCCGGGCTGATTCGGATCGTGGGCGGTCGTTGTTGCACCAATTGCTGCATGGCGTCTGTCCTCTGTCCTGGTTTTCCTGGTTCTCCCGATCCGGGGAGAGACCCTCGGCGGTTCCGACGGCGTTGCGATACCGCACCATACGCCGCCTTGCGCTTACGGTCGAGGAACATTTTGGTGTTGCTATGATCTTTACGTCGCAACGTCGCTGTCGAATGCAGGGCCGGCGCCGACGGGGCCGTGTGTGGATGCTGGTCCGCCGGACGGCTTCGAGAGGCGTGCGTGAGGGCGCCCAACGCAATGTTGATGGAACCCGTGCCCACCCGGCGACCGCCGCGGCGCCCAGTCCCCCGAGTGCCGGGTGATCCTTTCGGTGCAGAGATCGTTCCCGATCTTCTAGTCGGGCACGGCATGGCACGCCCACCATTGGCCCCCGGCCCGCCCTGCGCTAAACCCCGGGCCTGCCCGGAGCATCGCCTTGAACGCACCCCTTCCCCACGGCCGCAACTCCCTGCGCAGCGGCCCCGACGCACGCGGCCGGTTCGGCCCGTTCGGCGGGCGGTTCGTGGCGGAAACCCTGATGCCGCTGATCCTGGAGGTCGAGCAGGCCTATCGCGCGGCCCAGGCCGACCCCGCCTTCCAGCCGGAACTCGACCGCTACCTGCGCGACTATGTGGGCCGTCCCAGCCCGCTCTGGTTCGCCGAACGGCTGACGAGCGAACTCGGGGGCGCGCGCATCTATCTCAAGCGCGAGGAGCTGAACCATACCGGCGCGCACAAGATCAACTCGTGCATGGGCCAGATCCTGCTGGCCCGCCGCATGGGCAAGACCCGCATCATCGCCGAGACCGGCGCCGGTCAGCACGGCGTTGCCACCGCCACCGTCTGCGCGCTGATGGGCCTGCCCTGCACCGTCTACATGGGTGCAGTCGATGTGGAGCGGCAGAAGCCCAATTTGTTCCGCATGAAGCTGCTGGGGGCGGAGGTGAAGCCCGTCACCGCCGGCGCCGGCACGCTGAAGGACGCGATGAACGAGGCGCTGCGCGACTGGGTCGCGAACGTCTCCGACACCTACTACCTGATCGGCACCGTGGCCGGCCCCCACCCCTACCCGATGATGGTACGCGACTTCCAGAGCGTCATCGGTGACGAAGCCAAGCGGCAGTTGCACGAGGCCGAGGGCCGCCTGCCGGACGTGGCCATCGCCTGCATCGGCGGCGGATCGAACGCGATGGGGCTGTTCCACCCGTTCCTCGATGATGCCTCGGTGCGGCTGATCGGCGTCGAGGCGGCGGGGCACGGCCTGGACACGCCGCACCATGCGGCCAGCCTGTCGCGCGGCCGGCCCGGCGTGCTGCACGGCAACCACACCTATCTGCTGCAGGACCAGCACGGCCAGATCACCGAGGCGCACAGCATCAGCGCGGGCCTCGACTATCCCGGCATCGGCCCCGAACATTCCTGGCTGCACGAGACCGGCCGCGTGGAATACGTGGCGGCCACCGATGCCGAGGCGCTGGAGGCGTTCCAGGTGCTGACCCGCACGGAAGGGATCATTCCGGCACTGGAACCGGCGCACGCGCTGGCGCATGTGGCGAAGATCGCGCCCTCCATGCCGAAGGACTCGCTCATTCTGGTCAATCTCAGCGGGCGCGGCGACAAGGACATCTTCACCGTGGCCGACGCGCTCGGGGTGACGCTATGAGCCGCATCGCCGCGCGCTTCGCCGCACTGCGCGCCGAGGGCCGGGGCGCCTTGATCCCGTTTCTCGAAGCCTTCGACCCGGACCGCGAGACCTCGATGGCGCTGCTGCGCGGAATGCCAGGGGCGGGTGCGGATCTGATCGAGATCGGCTGCCCCTTCACCGATCCGATGGCCGATGGGCCGATCATCCAGGCGGCGAGCCAGCGCGCGCTGGCGGCGGGGGCAACACTCGCGGGCGCGCTCGACATGGTGCGCGCGTTCCGCGAGGGGGACGACGCGACGCCGATCGTGCTGATGGGCTATCTCAACCCGATCCTGTCCTACGATCCGCGGCGCTTCTGCGCCGATGCGGCGGGGGCCGGCGTGGATGGCCTGATCGTCGTCGATCTGCCGAGCGAGGAGGCCGACCTTCTGGCATCGCACGCGGCCGCCCACGCGCTCGACATCATCCGACTCGTGGCACCGACAACGGACGACGCGCGGTTGCGCCACGTGCTCGAAGGCTCGTCCGGCTTCGTCTATTACGTCTCGATCACCGGCATCACCGGCACGCGCAGCGCTTCCGGCGCCGATCTGCGCGCCGCCATTCCGCGCGTGCGCGCCACGACCGGCCTGCCGATCGCCATCGGCTTCGGCGTGCGCAGCCCGGCGCAGGCCGCCGAAGCCGCACAGGTCGCCGATGCCGCCGTGGTCGCCTCGGCACTGATCCAGACCTTGGCCGCAACTCTTGATGCAGAGGGCCGGGCGCGGCCGGATAGCGTGCCGCGCGTGCTGGAGCAGGTGCGCTCGCTGGCCGATGCCGTGCGCGCAACCAGGAGGCAGGCCGCATGAGCTGGCTCACCGAATATGTCCGCCCGCGCATCCGCACCCTGCTCGGGCGGCGCGACGTGCCGGAGAATCTGTGGGTGCAATGCCCGCAATGCCAGCAGATGATGTTCCACGCGGAGCTGGAGAAGAACCTCAAGGTCTGCACGCATTGCGGCCACCATCTGCGCGCCAGCGCCGGCGAGCGGCTGGCCTGGACGTTCGACGACGGGGCAGCCACCCGCATCGAGTTGCCGAAAGTGCCGGCCGACCCCCTGCGCTTCCGCGACGGCCAGCGCTATCTCGACCGCCTGCGCGCGGCACGCGAGAAGACGCATACCGAGGACGCATTGGTGGTGGCGCACGGCACTATCGGCGGCGTGCCGGCGGTGGTCGCGGTGATGGAGTTCGATTTCATGGCGGGCTCGATGGGCTCGGCCGTGGGCGAGGGGCTGGTGGCGGCGGCTCGCCTCGCCGTCCTGCAACAGGCGGCACTCGTCGTGTTCACCGCCTCGGGCGGTGCCCGGATGCAGGAGGGTGCGATCAGCCTGATGCAGATGCCGCGCTCGATCATCGCCACACGGCTGGTCAAGCAGGCCGGGTTGCCGTTCATCGTCGTGCTGACCGATCCCACGACCGGCGGCACCACCGCGAGCTTCGCCATGCTGGGCGACATCCAGATCGCCGAGCCGGGTGCGCTGATCGGCTTCGCCGGTGCCCGCGTGATCGAGCAGACCGTGCGCGAGACGCTGCCGCCAGGGTTCCAGCGCGCCGAATACCTGCACGAGCACGGCATCGTGGACATGGTGGTGGCGCGCACGGCGCTCGCGGCGACTCTGGGCCGGGTGCTGGGGCTGCTGTGCCGGCGCGACACGAGCGCACCGGAGGAGGAACGCGCAATTCCGGAAGCGGCCGAAATCGAGGAAGCGGCCTGACCCCAGCGCGATGAGCGTCTTCCTGACATGAGCGACGCGCCCACCGGCGAGCGGTTCAGCGCGATCGTGGCCCGCCTGCACGGCCTGCACCCGCGGCTGATCGACCTCAGCCTGGATCGCGTGCAGCATCTCCTGGATCGCGTCGGCAACCCGGAACGGCATCTGCCGCCGGTCATCCATGTCGCCGGCACCAACGGCAAGGGCAGCACCTGCGCCTTCCTGCGCGCCATCGGCGAGGCGGCCGGATGGCGCGTCCACGTCTTCACCTCGCCGCATCTCGTTTCGTTCAACGAGCGCATCCGCGTGGCCGGGCGTCTGGTGGATGATGCCACGCTGGAAGACGTTCTGACCGAACTGGAGCGCGGCAACGCCTCTGCCCCGATCACCGTGTTCGAGATCGTGACCGTGGCGGCCCTGCTGCTGTTCGCGCGCGCGCCGGCCGAGTTGTGCGTGCTGGAGGTGGGTCTCGGCGGGCGGCTGGACGCGACCAACGTCGTGCCCCATCCCGCCGCCGCCGCGATCGCCTCGATCTCGATGGATCATCGCGAATACCTGGGCGACACTCTGGAGGCGATCGCGGCCGAGAAGGCCGGCATCATCAAGCCGGGGACACCCAGCGTGACCGGCGCCCAGCCCGAGGCGGCGCTCGCCACCTTGCAGCGTGCGGCCGACCGGACCGGCTCGACTTTGCTGGCACGCGGGCGCGATTGGCGGATCGCTCCCGCTGGCGACGGCCTGCGCTACAGCGATCGCGCCGGCAGCCTGGACCTGCCGCTGCCGTCGCTGCCGGGGCGGCACCAGCACGACAATGCGGGCATCGCCATCGGCGCCTTGCGGGCGGCCGGACTGGCGCCGGACGACGTGGCGATACGCCGGGGCATCGCCGGCGCCCAATGGCCCGCGCGCCTGCAACGCCTGGACGGACGGCTCGCACGCGAGCTTCCCGAAGGTTGGGAGCTATGGCTGGACGGCGGCCATAATGCGGGTGCGGGTGCCGTGCTGGCCGATTACCTGGGCGGCTGGCGCGACCGGCCCTGCGTCCTGCTGGTGGGCATGAAGCAAACGAAGGACGCCGCCGCCTTCCTGGAACCGCTGCTGCCGTTCGCAACCCAGGTCTTCGCGGTGGCCGAGCCGGGCCAGCACCTGCCGCTCTCGGTGCCGGCGATCATTGCCGCGAGCGGCGGAGCCGCGCGGCCCGGCCCCACGGTGCGGGAGGCGCTGGCGCAGATCGTGCGCGAGCCGCCGGGTGCCGTGCCGCCGCGCGTGCTGATCTGCGGCAGCCTGTACCTCGCGGGCGAGGTGCTGCGGGCGGATTCTGCCGGCGGCTAGAGCTGATACGGGCAGACTCGGCGCGCGACGGGATACCCTCGCCCGACCTTGGGTTGGGGCGGAGTGCTGGGCGGTCCGGCCCGCGGCGCTGTACCGGCGCTACGGGACGGGGCGGCGTTTGCTTCGCCGCAGGCGGCGCCAGCGCCGGACCGGGCCGCACCCCCCCGCCTGTGTCGGGAAGTCCTGAGCCTGGTCTGGCCTGCGGGCTCGTCGCGTGCGGCCGGCTCGCACGATCCCAAGCGCAAGCCGGCCGCCCCGCCTCAGTTCCCGGTCGGCAGCGGAATGCTTACTCCTTCCTTTGCCAATTCATCGCGAACGAACTTAAAGCGCTGATACTCCGTCAGCGTGATCGGCCCGCTATAGCCCTCGCTCTGCAGTTTGCGCGGTGGGTATTTGACGTACGTCTTCATCAGGTCACTGACCGCCTTGTTGATCGTGACCAGGACCCAGGTGTGCTCGGTGTAGTTGTTCATGAATATGTCATAGCGTTCCTGGGGGTCCTGCCAGAGGTCGAACACCTGCGGCACGGTCGCGACATATTCCTCCGGCCCCTTCCAGCCGAGGTTTGAATCCACGGCGAGACCCCCGGTCTTGGCACCGTCAGCGCCACGGAGATTGAACAGCGCCTTGTAGTTGCCGACCCGCACCGCACCCGGCGTCAGCTCGTTCTCGGTGAAGTAGAACCACGAATCTCTCGGCGACTTCCCGGTGCCAAACAGCACAGGCGTGATATCGTAACTGTCGAAGATGATCGGCTTGCCCTCACGATCGTTTTCCGGAAGCTTCGCCCCGCCGAGTGCCGCGAATGTCGCCATGTAATCCAGGCCGCCCACGATCTCTGAGTTCCTGCTTCCGGCCTTGATGCCCGGCCCCCAGGCAATGGACGGAACCCGCGAACCGCCCTCGCGGTCCGTCCCCTTCGTGCCGCGGAACGGCGTATAGCCGGCATCCGGATACACGTCCTGCCAGGCTCCGTTGTCGGTCGTCCAGAAAACATAAGTGTTCTTGTCGAGCCCGAGTGCGCGGACCTTGTCCATGATGCGGCCGATGCGCGTGTCGTTCTCGACGATGGAATCGGCGTATTTGGATTTCGACATCGATTTGTGGATGAATTCGGGAGCGGGCAGGTTGGGCTGATGCACCTTCATGAAATTGATGCTCATAAAGAACGGCTGGCCCGACTTGCCGTTGCGGTCGAGATAGTCGAGCGCTGCCTTCTCGACATACTCGTCGAAGAACGGGATCCCGACGACGCCCTTGTCCGGCGTGTTGACGTATTCGCCGTTGATCTTGAACACCTCGCGCGGCGCCTCGCCGGCTTTGCCTTCCAGCGCGCCTTTGGTCACTCTCTGGAACATCTCCCGCAGCTTCGGGTCCATGTCCGGGAACCAGTTGGGATCGCCATAGGTGTAGGCGTTGAGGTGGTAGAGCCCGCAATACTTCATCTCGTCATAGCCCTGCGCGTTGGGCAGCGCATAATCCGCCTCGCCGAGATGCCACTTGCCGACGAAGAAGGTGTTGTAGCCCGCGGTCTTCAGTACGGACGCAGGCGTCCATTCGGCCGCGGGCAGGCCGCCGCCCTGGCCCTGGAAGGCGACCGTCGTCATGCCGCTGCGATTGGGAATGCGACCCGTCTGCATCGCGGCGCGACCGGGCGTGCAACTCGGCTGTGCATAGAAGGACGTGAACATCATGCCTTCCGCCGCCATGCGGTCGATGCCCGGCGTCGGCATGCCTCGGGCTTCGCCGCCCAGATAGACGCCGGCGTCGCCATAGCCGAAATCATCGGACACGATCATGATGATGTTTGGCTTGTTGCCGCTCGCCGCCGTTACCGGCTGCGTGGGCGTGGGCGTGGGCGTGCTCTGCGCATCCGCCGAGGAACTCAGGACGGTGGCTGCCGCCGCTGTCGTACCCAGCAGAACACCGCGGCGACCAAGGCCGCCCCCATTTCCGCCGGCACTATTCTGGCTCATGATGGATCCCCTTTCTCTCGTACGACGCAACGAAACCCGACATGGCTCGTCGACGTATCGACGGGCTCGGCATGGCGCGCCGCCGGCCGGTAGCGGCGACAGTAATTGGGCGCGCAAAGATGCGAACCACCCTTGATGACCTTGCGCGGAATTTTGATGTCGGGCAGCTGCGGATCGTAGCTTGCCGCCTCTTGCCCGCCGCGCGGATTGGCGGGAATGCAGCACGCCTTGGGGGCGTCGGCCGCGTGCTTCGCGGCCCACCAATCCGTGGTCCACTCCCACACATTGCCGATCATGTCGTAGAGGCCATAGCCGTTCGGCGGAAACGCCTTGACTGGCGAGGTGCGCCTGTAGCCGGGCCGTCTGTGGTGTGGGAATTCGCCATGCCATGTGTTCGCCATCGCCCGGCCGCCGGGCATGAACTCGTCGCCCCAGGCGAACTCCGCGCCGGCGAGGCCGCCGCGCACGGCGAACTCCCATTCGGCCTCGGTCGGCAGTTCCTTTTCTGCCCAGGTCGCATAAGCCAGCGCGTCGCCGAACGACACGTGCACGACAGGATGATGATCGAGTCCCTTGATGCTGCTGTCAGGACCGTACGGCTGCCGCCAGTTCGCGCCCTTGAGCAGGGTCCACCATTGGCTCCAATCCCGCAGGTCGACCCGGTGCTTCGGCGGCGTGAACACCAGTGACCCGGCGAAGATCAGGTGGGGAAGCGACCCGGGATAATCCTTTGGATCGGGCACCAATTCTGCAAAGGTGACGTAACCAGTCTCACGGACAAACCTGGCAAACTGCCGGTTCGTTACGGGAATCGTGTCGATCCAGAAGCCATCGACCGTCGCGAGGTGCGACGGGGCCTCCTCCGGATAATGCTGGTCGGAGCCCATGCGGAACGTCCCGCCGGGCACGAATGTCATGCCGGCAGGCCCGGCATCGTTCTCGGAAGCAGTACCGATGATCCGTGCTCATCCTTACCGATCCACAGATTCCTGGCCGTTGTCCTCAAGTGCCGCGAACCGGCTCTCGGTCGGGCAGCGACATCGTGTTCCCAACACTCCAGGCACGGCCGCCGGCATTACGCTCGGATGCCAGCGGGAGTTGCAGGCCGCCTCTGAAACCCTGGATCGTCCACTCGTACGGCGCGCCGCTGATCCGGAACCGTCCCAGCCGTGGCGATGCGAGGTCGAGAATGTCGGTAACGATGACAGCCCATACGCAGGTCAGCAGCACGACCATCGGGCGCAGTACCGTTCCCTTGAGACCGAGCTGATACCCGAGAACCCCGACGCCCAGCAGCGTCATGCCAATTATCAGGCGGAACACTTGCGACGGAAGCTGCTGCGCGTGGCCGAAGCGCTCGGCCGTGGACATGTCAAACGTCTCGTTAATCGCCGCCATCAGAGACGTCGAAACGGTGTTTGGCTCCTCCCGTGCGATCAGCGCCATCTTGCCCCAGATTTGCGATTGAAGCTGGTTGGTCTCGCGGCTCAGCGCGTCGAGCTTCGCCGGATCTATGCCTGAAACGGGTAGATCACCTTCCAGTCCCGCTTCATCCCTACGACCAGCCAATCACGCTGTGCCGCCTCGTCCAATGCCTTGTCGAGCTTGCCGAAGGACGACTTGCGGTCGTACGCCCATTCACGCTTGCCATCGGTATGGTGGATCAGCGCGGGAAGGCTCGCGCCCGCGCCTGCCGCCGTCCATTCCAGCATCTGCTGGTCCCCGTCCGAATTGCCGAAAGCGAGAATCGGGCGCTGGCCGATGAAGCGGTTGATCGCGACCGGTTTGCCCGGGCCGTCGTCGATGAACTCGATCTTCGGCCGCTTCACCAGCGCGGGTTTGCCGTTGACCATCTTGAACACCTCGACGCCGGATGAGCCGACGACCTGCTCCGGCGGAATCCCATAGATCGTGTTCACCCATGGCCGCATGAACTCGACGCCGCCCCCGGACACGATGAAGGTCTTGAAGCCGTTGGTGCGCAAATAGGCGAGAAGCTCGATCATCGGCTGGAACACCAGCTCGGTGTACGGCCGATGGAACCGCGGATGCCGAGCCGTCCTTAGCCAATCGAGGACGATCGCGGAGAATTCATCGGTGGTCATGCCGGAGTGAGTCTCGGCGACGATCTGAAGAAGCGCCTTCTCCCCCAGCTTCGCCAAGGCCGCAGGATCGCCGGCGAGGACGCTCTTGAACGGCTCCGTGGCCTTCCATTCCGGTCGCGTCGGTGCCAGCGCCTTGACCCGATCGAGCGCGAAAGCGAGCTGGAAGTACATCGGCTGCTCGCTCCACAGCGTGCCGTCATTGTCGAACGTGGCGATCCGCCGTTCGACAGGCACGAAATCAGGATGGTCCCGTTTTGTTACGCGATTGACGAAGTCGATGATCGACCGCTTGGCCGACCCGTCATTCCACGACGGCAGGGAGTCCGTCTGGGCGATCGCGGGACCGACCGACGCCAAAAGGCCGGTCGTGAGCGCCGCGGTGATCACGCTGCGGCGGTCCAGCGGAGCGGGGCGCACTCTCTCTGACATGCGCATGCTTCCTCAACCCCTATCTCTTCGCCAGCACGCCACAGCTGGAACCGACGGGCTCATGCCGCTGTCTGCCGCGGCGCAGGCAACATTCGATCAGATGGCAGCACGTCCTTCGAACTCGATACCGACGTTCCCGCTATTGCAAGGCCCCTCCGCTGCCCAGAATACCGGAGAATCCGAGGATTGTCCACTCGACGAAATTGGAGGCAGTGCCTGAGTTTGAATGCGGCTATAGTCGAACGTCGGGGCGGAGGAAAACAGAGGGGACTCTCAAATGCGCACCCTTACTGCTTACGGGATCGGCGTCGTCATCGTTCTCGCCGTGGTTAACGGCATAGCATGGCAAGCAGGATCGCCCCGGCTGCACGGCCTGAACGTATTTTCTGCCGGCTTCGCCCTTGGGGTGCTCGGGACGTACATTTCAGCTTGGCTTTACGGATACCGCCGGATCGCCTGATTTCATACTGAGTCACTACCAAATCGGAAATTGGGATTGCCGATGGGGCATATGCTGCCATTCCACCGGCCATGGAATGCTGGCGTGCTTCCGCAGCGCGAGCGATCAGCGGGTGCCTGGACTAGCCCACGATCTCCGTCTGCGCGAAGAAGAAGCCGATCTCGACCACAGCATTCTCCGCGCTGTCGGAGCCATGCACGCTGTTCGCCTCGATGCTCTCGGCGAAGCTCGCGCGGATCGTGCCGGGTGCCGCCTTGGCCGGATCGGTGGCGCCCATCACCTCGCGGTTGCGCGCGACCGCGCCCTCGCCTTCCAGCACCTGCACCACGACCGGCCCCGAGGTCATGAAGCTGACCAGGTCACGGAAGAATCCGCGCTCGCGATGCACGCCATAGAACGCCTCGGCCTGCGCGGTCGTCAGATGCAGCCGCTTCTGTGCCACGATGCGCAGGCCCGCTTCTTCCAGCTTGGCGTTGACCTGGCCGGTGATGTTGCGCCGGGTCGCGTCGGGCTTGAGGATGGACAGGGTACGCTCGGTTGCCATGAGGAAATCCTTGGGGGTGAGGTCGAATGCGGCCCCGCCTTAGAGGAAGCGCGCGCACCTGACTAGACGGACGGCCAGGACTCGTCCTCACCCGGCGGCGGGTCGAGCCGCGCGCCGTCCAGCATGTCGCGCGCCAGCGCCTGCCGGCTCGCCTGCGCGTCGCGTTCCGCCCGGCTACGCCCATGCAGCAGGCGCATCTCGGCCGCCTGTTCCGCCTTGCGATCACGCTCGCGCCGCTTGCGCGCCCGCCGCAGGTTGACGATCTCGCCCATCCGCGCATCCTTCCGCCGCATTCGCCACAACGCAAGGTTCCGCCATCATGGGCAACAGGATCACGCTGACCGCCGCCGATGGCCATCGCCTGGACGCATGGCGCAGCGGCCCGGCCGACGCAAAACGCGGGCTTGTGCTGGCGCAGGAAATCTTCGGGGTCAACCGCCACATCCGGCAGACCTGCGAGGCCTTCGCGGCGGAAGGCTATGCGGTCGTTGCACCGGCCTTGTTCGACCGGGTCGAACACGGCGTGGAGCTCGGCTATGATTCCGACGGGATCGCGCGCGGGCGCAAGCTGCGGTCAGCCATCGCCGAGGCGGATACGCTGGCGGATATCGAAGCCGCGGCAGGCGCCTTGAAAGACCTCCCGCTCGGCATCATCGGCTATTGCTGGGGCGGCACCGTCGCCTGGTGGGGCGCCACGCGCACGCAACCTGTTCCGTGCCGCCGTGAGCTGGTACGGCGGCGGCATCGCGGCGGCGCGCATGGAGACGCCGCACTGCCCGGTGCAATTGCATTTCGGCGAGACCGACAGCTCCATTCCGCTCGCGGACGTGGATGCGATCCGCGCCGCCCAGCCGGATGCGGAGATTTTCATCTATCCCGGTGCCGGCCACGGATTTGGCTGCGACGAGCGGGCCAGCTACTCGGCCGGTGCCGCGGCACAGGCGCAGGAACGGACGTTGGCGTTCCTGCGCCGGCACCTTGGCGTCGCGAGCTAGACGGCGCGCAAACCCAGCCACCCAAGCCGCGTTGAAGCGGCATCGTTCAGCTTGCGGAAAGGTTCGCCTCCATGCGCTTCATCCTGCTCATCATCGTCATCATCCTGCTGCTCGGCGCCTTGCCGACATGGCCGTACAGCACCGGCTGGGGCTACTATCCCTCCGGCGGGCTGGGAATCATCCTGCTGATCGTGATCGTGCTGCTGGTGCTCGGCGCGATCTAGCCTCGGACTGGCTGGGTCGCGAGGCTGAGCGGTCGTCAGGCGGGGCTGAGCACCCGCCCGGCGACCGCGTCCAGCCGGGCCAGCAG
Organism: uncultured Pseudomonadota bacterium; assembly: GCA_963838805.1. Lineage (GTDB taxonomy): Bacteria > Pseudomonadota > Alphaproteobacteria > Acetobacterales > Acetobacteraceae > CAVRQM01. The sequence goes on from CAWISK010000010.1 coordinate 163,772, forward strand.
CGCCGGGTCGCGCGCGGCGGGGGCTGTGATCAGGGCGTGATCGAGTGCGCAGTCGCACCCGGCCGGACACGGGCCGCGAGGGGCTCCTATGGAGGGAACCGCAGCGGCTACAGATCCGCGCGCGCGGTCGGCGTTCGCCAGCAGGACCTGGATCACCATGTCCACCGTGACGTGCCCGTGGCTGTCGTGCCAGCAATCGTAATCCGTCACCATCGCCACGGTCGCGTAACAGAGTTCCGCCTCTCGCGCGAGCTTGGCCTCCGGCATGTTGGTCATGCCGATCACGCTGCATCCCCATTGCCGGTACAGCTCGCTCTCGGCGCGCGAGGAGAATTGCGGGCCTTCCATCACGAGATAGGTGCCCCCGCGCGTGACCGGCAGACCCAGGCCCCGCGCCGCCGCCTCCAGCGCGTCGCCGAGCCGCGGGCAGACCGGATCGGCCATCGAGACATGCGCGACACAGCCGGCGCCGAAAAAGGATTTCGCGCGGGCGAAGCTGCGGTCGATGAACTGATCGACAATGACGAAATGGCCGGGCGGCAGATCCTCGCGCAGGGAGCCGACCGCCGACAGCGACAGCACATCCGTGCAGCCGGCACGTTTCAGCGCGTCGATATTGGCGCGGTAGTTCAGGTCCGATGGCCCGAGCCGATGACCGCGCCCGTGCCGAGGCAGGAACACGCAGCGCACATCGTCGAGCCAGCCCTCCAGCAGCTCGTCGGACGCCTCGCCCCAGGGCGAGGCCACGCGGCGCCAGGCGGTGCGCCGCAGGCCCGGGATGTCGTACAGCCCCGAGCCGCCGATGATGCCGATGACGGGTTGGATCGTGCCGTTCATCGTGGAGTGGTCCATCGCCAGTTCGTCATTGCCGGGCTTGACCCGGCAATCCGGTCCCGACGGCACGGTTCCGGACCCGGCGCTGGATGGCCGGGTCAAGCCCGGCCATGACAGTATTCACCCCACTGGGCTTTTCGTCAGCGGCAGCCGGCCGCGCGAGCGCATTCGTCAATGCACGTCGGCCCACACCTTGCGCTTGACGGCATAGGTAAGGCCGGTCATCAGCAGCAGGAAGATCACCACCTTCACGCCGATCCGCTTGCGCTGCTCCATCTCCGGATTGGCGATGTAGGTGAGGAACACGGTGATGTCGTGCGCTTCCTGTTGCAGCGTGTTCTTGGTGCCGTCAGTGAACGTGACCTGCCCTTCCTGCAACGGCTGCGGCATGGCGATCTGATGGCCGGGGAAGTATTTGTTGTAATATAGTCCCTGGCCCATTTTCACGCCGGCCGGCGGCTCGGTGTAGCCCTGCAGGATCGAATAGATGTAGTCGGGGCCGCCCTCGCGCGCCTTCTCCAGCAGCGACTGGTCGGGCGGCAGGGCACCGTTATTGGCCGCCCGCGCGGCGTTGTCGTTGGGGAAGGGCGGGACGAAATGGTCGGAGGGCAGCGCCGGGCGCGTGGTCATGGTCCCGTCATCGGCCACGACGGGCACCTTGTACTGCGCGGCGATGGCCTTCACCTGCGCGGGCGACAGGCCGATCCCTTCGAGGTTGCGGTAATAGGCCTGATTCAGCGAATGGCAGTTCGAGCAGACCTCCTTGTAGACCTGGAACCCGCGCTGGGCGGCGGCGCGGTCGAACGTGCCGAACGGACCGGAGAAGTTCCAATGGCCTTGCAGCAGAGGCGGCTCGCTTTCCTGTGCCCCGGCGGCACCCGCCAGCGACAGCCCGGCCGCCAGCACCGATGCGGCCAGGATCGAACGGGACAGGCGCATCACGGCTTCTCCATCGGCTTGGCGGCAGCACCCGTGGGCAGCGGCCCTCCGCCGCGGATCACCGGACGGCTGATGCTCTCGGGCAGCGGCAGCGTCCGCTCGATCCTGCCGAGGATCGGCAGGAACACCAGGAAGTGCAGGAAGTAATAGGCGGTGGCGACGCGCCCCAGGATGATCCAGATGCCCTCGGGACGATGCGCGCCGACCTCGCCCAGCAGGATGACGTCCGCCACGAGCACGAACATGAGCTGGCGGAAGATCGGCCGGAAGCGGGCGCTGCGCACCGGGCTCGTGTCCAGCCACGGCAGCACGAACAGGACGCCGATGGCGCCGAACATGAGCACGACGCCGCCCAGCTTGTTCGGCACCGAACGCAGGATCGCGTAGAACGGCAGGAAATACCATTCCGGCACGATGTCGGCCGGCGTCTGCAACGGATTGGCCTGGATGTAGTTATTCGGGTCGCCGAGAAAGTTGGGCGCGAAGAACACCAGAAGCGCGAACACCAGCAGGAACACGCACATCCCTACCGAGTCCTTGATCGTGTAGTACGGGTGGAACGGCAGCGTGTCGGCCGGCCCCTTCACATCGATGCCCAGCGGGTTGTTCGATCCAGTGATGTGCAGCGCCGTGATGTGCAGGAAGACCACCCCCACGATCACGAACGGCAGCAGGTAGTGCAGGCTGAAGAACCGGTTCAGCGTGGGATCGCCGACCGCGAAGCCGCCCCACAGCCAGGTGACGATGCCCTGCCCTACCGCCGGGATGGCCGAGAACAGGTTGGTGATGACGGTCGCACCCCAGAACGACATCTGGCCCCAGGGCAGCACGTAGCCCATGAAGGCGGTGGCCATCATCAGCAGCAGCAGCACGACGCCGATCATCCACAGCAGCTCGCGCGGTGCCTTGTAGGAGCCGTAATACATGCCGCGGAAGATGTGGATGTAGGTCACGATGAAGAACAGCGAGGCGCCGTTCATGTGAATGTAGCGCAGCATCCAGCCAAAATTGACGTCGCGCATGATGTGCTCGACGCTATCGAACGCCATCGTCTCGTTCGGCACGTAGTGCATCGCCAGGAAGATGCCGGTGACCATCATGATCGCCAGCGAGATCATCGCCAGCGCACCGAAATTCCAGAAATAGTTGAAGTTCTTCGGCGTCGGGAAGACGCCGTACTCCTTCTGCATCATCGTGAAGATCGGCAGGCGCTGATCGATCCAGTTGGCCACCGGGTTCTTCATGTCGCTCTTGTGCAATCCGGCCATCGGGGTGCGCTCCTCAGCCGATCTTGACTTTGGTGTCTGACAGGAAGGCGTAGGGCGGCTGAAACAGATTCAGCGGCGCCGGTCCGTGCGTCACCCTTCCGTCCACGTCGTACTGGCTGCCGTGGCAGGGACATTGATAGCCGCCATATTCGCCGCGCGGGTCGGTCGGCTTGTTGCCCAGCGGGATGCAGCCGAGATGCGTGCAGATGCCGATCATGATGACCCAGGGCTCGTGCCCGGCGGTGACGCGCGCCGAATCGGGCACCGGCTCGATCAGCTTCGACATCGGCATCGCCTGGGCGAACTTGATCTCCTGCGGCGTGCGGTGACGGACGAAGACCGGCTTGCCGCGCCAGTTCACCGTAATGCCGCTGCCGGCCGGGATCGGCGTCAGGTCCACCTCGATCGAGGACAGCGCCAGCACGTCCGAGGACGGGTTCATGCTGTCGATCAGCGGCCAGGCAATGGCGCCGATGCCGATGACGGCACCCGAGATGCCGACCAGCTTCAGGAAGTCGCGCTTGGTCCCGTCCGCGGGCAGGTGGTCATGTGCGTCAGCCGTCGCAGACATCGTGGCGGTCTTCCTCTGGTTCGACGCGGCGCAACATACGGACCAGCCTGCGGCCCTGCAACCTGCCGGGCTTGCCAGTTCCCGCCTCCCGCGTAGAAAGACGGCGCCCATGCCGCACCCTCCTCCGCACGAGGCCCTGAAGGGCGCCAGCCGCATTTGGTTCGAGGGGCTGCGCGACCGGCTCTGCGCCGCCTTCGGGGCGATCGAGAGGGACCGGGGCGGCGAAGGCGCTTTCGCGCGCACCGAATGGGACCGGCCGACCGAGGATGGCGAGGCCGGCGGCGGCGGCGTGATGGCGGTGCTGCGCGGCCGCGTGTTCGAGAAGGTGGGCGTCAACGTCTCGACCGTCTGGGGCAGCTTCAGCCCCGAGTTCCGCGTCCAGGTCCCGGGTGCGGCGGACGACCCGCGCTTCTGGGCGAGCGGCATCAGCGTGGTGGCGCACATGGCCAGCCCCCGCGTCCCGGCGGCGCATTTCAACACGCGGATGCTGGTCACGACCCGGGGCTGGTTCGGCGGCGGCGCCGACCTCACGCCGATGGTCCCCGACGCACCGGAAGCCATCGAGGACGCCGCCCGCTTCCACACCGCCCTGCGCTCGGCCTGCGACGCGCACGGCGCCGATTACTACGCGCGCTTCAAGGCGTGGTGCGACCGCTATTTCTTCCTGCCGCACCGGAGCGAGCCGCGCGGCGCCGGCGGCATCTTCTACGATCATTTCGATTCGGGCGACGCCGCCGCCGATTTCGCCTTCACCCAGGATGTGGGCCGCGCCTTCCTGCGCGTCTTTCCGGAGATCGTGCGGGCCCGCATGGGCGAACCCTGGACCGAGGCGGAGCGTGCGCACCAGCTCGCCCGGCGCGGCCGTTATGTCGAGTTCAACCTGCTGCACGACCGCGGCACGCTGTTCGGCCTCAAGACAGGCGGCAATGTGGAGGCGATCCTGATGAGCCTGCCGCCGGCGGTGAGCTGGTAGCGGCGCGCGGTCAGTGGGCGCCCGCCCGCCCGCCCGCCTTGGCGGCGGTGAACAGGAAGGCAAAGGGCGCGATCACGAAGGCGATCATGGCACAGCTCATGAACAGGTCGGCATAGGCCAGCACCTGCGCCTGGGTGTGCAGGGTCTGGAAGATGAGGCCGGCGGCCGTCACCCCCGGCGGATGGCCGGCCTGGGCGATGGCCTCGGTGTTGCGCTGCACGAGCGCCGTATAGGCCGGATCGAGCGGTGTCAGATGCGCCGCCATGTGCGCCTGCCGCGCCTGCGTGCCCTCGGTGACGCTGGCGGTCGCGAGCGAGATGCCGACCGAGCCGAAGATGTTGCGGAACATGGTGTTCAGTGCCGCGCCATCGCCGTTCAGCTCCTTCGGCAGCGTGGCGAAGCCGATGGTCTGGATCGGCACGAACAGGAAAGCGAGCGCCACGGACTGGGTGATGCGCATCGTGACCAGGGTGTGGAAATCGATGTCCGGCGTGATGCCGTTGGAATAGACCAGCGCGCTTCCCAGGATGACGAAACCCGCGCAGATGATGATGCGGGTCTGCACGTGCGGCATCACGCGCTGCACGAAGGGAATGATGAGGGTGAGGATCAGGGCGCCCGGCGAGAGCAGGAGGCCCGCCAAGGTCGCCGTGTAGCCCAGCACCGTCTGCGCCAGTTGCGGGATCACCACCGCCGAGGCGTACAGGATCGCAAAGCAGGCCGAGGTCATGACGCAGCCGACGGCGAAGTTGCGGTCGCGAAAGACCTTGAGGTTCACGATGGGCTTTCGCGTCCACAGCAGCCAGATCGTCGCGGTGACGATTCCCACCGCCGACAGGATGGCCATGCCGACAATGAAGGGCGAGCCGAACCAGTCCGCGTCCTCGCCGCGATCCATCACCACTTGCAGGCTGCCGAGCCCGAGCGCGATCAGGCCGATGCCGATGAAGTCCACGCCCTTTTCGCCCCGGCCGAGCCAGGGCGGGTCTTCGACCAGGGCGGTGACGGCGAAAAAGGCGAAGGCGCCCACGGGGATGTTGATGAAGAAGATCCAGCGCCAGCTCGTGTGATCGGTGATGATGCCCCCGAGCGTAGGCCCCAGCACGGGCGCCACGATGGTCGCGATCGCGGTCACGGCGAAGGCGGCGGCGCGCTTCGACGGCTCGAACGTGTCGAGGATGATGGATTGCTGGTTCGGTTGCAGGCCGCCGCCGAAGAAGCCTTGCAGCAGGCGGAAGACGATGAGCTGCGGCAGGCTCGTGGCAATGCCGCACAGGAAGCTGCACACCGTGAAGGCGCCGATGCAGATCAGGAAATAGCGCTTGCGGCCGAGCACGCGGGCGAACCAGCCGGAAATCGGCAGCACGATGCCGTTGGCCACCAGGTAGGAGGTCAGGGTCCAGGTCGCCTCGTCATTGGACGAGGCGAGCGAGCCGGCGATATGCGGCAGCGCCACGTTGACGATGGTGGTGTCGAGCACCTCCATGAACGCGGCCAGGGTCACCGTGAGCGCGATCAGCCAGGGATTGGCCTTCGGCTTCCAGGTCGCGTCGGCGGTGCCCGACGCTGTGCGGCCGCTCACTTCAGACGGACCGTGGGCGTCACCGAAATGCCGAGCGGCAGCGGCAGCTTGGGATCGAGGCCGCTGTCGATGTCGATCTTGACGGGCACGCGCTGGACGATCTTGACGTAGTTGCCGGTCGCGTTCTCGGCCGGGAAGGCGCTGAACTTGCTGCCGGAGCCGAGCTGCACGCTATCGACGTGGCCCTTGAGCTTCAGCCCCGGATAGGCGTCCACGCTGATATCCACTTTCTGCCCCGGACGCATACGGTCGAGCTGCGTCTCCTTGAAGTTCGCCGTCACCCAGACCTGCGGACTGACCAGCATCATCAGCGTGGTGCCGGTGGTCACGTAATTGCCGCGCTCGACATTGCGCTTGGTCACCCAGCCATCCTGCGGCGCCAGCACGTTCGCATAGGAGAGGTTCAGCTCGGCCTGCGCCAGTTGCGCGCGCGCTTCTTCCACCTGGCCCTTGATCTGGGTCACCTGCTGTTCCGCCTGGCCGATGTTCGGCTGCACGGGCAGGGCCTGCTGCACCGCCGCCTCGGCCGACTGCACCTGCGCCTGCGCCTGCTGCAACTGCGCCGTGGATTGGTCGACCGCCTGCTGCGTGGTGGCCGAGCGCGCGACACGGTGCTGGCGATTGTAATCGGTCTGAGCCTGGAACAACTGCGCATGCGCGGTTGCGAGCTGCGCCTGTGCCTGCGCGAGTTTGGCCGGGAAGTTCTTGCGGGCAACCTCGGCTGCCAGTTCGGACGAGCGTTGCTGTGCCAGGGCAACGTCGAGCCGGCCCTGCGCCTGGTCGCGGGCGGTGATCAGATCGCGCGGGTCGATGCGCAGCAGCAATTGGCCGCGATGCACGAACTGATTGTCGTTCACGGCAAGTTCGATCACCGTGCCGGAGGTCTTCGGCGCCACGGCAATGGCGCGCCCGTCGGTATAGGCGTCGTCGGTGCTTTCCAGGTTCTTGACGCTCTGCCACCAGATCACGCCGCCAATGGCGGCCGCGACCAGCACGATCGCCAGGATGATCCAGACCAGCGGCGAGCGCCGTTTGGTCCGTTCCTTGTCGCCACCCGGTCCTTGCCCCGCGCCGCGCCAGCATCGTCGTTCTCGTCCGTATCGGGCGGGGGTGGCGCGTCATCGCGCCGCTTGGGCTGTTCCTGTTCGCGTTCCTTGGGCTCGCGTTCCTTGGGCTCGCGCTCGCGCGGCCTGATCTCGGGCCGTTCCGCCACAGACGGTGGCGTGTCGCTCTCCGGCGAGGTCGCATCGTCGTAGGGCATCGGGAGTTTCTAAGGCCTTGACGGGGGCAGAGCAAAAGCGAATCGGCGGCAAACGCCACGTTCGCCGGGAGAGTTGCGCGGGCGAGTGCCGGGATGCGGACGCGACAAGGGGCAGGATTGCTCCTGCCCCTGGTCGACGTTGGCACGCGACGCCCGCATCGGTTACGGGTGACCGTGGCTTTTCAGGCTATTCGGCGCGGTCGGGTCGGCGAGCTGCGAATTGGTCGCCTGCTGGTCCAGATAGGCGCTGACGCCGTTCTGGCTGTTGGCCGCCTGGCCGTTGAACTCGTCGGCCATCGCGGCCGTGCCGGCGAACAGAGCAGAAGCCGCAATCGCCGCGAAAAGGATGTTACGCATGGTCTTTGTCCTCGATCGTCCGGCAGGTCCAGCCCGCCGCTGACGGAGGCAAATCTATGCACGATGCTGCACTGCAAAACGCGCGTTTAGCTTCTGGTGGATATAAGAACTTTGCATGAATGACGTTTCATGATCTCGCGGCTCATGTGACCGGGGCATGAGTGCGTACCCTTGCGCAACCGTTCGGCGGCTCACGGATCACGCGGCGAAGGTCTGCGTCCGCACCAGCCGCGCGTACAGCCCATTCGCGGCCAACAGGCGAGCATGGGTTCCCTGCTCCACCGCGCAGCCCTCATCCAGCACGACGACGAGATCCGCGTCACGCACGGTCGAGAGCCGGTGCGCCACGACGATCGTCGTGCGCCCTTGCCGCAGCACCGCGAGCGCCTGCTGCACGGCGGCCTCGCTCTCCGCGTCCAGCGCACTGGTCGCCTCGTCCAGCAGCAGGATGCGGGCGCGGGCCAGCAGGGCGCGGGCGAGCGCCACGCGCTGCCGCTGTCCGCCCGACAGGCGCTGCCCGCCGGGACCGACCACGGTCGAGAAACCTTCCGGCAGCCCCGCCACGAAGCCGGCGGCGGCGGCCCGGACGGCGTCGGCGATGTCCGCGTCGGACGCCTCCGGCCGTCCCATGCGGACATTGGCCGCCACGGTGTCGTCGAACAGCAAGGCATCCTGCCCGACATAGGCGATGGCGGAGCGCAGGCTGGTCAGGGACACGTCGCGCACATCCGCCCCGTCGATGCGGATGGCGCCGCCGGCCACGTCGTGCAGGCGCGGGATGAGTGCCAGGGCGGTCGATTTGCCGGCCCCGGACGGTCCCACCAGCGCCACTGTCAGACCCGGCGCCGCGGTGAAGCTCAGGCCGCGCAGCCCCATGCGTCCGTCGGGATAACGGAACGACACTCGCATCGAACACCACCTCGCCCTGGCCTGCCGGCAGCGGCCCCGCGCCGGGCCGATCGTTGATGGCGGGCTGCTCGTCGATGACCGTGAACACACGCGCGAGCCCCGCCAGCCCCTCCTGCAACGCAGCATTCAGGCTGCCCAGGGCGCGCAGGGGTCTCGCTGCGATCAGCAGGGCGGTCACGAAGCCGGTGAAATTGCCGAGCGTGCTGCCGCCCATCGCCGTGCGCCAGCCGGCGAAGCCCAGCACCGCCGCGACCGCCGCCCCGCCCAGCAGTTCCAGCAGCGGGTCGATGCGCGCCCGCGAGCGGTTCATCTGCATCAGCGCACGATACAGCCTGCCGAAAGCAGCACGCGCGCGCGCCGTCTCCTGCGCCTCGAGCCGCCAGGCGCGCACGGTGCGGGCCTGCGCGAAGCTCTCGTTCAGAAGCGCCGACAGTTCGCCCATGCGCTCCTGCATGCCGCCGGAGGCGCTGCGGATGCGCCGGCCGATGCGCTGGATCGGCACGGCGGCCAGCGGATACAGTGCCGCGGCGATCAGGCTCAGCTCCCAGTCGAGCCAGAGCATCGAGGCGACCAGTCCCACCAGCGTCACCGCGTCGGCGAGGCCGTTGACGGTGCGGGTCATCGCCTCGCGGATGGTAGCGGCATCCGTGGTGAAGCGGGCCGCCAGGGTGGCGGGCGCCTCGCGCTCGACCCGCGCGAGGTCGGCCTGCGTCAGATGCGCGAACATGCGGCCCTGCAGCTCGCGGATCACCAGCAGCACCACCTGCTGGACCAGCACCGTCTGGAAGTACTGTGCGATCGCCTTGACGGCGGTGACGCTCACCACCATCGCCGGGATCTGGTACAGGATGCGCTCGTCCTTGCGCTCGAACAGTTCGATCGCATGGTCGATCAGGATCGGATAGAGCGCCTGCGCGCCGGCCATCAGCAGGGTCAACCCGACGATGGTGACGAGCTTGCCGCGATAGAGGCGGATGTGGTCCCGCCACAACCGTCCGAGCAGCGCCCGGCTGTCGTCGCCGTGACGGCCCGGCGGTGACTGCAGCAGGTGGGGCGTGGCGGCATCCATCGGCGCGCGTCTATCAGGCGCGGCGACGCCTCGCCAGTTCGGCCAGCAGCGCGGGGCGATCGTCGGTGCAGCCCCGGGCCAGCCACCACGAGCGCAGCGCGGCCAGTTCCTGCCCCAGTTCCGGCCCGGGGGTGAACCCGGCCTCCAGCAGATCGCGCCCTTGCAGGGGAAAGATCGGGCACGGCATGGCGACGAGGCGGGCGCGCAGCAAGGGCGGGCTGCCGGCCAGCCATGCCCGGTCGATCAGCAGGTCGCGTGGCGCTTCGGCCAGCGCGCGCCGCAGATCGGCATCCGTCGCTGCATCACAGACGGCCGGGCCAGCCAGCAGGCACAGCCGCTCCGTCTCGGCCGTTGACATCCGCAGACGCTCGCCGGTCCGTGCCGGATCGGCGGGCCGCAATGCCGCGAGACGCAGCACCGGGTCCGCCGGCGCCCCCGCCCGCACCACGGACGCCAGCCTCTCGATCGACCCCGCGCCCGGCAGCACCGCCGCCAGCACGCCCAGTTCCTGCATGAGACGCACCGCCCCGACCGGGTCGGGTGCGGCCAGGATGCGCTTCAGCTCGCTCCACACCCGCTCCGGCGAGAGGCGGGCCAAGCCGGAAATCCCGCCCGCGAGCGCATCCAGCGTGGCGCGATCGGGGGCCACCCGCCCGTAGCGCGCGAGAAAACGGAAATAGCGGAGCACCCGCAAATGATCCTCGGCGATGCGCCGGGCCGGGTCGCCCACGAACCGCACCCGGCCGGCGGCGAGATCGGCGGCGCCCGCGAAGGGATCGAACAGCGTGCCGTCGCGCGCCATCGACATGGCGTTGAAGGTGAGATCGCGGCGCGCCGCGTCCTCGGCCCAGTCGTCGGTGAAAGCAACGGTGGCATGCCGTCCGTCGGTCGCCACGTCGCGGCGCAGGGTCGTGACCTCGAAGCCGCGGCCGTCCGACAGCGCCGTGACCGTGCCGTGGTCGATCCCGGTCGGAATCACCCGCAGCCCCGCGCCAGCGAGCGAGCGGGCCACGTCCTGCGGCAATCTTGGCGTGGCGAGGTCGATGTCCGCCACGTCGCGACCGATCAGCGCGTCGCGCACCGCACCGCCCACCACCCGCGCCTCCGGCAGCACATCCCAGACGGGGGCGAGAGCGGCATCAGACAGGAAGGCCGGGGTCATGTGCCGTGGCCCGGGATGATGCGGCCGTCCTGGAGCCGCGCCGGCACATAGCCGCCGGCGCGCGGCAGCCCGGTCGTCAGCGCCAGCCAGGCGAGGGTCGCGAGCAGCGTCAGCACCCCTCCGAGAATTGCCCATGCCATGAGCCGGCTGCGCGCGCCGAGTTGCCACCACAGCACGAACACCAGGAAGGGCGCCAGGAACAGCGCCATTTCGGCCAGCCGCATCACGAACCCGCGGGGTGGGCGGCGGCACCGCGCAGCCGGGCGGCGAGATTGACCAGGATCGCCGCCGTGGCACCCCAGATATAATAACGCGGGTGCGGCCAGACCCAGAAGCTGCGCGATCGCCCCCGCAGCACCGCGGTCGTGCGCTGCGGGGCCGCGGGATCGAGCAGGACGGACAGCGGCAGCTCGAACACCTCATCCACCTCGTGCGGCGAGGGCAGCAGCGACAGCGCCTCGCGCGCCATGCCCGCGGGCAGCAATGCCAGGACCGGGGTGATGCGGTAGCCGGTGCCGGTGACGTAATCCTCGAGACGGCCGATCGTCTCGACATGGCGCGGATCGAGCGCGATCTCCTCCTGCGCCTCGCGCAGCGCCGCGGCCTCCGGCGAGGCATCGGCGGGATCGATGCGGCCGCCGGGAAAGCTCACCTGCCCGGCATGGGAGGACAGGTGCGCGCACCGCCTCGTCAACAGCACGCCGGGCGCCGGCCCCAGCACGAACGGCACCAGTACCGCGGCCGCAACCAGCGGTCCCTGCCACGCCGTCCCGTCATCGAAGATCGTATCGGCCTCGGGGGTCGGGCGCCGCAAGCGGCGGCGCAGTTCGGTTGCGTCGAGGGCAGAAGCCGCGTCAGCCGGTCCGTCTGCCGGCGTTGCGTTCAATCGCCACCGGCGGAATTGGCCGCCCGTCTGTCGGCAGTAGAGCTGTCTGGAGTAGGGCTGCCGGGAGTAGGGCTGCCGGGAGTAGGGCCATCGAACTCGGCACTCTCGAACGCGGCGCCGTCCGACCCTGGCAGGTCGCCGAGCGGGAAGAAGCAGCCGCAGCTCCAGACCCCGAGCGCCGGGAGGCCGTAGGCGCTCTTTCCCGGCTCGGCCAGGGCGACCAGTTCGTAATACACGGCGCGATTGATCCGCGCCTCGATCGGCAGCCGCCCGAGGCCGGCTCGCATTCGCAGGTACGGGGTCGGCTCGCAGGTGAGCAGGTCGTGCGAGACGCGGATCGGGTGCTCGCGATCCGCGGTCACCAGTTGGTCGATATTGGTACGGAACGTCAGCCGCTGGTCGCGGCCGCAACCGACCCAATCCAGCTCGACGGCCACGAACGGCGCGTCCTCCACCTCGATGCGGCCGCGCTCGGCCGGCGTCTCCAGCCAGAACGCACCATCCTCGGCGCGCTTCAGCACCGAGGCGAACAAGCAGACCATCTCCTTGCGGCCGATCGGACTGCCGCGATAGAGCCAGGTGCCGTCCCGGCGGATCAGGAAGGGCAGATCGCCGCACTCGATCACCGGGCGCCGGGGTCGCGGAGGACTTGCCGTGCGCGCGCACGGCACATTCGATCCCATCGGCGGCGACGCCGCGCTCGGCACGTGCTGGTTCACGACCTGGCCTCCATTCCTCCCCGGTCGGGAGCGGTTCCGTGGCCGCGATATAGGAAGGACGGGGGTCGCTAAGAAGCCGTATCGATGACTTTCGCGCATCTTGCGTCTGTGGGACACATCAAGCATGGCGAATGACGCGGCGAACCCGGCCCACTCCTCCGCGGCTCTGCCGCCGGCCGCGGTGCTCGCCGAGGTGGAGCGGCTGGGCAGCCGGATGGGCGCCGTGCGCGGGCAGATCGCGCGCAGCATCATCGGCCAGCAGGCGGTGGTCGAGCAGTCCCTGGTCGTGCTGCTGTCGGGCGGCCACGCGCTGCTGGTCGGCGTGCCCGGCCTGGGCAAGTCGCGGCTGGTCGAGACGCTGGCGCTCGTGCTGGGACTCGCCACGAAGCGGGTGCAGTTCACGCCCGACCTGATGCCCGCCGACATCATCGGCAGCGAGGTGCTGGAGGAGCAGGCAGGCGGGCGGCGCGGCTTTCGCTTCGTGCCCGGCCCGGTGTTCTGCCAGTTGCTGATGGCCGACGAGATCAACCGCGCCTCGCCGCGCACGCAATCGGCCCTGCTGCAAGCCATGCAGGAGCAGCGCGTGGCGATCGGCGGCACCGAGTACGCGCTGCCGCAGCCGTTCCATGTGCTGGCGACGCAGAATCCGATCGAGCAGGAGGGCACGTATCCGCTGCCCGAAGCGCAGCTCGACCGGTTCCTGTTGCAGATCGACGTGGGATATCCGGCACTGGCCGAGGAGCGGACGATGCTGCTGGCGACCACGGGGGCGCGCGCAGGACACGGCCGAGCCGGTCCTGTCACCCGAGGAATTGCTGCGCGCGCAGCGTCTCATCCGCCAGATCCCGGTCGGCAGCCAGGTGGTCGATGCGATCCTGGCGCTGGTGCGCGGGGCGCGGCCCGAGACCGCCAGCGACGAGGCGGTGCGCCAGCACGTCGCCTGGGGACCGGGGCCGCGTGCGGCACAGGCGCTGATGCTGGCGACGCGGGCGCGCGCGGTGCTGGACGGAAGGCTGTCGCCCAGCATCGACGACGTGGCCGCCCTCGCCCCCGCGGTGCTGCGGCACCGCATGGCCCTGGCCTTCTCGGCGCGCGCCGAGGACGTGCGGCTCGACGACCATCCTGGCAGGGCTGGTGGAGCGGCTGTAGATGGATTGCCGGGCGTGAGCGCCGGCGCCGCGTCGGCCGCTGTCTCGCGGGCGCAGGCGCTGGGTGCGCATTTGCCGCCGCTGCTGGTCGCCGCCGAGCGCATTGCCGCCACCGTGGCGCAAGGCGTGCATGGCAGGCGTCGCGTCGGCCAGGGCGACAGTTTCTGGCAATTCCGCCCGCTGCTGCCCGGCGAACCGGCGACGCGCATCGACTGGCGGCGGTCGGCGCGCAGCGACCGGGGGCATTTCGTCCGCCAGACCGAATGGGAGGCGGCGCAGACGGTTGTGCTGTGGCGTGCCTCCGGGGCGGGGATGCGCTGGCGCAGCCTGCCCGGTCTGCCGGAGAAGCAGACGCGCGCGGAGCTGATCCTGCTGGCGCTCGCAGCGCTGCTGCTGCGCGGCGGCGAGCGGGTGCGGCTGTTGCGCAAGGCGCCGCTGGACGCGACCGGGCAGGCGGGACTGTCCCGGCTCGCCGCCGCGCTGGACGAGACCCAGTCCGAGGCGGACGAGCAGCCTGACGCGGCCCTCATTCCAAGGCATGGATGCGTGGTGCTGATGGGCGACTTTCTCGACCAGCCGGACAGCATCCGCGCGGCACTCGGGGCGATCGCCGGGCGTGCCGCGACCGGGCATCGTCCTGCAGATCCTCGATCCCGCCGAAGTCGCGTTGCCCTACGCCGGCCGCATCCGCTTCACGGCGCCGAGGCAGCGCGACCCGGCCGCCTTGATCGGCAAGGCCGAAAGCATCCGGGACGCCTATGCCGACCGTCTCGCCGAACACCAGGCCGGGTTGGCCGCGGCCTGTCAGGCGGCCGGGCTGAGTTTCTCGGTGCATCGCACCGACCATCCCGCGACGGCCGCCCTGCTTGGCCTGCACGCCGCACTCGCGGCGCGGCACGCGCGTTAGGGGTCCGGCCGATGGGCTGGGACGCAGGAACGCGGGCATGATTTTCATCGCACCCTGGCTGCTGCTGGCGCTGGCGGGCCTGCCGGTGTTGTGGTGGCTGCTGCGTGTGGTCCCACCGGCGCCTCGGCAGATGATGTTCCCGGCGGTGCGGCTGCTGCTCGGCCTGCCCGCCACGGCGCAGACCGCCGCGCGCACGCCCCCCTGGCTGCTGGCGTTGCGAGTGACTGCCGCCGGTCTGATCGTGCTGGGGCTGGCGGGGCCGGTGCTGCAACGGGGCGGCGCGCTGCCCGGCAGCGGTCCGTTGCTGCTCGTGCTGGACAATGGCTGGGCCTCGGCACCCGATTGGCCGGCCCGGCTGGCCGCGGCACAGGCGATCCTGCGCCGGGCGGCGACCGCCGGTCGGGACGTGGCGCTGCTGGCCACGGCGCCCGGTGAGAACGCCGCGCCGTTGCGGGCCTCGGTCGTCATGCCGGCGGCCGAGCTGGCGCCGCGCCTCGCGGTGCTGCGCCCGCTGCCCTGGCCTGTGGACCGCGGCGCCACCTCTCTCGCCTTGGCGGCCTGGACCGGCGCCCATCCCCGCGCGCATGGCGCGGCCTATGTCGCCGACGGCCTGACCGACGGCGCCGGCTGGGCGGGATTCGCCGCAGCCTTGCGCGGCGCCGGTCCCGTCCTGACCCTCGCCCCGGCGGTAGCGCCGGGCCGCTTGCTGCTGCCGCCGGTCGCAGCACAGGATGGCCTGGTGCTGCGCGTGGCCGAGGCGCCCCGCCCGGTGCCCACGACAATCGATGTCCTGGCGCAGTCGGCGGACGGGCGCACCATCGCGCGCCAAAGGCTGGCGCTGCCCGCCGGCGCCGCGCAGGCGACAGGCAAGCTCACGCTGCCGGTCGAGCTGCGCAACCAGGTGGACCGGCTGACCCTGACGCCCGCTCCCGGCACGCTCGCGGGCGCCGGGGACGTGGCGCTGGTGGACGAATCGGCGCGGCGGCGGCCGGTCGGCGTGCTGCGCGGCGACACGACCGCCGATACGCCGCTGGAGGGTTCCGCCTATTTCATCCGTCGGGCGCTCGCCCCCTACGCGGAGCTGCGCGAGGGCAGCCTCGACACCCTGCTGGCCGGCAAGCTCTCGGTTCTCGTCCTCGCGGATCATCCGCTGCAAGCAGGGCCCGAGGCCGACCGGATTGCCCGCTGGGTGAGTCAGGGCGGAACGCTGCTGCGCTTCGCCGGCCCCGCGATGGCGCAGGGTTCGGCCGATCAGCAACCCGACCCGCTGCTGCCGGTGCCGCTGCTGGGCTTCGAGCGCGAGCTGGGGGGAGCGATGTCCTGGAGCAAGCCCGCTTCGCTCGCCCCGTTCGCGCCACCTTCGCCCTTCACCGGGCTTGCGGTTCCCGCCGACGTGCAGGTGACACGGCAATTGTTGGCCGACCCGTCCAGCGATCTGTCGAACGCCACCTGGGCGCGGCTGGCCGACGGGACGCCGCTCGTGACGCAGCGGCCGATCGGCACCGGCCGGGTGGTGCTGTTCCACGTCACCGCCAACGCCGACTGGTCCAACCTGCCGCTCTCCGGCCTGTTCGTGGACATGCTGCGCCGCGTTGTTGCCATCTCCGCGGGGGTCCAGGCGGAAGCGATCGGCAACGACGCGACCCCGCTCGCCCCCGTCAGCACGCTCGACGGGGCGGGCGTGCTGGGGCCGCCCCCGGCAACCGCGACACCCATCGCCGCGCGGGATTTCGCGACCGCACGAGTCTCCCCGGCGCACCCGCCGGGCTTCTATGGGCCGGAGAGCGGACGTCGCGCCTTGAACCTCGCCGCCTCGCTGGACCTGCCGGAAGCGGCCCCCGCCATTCCAGGGGCGGACCGGCAGGCGCTGGGCACGGCTCCGGCCTCGCGCCCGCTCGGGCAGTGGCTGCTGGCGCTGGCGGTGGCGCTGCTGGCCACGGATCTGCTGCTGTCCCTGCGCCTGCGCGGCCTGACCCGCGCCGCCGCCGCCGCGGCCGTGCTGGCTGTGGCTGTGCTGGCGGCGCCAGCCGGGGCAAACGCGATTGCCCCGGACAGTCCGGCGCTGGCCACCCGCCTCGCCTATATCCAGAGCGGCGACCCGGCGGTGGACGACGTGGCCCGGGCGGGGCTCGCCGGACTATCGGGCTACGTGAACGACCGCACGGCGGCGGTGCTGGCCGACCCCGTCGCGGTCACGCCGGGACAGGACGATCTCAGCTTTTACCCGCTGCTGTACTGGCCGCTCAGCGCCGACGCGCCGCCGCCGGACGCAGCGGCCATCGCGGCACTCAACCGCTACATGGAACATGGCGGCATCATCCTGATCGACACGCGCGACGGCGGCAGCGGGACCGGCATGGCGCCCGGCACCGGCGAGGTGCTGCGCCGGCTGGGCCAGGGCGGCGCCGGCGGCCTGGTCGTGCCGGCGCTGGCGCCGCTGACGCGCGAGCACGTGCTGGCGCATGCTTTCTATCTGCTGAGCGAGTTTCCCGGCCGCTATGCCGGCGACACGGTCTGGGTCGCGCGCGATCAGGACCGCACCAATGACAGCGTGAGCCCGGTCGTGGTGGGCGGCGACGACTGGG
Source organism: uncultured Pseudomonadota bacterium (assembly GCA_963838805.1). Taxonomy (GTDB): domain Bacteria; phylum Pseudomonadota; class Alphaproteobacteria; order Acetobacterales; family Acetobacteraceae; genus CAVRQM01. The sequence continues at coordinate 180,942 of CAWISK010000010.1, forward strand.
CGGCGGCCTGGGCCACCGATACGCAGGGCCGCCATCCCTACGCGACCATTCCGGGCGGCGAGCGGCAGCGCACCCTGGCTTACCGTTTCGGTGTCAATCTGGTCATGTATGCCCTGACCGGCAACTACAAGGGCGATCAGGTCCATGTGCCGGCGCTGCTGGAGCGCCTCGGGCAATGAGCCAGCAGGTGATCGCCGGGCTGCGGCTGGCTCCGGTCGCCCCGTGGTGGCTGATCGGCGTGCTGGCGGCGATCTGCCTCGCGGCATTGACGGCGGCGGCGCTGCGGCACGCGCCGGGCACGGCATGGCGGGGGCTGGCCTTTGCCGTGCTGCTGTTCTGGCTGGCCGGGCCGCGCGTGATCCAGGAGACGCGCACGGCGCTGCCCGATATCGGGCTGCTGGTGATCGACCAGACGGCCTCGATGTCGGTGGGCGATCGCGCGGCGCTGGCGGCGCGGGCGCGGGTCGCGCTGGAGACGGGTGCGAGCCACGCGCCCGGTCTCGAGCTGCGCACCGTCACCGTGCCGGAAGCGGGGCAGGACGGCACGCATTTGTTCGCCGCGATCGACCGGGCGGTATCGGGCATTCCCCGCGACCAGCTCGCCGGCATCGTCGCGGTGACGGACGGCGAGGTCCATGACGCGCCGAAAACCTGGCGCTATGGCGTGCCCCTGCATCTGCTGCTGACCGGCGCGGGCGAGGAGACGGACCGGCGGCTGCGGCTGATCGAGGCGCCAGGCTACGGCGTGGTCGGCAAGTCGGTGCCGCTGCGCGTCGTCGTCGAGGATCTGGGTGTGGCGCACCCAGGCCCGGCGGCGACGCTCACCATCCGCCGTGACGGCGATCCGCCGGTGCAGGAAAGCGTGCCGGTAGGGGTGGCACACGACGTCGACATCCCGATCTCGCGCGAGGGGCCATCGGTGGTCGAGCTGTCGGTGGACAAGCTGCCGGGCGAGGTCTCGACGCTCAACAACCGCGTGGCGGTCGAGATCAACGGCGTGCGCGACCGGCTGCGGGTGCTGCTGATCTCCGGCGAGCCGCATGTGGGCGAGCGCACCTGGCGGCGATTGCTGAAGGCCGATCCTTCGGTTGATCTGGTGCATTTCACCATCCTGCGCCCGCCCGAAAAGGACGATCTGACACCGCTGAACGAGCTGGCGCTGATCGCCTTTCCCACGCGCGAGCTGTTCCAGGACAAGATCGGCGAATTCGATCTGATCATCCTCGACCGGTTCCAGAATCGCGGCATCCTGCCGCCGTCCTACCTTCAGAACATCGCCGATTATGTCCGCCGCGGCGGTGCCTTGCTGATGAGCGTGGGGCCGGAGTTCGCGGGATCGGCAACACTCGACGACACGCCGCTGCAACAAGTGCTGCCGGCGCATCCGCTGCGCGGCGCGGAGGGCGAGCCGGACAGCGCCGACGTGGTGGACGGCGCCTTCCGGCCGAGGGTGACACCGCTCGGCTCTCGCCATCCGGTGACGGCCAACCTGCCGGGCTGGCATGAGTCCGGTGTGCCCGATTGGGGGCCGTGGTACCGCTACATCGCCGTCGAGGACGCGCATGGCGAAGTGCTGCTCTCGGCCAATTCCGGGCAGGGAGCCGGTTCGGGCGGTGCGGCGGCGCCGCTGCTGGTGCTGGATCGCGTCGGCCGCGGCCGGGTGGCGGAACTGCTGTCCGACCAGATCTGGCTGTGGTCGCGCGGCCATATGGGCGGTGGCCCGCAGGCGGAACTGCTGCGCCGGCTGGCCCATTGGCTGATGCGCCAGCCGGCGCTGGAGGAGAACGCGCTGACCGCCCGCATGATTGCGGGCGGTCAGGACGGTCCGCGACTGCTGATCGCCCGCAGCAGCACCGAGGACGCCCCGCCGCCACCCGTGAGCGTCATCGCGCCGGACGGCGTCCGCCAGTCCGTGACGCTTCGCCCCAGCGGTCCCGGCCGGGCGGCCGCCAGTGTAGCCGCGGCCGCACCGGGCGTCTGGCAGGCGAGCGACGGGACGCGCACCGCCTATGCCGCGGGCAACCTCGCAAATCCGCGCGAGATCACCGATCTGCGGGCTACCGCCGCGGTGCTGGGACCGCTGGCCCGCGCCAGCGGCGGCAGCGTGCATTGGCTGGCGGCGGCTCACGCGCCGTTCCGCGCGAGCGGGGCGCCCGCGCTGCGCCGCACCGAACCCGGACGCATGACAGCGGGCGAAGGCTGGATCGGCCTGCCCGCCCGTGGCGCCCATGTCGTGACCGCCCTCGCGACCATCCCGCTGCTGCCCGGCTGGCTGGCGCTTGCCCTGCTGCTGGGTCTGGTGATCCTCGCCTGGTGGCGCGAGGCGACCTGACAGCGGCTCGCGCGATACCTACCTGAAGAAGTCTCGAAGGGAGGGCGTGTCTTCGTCAACACCGAGTATCCGCACGATCCGCGCGGCCGAAACTTTCGGGACCGACCTGGAGCGGGCGCCTCGCTGATGGCCCTGGCCGGCTTCGTCGGCCTGCCGCTGCTGGTGGGCGCTGCCGATGCGGCGGTCACGGCCGGCAGCACGCATGCCTGGTACCTGTCCCTGGTCCGACCGCCGGCGACACCGCCGGGCTGGGTCTTCGCCTCGGTATGGGCGGTGCTGTCGGTGGCGATCGGCGTCGCGGCCTGGCTGATCTGGCGCGGCGGCGGCGATACCGGGCCGTTGCGCCTGTGGGGCTGGCAGCTCCTGGTCAACGCCGCCTGGGCGCCTCTCTTTTTCGGCCTGCAATCCACGGGACCGGCGCTGGCGACCATGCCGCCCCTGCTGGTCCTGATCGCCGCCACCGCCGTTTCGTTCCGGCGCAGACGCAGGCTGGCGGGAGCGCTGATGCTGCCCTATCTCGCGTGGATGTGCTATGCGACCTATCTGGCGGCCGGGTTCTGGTGGCTCAACCCGAACGCCTGAGCACCACTAGGTCCAGATCGCGCCCATGAAACACCTCCACCCACTGACCCTCGCCGCGATCCTGGCCTGCGCCTGCACCGCAATCGCCGGTGCGGATGCGCGGGCGCAGGGATTTGGCGGCGGCGGCGGCATCGTCAGCAACGGATTCCAGCCTCCGGTCAAGGGCGGCGGCGTCGTCCCGAAGACAAGCCTGCCGCCGCCACCCGGCCTGCCCGGAGCGGCGAAGCACGAAACGCCGGCGCCCGCCAGCAAGCTGGCGCTCGACGTGCCGCCGACCGAGGCGCTGTTCGATGCGATCGACCGAGGCGATTTGGCGGCGGCGCGGGACGCGTTGTCGCGCGGCGCCGATATGTCCGGGCAGAACGTGCTGGGCATGACGCCCATCGAGCTGTCGATCGATCTCGGGCGCAACGATATCACGTTCCTGTTGCTGTCGCTGCGCGGCGGCGGGACGCCGGAGCGTGTGGCGACCGCCTCCGCCGGGACTGCCGGGCCGTCCCCTCTGAAGGGCAAGGCGGCCACGCGCACGGCGGCACAGGCGCCGCAGGCGCCGCGGCTGGCGGCTACGATGCGCGCCGTCCGGCCAGCCGGCGCCGCACCCGTGCCGGGCCTGCCGCCGGCCAGCGTGCGCTACGCCGGAAGCACTCCCGGGACCGCGGTGCCGCAGGCCGGGTTCCTGGGATTTGGCGGCGCTGGTCCCTGAGTTTCGGCTGTGCCTGAGGTTCGGCTGTAGGCCTTCGCGGCAGACCGGGGCGCGAGCCTGCTTCGCCGCGCCCCGGGCGTCCGACTACATCTTGCCGACCGTGTCGATGATGTAGATGACCGCGTTGACGGTGGTTATCGGCTGATCGACCAGGGTGGCACTCAGCGCCTGGCCATTGGCGGCACTGGTCCAGCTCAGTTTCACAGCCTGCGGGTTCGTGGCATCGACCATGAGCGGCGTGCCCGCGACGGTGGTGAGCGTCACCTGCTTGCCCATCACCTCGGCCGCGAAGTGCTTGCCGGCGACGACATGGCTGCGCACCAGCTTGACGATTTTCGAGGTGTCCGGGAACGGGGATCGGGAACCCGTGCCGGTGGCGGACGTGTAGCCGAGGAGATCCTGTGTCATTCCCGGAAACTGCGCGAAGGCACTGTCGGCGGCCGGGAACACGGTGTAGATCGCCGTGCGGGCGGCGTTTTCCATGCCGCCGGCGTTGATGAGCTGGACCCAGGTGCTCAGGCGCGGATCCTGGAGCATGTAGCTGTAGGCGTCGGTGTCCACGACCTTGCCCATCTGCGCCCAGGCCGGGCGAACCAGCCCGATGGCCGCGGCGAGGGTAAGACCGGAGCCGGCCGTCATGATGCTGCGGCGGGAAATCTGTGACATTTTGAGCGCGTCCTTTCGTTCTGTTTGAGTCCTAGCCATGCGCGCCGGTATCGTCGGGTCGGAAGTGCCGCCGCTACGGGTGCCAAGTCGAGGATCGATCAAGCGTCGAAAGTCGTCTGCCAGAAGCCTGGAAACCCCGCGATCGCCAAGTCCGGGATCGCCAAATCGGCGAACGGCAAGGTGTCATCGCGGCTCCTAGTGTTACGGGGTCGCAGAGAGCATCGGCAAGTTCTTTCGTCACTCGCCCGAACGTCTCGGTTGCGCATAGAGCACCGTAGCGGCACGGCCACAGGATCGGGCCTCCGCCACAGCCGGAGTTTGCGCCCGGCATGGCGCTTCGTGACCGATGCGCGCGGCCTGCCGCTATGCTTGGCGGATGAAGCGGGAGATAGCGATGCGCGTCTGGGCGGTGCTGGCGGTGGTCGGGCGCCGCGGCATCCTGTGCCGGCCAGGGCCGACCAACGGGCCGATCAGCCCCTGACCTTGCGCCTTGTCATGCTCTCGCAGGGCGGCGTCGGCTATTTCCAGTATGACGCGACGGTAAGCGGGGCCGCGACGCTCGGCCTCGACGTGCCGCGCTCGCAGGTCAGCGACGTCCTGACATCGCTGGTCGTGCTGGACGGCGCCGGCAGCGTGGACAGCGTGGTGCTGCCCAGCGCCGACCCGGCGGCGGGCGTGCTCGCCGGGCTGCCGATCCCGCGCGAGGCGCTGAACCGGCCGATCGACCTGCTGAACGCCTTGCAGGGCGTCACCGTCACCGTGGCCGGGGCGGTGCCGCTCACCGGCCGCATCCTGCACGCCGAGCCGCCGCCCGACCTCGCCGCCTCCCCCTCGGGGGGCATCGATCCGCGGCTCGGCAAGACGCGCGTGACACTGCTGAGCGATGCCGGGCTCCAGCAATTCCTGCTGGAGGACGTGGCTTCGGTGCAGGTGGCCGACCCGGTCCTGCGCGAGAAATTGACGACGGCACTGGCCGCCCTGCGCGGCAGTGCCGCAACCGAGCAGCGGCATTTGAGCGTGCGCGTGGCCGGCAGCGGAACCCGCATCGTGCATCTGGGCATGGTGGTCGCGGCTCCCGTCTGGAAGGCGTCGTACCGCCTCGTCCTGCCGCCCGAAGAAGCGGCCGCGGGCGCGGTGACAACGGCCCGGTTGCAGGGCTGGGCGGTGCTGGAGAATGCCGGGCTGCAGGACTGGACGGGCGTGGACCTGACCCTGCAATCGGGCAATCCGGTGGCGTTCCGGCAGGCGATCTACGACACCTACTACGTGGAACGGCCGGAGGCGCCGGTCGATGTGCTGGAGCATCTGGCGCCGCCAGCCGATCTCCGCGCCCAGGCAATGGCCGCACCCCCGGCCGCGGCGCCGATGATGCAAAGGGCAGCGCCCGCCTTCATGGCGGCAGCCCCGGCGCCGCTGGCACCTCCGTCGGCCGCGGTGCGGACCAGCGACAACGGGGTGGAAACCTCCTTCACGCTGGCGCGCCCGCTGAGCCTCGCCGCCGGGCACAGCGCGTCGGTGCCGTTCCTGGACCGCAGCGTGGCGGCGAGCCGGCTCGACCTGCTGGCGCCTTCGGCCACCCATCCGCTGGCGGCGGTGCGGCTGGTCAACGACACCGGGACCGCACTGCCGCCCGGTCTCGTCACTACCTATGACACGGGCGGGTTCACCGGCAATGCGCGGCTGGGGCCGCTGCCGGCCGGCGAGACCCGGCTGCTGAGCTTCGCCGAGGATCTCGCGACGACAGCCACCTGGCACAGCGCCGCCGCGACCAGCGTAGTGGGCGTCACCGCCGCGCGCGGCGTGCTGCGCATCAGCCGACGCGAGCGGACCACCACCACCGTCGACCTGCACGCGCCCGCGACCGCGCCGCGCCGCGTGCTGGTGGAGATCCCCCGCGCGCCCGGCGCCGTCCTGTCCACCGAGCCGGCGCTGCCCGTCGAGCAGACCGCGCGCGTCTGGCGCCTGGACGTGTCGCTGGCGGCAGGCGAGCAACGCCGCATCGTCGCCCATGCCGACCATCTGGTGTCGCGCAGCACCGTGCTGGGCGGTGACGCGGCGCCGATCGTGGCCGTGCTGGGCGAGCAGGGCCTGCCCGAAGCCGCGCGGACCGCGTTGCAGCATGTCGCCGACCTGGCCCGCGACGCAGCAGCGCGGGATGCCGAGCGCGACAGACTGCAAGGCCAGCGCGCCACGATCGAGCAGGACGAGACGCGGCTGCGCGCGAACCTCGCCGCGATCCCCCCGACCGACCCGTTGCACGGGCAGCTGATGCGGTCCCTGACCGCCGACGAGGACAGCCTGGGGGCGCTGGCAGCCAAGCAGCGGGCCGCCGAGGACGCGGCCAGCTTGGCACATCGGGCGCTGGCGGACGCGATCTCCGGCCTGTCGCTCTGACGATGATGGCGGCGGACCCGCCGCTCGGCGCCGCCGAGATCGCCCATTACTTCGGGCTGATCCTGGGCCGCCCGCCCGAGAACGAGGCGGTGATCGCCCATTACGCGGGGATGGGCCTGTCCGCACGCGCGTTCGTGCGCGTGCTCATGGACTCCGAGGAAGTGACCGAGCGCTACCGCCGCCGGGTGGCGCTCGCGGCGCTCCCCGAGATGGCGGCCGACGGACCGGCCGCCGAGCCGCAGGAACTCGGTGCGCGTGCTGCTGTTCGGCGCCTATGGCAACGGCAATCTGGGCGATGCGGCGCAGGCCGAGGCGCTGGCCTTCCTGCTGCGGCGCCTGCTGCCGATGCGACTGAGCCTCGCCGCGTGCAGCTGGGAGCGGCGTGCGCCCTTCGCCTTTCCGGGCGGGACCAAGCTGGCCGCCGACGCCCTGCTGCGCCGCGAATCGCTGCCGCACCCCGGAAAGGGACTGGTGGTGATCGGCGGCGGCGGATTGCTGGGGGCGCCGCATTTTCCGCTGCATGCCGAGCACTGGGCGGCGTGGCTCGCCGCAAGCGGAGTGCCCTGGGCGCTGCTGGGCGTGGGCGGCTCGGCCGAGGCGCTGAGCGAGCCGGCCTGGGCGCCCGCCTATCGCATCCTGCTGGCGGGGGCGGCATTCGTCGGCGTCCGCGATGCCGCGACACTCGCGGCCGCCCGGGCAATCAACCCACGTGCTGCGTGGTTTCCCGACCCGGTGCTGGCGCAGGCCCTGCTGGCCGGGGAAGCGTCGCCAGCGGAGAGCGACGCGCTGCTGGCGCGGCCGGTCGAGGCGCTGCTCATTCCCCGCCACCCCAACACGGCGGCCGACGCCGCGGCCAATCGCGCCCTGCTGGAGTGGCGCGACAGGCTCGCGAGCGCCGGACGGCGGGTGGTGGTGGTGGCCCTGGAGCGTGGGCTGGATGCCGATGCGGTGGGCAAGGGTGACGTGGTCTATGTCGATGACTGGGCGGTGCTGACCGGGTTGTGCGGGCAGGCCAGGCTGGTCGCCTCGCTGCGGCTGCACGGAGTCATTGCCGGCCTTGCCGCGGGCTGCGTGGTGCATGGGCTGGTGCAGCCGAAGATCGGCGATCTGATGGGCTCGCTCGGAGTGGGCGCGTGGTTCACGCCGCACCCGTTGCCCGTGCCGGAACCCGACGCCTCCCCCGCCGCGGTCGCTGCGTTCCGCGCGGCGCTGGTTCCCGGACTGGACCGGATGCGCGCGCAGCTTGCGGCCGCCATGCCGGGGGCCGGCCGGGCGTTGGCGGCGGCACTGGCCGGGCTGCCGGCGAGCCCGTAAACAATAGTGCCGCCCACGCTGAACATCGGCCAGGAATGACCACCCCATGACGCAACCAAGCCAGCCGGTCCAGCACCTGGTTGCCAAGGTCCGCCGCCTCGACATGATGCCGGACGACACCGACCGGGCGCGGGCCTGGGCCACAATCCGGCCGTTCCCGCCTGGCCTCTCGCCGATCTTCATGGGATCGGTATGGTTCTGGCACGATGGGCGTCCCGACCCGCGCATGCCCAGCCTGCACCTGCTGCCCATCGAACGCGACAGCGATGGCTACCCGCTGCGATACATCAACCTTTTCCATGACATCAATCTCGGCGGCGTCTCCCTGCTCGACACGCGGCAGGGCTGGCGGCGGCTCGATTTCCTGTTCTCCCTGCCCGACGACCAGAGGCCGGTGCATGTGCGCGCATTGGTCCAGCATCCGCAGGATGGGCGCGTTGTTGCGAACGACGCCGGCCAGCTCGCCGCCATTGACGGGGTCTGGAAGTTCGATGCGAGTGTTGCGGGCCGGCCGCCGGTCGAGCTATCCGCGCCGCCGCCGCTGCGCGCCTGCTTCATCGGCGGTGCGCCGAAATCGGGCACGACATGGATGCAGATGCTGCTGAACCAGCACGACTCCGTGTTCGCCACCGGCGAGGGCGCGCTGCTTCGCCACGCCAGCATGCGGCCCTACCGATCCGCCAACTGGTGGTTCCCGCCGAACACCTCGCAGGCGGCGTTGAACCATTTCGCCAATCATGCCGTGCTGATACGCGTGCTCAACCTGTACCGCGACTTTACCGGATGCGGCTGGATCGCCGACAAATCGCCCGGCAACGCGCGCATCTACCGGCTGATCCTCTCCTACATCCCGGGCGCGCGATTGGTTCATTGCGTGCGTCATCCGCTGGATGTGGTGGTCTCCCGCTTGCACCATGAGGCCAGCATCGTGGGCGGCGGCAGCGTCAGTTCCGAAATGGCCGAGCACGCCGAAGCCGTGAGGCGGCTGCCGGAATTGCTGGGGCGCGACGGTGCGCTCGTGCTGGATGGCTCGACCTGGGCAATGGTCGCGCGCATCCTGGACGAATATGCCGAGGTGCAGGCGGAGGCGCTGGAGACAGTGCGCGCACGGCCGGGGCGCCTGCTGGTCGTGCGCTACGAGGACATGCTGCGCGACGCGGAGGCCTGTGCCATGCGCGTGTTCGCCCATCTCGGCGTGCCGACCACGCCGGAACAGGCGGCGCAATGCGTGCGCAATGCGAGCTTCGGCAATCTGCGCGAGAAGCGCGAGGGACGCCCGCACTCGTTCTTCCGCTCCGGCACCAAGGGCCAGTACGAGCGGCTGTTCTCGGCGGCCGACCAATCCCGTGCCATGACGCATCTGCGCGAGCGGTTGCCGCAATTCGCCGAGCTGGGATACGAACTCCAACCGGCGTGATCGCCGTTTGGCCGGCCTCTGAACGACCCTGCGATCGCGATGCTGCTCCGCCTCGTCACGCTGCCTTCGAGGAGGAGCGGTCCTTGCGCGCATGGCGGAACGCTTCTGCTCCCTGCTCGAGCAGCTTTTGCGCCTTTTTTGGTCCGGACCGGTCGAGCGGCTCGAACTCCTTTCCATGCAGTTCGTTGTAGTTTCGGAAGAACGCCTCGATCTCGTCGAGCAAATGCGGGCGCAGGTCGTCCAGGTGCTGCACATGCGCATGGGTATGCGCATGAGTCGCGACCGCGAGCAGGCGATCGTTCCGTATCCAATCCCCGCCCTTCTCGCGCTGGCGCGCCTCGATCACCCCGATCAGGCGAAGGCTCAGCACGCAGCCGACAGGTACCGGGGCATCCATGAACACAAGTACGTCGAGCGGGTCGCCGTCTTCGCCCAGCGTGGAGGGAATGAAGCCGAAATCGTACGGGAACGAACTCCCCTCGGGCATGACGCCAGCCAGCCGGAAGGCGTCGCACGTCTCGTCGTAGTCGTATTTGTTGGGACTCCCCTTGGGCGTCTCGATGACCGCGACGACGTCGCCGGTCCGCTCATCCCGCGCCGGGAGACACGACAATACGGTACGTTCCAATCAGAGCCTCCGTTCGGACGCGATCGCAGGACGGAGCAGGGGGCCCCGGAGTCGGATCGTGCATCCACGCCGTAAAGCGCCGCGGCACGGAAAGTTGCGTGGCCGCGGCGGAACCCGCCCGTCGCTGGAACGAGCAGGCCTGGCTCCGAGCCGGGCACGGTTCGTCCTCGCGGACCGGGTCCATCCGCCGATAGCTCGTCGGGCCTTGATCTGACGTCGCAAGACCACTTTACTTCCGGGGCGGTAAACAGCCGCCTCAGAAACCGCCAGAATCATCGAAAGATGCGCGGTGCGGGCATCGACGGCGGAGAAGGCTCGGCATTTTCGGGGACAGAATCATGCCAGGGGAATGTCAGATCGGGGTCACCGGACTCGCGACGATGGGTGCCAACCTTGCCCGCAACGCGGCGCGAAAGGGCTTTCGGGTCGCCGTTCACAATCGGCATGCGGAACGCGCGGATGCGCTCGTGCGCGACTACGGCCATGAGGGAACGCTGCGGGCAAGCCACGGCATCGCCGATTTCGTGGCGTTGCTGGCGCGCCCGCGCGCCGTCATCGTGATGGTGAAGGCGGGCGACGCGGTGGATCAGGTGATCGAGGAACTGTCACCGCATCTGGAGCCCGGCGACATCCTGATCGACGGCGGGAACTCGTTGTTCTCCGACACAAAGCGTCGGGAAAACGCCGCCTCGCAAAAGGGCCTGCGCTTCATCGGCATGGGCGTGTCCGGCGGCGAGGAGGGTGCGCTGGAAGGGCCCAGCATGATGCCGGGCGGCGACCACGGCGCCTACGACCATCTGGCACCGATGCTCACCCGCATGGCGGCGCAGGTCGATGGTTCGCCCTGCTGCACCTATATCGGACCCGACGGCGCCGGGCACTACGTCAAGATGGTCCATAACGGCATCGAATATGCCGACATGCAGCTCATCGCCGAGGCGTACGACCTGCTGCGGACCGTCTATGGCCTCGACGCTGGCCGGATCGCGGAGATCTTCGAGGAGTGGAAGCGCGGCGATCTCGACAGCTATCTGATCGAGATCACCGCCGCGGTGCTGCGCAAGCAGGATCCATCGACCGGCGGCGCGCTGGTGGACAGCATTCTCGACGAGGCCGAACAGAAGGGCACCGGCCGCTGGACGGTGCATTCCGCACTCGATCTCGGCGCGCCGATCACGGCGATCACCGAGGCCGTGTTCGCGCGCGTGCTGTCCGGCAACCGCGCGCAGCGCGAACAGGCGGAGGCGCTGCTTCGCGGCCCCGCGACGCGACCAGCAGCCGCCGACACGGCGACGCTCGACATGATCCGCGACGCTCTCTATGCGTCGAAGATCGTCGCTTATGCGCAGGGCTTCGAGCTGATGACGCGCGCGGCGGCCGAATATGGCTGGAAGCTGGATCTCGCGGCGATCGCGTCGATCTGGCGTGGCGGCTGCATCATCCGGGCCAGGTTCCTCGACCGCATCCGCGACGCCTATGCCGCCGGCGGCGGCGCTTCCAACCTGTTGCTGACACCGTATTGCCGCGACGCCGTGGCGCGCTGCGAGCCGGCATGGCGCCGGGTCGTCGCGACTGCGATCGAGCACGGTGTTCCGGTGCCGGCCTTCGCGTCGTCGCTCTGCTATTACGACGGGCTGCGCCGGGCGCACGGTCCGGCCAATCTGATCCAGGGATTGCGCGACTATTTTGGCGCGCACACCTATCGGCGGATCGACAAGCCGGGGAGCTTTCATGTCCGCTGGTCGCAGGATGGAGCGGAGGTGTCCGCAGGACACTGAGCCCATCTCCTTACCTCGCAGGTCATGGCATTCGTGCCGCCGCCGTCCTAGCATCGCGTCATGGCAGCCACGATCCTCTCGGTCGGCGCGCATGTGCGCGAATGGCGGCAACGGCGCCGTCTCAGCCAGCTCGAACTGGCGCTCGACGCCGAAATCTCTGCGCGGCACCTGAGCTTCATCGAGACCGGAAGGGCGGCGCCGAGCCGGGAGATGCTGCTGCGCCTCGCGGAACGGCTGGACGTGCCGCTGCGCGAGCGCGACGTGCTGCTGCTGGCGGCGGGCTACGCGCCGCGCTTCGCCGGCCGATCGCTGGACGACCCCGCGCTGCGCCCGGCCCGCGCCGCGATCGAGGCGCTGCTGAGGGCGCACGAGCCCTATCCCGCACTCGCCATCGACCGCCACTGGACGCTCGTCACCGCGAATCGCGCCGTGGCACCGCTGCTCGACGGCATCGCCGCCCGGCTGCTGGAGCCGCCGGTCAACGTGCTGCGCCTCAGCCTGCATCCGGAGGGGCTGGGACCGCGCATCGAGAACTTCACCGAGTGGCAGGAGCATTTGCTGTTCCGCTTGCGCCGCCAACTGGCCGAGACGGCGGACCCGAAGATCGGCGAGCTGATTCGCGAACTCTCCGGCTATGCCCCGGGAACGCCGCAGACGGACGAGGCGCATGACCCGGCATCCATCGCCGTGCCGCTGCGCCTCGCGACACGGCTCGGGCCGGTCTCGCTGCTCAGTGCCACGATGATGTTCGGCACGCCGCTTGACGCCACATTGTCGGAAATCGCCATCGAGACCTTGCTGCCGGCCGATGCGGCGAGCGCCGATGTGCTGCAGCGGCTGATGCCGGAAGCCGAGACCCCGCCAGCCTGACGCATCGTCACGCCGTCGTGGCGCCGGTGGTGTCCGCCTCCAGCCCGAACGCCGCCGCCATGAGGGCACGGGTATAGTCCTGCTGCGGTCGGGCAAGAATCGCATCCGCCTCGCCCTGTTCGACCACCCGCCCGGCGCGCAGCACGACGATGCGATGCGCCATCGCGCGCACCACGCGCAGATCGTGGCTGATGAACAGGAAGCCGATGCCGTGCCGCGCCTGCAACGCGCGCAGCAGCTCGACGATCTGCGCCTGCACCGAGACATCGAGCGCGCTCGTGGGCTCGTCCAGCACGACCAGCCGCGGCCCCAGCACGATCGCGCGGGCGATGGCGATGCGCTGGCGCTGGCCGCCGGAGAACTCGTGCGGGTAGCGCTCCGCCGAGTCCGGCTCCAGCCCCACTTCCTCAAGCGATGCGGCCACCCGCGCCTCGCGCTCGGCGCGCGACAAGCCGGGCTGATGGATCGCCAACCCCTCGCCCACGATGTCGCCCACGGACAGGCGCGGCGACAGGCTGCCATAGGGATCCTGGAACACGAACTGCCCGCGCGCCCGCAGCTTGCGCCGCGCCGCGTGCGACAAGGCGGCAATCTCCGCGCCCTCGAAGCGGATATGTCCGGCCGAGTGCTCCAGCCCCAGCAGCGCCAGCCCGAGACGTCGATTTGCCGGAGCCGCTCTCGCCCACCAGGCCCACCGTCTCGCCCGCCCGCACCGCGATCGAGACGCCGTCCACCGCGCGCACCGCACCCACCTCGCGACGCAGCACGCCACGGCGGATCGGGTAGATCACGCGCACGTCCTGACCCTCCAGCACCGTGGGGGAGGCCGGGGGAACCGGCGCCGGCCGGCCCTTTGGTTCGGTCGCCAGCAACATGCGCGTGTACGGGTGCTGCGGCTGCGTGAAGACGCGCGACACCGGCCCGGTCTCGACCATGCGGCCGTCCTTCATCACGCAGACCCGGTCGGCGTAGCGGCGCACGATCGCGAGATCGTGGCTGATGAGCAGCAAAGCGAGACCGCGCGCCGCCTTCAGCTCGGCCAGCAGGCGCAGGATTTGCGCCTGGATCGTGACATCCAGCGCCGTCGTCGGCTCGTCGGCGATGAGCAGGGGCGGATCGGCGGCGAGCGCCATCGCGATCATCACCCGCTGCCGCTGCCCGCCTGAAAGCTGGTGCGGATACGCCTCTCGCCGATTGGCGGCGTCGGCGAAGCCCGCCTGCTCCAGCAATGCCACGCTGCGCGCGCGCAGCGCCGCCCCGCGCAGCGGCAGGTGCAGCGATACGGCCTCGGCCACCTGCCGGCCGATGCGGTGCAGCGGATTGAGGCTGGTCATCGGCTCCTGGAAGATCATGCCGGCGAGGCCGCCGCGCAGCCGGCGCAGCGCGCGCGGACTGGCATCCAGGACCGATTGCCCGTCCAGCGTGATTCGCCCGCGCACGTTGGCCCCTTCGGCCACCAGACGCAGCAGGCTGAGTGCCACGGTCGATTTCCCCGAGCCGCTCTCGCCCACCAGCGCCAGCGTCTCGCCGCGCTCCAGCACGAACGAGACATCGCGCACCGCCGGGCGGTCGCCAAAGCTCACGGACAGGTCCGCGACCTCGACCAACTTACCGGCCCCTGTCATCGCGAGCCGTCCTTGCGGCGTGGCGATCAGGCCCCGGCACCATGCGGCGGGCATGGATCGCATCGCCTCGATCATCGCAAGGTCTGGCGGGGATCGAAGGCGTCGCGCACCGCCTCGCCGATGAAGATCAGCAGCACCAGCAGCGTGCCGAGCACGAAGAACGCGGTCAGGCCCAGCCACGGCGCCTGGAGATTGTCCTTCGCCTGATTGATCAGCTCGCCCAGCGAGGGCGAGCCGGGCGGCAGGCCGAAGCCCAGGAAGTCGAGGCTGGCCAGCACCGTCACCGACCCGGACAGCGTGAACGGCAGGAAGGTCAGCGTGGCAACCATCGCGTTCGGCAGGATGTGGCGCCACATGATCGCGATGTCGGAGACGCCGAGAGCGCGAGCGGCGCGCACGTAGTCGAAGTTGCGCGCCCGCAGGAACTCCGCGCGGACCAGGCCGGTGAGCGCCATCCAACTGAACAGCAGAAGAAAGACCAGCAGCACCCAGAAACTCGGCGTGATGACGCTGGCCAGGATGATGAGCATGTACAAGGTCGGCATCCCCGACCAGATCTCGATGAAACGCTGGAAGATCAGGTCGGTGAGGCCGCCATAGAAGCCCTGCACCGCACCCGCCGCGACGCCGACCGCCGAGGAGATGGCGGTCAGCGCGAAGCCGAACAGCACCGAGATGCGGACGCCGTAGATCACGCGCGCCAGCACATCGCGCGCCTGATCGTCGGTGCCGAGCGGATTGCGCCAGGTCGGCGGCGACGGCGCCGGATGCGTCAGGTTCTTGACGACGCTGTGATCGCTGAACGGCACCGCCGGCCAGATCATCCAACCATGAGCGTTGATCGCCTGGACCAGTGCCGGATCGCTATAGTCGGTTTCGATCGGCAGGAAGTCGGGACCAAACGTGTCCTGTCCATAATCGTGCAGCACCGGGAAATACCAGTGTCCCTCGAAGCGGATCATCAGCGGGCGGTCGTTGGCGACGAACTCGGCGAACAGCGTCACCACGAAGATCACGGCGAAGATGCGCAGCGACCACAGGCCGCGCCGATGCGCGCGGAAGATGGCGAGGCGGCGGCGGGTGAGGGGAGAGAGCTGCATCTGGTCAGCGCAGGGCGGGTCCTGGGGAGGGTGAATCACCGCGTTCCGAAATCGATGCGCGGGTCGATGACCGTGTACATCGTGTCCCCCACGATCTGCATGAACAGGCCCAGCAGCGTGAACATGTAAAGCGTGCCGAAGATCACCGGGTAGTCGCGCTTGATCGCCGCGTCGTAGCCCAGCAGCCCCATGCCATCGAGCGAGAAGATGATCTCGATCAGGAGCGACGAGCTGAACAGGATCGAGACGAAGGCGGCGGGAAACCCGGCGACCACCAGCAGCATGGCGTTGCGGAACACATGCCCGTACAGCACCCGCCGCTCCGAGCCGCCCTTGGCGCGCGCGGTCAGCACGTATTGCTTGCGCACCTCGTCGAGAAAGCTGTTCTTCGTGAGCTGCGTCAATGTCGCGAAGCCGCCCACCACGAGTGCGAGGATCGGCAGCGTCATGTGCCAGAAATAATCGGCGATGCGATCAGGCCACGGCCAATGGGCGGAGCCAGGGCTGACCAGGCCGCGCAGCGGGAACCACTGCACATAGCTGCCGCCGGCCAGCAGCACCACCAGCAGGATCGCGAACAGGAAGCTCGGGATGGCATAGCCCACCAGCACCACGGCACTGGTCGCGACATCGAAGCGGCTGCCGTTGCGCACCGCCTTGGCGATGCCGAGCGGGATCGAGATCAGATAGATCAGCAGCGTGGACCACAGCCCGATCGAGATGCTGACCGGCATTTTCGAGACGATCAGCGCCAGGACCGGCCGGCCGCTGAACAGGCTGGTGCCGAAATCGAAGGTGACGTAGCGGCGTAGCATCTCCCCGAATCGCACCAGCGGCGGCTTGTCGAAGCCGAAGGTCTTGCGGATGCGCGCGACCAGCTCCGGATCGAGCCCGCGCGCGCCGCGATACTCGCCGGGATTGGTGGGGGCTGCCACCTCGGCGCCGCCGCCGGTGATGCGCCCGGTGACGTCGCCGTGGCCCTTGAGCTGCGCCAAAGCCTGCTCGACCGGGCCGCCGGGGGCGAACTGCACGACCGCGAAGTTGATGGCGATGATGCCGAACAGCGTCGGGATGACCAGCAGCAGACGCCGCAGCAGGTAGGCGGCCATTCAGCCGGGACGCCTATCCGCCATGCCCGCGCGCCGCGTCGATCTTGGCCGCCAGCGCCGGGTCGATCCACCAGGAGTCGAACACCACGCCCGACCGCACCGGCTGCGACGGGTAGCCGAAGCGATCCCAATAGGCGATCCACACCTGATCGAGATGCCAGTTGGGCACGACGTACCAGCCCCACAGCAGCACGCGATCCAGCGCATGCACGGCGGCCAGCAGCGAGGGCTTGTCCTGGGCCGCGATCACCTTGGCCACCAGCGCATCGACCACCGGATCGCAGATGCCGACGATGTTGCCGCTGCCCTGGCTTTTGGCCGCGGCACAGCTCCAGAAATCCGCCTGCTCGTTGCCCGGGCTATCCGACTCGCCCCAGACATTCACCGTCATGTCGTAGTCGAACGCATCCAGCCGGTGCTGGTATTGTGCGGGATCGACGGTGCGCACCCGTACGGCGATACCCAGGCGTCCGAGCTGCTGTGCATAGGGCAGGATGACACGCTCGAATGCCGGATCGGCCAACAGGATCTCGAAGCCAAGCTGCTGGCCCTTGGCATCGACCATGCGATGGTCGCGCAGCGTGTAGCCGGCCTGGCGCAGCAGCTCATAGGCGCGCCGCAATCCCTGCGGATTGTTGCCCGAGCCATCGGTGACGGGCAGCGTGTACGGCTGCGTGAACACCTCTGGCGGCAGCTTGTCGCGGAACGGCGCCAGCAGCGCCAGCTCGGCGCCCGCGGGCAGGCCGGAGGAAGCGAATTCGCTGTTGCTGAAATAGCTCTCGGTGCGCGCGTACAGGCCGTAGAACAGCGTCTTGTTGGTCCACTGGAAGTCGAACACCTGCGTCATCGCCTCGCGCACGAGGCGGTTGGCGAAGACCGGGCGGCGGATGTTCATGGCGAAGCCCTGCATGCCAGTCGGCAAATGCTGCGGGACCGCCCGCTTCTTCACCAATCCCTGCCGGATCGCCGGGAAATCGTAGCCGGTGGCCCAGACGCGCGAGACGTTCTCCCGCCGCCAATCCGCCTGCCCGGCCTTGAACGCCTCCAGCGCCACGCTGGGGTCACGGAAGAACTCGGTGCGGATGCGGTCGAAATTGTTGCGCCCGCGCGCGAACGGCAGGTCGCGCCCCCAATAGTCGGGCACCCGTTCCATCGTGATGTCGCGGCCGAACTCGAACGCGCCCGCGCGGTACGGCCCGGAGCCGAGCGGGCGTTCGGTGAGCGGTGCGGTGAAGTCCCGTCCTTTCCACCAATGCTCGGGCAGCACGGGCAATTGTCCCAGGATGTACGGCAATTCGCGATTGCCGGCGCTCTTGAAGTGGAACACCACACGGCGCGGCCCGTCCGCCTCCACGCGCGACACCCCGGCGTAATATTGCGCGTAGATCGGGCGCCCGTCCTTGCGCAGCGTGTCGAACGTCCAGGCGACATCCTGGGCGGTGACCGGCTGGCCATCCCACCATTTCGCCTCGGGCCGCAGATCGAACGCGACCCAGCTCTTGTCGTCCGGCAGCTCGACCGTCTCGGCGAGTTGCCCGTATTCGGAGGAAGGCTCGTCCGGATTGTCGGCCATCAGCGTATCCCACAGCCGCAAGCACCGGGCCGGGATTGCCGCGCAGGATGAACGGGTTGAAGCTGTCGAACGTGCCGACCGCGGTCAGCGCCACCTCGCCGCCCTTGGGCGCGTCCGGATTGACCCAGGGGAAGTTCTTGAAGCCGTCGGGCAGCGCCGGCTGGCCCACCAGCGCCATCGCGTGGACCTTGCGCACGGTCTGCGCACCGGCGGGCACCGGGGCGAGGGCGATCGCCAAGGCCGCCACGGCCAGCCGCATCGCCAGCCGCCGCATCATGGCCCCAGCAGTCGAACCGCCGCGTCCAGCAGGGCGGGATCGCCCACCGCCAGCACCTGCTGGTGCACGCCCGCGCCGCCCTCGGGCGCGCGCAGGGCCCGGCCACGCCAGTCGGTCATCCGCCCGCCGGCGCCCTCGATGATCGGCTGCAAGGCGGTCCAGTCCCAGACCTTGAGATCCGCCTCGGCGATCACGTCGATCTGGCCCAGCGCCAGCAGGCCATAGGAATAGCAATCGCCGCCGAAACTGACCCGCCGCACGGCGCCGCGCAGCCGCCGCCACGCCGCCTTCTCGTCGGGCGCGAACATTTCCGGGCTGGTGCAGGACATTTCGGCCGCACCGAGTGCCGCGCAGACGCGGCACCCGGCTTGGCCGCCCATCGCACCGGTGAACCGGGTCGGCCGCCCGGCCACGCCAAGCCAACGCTCGCCGCTCACCGGCTGATCGATCACGCCCAGCACCGGCACGCCGTCCGCGAGCAATCCCACCAGCGTCCCGAATTGCGGCCGGCCGGTGATGAAGGCGCGCGTCCCGTCAATCGGGTCGAGCACCCAGCGCAGCCGCGCCTCCGGCCGCTCCAGCCCGAACTCCTCGCCCAGAATGCCGTGATCGGGAAAGCGCTCGCGCAGCACGGCGCGCATCGCCTGCTCGGCGCTGCGGTCGGCGATCGTGACCGGGCTCGCATCGTGCTTCAGATCGGCGGCAAGGCCCGCGGCACGGAAGAACGGCCGGATCACCGCCCCCGCGACATCCGCCGCCGCCTCGGCGGCCGCGATCAGCCCCGCGTCGAGCGGCGTGGACACCCGGCCCTACTTGCTGGTCCCGGCCGGTGACCCGGGGCTGGGCGTCCCGGCCCGCGGCGGCATCGCCGGCGCCGCCTTCGGGGCGGGCTGCCCGGGTGCAGTTGCGGCCCCACCGGTACCCTTCACGGAGTTGCCGGTTTGGGTCCCGACCGCAGGGGCGGCACTCGCGGCCGGCAGCGGCTCGGGATGTTGCGACAGGGTGCGCAGGTAGTCGATGACGTCGGCGCGCTCCTTCTCGCTGCCGAGGCCGGCGAATCCCATCTTGGTGCCCGGCGCGTATTCCTGCGGCTTGTGCAGCCACTCGTTCAGCTCCTCGAACGTCCAGGGGCCGTGATGCTTCTTGAGAGCGTCCGAATAGTCGAAGCCGGGGAAGCTCGCGACCGTTCGACCAACGACCCCGTACAGGTCCGGTCCGATCTTCGCTTTCCCGCCCTCGTTGAAATTGTGACAGGCGACGCAGAATTTCTGCGTGTCGGCCTGGCCGGCGGCGGGATCGGCCTTCGCCAGGAACGGTGCGATCGGCGGCAGCGGCGCCTCCGCAGCGGGTGCCGCGGTCGCGGTGGCCGCCGGCAGCCCCTGGACGGTGATCGCGGTCTTGGCGAGCTCCACGGGCTGCACCAGGCGGTCGGCGATCAGGGTGGCGGCCATGTAGCCGATCCCGGCCACCAGCACGGCGGCGCAGACCTTGTTGACCTCCAGGCTGTCCATGCGATCCCATTCCTCGAGCAAACGTTCCGCGCGTCGTCACGTAAGCGCTCCGCGCGGGGCGCGCATTGCACCCGTCCGCCGGTGTCACCTAAGCTGCGGCGCACCATAGGCAACCGGCCTGCCCCCTGCAATCCATGAGCCCCTCGATCTGAATCCCATCGTCATCATTCCGGCGCGCATGGCTTCCACACGGCTTCCGGGCAAGCCGCTGGCCGATATCCACGGCCGGCCGATGGTCGTGCATGTCATGCTGCGCGCGCTCGCCGCGGGGATCGGTCCCGTGGCTGTCGCCGCGGCGGAGCCGGCCATCGCCGAGGCGGTGCGCCAGGCGGGCGGCATCTGCGTGCTGACCGATCCCGCTTTGCCGTCCGGCTCGGACCGCGTTCACGCGGCGCTCGCGGCCCTCGATCCGGATGGCGCGCATGATGTGGTGGTCAATTTGCAAGGCGATTTCCCCACTCTCGCATCGTCGCATCTGATCCGCGCGCTGGCGCCGCTCGCCGACGCGGCCGTTGATGTCGGGACGCTGGTGACACCGATCGCCGATGAAGCCGAAGCCGCATCGCCTTCGATCGTCAAGGCGGCCTGCGCATTCGCGCGCGGCTGCGACATTGCGCGCGCGCTCTATTTTTCGCGTCTGCCGATTCCCTCGGGCGATGGTCCGCGCTGGCACCATGTCGGGGTCTATGCCTGGCGCCGCGCGGCGCTCGCGCGGTTCGTGGCCCTGCCGCCATCGGCGCTCGAGATGCGCGAGACGCTGGAACAGTTGCGGGCATTGGAGGCCGGCATGGTGATCGGCTGCGCCCGCATCGAAGCAGCACCGTTCGGCGTGGATACGCAAGACGATCTGGCCCGCGCCCGCCGCGTGCTGGCACCCTCCGCCGCTTGAGAAGTCCTTAGCAGCATGACCCGATCCACGACCATCGCCTTCCAGGGCCGGCCCGGCGCCTATTCCGACCTGGCCTGCCGCCATGCCTATCCGCACTGGCGGACCCTGCCCTGTCCCACCTTCGAGGCGGCGATGGACGCGGTGCGGGAGGGTCAGGCGGCACTGGCCATGCTGCCCTGCGAGAACAGCCTCGCCGGCAGGGTGCCCGATATCCACGCGCTGCTGCCGGAAAGCGGGCTGTTCATCGTGGGCGAGCATTTCGAGCGTGTCGAGCACTGCCTCCTGGCGCCGCCCGATGCCACGCTCGCAAGCCTCCGGCGCGCCCACAGCCATGCCGTGGCACTCGGACAGGTGCGCGGCCTGCTGCGCGAGCTGGGGCTGGAAGCCGTGGTCGAGGCCGATACGGCGGGATCGGCCGAGCTGGTGGCGCAGCGCGGCGGCACCGAAGATTGCGCCATCGCCTCGTCACTGGCCGGCGAGCTGTTCGGCCTTTCGGTGCTGCGCCGCAACGTCGAGGACGCGGCGCACAACACCACGCGGTTCTATGTCTGCGCCGGCACGCAGGAGGTCCCGCCGCCGGATGCGCCGGATCTGATGACGACGTTCATGTTCCGTGTGAGGAACGTGCCGGCGGCGCTGTACAAGGCGTTGGGCGGCTTCGCCACCAACGGCGTCAACATGACCAAGCTGGAAAGCTACATGCTGGAGGGCCGGTTCACGGCGACGCAGTTCCTGTGCGACGTGGACGGCCACCCGGAGCAGCCCGCATTGCGCCGCGCGCTGGAGGAGCTGTCGTTCTTCTCGCGCGAGGCGCGGGTGCTGGGCGTCTATCGGGCAGCCGCGTCGCGCCGCGACCGCGAGGCAGGGGACTGACACCGCGCCTCGGGCTCGGCCGCATCCGCCAGGCGGCGCATGATCCGGTGCAGCCCATAGCCGGCACCCCCCAGCAGGACCAGCAAGCCCGCGATCGCCGCATCGGTCCGCCAGTCGTCCAGCCGCATATGGCCGATCGCCAGGCCCGCGAACTGGGCCGGCACGACGTGCAGGGGCGCCCAGACGATGGCGGCAAGAATGTCGGCCACCAGGAAGGGCCGCAGCCGCATCCCCGCCATGCCGGCGACCAGCGGCACCGCCGCGCGCAGGCCGGGCACGAACCGCGCGATCGCGACACTCGGCGCGCCGAACCGGGCAAAGAACCGTTCGGCCCGTTCCAGCACGCCGGGATAGCGCGAGAACGGCCATATGCCGCGCAGATGGCCGCCGAAGCGGCGGCCGATCCAGTAGGAGAAGGTATCGCCCGCCACAGCCCCGGCCGCCGCCACCAGCACGAAGGGCAGCTTGGGCAGGCCCGCCTTTGCCGCGATCCCGGCCACCGCCATCATCACCGCGGTCCCGGGCACCAGCGCGCCCACGATCACCACGGCCTCGAGCACGGCCGAGGCAAAGGCGAGCACCAGCGCCAAGGCCGGGTGGTGCATCACCAAGCCGGTGAGTGCGGCGATCCAAGAATGCATCAATGCATCACACTCCGCCCGCGCGGCATCCGCAACCGTCGCGGGTCAGAGCCGAGGTCGCCCCTTCACCTGATGCCGCGGCGGCGGCTTTGCAATGGCGGATTGCCGATGCTCAATCAGCAGTCCAGGGTCGTGTCGCGTTCCCATTGCGTCAGATGCCGGGCGTGGTCGTTCCACTCGGCGTGCTTCATCTTGCAGAACGACCGGATGAAGCCGTCCCCCAGCACGTGGCGCAGCCCATCGTCCGCCTTTTCCAGCGCCCGCACCGCATCGAGCAGGTTGAGCGGCAGGCGCCGCGCGTCGGCGACGGTGTGGCCCTCGGTGTACATGTTGATGTCGAGACGCTTGCCGGGATCGGTCTTGCGCGTGATCCCGTCGAGCCCCGCCGCCAGCAGCCCGGCCTGCAGCAGGTACGGGTTGGCCGCACCATCGGCCAGCCGCAGCTCGAAGCGCCCGCCTTCGGGGATGCGGATCATGTGCGTGCGGTTGTTGCCGGTATAGGTCACGGTGTTCGGTGACCAGGTGGCGCCGGAGACGGTGCGCGGCGCGTTGATGCGCTTGTAGCTGTTCACGGTCGGATTGAACAGCGCGCACAGCGCCTCGGCATGGGCGATGATGCCGCCGAGGAAGTGATAGCCGCTCGGTGACACTCCCAGCTCGCCCGCCTTGTCCTCGAACAGATTGGTGTCGCCGTTCCACAGCGAGACATGCGCGTGGCAGCCCGAGCCGGTCAGGGTGGTGAACGGCTTGGGCATGAAGGTCGCGCGCAGCCCGTGCTTCTCGGCGATCGACTTGACCATGAACTTGAAGAAGCTGTGCCGGTCGGCCGTCACCAGCGCGTCGTCGTATTCCCAGTTCATCTCGAACTGGCCGTTCGCGTCCTCGTGGTCGTTCTGGTATGGCTGCCAGCCGAGTTCCTGCATCGCATCGCAGATCTCGGTGATCACGTCATAGCGGCGCATCAGTGCCGACTGGTCGTAGCACGGCTTGACTGCCGTATCCGACCCGTCGGCGATCGCCTGACCGTCCGGGGTGGTCAGGAAGAACTCGCACTCGACACCGCTTTTCATCACGGCGCCGTCGTGATGACGGGTAGCGTGCGCGATGACACGCCGCAGCGTGTTGCGCGGCCCCTGTTCGACCGGCTTGCCGTGCATCACCAGATCCGAGGCCAGCCAGCCGACCTGCGGCTTCCACGGCAACTGCACGAGGCTCGCCGGATCGGGCACGGCGAACAGATCCGGATCGGCCGGCGTCATGTCGAGCCAGGTCGCGAAGCCCGCGAAACCCGCACCGTTCTTCTGCATCCCCGAAATGGCCGAGGCGGGAACCAGCTTGGCGCGCTGCGCGCCGAACAGGTCGGTGTACGAGATCAGGAAATACTGGATGCCGCGATCCGCCGCGATGGCGGCAAGGTCCTCGGCCGCTTGGGTCACAGGGCGGTCAGCCGCGAACGCGGGGAGATCGTTTGCCATCGGTGATCCTTCTAGAGGGACGTTTTCCCGGGAATCCATTGCGTGCCGGCGAGCGGCACCTGCGCCATCGCCGCGGCCTCGATGGTCAGCGCCACCATGTCCTCGGGTTCGAGATTGTGCAGATGGCTCTTGCCGCAGGCCCGCGCGATCGCCTGCGCCTCCATCGTCAGCACCGACAGGTAATTGGCGAGCCGGCGGCCGCCCAGCACCGGATCGAGCCGCGCCGCCAGCGCCGGGTCCTGCGTCGTGATGCCGGCCGGATCACGACCTTCGTGCCAATCGTCATAGGCGCCGGCGGTCGTGCCGAGCGCCTGGTACTCGGCTTCGAGCGCCGGGTCGTTGTCGCCGAGCGCCACCAGCGCCGCCGTGCCGATCGCCACCGCGTCGGCCCCCAGCGCCAGCGCCTTGGCGACATCGGCGCCGTTGCGGATGCCGCCGGAGACGATGAGCTGCACCTTCCGGTGCATCCCGAGGTCCTGCAGCGCCTGCACCGCCGGACGGATCGCCGCCAGCGTGGGCAGGCCGACATGCTCGATGAACACTTCCTGCGTGGCCGCCGTGCCGCCCTGCATCCCGTCCACCACCACCACGTCCGCGCCCGCCTTCACCGCCAGCGCCACGTCGTAGTACGGCCGGCTGGCACCGACCTTGACGAAGATCGGCTTCTCCCAGCCGGTGATCTCGCGCAGTTCCTCGATCTTGATTTCCAGATCGTCCGGCCCGGTCCAGTCGGGATGGCGGCAGGCGCTGCGCTGGTCGATGCCCTGCGGCAAGGTGCGCATCGCGGCGACGCGCTCGGAAATCTTCTGGCCGAGCAGCATGCCGCCGCCGCCGGGCTTCGCGCCCTGGCCCACCACCACCTCGATCGCGTCGGCGCGGCGCAGATCGACCGGGTTCATGCCGTAGCGCGACGGCAGGTACTGGTAGATCAGCGTCTTCGAGTGGCCGCGCTCCTCCTCCGTCATGCCGCCATCGCCGGTCGTGGTCGATGTGCCGACGATGGTCGCACCGCGGCCCAGCGCCTCCTTGGCGGGACCGGACAGCGCACCGAAGCTCATCCCCGCGATCATCACGGGAATCTTGATGTGCAGCGGCTTCTTCGCGAAGCGCGCGCCCAGCGTCACATCGGTATCGCAGCGCTCGCGATAGCCTTCCAGCGGATAGCGCGAGATCGACGCGCCCAGGAACAGCAGATCGTCGAAATGCGGCAGCTTGCGCTTCGCGCCGGCGCCGCGGATGTCGTAGATGCCGGTGGCGGCGGCGCGGCGGATCTCGGCGATGCTGTGCGGATCGAACGTCGCGGAAAACCGCGGCAGCGTGCGCGGCGGCGCGTGATGCACCGTGTCCATCAATAGGCCCCAGCGTTATCGACGTGGAAATGATAGAGCCGTCGGGCCGAGCCGTAGCGGCGGAACTCCGTCGGGCCTTGAACTCGGTGAAGCCGGCGCGCGCCAGCAGACCGCCGACAATCTGGCGGTCCTCGTCGGTCATCGGCTTTTCCTCGCAATCGGCACCCAGGCTTTTCACCGCGCCGCGCACGAACAGCCGCGCCTCGTACATGCTGTCGCCCAGCGCATCGCCGGCATCGCCGCAGACGACCAGATTGCCGGCCTGCGCCATGAACGCGCTCATGTGGCCGATATTGCCGCGCACGACGATGTCGATGCCCTTCATCGAGATGCCGCAGCGCGCCCCGGCATTGCCGCCGATCACCAGCAGCCCGCCGCGCGCGGTGGCGCCCGCGTACTGGCTGGCATCGCCCGAGACGCGCACCTCGCCCGACATCATGTTCTCGGCAACGCCCGGCCCGGCATTGCCCTCGATGGCGATGCGCGCGAGCGCGTTCATGCCGGCGGCGTAGTAGCCGCAATGCCCCTCGATCGCGACATCGATTGGCGCGTTTAGCCCGACCGCGACCGCGTGCTTGCCGCGCGGGTTGCGCACGCGCCAGAGCGTGCGGTTGGTATCGGGCGACAGCGCGTGCAGTTGCGCGTGCAGCTCGCGCAGCGGTACCTGTTCGAGATCGACGACGTGGGCGTCGAGAACGGCGATGTCGTTCAAGAGACGCGATCCCACGAATAGACCCGCGCCGGCTCCGGCTCGAAGATATGCGCGTCGTCGATGCCCGGGCAGGCCGACCAGCGCGCGATATTCCGACCCGAACGCCACATAGGCATCGGTCTCCGCCATCACCGCCGGCTTGCAGGCGATCCGGTCGCGCAGCACGCCGAAGCCCGTCTCGGTGCCGACGACGAAGGTGTAGAACCCGTCCAGATCGTCAAGCGCCTCGGTCAGCGCACCGTCCAGGCTCCGCCCCTGGCCCAGCTTCCAGCTCAGATAGCCGGCCGCGACCTCGGTATCGTTGTCGGTATCGAAATGCAGCCCGTCGCGCGCCAGCACCCGGCGCAGGCCGTTATGGTTGGACAGCGAGCCGTTATGCACCAGGCACTGGTCCGAGCCCGGTCGAGAACGGGTGCGCGCCGGCGGTCGTGACGGCACTCTCGGTCGCCATGCGGGTATGGCCGATCGCGTGCGTGCCGGACATCTGGGCCAGACCCAGCCGCCGGCACACCGCGCCCGGCTCGCCCACCGCCTTGTACAGCTCCATGCGCGTGCCTGCGCCCACGATCAGCGTGCCCGGCGACAGCCGCGCCAGCGCCGCCCGTGCCGCCTGCTCCTCGGCCAGTGGCACGGTGACAACGGCATGATCGGCGCGCACCGCAACCGGCACCTCGACCCCCAGAAGCCCGCCCAACTCGGCCGCGAGCGCCGCGAGATCCGCACCTTCCGGTCCGCGCAGGGTCAGCTTCAGCCCGCCCGAAGCCGGGCCGTACACCGCAAAGCCCGCACTATCCGGGCCGCGATCCGACAGCACCTCGATCATGCCCGCGGTCAGCCGGCCAAGCTCCGGCTCCAGCCTGCGATCCTTCAGGAACAAGCCGACGATGCCGCACATGGCACACCTCCCGCTGTCATTGCCCCACAGAGTAACAGAACTTTCTCAGGAAGAAAGAGGCTCGGGCTCCCGCGCGTAAACAATGATGGAAAGATAGGTCATCGGCTTGACCAGCAGTTGCTCCGGCCCGTGCAGGGCGGCGCTGTCGAACATCAGCGAATCGCCCGGACGCAGGTGATAGGAGCGGTCGGCGTGGCGATAGACCACCTCGCCGGTCAGCATGTGGATGAACTCCACGCCCGCGTGCCGGAAGCCGGTATAGGGCACCGCGTCCTCGTGCAGGGTGATCAGGTACGGCTCCATCACCACCGCCCCGCCCAGCGCGTGGCCCAGCAGGCGGTACTGGTGGCCGACCTTGGTCCCCCGCCGCTCGATCAC
Source organism: uncultured Pseudomonadota bacterium (assembly GCA_963838805.1). GTDB lineage: Bacteria > Pseudomonadota > Alphaproteobacteria > Acetobacterales > Acetobacteraceae > CAVRQM01. The sequence continues at coordinate 208,033 of CAWISK010000010.1, forward strand.
CACGCCCTGGCCGGCGGCCACGAACGAGCAGTCGCGCTGTTCCTCGAAAGCCGTGAAAAGCTGGCTGATCGGCACGTTCAGCGCCTGCGCCAGCGCCTGCAACGAGGCGAGCGAGGGCGAGATCTGCCCGCTCTCGATCTTCGACAGCATTCCCGCCGAGAGGCCGGCGGCGGCGGAAAGGTCCGAGGCGGTGAGCTCCGCCTGCCGCCGCAGCTTGCGCACCTGCGCCCCCAGCGCCTGCTCCAGCGTGCGGTCGGCGGCCGGACCGGCGCCGGAGCCGGTCGGGAAGTGCTCGGTCATGTCATCCGGGAGACGCGGGCATCACGTCCAGACCATACTCCGCCGAAGCCCCGATCAGCCACTCGACAAGGCTTCCGGCATAGCTGCGCGCCACCGCCAGATCGAAACTGGGCGCCGCATCACGCTGCCAGATCACCACGCCGATATGCGCGGCCTGCGTCACGGCGGCCCGGCCCGGGCCGAAGGCGCGGGGATGCAGGTCGATCGGCAGTGCCTTGGCCAGGGCATCGCGCACCCGCGCGCCGGAGAGGCGCAGCACCATCCGCGAATCGGACTGGTCGGAGATCGAGGCCAGCGAGCCCAAGCTGCTCGCGCAAACGCCGCTCCACATCGCCTTGCCCGAACACGAGCCAGCGCTCCGGACCCAGCCACACCGCCTCCCAGCCGCCGCCCTCGCTCCAGCGCCCCGGTTCCGGCAGCGGCAGGCCGATATCCGCCATCGCCGCTTGCAGCGCGGCCGCGGTGCCGGCGCGAGCGGCGAGGCCGCAGCCCCCGCCACGATCCGTTCGCAGGCCACGACTCCGGCCGGGCCGGAACCGTCGCCGGACCGGCCCGGACGCAGCAACTCGGGCGCGGCCGCGCGCGCCAGCAATGCCTCAGCCACGCAGCCGCCCTCCCTCCGGATCGACAAAGACCTGCGGCACGACTTCCACCGGCACATCGCCGTTGCGCACCGGGTCGAAGGCGCGCACCACCTCGCCCATGCGCTGCTGGCCGCGCGCCAGCAGGCCGAGACCGATCCAGTGGCCGAGCGAGGGCGAGTATGCCACCGAGGTCACATGCCCCTGGTCGTGCGCGGCGTCCGCCTCGCCATCCTTCGCCAGCAGATGCGCCCCGGCGCGCAGGCGCGCGGCGCGGTCCACCGGGCGCAATCCGACCAGGTTCGGCCGCTCCGGGATCGGTCAGCACTGGCCGAGCCGCCATCGCCCGGCCAATAAAGTCCTTTTTGCGCGACAGCAGCTTGTCGAGGTGCAGGTCGTGCGCCGTGGTCTGCCCGTTCAGCTCGGCACCGGCCGGATGGCCCTTCTCGATGCGCATGACACCCAGCGCCTCCAGACCGTACGGCGTGATGCCGTAGCGCGGCGCCCGCCGCCATCAGCCGCCGCGCCAGCGCATCGCCATAGCGGGTCGGCACCGCGATCTCATAGGCCCGCTCGCCCGAGAACGAGATGCGGAACAGCCGCGCCTTCGTCCCGCCGCACACCGTGAGCTCGCCCGCCGCCATGTACGGGAACGCCGCGTCGGAGATGTCGAACGGCGCATCCACCACCGCGGCCAGCACATCGCGCGAGCGCGGCCCAGAAACGGCCAGTTGTGCCCATTGCTCGGTGACGGAGGCGAGCTGCACGTCCAGCTCCGGGAACAGCCACTGCCGGCACAGCTCCAGATGGCGGAACACGCCGACCGCATTGGCCGTGGTCGTGGTCATCACGAAACGGTCGGGAGCGAGACGGGCGGTGGTGCCGTCGTCCATGACGAACCCGTCCTCGCGCAGCATCAGCCCGTAGCGGACACGCCCCACCGCGAGATTGGCCCAGGAATTGGCATAGACGCGCTCCAGGAAGATCGCCGCGTCCGCCCCCTGCACATCGATCTTGCCCAGCGTGGTCACGTCGCACAGGCCCACGCCCTGGCGCACCGCCATCACCTCGCGGTTGACCGTCGCCATCCAATCCGCCTCGCCCGGGCGCGGGAAATAGCTGGCGCGCAGCCACGCCCCGGTCTCGATCGAACACGGCGCCCTGTTCGGCCGCCCAGTCATGGGTCGGGGTCAGGCGTGTCGGGCGGAAGGCGCGGCCTCGGTGATGCCCGGCCAGCGCGCCCAGCGTCACGGGGGAATAGGGCGGCCGCGAGGTGGTGGTGCCCGTGCCGGGGATGGTGCGGCCGGTGATCTCGGCCATCAGCGCGAGGCCGTTGACGTTGGCGGTCTTGCCCTGATCGGTCGCCATGCCGAGCGTCGTGTATCGCTTCAGGTGCTCGACGGAGCGGAAGCCCTCGCGCTCGGCCAGCGCCACGTCCTTGTCGGTCACGTCGTTCTGCTGGTCCACGAACGCCTTGCCGCGGCCGCCCTTGACCCGCCACAGCGCCGTCACCGCGACGGTTTCCGGCTCGACGGCGGGGCCGTTCGGCAGGGACGGCCGGAAGCCGCACGCCTCGGCGGCGAAGGCGCCCTCCCGCAACCCGGCGGCCAGCCCGTCCGCCAGCGCGAAGACGCCGCTCGCGGCACCGGCCACCGCCATGCCGGGCGGCAGGGTGGCGCCGGGCACAAAGGCCGCCAGATCGTCCTGCCAGACCGGCCGCGCGCCCAGATGCGTGGTCAGATGCAGCGACGGGTTCCAGCCGCCGGACATGGCCAGCAGGTCGCAATCCACCCGCTGCTGTCCGCCATCCAGGCTCGCCACCTCGACCGCCTGCACCCCCTGGCCGCCATGCACCTGGATCACAGCGCCGGACAGCAGGCGCGCGCCGGACAGCCCGGCCGCCGCGCGCATCGCCTCGGACGGCGCCGCGCGCGGATCGACGATGGCGGCGACCGCGACCCCGGCATGGGCCAGGTCGCGCGCGGTCGCCGCCGCGTCGTCGTTGTTGGCGAACAGCACCGCGCGGCGGCCGGGGGCCACGGCAAAGCGGTTCAGATAGGTGCGCACCGCGCCGGCCAGCATCACGCCGGGCCGGTCGTTGCCGGCAAACACCAGCGGCCGCTCGATGGCACCCGCCGCCAGCACGCAGCGCCGTGCCACGATGCGCCACGCCCGCTGGCGCACCTGATGCGGCGGCGGCCCGGGCAGATGGTCGGACACCCGCTCGACCGCCCCGTACACGCCCCCGTCATAGGCGCCGAAGACGGAGGTGCGCGTCATGATCCGCACCTCGGGCAGGCTCTCCAGCTCGGCCAGCACGCCGGCCGCCCAGACCGAAGCCGGCTGGCCGTCGATCTGCCGCCGCTCGGCCAGCGCCCTTCCGCCTGTGCGGAAATCCTCGTCGGCCAGGATCACCCGCGCGCCGGCCCGCGCCGCGACCAGTGCCGCCATCAGCCCGGAGGGACCGCCGCCGATCACCAGCACGTCGCAGAACGCCGTCGCCTTCTCGTAGTGGTCGGGGTCCGGCATGCCCGAGGCGCGGCCAAGCCCCGCGGCGCGGCGGATCAGCTTTTCGTACACCGGCTCCCAGAACGAGGCCGGCCACATGAAGGTCTTGTAGTAGAAGCCGGCCGAAAGGAACGGGGCCACCAACTGGTTCAGCGCCAGCACGTCGAAATCCGAGCGACGGAAACCGGTTCTGGCTCGTCGCCTGCAAGCCGTCGAACAGTTCGGCTGTGGTCGCCTTGGTGTTCGGCTCGCGCCGCGCGCCGGTGCGCAGCTCGACCAGCGCGTTCGGCTCCTCCGGCCCCGCGGTCAGGATGCCGCGCGGGCGGTGGTATTTGAACGACCGCCCGACCAGCCGCACGCCGTTCGCGAGCAGTGCGGAGGCCAGCGTGTCGCCCTGGAACCCGGTCAGGCTGCGCCCGTCGAAGCTGAAGCGCAGCGCCCGGCCGCGATCGACCAGGCCGCCACTGGCCAGCCGCTGCACCTGGCGCGCCGCTTCGCCCGCGCGCTGGGTCGCGAGACTGTCCATCATGCCCCCGCCAATGCGACCGCGCGCGCCGGTTCCGCCGCCGTGATCGCGTGCGTCGCGCGTGTCGCGCGTCACCACCAGCCAGGACTGGCAGCCGCCGGCATGGAACCACAGCTCGCGGTGCGGCCCGCGCGGATTGTCGCGCAGATAGACATACGGACTCCCAGTCCGGCGTCGGCGCCGCCCCGCCATCCTGCGGCCGGCGCAGCGTGGCGTCGCCCAGATACGAGAACTCCTCGTTGCCGCGTTCGCCGCAATAGGGACAGGGGATGCGCATGTCAGCCTCCGCCATCCCTCACCCAACCCTCTCCCCAGGGAGAGGGCTCGCTCCCTCTCCGTGTGGGAGAGGGCGGGGTGGGGACTCGCCATCATGCAATTCGGCTGCGCGCCGGAGCCGCGCTCGTCGATCAGGGCGCCGCGCGCGAAACGATCCAGGCGCAAGCGCGGCAGCGACCGGGATGGGGCTCGCCGGTCGCCAGCAGATGCGCGAAGCAGAAGCCCGAGGCCGGCGTCGCCTTGAACCCGCCATAGCACCAGCCGGCATTCAGGTACAGACCATCGACCTCCGTGCGGTCGATGATCGGGCTGCCGTCCATCGACATGTCCATGATGCCGCCCCAATGGCGCAACAGCCGCAGCCGCCCCAGCACGGGGAACAGCGACACGCCCTCCTCCGCCACGTCCTCGATGGTCGGCAGATTGCCGCGCTGTGCGTATGAGTTGTACCCATCCAGGTCGCCGCCGAACACCAGGCCGCCCTTGTCGGACTGGCTGATGTAGAAATGCCCGGCGCCGAACGTCACCACGCAGTCGATCAGCGGCTTCAGCCCTTCGGAGACGAAGGCCTGCAACACATGGCTCTCGATCGGCAGGCGCAGCCCCGCCATCGCCGCGACCCTGCCCGAATTGCCGGCGCAGGCGAGGCCGATGCGGTCCGCGCCGATGAAGCCGCGCACCGTCTCGACCCCCACGGCCCGGCCGCCCTCGACGCGGATGCCCGTGACCTCGGTATTCTGCAGGATATCGACGCCGCGGCCGTCGGCGGCGCGCGCGTAGCCCCAGGCCACCGCGTCGTGGCGCACCGTGCCGCCGCGCCGTTGCAGCAGCCCGCCCATGATCGGGAAGCGCGCGTTGTCGAAATCGGCGATCGGCAGCAGGCGGCGGACCTGTTCGCGGTCGAGCAGCTCGGCATCGACCCCGTGCAGCCGCATCGCATTGCCGCGCCGCGCCGCGGCGTCGCGCTGCGCGTCGGAGTGATACAGGTTCAGCACCCCGCGCTGGCTGACCATCGCGTTGTAGTTGATGTCCTGCTCCAGCCCTTCCCACAGTTTCAGCGAATGCTCGTAGAACGGAATATTGCCGGGCAGCAGGTAGTTGGAGCGGATGATCGTGGTGTTGCGCCCGACATTGCCCGAGCCGATCCAGCCCTTTTCCACCACCGCGACATTGGTGATGCCGTGCCGGCTGGCGAGGTAGTGGGCGGTGGCAAGCCCATGCCCGCCGCCGCCCACGATCACCACGTCGTAATGCGGCTTCGGCTCCGGGTCGCGCCACATCGGTCCCCAGCCGCTCTGGCCGCGCAGACCCTCGCGGATGATGGAGAAGATGGAAAAGCGCTGGTGGCCCATGACGCAAGGCTACACAGGCATGAGCGTCAGGAAAAGTCCTTGCCTCGCAAGGGCGGCGGTGGACGGCGCGCGAGCCAGGTCACCGAGGCAAAGGCGCCCAGCCACGACCCGGCGGCGGCGAACAGCACATAGGCCGCGTTCTGCGTGTAGCTGATGACCGCGAAGGCCGAGAGCAGGTACCACAACCCGCTCCAGTTCGCCGCCCGGACCCGATGCCGGGCCGTGACCGCCGCATTGAAGAACACATAGACCGCATCGGTGACGGCGGTACAGGCCATGACACCCGCCGCGATCGCCGGATGGATGCTGAAGACCATCGCCACCCCCCATATGCCCGGCAGGCCGCCGCGCAGCCCTTCGTTGCGCTGCGGAGTGAAGCGGATCAAGCATGTGAGCCTGATCCGCCGGTCGGCGGCCCGAGCCAACAGACACCGGAGGAACCGCCATGAACAGGCGCCGACTCGCTCGGCTTGTACCCGTGCTCGCCCTGCTGCTGGCCGCCCTGCCCGCGCGGGCCGGCACCCTGCTGGACGAATCGATCGGCCTGGCCGGCCCGGCCATGTGGCTGGTATCCGGGGCGCCGGGCATGGTGCTGGTCGTGGTGCGCGGGCCTGACACGGTGATCGAAGGCTATGGCGAGACGGCGAAGGGCAACGGACATGAGCCGGACGCGCACAGCCTGATCCGGCTCGGCTCGATCACCAAGGTCTTTACGACCGAGGTGTTGGGCACACTTGTCGCCGGCGGGGCGGCGGGGCTGACCGATCCGCTGCAACGCTATGCCGGGGATGCGCAAGTCCCCACGCGCGACGGGCAGGCCATCACGCTGCTCGACCTCGCGACCCACACCGCGGGGCTGCCGCGCGAGATGGGGTTCGACCCCGCCAAGCCGCAATTCACCTGGCCGACCCGCGCCGACCGCTGGGCCTGGCTGCCGAAGCAGGTGCTCGGCTGGACGCCGGGCAGCGCCGCCGCCTACTCGAATATCGGCTTCGATCTGCTGTCGGATGCGCTGGCCAAGGCGGCCGGCAAGCCCTATGCCGACCTGCTGCACGAGCTGGTCACCGGGCCGCTCGGCATGGCCGATACCGGGTTCAGCCCGGACCCGTCGCAATGCGCCCGGCTGATGCTGGGCACCGGCATCGCACCCGCGGCCCCTGCCTTGACACCACCGCAACACAGGGGAGCGGCGGGCTGTACAGCACCGGCGCCGACATGGCGATCTGGCTGCGGCACAATCTGGACGACCCGGCCCCGGCGCTGCGGCTGAGCCATGCGGTGTACCGCCTGCGGCAGTCGCTCACGGCCGCCATCGGCTTCGACGAGGCCGGGCCGATGACCGGGCTGGGGCTGGGCTGGGTGGCCATGCAGGGGCGCGGTGCGGAGCCCACGATCATGCAGAAAGCCGGCGGCGGTGCCGGATTCATGAGCTATGTCGCGTTCGCTCCAGGAACCGGCGTGGGGGTGTTCGTGGTCGTGAACCGGGTGGATTTCGGCATGTTCGCGGGCCTCGCGCACGGCGCCAACGCGCTGATCGCCAGCCTCGTCACGCGCTGACGGAGGCTGGCATGGACGCGCTCGCGATCGGGCTGATCGTCGCCGCGATCGTGTTCGCCGGCGGCATGGCCGGGCTGCACCTGCACCGTGTGCTGCCAGAGGCGCATCTGTCGCAAGGGACGCAGGATGTGGTCCGGCTCGGCACCGGAATGCTGTCGGTGCTGGCCTCGCTGGTCCTCGGCCTGATGATCGCGACCGTCAAGACCTCGTTCGACGCGACCGACAACGCGATGCGCGCCTATGCCGCCAACCTGGTCACACTGGACGAGACCCTGCGTGACTACGGCGAGGCGGCGCTGCCCGCGCGCCGGCTGGTGCGCGACTATACTCAGCGCCTGTTGCACGACAACTGGCCGGTCCAGGGCGGCCGACCCTTCGTGAGCGAGGACCGACAGGCGGGCGACATTCTGGAACGCGAGCGCGAGGCGGTGCGCGCGCTGACCCCGGTCGATACCGGGCAGAGCTGGCTGAAGGAGCAGGCCCTGCAGGGCAGCACGGCCCTGCTGCGCCAGCGCTGGATGATGATCGAGCACGCGGGCCCCAGCGTGCGGCCGACCGTGATCGTTATCCTGACCGCGTGGATCGTGGCGATCTTTGCCAGCTTCGGCCTGAACGCGCCGCGCAACGCGACCGTCGCGGCGGCCCTGCTGGTCTGCTCGCTGGCGATCGGCAGCTCGATCTTTCTGGTGCTGGAACTGGATAGCCCGTTCTACGGCCTGATGCGGCTGTCGAGCCGGCCGATGCGTACGGCGCTCAGCCATATGCTGCCGCCGGAGCAGGCTGGCGCAACCGCGTTGGGCCGCCCCGCTCCCGGCGGCGGAGAAGCCGAATGAGACGGATTTCACGGGAACTGCTCTCCGGCGCCTCGCTGGCAGCCAGGCAGGCCGTGTTTCCGCCTGATCCGGGGTCATTGCGCCTGCTGGGCGCGGCAAGGGCCACGCTCGGCGGATGTCTCGCGCTACTGCTGGCGCTGCTGCTGCGACCGCTCATGCCGATGCCGTTCACCGCCCGGGTCATGGGCTTCGCGGTCGCCATGTTCCTGGGTGCCACCGTGCGCGATCCCACGCGGCGCGAGCAGGCGTGGACCATCGCGCTGTCGCCGGTCCCCGTGGTCGCGACCGCGTTTCTGGTCGCGCTGGCATTGCCGGTGCCGTATCTCCCGGCGGCGTTGACGGTGGCGCTGGTGTTCCTGGCGATCTGCGCCGCCTCGCTTGGGCCGCGCTGGGCGACGCTCGGCGTGGTATCGCTGATCGGCCTGCTGGTGGCGCTGCTGTCGCGGCTCACGTTCGCAGACCTGCCCAGCAGGGCGGTGGTCATCGTGCTGGGTGCGGCCTGCGCGGGCGTCGTGCGGTTCGTAATCCTGCCGGAACGACCCGAGGCCGAATTGCACCGCCTCTTGCATGTCGTGCGCGAAGCGATCGCCGCGATCCTGGCGTCGATCGAGCAGGCGGTGCGCCATGGCGGCTTCCACCCGGGCGGCCGGCGCGCCTTGCGGCGGATGGCGCTGCGGCAGAACGAGGCGGTGATGCTGGCCCAGCCGCGCCTGGCTGCCGGTCCCGGCATGCACCTGCTCGAGCTGCAATTGCTGACGGAGCGGCTGGTGCGGGTCGCCGCCTCGGATTGGGGCACCGACGCGGAGCGCCCGGTCCTGCTGGCGCAGCTCGCGGGGCTGCGCCGCGCCTTCGCGGACGACGTGCCGCCGCCGCCGCCGGGACAGCCCGCATCGAAGCTCGGGCGCGTGCTGGCAACGCTCGCGCGCCTGCTGGACGAAATCCGGGGCGACCTGCCGCTGACCGCGATCGCGGCACGGCCGGCGCCGCCGGCAAGCTGGGCCGGGCTGCAAATCCGGCCCGGCGTGCAGGCGGCGCTGGCGACGGCACTTGCCATCGCGGGCGGCGAGCTGGTGTCGCCGTCGCGCTGGTATTGGGCGGTTTTCGCTGCCTTCGTGCTGTTTCAGGGCACACGGTCACGCGGCGAATCGGTCGCCAAGGCCTGGCAGATGATGCTGGGAACGCTGGCCGGCGTGCTGGCCGGCGTGCTGCTGGCCACGGTGCTGGGCGGCCACGTCCTGCTGAGCATGGCGGCGGTCGTTGCCGCCGTGTTTCTCGCCCTGTTCGCCTCGACCGCGGCGTATGGCGTGATGACCTTCTGGATCACGATCATCCTGGGCCTGGTGTTCGGGATGCTCGGCTATTTTCCACCGGAATTGCTGCTGCTGCGCCTGAAGGAGACAGCGGTCGGCGCCGCCGCCGGCATTGTCATAGCCTGGGTAGTGCTGGCGCGCCGAACGCCGGATCTGGTGCGCGCCTCCGCCGCCGCCTTTCTGCGGGCAATGGGTGCCGTGATCGAGGCCGCGACCCGGACGTTGCGCGGCATGCCGGGCGATGAGCAGGTCGCGGCGCTGACGCTTGCACAGGAACAGCGCTACCAGGCGCTGCGGGCCGTAGCGACGCCGGGCTTGCCGGGAGCGCGATGGTTCAGGCAGGATCGGCTTCAGCGATTGCTCGTGCTGCTGGATGCCTGCGAGGAATGGGCGCGCGATCTCGCGCGCATGAGCCTGCACAGGGAGCCGCAGAGCGATCCCACGCTGCGCGCCATCGTGACCCAGGCCGACGCGCGCATCGCCGCCAGCATCGCCGATCTTGCCGCGATCCTGGAGGGAAAGCCCGCCTCGGCCGAGCACCCGCATGAAGAACCGGCCGGTATCCCTGCGTCGCTGGAGGGTGATGGCATGACGTTGCACACCATCCGGCTGCTGTTGCGGCTGGACGCGGCGCTGCTGCATGTGCGCCAGCGCATCGGCGCGTAGCGCCTCGCCTTCCATCCCTAGCGCGAGAGGAAGGGCGCCAGATCCGTTGCCGCGACCTCCAGCAGCCCCAGCATGGCGCTCCTCGCGCCGGCGGGATCACGCAGGCGAATGCAGTCGAGGACCACGGCATGCGCCGACAGAGATCTGTCGTGCGATGCCGCGATCTGCGTGGACAGGCGAAAGATGTTGCCGAGCGCGGCCCCCATCGTGCCGACGAGCTGTTGCAGCACGACATTATGGCTTGCTCGCAGCACGGCGGCATGAAAGGCCACATCGGCCACGCAGCACGCATCGACGTCATGCGGCAGGGAATCGCGCATGCCGAAATAGGCCGTCTCGATGCGCATCAGATCCTGTGCGGTGGCACGCCGGGCCGCGAGTTCCGCCGCCGCCGGTTCGAATAGATGCCGCGCTTCGATCAGCGACCGCACGAAATCCGCATCGGGCGGCGTGGATAGCGACCATTCCAGCATGTCCGGATCGAGCCGGTTCCAATCCGCCGGATCGCGCACCACCGTGCCGATGCGCGGACGCACATCCACCAGCCCCTTCGCGTGCAGCACGCGGATCGCCTCGCGCAGCGCGCTGCGGCTGATGGCGAATTCGGCCTGCAATGCCGATTCGGTGGGCAGAGTCTGGCCCGGCGACACCGCGCCGCCAAGGATGCGCAGCGCCATCTGGCGCACCACGCCGCCATGCACGCGCGGCTTCTGCAAGCCGGGCCGCGCCGGGACTTCGGCGTGCTGGCTCATGCGTAGCGCCGCGCCTGCTGCTCGGCGATCACCACGGCCGCGATCAGCAGCACACCGCGCGCCACCATCTGATAGAAGGTCGGCACGCTGGTCAGGATCATGCCGTTGTTCAGCACGCCCAGGATCAGCACGCCGAGCAATCCACCCATGATCGTGCCGCGCCCGCCCGTCAGCGCGCAGCCACCCAGCACGGCGGCGGTGATCGCCTGCAATTCCAGCCCGTCCGAACCGGAGATCGGCTGGCCCGACCCGGTGCGTGCCGCGAGCAGCATCCCGGCGAGACCCGCCGCGGCACCGCTCAGCATGTACACGCCGATCTGATAGGCGCGCACGTTCAGCCCGGCCAGCCTCGCCACCACCGGATTGCCGCCGATCGCGTAGATGTTGCGGCCGGTCACGGTGTAGCGCATCAGCACGAAGAACACCGCGACCACCGCGATCAGCACCTCGATCGTCACCTGCACCCCCAGGATGCGGCCCGAGCCGATGAAGCGGAAAGTGCGGTCGAAGATGCTGATCGACTGGCCGTTCGAGATGATGAAGGCCACGCCGCGAAACGCGGCCATCGTGCCGAGTGTCGCGATCACCGCGTTGACGCCGCCCACGGTGATGATGAGCGCGTTGGCCAGCCCGGCCACGGCACCCACCGCCATGCCGAACAGGATGCTGAGCGCGGTCGAGCCGGTCCAGCCGACCGCGAGTGCGATACTGACGGTGGACAGCCCGACCACCGCACCCACGGAAATATCCAGCCCGCCCGAAACGATGACGATGGTCTGTGCCGTCGCCAGCACGCCGAGGATGGCGATGCCCTGGCCGATATTCTCGATGTTGCGTGTGAGGAAGAAGATGTCGGGGCGCAGGCTGCCGAAGATCGCGACCAGGATCGCGAGTGCTATCAGCAGGCTGGAATTATGCGTGCCGACGCCGCCGATGATGCGCGCGAGCGGCCCCGCACGGCTTCGCCGCAACGTCTGTCCGGCCGAATTTTCGATGACGTTCGCGGTCATGCGGCGGTGCTCACTGCATCGTCCCTCGCCAGATTGTCGGCCATCGCCAGTTCCAGGATGCGCGCCTCCGACGCCTCGGCGCGCGGCAAATCGGCCACGATCCGGCCGCCGGCCATGACCAGCACGCGGTCGGCCAGGCCCAGCAGCTCCGGCATTTCCGAGGAGATCACCAGCAGCGCCATGCCGGAAGAAGCAAGCTGCGCGATGAGCTGATAGATCTCGGCCTTGGCGCCCACGTCGATGCCGCGCGTCGGCTCGTCGAGGATCAGCAGCTTCGGCCGGCGCGCGAGCCAGCGGCCGAGGACCACTTTCTGCTGGTTGCCGCCGGAGAGTTTGGAAACGAGCTGATCGAGGCTCGGCGTCTTGATCCGCATTCGCGCTACCTGTTCGGCTGCCACGCGCTGCGCTCGCCTGCGGCTTACGAAATCCAGCCGACTGATCAGGTCCGGCACGCATAGCGTCAGGTTGTCCTGCACGCTGCGCAGCAGCAGCAGCGCCTGCGATTTGCGATCCTCCGGCGCGAAGCCGATCCCAGCGGCGATGGCGTCCGCCGGGGCGCGCAGGCGGATCGGCACGGCCGGCCGACCGCGACCGAGCCGGACAGCGCGCGGTCGGCGCCGAAGATCGCCTCCGCCAGTTCGGAGCGGCCGGCGCCGATCAGTCCGGCCAGCCCCACGACCTCGCCCGCGCGCACGTCGAGGCTGATGTCGCGGACGCGGCGCGTGGTCAGGTTACGCACCGAAAGCACGACCGGCCCCGGCGTCTTGTCCGCACGCTGGAACAGATCGGCGATCGGCCGTCCCACCATCAGCCGCACGATCTCCGCCTCGCCCAGCTCGCATGCCGGCCGATGCGCCACGAGCCGCCCGTCGCGCAGCACGGCGACGCGGTCGGCCAGCAACTGCACCTCGCGCATGCGATGCGAGATGTAGATGATGGCGACTCCCTCGCCGCGCAGGCGACGCACGACGTCGAACAATCGTCCGGCTTCCTCCTCGGTCAGCGAGGAGGTCGGCTCGTCGAGCGCCAGCACGCGGACCCCGGCGCGCAAGGCCCGCATGATCTCGAGCAATTGCCGGTGCGCGGGGCCAAGGCTGCCGGCACGTGCCCATGGCTGAAGCTCATGCTGCAAGCCGAATTGCGTCAGCATGCGCATGGTGCGAGAAGCCAGATCCCGGCGATCGAGGAACACCCCGCCCACGCGGCGCAATTCGCCCACGAACAGGTTTTCCGCGATAGACAGATCGGGGATGATGTCCGGTTCCTGATGAATCACGCGGATGCCGCAGGCATGGGCGGCGGCGGGAGCGTGGAAGACGGCCGACGCGCCGCTCACCAGCACGGTGCCGGTGTCGGGACGGTACACCCCTTCCAGGATGCGCATCAGTGTCGATTTTCCGGCACCGTTCTCGCCGACCAGCGCCAGCACCTCGCCTGCCTGGATCGGTAGAGAAACGTCAGCCAATGCCTGCACCACGCCGAAGCGCTTGGAGACGCCGCGCACCTCCAGCAGCGGCGCAGGCATGTCTTCCATTCGCGTCACTTGTGGCAAATGCGGTCCTTGAACTGCGCGAAATTGCCGGCGTTGATCAGGTCGGTCGTCACATAGGTCTTTTCCGGCAGCTTCGTGTTGTTCTTGATCGACGGCGACCAGCAGTGCCACCGCCGTCGCTCCCTCCTTGCCGGAATCGATCCATTCCGTGCCGCGGAAGCCGGTGGGCTGGCCGCTGCCATAGGCGTCGCAGGCGCGGCTGCCGTCGATGCCGACGCCGATCACCTGATCGGGCTTCATGCCCGCGTTCTCGGTCGCGCGCACCGCGCCCAGCACGCCGTCGTCGTTGCAGCTATAGAAGATCCAATGCCCGGCCTCGGGATGCGCGGTCAGCGTCGTCGTCACCGCGTCGATGCTGCTGTTCATCGTGTTCTCGTAGGGAATGCGGATGATGTGGCTCTTGTCGAAGCCCGGCACCGCGTCCAGGAACGCCGCCTCGGCGCCGCGATTACGCTGCATGCAGGTATCCGCCCGGCGATCCTCGATGCTGGCCAGGCGCACGTCGGAGAGCTTGTCCCAGCCCATCTGCTTGTACAGCCGCGCGTCCTCGGCGCCGACCTGGCGGCCGATATTGGTGGCGTTCATGCCGACATAGGGGACCATCTTCTTGTCCTGCGTGTAGATGTCGTCATCCACGGCGATCAGCTTGATCCCGGCCTTGGCCGCTTTCTCTGCCACCACAGGCCCCAGCGCGCGGTCCGGCACGACGATGGCGATACCCTTCACGCCATCGCCGACCATCGTATCGAAGGTGGTGAGCGTCAGGTCGGCGTTGAACTGCACGTCCTGGGTCGAGATCGGCACGCCCAGCTTGGCCGCTTCCGCCTTGGCGCCCGCGACCTCGGCCACGAACCACGGATGCTCGCCCATCTTGTTGATGTAGCCGAGCTTGATGTCGTCAGCGCGCGCGACGGCGGCAAGCGCGGTGGCACCTAGCAGTGCTGCGGACAGGTATCGGACGATCTTCATTGGCGTTCTCCCTGTGGATTCTTGTTTCGGCACTCACCAATCGACCACGGTGCCGTCCGCCAGAACGGCGCCCGTCGCGTGCTGCACCTCCGGCTGGTAGGGATGGCGCGCGGCCACCGCCTCGTCGATTTCGATGCCAAGCCCCGGCTGGTCCGGCACCGCCCAATACCCGTCGGTCAGCACCGGCAGCCCGCGCAGCACCTCGCCGAACCAGGGCACGGCACCGGACATTTCCTCCTGGATCACGAAGTTCGGGGTGGCGATATCGAAATGCAGCGCCGCCACGGTGGCGAGCGGGCCGAGCGGGTTGTGCGGCGCGATGCCCGCACCTGCGGTCTCGGCGGCTGCCGCGATCTTGCGCGCTTCGGCCAGCCCGCCGACGTGGCAGATATCGGGCTGTGCAATGGTCAGCGCCCGCAGGCGGAACAGATCGTCGAACTCGGCGCGATCCACCAGCCGCTCGCCCGAGGCGACCGGGCACGGCGAACGGGATGCCACCTCCTTCATCGCCAGGGCGTCGCCCGGCTGCACCGGTTCCTCCACGAACAGCGGCCGGAACGGCGCCAGCGCCTGGATGTATTGCAGCGCGGCACTGGTCGAGGCGGGGCGGCCATGAAAATCGACCATGATCTCCACCTTGTCGCCCACCGCCTCGCGCAAGGCGCCCATCGCGCGCGCCACGCCGTCGATCTCGCGAGGCGAGGCGGTGTAGTGGGTATAGGGGATGTTCACGACCTTGACCGCGCTGTAGCCGCGCGCCACGACGGCCAGGCCGCGCTCGGCCAGCGATCCGGCCTCGAGCGTCTCATAGACCGCGTTCATCTGGCCCATGCCGAGATGGGTATACACCCGGACGCGGTCGCGCGTGCGCCCGCCCAGCAGGCGCCAGACCGGCAGACCCGTGCTCTTGCCGAAAATGTCCCACAGCGCCACCTCGATGCCGCTGATCGCCGTCTTGCCGATCACGCCGATGCGCCAGAATCCGTGCTTGTTCATGATGCGCACGAGCTGCTCGATGTCGCGCGGGTCGCGCCCCAGCACCAACGGCTCCAGATCCTGCACGGCGCCCACCACCGCACGGGTCTTCCATTCGAGCGTCGCCTCGCCCCAGCCGTACAGGCCCGGGTTGATCGGTTTCGACACGCACGAATACCCAATTGCGCATCTCGGCATTCACAACGAGCGTGCGCAGGGCCGTGATCTTCACGCAGCGGTCTCCTCCGGTCCCACGCATGATAGGCACCATGGCGGTCCCACGGCAATCATCCGATGAACGATTGCTTTCATACGATACATGACCGATGTTCGGCGTCGGCGGGGGAGTGAAACGGGCGATGCGGCTGGATCACGGTCTGGGCCGGGTTCTGAGGCTGGCCGGGCGCGGCGGCGCGGTATGGGTCGCCGTCGCGGGACTGTATCTCGTGAGCGGCCTGATCTCGCCGGCGATGTTCCGTCCCGGCCAGATCTTGAACATTCTGCAAGTTGCCTCTTTCCTCGGCGTGATCGCGACCGGCCAGACCCTGGCCCTGCTCACCGGCGGCATCGACCTGTCGCAGGCCGGTGTCGTGACGCTGGTCAACATCGCCGCCGCGGAGGCGATGGACGGAGCGGCCGGGCGCGTGCCGCAAGCCGTGCTGATCTGCCTGCTGCTGGCGTTGGCTGTGGGTCTGGCGAACGGGCTGCTGGTCACCGGCCTGCGCGTGACGCCGCTGATTGCGACCCTCGGGATGAACGCCATCCTGTTCGGCGCGGCCCTGGTCTATACCGGCGGCGCGCCGCACGGGGCGATCGCGGCCGGTTTCCAGCGCATCGGCAGCGGCAGCGTGCTGGGCTTCCCGGCGGCGACGCTGGTCTGGCTGGCGCTTGCCATCGCTGTCGCGTGGATCAGCCGGGCGACCGTATTCGGCCGCGCGCTGTATGCAGCCGGTGCCAATCCGCGCGCGGCACATCTGATGGGCGTGCGCGTCGAACGCACGATCACCCTCGCCTATGTCGGATCGGCGCTGCTGGCCTGCGCCGGCGGGCTGTTGCTCACCGCCTATGTCGGGGCGCCCTCGCTCGGCATCGGCACGCAATTCATGCTGACCTCGATCGCCGCCGTGGTGATCGGCGGCACCGCACTGACCGGCGGCATCGGCAGCGTCGCCGGCACGATCGGCGGCACGCTGTTCATCACCGAACTGGCCAGCTTCACCAACATCGTGCGCATCTCGACCGGCATGCAATACGTGGTGCAGGGTGCCATCATCGGTCTCAGCGTGCTCGCCTATCGGGCGGTCGCCGCCCGCATCTCGTGACAGAAACGCAGGGAGGATCATCCATGACATTTCCGCAATGGACGCGGCGCGGGCTGCTCGCCGGCGCCTCGGCACTGGCGCTGGCACCGCTCGCGGCACGGGCGGCGACGGACGTGATCGCCAGCGCCAAGATCGAGGCCGAGGGCGGCCAGGTCACGGGCAAAAAGAAGTCGGGCAAGCTGCGCATCGGCTTTTCCAACGGGTTTTCCGGCAATAGCTGGCGGGCGATGTGCCTGGCCGCCATCAAGGCCGAGGCGGCGCGCCACCCGGAGATCGCCGATCTGGTGATCGTCGATGGGCAGGGCGACATCGCCAAGCAGGTCAACGACATCGAGGGGCTGATCAACCAGCAGATGGACGCCATCCTGGTGATCGCCAATTCCGGCTCGGCGGTGGCCAACGTGCTGCGCGACGCGACGCGCGAGGGTATCGTCACGGTGCCGTTCAACCTGCCGGTCGATGGCACGGCGTGGACCGCCTATGTCGGCACGGACCCGCACAAGAAGGGCATGGCGCTCGGCGGCTTCCTGAAAACCGCTCTCGGCGGCCGTGGCAAGATCGTGGCCCTCGGCGGCCTGCCCGGCAATTCCTACACCGCCGCCGCGTGGTCCGGTGCGCAGCAGGTGTTCAAAGGCTCCGGCATCGAGGTGCTGGCGTTCAAGGATGCGTTCTGGGAGGAGGACCGGGCGAAGGTGGTGATGGCCGACCTGATCGCCGCCTATCCGCAGATCGACGGCATCTGGTGCGATGGCGGGCAGGACGCGACCGGCGCGTGCAAGGCGCTGCTCGCTGCCGGGCGGCCGCTCGTGCCGGTGACAGGCGACGACTATAACGGCCTGCTTAAGCTGTTCCGGGCGGAGAAGCCGAAGCAGCCGAAATTCGATATCGGCCTGATGTCCGAACCGACCTGGGAGAGCGTGGTGGCGCTGCGCACCGCGCTGAAGCTGCTGGCGGGCGAAAGCGTGCCGAAACGGCAGATCTTGCAGCCCAGCCTGATCACCGCGGCAAGTTACGGCCAGTATATCCGCCCCGACATGCCGGACGGCGTGTTCGTGGACACCAATCTCGATGCCGCGACGCTGAAGAAGATCTTTGGCTGATCCGGTCCTGGCGGTCGTCGGGGTCGCGAAAAGCTTCCCCGGCGTCCGCGCCCTGCACGCGGTCTCGTTCGACGTCCGTGCCGGCGAAATCCACGCGCTGATCGGCGAGAACGGCGCCGGCAAATCGACGCTCATGCGCATCCTGTCCGGCGTCTATCGCGCCGATGCGGGCGAGATCCGCATGAACGGTGCCGGCGTGCGGATCGACACGCCCGGCGATGCTTTCGCGCAGGGCATCGCGATGGTGTACCAGGACACGCGCCTGGTGCCGGAGCTGGACGGGGCGGGCAATCTCTTTCTTGGCCGCGAACCGATGACTGGCCCGCTGGTGGATCGGGCAAGGATGCTGCGCGACGGTGCCGCGATGCTGGCCGCGCTCGGCCAGCAGGTCGATCTGCGGCGGCCGGTGCGTGAACTCGGGCGCGCCGAGACGCAGATCCTGGAAATCGCACGGGCGCTGTCGCGGGATGCCAGGGTGCTGATCCTGGACGAGCCAACCTCGGCACTCACCGCCGCCGAGACCGAGGGTCTGTTCGCGCTGCTGCGCCGCCTGCGCGCGGAGGGCGCCGCCATCGTGTTCATCTCCCACCGCATCGTCGAGGTGATGGCGCTGGCCGACCGGATCACGGTGCTGAAGGACGGCGAGATGATCGGCACCCTGGCCGCGCAAGAGGCCGATCCGGCACGCCTGGTCCGCATGATGGTCGGCCGCGACATCGCCCTCGCCTACCCTCCCCGCGCCACCGCGACCGGTGCCGTCGTGCTGGACGCCAGCCTGCGCATCGCGGGCGGGCCGGAGATCGCGCTTTCGGTGCGGGCCGGGGAAGTCCTCGGTCTCGGTGGCGTGCAGGGATCGGGTCAGCAGGAGGTCGCGCGCGCGCTGTTCGGATTGCTGCCCGCGACCGGTCGCATCGCCATCGACGGGCGCGATGTGGCGATCCGCAACCCGCGCGCCGCCGCCGCTGCCGGGCTGATCTACGTGCCGGCGGATCGTCGCGGCGAGGGTTTGTTCCTGCCGCACGCCATTCGCGAGAACGTCTCGCTGCCGCATCTGCCCGCCTGGTCGCGCCTGGGCGTGATCGACACCGGCCGCGAACGCCGCCGCGTCTCCGAACAGATCGAGCGTCTGCGCGTGCGGACGCCATCAATGGCACAGCCCGTCGGCCTGCTGTCCGGCGGCAATCAGCAGAAGATCGTGTTCGCGCGCTGGTTCCTGGCCAATCCGCGCGTGTACGTGTTCGACGAGCCGACCCAGGGCGTCGATGTAGAGACCAAGCTCGAGCTGTACCGCATGATCCGCGACCTGGCGCTGGGCGGTGCCGCGGTGCTGGTGGTCTCGTCGGACGTGCTGGAGCTGATCGGGCTGTCCGACCGGATCCTGGTGTTCTCCGGCGGTGCTGTCGCCGCCGAAATGCAAGCGGCGGAGGCCACGGAGGCGCGCGTCATCGGTGCCGCGGTGCGCACGGCACGCAGCGAACTACCGGCGGCGCGGGTACGCGTCGCGCCGTATCTGTCGGGATGGACGATCGCGGCGCGCCGCTATGCGGCGCCCGCAATCCTGGCAGTGCTGATCGTGGCGATCGCCGCAATTGCCGCGTCGCGCTCTCCCTATTTCCTGACCGCGCGCACGCTGGCGAGCCTGCAACTCGACACGGCACCGCTGGCGCTTGCGGCACTTGGGCAATTGGCGGTGATCCTGGTGGGCGGCATCGACCTTGCGATCGGCCCGCTCGTCAGCCTCGTCACCTGCATCGCCTCGTTCGTCATCGTCGATCCGGGCACGGACAATTGGCTGGGCATCGCTGCCTGCCTCGGCGCCGGTCTCGCCACGGGTGCGGCCAATGCGGTGCTGGTGCAGGTGCTGCGCATTCCTGACCTGATCGCCACACTCGCGAGCTATTCGGTCGGTACTGGGCCTGGCACTGATCGTGCGGCCGGCGCCGGGCGGCAATGTTGCTGGCGGCTTCGCGGATTTTCTCACGCAGCGCGTGGGCGCGTTCTCGCCGGTATTCCTCGTCGTGCTGGCGCTGTTTCTGCTGACCGAGCTGCTTCTGCTGCGCGGCAGAGTGGGCGCGCGGCTGTATGCGGCGGGATCGAGTGCCGAGGCGGCACAGGCCGCCGGGCTGCGCATCGGGCGCATCCGCAGCCTGGCCTATATCGCGAGCGGGCTGGCCGGCTCGCTTGCCGGGTTGATCCTGGCGGCGCGCATCGGCTCCGGCGATCCGCAGGCGGGCACCGGCTTCACCCTCACCTCGATCACCGCGGTCGCGGTCGGCGGCGCCTCGGTGCTGGGCGGCAGCGGTACCGCAATCGGCACGCTGCTGGGTGCGTTGCTGGTCATCCTGTTGCAGAACGCGCTCAATCTTGTGCATGTCTCCGCCTATTGGCAGTACATCTGCACCGGCGCGCTGACGCTCGCAGCCGTCGCCGCGTTTTCATGGCGTCGTCGCACCTGACAGGGAGAGAACGCAAGGATGACGGAAATCCGCCTGCTGGTGGACGCGCGCAACACGCTGGGCGAGGTGCCGGTCTGGGATGTCGCCGAGCAGGCGCTGTACTGGGTCGATATCGAGCGCTGCCGCCTGCATCGCCGCGACCACGCCAGCGGTGCCGTGCAAGTGTGGGACTTCCCCGAACGGATCGGCAGCTTCGCGCTGCGCCGCCAGGGCGGCCTGGTCTGCGCGCTGGAATCCGGCTTCGCGTTCTTCGATCCCGCGACCGGCGGCATCGACTGGATCGCCAGGCCCGAAGCGATGATCGCGCGCAACCGCTTCAACGACGGCAAATGCGACCGCGCCGGGCGGTTCTGGGCCGGCACGATGGATGACCGGCTGAGCGAGCACACAGGCTCGCTGTTCCGCCTCGATGCCGATCTGTCGGTGCATCGCATGGACGGCGCCATCGGCATCTCCAACTCGCTCGCCTGGAGTCCCGACGAACGGAGCTTCTATTTCGCCGACACGCTGGACGGGCTGATCTACGTCTACGATTACGACGCAATCAGCGGCGGCATCGCCAACCGTCGCGTCTTTGCCTCCACAGCGGAGCAGCCAGGCAGCCCGGACGGCTCGACCATCGATGCCGAGGGCTGTCTGTGGAACGCGCAATGGGGCGGCTGGCGCCTGGTGCGCTACGCGCCGGACGGCGCCATCGACCGCGTGGTGCCCCTGCCGGTGCAATACCCGACCAGTTGCATGTTCGGAGGGCCGGACCTGGCGACGCTTGTTCGTCACCTGCGCGATCTGGGATTTGTCGCCGGAGGCGCTGGCAGCACAGCCCTGCGCCGGTGGCGTGCTGGCCCTCGACCCGGGCGTGCGCGGGCTGCCGGAGCCGCGATTCGCGGGTTGACGAACGGGGATTGACAGGGGCGACCCGGCGGGATTGTAGTCCGCATCGCAAGAACCTGTCGGATAGGTTACCACGACGTTGGCGATAGCTGCCCCAGCCATCACGGAACTCTCGCCGGCCGGCGGCCTGGTCGAGCGGGTCATGCAGAGCCTCAGCGCGCATATCCGCGCGAACGGGCTGCGGCCGGGCGACGCACTGCCGAGCGAAACGGCGTTTGCCGTGCAATTGGGCGTCTCGCGCGCGGTCGTGCGCGAGGGCTTTCGCTCGATGGCAGCGTTGCGGCTGATCGATATCGGCAACGGGCGCCGGGCGCGGGTCTCGGCGATCGACCCGAGCGTGCTGGGCTTCGTGCTCGATCACGCCGTGCTGACCGAGCAGACGACGATCCAGCAGATCTACGACGTGCGCCGCAGCATCGAGCTGCGCACCGCGGCCCTCGCGGCGATGCGATGCGACGCACAGGAGGCTGCCGGGATTTCGGCCCTCGCCGCCGCCATGCGCGCGGATTTCCAGCAACCCGCGCGCGTGATGGAGCACGACATCGCCTTTCATGAGTCGATTGCCTCGGCCTCGCGCAATCCGATGTTCGCCCTGCTGGTGCGCTCGTTTCACGTCATCACGCGCCAGACCTGGGGCATCGGCTGGAACAGCCGGCCGAGCGATGCCGAGCGCATGGCGAGCGTCGCGTGTCACCGCGCCATCGCAGCGGCCATCGCCGGCACACGACCATCGCGCGGCGGAGGCCGCGATGGCCGAGCATTTCGACATGTCGGTGAAGGCGCTGCTGGCGGCGGGGATCAACTGACATGCGCATCACCGCTATCGAGACCATCCGCGCCGCCGAGTTCGCCAATCTGCTGTGGGTGCGCTTGCATACCGACGAGGGGCTGACCGGCCTCGGCGAGACGTTCTTCATGCCGCAGACGGTCGAGACCTATCTGCACGAGGTCGTGGCCCCCAAGATGCTTGGACGCGACCCGCTTGCCATCGACCGGATTGCAAAAGACCTGTCCGGCTATCTCGGCTTCCGCTCCAGCGGTGCGGAGATGCGCGGCAATTCCGCGTTCGACATCGCGCTGTGGGATCTGTTCGGCCGTGCCACCGGCCAGCCGATCGCGCAATTGCTGGGCGGGTTCTCGCGGCAGACCATCCGCACCTACAATACCTGCGCTGGCACCGCCTATATGCGCACCGGCCGCGGCCAGAGCAGCGCCAATTGGGGGTTGCGCGCGGCGCAGAACCTCGACGATCTCGATGCCTTTCTCAACCGCGCCGACGAACTCGCCGCGGAATTGCTGGAGGAAGGCATCACGGCCATGAAGATCTGGCCGTTCGACATGGCCGCCGAACGCAGCGACGGGCTGGCGATCAGCCCCGAGGAACTGCGCCGGGCGCTTGGAGCCGTTCGAGAAGATCCGGCGGGCCGTGGGCGACCGCATGGAGGTGATGGTCGAGTTCCACTCGCTGTGGCAGCTCCTGCCCGCCATGCAGATCGCCCGGGCGCTGGCGCCGTTCGGCACGTTCTGGCACGAAGATCCGATCCGCATGGACAGCCTCGCCGATCTGCGGCGCTACGCCGCGGTATCGACCGCGCCGATCTGCGCGTCGGAGACGCTGGCGACACGCTGGGGCTTTCGCGACCTGCTGGAGACCGAGGCGGCGGGCATCGTCATGCTCGACCTGTCCTGGTGCGGCGGCCTGTCGGAAGCGCGCAAGATCGCCGCAATGGCGGAGGCCTGGCATCTGCCGGTGGCGCCGCATGACTGCACCGGGCCGGTGGTGCTGTGCGCGTCCACGCATCTGTCGCTGAACGCGCCGAACGCGCTGATCCAGGAGAGCGTGCGCGCCTATCACCGCACCTGGTATCGCGACCTCGTGACGGCATTGCCGGAGATCGCGGACGGCCATATCACCGTGCCGCAAGGTCCGGGACTGGGGCTGGACCTGGCGCCGGATATCGACCATCGCTTCACCGTAACCAGACGAACCTCGCGGCCCGAATGACCGCGATCAAGCAAAGGGGAGGATTGTCCATGAAGAAACTGCTGCTCGGAACCAGCCTGTTGGCTCTGGCGCTCTGCGCCGGCGCGCCGGCGCGTGCCGATACGCCGATGCGGATCGTGTTCACGCACCACTCATCGGCGTCGAACCCGTTCTGGCAATCGGTGAAGAAGGGCTTCGACGACGCCTGCGCCAGGATCCAGGCGAGCTGCCAGATGCTGTTCACGCAGAACGAGGGTTCGATCGAGCAGCAGGCGGCGAACATGCAGGCGGCGGTGGCACGCCACCCGGACGCGCTGATCACCGCACTGGCCGACAACAAGGCTTTCATCAACGTCCTGAAGGACGCGCGCAAGCAGGGCATTACCGTCATCGCCGCCAATGTCGATGCGACCGCGGGCGAGGAACTGACGCTGCGCCAGGCCTTCATCGGCCAGAACTTCATCCCCGCAGGCGAGAGCCTCAGCCGCGCGCTGTCCAAGCAGTTTCCCACGAGCGGCGACCTGCGCATCCTGGTGGGCGTGAGTGCGCCCGGCCAGAACTGGGCCGAGCAGCGCGCAGCAAGGCGTGATGAAGGGGCTGGAGGAATACAAGAAGGCCAATCCGGGCCGCAAGATCGTCATCGATCGGATCGATTCCGGCAGCGACGGTGCCATCACCGCCGACCGCGTCGGCGCCTATCTCAATCTGCATCCCGACACCACCGCGTATTTCGACATGGGGCTGTGGCATTCCGCGGTCGCGCGCGTGCTGCAGGATCGCGGCATCAAGCCGGGCAAGGTTCTGATGGGCGGCTTCGATCTGGTGCCGCAGGTGCTGCAGGAGATGAAGGCAGGCTATATCCAGGTCGAGGTGGATCAGCAGCCTTACGAACAAGGCTTCATGCCGGTGATGGAAGCCTATCTGGCGAAGAAGGCGGGTCTCGCCCCAGCCAGCATCGACACCGGCGAGGCGCTGATCACGCCCGATCAGGCCGACAAGATCATGGTGCTCGCCAAGCAGGGCCTGCGCTGATCACTCCGCTAACCGCCGTCACCCCCAGCCGGGGGCTGACGGCCGCAGCGCCGCCGCGTGAGGCAAGCATGAAGCGATTGCTGAAAGTCTACATGGAGAAACCCGAGCTGGCAGCGCTGGTGCTGCTGCTGGTGCTGGTGCTGGTGTTCGAGAACCGTTCCGGCGGCGTGTTTCTCTCCGCCGACAATGTGCGCGGCATATTGGGTCTGATCCCGGAGACCGGACTGGTGGCCATCGGCGTCACCGTGCTGATGATCAGCGGCGAGTTCGATCTCTCGGTCGGCTCGGTGTTCGCGCTGACGCCGATGACGGCGGCGGTGCTGATGGAGCAGAACCTGCCCTTCCTGCCGGCGGTGCTGATCGGGCTCGCGGTGGCAGCCCTCATGGGATTGCTGAACGGCATCATCACGCTGCGCTTCGGCATTCCGAGTTTCATCACGACGCTCGGCACGCTCTACATCGCCCGTTCGCTGACCGTGGTGATTTCGGGCGGCTTTCCGCCGCTGCTGCCGGACAACGTGCCCGCCTGGCTGTTCACCACGTTCATCGGTCCCGGGCACCTGATACGGCTGTCGCTGATCTGGTTTCTGGTCATCGCCCTGCTGATGGGCGGGCTGCTGTCGCTCACCAATTTCGGCAATTGGATCAAGAGCACGGGCGGCTTCCTGGAGGCCGCGTCATCGCTGGGCATCCCGGTCAATCGCGTGAAGATGACCTGTTTCGTCCTGTCGGCCGTGCTGGCCGGGTTCGCGGGGCTGATCCAGGTGCTGCGGCTGGGCTCGCCGCTGCCGTCGATCGGCGAGGGGCTCGAATTGCAGGCGGTGGCCGCCGCCGTGATCGGCGGCACGGCGCTGACCGGCGGCATCGGCACCGTGCTGGGGGCCATTGTCGGCGCCCTGCTGATCCGCGTGATCGACAACGGGCTCGTGTTGTCCTCGGTTGACGCCAACTGGTTCAAGTTCGCCATCGGTGCCTTGACCATCCTCGCCGTGATCG
Organism: uncultured Pseudomonadota bacterium; assembly: GCA_963838805.1. Lineage (GTDB taxonomy): Bacteria > Pseudomonadota > Alphaproteobacteria > Acetobacterales > Acetobacteraceae > CAVRQM01. The sequence goes on from CAWISK010000010.1 coordinate 232,981, forward strand.
CCAATGCCTGGCTGCGACGCACCGCGCGCCGCATTCGCGTGGAGGCGCGGGCATGACCAATGCGATTCCGATCATCGAATGCCGCGATTTGCACAAATGGTATTCCGGCGTGCACGCCTTGCGCGATGTGAGCCTGTCGATCCAGCAGGGCGAGGTGGTGGGCCTGGTCGGCGACAACGGCGCGGGCAAGTCGACGCTGATCAAGATCATTTCCGGCGTGCTGCGCCAGGACGAGGGCGAATTGCTGATCGACGGGCGCGTGGCGCGGATGCGCGGCCCGAAGGACGCGATGCGGCTGGGAATCGAGACGATCTATCAGTACAACTCGATGGTTCCCACAATGACCATCGCGCGCAACGTGTTCCTGGGACGCGAACCGCTGCGCGTGTCGCTATGCGGCGTGGGATTGCTGGATCAGGCGCGGATGCGGCGCGAGAGCGTGCAGGCGATCGCCGACGTGGATCTGCATCTGCGCTCGCCGGATGCGCTGGTGGGCGAGCTGTCCGGCGGCCAGCGGCAGGGCGTGGCCATCGCGCGGGCGATGCACTTCAAGAGCAAGCTGCTGGTGCTGGACGAGCCGACCAACCACCTGTCGGTGAAGGAGACCAACAAGGTGATCGGCTTCGTGCGCGGACTGAAGGCGCAGGGTGTCACCGGCATCTTCATCAGCCACAACATGCACCACGTGTTCCAATCCTGCGACCGCATCGTGGCAATGGCGCGCGGCGAGATCGTGTTCGACCGCGCGGCGGCTGACACCTCCATCGAAGAAGTGCAGGAGCTGCTGTAGGGACGATGATGGTGCCGAGCCCGACGGCGACTCGCGGAGCCAGGGCCGGGAGATAGCCGGATCGGGATGATTCGCCATGTCCGAACGGATGGCGTGCGACTGACGCCGGCGCCGACAGGCTTTCTCCCGCCTCAGAAGCTCACATAGCCGAAGGTGGCGCGCAGCACCGCGTAAACCAGGCCGCCCACCAGGAAGCCCACCAGGGTGCCGTTGATGCGGACGTATTGCAGGTCGCCGCCCACCCGCAGCTCCAGCTTCTCGGTGATGGTGGCACTATCCCAATGCGCCACCACATCGGCGATGAAATCGGCAAGCTGCACCTGGGCGGCCGGCAGCAGGCGGCCGATGATCGCCTCGGCGGCGACCTGCAATCGCGCCCGCGCGCCGGGATCGGATTCCAGGACCCGCGCCAAGATTGCCGAGGGCGCCGGCGATCAGCGCCTGGGTCCGTCCGCCGGGCCGCGCCGCGTCCTGCTCCAGCGCGATCCGCAGTCGCGACCAGACATCCCACATCCACGCTTGCAGGCTCGGTTGCGCGAAGACACGGCGCAGCGTGCGGCCGATCTCGGCGGCCCGCGCCGGATCGGTCTCGATGCGGGTGATCTCGCGGCGCATCCACTCGTCGAACGCCGCGCGCAAATCCGATCCATCCTCGCCCATCCGGTCCAAGCTCGGCATTGATCTGGCTCAGCACGCGGCGCGCGACCTGCGCGCCCACCGCCCAGCCGACCAGCCTGCCGCCCTGCTCGCGCACCCGCTCCTCGATGGCGGCGCGCAGGCTGCCTTCTTTTTCCGCCAGCACGATCTTCAGGCGCACGAGCACGAAGCCGAACACCTCCTGGTGCCGCCCGCCCTCCACCAGCTTGCGCAGCACCTGCGCCACGACCTGCCCGGCCCCCGGACCGCCCAGCAGGCGCGGCATGATGCGCGCGACCGCCCGGCGCGCCCGCCCGTCCTCGATGCTTGACAGCAGGCGCGGCAGCATCCCGGCCAGCGCCTCGGCCGTGGGCTCGGCCGAGGTCGGATCGGCCAAAAAGCGATGCAGGATGCCCGCGAGATTGAGCCGTGCGAGGGTGCGCGCCAGCTCCTCGCGCGTGAACACGTGTTCGGCCACGAACCGCCCGAGTGCGCGCCCCAGCCGCGCCTTCTGCGCAGGGATGATCGCGGTGTGCGGGATCGGCAGCCCCAGCGGATGCCGGAACAGCGCGGTGACCGCGAACCAGTCGGCGATGCCGCCCACGAACCCGGCCTTCGCCGCCGCTTGCAGCACCTCGGTCGCCGTGCCTCTCGGCATCGCGTAGGTGAGCAGGGTCAGCGCCGCCATCAGCAGCAGCAGGCCCGTGGCGAGGGCGCGATGCCGCGCCAGCGACCGGCGGGCGGCGGCGTCGCGGGCCGCTGGCGTGCTCATGTCCATCGCAGCGCAACGTAGTGGCTGACCAGGGGTCGGCCAACTCGGGCCACTCGGAACAGGACGTTGCATGGCGGCCATGAGCGGCGCACACTTCGCACATGCAGCAATTCGCCACCCCGGTCGCCGCCTCTCCCCTTGCCGAGGATTTGCTGGCGCTGACCAGCCGGATGCGGGAGCAGCATGATCAGGATCCGTTCGGCAATCCGGTACTGACAGTGGCGCTCGCCATTTCGCGCCGCATCGACGGCGACGAGTTGGAGGAGGTCGATATAGAGGCGCTGGTCCGCCATATTGCGCGACACCGCCTTCGCCGAACGAGCGGGAGCGGCTTGCGGCCTATGTCGGCGGCGCCGATCCGGCCGCGACGGCACGCGCCCGCGCCGCACTTGCGGCCCGGCTGGTCCGACCCGACCCGGGCGACAGCCCTGTACCGTGGGCGAGTTTCCGCGCATTGGTCGAACGGCCGCGCTTCGCGGCAGTGTTCACTGCCCATCCCACCTTTGCCCTGCCCGGCCCGGTCGCCCAGGCACTCGCCGAACTCGCCAGTGGACGGCCGCCGGGCGATGGCTTCGACACGCATCGCAGCCCCGGCATCACGCTCGAGGAGGAGTTCGCCCGCGCGGTGGCGGCGATCGGGCATGGCCGCGACGCGCTCGACCGGCTGGCCGAGGCGGTGTTCGAGGTGGCCCGCGAGACCTGGCCGAGCCGTTGGACGGAACTGGTGCCGGCCCCGGTCATCCTCGCCACCTGGGTTGGCTATGACACCGACGGGCGGACCGATATCGGCTGGTGGGACACGCTGCGCCTGCGCCTGCGCATGAAGCGCTTCCAGCTCGCCCGCATCCAGTCGCAGGCGGCGAGCGTCCCCGAGGGCGAAGCCGCCGCCGAGCGGGCCGGAGCGGCGATCGCCGCGGTGGACACCGCCCTCGCCGCCTGTCCGTCCTCTGCGGAACCCGAGCAGGTCGCCGCTTTCGCTCATGCCCTGATCGACGCCCGCGATGCCGCCCTGGTCACACCGGAGCCGCTCGACGCCCTTCTGATGACCGCGATTGCCAGCGCCCCGGCCGCGAACAAAAGGCCCCTCGCCGTAGCGCGCGCTGGCCTGCGCAGCCACGGCCTGTCCCTCGCGCACACCCATGTCCGGCTGAACGCGGCACAGCTCCACAACGTCGTGCGCCAGCGCCTGGGCCTCGCCGATCCGCCGGAGGACGCCTCGCGCCGCCGCGTGCTGCTGGGCGCCATCAACACGGCATTGGACGAGGTGAGGCCGGTCCCGGTTGATTTCGGCGCGCTGCTGGCCGAGGGCGCGTCGGCGGCGCGGCTGATGATGACGGTGGCGCAGATCGTCAAGCACATCGACGCTACGACCCCGGTGCGCTTCCTCATCGCCGAGACGGAGAGCGGCTACACCCTGCTGGCGGCACTGTGGCTGGCCCGGCTGTTCGGCATCGAGCGCCATGTCGAGATCAGCCCGCTGTTCGAGACGGCCGAGGCGCTCGAACACGGGGCGCGAGTGCTGGAGGAAGCGCTGCGCAGCCCGCACTGGCGCGCCTATCTGCGCGCCACGGGTCGCATGGCGCTGCAATTCGGCTATTCGGACAGCGGCCGCTATGTCGGGCCGCTGGCGGCCACCTATCTCATCGAACGGCTGCGCCTGAAGGCCGCCGAGGCGCTGACCCGGCACGGATTGTCCGACATCGAGATCGTGCTGTTCGACACGCATGGCGAAAGCGTCGGCCGTGGCGCCCATCCGCTCTCCCTGGCCGCACGGCTCGACTATCTCTCGCCGCCCATGACTCGGCGGACCCTGACCCAGGCCGGGTTCGCGGTGCGCCAGGAAAGCGCGTTCCAGGGCGGCGACGGCTACCTGCTGTTCGGCACGCCCGAACTGGCCGAGGCGACCATCGTCCGCATCGCCGAACACGTCCTGGCGCCGCTGCCCGCCGCCAGCGATCCGATCTATGACGAGCCGGATTTCTCGGCTGATTTCTTCGCGTCCTGCCGCGCCGGCATGGCCGAGCTGGTCGAGGATGCGGGCTACGCCGGTCTGCTCGGCGCGTTCGGACCCGCCTTGCTCGACCCCTCAGGCTCGCGGCCGGCGGCCCGCCAGACCGACGGCATGGGGGGTGCCGTGGTGATCCGCCACCCGCGCGAGCTGCGGGCGATCCCCAACAACGCCATCCTGCACCAGTTCGGCTGGCTGGCGAACACCTTGCACGGATTGGGACCGGCCGCCGCGCGCCACCCGGAGATCTTCGCCGAGCTGGCCTCCAGCAGCCCGCGCTTCCGCCTGGCGCTCGATCTGCCCGCGCACGCGCTGGCCCATGCCGATCTGGACGTGCTGCGCGCCATCGTGGACACGCTCGACCCCGGCATGTGGCTCGACCGTGCCGCCCATGTGCGCCTGCCGGGGCGACGCCAGGCGCTGGTCTCGGTCGCGCGCGCGCTGGAGCGCCTCGATCTGTGGCCAAGGGCGCAGGCGATGTTCCGGCGCATCCAGGCCGATCACGTGGCCCTGCGCGCCGCCTGGCCGGACGCGCCACGGATGCAGGTGCGCGAGCTGCTGCTGCACGCGCTGCGCCTCGCGCTGATCCACCGCCTATGGCTGCTGGCCAGCGCCATCCCGGATTTCTCGCCCCGGCACGGCGTCACGCGCGCGACACTCGATGCGCACATCCTGCGGCTGGACATCCCCTCGACGCTGAAACTGCTCGCCGAGGTGTTTCCCCCGACCCCCGACCCGGCCGCTGATCTGGACTATGCGGAACCGCGCGCACCGCACGCCTCCACCGCCTATGCCCGCGAGCACGCGGAAATCTTCGAGCCGATGGGTCGCCTGTTCGCGCTGATACGCGAGATCTCGACCGCCATCACCCATGAGGTCGGGGCGATGGGCTGACCGCCGGTGCCGGCTGCCGCGCCGGCCGGTCCAGCCAGAGCGCCACCAGGCACATCAGGCCAATCCCGAACAGGTTGACGAATCCCTGCATCGCCCAGTCGCGGCCAAAGGTGCGGTAGAGCATCCGGCCGAACAGGGCCAGCAGACAGCCCAGCGCGAAGATGTCGAGCGAGTGCCGCCCGCACGCCTGTAGCGCCCGCGCCCAGCGCGCGGCAGCCCAGGCGCGGGTGCGCTCGGCACTGAAGATGATCTGCACCCAGGCCAGGATGTCGAGCACGCGCCAGAACGCCAGATGCGTCTTGTCCATCGGCGCCATGTCGAACAGCCGCAGCGAAGGCAGGTCGAAAGCGTCGAACGGAAAGGTCTGGAGGAACGCGAAGGCCAGATAGGCCCAGCACAGCGCCGCAAGCCAGGGCCGCGCCGGCAACCGGCCGCCCTGCCGGGCCATGATCAGCGCCAGGGCGGCGCCGATGGCGAACAGGAACTGCCACGAGAACGGATCGAAATACCATCCCTGCGGATCGAGCCAGTTGGGCAGGTTCAGCCGATCATCCAGCAGCGTCGCCACCCACACCGAAGCCGAGACCGCCATCGCCGCCCATGGATTCCAGCGCATCAGCAGGAACAGGATCGGGAACAGGGCCAGCAGCACGATGTACAGCGGCAGGATGTCGAGATAGCCGGGCAAGGCGTGCAGGATCAGCCCCTTCAGCACCCCCCACCATCCCGCATCCAGCAGCGGCGCCATCCCGAGCGGCGCCAGATGGAACGTCTTGGTCCACGCGCGCACCGCAACGAAAGTCGTCAGGAACAGGAACACGTGGGTTGCATAGATCCGCAGGCAGCGCCGGGCGACCCGCCGCGTGCCGGCCATGATGCCCTGCCGGAGCATCACGCGCCCGTACGCCAGCATCGAGGCGAAGCCCGCGAACAGCACGAACAGTTCCGCCGCGTCGGCGAAGCCGAACACGTGCAGCGTGAGGAAACCCAGCTTGTTGCCCGGCATGTGATCGACGAAGATCATCAGCAGCGCGAGGCCGCGCAGGACGTCGATGCGCGGGTCGCGCTTGGCACGCAGGATCGCATCCATCGGCGCTCTCCTCAGGCCTCCATCCGGGGACACAACGCGCCCAGCATAGCCCGGCTGGTCATGCTGCGACGCAACAAAGGGTGACAGCGTACGCTCAGGAGCCTGGCGCCAGAGCGGGAGTCCGCAGCAGCACCAGATCGTCGCGATGGATCATCTCGTCGCGACCACGCCAGCCCAGAATGGCCTCGATCGCATTGCTGCGATGTCCGACAATGCGGGCGGCATCGGCCGCGCCATAGGCGGACAGGCCGCGCGCCAGCGCCACCCCGTCCGGGTCGCGCACCTCGACGGCGTCGCCGCGCTCGAAGCTTCCCTCGACCGCGCGCACCCCGGCGGGCAGCAGAGACTTGCCTGCGGCGAGCGCGCGGACCGCCCCCGCATCGACGACGAGGCAGCCCTGCGGATGCAACGTGCCGAGGATCCAGCGCTGCCGCGCGCTGCGCCCCTCCGGCGCCGGCAGGAACCAGGTACAGCGGCCGCCCTGTTCCAGTGCCCGCAGCGGATGAGGCGCGTGCCCGAGCGCGATCGCCATCGCCACGCCGGCCCCGGTGGCGATCCGTGCGGCCGCCAGCTTGGTGCGCATCCCGCCGCTGGAATAGCCGGGCGGCGGCTCGCCCCCCATCGCCTCGATCGCGGGCGTGAGGGCCTTGACCACCGGCAGGTGCTCAGCCGTCGGATCACCCTTCGGATCGGCCGTATACAGCCCGTCTATGTCGCTCAGCAGCACGAGCTGGTCCGCCTGCACCATCTCGGCCATCCGCGCGGCCAGCCGGTCGTTGTCGCCGTAGCGGATTTCCGTGGTCGCCACCGAATCGTTCTCGTTGACCACCGGCACGCAGCCCAGCCGCAGCAAGGTGGCAAGCGTCGCCCGCGCGTTCAGGTAGCGGCGCCGGTCCTCGGTGTCGCCCAGGGTCAGCAGCAGCTGTGCTGCCGTGATTCCCTGCTCCGACAGCGCCTCTGACCAGGCCTGCGCCAGCCGGATCTGGCCCACGGCGGCGGCGGCCTGCTTCTCCTCCAGCCGCAGCCGGTGCCCGCTCATGCCGAGCGCGCGCCGCGCCAGCGCGATCGCCCCGGAGCTGACGACGATCACCTCGGTCCCACGGGCGCGCAGCGCGGCGATGTCGGCTGCCACCCCCCCGAGCCAGGCCGTGCGAGGTGACGCCGCTGCTGCATCGACCACCAGCGCACTCCCAACCTTCACCACCAGCCGGCGTGCCGTGGCGAGCGTCGGGATCATGCGGCGGCACCGGTCCGGGCTGTCCGTGCCCCGGCAATGGCTGGCCAGAGCGCCCGCAGCAGCTCGGGCACCCCCTGGCCGGTCGCGGCTGACACCAGATGCACCTCACCCCCCGAGGCCCGCGCCAGCGCCGCAAGCCGCGCCGAGGCCTCGCGCGGCGACATGGCATCGGCCTTGTTGAGCGCCAGCATTTCGGGCTTGCCCGCCAGCCCGCCGCCGTACTCCGCCAGTTCGGCACGCACCGTGCGCCAGGCTTGCACGACGTCGCCCGCGGCACCGTCGATCAGGTGCAGCAGCACCGCGCAGCGCTCGACATGGCCCAGGAAGCGGTCGCCCAGTCCCGCGCCCTCATGCGCGCCCTCGATCAGGCCCGGAATGTCGGCCAGCACGAAATCCTGCGTATCCGACAGCCGGACCACGCCAAGCTGCGGGTGCAGTGTCGTGAACGGATAGTCGGCGATCTTCGGCCGCGCCGCCGAGACCACCGACAGGAACGTGCTCTTGCCCGCATTCGGCAGGCCGACGATGCCCGCATCGGCGATCAGCTTCAGCCGCAGCCAGAGCCATCGCTCCTCGCCGGGAAAGCCCTTGGTGGCGCGGCGCGGCGCCCGGTTGGTGCTGGTCTTGAAATGGGCGTTGCCGAACCCCCCATCGCCGCCGCGCAGCAGCACCACACGCTTGTCCGGCACGTCGAGATCGGCCAGCAGCGTGGTCCGGTCGTCGTCCATGATCTGCGTGCCCACCGGCACCGCGATCAGCACCTCCCGCGCCGCCGCACCGGTGCGGTCGGCGCCGGAGCCGTTGCCGCCCTTGGCTGCCCGGAAATGCTGGGTGTAGCGGAAGTCGATGAGGGTGTTCAGGTTCCGCTCGGCCACGAACACCACATCCCCGCCCCGCCCACCGTTGCCGCCATCGGGGCCGCCGAACTCGATGAACTTCTCGCGCCGGAACGCCACCACGCCATCGCCGCCATCGCCGGAGCGGCAGTAGATCTTGGCCTGGTCGAGAAACTTCATGGGTCTGGCTCAACGAAAACGGGGGCCGGCGACACGCCGACCCCCGTATCACACTCTGCGGCGAGGCGGCGCTATTCGGCGGCCGCCGGCAGCTTCGCCACCGAGACATGCACGCGGCCCTCGGCCCTGCGCTCAAACTTCACGTGACCCTCGATCAGGGCGAAAATCGTGTGGTCGCGGCCAAGCCCGACATTGTGGCCCGGCTTTACCTTGGTGCCGCGCTGGCGGATGATGATGTTGCCGGCCAGTACGTGCTCGCCGCCGTATTTCTTGACGCCGAGGCGCCTGCCCTCGGTATCGCGGCCGTTCCGCGACGAACCGCCTGCCTTCTTGTGTGCCATCTGGATCTGTCCTGTTCAGGCGGCGCGGATTTCGGCGACGCGCAGCACGGTAACGCGCTGGCGGTGTCCGTTGCGGCGGCGGCTGTTCTGGCGGCGGCGCTTCTTGAAGATGATCACGGTATCCAGCCGGTCCTGGGCGATCACGGTCGCGGTCACGGTGGCGCCCGAGACGGTGGGGGCCCCCACTGTGAGCCCGCCATCCGTGCCGACCGCGAGAACGTCGTTGAAGGTGACGGTGCTGCCGGCTTCCGCCTCCAGCTTCTCGATCTTCAGCACGTCATTAGGGGCGACGCGATACTGCTTGCCGCCGGTGCGGATCACTGCGAACATTGAAGCCAGTCCTATTGTGCGGCGCCGGGCCGCAGCCATGCCGACCCGGCATCCACACGGGGCCGCCGGAAGGCGCGGTATATGCCGTCCGGGCGCGATCAAGTCAACCGCAGAGGAATCGCCGGAACGGCGTCGCGATCGCTCAGCCGACAATGAGGCCGCAGATCATATCGCTGCCGTCTTAATCCGCCACACTCCGGGCGCTCCCTCACGCTATGCGTGCGCGCCACCGACAGACATATCGAGCGCCGGCTCGCCGGCCTTCACCCGTTTCGTGACGATGTAGCTGAAGTAGCGGTCGATCCCCAGATCCCTGGCCAGCAGGTTCTCCATAAGGGCCTGGTACGAGGGGATGTCCGGGGTCACGACCCGCAGGAGATAGTCGAGGCCACCGCCGGTCGCGTCGCAGGCCACGATTTCCGGCTGCTCGCACATCGCTGCCTCGAACCGATCGAAATCGGCCTTGGTGTGGCTTCTCAGCGTCACCTCGACCAGCACGGTACTCTCCCGCGCGATCTTGCCCCGGTCGATCCGCACCGAGTAGCCGAGGATGACCCGCGCCCGCTCCAGACGGTGCAGGCGCTCCCAACACGCTGTCGGCGACAGGTTCACCGCTTCGGCAAGACGCAGCTTCGTCATGCGGCCGTCGCGCTGGAGGGTGCCGAGAATCTTCAGGTCCGTTTTGTCGAGCTTGATCATTGCGCCGGATCGAAGGGAATGGAATGACGATATGCCAGAATGTACCGGAGCAATCCATGAGCCGTCGTGACGCTGCCGCCGCCGATAGCTGGCGACCTGCGCTGCCGCCGCGGCGAGGGGCCAGCAAGCACAAGCTGCTGACCGAGGCGATCATTGCCGATGTCGAGGCGGCGATCCTGCGTCCCGGCACACGGATGCCGACGCATCGCGACCTGGCGAGGCAGCTTGGCGTGTCGGTGCAGACCGTCAGCATCAGCTACAAGGAGGCCGAACGGGGCGGCTACCTGCGCGGGGAGGTCGGGCGCGGAACCTTTGTGCGCCAGCGCGTGACCGAGCGGGCCGGCCGGTTCATGCTGGACAGCCGCACCGACGAGATCGCCGACCTCTCGATCGTGCGCGCCGCCTATACCGAGGCGCATGAGCAGGCGTCGCGGCACATCATGGCGGTGCTGGCCGAACGCGACAACAGCACCTTCATGCGCCCCTGCCGGCCGATTGCCGGGCTAGAGCGGCATCGCCGCGCCGCCCGGCAATGGCTGGCAGGCCTGGGCGCGGACGCCGACACCGACCGCATCCTGATCACCAACGGAGCCGCGCACGCCTTGTTCCTGGCCGTGGCATCGGTGGTGCGGCCCGGCGACGTGGTGCTGACAGAGCAATTGACCGATCATGGCATCATCGGCCTGTCGAACGTGCTGGGCTTCACGCTCCGCGGCCTGCCGACCGACCGCGAGGGCATCCTGGTCGAAGCATTCGCTGCCGCCTGCGCGGCGGGCGAGGTCACGGCGCTGGTGCTGATCCCCTCGCTCGGCAATCCGACCAGCCACCTGGCGAGTGCGGAGCGACGCCACGCCATCGCCCAGGTGGCCCAGCGGCATCGCGTCTTCGTCATCGAAGACGAGGTGTACAAACCTCTTCTGGACACGCCGCTGCCGTCGCTCGCCGGGCTGCTGCCGGATCTCGGCTTCTTTGCGACCAGCTTCACGAAGTCGGTCATGACGGGTTTGCGGGTGGGCTACCTGGTGGTCCCCCGGCGCTTCAGCATCCGTGCCGCCAGCATCCTGCGCGTCACGAGCTGGAGTGCGGTGAACCTGCCGGCCGAGATCGCCACCGCCTGGATCGAGGACGGGACGGCCGAGGCGCTGATCGGCGCCCAGCGTCAGGAGATCCGCGCCCGGCAGGCAATCGTGGCCGAAACGCTCGGCCCCTGGGTGGCAGGCAGCCATCCACTCTCCCTGTCGGCCTGGCTGCGGGTGCCGGAGCGGTGGACCGAGGAGGGGCTGGTGCGGACGCTGGCACAGCACAGGGTCGCGGTGACACCGTCCGACCCGTTTGTGGCCGGCGACCAGCGCCCGGAAGGCGGGTTGCGCATCTGCGTCGGCGGCCGCCTGTCGCACGCAGCACTGCGCTCGGCGCTGACGACCGTCCAGCACACCCTGGAACAACATCCGCCAGTGTTCGACGCCGGCGGGATCGGCTAGGCACGCGGAGGATTTCTGTATCATGACAATCAACGAATTGACATGATTCTTTCGTCACTTCACCATGCCCCCTCGCAGTGGTGTGGGACGGCGATGCTCCTCGGACCGGGTTCATGAGCGGCGTGGGACCGGAGGACGTCCGTGCCGCCGGGGATCGCATCGCCGATCACGTGGTCCGCACGCCGCTGATCCCGTCGCCCAGCCTGTCCGGCCTGTGCGGCACCCCGGCCCATCTCAAGCTGGAGACGCGCCAGACCACCGGCAGCTTCAAGCTGCGGGGCGCCACCAATGCGCTGCTGTCCCTGGACCCTTCCGCGCGCGGGCAGGGGCTGGTCACCGCATCGACCGGCAATCACGGTCGGGCCGTGGCGCATGCCGCGCGCGCCGCCGGCGTCCGAGCGACCGTGTGCATGTCCGCCCTGGTGCCCGCGAACAAGGTTGCCGCAGTCGGTGCGCTGGGTGCCGAGATTCGCATCCTCGGCCGCTCCCAGGACGATGCGCAGGCCGAGGTTGACCGGCTGGTCCGCGACGAGGGTCTGACCGAAATCCCGCCTTTCGACGCACCGGCCGTGATCGCCGGCCAGGGTACGGTGGGGCTGGAGATCGCCCGCGCCCTGCCGGAGGTGGAGCTGGTGCTGGTGCCGCTGTCCGGCGGCGGGCTGGCGGCCGGGGTGGCCGTCGCGATCAAGGGGCTGCGTCCTGGCGCGCGGGTGATCGGCGTCTCGATGGCGCGCGGCGCGGCCATGCACGCGAGCCTCGCCGCCGGAAAACCAGTGCCGGTCGAGGAGGTGGAAACGCTGGCCGATTCCCTGGGCGGCGGCATCGGGGCGCACAACCGCCACACCCTGCGCCTCTGCGCGGCGCTGCTGGACGAGGTGATCCTGGTCTCCGAGGAGGAAATCGCCGCCGGCATCCGCCACGCGAGCCAGGTCGAAGGCGAGACGGTCGAGGGCGCCGGCGCGGTCGGCATCGCCGCCCTGCTGGCCGGCCGCGTGACACCAAGTGGGCCGGTCGCTGTCATTCTCTCGGGCCGCAACATCGATGCCGCGCTGCACCGCCGGATCGTGGCACTGCCGGAGGGCGCATGCTGATCCTGACGGAAGCAGACCTTCGCCGCATCGTGACGCTGGACGACGCGGTGGTGGATTGCGTCGAGCGGGCCTTCGCGGCGCTCGCGACCAAGGCGGTCGTGATGCCGCCGATCCTGCGCCTCGACATTCCGGAGCATCGCGGCGAGGTGGACGTCAAGACCGCCTATGTGCCCGGCTTCGACGGTTTCGCCATCAAGGTGAGCCCAGGCTTCTTCGATAATCCCAGGCTCGGGCTGCCGAGCCTCAACGGGCTGATGGTGCTGTTCAGCGCCAGGACCGGGCTGGTGGAAGCGCTGCTGCTCGACAACGGCTATCTGACCGCCATCCGCACCGCCGCCGCCGGCGCGGTCGCGGCACGGCACCTGTCGCGCGCGGAGGCGAGCGTGGCCACGGTATTCGGCGCGGGCGCGCAGGCGCGGCTGCAATTGCAGGCGCTGCTGCTCGTGCGTCCCATTTCCCGCGCACGGATCTGGGCACGGGATAGCGAGCGAGCGCAAGAAGCGGCAACAACACTGAGCCGCGATCTCGGCATTCCCGTGGTCGCCGAGCGAGATCCCGCGATCGCCTGCGCGGGGGCCGACATCATCGTGACCACCACGCCTGCGGAGGCGCCGATCCTGCAAGCGGATTTTCTGTCCGCCGGCCAGCACGTCACCGCCATGGGATCGGATGCGGAGCAGAAGAACGAGATCGAGCCGGCGGCGATCACCCGCCTGTCCTACATTGCCGACAGCCTGAAGCAGACCCGCCGGCTCGGCGAGCTGCACCACGCCATCGCCGCAGGACTGGTCGCGGCCAATCAGGATTTTCCCGAGCTTGGCGGCGTGATCGCAGGCCTGGCACCGGGCCGGATCGCCGCCGCCGCCATCACGCTCTGCGACCTGACCGGGACCGGGGTGCAGGACACCGCCATCGCCACCCTGGCGCACCGCCGCGCTGTCGCGGCCGGCGTGGGCCAGTCCTTCGACACGCGCAGCAAGACTGGAGCCGCGCCTTGAGCGAACCGAGCCTGAACTTCACCCGCGCGGAATACGCCGAGCGGCTGGCCAAGACCCGCGCCGCGATGGAGCGCGCCGGCATCGAGCTGCTGATCGTCAGCGACCCGTCCAACATGCACTGGCTGACCGGCTATGATGGCTGGTCGTTCTACGTGCATCAATGCGTGCTGGTGCCCGGCAGCGGGGAGCCGATCTGGTACGGCCGGGGTCAGGACGCGAACGGCGCCAAGCGCACCGCCTATCTCGCGCATGACAACATCATCTTCTATCCGGACCACTACGTGCAATCCACCGAGCGTCATCCGATGGATCTGCTGTCGCGGATCATCGCCGAGCGCGGCTGGGACCGTCTCGCGATCGGCGTCGAGATGGACAATTACTACTTCTCTGCCGCCGCCTTCGCGTCGCTGCAACGCCACCTGCCCAATGCCCGGTTCCACGATGCCACGGCGCTCGTGAACTGGCAGCGCGCGATCAAGAGTCCGACCGAGCTCGACTACATGCGCAAGGCCGGCCGCATCGTCGCCGCGATGCACCAGCGCATCCTGGAAAAGGTCGAGCCGGGCCTGCGCAAGAACGAGCTGGTTGCCGATATCCTCGCGGCCGGCGCGCGCGGCGTCGATGGCATCGGCGGCGACTATCCAGCCCTCGTGCCGCTGCTGCCGTCGGGCGAGGATGCCTCCGCACCGCACCTCACCTGGGACGACCGGCCGATGCGCCCGGGCGAGGGGACGTTCTTCGAGATCGCCGGGTGCTATCGTCGCTACCACTGCCCGCTGTCTCGCACGGTATTCCTCGGCAAGCCGACGCAGGCCTTTCTGGACGCGGAGAAGGCCGTGCTGGAGGGCATGGAGGCAGGGCTGGCCGCCGCCCGGCCCGGCAATACCTGCGAGGACATCGCCGGCGCATTCTTCGCCGTGCTGAAGCGGCACGGCATTACCAAGGACAACCGCGCCGGCTACGCGATCGGGCTCAGCTACCCGCCCGATTGGGGCGAGCGCACCATGAGCCTGCGCTCCGGCGACCGCACCGAGCTGAAACCCGGCATGACCTTCCACTTCATGAGCGGGCTATGGCTGGAAACGATGGGGCTGGAAATCACCGAGAGCATCGCCATCACCGAAACCGGCGTGGAATGCCTGTCGAGCGTGCCGCGCAAGCTGTTCGTCAAGCCGTGATGGACCGGGGCGGCCTCGTGCTCCGGCCGTCGCCGGTCACGTCCACCGTCGATTTCGAAGCCGACGGCGTGCAGCACGGCTTTCTGCGCCTGCCGTACAGCCGGGACGATTCCGCCTGGGGGTCGATAATGATTCCTGTCACCACGATCCGTCGTGGCGCCGGGCCTACGGCATTGCTGACCGGCGGCAATCATGGCGACGAGTACGAGGGGCCGATCGCGCTGTTCGACCTGGCGCGGACACTGACGGCGGAGCAGCTCCGCGGCCGCGTGATCATCGTGCCGGCCATGAATCATCCGGCGTTTCGTGCCGGCACTCGCACTTCGCCGATCGATAGCGGCAACCTCAACCGCAGCTTTCCCGGTCGCCGCGATGGCGGCATCACGGAAAAGATCGCCGACTATTTCAGCCGTTACCTGCTGCCGCTCGCCGACCTCGTGCTCGACTTCCATTCCGGCGGCCGCACGCTGGAGTTCCTGCCCTACGCCGCGGCGCACGAGCTGCCCGACAAGGAGCAGGAGCGGGCCTGCTTCGCGGCGGTCGCCGCCTTCGGCGCGCCATATTCGATGCGGATGCGCGAAATCGACGCAACGGGGATGTACGACACCACCGCCGAGGCGATGGGCAAGGTGTTCGTCACCACCGAACTGTGCGGCGGCGGCACCGCGACGGCGCGCAGCGTGGGCATTGCCAAGCGGGGCGCGGCGAACCTGCTGCGCCACGCCGGCATCGTCGAGGGGCATGTGCAGCCTGCAGCGACACGCTGGCTCGACATGCCTTCGGCGGAGTGCTTCGGCTTTGCCGAACAGGACGGGCTGGTCGAGCCATGCGTCGATCTGGGCGATCCGGTGCGGCGCGGCGACGTGCTGGCCCGTCTCCATCCGATTGGCCGCACCGGTGCCGCACCCGCCGAGCATCGCGCGGCACTCGATGGCATTCTCGCGGCACGTCACTTCCCCGGCCTTGCCAAGCCGGGCGACTGCCTCACGGTCATCGCCACCGTGGAGGACTCGCAACCCACAACGTCCCGTCCCATCACCAGAGGAGTTTCGTGACGATGAATTGTCCGTTTCAATGTGGCATCGCGGCCCTCGCGATGGCCATCGGCCTCGGCGCCGCCGCCCACGCCACGTCGCTCGAAGACGTGAAGAAGGCCGGGTTCATCCGTGGCGCCAATGCCAACGAGGTGCCGTACGCCTACATGGACGAGAGCGGTGCGGCCAAAGGGATCGGGCCCGACGTGGCAACCGCGGTGCTGAAGTCGATCGGGGTCCCCGAGATCGAATGGACGGTGACGCCGTTCGGCTCGCTGATCCCCGGTCTGAAGGCGCGCCGCTTCGACATGGTGGCTGCCGAGCAGAACATCCTGCCCGATCGCTGCAAGCAGGTGATGTTCACCGAGCCGAACTCAAGCTATGGCGAGGGGCTCCTGGTCAAGGCCGGCAATCCCAAAAACCTGCACGGCTACGATGATTTCAAGAAGAACCCGCAGCTCAAGGTCGCCATCGTCTCGGGTGCCGATCAGCTCGATTTCCTGCACGGGCTGGACATTCCGGACAGCCAGATCGTCGTCATCCAGGCCAATGCCGATGCGCCCTCCACCGTGCAGACGGGTCGCGCGGATGCCTATGCCGCGACCGAACTCACGGTCGCGAACCTGGTCAAGACCAAAGGCGTCGGCGTCGAGCAGGCCAAGCCGTTCACCGATCCGGTGATCAAGGGCAAGCCGGTGCGCAGCTATGGCGGCTTCGATTTCCGCAAGCAGGACAAGCAACTCTACAACGCCTTCAATACCGCCCTGATCGCCTTCAAGAAGACCGACGCCTACAAGACGATCCTCACCGGCTACGGGCTGAGCGATGCCAGCGTCGAAGCCGCCCGCACCAAGACGATGGCGGAACTCTGCGCCGGAAAGTAGGCCTCTCCGCAGACCGCCGGAACGGCGTGGGAGGCTGTTTCTGCCCATGTCGGACCGGCGGTGCCGCGTGGAAAGCCATGCCATGATGAGCCACTATCTGCCTGCCCTGCTGCGGGGTGCGGAAGTGACGGCGGTCATCGCCCTGGCCTCGATGCTGCTGGGCGCCGTGCTGGCGTTCGCCGCCGGCATCGCGCGTGTCGCGGGCGGCTTCGTGCTGTCGACGGTGGCACTCGTCTATATCGAGATCTTCCGGGGCACCTCGCTGCTGGTGCAGTTGTTCTGGCTTTACTACGCGCTGCCGCTGATCGGCATCTCGTTCGACCCGATCTCGACCGGGATCGCGGGGCTTGCCCTCAATATCGGTGCCTATGGGGCGGAGGTGGTGCGCGGCGCCTTGCGCGCGGTGCCGGAGACGCAGCATGAGGCGGCGCGCGCGCTCAATTTCAGTGGCACCTACACACTCTGGCACATCGCATTGCCGCAGGCGGTGGTTGAGATGATGCCGGCGTTCGGGAATCTGGCGGTGCAGAACCTGAAGGACACCGCCCTGGTGTCGCTCATCTCCATCACCGATCTCACCTACGAGGCGCAGCAGCTTCGCAACATCACTTTGGACAGTGTGAGGATCTACTCGCTGACGCTGCTCGGATATTTCATCATGGCGCTGGTCCTTGCCGCGTTCATGCGCTGGCTGGAAGCGGCACTGCGCCGAGGTGCCGCCTTTCCGCGGGGTGCGCACGCATGATGTACGGGCACGCCTGGGACACCTCATCGCTTGGCGCGTATGCTTTGTCGATCCTGCCGATTCTTGGCATCGGACTGATCGTGACCTTGGAGGCCGCGGGACTTGGCTTTGCCATCGCGCTGGTGGTGGGGCTGGGATTCGCGCTGCTCCGCCGCAGCCGGCTCCGGGCGGTGGCGTGGACAACGGCGCTCGTCGTCGAGTTCATCCGCGACACGCCGCTGCTGATCCAGCTCTTCTTCCTGTACTACGTGCTGCCGATCTACGGCATCGTGCTGCCGGCCTTTCTGACCGGGGCCCTCGCACTCGGACTGCAATATTCCGCCTACACGTCCGAGGTCTATCGCGGCGGGCTGGACGCGGTGGCCCGCGGCCAGTGGGAGGCAGCCACGGCGCTCAATCTCACGCGCTGGCGAACCTATCGCGACATCGTCATACCGCAGGCGATCCCGCGCATCGTGCCGGCGATGGGCAACTATCTCGTCTCGATGCTGAAGGAGACGCCGGTGCTGTCGGTGGTAACGGTGCTCGACATGCTGGGGCTCGCGAACATGATCGGCGACCGCACCTTCGAATATCTCGTTCCGCTATCGATGGTCGGGTTGATCTTCCTCATTCTTACCCTCATCTGCTCCGCCGGCTTGCATGTGCTGGAGCGCGTGCTGCCCAAGCGCGGCTTTGCACTGCGATAGGGAGCCGGAAACTACATGTCGCCCCTCATCCGCTTCGACGGCGTCACCAAGCGCTTCGGACCCTTGACCGTTCTCGACCGCTTCGATTTCGAGGTCGGTTCCGGCGAGAAGGTGACGCTGATCGGCCCGTCGGGGTCGGGAAAGTCCACGGTGCTGCGCATCTTGATGACGCTGGAGCGCTTCCAGGAGGGCGTGCTCGAACTGGACGGCCTCGCCTATCACCAGGCGCGCGGCAAAGGGCCGTTTCGCGCGAGCGAGCGCCATCTGCGGGCGATTCGGACCAAGGTCGGCATGGTGTTCCAAAGCTTCAACCTGTTTCCGCACATGACGGTACTGCGCAACATCGTCGAGGCACCGACGGCGGTACTGCGCATGCGCCGCGACGAGGCGGAGGCGCGCGCGGTCGAGTTGCTCGGCATGGTCGGTCTGACCGACAAGAAGGACCATTACCCGAGCCAGCTTTCCGGCGGCCAGCAGCAGCGCGTGGCCATCGCCCGGGCACTTGCCATGCGCCCGCGCGTGCTGCTGTTCGATGAGCCCACATCGGCGCTCGATCCGCAACTGGTCGGCGAGGTGCTGGGCGTCATCCGCAATCTCGCGCATGAGCACGACCTGACCATGCTGCTGGTCACGCACGAGATGCGCTTCGCGCGCGAGGTCTCGGATCGCGTCTGCTTCTTCGACCGGGGGCGCATCGTCGAGCAGGGAGAGCCGGAGCATATCTTTACCGCCCCGCGCGAGGACCGCACGCGGGAGTTCCTGAAATCCGTGCTGCAAGGATAGGCGGACGGCTTCGGTTCCGACGATTTCTCCCGATCCGAGCCGCCTGAACCGAGACTCTGTCGGAAGTGCGGGCGCAGAACAGAGGCGGTCTCGCCGGCAGTCGGGTAAACTCCGCCCCGTCAATGTCGGAACCGGCTCGCATGAACGCTGCTGTGTTGTCCCGCACAGGCGAACGCCACCCAGCCCTCGCCCGTCTGCACGATCCGCTGCTGCTGCGCGAGCACGCCTATATGGACGGGCACTGGGTTCGCGGCGGCGCTGCACTGGATATCCGCGATCCCGCGACGGGCGCGATTGTCGCCCGCGTCGCGAGCCTCGGCGAGACGGAGACGACACTGGCGATCGATGCGGCCGCGCGCGCGTTCCCGATATGGAAGGCGCTGCTGCCGCAACAGCGCGCGGAGCGCCTGCGGGGCTGGTACGAGGCGATCCGAGGCGCCCGCAAGGATCTGGCACTGATTTTGACGCTGGAGCAGGGCAAGCCGCTAGCCGAGAGCTTGGGCGAAATCGACTACGCCGCCTCGTTCATCGAATGGTATGCCGAGGACGCCAAACGCCTCAACGTCGAGAGCGTCACGCCGCACCTTCCTGACGTCGAGATGCTGATGCGGCGTGAGCCGCTCGGGGTCGCGGCGCTGCTGACGCCGTGGAACTTCCCCTCGGCGATGCTGACCCGCAAGGCCGGCGCGGCTCTGGCTGCGGGCTGCACGGCGGTATCCCATCCGTCCTCGCACACGCCGCTCTCGGCGCTGGCACTGGCCGAATTGGCTGGTCGCGCGGGACTGCCCGCCGGCGTGTTCAACGTGGTGACCGGTGCATCGGAGCCGATCGCCAACCGCCTCTGCGACGATCCGCGTGTGCGGGTGGTCAGCTTCACCGGCTCGACCGAAATCGGCGCGCGCCATCGCCGCACGCTGCGCGCCCACGGTGAAGCGTCTCGTCATGGAGCTGGGCGGCCATGCGCCGCTGATCGTGTTCGACGATGCCGATCTGGAGCGAGCGGTGGAGATCGCCGTCGCGGCGAAGTTCACCACATCCGGCCAGGACTGCCTTGCGGCCAATCGCATCTATGTCCAGCGCCCGATCCATGATGCCTTCTGCGCCGCGTTCGGCGCCCGCATCCGGACGCTGAAGGTCGGCGCCGGACTGGAACCGGACACCGATATCGGTCCGCTGATGCACGCCCGCGCCGTGGCCAAGGCAGGGGCACAGGTGGCGGATGCCATTGCTCAGGGCGCGCGCGTGCTGGCCGGCGCGGCACCGGCCGACGGCTCGCTGTTCGTCGAGCCGACGCTGCTGGTCGATGTGCCGGATAGCGCGCGCATCATGCACGAGGAGACCTTCGCGCCCATCGCCGCGGTCAGCGCATTCGATACCGAGGCCGAGGCGATCGCACGGGCCAACGCCACGGAATATGGCCTCGTCGCGTATGTAGTGACGCGCGATTGCGGCCGTGCGCTGCGGCTGGGCCAGGCGCTCGAATACGGCATGGTCGCGGTCAATCGGGTGAAGATCACCGGCCCTGCCATCCCGTTCGGCGGCGTAAAACAATCAGGCCTGGCACGCGAGGGATCGCGTCACGGGCTGGAGGCGTTCACCGACCTGAAATATCTCTGCCTCGATCTCGCCTGATTTTTTCGGAGACACAGCCATGCTCGATCAATTGCGCCCGTCCGACAACGAACTCACCGCCTGGGATCGGGATCATTTCTTCCATCCCTCGACCCATATGGGCCAGCACGCGCGCGGCGAGCTGCCGAACCGCATCGTCACCGCGGCGGAGGGTGTGTACATCCAGGACCGGACGGGAAAGCGCAGCCTGGATGCCTTCGCCGGGCTGTACTGCGTCAATGTCGGCTACGGCCGCACCAGGATCAGCGACGCGATCGCCGCACAGGCCGCGGCTTTGCCGTACTATCACGCCTATGTCGGGCACGGCTCGGAGCCGTCCATCCGCCTTGCGCGCATGATCATCGAACGGGCGCCGAAAGGCATGAGCCGGGTGTTCTTCGGCCTGTCCGGGTCCGACGCGAACGAGACCAACATCAAGCTGGTCTGGTATCTCAACAATGTCCTGGGGCGGCCCGAAAAGAAGAAGATCATCTCCCGCTGGCGCGGCTATCACGGCTCTGGCGTGATGACCGGCAGCCTCACAGGGCTCGCGGCCTTCCACAATTTGTTCGATCTGCCGCGCCCGCCGGTGCTGCACACCGAGGCGCCGTACTATTTCCGGCGCGCTGATCGCGCGATGAGCGAGGAGCAGTTCTCCCAATTCTGTGCCGATCGGCTGGACGCATTGATCGAGGCGGAGGGGCCGGACACGATCGCGGCGTTCATCGGCGAGCCGGTGCTGGGCACGGGCGGCATCGTGCCGCCGCCGGCCGGCTACTGGCCCCGCATCCAGGCAGTGCTGAAGAAGCACGACATCCTGCTGATCGCCGACGAGGTCATCACGGGCTTCGGGCGGCTCGGCTCGATGTTCGGCTCGGACCATTACGATATCCGGCCGGACCTTATCACCATCGCCAAGGGGCTGACCTCCGCCTATGCGCCGCTCTCGGGTGTCGTCGTCTCCGAGCAGGTCTGGCGCGTGCTGGAGCGCGGTTCGGACGAATTCGGGGCGATCGGCCACGGCTGGACCTATTCCTCCCACCCGCTCTGCGCCGCGGCCGGTGTCGCCAATCTGGAGGTGCTGGACGAACTCGATCTGGTCGCGAATGCGCGCGAGGTCGGAGCCTATCTCCGGCAGTCTCTGGCCGACGCGGTAGGCGCCCACCGGCATGTCGGCGAGGTGCGCGGAGAGGGTATGCTGGCTGCCGTGGAGTTCGTGCGGGACCGTGACGATCGGGTATTCTTCGATGCGGGCGAGAAGATCGGTCCGCGCGTCACGGCGGCATTGCTGGAGCGCGGGGTGATCGGCCGCGCCATGCCGCAGGGCGACATCCTGGGCTTCGCGCCGCCGCTTTGCCTGACCCGGGACGAGGCCGATATCGTGGTCGCGGCGGCCAGGGGAGCAATCGGGGCGGTGCTCGGCACCTGATCGCCAGGGCTGCACACGAATCGACCGAGCCAATCGGCTTCGTCACTCCACGTCACTTCGACATCCTGATGTAGATTTCGTCGCGGCCCAGCGAGAGCATGACGCCGGAGCTGGTGCCGGTCAGGTGCATGATCACCCCGGCATTGTTGCGCAGCCAGAGATCGCCGACCTTCGAGGTATCCAGACCAGCCGGCCCGGTGCCCTGCGTGTAGGCTCCGCCAAAATCGGCGAGATTGTTGAGACTATAGACCTCGCCCGAGACGTGGATCTGTTGCACGCCCCCGCCGGGCCCTACAACGGAACCGATCAGGCGAAACGGATAGTCCTGTCCCTGGTAGGTCAGAGTGCCGCCGCCCTCGCCCACGCCTGCCACGAAGTGCTCGCCCAGGGTCACGGTGCCGTCCGGGGAAAGCCCGGCCACGCTTTTCGGACCAGGCGTGGCCATCAATGCGGAGCAGCCGGCGAGCGAAAGCGCACCCATGACGGCCGCCGCCGCGAGAACGCCGGCGGCACGACGGGCAATGGGTTTGGTCATGGCGGGCCATCCTGATTGAAAATTGTTCTGACGCCGTGAGTGTGTCGGCGAGGGGTGCTGGTTTCAGAAGCGAAAGCCGAATGCAACGACAGGTCCGTAGCCGGTAAGGTCGATCGACCGGCTTTGCCCGAGGATGTTGGAGTTGGGATGACGGCTGGTGTGAATGGCGGCATAGCCAAGACTCACGTCGAACCATTTAGCGATGAGGTACGACACGCCGGCCCGCGCGTTCCAGCCCCAGCTCCCGCCATCGACACCAAGACCCATCACCGCCGCGTCCGCCACGACCCGCCAGCGCGGCGAAATGATGTAGGTGCCGCGCAGGCCGAGCCAGGGCTGTGCAAAGCTCGGGCTGACGCTGACGCCGCCGAACCGGCTTTGCGCGAACGACGACGACGCATCCAGCGCGTAATAGGTAAAGCCAGCCCGCACATCGAGCATGACCTTGCTGGCGTCGGTGCTCGGCAGCACCTGGTAGCCGAAGCCGGGTGCCACTCGCACGAACGATGCCTTCGACGTCAGCGTGGCGCCTCCGCCGCCAGGAAACAGCGGCGGGAAGTCCCGCTTCTGCTGGGCGGCGATATAGTCGATATCGATCTCGCCGGACCACGGACCGAAACGGACGAGAGCATCGCCGACGAACGCCCCGGTCAGAGTGCTCGCCAGCTTGGAAATGGTCGGCCGGGGCCGGCTGATGCTGATATCGGTCCCGGGCGGATGGTTCAGCCCCACGGTTCCGTCGACCGCCGGCAGGAACAAATAGGGGGTGAGCTCGAACGACCAGTGATAGGAGCCGTCCGCGCTGTAGCCCTCCCGCGCCGAGAACTGCGCCCGCGCCGAGCGCGCGTGCAAGCCAGCGATGGCGATGACCAGCACCAGCAAGATCAGCCGCGCACTGCACCACCGCGGCGGCGGCATGGTGTCGGCTCGGGGCGTGGCTGAGAGGAAGGTCACTTCGCGCGCTCGACTTCGACCGCTTGGCTGCTCACCACCGTCATCGCCATCGTTTTTCCCTTGTTGTGCGGGGTTGCTCCAAGTTCAGGCCCCGGTGCGCTGCGGCAGGGTCCCACGAGTAGATCACCTTGTCGCCTGCTGCGTGACCGAGAAGGCAATCGTTCCCTCGGAATCGTCGCCATCGGGGATCGATTTCACTGTCCAATGGAGCACGTAGTCGCCCGGCGCCGGTCCTGGAGCCGACGCAAAGAGCACATCGGTCGCGCTGTCGAGCAGTGGGTGCAGCACCTGGATCACGTGGCCATCGCGCACGATCTCCAGCCGGGATTGAGCGTGATCGACTGGCCCGTCGAAGCGCAGGACGTATTGCGCATTGCGGCCCTGCATGACGGCTCCCGCAGCCGGCGTGGAGCTCAGCACATGCATCGGGCGGGCCAGGGCGGCTCCGGGGGTCGTCGCAAGGAATGCCAGCACCATGCAGCCGACCACGAGACCAGCCTGCATCGGCCCTCTCAAGGTCCGAGTTGCTTCGGCCAACACGACTCTCGATTCCTCGATCACGGCAGGCCCGACCGCTCCGCTATGCTTGCGTCGAGAGGCTGCTCACTTCGCCCGCTCGACCGAGACCGCGACCGCCTGGCTGCTCACCGCGGTGATCGTGTCGCCGACCTTGATCATGTCGAAGTTCTGCAGTCCCTGCTTGCTGACCACGGGGATCGTGCGCACCTCGCCGCCCGACGGATTGACGACCCGCAGCGTGTGGTTGGAGGCATCGATTCCGGCGACCAGCCCGCTCACGATCAGCCTGCTGCCGATCGCACCGGCCGGCATCTGGCCCTTGGCCGCTCCGACCGCAGCGCCGGTCAGGCGGGATTTGGGAAGTTTGGCGCCCGGCGGCGACAGCACGTACTGGGTCGATCGATCGTAGCGGACAAGAACCGTGTCGCCCGGCTTGATCTGGTCGAAGTTGATCACCTGCGGACCGGCGGTCATCGAGACCGTGTTGCCCTCCGCTCCGACCACCGTCACCCGTCGCGTGGCCGGATCCACGGCCTGGACGGTCGCCCGCGCGGTGATCGTCTCGGTGCTGCCGATCCCAGCCATGCCGGATGCCTGCGCCCGTGCCGGCGACGACAGAGGCGCGGAGATCGCCACCGCGACGAACAACAGCGCGCCCGCTGTGCAAGATCGGATCGATGGGGCTTGCCGATTTCTCATTGCCGTCTCCTTGCTGGTGGGGATGCTCGATGCGAACCCTTGCGGCCGCTACGGCGCATCTCCGGACAGAACATCCATACCCGGTAGTCCGTCACGAACGGAGAACGCTATGCAAATTCGGCGATTTGGAATGATAATCACTTTGGGCGGCCGAGCTCACGCGCCAGGCTCCAGGATCGCAGTCGAGCCTAAAGCGATGGGGGGCCGTAGCCACGCGCCGCTTACGCGGCCTTGGCGCCGGGGCGTCGCCGATCGGCCTCGGGGTTCATCAACAGAAATCCGGCCAGGCCGCCGCACGCCATGACCGCTCCCGCGACGATGAACCCTGTGCGGAATCCCGCGACCGGGTCGGCCCCCAGATCGACCAACGCGCCCATGGCGATCGGGGCCAACGGCCCAGCCAACGTTATCAGGGCATTGGTCATGCCGAGCATGGCGCCGCGCTGCCCCACTGGGGTCACCTCGGCGACCATGACGGGGCCGAGGACGAAGATCACGTTGCCGACCGACAATGCTATGGCCATGCAGGCGATCGGCAGGACCATTGTCGGCATCACCGGAAAGAGCATGGTCAGCAGCCCCGCCGTCACGACGCAGGCGGACGTGACGCCACCGCGCGCGGCGCGGCTCGAGACGCCTCGACGCTTCAGACGCTGCGATACCATGCAGACCGCCGGGACAAGAACAATCTGGCACAGCGCGGGCAAGGTCACGATCCAGCCGATGGCTGCCTGCCCGTAGCCGAGGCCCTCGCCGAGATAGGCCGGCAGCCACACCACCGCCAGCGTCAGCAGCCAATAGGCGCAGAACCCGATCATCTGGATGCCGATCACCGTGCGGCTCGCCAGGAGCGTCCGATACGGCACGTTGCCCCGATTGCGCGCGGCGGCAGACGTGACGGTCGTGCCGAGCGGTCCGTCACGACCGACGATCAGCCAGACGACGCACCAGGCGAGGCCCACGGTACCAAGCATTCCGAATGCGGTATGCCAGGACCAGCGGATGATCACATACGAGACCGCAGGTGCAGCGACGCCAGTCCCGACAGCGGCCCCGATTGCAATCAGGCCGGTGGGGACCGCCCGCCTTTCGTTCGCGAACCATTTGTAGGCGGCGTGGAGTGCCACCGGGTAGGCCGCCCCTTCGCCAAGGCCGAGCAGAACGCGGCTGCCCATCAGGACCGGCCAGGTCGCGGCCAGGGTCACGGGGCAATTGGCACATCGACCAGACCAGGACCATCGCCGCCAGCAGCGACCGTGTCGATACACGATTTGCCAGGAATCCGAGTGTCACGGCGCTTAGCGAGAAGAAAGCGAAGAAGCCGGTGCCGATCAGCCCGAACTGAGCATGGCTCAGATGAAGGTCGCGCATGATCGGGCCTGCCGCCAGCCCGAGCACGGCCTTGTCGGCGAAATTGATCATCATGAACGAGAACAGTAACGCCACGACCAGCCAGGCGCGCGACCGCTCTCCGCGATCCCCCGAGATCACCGTCCCCCCCTCAAGATGCGACGTCTGAACACGGCGGCGTGGACGTTCCTATCATCGTCCGATATGACAAGGAAAGGACGTCACGGGTGTCCCGCTATTGCCGGTGCCGAATCCGGCGCGCCTCCACAGGGTCCGATGCATCCGCCGTCCTGCGTTCCCGGGCAGTGCGCGAAGCTTTCCCGGGCGAGCTGGAGGAGAGCGACATGCCATCGAGCGTGGTTCGAAGCTTCAGCGATCCGGACGAGTATGCGTCGTCCATACGGGCGACGCGGTACGAGCTGACCGTAACCGGGCGGGGGCAGTTCGCTGCGGAACTGGTCCGTGTCGATCTGCACGATCTGTGGATGCAGAGATTCTCCAGCAATCTCCCCTGGGTCGCGCACGCGGCAAACCTCAGCGGCCGTGCCATCCTCGTCTTTCGCACCCAGCCGGGCGCTGACCTGATGCGCGGAGCCGTGGAGATGCTGCCGACCAGCCTCCAGCGGCTTGCCGACGGGCAGGTCAGCTATCAGCGGGCGTCGGGTCCGGCGTCTTGGGGTGCCATGTCGCTGCCGGCGGACACGATGGCGGCGCTCGGCGCGGTGGCGGGGTGCAACCTGACCCCGCTGCGCGACGCAGTGACGCTGGCGCCGCCATCGGGCGCGATGGGCAGGCTGCTACGATTGCACGAAGCGGCCGGGCACCTGGCCCGAAATGCTCCGGAGCTCATCGCCCACCAAGCCGCCGCACATGGATTGGAGCAAGAGCTTCTCCAGGCAATGATCGCCTGCCTCGGACAGACCGGCGACCACGAGGACAGATCCACGAGGCGGCGCCATGACCTCGTGATGCGGCGGTTTCGTGCGGCGGTGGAGGCCAGCGGCAACAGCCCGGTCTATCTTTCGGAGCTGTGCTCGGCGATCGGCGTCTCGGGCCGGACGCTGCGGACCTGCTGCCAGGAACATCTCGGAATGGGCCCGATCCGATATCTGTGGTTGCGGCGAATGCAGCTCGCGCGGCGTACGCTCACTCTTGCCACGTTGCCGTCCGGAACCGTGACCGACATCGCCACCGCGCACGGATTCTGGGAGCTCGGCCGCTTTGCCGTGGCGTACCGCCAGCTCTATGGCGAATCACCGTCCGCGACACTCGCCCGCGCGCCTGATGCCGGGCGGTCTCGATCTATTTGACCGCCCGCCCTGACATTTCCGTATCTGCATAGCCAGAGCATCCCGCCTTCGCGAAGGTTCTCGGTCTAGCCATCTGCAGGGTGCCGGTACCCGCGAGGGCCCGCTTCGAAAGGCATGGACCATGCCGGAAGGGACCACGGGTCGGTTCACCGACGCCGCGGACTACCAGACGAGCCTGCCAGATCTGGCGGTCAATCTCGTCGTTACTCAGCCGGGCATGTTCGGGGCGCAACTGATCTCGGTCAAGTTGCCGAACATCCATTTGCTGCGTGCCGAGGAAACGCTGGCCCGCGTCGCTTACATGGTGCTGCCGACGGCGCTGGCGTTCGTCTCCTTTGCCACGAGGCCGGGTCCGGCGCTGTTCTGGGACGGTCTTGAACTGCCGCCTGGCCACATGGTGTTTCACAGCCCCGGTGAGCGGCTGCACCAGCGGAGCACGGGTGCCAGTCACTGGGGATTCCTGGCCATCAAACCGTCATTCTTCGCTCGTTACGGCAGCGCCCTTGCCGGCCATTGTCTGGAGCCGCCGCCGACCGCCTCGATCGTGCGGCCGCGATCCGCTGACCTGACGCGATTGCTGCGGCTGCACGCCCGGGTCGCCCATCTCGTCGAGAAAAGGCCAGTCACGATCGGCCATCCGGAGGTCGGTCGAGCCGTGGAACACGAATTGCTGGATGCGCTGGTCGCCTGCGTGATCGGCGGGGAGGCACGTATGCCATCACGCACCGCGCGACGCCATGCAGCGATCATGGTCCGGTTCGAGGCCGCGCTGACGGAGTATTCCGACCTGCCCCTGACCATGGCTGACCTCTGCGCATCAGTCGGGATAACCGAGCGAACCCTGCGGGCGTGCTGCGTCGAAATGCTTGGGATCGGTCCAGGTGTCTATATGCGCCTTCGCAGACTGCACCGTGTTCGTGCCGTCATAATCCGTGCCGAATTGGGGACGGTCGCGATCCGGGACATCGCCAGGCGCTTCGGCTTCCATGACATGGGCCGATTTGCCGCCGCCTACCGAACAGCCTTCGGCGAGACTCCGTCGGCCACAATGCGCCGCGCCGGAAATCTGCCTACGCGATTTTGAATTTGCCGAATCCGCATAGCAAAGCCGCGACGAGTACCGGACCATCAATAATCGGGGACAGAGCTGACGGATCACCTGACGCTTGCCGGACTGCCAGCTCAGCCCGACGGAGGGCGGCCAGGTCAGCTTGGGCCGCGGATACCAAACATTGGGTCACATCGATGCAAGCGCCAGCATCTCTTGTTTGAAGGAGGGGAACTGATGAAGCAACCGAAAGCGCCCGCACGAGGGGCTGCGGGAAGTCCTTGCAGGACATTCCAGTCACGGCTACTTGGCGCAACCGCTGCTTTTGCCATTCTTGCGGGCATCGCAGCGACGGCGCCACACGCGCAAGCCCAGGATGTCGCGCAAAAGCCCAACATCGTCGTCATCATGGGTGACGATATCGGCTGGTTCAACGTCGGCGCCTACAACCAGGGCATCATGTATTCGACCACGCCGAATCTCGATAAACTGGCGAGCGAAGGCATGCGCTTCACCGACTACTACGCCGAGCCGAGTTGCACCGCTGGACGCGCCAATTTCATCACCGGCGAACTGCCGATCCGCACCGGCCTCACCACCGTAGGCCAGGCCGGCGCCACGGTCGGCATGCCCGACGAGGCCCCGACGATCGCGACCGCGCTGAAGGCAATGGGCTACGAGACGGGCCAGTTCGGCAAGAACCATCTCGGCGACCTGAACCGCTACCTGCCGACCGTGCATGGGTTCGATGAGTACTGGGGCTACCTGTATCACCTGGATGCGATGGAGGATCCGTTCTGGCACTCCTACCCGCCTGGGCTGAAGGACGCCGTCGGGCCGCGCAACCTGGTCCACAGCTTCGCCACCACGACCGACGATCCGACGGTGGAGCCTCGTTGGGGCAAGGTCGGCAAGCAGAGGATCGTCGATGACGGGCCGCTGCCGCCGCACCCGATGCCCGGCATCAAATACAACATGGAGACGGCCGACGAAGCCATCCTCGATCACACAGTCAAGTTCATCGACAAGGCCGAAAAGGACGGCAAGCCCTTCTTCGTCTGGATGAATCCGACCCGCGCGCACGTGATCTCGCATCTGTCGCAGAAATACGCCGACAAGTTGACCGGCGAGAACGGCTGGTATCTGGAAGAAGGCGTGATGTCCCAGCTCGATGACGTGGTCGGCGGGCTGCTGGACAAGCTGAAAGCCGATGGGCTCGACAAGAACACGATCGTCGTGTTCACGACCGACAACGGCGCCGAGAACTTCACCTGGCCAGATGGCGGCAACACGCCGTTCGCCGCCGGCAAGGGGACGGTCATGGAGGGCGGCATGCGTGTGCCGATGATCGCCCGCTGGCCCGGCCACATACCGGCCGGGACGGTGCAGAACGGCATCATGTCGGGCCTGGACTTCTTCCCGACCCTGGTCGCGGCGGCCGGTGATCCGGACATCAGGGGCGAGCTGCTGCAGGGCAAGCCGCTCGGCGACAGGACGTACAAGGTCCATCTGGACGGCTACGACCAGACGAACATGCTAACCGGCAAGGGGCCGTCCAACCGCCACGAGGTCTTCTATTTCGCCGAGGGCACGCTGGGCGCGGTCCGTCTCGACGACTACAAGTTCCGGCTGATCGATCAGCCGGGTGGATGGCTCGACGGAACCGTCAAGCTCGATTGGCCAATTCTCACCAATCTCCGCCTCGATCCGTTCGAGCGGATGGGCTTCGCGAAGGGCAACATCGGCTCCTTCGAATATGTGGATTTCTTCATCCACGAGTTCTGGCGCTTCGTGTTCCTGCAGCAGGAGGTTGCCAAATACGCCGAGACGTTCGTCGCCTTCCCGCCGATGCAGCGAGGCGCAAGCTTCAACCTCGACGCGGTCAAGGCGCAGATCCAGGAGCAGATCCGGCAAATGAAAGGCAAGATGGAGTAGCCGGGCCGCAACCGGGACTTCGACGGGGGGCGGCTGAGCGCAGGGTCGTGGGGGCGGTCGCCGCCCCCACGGCCAGCGTGCTATTGAAGTGGGACGGGACGGTGCAGTCGGGCTTCTCTTCGGCTTGACTGCGAAGGGCGAGATCACCGGCATCGCCATCACGCGCTTGGCGGGCGGCCGACGGGACAAGGGAGGCGCACGGCGTGCGTTGATCAACATGACGGTGCAGGAGCTCCAGAGACACTCCAAGGCGAGCGCCCTCCCCGCAGGCGACCGATCACGGACATCTTCGGCGGACCGGAGGGCCGCGGGGAAGGCCCGGCGCGACAAGGTGCCGAGCCTGGATCACGCCCCGTGGCGGCCTGCGCCGCACCGCCACGACCCGATCAAGATCCTGCACGCCGCCGACGCGGCCCGGCTGCCGGATCTGGTGCCGCTTCGCTACGGCCGGATGCCGGTTTCGCCGTTCACCTTCTACCGTGCCGGCATCATCGACGTGCAACTGGAACGGTGACAGCCATGCCGCACGCGACGCGCACCTGGCAGGCTGATGCGACGAAGATGGCTGGGCGTCTGGCGATGCCTCGATCCCGTGCCCTGGCGTTTTTCGTCAAGGAGTTCAGGGAAATCCTGCCGCCGACCCTGTTCTTCGCGGTCGGCTTCGTTCTCATCCAATTGACCACTCAGCTTATTCTCGACGATTATCTGGTCCACTTCGCCAGTTTCATGATCGCGGTTGGTGCCGCGCTGGTGGTGGGAAAGGCGGTGCTGCTCGCGGATTTGTTGCCATTCCTCGGCCGCTTCGATACTGCTCCGCTGATCTGGCCCGTGGTCTACAAGTCCGCGATCTATTTCGCCGTCGTCTTTGTGGTGCGCGTCCTTGAGAAGATCATCGAGTACGTAGTTCACGGCGGCACGATCGCCGGCATGGCGGCCTATGTGACCACGCATTTCACCTGGCACCGATTCCTCGCCATCCAGATCTGGATCCTGGTCCTGTTCCTGATCTACGCGCTATTCCATGAGCTGAACGCGCTGTTCGGGGATGGCGAGCTTTACAGGATCTTGTTCACCTGGCGGTCGACGGATCTGAAGCTGACGCGGCGCCAGCGCATCCGCATCCTGACCAAGCTCAGCCGTCTCACCGCCGCGCATACGCCGAACGAGCTGCACGACCCGGCAACGCCCGCGCATGCGGAGATGCTCACGCTGCTCCGCCAGCTGGCGCTGCCGGAGGCGGGTAGCTGACCCCCTCGCCCTCCGCTTGCAGGAGGAGGGCCGCGCCATGCTCCCTCCGTCAGTGGCTCCCGCCGCCGTGCTGCGACAGCTTCTCCATCACCTGATCGATTGAGAAACTCGCAGCCTTCTGGCGCGGCGGATACTCGATGAACGTGCCCAGGAACTCGCCAACGATCCGCTGTGCCGGCACGAACAGGTAGACGTGGTCGATCATCCAGTCGTAGTAGGTGTTCGAGGTGATGTCCGCGCGCTCGTAAGGGTCGGTGCGGAGGTTGAAGAGTTTCGGCACCCGAAGCTGCACCAGCGGCTCCGCCCAGATACGCAACGTGCCGGCGATTTGTTGCTCTAGGAACACGAGCTTCCAGTTATCGTAACGGAGCGCCATCAGGTCGCCATCGTCGGAAAAGTAGAAATACTCGACGCGCGGCGGCTTCTCCGCCTCACCCTTGAAATAGGGCATGAAGTTGTAGCCGTCGAGATGCACCTTGAACGTCCTGCTCCCGACCTGGTGCCCCTTCAGCAGCTTCTCCTTGATGTCCGGCTCCCCGGCGGCCGCCAGCAACGTCGGCAGCCAGTCTAGGTTCGAGACGATCTCGTTGCACTCGCTGCCGGGCTTGATGACCCCCGGCCAGCGGACCAGCCATGGCACGCGGAAGGCGCCTTCCCAGTTGGAGTCCTTCTCGTTTCGGAACGGCGTCATGCCGGCGTCGGGCCACGAATTCATGTGCGGTCCGTTGTCGGTTCCGTAGAGCACGATCGTATCGTCGGCAATCCCCAGCTCGTCGAGGTGGTCGAGCAATTCGCCGACCCATTTGTCATGGTCGATCATCGCGTCGTGGTATTCGGATTGCCAGCGACCGGATTGGCCGAAACTCTCGGGCTTCGGATGTGTGCGGAGGTGCATCTTCGATGAGTTCGTCCACACGAAGAACGGTTTCTCCGCGCTGACCTGGCGGGCGATGAAGTCTTTCGTCTTGGCGGCGATCTCGTCGTCGATCGTCTCCATCCGCTTGGAGGTCAGTTGCCCGGTATCGTCGATCGTCTGGCTGCCGTCCGAGTTGGCCTTGCAGGAGAGCACTCCGCGCGGGCCAAACTGCTTACGGAAGTTCGGATAGTCCTGCTCGCTTGGATAGTCGCGCTGTTCCGGCTCCTCGCAGGCGTTCAGGTGGTAGAGGAAGCCAAAGAACTCGTCGAAGCCGTGCCTCGTCGGCAGGAACTCGTCCTTGTCGCCGAAGTGGTTTTTGCCGAACTGGCCGGTGGCGTAGCCGAGCGGCCTCAGCAACTCGGCGATAGTGGGATCCTCCGGCCGCAGACCCAGATCCGCGCCCGGAAGGCCCACTTTGCTCAGGCCGGTGCGAAATACGCTCTGTCCGGTGATGAACGCCGAGCGGCCGGCGGTGCAGCTCTGCTCGCCGTAGCTGTCGGTGAAGATCATCCCCATTTTCGCGAGCCGATCGATATTCGGGGTCCGATAGCCCATCAGGCCGCGACTGTAAGCGCTGATGTTGGTCTGTCCTATGTCGTCGCCCCAGATCACCAGGATGTTCGGCTTCCGGTCCGCCACCGCCCGCCCCCTTTTTGTATCGCCATTGCGCGGAGCGAGGCCCGCGCAGGCGCGTGCTTATCCGCACTCCTTCTGCCACATACCTCGGCGGAGCGAAAGGAATAGAACGGAGCCCCTGCGATTTTCACGACAGGACGTCGCCGCGACCCCGGCCGTTACAGTAGAATGGCGATAAAGCCGAACGCGCCGATCAGCAGCAGGACAGTCGCGACAGCGAGGGCGACAGGCCGCATGGCGCTGTACGCAAAATCCGGCTGCGCGAGCCAATTCAGGATCCGGATGTGCTGGACCACCGCAGCGAGCAGACCGACTATGCCCAACACAATGAAGCTCTCCCCGAAGATCAGGGTGCTGCGGATCGGATCAAGGGAATTATGTACACCGGACGATTCCAGATAGGCGTGCAGCTTGCCGATGCCGAACCCAAATCCTATCAGTGAAAGCGCGGTGCGGATCCAGGCCATGAGGGTACGGTCCGCGGCCGCGCGATTTCGCTCCTTGGCCAGTTCCGTAGCCACATTGGTCGCGGCGGCCCGTTCGCTCATGGTGGGTGCGGACCCCTGCCGAGCCTCGCGATCCATCGCCCGCGGCGGGATCCTGATCCGCCTCGATGCCTTTGCGGATTGGAGTTCATTCAGGCAGCTACACCATCGGACCCATCACGCTTCGTAGGAGCGCCGGAAGCCTCTATCTGCGCGATGCCGGCCGAAGGGAGACCGCTGTAACGCTCACGCGATCTGATACGCGCTTCCACGAGGATGTAGATTAAAATCCATGCGCAGACCAGAACGACGGCGACTGGAACCCAGAACCAAATGGCGCGAAGGAATCTCATGTCGCCTGCCCAAGTACCAGGGACAGCGCCGTTCCCCAAGCAAGCCAAACCGCAGAGAGGCGGCGGGTCAGATGCGATCTGCAGTGAACGTGTAATAGCACAGGAGACCGTCGATTGTTCCGCTCATATGCGTCCCGGACACCGCGCCTTGGATCGTTCCGTTCAAGCTCCCGCTGTCGCCCCGGATCGACCCGTCGGGGGAAATGGTCGCGGTGTACGTCGCGGTCGTGGTCTGCTGAGTGACACCAGGTGCGGTATTTGCAAGGTTTGGGTGCGGCTGAACGTAGGTGAAGGCGTTTCCGACGACCTCCAGGGACATCCGTGGGTCAGTCGCACAGTTGCTGAGAATTCCCCCCGCAGCGACGCCGGAGACCTGAACCGATCCCTCGTAGCGGCCGTCGAAGGACACCGGATGAGGTGCAGCACTTCCCGCGCCCGACGGAGCCGGCCGATTCGTGCATGCACCCACCGTAGCGCCGAGTACCATAGCAGTGACGTACCACAAAGTTTTCACATCAAATCTTCCTTTGTCTGCCCAGGCGCTTCCGCCTCATGTGACATCCACCGTTCGGGTCGCGTGCCACCCGTGTTCAGTACGAAGCGGGAGCGCAAAGCCAGAAGAGGCGGAGCGACTGGCCATGAGCCTTCCCGCGGTGACGGTCAAGGCTAGCAGGACGATGTCGTCACGCTATGCAGATCCGGCAAAACCTCTCCCCCGGCGCAAAGAAAGCCAGAAAGACATTCCCGCTTGGAGACGTACCGCCAGATTCGCATAGTGCCGAGCGATCCCCCTTCGGTAGAGATCGTCGGGTCATGATCCGTCAAAACTGTGCTGAAGCCTGCTCGATCGCCCCTGTGATGGTCTCGCGCCAATCGGGCGATCGATCGCGGGTGCGTGCAGCGGAAGCAAGCCGTGCCTGATCGGTCCGCGCCATCGAGCGGGCACGCGCAGGATCGTCTCGGGCGGCTGGTGCAGTATGGTCAGATGTCCCTCGTGCGGAGTGCCGATCGCGACCGGCCACGACAGCGGATCGACGGGACAGTCACGGTGTTTGCCCTGCTCGCCTGGTTATTCTTGCTCCTTGCCTCGGCGACGGTCCTCGCGTGGCCACTTCTCGGCTCGTGGCGTTCCCCGCTTCTCTCGGCACTTCATCGCCTGCTCGTCGCCATCGGGTAGGCCGCCGGCCGGCGCAAGAGCCTAGACCGGGTGGAGCGACAATGTGTACGAACAGCCGGGCGAGTTGTTCATCGTGCCGACAAACGTCGATCCGGTAAAATGGCCGAAGATGTAGCGCGGTCCTGCCTGCATCTCCACGCCGCCATCCGGACCGATGCTGCCCCGAAAGCCACCCAGCGACACCGAATTGCCGCGTACCTCGAAGTCGCTGATCGGCGCCGGGCCGCATTGCAAATCCAGCGGATTGGCGGAGACGGTCGCTTCGCCGACATAGCGGCCCTGAGGCGGCGGACCGCTCGGAGCGGCGGTCACGCTCGCCGGGGCCGCCCCACCCAGAAGTGCCGCGGGAGGTCCGACCGCCGGGGCGTTGGGCGGGGCCGAGTTGTTGGTTCGGAACGTCCAACTGTCCGGGACGGATCCCGGTCCGACCGTGATCCCGGTCCCCTGGCAGCCGGCCATGGCAAGCCCCGCGAGGAATGGCAGCAGGCGCGACCAGCACTGAACAGACATTGCAAGCTCCGTCATCGATGTGTGGGGAAGCTTCGGGCAACCGCCATATCCGGCGGCATCGGCAATTCTGGACGCATCGTCTTGGCGTCGCCTAGCGGGAGAACAGCAAGGTTGCGGTGAACTGGGCCATCCACACCGGCCCGGTGCCTTGCGGCCGTATCACGTTGTAATACGCGTCGAGGCTGAGCTTGATCGGCTGGCTGCCGATCTTGATGACCCGCCCAAACCCTCCGCCGATCGGGAGGGTCCAGCGCTCCCGACTGTCGGAGTTCCAGTCGGCCGTTATGTTTGGAGAGGAATGAACGAACCAGCCGTCGCCGAAATGGTAGCTCACGATCGGATTGAGCAGCAGGCTATTGGTCCGGTCGCTGCCATGCGGCGGCCCGCCGAATGACCAGATGTTGTTTGCGACGAGTGCCACCACCCAGGGGCCCTTGTTCTTCCAGACGAACGCGACCGAGGGACCGGACCCCCATTTGTTGACGCCCACCGCCTTGTTTGTGGCGGTCGGGAAATAGATGACCGGTCCCGCACCCCAGTAGAATCCTTCGCCGTGTTCGGGGGAAAGGAACAGGGTGGTGTAGGCGTTGCCAAAGCCGCTGTTCCAGCTCTCGCCGGGCTTCTTGGGCGGCTGCGAGATGAAGGGAATCTTGGTCCGCGTGATCAAGGACCAATCGTCACCCAGGCGGACCGGGACCACGGCCTGGTCCAGTTCGACGGTGCTTTTGGTCGCATCGTCCGGACCGTAGTCGAACCCGCCTTCATACCGCAGCGGCAGCGTGTAGAGCCGGGTGACCGGATTCTCCGACTCCCCTGACAGCTCGGCGTTGCTTTCGACCGGCACCGGCTGCGCTCCTGCCATTGCGGGCCGGAGCAGCATCAGCAGAGTGGCCGTCACGGCGAAAATGAGACGATGTGGCACCGGATCGCCAGAACGTCCTCTCGGGTGCCTCGACGCCGGACCGATACTTGCGCCAGCGTGCATGGCAGAGCCTCGTCCTGGCGACCGGCCCTATTTTCTCGCATTCCCGCTAATAGTACCCGCCCAGGCCCCAGGGCCCCCAGTCCACGCTCTGGTTCATCTCGGCGGTCATCTCCTCCTCATTGGCGAGGTTCTGCTCGAACACGTTCTTGCGGTATCGGTCATAGGCAGCCTGGTCACCAACATACAGACAGTCGCAGATTGTCGGATCGGCATAGGTGTAAAGCAGTTGTCCGGCATGAACCTGATGCACGAATTTGTGCGGCGGCAGGGACGCCAACGACGCGTGGCGCTGCGCGGTGTTCGCCGGCTCCGCTGTGAAACCGGCAGCGGCCAGCATGTTTTCCTTGTTCTGCACGGCCGCCGCGCAGGCCGACATGGCGATGCACATTCCGCAAACCGCTAGACGTGAAATCAACCTCGTCATTTTCCACCTCGCTCATTGGTTGAACCGCGCGGCCGACGCATGGTGGGAGCCCCTCCAGGCGACGAAATTGAGCGGCGTGCGGTGGCGGGCCAAGGCCGGAACATTGGCACCCTCGCCTACCTGTTCATGCTGATAAGAATCGCGTCGCCACCCAGGCTCAGCATAAAGCCCTCGCGCTTCGCCTTCAGGTGCATCACGACGCCGGATGCGTTCTGCAACCACAGATCGCCCCCGCTCCTGGTGCCGATCGCAAAACCATAGCGGCCCTGTGCATAGGTGCCCGGAAACAGGGCGAGCGACGGCAGGTTGTAGACATCCCCCGTGGCGTCGATCCTGGAGACGCCGATGCCGCCGATGCCCAGCCCGCCAACGGTAAACGGGTAGGCCGCGCCGCGATAGTACAGGGTTCCGCTGCCGCCGCCCGCGCTGCCGATATAGGCGGCCTGGACCTCGTTCATGGTCACCGTGGCGTCCGGCGGCGCGTTCTGGAACTTCGTCTCCGGCCCCGGCGCCGATTGGCTGCACGACGCGAGGCCAAGCAGAGCGCCGGCGGATGCCAACGCCCAAAGCCACGGACTCCTGTGCAACATAATCATCCCCTCTTCCATCCTGCGGGCAAACCGGGTGGGCCTGCTGCTGCGCGCTGTCGTTCAGGGTGTCACCGTGCAGTGGTGGCGTTCGCTCGATCTTCATTGCTCATGATGTCAATTCCCTCCTGTTTCGTTAGATCCTGACGCCGTCGGGGTGGGAGAGATCTTCTCGGGCATGCCTGTCGGACGGCAGCTTCGTCGAGATGCCGGCACTCATGAGATCTTCCTCCCGGTCAGTCCGCGCACTGAGACCACGGCCGGCTTCATGCCCTGCCGGATGAGGTCGTTCATGGCCGTGCCGGCGCGCTTCTGCGACAGGATCTGTTTGGTGGTGACGCCCCGTGCCGCCAGCTCCGAACCGATCGATGTGTTGTCGGTGTAGCCGCTGACGATCAGCTTGTTCTGTTGACTTGGAATGAGGATAGGCGCTGCGCCGGGCGCATCGTATTTTTTCGCGGACACGCAGGCCACAAGAAGGATGGCGAGCCGGGCTGCCAGGATGAGCCTGCGATCGAGAGCGCTGATCAACGCTTTATCCTCCCCTATACCCGCGTCGCGAAGGCAGGCCAGGATACGGAACAATAGGGTAGCGGCCGAGTTCGTCGCGCGAGCCCTCAGCCTCCCACGCTACCTTCACCGGCCGCTATGCAGAATCGGAAAGTTACGGAAGTCCAGCCTGCCCCGAGGCTTGAGGCACGACCCGAACGGTTCGTGGTGCCGTTACGGCCGTCCGCAAGCAGCCGCCTAAAAGCCAGATATTCGCCTGAAATGGGGGTGACCCGTTTCGCAGTATGCAGGTTTTCGAGGGTTGCGCCGGATAGGCTGGTGCCTGGCCTCATGCCTAGGAGATGGGTCGGGGATCGACAGTTACACTGTGGGCGCCGCTGCGTGCACGACATCCACGCCGCCACCGTCTTGCAGTGCGCGCAGGATCGCGTCGTTGACCCGCACCGAGGCCAGCGTGTCCTCGACCGGCACCAGATACGGCGAGCCGTCATGCGTCGCCGCCAGAAAGTGATCGATCTCCGCACGTAGCGATCCACCGGTCTGTCCCGCCAGAGTGGGCCAGTAACGAGTATCGGCGTAGCTGGCGCCGGACGGCGTCACGGCGAACATCCCGGCATCCGTATCCGCGATGTCGATCATGCCTTTCGTGCCCACCAGCCGTAGGCCGGCCTGCAAGCCGGCCGCCGCATTGGCCGGCAAGGTCCAGCCGAAGGAAAGCTGCGCCAGCGCGCCACCCTCCAGTTCCAGCAGCGCCATCACGACATCCTCGACGCCCACCTCCATTCCGGGAATGCAGTCGCGACGCGACCGGGCGGCGACCACGCGGGTGATGCGGCAGCCGGTGATCCACTGGATCAGATCCACGTCATGCACGCCCATCAGCCAGCACAGATGGCTGCCGACCGCGCGCTTGCCCGGATGACCGCAGAACCGCGAGATGGCAATGTGCAGCGGCGCGCCAATACCGCCCGTCGCCGTGGTCTCCGCCGCCTGGCGATAGCGCGGGTCGAAGCGGCAGAGCTGGCCGACCATGAGACGCCCCGGGCCGGCAGCCGCCGCGGCCGCGATGGCCTCGGCGCCCGCAGTATCGTGCGCCATCGGCTTTTCCAGCAGCACCGCCTTGTCGGCGCGCAGGGCCGCCACAGTGACGTCCACATGCAGCGTATCCGGGAGTGCCACGACCACCGCATCCACCGACGGATCGGCGAGCACCGACGCGGCGTCGCTGGACGCGCGCGCGCCCGTGGCGGCAGCAGCGGCCTCGGCCGCTTCGGCGCGGATGTCGACGACGTGCGTCAGTTCAGCGAGCGGCGAGCGCGCCAGCGTGCGCGCGTGCAACGTGCCCATGAAGCCGGTGCCCAGGACCGCGATGCGGATCGGAAGTGTCATGCGTCTTGCCTGTGGTTCTGAAGGGAGAAGCGTGGCGGCAGCAGACTGGCGAGCAGCGCCGCCGTGTAGGGATGTCGAGGCGCGGCAAAGACCGTCTCCGGATTGCCGCTCTCGACCAATGTGCCCTGCGACATCACGGCGACCCGGTCGCTGATCCGCCGGACGGTGCGCAGATCGTGCGAAATGAACAGGATCGCCATGCCGCGCGCGCGCAGCCGTTCCAGCACATCGAGCACGGCAAGCTGCGTGGTGACATCGAGTGCCGACAGCGCCTCGTCCGCGACCAGCAGTTCGGGGCGCGTGGCGAGCGCGCGGGCGATGCATGCGCGCTGACGCTGACCACCGCTGATCTCGTGCGGATAGCGCCGCGCGAGGTCCGCCGGCAGCTCCACCTCATGCAGCAGCGCGTCGAGTGCCGCTGTCATGCTGGGCCAGCCGCACAGCCCGTTCACGTGCAGCGGGTGCAGGATCGAGCGGGCCACCCGCCAGCGCGGGTTGAGACTGGACAGTGGATCCTGAAACACCGGCTGGAACCGCCGCCGCAATCGCCGCAGCGCGGCCCCGGAAAGGTCGGCAAATGCCTGTCCTGCGAAACGCACCATCCCACTGTCCGGCGCCTCCAGCCCGAGGGCGATACGTCCCAGGGTCGATTTGCCCGATCCGCTCTCGCCGACCAGCCCCACGAGTTCGCCACGGCCGACCACGAGATCGACCGCATCGCAAGCGGTGATTTTGCCGTATCTGCGGCTGATGCCGCGCAGTTCCAGCAGGGGTTCGGGCGCGATCGAGGCGGTGTCGCGCGGCGGCGGCGTGCCCATTCCCGGCACAGCCTCCAGCAGACGACGTGTGCCGCGATGGCTCGGGGACTGGAACAGGCGCGCCGTGGGACCGTGTTCGATCACGGCACCCTCGGC
Source organism: uncultured Pseudomonadota bacterium (assembly GCA_963838805.1). Taxonomy (GTDB): domain Bacteria; phylum Pseudomonadota; class Alphaproteobacteria; order Acetobacterales; family Acetobacteraceae; genus CAVRQM01. The sequence continues at coordinate 273,201 of CAWISK010000010.1, forward strand.
CATGACATAGGCATGGTCGCAATACCAGGCGATCAGGTTGAGATCGTGGCTGATGAGCAGCAGCGCCCCGCCGCGCGCCTGCACCTGGGCGCGCAGCAGATCGAGAATCTGCCGTTCCAGGCTGGCATCGAGTGCCGTGGTCGGCTCGTCGGCGATCACCAGCCGAGGCGCAAGGCTGGTCGCCGCCGCGATCAGCGCGCGCTGGCGCATCCCGCCGCTGAACTGATGCGGATATTGCCGGGCGCGTTCCCGTCCTGGCCTGATGCCAACGCCCTCAAGCAGCGCCGCTGCCGCGCCGCTGTCCAAGCCGGGCAGGCGCAGGCCGAAGCCTTGCGCCGCCTCGCGCCAGACGGCACCGCCAGCAATCCGTGCCGGCTCCGTCACCTGATCACCGATCGGAAACAGCGGATCGAGGGCTGCCAGCGGATCCTGCGGCACGTAGCCGACATCGTGGCGCAACATGGCACGCAGCGCCTGGCGCCCCAGCGTGTGCGTGTCACGTCCCGCCGCCTCGGTGCTGCCGGACGTGCGGCGCAACCCGCGCGGCAGCATGCCAATGGCCGCCAGTGCTGTCAGCGTCTTGCCGGAGCCGCTGCCGCCGACCAGCCCCACGGACTGGCCTTCGCGCACCTCGATCGACACGTCGCGAACCAGCCTCGCACCGTCCGCGCTCTGCACAGTCAGGTGGCTGACGCGCAGTGCCACCGTCATGCGAGCCGCCCGCGCGTACGCGGATCGAGCGCGTCGCCGAACGTGTCGGCTTGCAGGTTCACGAGAGCGACCACCAGCACGATCGCGAGGCCCGGAAAGATGCCGAGCCAGGGCGCGATCGCCGTCATCGGGATCGCCTCGGTCAAGAGCCGCCCCCAGCTCGGGTCGTCGGGTTGCGTGCCGAGGCCGATGAAGCTGAGGCTCGCCTCGGCCAGCATGGCGTAGGAGAAGACAAGTGCCGTCTGCGTCACCAAGGTTCCGGCGACGTTGGGCATGATGACGCGCAGCATCAACGGCGTCTCGCGCAGCCCGGCGGCGCGCGCGGCCAGCACGAACGGCTCCCGTGCACGGCCAAGCGCCGCCGCGCGCGCGACCCGCGTGAGCAGCGGCGCGTAGGAGACGGTCAGAGCCAGCACGACGTTCGCGAGTCCCGGCCCCAACGCGCCCAGAATGGCCACTGCCAGCACCAGCGGCGGGATCGCGAACGCGATTTCGGTGACGCGCATGGCGACGAGATCGATCCAGCCGCCGCGCATGGCGGCCCACAATCCCAGCGGCACGCCCAGAAATGCCGAAACGACCGCCACGGCGGCGGCGATGCCCAGCGCCGGCCGCCCCGCCGCCAGCACCCGCGACAGCACGTCGCGGCCGAAAACATCGGTGCCCATCCAGTGGGCGGCGGATGGCGGCAGCATGGTCGCATCCGGGTTCATCGCCGCCGGATCGTAGGGAGCGATCCAGGGCGCCGCCGCCACCAGCACGACAATCAGCAGCAGAGCCACGGCGGCAAGCGGAACGCGCCTCACGCCTGCCGCCGCGTGCGCGGGTCGATCACCGCATAGAGGATATCCACGCCCAGATTGACCAGGACGAACAGAGCGCCGAACACGACCACCAGCGCCTGCAAGGTCGGATAGTCGCGTTGCTCCGCCGCGATCAGCAATTGCCGACCCATGCCGGGAATGGCGAACATGTTTTCCAGCACGATGACTCCGCCCAGCAGATAGCCGATCTGCAATCCGATCACGGTCACGGACGGCAGCAGCGCGTTGCGCAGCACGTGCTTCAGGTGGATCACAAGCGGCGGGGTGCCGCGCAGGCGCAGCAGCTGCACCGAGGGCGAAGCCAGCGCCTCGACGGCCGCCGCGCGGGCGGCGCGGGCGATCGGCGTCGCATTGATCAGGCCGATCGTCAGCACCGGCAAGGCGAGGACGCGCGCCAATCCGAACAAGCCCTGCGATCCACCCGCAAAGCCCACCGAAGGCAGCCAGCCGAGCCACACCGCGAACACCAGGATCAGCAGATAGGCAAGATAGAAACTCGGCACCGACAGGCCCAGCACGCTGATGGCCGACACGATCCGATCAGTGGCGCTGCCGGTGCGCGCGGCCGACAGCAGCCCCGCCGGCAACCCGAGCAGGACCGCGAGCACGGTCCCGAATACTGTGAGCGAGAGCGTGTAGCGCAGCCCCTCGCCGACCAGCCCGGACACCGGCTGCGCGGTCATGCCCTGCGCCGCCCCGGTCGTCGCCAGGGACACGCCCAGATCGCCGGTCAGGGCGTGCCCGACCCAGTGCAAATACTGCACGATCACAGGCTGGTCGATGCCGAGCTGGGCGCGCACCTGCGCCAGCAGCTCAGGGTTCGACCGGAAGCCCAGGATCGCCTCCGCGGGGTCGCCGGGGAGCGCCCGTGCCAGCACGAAGGCCACGATGCTGATAGCGACAATCAGCAGCACGGACCCGGCAAGGCGTCGCAGGACGTGACGCAAGGCGCGTGGCCCGCTACTTCGTCACCGAGACGCCGGCAAGGATCAGGTCGCTGTCCGGCGTCGTGGCGAAGCCCTGCACCTTGTCGCCGATACCGGCAAGACCGGGCATCACGTACAGCGGCACCCAGGGCGAGTCCTGGAGGAGCTGATTCCAGACCTTGGTGTAGATGCGGCCCCGTTCGGCGGGATCGCTCACCTCGCGACCCTTTTGCATCAGTCCGTCGAGACCCGCCGGCGGCTTGTAGCCGGAGAAATTGTACGCGCCATGCGTCGTGAAATAGCGGAAAGTCTTCTGATCCGGATCGGTGCCGTTGATCAGACCGCAGACGAAGGCTGCGTAATCGTGCTTGTTGATGACCTGATCGACCCAGACGCTCGCCTCGAGCGAGGTCAGCTTCGCATCGACGCCGATCGCCTTCAGATTGGCCGCGATCACCTCGCCGGCCCGGCTCATCTGCGGAAACGCCGTGCCGCCACATGGTGAGAACGAGAAAGACAGGTGATCGACGCCTGCAGCCTTCAGCAGTGCCTTTGCCTGCGTGGGATCGTACGGCAGTGGTTGCACGTCGAGCTTGATCGGCGAGGCGGAAATCATGGTGGTGGCGGGCCTGCCGAGGCCGAACGTGGCCGCCGCCGCCACCTGCTTCTTGTTGATCGCCATTGCCAGCGCGCGCCGCACGCGCGGATCGTCGAACGGCTTGCGGGCAGCGTTGAAGCCGAATTCATCGACCCAGGCGCTATCGGTTCGCACCAGCTTGACGCCCGGCGCCTTGGCCAGCGCGCGGGCCAGCGGCATCGAGACGGTATCGATGATATCGACCTGGTGGCTCTCCAGCGCCGCCACGCGGGCGCTCTCGTCGGGCACGACGACGAACTGCACGCCGGGCATCCTGGGCAGGCCGGCCGCCCAATAATGCGGGTTGCGGGCGAGCGAGACCGAGGTCTTGGGCACTTGTCCCAGGAACATGAAAGGTCCGGTGCCGTCCGGCTTGGCCGCGAGGTCGGAGGCGCCCTTCGGCACGATGGCCGACCAGACGGGTGTCGCCAGTACCTGCGCCAGGACGCTGAAGGGTTGCTTCAGTTTCAGGATGACGGTCGAGGCGTCGGGCGTCTCGACCGACGCTACCGGATCGAAGTCGGAGCGCAGCGTGGCGGCGGTCTTCAGGTCGCGGATACGGTCGATCGAATATTTCACATCGGCGGAGGTCAGCCTGGCGCCGTCATGGAAGGTGACACCCGGGCGCAGGTGGAAGGTCCAGGCGAGTCCATCGGGCGAGATCTGATAGCTCTCAGCCAATGCTGGTACGGGCTTCAGGGTATTCGGGTCGATACGCAGCAGGCCATCATAGATCTGCTCCAGGATGCGCACGTCGCTGTACAACGTCGAGGTATGCGGGTCGGGATTGACCAGCCCCTGACCGACGCCGACGCGCAACGATCCATCGGGCGCCTCGGCCGCGCGCGTCGGCACGGCCGCGCACAATGTGGCCAGGGAAAGAACCCCCACGCAGGCCACGCCGAACTTGCGTAGATTGTTTCTGTTTTGAGTTGGCACGATGGTTCCTCCCGTTGCTTCCCGCAATCTGAATGTCAGACAATGATACCGAACGCCCGATGTCAAGGAAAATGGGAGGTCGGGACCCTGCGGGAGGACGCGCGTCGCGCCCGATCACGCGGGGTCGGGGCCGTGCAGAAACGCGAGCATGCCTCCATCGGTCACGATCTCGGTGCCGGTGACATAGGTGTTCGCGGGATCGGCCAGGAACAGCGCCACCGCGGCGATCTCGTCCGGTGTGCCGGTGCGGCGCATCGGCACCACGCGCTCGAGATGGCGCACATACGCCGGGGCGCCGAACAGATCGGCGTTGCGCGCGACCGTGATCGGCCCTGGCGCGATCATGTTCACGGCGATCCCGTGCGCGGCCAGCTCGACCGCCATCGCCCGCGTCAGCATGCGCACGCCGCCCTTGCTCGCGACATAGGGACAGGCCTCCGGCTCGGCCGCGAAGCTGTTGACCGAGCCCAGGGTCATGATGCGGCCGCCGCGACCGGCCGCCACCATCGCTCGCGCGACGACCTGGCACAGCACGAAGCTGCCGGTGAGGTTGACGTGGAGATAGGCCTGCCAATCCTCGTCGCTTGTCTGCAAGAACGGCCCGCTGCCGCCAAGCCGCGCCGCGGTATGGGCGAGGATGTTGACCGGTCCGTGCCGCGTCAGGACCGTCTCGACCTCCGCGCGATCGGCAATGTCGCAAGCGGCAAAGGCAAGCTCGGAAACCCCGAGTTCCGCTGTGGGCGCGCGCAGGTCGAGACCCAGCACGTCGGCACCCTCCTCGGCAAAGCGGCGCGCGATGGCGGCGCCGATGCCGCCCGCGACGCCACTCACGATGGCGCGCTGGCCGTGCAGCCTCATGCTCCGTGCTCCGTGCCAAACGAGACTTGCGCCACCGCACAGGTCGCCCACTCGCCAGGCTGGATACAGCGCAGGTGCCGCACGCCCATCACCAGCCCGTCCCGATCGGCGTGCATCTCGGCCAGCGTCTCGCCGAGCGGATCGCGGATGGTGGCGAGCCTGCGTCCGCGCTCGACCAGCACGCCAAGTTCGACGTGGTTCTCGATGAACCCACCCGCCGCGGCCAGTGCCCAGTCGCCTTCCAGGAACGATGTGTGCCGCGCCGGACGCGGCAGGGCGGGATCGTCGATCACGCCCTCCTGGGCCAGGATGCGCAGGATGCCGTGCAGGTACCCATCCGCGTCGGCGGCCAACAATCCGCCACGGCCACCGATCTCGCCCCCCGTCGCGGCCACGCCGCGTCGCATCGCTTCGTATGACAGCACGCCGGCACGTCCCGGCAGGCGCCAGAGATGCGGCAACCCCATGGCGCGGGCAAGCGTCAGCGAGCGCGCGGCAAGGTCCGGGGCGATGCCGTTCCCGGCGGCGTAGAAGCCAGCCACGGGAACGAAGGCCAGGCGCACGCCACCGGAATGACAGTCGATCAGCACGTCCGAGCCCATCACCACCGTCTCGAACAGTGCGTGCGCCAGTCGCTGCGAGTGCGTGCCGTCCGCGTCGCCCGGAAAGATGCGCGCGAGGTTCAGCCCGTCGATCGGGCTTGTGCGCGTACCGGCCGCGAAGGCCGCGAGATGGGCCACCGGCACGATCAGCACGCGGCCGCGCAGGTGCCGCGGATCGAGCATCTCGGCCAGCCGCCAAAGTGCCGCCGGACCCTCGGTACTCGTCGCCGTGGATGCCACCCGTGCAGGCAATCACCGGGCCAGGCTGCGCGCCGGAAACGACGATCAGCGGAAACACCGACCGCGTGCCATCCGCCACGCTGGCGAACGGCACATTCATGCGGTGAATCGTGCCCGGAGCAAAGCCGGTCGTGTCGAGCATCAATCGACCTTGACGCGGTGATCGACGCGCGGCGCGATGGGCATGGCGCGAAACTCGTCGCAAATGGTGATGAGGCGCTCGATCGTCGTCTCGATCATCTCGCGTCCCTTCTCGGCGGTGGCAAGCGTGGGCGTACCGGCCACGCCGCTGTCGTTCATGCGGCTCCACCAGTTCATGAAATGTACGTAGCGCTGCGAGCTCAGGTCGGGATAGAGCCAGCGCGGGCCGCCGCGCATGGCGGGAATCTCGTCCGCCGCCTTGTCCATCTGCACGCGCTGCGGTGCGATATGCAGGTATTCGGAGGTCTCCCACTCGCAGGCGTGGTCGGCCGCATAGGGCCCTCCCTCCAGCACGCGGGCGAATACGTCGCCGATGAGCTGCCAGTGATTGATGGCGCCCACCAGCGCCGCGGTCTCGACCGTGAGCTTGCGCGCGATCAGGTCGCAAAGCGACGCGTTGGAGCCGTGCGCGTTCACGTACAGGATCTTGCGGAACCCCTGATAGGCGAGCGAGGCACCCACATCCGCGCCGTAGTCGATGAAATGCTGCATCCGGATCGAGATGGTGCCTGGGAAGTCCATGTTGTGGTCGTTATAGCCGTAATGTAGGATCGGCATGGAGACGATGCGGCCGGATGCCCGCCGCGCCGCCTCGTCGCAGACATGGGTGGCGATCAGATTGTCGGTATCGACCGGCAAATGCGGGCCGTGCTGCTCGATGGCGCCGACCGGGATCAGCACCACGCGCTTCTCCGCGACCGCCTCGTTGACCTCGGGCCACGTCATATCCCGAAAGAGATGCTTGTCCGTCATGCAGCGTGCTCCTTGGCTTGGGGTCCGGGCGTGCGCAGCGCCTGGCCGCTCGCCGAGTCGAACAGATAGAGAAGCGACGGATCGATGCGCACGCGCATCGCCGCACCGCGCGGCGGCGCCGGACCGGGTGGCGTCTGCACGACGAGTTCCGTGCCCGCGACATCGAGACGCAGGATCACGGCACTGCCGAGATGCTCGACGATATCGACGGTGGCGGCGACCGGGCCTTCGCCGACCAGCAGATCCTCCGGGCGCAAGCCCACCACGACCGGGCCGAACGGCGCCGAGGCCGGGAGGTCGGAACCCAGCACATACAGACGCCCGTCCCGCATTTCGCCGGGTAGAAAATTCATCGGCGGCGAGCCGACGAAGGCGGCGACGAACCGGTTGCGCGGAGCGCGGTAGATTTCAAGCGGCGTCCCGAGCTGCTGCAAGTGGCCGTGGTCAAACACGGCGATGCGATCGGACATCGTCATCGCCTCGGCCTGGTCGTGCGTGACGTAGATCGCGGTGGTGCCAAGACTGTTGAACAGCCGCTTCAGCTCGGCGCGGGTCTGCACGCGCAACACCGCGTCGAGGTTGGAAAGCGGTTCATCCAGCAGGAACACCTGCGGATCGCGCACGAGCGCACGACCCAGCGCCACGCGCTGCCGCTGCCCACCGGACAATTGCCGCGGATATCGCGACAGATGCTGCTCCAATCCCAGCACGGAGGCGGCGCGGGACACGCGCTGCTCGATCTCCGCCCGGTCCATGCCGCGCACGCGCAGGGCGAACCCCAGATTGTGCGCGACGGTCATATGCGGATAGAGCGCATAGGATTGGAACACCATCGCGATATCGCGCTGCATCGCCGGCAGATGCGTCACCTCGCGCGCGCCGATGCGGATGCTGCCGCTGGTGGGCGTCTCCAATCCAGCGATCATGTTGAGCGTCGTCGTCTTGCCGCAGCCGGAAGGGCCGAGGAAGGAGACGAACTCGCCGTCCGCGATCGCGAGGTCGAGCGAGGCCACGGCCTCGACTGCCCCAAACCGCTTGGTGATCCCCGAAAGTGTCACGGAGGCCATCAGCCCTTCACCGCGCCGACGGTAAGGCCGCGCACCAGCCACCGTTGCGTGGCGAGCGCGAAGATCATGATCGGCAGCACGATGACCGTGCCCATCGCGGACATGTCTCCCCACAGCGTGCCCTTGTCGGTGATGAAGCCGGACATTCGCACCGGCAGCGTCTTGGCCGCCCGCAACCCTACGGCAGAGGCCATCAGGAACTCGTTCCACGACAGGATGGCGGTCAGGATGGCGGCACTGGCCAGTGCCGGTGCCGTCAGCGGCAGGACGATCTGGAAGAAGCGCCGCACCGGCCCGCAGCCATCGAGCATGGCGCTGCGCTCGATCTCGCGCGGAAACTCCTCGAAGAATGCCAGCATCAGCCAGACCACGAACGGCACGGTGAGCGAAACATGCGCCAGCACGATGGCGGCACGGGTATCGAGCAGGTGCCAGGAGCGCATCATCAGATAGTACGGAATGGCGATCGTGATCTTTGGATAGAATCGCACCGCCAGGAACGCCAGCGCCACCACTCCCGAAAGGTGGAACGGCAGGCGCACGCGAGCCAGGCCATAGGCGGCGATCGCGCCGGACGACACTGCGATCAGGGTCGTGGCCACGGTGACGACGATCGAGTTGATGAGGTAGTGCAGCGTGTCGCCGCTGAACACCGCTCGGTAGTGTTCGAGCGTCGGGTCCGACGGGAGGAAGCTGGCATTCTCGGCCAGGAATTCGCCCGCGGGCCGCAGGGAATTGGCGAACAGCACGACGAACGGCGCGAAGGCGACGCACAGCGCAAGCGCGATCAGCACCACGCGCAGCAGGGGGCCGGCGATCTTCATGTTTCGCGTGCCAGTTGCCAGCGCATGATACGGCGCCGCCAGGTCAGGAAGCCGAAGGCGATCGCCATGCAGGCCAGCAGCAGCAGCCAGGAAGTCGCGGCGGCGTAGGAGATGTTGAAGTAGCGGAGCCCCTGCTGATAGATCCAGAAGCTCAGCGTGTGCGTAGCGAAACCCGGACCGCCGAATGTCGTGGTGAACACGAGATCGAGCGTAAGCAGGCTGTCGATCAGCCGGAACATGGCGATCAGCACCGCCACCGGCAGCAGCATCGGCCAGACCACCAGCCGGAACACCTGAAAGCGCGACGCGCCATCGACGGCGGCGGCGCGCAGCACCTCACTCGGCAGCGAGGCCAGTGCCGCGGCGAACACCACGGTGACGAACGGCGTCCATTCCCAGGCATCGATCATTACGAGCGAGATGCGCGCCCAGGTGGGATTGCCCAGCCAGTTCGGACCCTGGATGCCCAGCCAGGCCAGCAACTCGTTGACGGCGCCGACCCGCCCCGACAGCATCATGCGCCAGATGGTGCCGACGGCGATCGGTGCCACCACCATCGGCATCAGCAGCAACGCGCGCGACAGGCGCAAGGCAAAGTTCTCGCCGACCGTCAGCAAGGCGATGCCAAGCCCCATGACCATCTGCAAACTGGTCGAAGCGAGCGCGAAGCAGACGGTGAACGTGATCGACCCCAGGAACACGCCGTCCGACAGCGCCCGGGCGTAATTGGCGAGTCCCACGAACGGCCCGGGCAGCGGCGAGCGCGCCAGCGACCAGTCGATGAATGAATCGCGCAGCGATTGCAGCAGCGGCCAGGCCTGCGCCACACCCAGCACCACCACGGCTGGAGCGAGGAACAGGACCAGCGGCCCGGTCTCGCCGAGCCGCGCCTCGACGCGCGTCAACCACGGCAGGCCGCGCGGCGTGGGTGCCGCGCGGCCCATATGCAGCTCACTTGGCGGCAAAACCGCTCGCCTTCGCCGCCTGCAACAGAGCGGGCGAGACAGGGATCGTCGCCCATTTCGCGTTGACGGCCCTGATGCCGGCAGCGGGGTCCGTCCGCCCATTGGCAATGTCTTGCAGTGTGTTGGTCAGGAAGTCCTGCGCCTCGCCGGAGAGCGGCGGGTTCTTGGCGCGGGCAAACCCCGCCAGCATGGCCGGCCAGTAATGCGCGTGCGCGGCCTTCAGCGTCGGGTCGTCATAGACCGCCGTCCAGACCGAGCCGATGTTGTATTTGACCAGGTTCTCCTTCGCGTGTTCCGGGCCGGCGAAGGCCTTCATCCACTCCCAGGCCAACTGCTTGTCCGGGGCGCTCTGCGGCATGAAGAGCTGCCACAGCGAGAGCCAATCCGAGCCGGCACCGGGAAAGTTCGTCATCCCCCATTTGCCGCGCACGGGCGAGTCCGCGGCGTCGAGCGAGTTGGTGACGAAGCTCGGCCAGGTGATGAGCATGGCCACATGCTGATCCTTGAACAACTGGTTCGCCTCGTCGAAGGTGAGCGCCGTGCCGTTCTTCGGCAGATACTTCCACAGCGGCGGCAGCACGGCGGCGGCGGCGGTGGCCTTCGCCTCATCCAGATGGTAGTGCCCGTTTTTGTCGATGAACGAGCCGTCATAGGCCGAGAAGAAGAAAGCGAAGATCTGCTCCGGATTGCCGGTCGGATGGCTGAAGCACGCAACCCCCGGCAGTTTCGCCTCGATCGTGGCGCAGGCCCGGTTGACGGCGGGCCAATCCTTGAAGTCCTCGGAGACCCCCGCCTTTTTCAGCAGATCGTGATTGATGATGAGGCCGAACGCGTCGATTCCGTACGGAATGCCGATCTGGTGGCCGTTGAACCATTCGGAGTGGCCCGGCTGCATCAATCCCGGGATCATGCCGCGGCTGTAGTCGTCCTTCTTGATGAACTCGTCGAGCGGCGCGAAATACGAATAGACGTCGGCCAGATAGTAGCCGCCGCTCATCACCTGGTACTGGTTGGTGCCGGAGATCAGATCGGTGGTGTTGTTCTGCCGCAGCACCGCCCACGGGAACGCGGAGATGTTCACCTGGGCGCCAGTCTTGGCCTTGAAGTCCTTGGCGATCTCCGCCGCGGCCTTGTCATAGGTTCCGCTCTGCATCACGGAGAAATCGATCTCGGCCGCTTGCGCCGAGAGCGGCAGAGCGACAATCGAGACAAGCAGCCAATCGCGCAGGCGCATCGGTGTCCTCCCTGTTCTTGTTCTAGGCGAGCAGTCTTTCGCCCTTGGCGAGCCCGGCCGTGTCATAGGTCGTGGCGCTTTCGACGATGTGCCGCAGCATCATCTCCGCCGCCCGGTCCGGATCGCGCGCGCGCACCGTCTCCAGGATGGCGCGATGCTCGTCGAGTTCGCGCTGCTGATAGTCCGGAATATGGTCGAAGCGCCGGCCGCGCTGCATCAGCATCTCCAGAATCGATGCCATGAAGTTTGCGGCGACGCTGTTGTGCGAGGCCTGGGCCAACTGGACGTGGAAATGGGCGGCAAGCTCGCTGACCGGCCGGCCGGCGGCGATGGCCGCCGCATGGGCTGACAGCACCTGCTCGATCCGATCGAACTCGTCCTCGGCACCGCGGATTGCCGCGAGGCGCACATTGGCCGGCTCGATCATCTCGCGCGCCTCCAGCAGTTCCAGCGCCACGGGATTGCCGATCAGCACGGCAATCAGGTCAGGGCGGAACAGGCCGGCGGCCGTGGGGGCGCGGACATAGGTCCCGTGACCGGCGGTCGCCTCCACCACATTGACGGTGGCCAGGATCTGCAAGGCCTCGCGCACAGTGGAACGCCCGACCGCGAGCCGCTCGATCAGCTCCTTCTCGGTCGGCAGCTGGTCGCCCGGCTGCCACACGCCGTGGCGGATCATGTCCAGGATCTGGCGCGCCACGGTCTGCGCGGTGGTCGTCTTGACCACCGGCGTCAGGTCGAAAGCGGGGGAAGCGGTTCGGTGCATCAGACAGTGACAAATGTCAGACAGCCAGAGTAGGGTCTGCCCGCAAACTCTGTCAACGGCGACCGATGCATACCGAACTACATTTTCGTCCCGTCGCGACCCGCCACGGCGCGGCATTCGCTTATAACCAGCCGCCGGCCTCTGATCCGGCGCTTGCCGGCTCGATATGGCGGTTCTGGCGCAGCCTGCCGCTGGCCGATCCCGCGCTGGCGGTAAGTCTGGGCGAAGGCAACACGCCGCTGCTGCCAAGCCGGCTGTTTCCCGAACTGCGGCTGTGGTGGAAGGACGAGGGCCGCAATCCGACCGGCTCGCACAAGGACCGCGCCCTGAGCGTGGCCGCCTCCTGCGCGGTGGCGCGCGGGGCGCGCATGATGGCGGTGGTGTCGGCCGGATCGACCGGGCTTTCGACCGCCGCCTATGCGGCGCGGGCCGGCTTGCCGGCGCTGTGCCTGATGGCGCGTGGCGCGCCGATCGAGCGCGTGTATCCGGCGCGCGCGCTGGGGGCGCGGCTGCTGGAGCTGGACGCCGATATCGACACGCTGATCGCCGAATTGGGCACCTGGGCCGGTCGCGATGGTGTGTTCGTGGCATCCACGACGCGGCGTTCCTGCCCGGAGCAGGCGGAGGCGGCCAAAACCATCGCCTACGAGATCGCCGAGACCCTGCCGGGCGCGCCCGATTGGATGGTGGTTCCGGTCGGCGGCGGCGGCACGATTGCTGGCATCTGGCGCGGCTTCGACGAGCTGCAGCGCGCCGGCGCGATTGCCAGAGTGCCCCGCCTCGCGGCCGTCGTGCCCGCGACCCATGATGCGCTGGCGGCGGCGTTCGAACGCGGCATCGACAACCCCGCCGACTTCGCCGCCCTGCCCTATCGCGACGATGTGCCGACCGTGCTCGCCAAGCTCTCCCACGCCCACCCGCCCGACGGGCTGGAAGCGCTGGAGGCGGTGCGGGCGTCAGGCGGCACGGTCGTTGCGTTGCCGGACGCGACGGCGCTGGATGCGGTGGCCGCGGTCGGTGCCCGTGACGGCTTGTATCTGGAACCGTCCTCGGCGATCGCGGCACCTGCCATCGCGAGCCTGCTGCAACGCGGCGACATTCGCGGCGGCGACAGCGTCGTGGCGCTGGCCGGCGGCCACGGCTTCCGCGAGACGTTCGTCATGGCCGGGGCGCGCCCTGTCCGGCCCGAGACGGCGCGGCTGCGGGATTTGCCGGCGCTGCTGGGGAGGGATTGATGCAGCTGCTGCCCGGCCTGGAGGTCGTCCTTTCCGGGGCGCTAGGCTTCGACCTGTCCGACCCGTTCGACTGCACGTGCTACCGGCTGCACACCACGGCGGGCGCGGTGCTGTTCGATACCGGCGTCGGCCGTGATCCCACTGCTTTGCCCGGCGAGCTGCCCGCCCTCGTCTTGCTGACGCACGCCCATGCGGATCATGCGGGTGGTGCCGCTTCCTTGCGTGCTCAGGGTGCAAGCGTGATGGCGGGAGCCGCCACGGCGGCGCTGGTGACGGCGGGCGATGAGCGTGGCATCAGCCTGGAGGCGGCGCGCGCGGCGGGTGGATATCCGGCCGATTACCGCTTCCAAGCCTGCGCGATCGACCACGTTCTGCACGACAACGAGACGCTGGCCTGGGGGGAGGTGCGGATCACCGCCGTAGCGACGCCCGGACACAGCGCCGACCACGTGTCCTTTCTCGTCGAGACGCCGACGGCTCGCATGCTGGTGGCCGGCGACGCGCTGTTCCACGGCGGCCGCGTACTGCTGCAGGATAGCTGGGACTGCGACGTGCCGGCCCTCTGCCGCTCGATCCGGCGCCTGGCGTCCCTCGATTTCGACATCTTCCTGCCCGGCCACGGCGCCTTCAGTCTTTCGCGCGGCCGCCGCCATGCCGAGGCGGCACTCGCGGCGGTGAACCGGATGCTGGTGCCGCCGTCGGTTTTGTAGCGCGACGCTCACCGAATGCGGCTGCCCGCCGCTGCGTTGCTTGCGGGATTGTATACAGGCTCGATGCGTCGATGCAGTCCGCCGTGGGCGTGACTGGCACGGCTTGGTTTCGCGACTGCTCGCGTATAGGGCGATCGTTACAGTGGCGGAGAGGGTGGGATTCGAACCCACGGTACCCGTAAAGGCACAACGGTTTTCGAGACCGTCCCGATCGACCACTCCGGCACCTCTCCCAGGCGGCCGCGGCCTTATACGCAGCGGCCGCCTGGCGCGCAACGCCAGGGCCATTGCGGGAACGAAGGATCATTCGGTTCTCTGAGCGATGGCCGCGTCCAGCGCTTGCTGGCGGTGCTCGGCGAAGTGCTCAAAGCCTTGAACATGTTTTTGACCCGGAGCGCGGGAAGGCAATGGGGGCTGGTCGGTGGGTGACCGCCGCATGATGGGGTCAGGAGGGCGAAACGTCTCAATCTGTCCCGCGGCCTTGTCCGGGTGTAGTTATACGTCCTAACTGGCCGACTGGCCGGTCTGATGCAATCCCGAATCGCCGCGGCCATGCCTTGACACCTTCCAGCCTGCATCCTTGTCTGCCGGTCCCACCCCGCCCGCCCACGCGCGAACCCCAGGGACTTAGCCCATGCACGCCTACCGCACCCACACCTGCGGCGCGCTCCGCGCCGCCGACGCCGGAACGACGGCGCGCCTGTCCGGGTGGGTCCACAGCAAGCGCGATCACGGCGGGCTGCTGTTCATCGACCTGCGCGACCATTACGGGCTCACGCAGATCGTCTTCGCCAGCGGTACGCCGGCCTTCGAGGCGGCCGACCGATTGCGCGCCGAGAGCGTCGTCACCGTGACCGGCGAGGTGGTCCGCCGCGAGCCGGGCACCGTCAACCCGCGCCTGCCCACCGGCGAGATCGAGCTGCGCGCGGCCTCGCTCGAATTGCAGTCGGCAGCCGACGTGCTGCCGATGCAGGTCGCGGGAGACGAGAAATACCCCGACGATATTCGGCTGAGATACCGCTTCATCGACCTGCGCCGCGACAAGGTGCATCGCAACATGATGCTGCGCGCGGGCGTCATCACCTCGATCCGCCGTCGCATGATCGACGCGGGATTCACCGAGTTCCAGACACCGATCCTGACCGCCTCCAGCCCCGAGGGTGCGCGCGACTTCCTGGTGCCCGCACGGCTGCATCCGGGCCGCTTCTACGCGCTGCCGCAGGCGCCGCAGCAGTTCAAGCAATTGCTGATGGTGGCAGGGTTCGACCGCTATTTCCAGATCGCCCCCTGCTTCCGCGACGAGGCGAGCCGCGCGGACCGTTCGCCCGGCGAGTTCTACCAGCTCGATTTCGAGATGAGCTTCGTGACACAGGAGGACGTGTTCAACACGATCGAGCCGGTGATCGCAGGCGTGTTCGAGGAGTTCGCCGAAGGCCGCGCGGTGGATCGCCCGCCCTTCGCGCGCATCCCGTTCGAGACTGCATTGCTGGAATACGGATCGGACAAGCCCGATCTGCGCAACCCGCTGCGCATCGCCGATGTGACACGGCATTTCGTCGGCTCCGGCTTCGGCCTGTTCGCGAAGATCGCGGCGAGCGGTGGCGTGGTGCGCGCCATTCCGGCACCCGGAACCGCCGCCCATCCACGCAGCTTCTTCGACAAGCTGAACGAGTGGGCGCGCGAGCAGGGAGCGGCAGGACTCGGCTACATCCAGTTCGAGGCGGAGGGTGCGAAGGGTCCGATCGCACGCAATCTGGAGCCGGAGCGCGCCGAGGCGATCCGCGACACCTGCGGTCTTGCCCCGGGGGACAGCGTGTTCTTCGCCGCCGGCAAGAGCGGGGAAGCCTGGAAGCTGGCGGGCGCCGTCCGCACCAAGCTGGGCCTCGATCTCGGCCTGACCGCCAGCGGAGAATTCCGCTTCTGCTGGGTGACGGATTTCCCGATGTACGAGCGCGACGAGGAAACCGGGCAGATCGGCTTCTCGCACAATCCGTTCTCCATGCCGCAGGGCGGCATGGAGGCGCTGGAGACGCTCGATCCGCTCGATATCAAGGCGTTCCAGTACGACATCGTCTGCAATGGCATCGAGCTGTCCTCGGGCGCCATCCGCAACCACAGTCCCGACGTGATGCTGCGCGCCTTCGCCATCGCCGGCTATGCGGCGGAGGAAGTCGAGGCGCGGTTCGGCGGCATGCTGAACGCCTTCCGCTACGGCGCGCCGCCGCATGGCGGCTCGGCGCCGGGGATCGACCGCATCGTCATGCTGCTGGCCGACGAGCCGAACATTCGCGAGGTGATCCTGTTCCCGCTGAACCAGCAGGGCGAGGATCTGATGATGGGCGCCCCAGCCCCGGTGGCCGAATCGCGGCTGCGCGAACTGTCGCTGCGCGTGGTCCTGCCGCCCAAGGGGACGTGAACCGCTCCGGCCGGTGGCGGAGTGCCGCCTGTCGCCCTATCCTGCTTGGCCCGGTCCCGAGCGACCGCCCGTCCGTGGAGTATTGCTGATGCCGTCACGACGCCGCGCCATGCTCCTGCTGGCGGCTCTCTGTCTCGCCGCCGCCGGGGCGTCGGGCATGTCACCGGCCAGCGCCACGGACCTCGCGGCGCACCGGGCGGTGTACGACCTCAAGCTCGACGCGGGGAAGAGCAGCGGCGTCGCCGCCGCTCACGGCCGGATGGACTACGAGATGCTGGATGTCTGCAACGGCTGGGCCACGACGCAGCGGCTGGCCATGACCGTCACCAACAATGACGGGCAGGACGTGCAGATGCTCTCCGACTACGAGACCTACGAGAGCAAGGACGGGCTGAAGCTGCGCTTCCGGATGCGGCAGACGACCGACGAGGCGGTGACCAGCGACATCGAGGGCGACGCCACGCTGGCCCCTGGCGGCAGCGGCGGCATCGCCCACTACACCATGCCGCACAAGACCACCGAGAAGCTGCCGATGGGCACGCTGTTTCCCACCATGCACACGGCGACCCTGCTGGCGGCGGCGGAAGCCGGCAAGAAGTTCCTGGCCCTGCCGCTGTTCGACGGAACCAGCGAAAAAGGCGCCCAGCACAGCTTCATCTTCATCACCGGCTGGCACGGGCCGAGCCCCGACAAATGGCCACCTTTGGCCAAGCTGCCGAGCGGGCGCTTCCACATCAGCTTCTTCGACCGCACGCCGAGTGCCATGGAGCCGGACTACGAGGTATCGATGCGCTACTGGGCGAACGGCGTCGCCGACAACCTCAAGATGGATTTCGGCGATTTCGTCATGGACGGCACGCTGCGCGACTTCCACCTGATGACCCGCCACGGCTGCTAAGGGCGGCGGCCGTCCCGGCGCCACCTTGCGCGTGGCAGCGGGAACGAGAGGGAGAGGTATGGACACCATCCTGAGCGACGCCGCGCCGGCGCCCTCCAAGGCACCCGACGTGACGCTCGAGCCCCGCATGCACGCGGCGGAGGCGCTACACCTCGTCGTGAGCGGGGCGCTGCAGCATCTGCGCGCCAACGAGGCGCCGGCGGCCGCGGGCGATGTCGAGGGCGTGCATCAGCTTCGCGTCGCGGTACGGCGGCTACGCACGGCCCTGGTGCTGTTCGAGAAACTGCTGGAACCGCACGCCGTGATCCGCTTCGAGACGGAGCTGCGCCGTCTGGGCCGGCTGTTCGGACAGGCGCGCGACTGGGACGTGTTCTGCACCGAAACGCTGGAGCAGGCCGATCTCGGCGGCATGGAAGCCAAGGCCGCGCTGCGCCGTGCCGCGGCCCCGGCGCGGGAAGCCGCCCATGCCGCCCTGCGCGCCGAGCTGGCCGCACCCCTGCTGCACCGGCTGCTGGAGGGCATTGCCGATTGGGTCGATCCGCTGCGCACCGAAGCGGGTGCCGTGGGCGAACTGCGCTGGCAGCGGAGGCTGGACAGGGTGTCGCCCGCGCTGCTCGAGCGGCTGGAACGCAAGGTCGATCGGCGCGGCCGGCATCTGCGCCGCGCCACGCCCGAGGGGCTGCACGCGCTGCGCAAATCGCTCAAGAAGCTGCGCTACGGCGCGGAGTTCCTGGAGAGCATCCACGGACGCAAGGCGGCCCGCTCGTTCCGGCACGGCTGCCGCGATCTGCAAGACCTGCTGGGGCGGATCAACGATGCAGCCGCTTCCGTGCGGCTGGCGGCGATCCTGGATGCCGGGGATCGGCCGGATCTGGCGCCGGCGGTCGGCGCGCTGGCCAAATGGGCCGAGCGCCGCACGAAAAACGCCCGCCACGGACTGCCCCGCGCCTGGGCTGCGTTCCGCGCCGCCAAGCGTCCCTGGCATTAGGCGATGGGCGCCAGGCGATGAACGCCACGCTCGGCGGGGGCGAGATCGCGCTCAGGCTGGCACTGGCGTTGCTGGCCGGGGCACTGGTGGGGCTTGATCGCGGCGAGCACGCCGAACCCGCCGGACTGCGCACCATGATCCTGGTGTGCCTCGCCGCATGCGTGGCGATGGTGCTGGCCAATCTGGTTTTCGCCGACACGACGGACACGCGCAACGCGGTGCTGCGCCTCGATCCCATGCGCCTGCCGCTGGGCGTGCTGTCGGGCATCGGCTTCATCGGCGGTGGCGCCATCCTGCGGCGCGGCGAGCTGGTGCTGGGTGTCACCACCGCGGCGACGCTGTGGCTGGTGACGATGATCGGCCTGTGCTTCGGCGGCGGCTGGTATGCGCTCGGCTGCGCCGCCACGGCACTCGCGCTGGCGACACTCTGGCCGCTGCGCGCGCTGGAAAAGCGCTTGCGCCTGCATCGCAGGGGAATGCTGCTGCTGGAATCGGTGGCGGACGGGCCGGACGCGGATCGCGTGCTGGCGCTGCTGTCCGCGCGCGGCTTTTCCCTGCGCTCCCGCCAGGTCGCGGTGGAGCCGCAGGGGGAGCGTCGGTCCCTGCAATGCAGCGGCCGCTATCGCGGCGCCTATCCCGGCTGGTCGGAGGCGGTCATCGCCGAACTGACCAACCTGCCCGGCGTGCTGAAGGTGGAATGGCACGACATGGATTAGGCACTCCGCCGGCCACTACGCCTTGCGGCGCAGGCGCTGCGCGTTGGCGGTGGCGCGACGGTGCCACGGGCGCAGCACCGCATCGTGGCCCGCTCCGGTCATCATGGCCAGCGTGGAGATCTGGGCCGCGCGGATCTTCTCGGCCATCATGCGCTGGTATTCCGCGGCGCTGCAGGCGCCCTGCGCCATCAGGCTGGTGCGGCGCCAGATGGTCTCCCACGAGGCAAGCGACAGCTCGGCCAGCATCATCGGAAGCGGCTTCAGGGTGTTCTTACGCGCCATGTCGGCATCTCCGGAAAAGGGGCGGCTGGCTAGGCACGGACAGCGTCCATCAGCCATCGCATCCGCCGCACAACGCTGGTGATGCCGTCCAGTATCGCCTCGCCAATCAGGAAATGACCGATATTGAGTTCGACCACCTCCGGCAGCGCCGCGACCGCGCCGACATTGTCATAGGTCAGTCCGTGACCGGCATGGCATTCCAGCCCGAGTGCGGTCGTGCGTGAGGCTGCATCGCGCAGCCGGTCCAGCTCGCCCGCACGGCCTTCGGCATAGGCGCCGGTATGCAGCTCGACCACGGCGGCGCCGATTTCGGCACTCGCCCGTAGCTGGCGCGGCTCGGGATCGACGAACATCGAGACGCGGATGCCGGCGTCGCACAGCGCGGCCACGCGGTCGCGCAAGATCGCCACCTGACCGGCCACGTCCAGCCCACCCTCGGTGGTGATCTCGGCCCGCCGTTCCGGCACCAGGCAGCAGGCGTGCGGCCGCAGATCGCAGGCGATGCGCACCATCTCCTCGGTCGCGGCCATCTCCATGTTGAGCGGGACGGGCAGCGCGCGCAGGGCCGCCATGTCGGCGTCGCGCATGTGCCGCCGGTCCTCGCGCAAATGCGCGGTGATGCCATCGACGCCTGCCGCGATCGCGGCAGCCGCCACCGCGACCGGATCGGGGTGCAGGCCGCCGCGCGCATTGCGGATCGTGGCGACGTGATCGACGTTCAGCCCCAGCCGCAATTGCGGCATCAGATGTGCAGCGCGCGGCCGTCCGCTGCCAGCGCCGCCTCCTTCACCGCCTCGCTCAAGGTGGGATGGGCGTGGCAGGTGCGCGCGATGTCCTCGGCGCTGGCGCCAAACTCCATTGCGGTTGCGATCTCCGCGATCAGCGTGCCGGCATCGGGGCCGATGATGTGCGCGCCCAGCACGCGATCGCTGCTCTTGTCGGCCAGGATCTTCACGAACCCGTCGGTGCTGCCCATCGCCCGCGCGCGCCCGTTCGCGGTGAACGGGAATTTTCCCGCGTTGTAGGACACGCCATCCTGCTTGAGCTGCTCCTCGGTGCGGCCGATCGAGGCGACCTCCGGCCACGTGTACACCACGCCGGGAATCACGTCGTAGTTCACGTGGCCCGCCTGGCCCGCCAGGGTTTCCGCCAACGCCACGCCCTCGTCCTCGGCCTTGTGCGCCAGCATCGGTCCGGCCACGACATCGCCGATCGCGTAGATTCCGGCAACGTTGGTGGCGAAATGCGGGTCGATCACGACACGCCCGCGCTCGTCGGTGCGCACGCCCACCGCATCCAGGCCCAGATCTTCGGTGGAGGCGCGCCGGCCGATCGCCACCAGAACGACATTCGCGCGCAGCTCCTCGCCGGCACCGCCGGCGGCGGGTTCCAGGGTCAACGTCACGCCATCGCCCTCGACGCGCGCGGCCGTGACCTTGGTGGACAGGCGGAACCTGATTCCCTGCTTGCCCAGGATGCGCTCGAACGCGCGGGCGATCTCGCCATCCATGCCCGGCACCAGCCGGTCGAGGAACTCGACCACAGTGACCTCGGCGCCGAGCCTGCGCCAGACGCTGCCCAGCTCCAGCCCGATATAGCCGCCGCCGATCACCACGAGGCCTTTCGGCACCGCATCCAGCTCCAGCGCCCCGGTCGAGGTGACGATCCGGCGCTCGTCCACCTCGACACCCGGCAGCGGGATGCTTTCGCTGCCGGTGGCGATGACGATGTTTTTTGTTTCGTATTCCGTGCCGTCCACCTGCACGCGGCCCGGTGCGGTGATGCGGCCTGTGCCTTTCAGCCACGTCACCTTGTTCTTGCGGAACAGGAACTCGACACCCTTCACGTTCGCCGAGACCACCTCGGCCTTGCGCGCCTGCATCCGGGCCAGATCGACGCGCACGCCGTCCACGTCGATGCCGTGCTGGGCGAAATCGTGCTGCACCGCGTGAACGTTCTCGCTCGATTGCAGCAGCGCCTTGGACGGGATGCAGCCGATGTTGAGACAGGTGCCCCCCAGCGTCGCGCGCTTCTCCACGCAGGCGACCTTCATGCCGAGCTGGGCCGCGCGCAACGCACAGACATAGCCGCCGGGGCCGGAGCCGATGATGATGACGTCGAAGCTGTCGGCCATGACGTCAGATCTCCAGCAGCAGCCGGCGCGGATCCTCGATGCATTCCTTGACGCGCACCAGGAAGCTCACGGCCTCCTTGCCATCGACGATGCGGTGGTCGTACCGACAGGGCGAGATACATCATCGGCCGGATCTCGATGCTCTTGCCGATTGCCACGGGGCGGTCCTGGATCTTGTGCATCCCCAGGATCGCCGATTGCGGCGGGTTGAGGATCGGCGTGCTCATCAGGCTGCCATAGACGCCGCCATTGGTGATGCTGAACGTGCCGCCGGTCAGCTCCTCCAGCTTCAAGGCACCGTCACGGGCGCGACGGCCGAGTTCGGCGACGGACCGCTCGATCTCGGCGAAGCTCATCGTGTCGGCATGGCGTACCACCGGCACCACAAGGCCGGTGGCACCGCCCACGGCGATGCCCATGTGGACGTGGCGCTTATAGACGATGTCCTCGCCGTCGATCTCGGCGTTGACGGCCGGAAACTCCTTCAACGCAGCACAGCAGGCGCGCACGAAAAAGCCCATGTAGCCGAGCCGCACGCCGCCATGCTTCTTCTCGAACGCTTCGCGGTACTCGGCGCGCAGCGCCATCGCCGCACTCATGTCCACCTCGTTGAAGGTGGTCAGCATGGCGGCGGTGTTCTGCGCCTCCTTCAGTCGGGCGGCGATGGTGCGACGCAGCCGCGTCATGCGCACGCGCTCCTCGCCCTCCTCGGCCACGCGCGGCGGCCGTGCCGCCTGTGCCGGTGCCGGTGGGGCGGGGCGGGAGAGGAACTCCAGCACGTCGCCCTTGGTGATGCGTCCGTCCTTGCCGCTGCCGTCGCCAAGCTCCGAGACGGAGAGGCCACGCTCGGCCATGATCTTGGCCGCCGCCGGCAGTGGCGCGGGCGCCTCGCCGGCGGGGGGTGCTGCGGGCCGCGCGACCGGGCCGCTGGGCGGCGGCGGCGGATTCACGCCGGGCGGCGGGTTGGCGGCGGGTGCGGCCGGTCTCGCCGGCGGCTCCTTGGCAGGGGTGGCGGCGGTGCTGGGCGCGGCGGGCTTCGGTGCCGGTGCGGCCGCTCCGCCGCCCTCGCCCAGCAAGCCCAGCACGGCTCCGACGGCGACCTCGGCACCTTCGGCGGCGGCCACGCTCTGCAAGGTGCCGGCGGCGGGCGCGTTGACCTCGACCGTGACCTTGTCGGTCTCCAGCTCGACGAGCGGCTCGTCCTGCGCCACCGCCTCGCCGGCTTGTTTGAGCCAGCGGGCGACCGTGGCCGATGTCACGCTCTCGCCCAGCGTGGGCACCTTGATCTCGACAGGCATCGGAGGCCCCTTGCTCGGTTGCGCTATGCCAGGCCCAGCGCCTGGCGCACCAGCTGGGTTTGTTCCGCCGCGTGCTTGCGCGCAAGCCCCGTGGCCGGACTCGCCGCCTCCTCGCGCCCGACATAGCGCGGCCGCTTCGCCCGCAAATCCAGGCCGCTCAGCACGTCCTCAATGCGGCGATCGACGAAGCTCCAGGCGCCCATGTTGCGCGGCTCTTCCTGACACCAGATCACGTCGGCATTCGGATAGTGCGCCAGCACCTTCGGCAGCGACTTGGTGGGGAACGGATAGAGCTGCTCGACGCGCACCAGCGCCACGTCGTTCACCCCCTGCTCGCGCCGTTCCGCCAGCAGATCGTAGTACACCTTGCCGCTGCACAGCACGACGCGCTTGACCTCGGCACTCGGCTCGATCGGATCGGTCTCGCCGATCACCGGACGGAACGCGCTGCCAGTCGCGAACTCGGCCAGCGTGGAGACGGCGAGCTTGTGGCGCAGCAGCGATTTCGGCGTCATCAGCACCAGCGGCTTGCGGAAATTGCGCGCGAGCTGCCGGCGGAGCGCGTGGAAATAGTTGGCGGGCGTGGTCAGGTTCCCAACCACCATGTTGCGCTCGGCGCAGAGTTGCAGATAGCGCTCCAGCCGCGCGGAGGAGTGCTCCGGCCCCTGCCCCTCGTAGCCGTGCGGCAGCAGCAGCACGAGGCCGGACATGCGCAGCCATTTGGTCTCGCCGCTCGCCAGGAACTGATCGATCACCACCTGCGCGCCATTGGCGAAGTCGCCGAACTGTGCTTCCCACAAGACCAGCGTGCGCGGATCCGCAAGCGTGTAGCCGTATTCGAAGCCCAGCACGCCCTGTTCGGACAGCAGGGAGTTGTAGATCTCGATCTTCGCCTGGTGCGGGGCGATGTTGTTCAGCGGCACGTATTCGTGCTGCGTCTCCTGATCGACCAGCACGGCATGGCGCTGGCTGAACGTGCCACGCTGCGAATCCTCGCCGGAGAACCGCACGCGGTGGCCGTCCAGCAGGAGCGCGCCGAAGGCCAGCGCCTCGCCGGTGGACCAGTCGATGCCCTCGCCGCTCTCGATCATGGTGCGCTTGGCATCGAGCTGACGGGCGATTTTCGGATTGATGTTGAAGCCGTCCGGCACGGTGGCGAGCGCCGCGCCGATCTCCTTCAGTTGCGCCGGCGCTGCCGCGGTCTCGCCTTCCTCGTCCTCGCCCGCCTCGGTCGGCTGCTTGATGCCCGACCAGTGACCCTCCAGCCAGTCGGCCTTGTTGACGCGGTAGGATTGCGCACCCTTGTAGGCGTCATCGAGCGTTTTCGCGAAACCGTCCCACATCGCCTGCGCCTCCGCGGCAGGCAGCACGCCCTCGCGCTCCAGCCGCTCGGCGTACAGCGTGCGCGTGGTGCGCCGGTCGCGGATGGCGCGGTACATGATCGGCTGCGTGAAAGCCGGCTCGTCGGTCTCGTTATGGCCGTGGCGACGGTAGCAGACGATATCGAGCACGATGTCGCAGCCGAAGCGTTGGCGGTACTCCGCCGCCGTACGTGCGCACCACACCACAGCCTCCGGGTCGTCGCCGTTCACGTGCAGGATCGGCACCTGGATCGCCTTGGCGACATCGGTGCAGTACAGGCCGGAATAGGCGTGCGCCGGAACGGTCGTGAAGCCGATCTGGTTGTTGACGATCAGATGGATCGTGCCGCCGGTGCGGTAGCCGATGAGCTGGCTCATCGCCAACGTCTCATACACCAGGCCCTGACCCGCGAACGCCGCGTCGCCGTGCATCAGCACGCCCATCACCGAATGGCGGCCCTGCGTGTCGCCACGCATGTCCTGGCGCGCGCGCACCTTGCCCACCACCACCGGATCGACCGCCTCCAGATGCGACGGGTTCGGCTGCAGCGACAGGTGGACGGAGCGGCCCTTGATCTCGACATCGGTCGAGGTGCCGAGATGGTATTTCACGTCACCTGAGCCCTGCACGTCGTCGGGCTTGAAGCTCTCGCCGCCGAACTCGGAAAAGACGGCGGTGAACGGCTTGCGCACGATGTTGACCAGCGTGTTGAGCCGGCCGCGATGCGGCATGCCGATGCAGATCTCGCGCACGCCGGCCGCAGCCGCCGTGCCGATGATGGCATGCAGCGCCGGGATGCTGCTCTCGCCCCCCTCCAGCCCGAAACGCTTGGTGGTGACGTAGCGCTTCTGGCAGAACGCCTCGAAGCCTTCGGCCTCTGTCAATTGCCGCAGGATGCATTTCTTCGCCTCGGCATCGAAGGTGCGGCGCCACGGCGCGCCCTCCACGCGGCGCTGGATCCAGGCCTTCTGCTCGGGATCCTGGATGTGCATGAACTCGACGCCGATCGGCCCGCAATAGGTCTCGCGCAGCACGTCGAGAATCTGGCGGACCGTGGCGGTCTCCAGCCCCAGCACGTGATCGATGAAGATCTCGCGGTCGTAATCCGCTTCGGTGAAGCCATAGGTGGCGGGGTCCAGCTCGGAGTGGTGGCGGCGCTCGGCCAGGCCCAACGGGTCGAGCTTCGCCTCCAGATGGCCGCGCACCCGGTAGGCACGGATCAGCATCAGTGCGCGCAGACTGTCCTTGGTGGCGGCGCGGAGCTGCTCGGCGCTGGGGGCTGCGCGCACGCCGGCCGGCCTCGCCGGCCTCGGCTCGGCCGGGTGATGCGGTGCCCAGGAGGCGCCGGCAGCGTCGCCCAGCACCGCCCGCGCATCGTCGTCCATCGCCGCGAACAGGTCGGCGAAGCTCGGATCGACACTGTCGGGGTCGTCAACCCACCGTGCGTAGGTGTCGGCGATGAACGCCGCATTGGCTCCGCTGAACGCGCTGGCTAGGACATCGACGCCGGCCATGTGCCTGTCTCCAAACCCGTGCCGTTGCCGGCACAACTCCGCTAACCCCGTGCCGCTACCGGCACAACTCCGCTAACATAGTCACAATGCGGCCGCACCGCCCGCGCGTTGCATGGGGGCGGGCATGAGGCGGACGCACGCCTCGATCAGCCGCGCAACACCCTCAGCATGGTGCTGCCCAGTGCGGCCGGGCTGTCGGCGACATGGACCCCGGCCTGGCGCAGCGCCTCCATCTTGGCTGCGGCGGTGTCGCGCCCGCCGCTGATCACCGCACCGGCATGGCCCATGCGCCGGCCGGGCGGTGCCGTGGTTCCGGCGATGAACCCCACCACCGGCTTGCCGCCACGGTTCTGCGAGGCCAAAAACTCCGCAGCCTCGATCTCGCTCTCGCCGCCGATCTCGCCGATCATGACGATCGCCTCGGTCTGGCTGTCGGCCAGGAACAGCGCCAGCACATCGACGAAATCCGTCCCCTTCACCGGATCGCCGCCAATGCCCACGCAACTGCTCTGCCCCAGGCCCGCAGCCGTGGTCTGCGCCACCGCCTCGTAGGTCAGCGTGCCCGAGCGCGACACGATCCCCACCCGCCCGGGCCGGTGGATGTGCCCCGGCATGATGCCGATCTTGCAGGCATCCGGCGTGATCACCCCGGGACAGTTCGGCCCGATCAGCCGCGAGCCCGAGCCGTCCAGCGCCCGCGCGACCCGCACCATGTCCAGCACCGGAATGCCCTCGGTGATGCAGACGATCAGGCCCACCCCGGCATCCACCGCCTCCAGGATCGCGTCCGCCGCAAACGCCGGCGGCACGTAGATCGCACTCGCCGTGGCCCCCGTCGCCGCCACCGCCTCGGCCACCGTGTCGAACACCGGCAGATCCAAATGCCGGCTGCCGCCCTTGCCCGGCGTCACGCCGCCCACGATCTTGGTGCCATAGGCGATCGCCTGCTCGGAATGGAACGTGCCCTGCGCCCCGGTAAAACCCTGCGTGAGCACCTTGGTGCGGCCATCGACCAGGATCGCCATCAGCCGCCCTCCCCCATCAGCCGCCTTCCTGGGTGACGCTCTCGCGCACCGCCCGCACCACCTTCTCCGCCGCATCCGCCAGATTGTCGGCGGCGATGATGGCCAGCCCGGAATGCGCCAGGATGTCCTTGCCCAGCGCGACGTTGGTGCCCTCCAGCCGCACCACCAGCGGCACCGTCAGGCTGACCTCGCGCGCGGCCGCCACCACCCCCTCGGCGATCACGTCGCAGCGCATGATGCCGCCGAAGATGTTGACCAGGATCGCCTCGACATTCGGGTCCGACAGGATGATCTTGAACGCCGCCGTCACCCGCTCCTTGGTGGCTCCGCCGCCGACATCGAGGAAATTGGCCGGGCTCGCGCCATACAGCTTGATGATGTCCATCGTCGCCATCGCCAGGCCGGCGCCGTTCACCATGCAGCCGATGGTGCCGTCCAGCGCCACGTAGCTGAGGCTGTGCCGCGCCGCCTCCAGCTCCTTCGGGTCCTCCTCCGCCTCGTCGCGCAGCGCCTCCAGCTCGGCATGGCGGAACAGCGCGTTGTCGTCGAAGCTCATCTTCGCATCCAGCGCCACCAGCTCGCCCGATCCCGTCACCACCAGCGGGTTGATCTCGATGATCGCGCAATCGAGTGCGGCGAAGGCCCGCGCCAGCCCGTCCAGCAGCCGGCCGAACGCCGCCGCCTGCGCACCCGCAAGGCCCAGCCCGAAGGCCAGCCGCCGCGCGTGAAAGCCGGACAGGCCGGTGGCCGGATCGATGGTGACGCGCAGGATGCGCTCGGGATGGCGGGACGCCACCTCCTCGATCTCCATGCCGCCCTCGGTCGAGGCGATCACCGCCAGCCGCCCGGCCGCCCGGTCCACCAGCAGCGACAGATACAGCTCGCGGGCAATGTCGCAGCCGGCCTCGACATACAGCCGATGCACCCGCCGGCCCGCTTGGCCGGTCTGCTTCGTCACCAGCACGTGGCCCAGCATCGCCTCGGCCGCCTGGCGCACCTCCCCGGCCGAGCGCGCCAGCCGCACGCCGCCGCCGCCCTGCGGATCGCCGGCGAACCGCCCGGCACCACGGCCGCCGGCATGGATCTGGCTCTTCACCACATATACCGGACCCGGCAGACCAGACGCCGCCGCAACCGCCTCCTCCGGCGACCACGCCACATGACCCGCCAGCACCGGAACCCCAAAGCCCCGCAGCAATTCCTTCGCCTGATACTCGTGGATGTTCACGAGGTCAGAACTCCGAGCTTCTTGAAATCCTCGATCAGTTTCTTGACCGCAGCACAGGATTTGTCGAAGGCAGCGCGTTCCTCGGGCCGGAACTCCACCTCAACGATGCGCTCGACGCCCCCGGCCCCGATCACCACCGGCACGCCGACATACAGATCGTGCAGCCCGTATTCGCCCTCCAGCTTCACCGCCGCCGGCAGCACCCGCTTCTTGTCGAGCAGGAACGCTTCGGCCATCGCGATGGCGCTGGTCGCTGGCGCATAGAAGGCGCTGCCCTTCTCCAGCAGCTTGACGATCTCGCCGCCGCCATTGGCGGTGCGGCTCACGATCGCGTCGATGCGCTCCTGCGTGGTCCAGCCCATCTTGATGAGGTCGGGAACCGGGATGCCGGCCACCGTCGAATAGCGCGTCAGCGGCACCATCGTATCGCCGTGGCCGCCGAGCACGAAGGCGGTCACGTCCTCGACGGATACGCCGAACTCCTGGGCCAGGAACAGGCGGAAGCGGCTGCTGTCCAGCACGCCGGCCATGCCGACCACGCGCTGCTTCGGCAGGCCCGATTTCTGCTGCATCACCCAGACCATCACATCCAGCGGATTGGTGATGACGATGACGAACGCATCCGGGCAGTGCGTGCGGATGCCCTCGGCCACCTGGGCGATGACGCCCGCGTTTTTCGCCAGCAGGTCGTCACGCGACATGCCGGGCTGGCGCGGGAAACCCGCGGTGACGATGACCACGTCGGCGCCGGCGATCGCCGCGTAGTCGGAGCCGCCCGCCATCGCGCTGTCGAACCCCTCGACCGGCCCGGACTGCATGATGTCGAGCGCCTTGCCGGCGGCGACACCGCCGAACACGTCGAACAGCACGACATCGCCCAGGTGCTTGAGCCCGATCAGGTGGGCGAGCGTGCCGCCGATATTGCCGGCGCCGATCAGCGCGATCTTGTTGCGTGCCATAGCAGGGGATGATCCTTCGGAAGGGCGCCCTACGGGCAGCCGGAGGCCCGGAGGTGCGCGTTGCTAGCCGATCGGCCCGGGAGCGGCAAGATCGGCCCCGGCTCCGGCCAATTTCACGTCAGATGCGGCAGCGCCAGCCAAGCCTCGCCCTGCATCTCGACCAGCCGCGAGGCGGTGCGCAGGAACGGCACCGCCCATTCCCCGTCGCGGCACAGCGCGTCCGGCTCGGCCGCGGCCGAGGCCACCAGCTTCACCCGATGGTCGTACAGCGCATCGACCAGGACCATGAAGCGGCGGGTGGCGTCGCGCCGCTCGGCGCCCAGCAGCGGCACGTCGTCGAGCACGAGCGCGTGGAAATGGGTGGCGATCGCCAGGTAGTCGCCCGGACCCACCGGCATCTCGCACAGCCCCGTAAAGTCGAACCGTGCAGCCGTGCCGGCGGCGAGCGGGATGCGCACGCGCCGCCCGCTCACCATCAGCCGCCGCGGCTCCGGCAGGGCGCGCTGCGACAGCTCGGCGAAGGCGGCATCCAGCGCCTCCCTGGCCCGCGCGTCCGTCGGAACGTGCCAGCGGCGCAGCCCGCGCAAGCCGGAGCGGCGGAAATCCCGATCCCCGTCCAGCACCAGCACGTCGAGATTCTGCTCCAGCAGGTCGATGAAGGGCAGGAACGCATCGCGCCCCGGCTGGCCCTCGAACAGCCGGCGCGGCGGCGTGTTCGAGGTCGCGACCACGACCACGCCGCGCGCGAACAGCGCCTGGAACAGGCGTCCCAGCAGCATCGCATCGGCGATGTCGGTGATCTGGAACTCGTCGAAGCACAGCAGCACGGCTTCGGCGGCGATGGTGTCGGCTAGCGGCGGGATCGGGTCCGCGCCCTCCGGGTGTGCCTGCCGCCAGGCGTGGATGCGGGCATGCGCATCCTGCATGAACCGGTGGAAATGGACGCGGCGACGGCGGACGACGGGCGCCTGCTCGAAGAACAGGTCCATCAGCATGGATTTGCCGCGGCCGACTTCGCCCACCAGATACAGGCCGTGCGGCCGCTTCTCGTCCCCGCCCTCGCTCGCCCGGCGCAGCAGGCGCCCGAACAGGCCTGCGGCTCCATTTTCCGCCCGTGGCGGCGGATCGTAGCCGCGCAGCGCCGCCCACAGGGATTGCAGCCGCTCAGCCGCCGCAAGCTGGACCGGATCGGCCTGAAGCCGGCCCGCCCGCACCAGCGCGCGCAGGGCCGGTAGCGGGCCGGAGGCGAGCCGGTCGGGCGGCGCGGGCGACGAATCCATACGGGGCGGGCGCTTATCCCGATTGGCGGGCGGCGGCAACACCGTGGCTTGCCCCGGCTCCCGCCGTGCAACCCCCCCGTTCCTGTGCCGTTGGCGCAACACGCAAGGAAAAACTCAAGACCATGATGAAATACATCCCGCCGCTGATCGCTCTCGCCCTTGCCTGCCCCGCGCCGACATGGGCGGCGTCCGCGCCGGCCTCGCCGCATCCGCAGGCGATCTGCCATGCGGGGGTGATGCATGCGGCATTCGCGTCTGCTGAGCAGCTTTGCCCCCGGCCGCTCGCCATGGCCCGCGTCGAGAAGCCGCATCGCCGCCCGCCGCGCACCTGAAGCGGGCTGACAGACGGGTTGGCAGACGGACTGGCAGATGGGCCGGCCGGCGCCTATCATGTGGGAATGACCCTCGACTACGCGGCCCTGCGCGCCACCCCGATCGCGACCGAGCCTTTCCCTCACGTGGTTGTGCCGCATTTCGTCCCGGCAGCCTCCCTGTCGCGCGTCGTCGCCGATCTGCCGGAAATCTCCTCCCGCGGCTCGTTCCCGCCCTCGGCCTTGCGGCTCGGAGCAGCCGCGCGGGCGCTGATGTCGGAGCTGGAGGCACCCAGGCTGCGCACAGCCATTGCCGAGAAATTCGAGCTCGATCTGGACGGCGCCGCGACGATGGTGACGTTGCGCGGCCAGACGAACGAGAGGGATGGCCGCATCCACTGCGACTCCGCCACGAAGCGGGTGACGGTGCTGCTGTATCTAAACCCGGGCAGCGCGCAATGGGCCGAGCAAGGCGGCAGCCTGCGCCTGCTGCGCGGCCCGGACGACATAGACGATTACGTGGTCGAGGTTCCGCCCGTGGACGGCACGCTGCTGGTCTTTCCCAACGGTCCCGGCACCTGGCACGGCCATCGCCGCTATATCGGACGGCGCTACGTGGTGCAGCTCAACTACATGACGGCCGATGCCGCCGCGCGCTCCGAGTTGCGGCGGCACCGGATCAGCGCGGTCGTGAAACGGCTGACGCGCGCCGCATGAGCACGCCCGAGCGCGAAGCCGCGCAGCACCTGGTGCGCGCCTATTATGCCGCATTCGAGTCCGGCGACCGGAACTCCTTCCTGGCCCTGCTGACCGAGGACGTGGTGCATGAGATCAGCCAGGGTGGGCGCGAGACCGGTCGCGATGCGTTCCGCCGCTTCATGGCGCACATGGACCGCTGCTACCGCGAGCGCGTCGCCGATCTGGTGGTGATGGCGGACGAGACGGGCACCCGCGCCGCCGCCGAGTTCACCGTGCATGGCGAATATCTCGCAACCGATCCGGGCGTGCCGGCCGGCACGCCGGGGGCGGCCGGACAGCGCTACGTGCTGCCCGCCGGCGCGTTCTTCACGCTGCGCGACGGGCGGGTGGCGCGCATCAGCAACCATTACAATCTGGGCGACTGGGTCCGGCAGGTCGGCGGCTGAGGGCCTAGCCGGCCAGCGTCTCGGCCAGTTCGGCAAGCTGCGTCTTCAGCACCTTTCCGGTCGGGCCGCAGGGCAGCGACGGCATCAGCGCGATGCGCGACGGGCGCTTGTACGGGGCCAGTTGCCGCGCCGCCCATTCGGCCAGCTCGGCCGGAGTGATGGCGGCGCCGGAAGTGGGCTGCACGAAGGCCAGGATCTCCTCGTTGCCTTCGGTCCGATGGCCGATCACCGCCGATTGCAGGACGCACGGATGCGCGGTCAGCACCGCCTCGACCTCCGCCGGATAGACGTTGAAGCCGTAGCGGATGATCAGCTCCTTGCTGCGGCCGACGATGGAGAGGTGGCCGTGGCGCATGCAGGCCAGGTCGCCGGTCCTGAACCAGCCTTCGGCGTCGATCGCGGCGCGGGTCGCCGCCACGTCCTTGTAGTATCCCCGCATCACGTTCGGGCCGCGCACCTGCAACTCGCCGACATCGCCATCGGCCGCGACCACGCCGCCATCGGCACCGACCAGCCGGATCTCCACGCCGGGCAGCACGCGCCCGACATTGCAATCCGACTGCGGCTGGTCCACGCGGGTCTGGGCGATGGTGGGCGAGCATTCGGTGATGCCGTAGCCGTTGTGCAGGACCAGACCGAAGGCGCGCTCGACATCGTCCTTGATCGCCTGGTCGAGCGGCGCGCCGCAGGCACCGAGCAGGCGCAGGCCCGGCGCCTCGATCGTGGCGAGGCGCTTGGCCTTCGCATACTCCAGCAGCAGCGCGAACATCGCCGGCGCGCCGAGCAGGATCGTCACGCGGTCCTGTTGCAGCGCCTTCAGCGCCGCGGCCGGGTTGAAGCGCAGGCAGAGCTGCAAGGTGGCTCCGTAAAGCAGCGTGCCCAGCACGACCACCGCGAGCCCCACGATGTGCGAGACCGGCAGCACGCCATAGAAGCGGTCGTCGGGGCCGAGCGAGCGGACCGCGCCCGAGCTGCGCGCCATAAACAGCAGGTTGCGATGCGTCAGCATGACGGCCTTGGGCGAACCGGTGCTGCCCGACGTATAAACCAGCGCCGCCACCTGGTCGGACGGGTCGTGCGCCACCGGCGATGGCTCGGCGCGGTCGTCCGGCTCGACAACGGCGACGGAGCCGAGGCCGGGCACGTCCTCGTCCACAGCGCCTATCCGGGTTGCGTGCGCGCGGGCCTGCGGCGAGGCCGAGGCGGTCAGAATGAGCAGCCGCGGCTGGCAGTGGCCGCAAATCTCCTGGAGTTCGCGCTCCGACAGCCGGGCATTCACCGCGACCACCCAGGCGTCCAGCTCGGCCACGGCCAGGATCAGGGCGACGGCCGCGCGGCAGTTCTCGGTGACGATCACCACCCGGTCGCCGCCGCGCACGCCTTTTCCCGCGAGCCACCTCGCCGTGCCGGTCATCACCTCGGCCAACCGGCCATAGGACCAGGCGCCGTCGTGATCCACGATCGCCAGCCGGTCAGGGCAGCGCGCGGCCCAGGGGGCCACGACCTGGCTGATGCGCGATGGCGGTGTCGCAGGCCCCTCCCTTGCCTCCAGGCCGGAGAGCATCCGCGTGTTCCCGCCTGAGGCTATTGCAGGACCAGACGCGAGTCCGCGGGCTTGCCGTGCTGCGGCACCTGCCGGGTCCGCCCGACCGCCTCGGAGATCGCCGTCCAGAACTCGATGCGCGCGGTGAGGGCGCGCACGGCGGCGTCCGCCGCCTCGGCCCATTTCTGCGCGTCGTCGCCGCAGAGATCGGCCAGCATGGCGATCGCCATCGGCGCGTGCTCGCCCTCGTCCAGATGGATGTGCCGGTCGAGATACTGCTCGAAAGTGCGCAGCGCGTCGCCGCGATCCGGAATGTTGTCGATGATCGGGCGGAACATGTTGGGAATGGCTTCCTCGCGCCCGAAGGTGAAGGCGGCGGCCACGACATGCGGCTTGTTGCTGGCGATGAAATCGAAGGTCGTGCGCACGAAAGCCCGGGCCAATTCCGGCGCGCCGCAATCGCGCAGCGCCGTCTCCAGGTCGATGCCCTCGCCGATCAGCACGAAGAGGTCGTCGAGCTGCGACACATCGGCGCCCAATTCGGCCATCGCCCGGCGATAGAACTCCAGATGGCTGGTCGGCATCCCGTCGATCTCATCGGACTCTTCCTCCAGCACCATCTGGTTGATCAGCCGCCGCGCCCGCGCGCTGGGTGTGGGGCGCCACATCGAGTCGGTGCAGGTCAGGTGCCGCTGCAATGCCTTCAGCAGCGACATGAAATCCCACACTGCGAAGATGTGGTGCTCCATGAACACGCGCACATCGGCGACCGACGCCAGGCGGCCGTACATCTCGTGCGATGCCAGCTCGGCGCGCACGGGCTCGATGCGACGCAGCAGATTGTACACCCCGACGGCTGCCGACATGAGACTACCCCTCCAACTTCAATCGCTGGCGAGGCAAGGGGCGTGCCAGGAGGAAAAACTGTCCAGGTCAGCGGCTTAGCCGGAACCCTAGATCACGTCGTAAAATTTTCCGACGTCTGCTCCGCCGAGCAAGACACCGATCTGGACGCCAGCCTGGACCGCGTGCGAGACAACGATGCTCCTCTCTGAAAGGGAGGCTAGCCCATGTCGCGCATCATTCCGGCCCTCGGCGGTGTGCCGGAGACCATGCTCTGGACGCTCTACGCCCGCGCCAGCGAGGCGAAGCGCGAGGCGGGCATCCTGCGCGACCCGGAGGCGGTGCAACTCCTCGAACTCGCTCGACTATGATTTTGAACGCAAGTTCGGCGAGCCGAGCGTGCTTTACGCCGTGCGCGCAGCCCTGATGGACGGCGCGCTGCGGGCATGGCTCAGGCGGCATCCTGATGGCCTCGTCGTCTCGCTCGGCGAGGGCCTGGAGACCCAGGCCTGGCGCGTGGACAACGGCCGGATGCGCTGGCTTTCGGTCGATCTGCCGGAGGCGATCGAGGTGCGGGCGCGGCTATTGCCGCCGACCCCGCGCCTGTCTCATGTGGCCGCAAGCGTGCTGGAGCCGGCTTGGATGGAGGCAGTCGATGCGGCCGCCGGGCTATTCATCGTGGCTCAGGGGCTGTTCATGTATCTTGACCCATCGCAGGTCGAACGACTGTTCAAGGATCTCGCGCGGCGCTTCCCGGAAGCAGAGTTGCTGTTCGACATCGTGCCGCGCCGGCTCTCGGAATCGACCCTGCGCGGGCACGCGCACACGCAGGATTATGTGCTTCCGCCAATGCCGTGGGGCCTGGACCACGACGAGGTCGCGCCGACTCTGCGGCGGTGGCACCCCGGTCTCCGCGCCCTGCGGTTCCTGCCCTATCGCTACCCGACCCGGCGCCCCGCCTTGATCGAGGATTTGCTGGACCGGATCGTACCCGGCCGAACGCCGCCCGCGAGCCTGGTCCAGGTTACGCTCTAGGCATCCGCGCGCGGATTCAGTCCGCCCGGCTCGCGGCATGCAGGCAATCAGATAACGTCGCGCCCAAGGCGCCCGCGTGCTCGGCGATCATGTCCAGATGGTCGCCGCTGACCGGCCTGACCACGAGACTCTGCGCCATCCTGCCCCAGATGATGTCCGGATGGGCCGGCAGATCATGATTGCCCACCGCCTCGATGAACGTGATCGTGCCGGGATAGAATCGCCGGCGGTAATGCGCGGCCGCGATGAATCCGGCCTCGATCACCCGCTGCGTCGCCTGCGGCACGATATGCAGGTTCCTCTTCTGGCGAGCCTCGCCGCGGGCGCGGCCGCCGGCACCGAAATCGCTCAGCACCCCGCGTATGCGACTGATCAGATACGGCAGCGCCTCACCGGCCCGCAGCTCGCGCAGCCGGCCCGCGTGGTGACGGGCGCGCCGTCCCCAGATGCGGGCCTTGACCCCGAGCGGAAGATCCTTGGGATGGATGATGGTGTCGAGCAGCACCAGCAGCGCCACATTTTCCCCCGCCTGCATGAGCGCGCGCGCAATCTCCAGCGCGGTCAGGCCGCCCATGGAATAGCCGGCGAGGACATACGGGCCGTGCGGCTGCACGTCGCGGATCAGCGGCAGGTAGTGCGCGACCATCGCCTCGATCCGGTCGAGCGGGATTTCGCGTTCCGCGAGGCCCGGTGCCCGCAGGCCGTAGATCGGCCCACTCGCCTGGGTCGCCCGGGCCAGGGGCAGCAGGTCGATCGCCGAGCCGCTGACGCCCGGGGTGATGAACAGCGCCGGCCCCTCGCCGCCCGCTTTCAGCCGCACGATGAAGGACGGTCCTGCCGCCTGTTCCTCTTGGTCGAGCAGTTCCGCGAGAGTCGAGACGGTCGGCGCGTCGAACAGGGCCGTGGTCGGCAGCCGGACCCCTGTCGCCTCCTCGATCTCGACCGTCAGCCCCACCGCCATGATCGAGTCCCCGCCGAGATCGAAGAAATCGTCCTCCGCCCCGATCGAAGGGCATTGCAGCACCCGACTGAAGATGTCGGTCAGCAGCGAGACGGTTCCCGCGCGCTGCCCACGCCCCGGCACCTCCCCGACAGCCGTCATCGCCGGCGTCCTTTCCCGATCGAGCGTCATCACCGAGCACATTCCCACGCCCCGCCCTGAAGACGCCACGTACAAGCAACTCACGTGCCGGCCACGGTGCCCAGACATTTTCGCGGTTGCTTCAGCGGCTTGCGACCAGCCCCGTCGCGCCGGTACGGACAGTCCGGCCAGACCTGTCAAGAATTCCGACACCTGCACCCGACATGTGACGGTGAATTTTACACACCGCCGATGCCCATGCCGGTTGAGCGTGGGCTCGGCCGGCCAAGACCTTGGCCGGGGCCGCTAATCCGTCTCGACCAGAAAATGGCATGTCAGTTGCTTATCCCGTGTCGAGCGCCGCGCCCCGGGCCGATCCCGCGGCACGGGCGCGATCCCGCAGGAGGCGACGTGAAGCTCGAGACCCTGGCCATCCACGGCGGCTTCGATGGCGATCCGACCACCAAGGCGGTCGCCGTGCCGATCTACCAGACCGTCGCCTTCTCCTTCGACAGCGCCGAGCACGGGGCCGCCCTGTTCGACCTCGCGGTGGAAGGCAACATCTACAGCCGCATCGGCAATCCGACCAATGCCGTGCTGGAACGCCGCGTCACGGAAATGGAGGGCGGCGTCGGCGCGCTCACCGTCCCCTCCGGGGCCGCCGCCGTGCATTACGCGGTCGCCAACATCATCGAGTCCGGCACCAACATCGTCTCGGTACCGCAGCTCTACGGCGCCACCTACACGCTGTTCGCGCATCTGCTGCCCAAGCAGGGGGTCGAGGCACGCTTCGCCGCGAGCGACAGTCCCGCCGATATCGAGGCGCTGATCGATGCCAAGACCCGCGCCGTCTATTGCGAGAGCGTCGGCAATCCGGCAGGCAACATCGCCGATCTCGCGGGGCTCGCCGCGGTCGCGCACAAGCATGGCGTGCCGCTGATCGTGGACAACACGGTGGCGACACCGATCCTGCTGCGCCCGTTCGAGCACGGCGCCGACATCGTGATCCACGCCATGACCAAGTTCATCGGCGGCCACGGCACGACGCTGGGGGGCATCATCGTCGATAGCGGCCGGTTCGACTGGGCCGCGCATCGCGACCGCTTCGCCTTCATGAGCGAGCCGGAGCCGTCCTATCACGGCGTCGTCTATACTGAGCAGTTCGGCAACGCCGCCTATATCGCCCGCTGCCGCACCGTCTGCCAGCGCAACACCGGCTCCATGCTGGAACCGCTTGGCGCGTTCCTGCTGCTGCTGGGGCTGGAGACGCTGCCGCTGCGGATGCAGCGCCATCTCGAGAACGCGGCCGCCGTCGCCGATTTCCTGCGCCGCGATCCGCGCGTGGGCTGGGTGCAGTGGGCGGGCTTCCCGGACAGCCCTTACCACGCGCTGGCACAACGCTACCTCGGCGGGCGCGGCGTCTCGATCCTGACTTTCGGCGTCAAGGGCGGGTTCGAGGCTGGGCGGCGCACCTTCAACGCGCTGGGGCTGTTCAAGCGCATGGTGAACATGGGCGACGCCAAGTCGCTCGCCACGCACCCGGCCTCGACCACGCACCGCCAGCTCTCGCCCGAGGAACATCGCCGGGCCGGTGTCACGCCGGACATGATCCGCCTGTCCGTGGGCATCGAGCATATCGACGACCTGCTGGCCGATCTCGACCAGGCGCTGGACGCGGCCGGCGCCGCGAACGGGCAGCCGGCAAACCGGCTCGCGGATGCGGCGGACTGATGCCCCGGCAGGAGCAGAAGCGATGAGCGATCGCATCGACATCGGGCTGGTGAACAACATGCCGGATTCGGCGCTCAAGGGCACCGAACGGCAGTTCCGGCATCTGCTGGAACAGGCGGCGGATGGGCTCGCCGTCCGGCTGCATCTGTTCACGCTACCGGAAATCGCCCGCTCCGAGCGCGCCCGCCAGCACTGCCGCGAAAGCTACGGCAGCCTCGGCGATCTGCTGTCCAGCCGGCTCGACGCGCTGATCGTCACCGGTGCCGAGCCGCAGACGGCGCGCCTGCGCGACGAGCCGTACTGGCGGTCGCTCACCGCGGTCTTCGACTGGGCGGCCGACACGACCGTGTCCACCATCCTGTCCTGTCTCGCTGCACACGCGGGCGTGCTGCATTTCGACGGGATCGAGCGCACGAAGCTACCGCAAAAATGCCTCGGCCGTTTCGACCTGTCCTGCGTCGCCGAACATCCCCTGACCCGCGGCGCGCCGACACCGTGGCGCGTGCCGCATTCGCGCTGCAACGAGGTGGGCGAGGCGGCGCTCGTCGCCTCCGGCTACACCGTGCTGAGCCGCTCTGAACAGGCCGGGATCGATCTGTTCGCGAAGCAGCGGGGCAGCCTGTTCCTGTTCTGCCAGGGCCATCCCGAATACGGACGCGAAACGCTGTACAAGGAGTATCAGCGCGACATACGCCGCTACCTGACCGGCGAACGCGACACCTATCCCGCGACTCCCTCGGGCTATTTCGACAGGGACAGCGAAATGCTGCTCGCGCAATTCGCGGCGCGTGCCACGCAACAGCGCGATCTTGATGTGCTGCGTGCCTTCCCGCCCGTTCTGCTCGACGGCGCACGGGCATCCGGCTGGTCGTCGGTGGCGAACTGCGTCTATGGCAACTGGCTTAGTCATATCGCCGCGGAGAAGGCCGCCCGTC
Organism: uncultured Pseudomonadota bacterium; assembly: GCA_963838805.1. GTDB lineage: Bacteria > Pseudomonadota > Alphaproteobacteria > Acetobacterales > Acetobacteraceae > CAVRQM01. The sequence goes on from CAWISK010000010.1 coordinate 311,417, forward strand.
TCGCCGCCGTGAGCAGCGCGCCGCCGCGTGCGGTCGCGCTGCGCGAGCCGATGCTGGCGGCGTAGGCGACCGCTGCCGCCGTTCAAGCGGCGCACGCGAGTGCTGCTATGACGGCTCGCAACAAGCCGGCGATCTCCGGGCTCGTCCCAATTCGCGCGCCGCCGGCTCCGGAGGGGCCGGCGGCGGTTGCGGGTCTCAGGCCAACCAGGCGTTCACCACGTCCGCGTGCTGATCGACCCAGGCCGCCGCGGTCTTTGCGGGGTCGGCGCCCTTCTTCTCGTTCTCGAGCATCACCGCCTGCTCTTCCGGCAGGGTCAGCTTGAACTTGGACATGATGGCGTAGGCTTCCGGCATGTCCTTCTTCAATCCCTTGCGGGCCACGGTGTTGACCGTCTCCTCGCCGCCCAGCGCGCCCTTCGGGTCCGCCAGGTATTTCAGCTTATAGGCGGCCCACATCCAATGCGGCGTCCACGAGGTCACGACGATGTCTTTCTTGCGGTCGATCGCGTCCTTCAGCGCCCCCACCATCGTCGCATCGCTGCCGTCGACCAGCGTGATGTTGGACAGGTCGTACACCTTGATCGCCTTTTCGGAGGCGCGCATCAGCCCGGCGCCGGGATCGATGCCGATCACCTTGTTGTCCACCAGACCGCCCTTCGTCTTGAGGTCGGCGATCAAGTCCAGCTTGGTGTAGTCCGGCACGGCCCAGCCCAGCCGGGCGCCGGTCAGGTTCACGCCGACCAGGTCCACCTGATCCTTGAGCTTGGCGTAATAGGCGGCGTGCGTGGTGGGCAACCAGCCGGCCGCCATCGCGTCGGCATCGCCGGTTGCCACCGCCTGCCACATCGCCGCACCCGAGACCGGCGTGAGCGTCACGGTGTAGCCTGCCTTCCTGAGTGCCGCCGCCAGGATGTTGGTCGCGACGATGGTGTCGGACCACTCCACATAGGCCAGGCGAACCGTGCCTTTCCCGGCCGCGAAAGCGCCGCGCCCGAATGTCGCGGCACCTGCCGCGGCGCCGGTAAGGGCAGCGGCGCCCAGCAAAACTTGTCTGCGTCGCATCTATCATTCCTCCGAGTTATTGGCCCAACCGCTCAATGCGGCTGCGCGCGCCTGGAAATCTGCTGCGTGATGCGGTCGAGGATGACCGCCAGCACCGCAATGGCGATGCCGGCCTGGAAGCCGCGCCCGGCCTCCAGCCGCTGGATGGCGCCCCACACTTCGCGCCCCAGGCCGCCCGCGCCAATCATCGCCGCAATGACCACCATCGACAGCGACAGCATGATGGTCTGGTTGATGCCCGCCATGATGGTCGGCAGCGCCATCGGCAACTGCACCTTCATCAGCTTCTGCCAGGGCGTCGTGCCGAAGGCGTCGGCGGCCTCGGTCATCTCGCTCGGCACCTGCAATATCCCCAGCGCCGTCAGGCGGATCGTCGGCGGCATCGAGAAGATCACGGTGGCAAAGCAGGCGGACACTGCGCCGAGCCCGAAGAACGGGATAGCCGGGATCAGATAGACGAAGCTCGGCATGGTCTGCATCATGTCCATGCACGGCGCCACCCCGCGCCACAGGCGCCGGTTCAGCGCCGCGGCGATGCCGAGCGGCAAGCCGATCAGCACTGCCGCGAAGGTGGCGATCACCACCAGCACCAGCGTCGAGATCATCGGGTCCCACAGGCGCAGATTCCACAGGAATCCCAGCCCCACCAGGGCCAGCAATCCCAGCCGCCAGCCGGCGAACCGCCAGGCGGCCAGGCAGAAGACGAGGATGAACGCCCAGGGCGGCACCGCCTGCAACCCGGTCGTCAGGCCACCGATCCAGGCAGAGACCACGTGGCTCACCACGCGGGTGACGCCGGCGCCGTGCGCGGTCAGCCAGTTCAGGGCATTGTCGCAGATGTCGTCCAGCGGGAATCTGGGGATGGACCAGTTCATGCCGCCTCCGCTCCGCCCAGTGCCGGGACCGGAACGGTTTTCCGCGCCCGCGCCAGCGCGTTCAGCGCCATGGTGCGGTCGAGCGTGCCGAGCAGCACGCCGCTCGCGTCCACCACCGCGACGTGGCGCGCCTCCGCGGCGATGACCGACAGCGCCTGGCGCAGCGTGAGTCCCGCCTCGAGACGGGCGCACGGCTCGACCGCGTCCTGCACGAGCGCGCCGCTGCGGCACGCATGTTCCAGCGCGCCGCGCGCCACGCGCCCCAGCAGGCGGCCATCGGGTGCGGTCGCGAACAGCGCGTCGCAGCCGTGCGCCGCCATGCAGTCGAGCCCCTTCGACGGCTCGTCGGACAGTTGCAGGCGCGGCGCGTGCGGGTTGGCGAGCCCGGCGAGGGTGAGCACGCTGGACACGTCGATATGCTCGACGAAGCGTTCGACATAGTCGGTGGCCGGGGCGGTCAGGATCTGCTCGGCGGTGCCCACCTGCACGATGGCGCCGTCCTTCATCAGCACGATGCGGCCGCCCAGCGCGATCGCTTCGTCCAAATCGTGACTGACGAACACGATGGTCTTGCGCAGCCGCTCCTGCAGCGCCACGAGTTCCTGCTGCATGTCGCGGCGGATCAGCGGATCGAGCGCGCTGAACGCTTCGTCCATCAGCAGGATGCGGCATCGGCCGCGAGCGCGCGGGCCAGGCCCGCGCGCTGCTTCATGCCGCCGGAGAGCTGCGCCGGGGGTCTTCGACTCCCAGCCATCCAGGCCGACCAGCTTGATCGCCGTCATCGCGGCATCGCGGCGCTGGGCCGGGGGTCGCGCCCTGCACTTCCAGTCCGAATTCGACGTTCTCCAGCACCGTGCGGTGCGGAAACAGCGCGAAGTGCTGGAACACCATGCCGAAGGTGCGGCGGCGGAAGTCGCGAAGTTCGCGCACGCCCATGCGCGTCACATCCTCGCCGCCCACGCGGATGCTGCCGTGCGACGGTTCGACCAGGCGGTTGAGGCAGCGCAGCAGCGTCGACTTGCCGCTGCCCGACAGGCCCATCACCACCAGGATCTCGCCCCGCGTCACGTCGAAGCTGACCTGGTGCAGCGCGATCACGGTGCCGGTGCGTTCCAGGATGCCGGCCCGGTCCGCGCCCGCCTGCAACAGGCGCAGCGCCTCCTTCTCGCGCGCGCCGAACACCCGGGTCACTTCGCGGACCTCGATGAGCGGCTTTGCGTCCGCGGCACCGGGCGCTTCAGCCACGGCGGGCGACATCGCGCGGGCTTGCTGAACGACTGGCGCCGGCCCGGATATGTTCAAGCCAAACCCTCCCCAGGGCGCCGCTGCTTTTTCGGCTTGTTTCACTCGGCAGGTCCCGCGCCAACGAGGCCAGCCTGCTGCGGCCGCGGAATGTCAAATTCCGGCGACCGCTGCAACCTAGCAGGTATCGGCGCAAATGCCACACCGCCGACACCGGCGGTCGCCGATCCACATCATGCCTTTTTCGATGTCGATCATGATGCGGCCCCTTTTGCGCCCGCCGTCCAGCCGCCGAGCTTGCAGATATGCCGCCAATGGACCGGCGATACGGGCACCACCGACAGCCGGGATTGCCGCAGCAACTCGAAGCCCTCAAGCCGCGGATCGGCTTTCATCTGGGCAAGGCTTATCGGCCGTGGCATCGGTGCCATGGCGCGCATGTCGACGGCAGACCCAGTTGCCGCTCTGCGCCGTCGGGATCCGGATAGGCCTCGCGGGCCACCTCGACGACGCCCACGACCTCCTTCCCATATTGGAATGGTAGAAGAACGCGCGATCGCCCAGGCGCATGGCGCGCAGATTGTTCGCAGCGGCGTGGTTGCGCACGCCGGTCCAGGGCTCGACGCACGTTGGCGACCTGCTGCGCCCACGAGAACCGTCCGGCTCGGACTTGACCAGCCAGACCGCCATCCGCTTCAGCCAGCCTTGGCGCCGTCCTTGAACACGGCGCGGAACGGACGGATCACGGTCGCCTCGAACAACCCGGCCTTGGCATAGGGATCGGCGGCGGCGAAGGCCTCGGCGGCCGCCCGGTCGGCCACGTCGATCAGCAGCAGCGAGCCGCAGGGCTTGCCGTCCGCGTCCAGCATGGCACCGCCCTCGACCAGTTCGGCGACGCGGCTCTCCAGATAGGCCAGATGCGCCGGGCGGTTCGCCGTGCGGGTCTCGGACGCGGCCGGGCGGTCTGTGCATATCAGCGCGAACAACATGAAAACCTCTCCATAGGGGACGGGAGCGCAGCCTACGCGACCGGCCGCGCGCTTCAAACTTGGCGCGGCCTGCCGTAGTCTCTGCTCATGGATGCCAGTTCCGCGCTCGCGGCGCCGCCGCCGCTGCCGGCGGGTGGCCGCGGCCTGCACCGCTTCGCCAATCCCGGCCGGTTCCTGCGGCTCTCCGGGCGCGTGCTGCCGCCGCTCACGGGCTTCGCGGTCGCGGTCAGTGCCATCGGACTCGGCTGGGGGCTGTTCTTCTCGCCGGCCGACTGGCAGCAGGGCGACGTGGTGCGGATCATGTACCTGCACGTGCCCTGCGCCTGGCTTGCCTCGGGTGGCTATGCGGCTCTGGCGGCCTGCTCGGCGGCCTCGCTGATCTGGCGGCATCCGCTGGCCGATCTGGCCGCCGTCGAGATCGGGCCGGTGGGGGCGGCGGCGACCGGACTGTGCCTCGCCAGCGGCAGCCTGTGGGGCAAGCCCACCTGGGGCACCTGGTGGGTGTGGGACGCGCGGCTGACCTCGGTGCTGGTGCTGTTCTTCCTGTATCTGGGGCATATCGCCCTGGTGCGCGCCTTCGACGACCCGCAGCGCGGCTATCGCGCTGGGGCGATCCTGGCGCTGGTGGGCGTCATCAACCTGCCGATCATCAAATATTCGGTCGATTGGTGGAACACGCTGCACCAGCCGGCCAGCATCACGTTGACCGGGGCACCCACCATGTATGTCGGAATGCTCTGGCCGCTGCTTATCTCCGCCCTGGGCCTCTCGGCCGGCTTCGCCGCCCTGGTCGTGGCACGGCTGCGCGCGGCGATCATGGAGCGGCGCATCCGCGCCCTGCTGATGGCGCGTGCGCATTCGGCATGACAGGCGGGACCGAATGAACCATCTGCCCTACATCGCCGCCGCCTATGGCCTCGCACTCGCGGTCATCCTGTTTCTATCGGTCGATGCCGCCTTGCGGACGATGCGAGCGCGGCGGCGCCTGGCAGCCATCGACCCGCGCGCGGGTGGCGAGGCATGACGCGCAAGCACCGGCGCATGGTCATGCTGCTGGCCTGCGGCCTGGGCCTGGGGTCGGCGGCGGCGCTGACACTTTCGGCCCTCGGCAGCAGCATGACGTTCTTCCTGGCCCCGGCCGAGATCGCCGCCAAGGCGCCGCCGCCCGGCCGGGAATTCCGCCTGGGCGGGCTGGTGAAGGAAGGCAGCCTGACGCGGCACGAGCAGGACGGCACGCCCACCGCCCGCTTCACCCTCACCGACGGCAAGGGAAGCGTGACCGTCGAATATGCCGGCATCCTGCCCGACTTGTTCCGCGAGGGTCAGGGCATCGTGGCCCTCGGCACCCTGGACCGCAGCGGCGTGTTCCGCGCGAACGAGGTGCTGGCCAAGCACGACGAGACCTACATGCCCAAGGAAGTGGTGGAAGCGTTGAAGAAATCCGGCCACTGGGATCCCGCCGCGGGCAAGCCGCCTCCCGCTGCCACCTGGAACGATCTCTCGCTCGCCAAGGCCGGCGCCCAGGCTGGCGGATGACCCAGCCCTCGGTTCCCGAACTCGGGCATTTCGCGCTGGCGCTGGCGGTGGCCTTCGGCTTCGCGCAGGCGATCCTGCCGCTCTGGGGCGCGCAGCGGCGCGACGCGCGACTGATCGCGGCAGCACCCGCCATCGCGCTCGGCACGTTCATCTGCCTCGCCACGGCGTTCCTGTGCCTGATGTACAGCTCTGTGACGGACGATTTCTCGGTGCTGAACATCGCCGAGAACAGCCACAGCCTGAAGCCGCTGCTCTACAAGATCACCGGCGTCTGGGGCGACCACGAAGGCTCGATCCTGCTGTGGTGCCTGATCCTGTCGGTGTGCGGGGCCGCCGTCGCGATCTTCGGGACGAACCTGCCCTCGGCATTGCGAGCGCGCGTGCTGGGGGTGATGGGCCTGTCGTCCTGCGGCTTCATGCTGTTCGCGCTGTTGGCGAGCAACCCGTTCCTACGCATCTGGCCGCCGCCGATCGACGGGCGGGACATGAACCCGCTGCTGCAGGATCCCGGTCTCGCCTTCCACCCGCCGATCCTCTATCTCGGCTATGTCGGCATGTCGGTGCCGTTCGCCTTCGCGGTGGCGGCGCTGATCGAGGGCCGTGTCGATGCCGCCTGGGGCCGTTGGGTGCGGCCCTGGACCTTGGCCGCCTGGTGCTGCCTGACCGGCGGCATCGCGCTCGGCTCGTGGTGGGCGTATTACGAGCTGGGCTGGGGCGGGTTCTGGTTCTGGGATCCGGTGGAGAACGCCTCGCTGCTGCCCTGGCTGACCGGCACGGCGCTGCTGCATTCGGCGATCGTGGTGGAAAAGCGCGAATCGCTGAAGGTCTGGACCACGCTGCTCGCCATCGGCACGTTCTCGCTCAGCTTGTCGGGGACGTTCCTGGTGCGCTCCGGCATTCTCAACTCGGTCCACTCCTTCGCGCAGGATCCGGCGCGCGGCGTGTTCATCCTGGGGCTGCTGGCGCTGGTGATCGGCGGCTCGCTGGCATTGTTCGCCTGGCGGGCGCCCTTGCTTGCCGCCTCCGGCATTTTCGCACCGCTGTCGCGCGAGGGCGCGTTGGTGCTGAACAATATCCTGCTCTGCTCCATCGCCGCCGTGGTGCTGACCGGCACCACCTTCCCGTTGTTTTCCGACCTGCTGTTCGGCCAGAAATTCTCGGTGGGGGCACCGTTTTTCAACGCGACCGTCCTGCCGCTGGCCGTGCCGGTGTTCATCGCCATGTCGATCGGGCCGACATTGGCCTGGAAGCGCGCTTCGCTGCGCCCCGCCCTGTCGCGGCTGTGGTGGGCGGCGCTGGCGGCGCTCGCGATCGCCCTGTTCGCCTCGCTGCGCGCGAAACTGCTGCCGACGCTGGCGTTTGGTGCGGCAGCCTGGCTGATCCTGGGGGCGGCGGCGGAGGTGATCGGCCGCATCCGGCTGTTCCGCGTCCCGTTGCGCGCGAGCCTCGCCCGGCTGGGCAGCCTGCCGCGCGGCTCGTTCGGTACCACCATCGCCCATGCCGGGCTGGGCGTGACCATCGCCGGCATCGCCGGGATGTCGCTCGCCAGCAGCCGCGTGGTGCTGCTGCATCCCGGCCAGTCCACCACCATTGCCGGCTATACCTGGACCTTGGAGGGCGTGCGCGACGCTCCCGGCCCGAACTATGCGGCGCGGGTCGCGACCGTCGATATCAGCCGCCACGGCCACCATATCGTCACACTGGAGCCGGCGCGGCGCAGCTTCCCGGTGCAGCAGGTGACGACGACCGAGGCGCGCATCAGCACCAACGGTTTCCGTGACCTCTATGCCGTGCTGGGCGATGAGCGTGACGGGGCGGCGGTGATGCGGTTGCACGTCAACCCGCTGGCACCCTGGATCTGGCTCGGTGCCCTGATCATGGCGGCCGGCGGTATGCTGTCGCTGTCCGATCGGCGGCTGCGGGTCGGGGCGCCCGCCCGCCGCGGGCTGCCGGCAGCGCCCCCGGTGCCGGCCGAATAATGGAACGGCGCCGTCTGCTGATGCTGGCGCCGCTCGGCATCGCCGGCGTCGTCGGCGTGTCGTTCTTCGCCATGCTGCGCGGGCTGCAAAGCGGGGAGTTCAACCCGCGCGGCGTACCCTCGCCGCTCCTGGGCCACCACGTGCCGCCATTCCGGCTGCCGGGTCTGACCGATGCCGATCTGGTCACCGGCCGGCCAATCCTGGTCAATTTCTTCGCGTCCTGGTGCGTACCCTGCGTCGAGGAAACGCCTGTGCTGCTCGACCTCAAGCAGGGCGGTGTCACGCTGATCGGCATCGCCTACAAGGACAAGCCGCGGGCCACCGCCGCCTTTCTCGCGCGCCACGGCGACCCCTATGCACGGGTCTCGGCCGACGCGCCGGGAACGGTTGCGATCGACTGGGGGGTGAGCGGCGTGCCCGAGACCTACCTGGTCGATCCGCGCGGCATCGTCCGCTGGCACTACGCCCTGCCGCTCACCGAATCGGTGGTGGCCGACGAGTTGGCGCCGCTGCTGCGGCACTACGCATGAAGGCGATCCTGCTGCTGCTGGCCTTGAGCTTCGCGCCTATCCTGGCCGGGAGCGCGCCAGCCTGGGCCATCTCCGACCCCGCCGAGGCGCTGCCAAATCCGGCGCAGGAGGCGCGGGCGGAGCGCATCGGCAGCCAACTGCGCTGCCTCGTCTGCCAGAACGAGAGCATCGAGGACAGCCAGGCCGATCTGGCGCGCGATCTGCGCAAGATCGTCCGCGAACAGGTGGCCGCCGGCAAGACCGACCGGCAGGTGATCGCGTGGCTGGTGGCCCGCTACGGCAATTTCGTCCGGCTGCGGCCGCCGCTGGATGCGGCGACGCTGCTGCTGTGGGGGTCGCCCGTGATCGCCCTGCTCGTGGGATTCGCGGCGGTGCTGTTGTCGCGGCGGCGTTCGGCCCCGCCGCCGCCGCTGGACGCAGCCGAACAGGCACGGCTGGACCGGCTGCTCGGCGCGTGACGATCGCGGCGCTGATCCTGCTGGCGGCGGTGGCCCTTGCCCCGCTGGCTCTGGCCCTCCGCCGCCTCGCTCCCGGGCGCGGCCGGCGCGAGGCGGCGCTGGCGCTGCATCGGGCGCAACTGGCCGAACTGGAACGCGACCGCGCCGAGGGGCGGATCAATGCCAGCGAGCACGCAACCGCGCTGATCGAGGTGCAGCGGCGCCTGCTCGCGGCTGACGCCCTCCCGCAGGCCGCCTCTGTTCCGGCGGCACGGCGCGCGCCGGTGATCGCGGCACTCGTGCTGGTGCCGCTGCTGGGCGCCGGCCTCTATCTTGTGCATGGCCGCCCCGATCTGCCTTCGGCCCCGTTGGCCGCGCGCATCCGCGCCGCGCACCAGACCGATGTGCTGCTGGCGATGCTGCGCGAACGCCTGGCGGTGCCCGGCCTGGATCCGGAGCGCGCACGCCGGGGATACGTGCTCCTCGGCAATGCCGAGGATTCGACCGGGCATCTGGCCCAGGCCGCCGCCGCCTGGCGCGAGGCGGTGCGGCTGCGCTTCGAGCCGGACCTCGCGGCATTGGCCGCAGAGGCGCAGACCAGGGTGGATGGCGGCAAGGTCAGCGCCAATTCCGCGGCTCTGTTCACGCGCGCGCTGGCCGAGGGTGCCAAGGATGCCCCCTGGCGGGGCATCGCCGAGCAGCGGCTGCGGCAGGTCTCCGCCAAGCCGTAGTGCCCTATTCCGTGAAACGCGCTGGCGCGCTGAGCGCCGCCTGGAGCATCGCCTGCAGCGCCACGCCGATCGAGGCGGCATCGTTTGCCTGGAAGGCAAAGCTGGGCGAGGAGGCACAGGCTTGCAAATCGGCGGCAAGAGATCCTGCGAACGGCGCCACGTTGCTTACGTAGAAACTGTTGGCTGTCGGGACGTTCGGGGGCACCAGCGGAAAATACTGCGTGTACAGCGTGAGGATCTGCACCCCCTTGGCTTTCAGGGCACTGCACTGCGCGGGGTCGAGCGGTGCGATCACCCTGTGCCCGCTGCTGTTGAAGTAGTCGGCCACGCCGTCACTGACGATGAACAGGAAGCGCCGGGGGGCGCTCGCGGTCGATCCGTCTCCGGCCACCGGCGTCAGTGTGGTGATCTGCTGCAAAGCCAGAGGGATGTTGGTATCGGCATCACCGCCATTGGTCGTCACGGGGACCGCCATCGCTCCGACGGCGGCGGCGGCTCCTGCCAGATTGGTGCTCGGCGCATAGACGGTGCCGAAGCTCGCGTTGAAGCTGTAGAGCCCGATCTGGAACTGGGCTGCCGCGGGCGACGCGGCGATGGTGTTGATCACGTTCTGCACCGCCTGGGTCAGCACGTTGATCCGCAGCGGCACTCCGTTCGCTTGGGCAAGGCCATAGAAATCGTTGTTCCTGGCGTCGAAATGGCAGCCGAACGCGCAATTCTGGCCTTGCCCCCAGGTGGCGAATAACGGGCTCTTGCGGACCAGCGCACCGAGCCGCGCCATGTCGGCGGGTGACGCCGCGATGGCCATCGACGAGGAATCGTCCATCAGGATGCTGATCGCGAAGAACGGGCTGTTGGTCCGGCTCGCTGTGGCCGAACCCGAGGCAGGCAGGGACGGGAAGCCGAACAGGCCCGCGAATTGCGTCGTGTATTTTGCGCTGTAGGCGACCGCCGCCGTAATCGTGCCGCCGTTGCGCGTGACACCGACGCTGAGGGAGGTCGTGATGACACCGGGCAGATTGCCGGCCTGAGCATCGAACCGCTTCACGCCCGCGTCCTGCGCCGGCTGCAGCGAGGTGCCCGGATTGGCGGCGAAATCGTTGGCCCCGGTGATCGCGGCGCTGAGTGCCGCGGCATCGGCCGCGAGATCGAGCTGCGAGCGGGCCCGCACCGCCGAGCCGATATCGTAGGCCAGCGCCACAAAGCCGATGACAGGCGTGATCGCCAGCGCGAACAGCACCGCCGTCGCGGCCCGCCTGTCGCCCCGCCATCGGCGCCATCCGCGGCGCCGGCTCATCCGGTATAGCCCGGGCATTGCGCGTGGGCGGCAGTCGGTCCCGTCAGATGCACCCAGTCGCCATTGCCGCCGGTGCGCGCGGGCATGTACGCCGTCTCCATGAAACGCAGGCCCGAACCGAACAGGGAGGTGAACAGCGGGGTGAAATCGTAGGTCACATCGACCGCCAGCACGGGCGCCGCAGTGAATGCATCGACGGGCAAGGTGGAAACCGACGGCGGCGCGCCGTCCGCCACGGCGACCAGGGTGCCGCAGGGCCGGGCCGCGGCGATGCCTTGCAGCGCCACGCTCCACGCGGTGTTCGCGACATAGGTGCAGCCGCTGGTGCAATTGCTGCTTGTCGCCGCCATGACGATGCTGGAGAGCGTGACGCCGTAGCGTGACAGCGGCGCGGTACTGAGCGCCGGCATCACGGCGAACACGGCAGTACTCGCCGTCGCGGCCTGGGCGGTCGTGAGGCTGTTGCTGTTGTTTTGCGTGGCCGCGTAGGTCGTGGCGATGCGCCCGATGGCGTCGGCCGCGGCCGCCAGTTGCCACCAGGCGATGATCGCGTTGGTGACGTCGAAGAGCGACATCGCAATGACGATCAGGACCGGCGCCAGCAGCGCGAACTCCAGCGCCGCCACGCCGCGCTGATCCGTCCCGATGGACACGCGCCGCATCAATACTCGTTCTGGTAAGGATAGTCGGCGGTGACGGAAGCGCCTGCGAACCCGCCCGAGGCGCCACGCCCAGATGGCAGCGGCCAGCCCAGCCCCGGCAAGCGGTAGGTCGCCTGGAGCAGCATCAGGCTGCCGCTCTGCCCGGAGGTGAAGGGAAGCGGGCCGGAGCCGCCGATGGATGAACTGTTGTGGTAGTCGGTCACGCTCACCAGCGCGATGCTGATGTTCGAGCAGGCGAGGAACGCCGACAGCAGTGGGCAGAACGTGACCGTCTGAAAGCTGTTCGCATTTCGCGAAAGCGACTGCGTGCTGTCCACCGCCAGCATCCGGGCGGCGCGGCCGCTGGCATAGTCCAGTGCCACCTGCACATAGAGACGGAAGCCGAGAGCGATCGAGAACAGGATGAGGCCGAAACAGGCGAGGCCGGTGAGCGCGAACTCCAGCGCGGTCGTGCCACGCCGATCGCGCAGGGCGGATCGCAGGCAGGACCGCACGCGATGCGTCGCTGTGGCCAATCCGGCTGGTCTCCACGGAATTGCCGCGCGCGGCCGCAGGACCGCCCCATCCGATGTAGGGGATGAGCGTAACCCGGAGCTTAACGGCACATCCGTTACAGAGCTGCGGCCAGGGCTGCGACATCGGCGGCGGCGGGACTGCCAGGCGCGTGATCGAGCAGCGGGGTCTGCCGGCGGATGGCCGCGCGCACCTGTTCGTCGCGCCGCACCACGCCCGCGAGTGCGGGTGCAGCACCCAGGAAGGTGCCGCAGGCCGCGGCCAGGGCGCGATAGGTGCGCTGCCCGGCCGACAGCGACGCGGCCTGATTGACCACGACATGCGCCGTCCCGGCAAAACCGCCGTCGCGACGGTCAGCGGCGTAGAGCTTCAGCACGGCATACGCATCCGTGAGGCTCGTGGGCTCGTCGGTCAGCAGCACCAGCAATGTGTCGGCCAACACCGCCATGCGCCGCACGCCCGAATCCAGCCCTGCGCCGAGATCGAGAATCACCCGATCATAGCCCCGCCCCAACTCGGCGAGGCCAAGCAGCAATCCATCGAGTGCCTGCGGCGGCAAGGCGGCCAGCGATCCGGCCCCGGAGCATCCAGCCAGAATGTCGAATCCGGAAGGGTGGCGCGCCACGGCCTGCGCCAGCGTCATGTGACCGCCCAGCACGGCGCCAAGCTCGCCGCGCGGCGACAGGCCGAGCTGCACATCGACATTGGCGAGGCCCAGATCGCCGTCGCACAGCAGCACCCGCGCCCCTTGCCGCGCCCAGGCATGGGCCAGGGTGATGGCGAACCAGGTCTTGCCCACGCCCCCCTTGCCGGATGCAATGGCCAGCAGGCCGCCAGGCTTCGGGTGCGAGCCTTGCGCCGCCTGGACCGGACCGTTCATGCGCGCGTCTCCCGGGGCCGAGCCGAATGAAGCGAGGCGGACTCGATGCGTTGCGCCAACTGTGCGGGTGTCGCGGGTACCAGGCCGTCGGCGGCGCCGGGGCCTATCCCGAACTCGGCCAGGGCGAGGCCCGCCTGTGCCGCCGCGAGCACGCTGCCCAGCCGGCGCACCAGATCGAGCCGCGTCGCCACCAGCAGGCGAATGCCGTGGGACAGGTAGATCTCGGCCATGTCGGCTGCCTCCTGTGCGTCCAGCCCCGCAGGTAGCACCGCCACCATCGCGGCGCCGGCGGCCTGCGCCAGCGCCGCCAGTGCCGATTGCTCCGCCGGATCGAATGGGCTGGCCCCTTGCGTGTCGATCAGCACCGGCGCGCCGTCCTGGCGGCGCCCAAGCGCCCGGGCCAGGGTGTCCGGCTGGTTGGCTGCCAGCAATTCGAGGCCGAGGACGCGCGTGAAGGCGGCCAGTTGCTCGGCCGATCCCGCGCGGGCGGCATCGGCGGTGACGACGACCGGCGTGACCCCCGCCAGCACCAGGCGGGTGGCCAACCGCGCCACGGTCAGGGTCTTGCCGGCACCTGGAGGCCCCACCAGCAGCAGCGGCTGCGCCCCCTGATGCAGCGTCAGCGCGGCGAAGCGAAGGGTGACGGACAGGGCAAAGGGCAGCGGTCCGGCTTGCAGCCTGGACGCAATTGGTGCCGGGATGCCGTGCCACGCGAGGCAGGTGTCGCGATCATGCGGCGCCTCCGCGACCGGATGGCGCGTGGCGAGCGGTTCTGCCGCGCGGATTTCCGGCTCGATGCCAGCCGTGACCTCGACCCCGCCGGCAACCCGGCGGGTGGACAGGATCAGCGCGTCGGCGCCAAGCTCGCCGCGCATCTGCGCCATCGCCGCCGCCATCGTGGCGGCACGGAACACCCGCAGCCGCACCTAGAGCGTGCCCACGGTGCGGATGCGCGCGCGGGCGAAGATCTCGCTTTGCGCCAGCACCGGCGTATTCGGGCGCGCCCGATCGACGATGGCGCGCACGTGAAACCGGATCGGCGTGCTGGTCAGCAGCACCGCCTGCTCGCCTGCCGCCGCGGCGGCGTCGAAGGCGGCCCGCAGCCGGGCCATGAACTCGGTCAGGCGCGAGGGCGCCATCGCCAACTGGCGGTCCTCCGGCGGTCCGACCAGGGCCTCGGCGAAGGCCGCCTCCCATTCCGTCGACAGCGTCACCAGCGGCAGATAGCCGCCGGCGCCCATGTGACTGTCACTGATCTGTCGGGCGAGGCGCGCCCGCACATGGCCGGCCAGCGCCGGCACCGACCGCGCGGGCCCGGCGCAGGCCTCCTGCAACCCCTCCAGAATGGTCGGCAGGTCGCGGATCGACACCCGCTCGGCCAGCAGGGCTTGCAGCACGCGCTGCACGCCGCCCACGGAAATCTGCGACGGGATGAGGTCGGAGACGAGCTTCTGCTGCTCGCGCGGCAGATCGTCGAGCAGCTTCTGCGTCTCGGCGTAGGACAGCAGCTCGGCCATCGTCTGCTTGACGATCTCGGTCAGGTGCGTGGACAGCACGCTCGGCGGATCGACCACGGTGCAGCCGCGCAGCGTGGCCTCGTCGCGCTGTGCCGCGTCGATCCACAGGGCGGGCAGGCCAAAGGCAGGTTCGGTCGTGCGCTCGCCCGCGAGCCGGGGCAGTTCGCCCGACGGATGCATGGCGAGCAGGCGCTGCGGCCGCAATTCGCCCGTGCCGGCCTCGATCTCCTTGATGCGGACCGAGTAGGAGTCGGCGCCGAGCTGCATGTTGTCCTGGATGCGCACGGGCGGCAGCACGAAGCCCATCTCGGCGGCGATACCGCGGCGCAGGCCCTTGATCTGCTCCGTCAGGCGCGGGCTGTCGCCGCCGGCCAGGACCAGCAGCCCGTAACCCAGTTCCAGCCGGATCATGTCGATGCGCAGCGCCTCGCCGATCGGCGGCTCCGTGGGCAGAAGTTGCCGCCGCCGGCGCTGCCTCGCCGCCGGGCTGCGTGGCGGGCAGCGGATGGCGCGCGCGCATCCAGGCGCCGCCGCCGGCCAACCCCGCCAAAGCCAGGAACGGCAGCGCCGGCAGGCCGGGCATCAGCGCCAGTACCGTCGCGGCCCCCGCCGCCATCGCCAGCGGCTTGGGACCGGAGCCGAGCTGGCGGACCAGGGCGGCGTCGGTCGATCCCTCCGTGCCGCCCTTGGTCACGACGATGCCGGCGGCGGTGGACACCAGGAGCGCCGGGATCTGGCTGACCAGCCCATCTCCCACGGTGAGCGTGGTGTAGGTGTGGGCCGCGTCGGCAAAGGCCATGCCGTGGCGGATCAGGCCGATCCCAAGGCCGCCGATGATGTTGATGCTGGTGATGAGCAGTCCCGCCACCGCGTCGCCGCGCACGAATTTCGCGGCCCCGTCCATCGCCCCGTAGAAAGCGCTCTCCTCCTCCAGCTCGCGGCGGCGGCGGCGGGCGGATGTCTCGTCGAGCGTGCCGGTTTGCAGCTCAGCGTCGATGGCCATCTGCTTGCCCGGCATGGCGTCCAGGCTGAACCGGGCCGCGACCTCGGCGATGCGCCCCGAGCCCTTGGTGATGACCATGAAGTTCACCACCAGCAGGATGGCGAACAGGATCAGCCCGATCACCACGTCGCCGCCCATGAGGAATCCGCCGAACGCTGCCACCACATGCCCGGCCGCGGTCGGCCCGTCCTGCCCGCGGCTCAGGATCAGTCGCGTGGTAGCCACGTTGAGCGACAGGCGCAGCAGCGTGGTCAGCAGCAGCAGCGTGGGGAAGCTCGTGAAGTCGAGCGGCCGGCGCAGGAAGATCGCCACCATCAGCACCAGCACCGAAGCGGTGATCGACAGCGACAGCCCGCAATCGAGGATGAATCCGGGCAGCGGCACGATCAGCACCGACAGCAGCACGATCACGCCCAGCGCCAGGCCGATATCGGTACCGGGCGCGTACGGCGCAGACGCGCGCGCAGCGGCTGTCGGCACAAGACCCGACAGGAACGGTCCGAACGCTGCGAGGGATGCCGGCATCAGAATGGTCAGACGGCGGCGTACGCTGCCAATGCCTGTGCCGCGATGCCGGATGGCGGCGGCGGCACCGCTTCACCCTGCGCCGCGTAGTCGCGCAGCTTGTTGCGCAGCGCGCGGATGGAAATGCCGAGGATCGTCGCCGCATGGGTGCGGTTGCCCAGCGTGTGCGCGAGCGTCTGCAGAATCAGGCTGCGCTCCACCTGATCCAGGGTCTGCCCGACCAGCGCAGGCGAGCCAGCCGCCGGCGCGCCCGGCCGAGCGGGCGCGCGGTCGTCGCAGCCAAGCTCGATCGCCTCCCCGCCGATGCGATCGCCCTCGGCCAGCAGGACCGCGCGGTGCATCGTGTTCTCCAGCTCGCGCACATTGCCGCGCCAGCCATGCGCGAGCAGGCGCGACAATGCCTCCGGCGTCAACGGACGCTGCGCCAGCCCGTTCACCTCGGCGTAATGGCGCACGAAATGCTCGGCGAGCGCCGCGATATCCCCCGGCCGCTCGCGCAGCGGCGGCACGCGCAAGGTCACGACATTGAGGCGGAAGAACAGATCTTCGCGAAAGCGGCCCGAAGCCGCCTCCGCCGCCATGTCGCGATTGCTGGTCGCCAGGATGCGCACATCCACCGGCACCGGCCCGGTTCCGCCCAGCCGGTCGATCTCGCGTTCCTGCAGCGCGCGCAGCAGCTTGGCTTGCAGGCGCACATCCATCTCGCTGATCTCGTCGAGCAGCAGGGTGCCGCCATTCGCCGCCTCGAACTTGCCGAGACGGCGCGCGACAGCACCGCTGAACGCGCCCTTCTCGTGACCGAACAACTCGCTTTCCAGCAGATTGTCCGGGATCGCCGCGCAATTGAGGGCGACGAACGGACCGGCGCCCCGCCGCGAGCGGCGATGGATATGGCGCGCCAGGATTTCCTTGCCGGTGCCGCTCTCGCCGGTGATCAGCACCGATGCCTCGGCAGCGGCCACCTGTTCGGCGCGCCGCACCGCCTGCGCCATCCCCGGATCGCGCACCACCAGAACATGCCGTTCGCCGGATGCAGCGTGCAGGATTGCCGCGATCAGGTCGGGATCGGGCGGCAGCGGCAGGAATTCGCGCGCACCCTCGCGGATCGCGCGCAGAGCGGCGTCGGCATCGGCGCCGATGCCGACAGCGCAGGCGACCACCGGCACGCTCATGCGCTCGGCCGCCAGCGCACGGACCAGCCCGCCCACGTCATGGGCGATATCGCACAAGACGAGATCGGCCAACGCGCCGCCCCGCAGGCGCGTCAGCGCCGCCGTCGCGTTGTCTGCCTGATCCAGCCGCGCGCCGCGCGCGATCGCCATGCGTGCGGCAGCACCCAGTTCGCCCGCGAGCGACCCTACGATCAGAACGCGCATGAGCCGGTCCTCGCCCGATTCCTCACGTCGTCCGCTCGGCCTTGACGATCTCCGTCATGGTGACACCCAGGCGATTGTCATCGACCATCACCACCTCGCCGCGCGCGACCAGGCGGTTGTTCACGTAGATGTCGATCGCCTCGCCGAGCTTGCGATCCAGCTCGACCACGGCGCCGCGCCCGAGCTTGAGCAACTGGCTGACCTGCATGGTCGCCTTGCCGAGCACCGCGCTGACCGTCACCGGGATGTCATAGACGGCCTCCAGCTCCCGCGCGCCCACCCGCGGACCGGCATCGTCGCCTGGCCGCGGCGATGCGGTCCCGAACGGATTCGGCTCGGGTGGCGCTTCAAGCTCATTGAGTTCCATCTCAGCCGCCATCGCCGGTCAGGCCGCCCGCGCGAGCGGTAGCGCGCCCGCGTCCAGGAGGTCGAGCGGAGACAGAATGGCCGCCACATCCGCCCACAGCGCTGCCGTGTCGCGCACCGCGGCACCGTCGTCCCACTCGATCCTGACATCCCCGGGCAGCATTGCGGGAGCCTCCACGAAGCGCATCCGCGCGCAGAGTTCGGGGTCGAGATCGCGAAGCGCCTCGGTCATGGCCGCGGCGATCGGCGCGCATGTGCGCGGGTGGGCGCGGACGCAGATCGCGGGCTGATGCCGCAATCCAGGCCGCAGCGCCAGGGCGATCGCGGCGGCCTCCTCGGCCCCGAACCGGTCGCTCAGCCGCGGCAGCAGGGCGCCAAGGGTGGCCAGCAGCAGGGCCGCCACGGCCTTCGCATGGCTCTCGGCGGCACGGGCCGCCGTTTCGCCGACCGAGTGCATGAAGGCGGCGATCGTCTCCAGCGCCCGGCCGGTTGCCTCGGCGCCTTCGGAACGGGCCTGTGCCAGACCTTGCTCATACCCCTCGGCATGCGCGGCCTCACGGGCCCGCGCCAGATCGGCGTCGGTGAGTGCCGGGGCCGGGGCCACCGGAGCAGGCGCCGGCGGTGCCTCTCCCGGCTCGAAGTCCTCAAGGAACAGGATGCCGGACAATGGCGTGACCGGCTGGTGGCCATGCGTACCTGCGTGCATGTCGGTACACCAGCTCTTCGTCCTGGCGCTCGGCAATCTCGATCTGGCCCTGTGCCGCCAGATCCTTGGCCAGGGACACGATAGCCGCCTGCGCCTCATCCACATCGCGCAGCCTGACCGGACCCAGCGCCTCGATCTCCTCGCGCAGCATCTTGCCCGCACGCTCCGACAAATTGGCGAAGAACAGGTCGCGCAGATGCTCCGACGCGCCCTTCAAAGCGAGCGGCAGCCGCTCGCGCTCGACCGTGCGCAGCAGCACCTGCATCGCCGGACCCGACAGCCGTCCCAAATCGTCGAACGTGAACATCAGCGCCTTGATCCGCTCGGCGGCCTCGCGATTGCGCTCCTCCAGCGCCGCGACGAAGCGCGTTTCGGACTGTCGGTCGAGATTGTTGAAGATTTCCGCCATCATCTCGTGCGCGTCGCGGCGCGCACTGCGCGCGAGGTTGGACATGAACTCGGCCCGCAAGGTGCGCTCGACGCCATCGATCACCTCTTTCTGCACGCTTTCCATGCGCAGCATCCGCATGACGACCTCCATGGCAAAGCTGTCGGGCAGGATCGCCAGCACCCGTGCCGCATGCTCCGCGCGGATCTTCGACAGCACGACCGCGACGGTCTGCGGATATTCGTTCTTGAGGTAATTCGCGAGCACCGCCTCATGCACGTTGCCGAGCTTGTCCCACATGGTGCGCCCGGCAGGCCCACGGATTTCCTCCATGATCTGCGAGACGCGCTCACGCGGCATCGCCTTCAGCAGCATGCGTTCCGTGTTCTCGAAGCTGCCGATCAGATTTCCGCTGCCGCCCACGCTGTCGGCGAACTCGGTGCAGAGCCGCTCGACCTGCTCGGAGCGCACCGGACCGAGCTGTGCCATCGCCTGCGAGATTTCCTTGATCTCGTCTTCCTGCATCATGCCGAGCAGGCGGCCGGACTGCTCCTCGCCCAAGGCCAGCATCAGCACGGCGGCGCGCTGCGGCCCGTTCAGCGGGCGGTGTTCGGGCGCGGACGCGGCGGCCATCAGGCCGCCTCCTGCTGCATCCAGGAGCGCACGATCGAGAGACTCTCTTCCGGGTGGCGGTCGACCAGATCGGCGACGCGCCGGACCGACGATGCCCGCAATTGTCCCTGCACATTGGCAAGCCCGATCATCACCTCCTCCTCGGTCGCATCGGCGCCCAGTACGGAAGCGGGTGCCGGGAGCTGCGGATAGGCAACCGGCTGGCTGCCGAGCGCCCGCCCCGAATCGGACGTGGCGGCAAGGACCGGCATCCCGGCCAGTGCCGCTGCCTCCCCCGGCACGGAACTGAGGCGCAACACCATCGGCCGCAGCACCAGCAGCAGCGCCAGCACGCCCAGCAGCCCGAACAGGCCCGATTGTGCGAGATGCATCAGATCGGCGCTGTCGAGCGGCACGCCAAGCAGCCGATGCGCCGCCGCCGCCGCAGGCTCATCATCGGCGGCGAAGTGCATGGTCGCCACCTCGATCGTGTCGCCGCGCTTGGCGTCGTAACCGATTGCGCTGCGCACGAGGGCGGTGATCTGGCTCAACTCCGCGGGCGAGCGCGGCGTCCAGACGGGCTTGCCGTCGGGGCCAGAAATCGTCTTGCCGTCGACCATCACCGCAAGGCTGATGCGCCGGATCTCCGGCTGGGCGCGGATGATCGTCCGCACGGTCTTGCCGATCTCGTAATTGGTGGTTTCCTCCTGCCGCTGGCTCTGGCTGCCCGGACCGTCCTTCGCACCCGCGTTCGCATTCGGCAGATTGTTCTGCACCGTGACCGTGGCGCCCGGCTCCGTGCTCTTGCTGCTGTCGGTAACCGTCTGCGTGCTGCGCGCCACCTGCCCGTCCGGATCGAAGCGCTCCTGCGTTTCATGCACCTGGGCAAAATCCAGATCGACCGACGCCTCCGCGCGCACGCGCCCCGGCCCGAGGCTGCGCTCCAGCATCTCCTCCACGGCCCGCGACAGACGCAGCTCAGTGCTGTGCTTGATGTCCTCCAGCCCTTGCGCCGGCCCGCCCGGACTGGTCGGCTCACCGGCGCGCGCCAGGACATCGCCGCGACTGTCGATGATGGCGATGTTCTGCGGCCGCAATCCCGGCACCGCCGCCGCCACAAGGTTCAGCACGGCCTGCACCCCTTCGGGATCGAGCCGCCGCTCGCCCACCATCGTCAGCATCACCGATGCCTGGGCTTCCTGCTGCTCGCGCGCGAAGGGTTCGCGTCTCGGCAGCACCAGATGCACGCGCGCGGCACGCACGCCGGAGATGTCGCGGATCGTGCGCACCAGCTCGCCCTCGAGCGCGCGGGTTTCGTTGATGCGCTGCTCGAAGGAGCTGGCGGTCAGCCCGTCGCCGCGATCGAACAGCTCGTAGCCGATCGAACCGCCGGACGGCAGGCCCTGGCGCGCCAGCATCAGGCGAGCGCGACCGACATCACCCTGCGGCACCATGATCCGGTCGCCCGAGGGCGAGACCTCGTGCGGAATGTGCTGGCTCGAGAGCTGCTCGGCAATCTGCGCCGCCTCGCGCATGTCGAGATCGGCATAGAGCAGCGCCATGCTGCTCCCCGTGCCTCCATGCGTCGCCACGATCGCCAGCAACGCGATCAGGGACAGCGCCACCGCCGCCATTGCCACGAGCCGGCCGGCGCCGAGCATCTTCATCCCGTCGAGCAGCGCACTCATGGATGAAGCGCCCTCGTGGCCCTGGTCCTCATCACCGCGCTCCCGCCGCCCGCGTCGTGGCTGACAGGCAGGGTGCGGCGCGGGCGCTTTCCCGACAGTTAATGCCGGGCGCCCCGAACGCGCCTAGCTTGCGCGGCGCAAGCGATGCATCACGCGCCAGGACGATTTGCCCACCTGCCGACCGAGCGATGCCGCGAGGCGCGCGGCGTTCGCTACCCGCTCGCGCGGCTCGGGCGTGACAGGATCGTGAACTTCCGCGTCCTGAAAGACGAGCGTCCAGCGCGGCCGCACGATGAACGCCTGCTCCTCGCCCGGCATCGCCGCGTGTCGTCGGCCGCCAAAGCGCACTATCTTGTTCATGCCATTCTCTCCTTCTCGCCGACCGGGGCTCGCCGCGGCGAGCGTCCAGCCATCGTGAACCGGCTTGCAACGCGGACTCTGGTGCTTTAGCTCTCCAAGCGACTAATCCACATTCATCAGATATGGAATACGCCATAGATGACGGCCCGCGATCAACAGAAATCGTCGATGCCGCGATAACGAGTTTGAGAGACGGCGAGATGCCCTGCCGCGCTCGCGCGCCCCGAGCGGGCGCTGTGGAACGCCGCTGGCGAAACTGCTACGCAGGGTCGGCTTGCGGCAATGCGCTACCACCCTGGTCAGGAGACCATGATGAACGTTCTATTGCCCATTCATGGCTTGTACACCGCGTCCGGTTTCGCGGTCGGTCTTCTGGTCGGCCTGACCGGCGTCGGCGGCGGCTCGCTGATGACACCTTTGCTGGTGCTGCTGTTCGGTTTCCATCCGTCAACCGCGGTCGGCACGGATCTGCTGTACGCGGCGGCGACGAAGACCGTTGGCAGTGCCATGCATGGCTTCCGCAACACGATCGACTGGCGCGTGGTGCGCCGTCTCGCGAGCGGCAGCGTTCCGGGTGCGGTGATCACGTTGCTGATCCTGTACCTGTCAGGCGTGCAATCGCGCGCAACGACGCATGCCATCTCGTTGATTCTCGGCATTGCCTTGCTTCTCACCGCCGTTTCGCTCTTGTTCCGGCCGCAGATCGTGGCCTTCATCGGCAAGCGCCTGGGCGAGCCGTCGAAGGGCAAGGTATCCACGCTCACCGTGATCACCGGGCTGGTGCTGGGCGTGCTGGTGTCGCTCACCTCGGTAGGGGCGGGCGCATTGGGCGTCACCGCATTGCTGCTGCTCTATCCGCGGCTGCCGACAGCGCGCATCGTCGGCTCGGACATCGCCCACGCGGTGCCGCTGACCCTGGTGGCCGGCATCGGCCATTGGCTGCTGGGCACCGTGGACTGGCCGCTGCTGGGCTCGCTGCTGGTCGGCTCGGTGCCCGGCGTGGTGATCGGCAGCTATCTGGCCGCGCGCACCCCGGATCTCGTGCTGCGGCCGCTCCTGGCGGTGACACTCATCCTCGCCGGCGGGCGTCTCGTCTGGTGAGGCGGCGGCCCGGCTGGCTGCTCCGCATGGAGCGCTCCGGGCGCCAACGCTCGCAACCCATCCGGCCGGGATCAGGACATCTTGACGGAGCCGGGCGCGGCCCGGCGCCCGGCGCGGCGCGCGGCGACGGTTCTGGGTGCGGCCCGCGGCGGCGCCCTCGTCGCGGTCCTGGGCGCGGGCATGTCGGCCAGCGAGCAGGTATCGAGCACCGCCGCCACCGCGTCGCGCGCCCGCAGCATGACGTGGCGCAGCCGGCACGAGTCGATGGTCACGCAATCGGCACAGGCGCGGAACTGGCGGCGGCTGGAGCAGGGTGTCAGCGCCAACTGGCCCTCGACGATGCGGATGATGTCACCCACCATGATCTCCGAGGCGCTCCTGGCCAGCCGATGTCCGCCGCCGGGACCGCGCCGGCTGGCGACCAGTCCCTGATCGCGCAGTTGCACCAGGATGGCTTCGAGGAACTTGCGCGGGATGTCGCCCTGCGCGGCCAGGACGGCGGTCTGGGTCCAGCTCTCCTCGGCGTCGCGATCGGCCAGCAGCAGCGCCGCGCGCACCGCGTATTTTGCCTTGCTGGACATCATTGGCGGGCCGCTCGCATCACCACTCCGGGTCGCATCCCATAGCGGGAAAACCATTTGACTTCAAAGGCCGGGCGTCGCAGCCTTGCGGAAGCGAAATGCTGGCCGCGGCAGGAGAGAACATATCTCTTGAGCGGGCAGTCCATCCGCGGCCGGCTCCGCTGAACCCGAGCCGTCCGCATCCGCAGCGCGAGAGAGGGCACCATGTCATCAAGCCTGGCCGGCGGCAGCGCCGTCGGACCGAACATCTCGACGAGATGGGGGTGGTTCGTCGTTCTCGGCATCGTGCTGATCATCCTTGGCGTGATCGCCTGGCTCGATGTCGTCGCGGTGACGCTCGCCAGCACGATCATCATCGGCGCCATGCTGCTCGTGGGCGGCGCGTTCCAGATCATCCATGCGTTCATGAGCAAGGGGTGGCGCGGCTTCGTCTTCGGTCTGCTCAGCGGCGTGCTCTACGTCATCGCCGGCCTGATGATCATGAACGAGCCCGTGGGCGGCGCGATCCTGCTGACCATCCTGATCGCAGCGGCGCTCTTTGTCGGCGGGATCGTGCGCATCGTGCTCGCGTTCCGGCACCGGGACATGCGGGCCTGGGGCCTGCTGCTGCTGAGCGGCATCATCGGTGTGGTCGTAGGCATCGTGCTCTACGCCAGCATGCCCTGGTCCGGGCTGTGGGTTCTCGGCACCCTGATCGCCGTGGAACTGATCGTGCAGGGGTTCAGCTGGCTGTATTTCGGGTTCGCCCTGCGGAGCGTCCAGCACGCCTGAACCGGTTCCGGCGCCTGGACACGCGTCCGACGCCGGCACGTACAGCATGACGGCTCGCCCATCCTTCGTGGGCACGCTGCGCCGCGCCCTGTGGCCGCTGCTGGTGTTCGAGGCGGCGTTCGAGCTCGCCACGCTGGTCGCCCTCGACCCGCTGCTGGTGCTGCTGCTGGACCGCGTCGTGGCGTTGGGCGGCGATCCTTTCGTGGGCAACACCGCGCTGGTGTCGTTCCTGCTGTCTCCCGCCGGGATGCTCGCACTGCCGAGTGCGGCGATCGGCGTGATCTTCGTGGGTGCAGTCGCGTCAGGCGGCGCGAGCCTGATCCTGTGGCGCGCGCAGGGACCCGGGCCGTCCCGCCACCTTGCGGTCTGGCGGGCGGTGTTCGCCCGCGTTCCGAGCCTGCTGGCACTCAGCGCCTATGCGTTCGCGGCGGCGCTGCTGCTGGTCGTCCCGGTGCTCGCGATCGCGTTCGCCGGGCGGCGCTGGTGGCTTTCGGGTGGCGATGTCTATTTCTACCTGACGACACGGCCGCCCGAATTCATCCTGGTGGCCGCGCTGGTCGCCGCCGTCGCCGCCGGCGCGCTGGTGGCTGGCCTCGTGCTGCTCCTGCGCACCGCCCTTGCCGTGCCGATCTGCCTGCTGCGTCCGGTCGGCGTGCATCAGGCGTTGCGCATGGCCGTTCGCGCGACACACGGGCGGACGCGCGCGCTGCTGCCGAGACTGCTCGCGGCGGTGCTGGGCACGGCGGCGCTTTGGGCGATCTTTTTCGCGGTATTGTCGGCTCTGCTCGACTGGCTCCTTGCGCGTCCGATGCAGCAGGCAGCATTGCATGGCGCCGGCCTGGGTGTCGCCATCGCCGCCGCCCTGGCGTTTGCGGCGCTCGCCGCCGTCTCACGCGGCGCGGTGCTGCTGCCGCTGCTTCGGGACAAGGCGGCCGAGGAGGTGCTGCCGCGAGGCGCCGAGCCGATTCCAGCCCGCGCGCGCCTCGCCCGGCTCCGACCGCTGGCGCTGCTTGCGCTGTGCGTCGCGATCCCCATTGCCGCCGCCATCAAGATCGCCACGGCCGGCGGGGCGGCGCCGCACCCGATCGCCATCACCGCGCATCGCGCAGGCTCTGCCCGCGCCCCCGAGAACACGCTGGCGGCGCTGGACAATGCCATTGCCGAAGGGGCCGACGTCGTCGAGATCGACGTGCAGGAGACGGCGGATGGAAAAATCGTCCTGCTGCACGACACGGATCTCCGCCGCGTGGCCGGCGTGGCGCGCCCCATCTGGCAGATGCGGGCCGACGAGCTGCTTCGGCTCGATGTCGGCTCCTGGTTCGCGCCACATTTCCGCGGCGAGCGCATCCCCACCCTGCGCGCCTTCGCCGAGGCTGCGCGGGGGCGGGTTCGGCTGAATGTCGAAGTCAAGAATAACGGGCATGGCGAAGACCTGGCGGCGCGCACGGTCGCCATCCTGCGCGAAGCCGGCTCGGCCGACCATGCGGCGATTTCGTCGCTCGATATCGGTCTGCTGCGCGAGGTGCGGCGCATCGCGCCAGAGATCAAGCTGGGTCTCATCCTGGCGACCGGTATCGGCAATCTGCACAGCGTCGATGTCGATTTCGTGGCGCTGTCGCGGCGTCTGGCGACGCGCGCGCTCATCCAGCAACTCACCGCGCGCGGGCGGGAGGTGCATGTCTGGACACTGGACGACGATGCGAGCATCGCCCGCGCCATGCTGAACGGCGCCGACAACATCATCACCGGCGACACGCTGCGCGCGGTGCGAATGCGGCACTGGTTCGACAGCCTGAGCGAACCGGAAAGGATCCTGCTGCGCGTCGGCTATTCGTTCAGCTCGACCTGGTTCCGGATCGTCGGCCGGACCGGCTGGAGCAGCAGCGGGATCAATGGCCCGGGCGCGGATCACTCCGGCCCGGACGATTTCTGAAGCGACGCCGGCCCGGCGGGATCAGCGACGGAAACCGGGCACCGAATTGCCGCGCGAGAACATGCATTGCGAAAACGCGATGTTATACTGGTCCTGGATCGATCGCTGGGCATTGGAGCTGGTCGCGGCACCGATCCCCGCCCCACCGAGCGCGCCGCCCGCGGCACCAATTCCGGCGCCGCTGCCGCCGCCAATCGCGGCCCCCAGCCCGGCACCGAGTGCCGTGGTCACGGCCGCTGCGCCGACGCCGCGCAGATTGGCGTTCCGCGCCTGGCCGGCGACCGACTGCTCGGCGAACTGCCTGCAAACAGCCTGATCGTTCTGGAACGCGGCAAAGGATTTGTTCGACCCCGGCATGACCTGGACGGTCGGGCCCATCGGTGTCTGCGCGCAACCCGCGAGCAGCAACGCCGCAGCACCGATGCCGAGGAAAACCCGATGACGAAAAGAACCACCGCTCATTGTCGATCCCATTCACCGATGTTGCGCAGGCCGCGCGATGCGTGGGCGTCGTCCCGATGTCTGCATGGTTCGGAACGCGCCACCATCGTTTTTGTAGGCTTGCAACGGCCCCGGTTGCAAGCCGCGCGCCCCACCCTCCGGGCCCCGACCACGGGCGCGCCGGATCACGGGCGGGCCGCGACCGCGAGCGGGCGAGGCGGATAGTCCTCGAGAAATTTCCGCAGCGGCTCCGAGGTCACCACCGCGTCCTGCCCCGCCTGGATCAGCGCATCCACATCGGCGCGCCTGAGCGTGAGGCCCGTAGGGATGGCCAGCAATTGGGCCTTGCGCGGGCTTGGCGGCATGGCGGCGAGGGAGATCGGTATCAGCTCGGATTGCACGTCGTCGCATGGCGTGCCGTCGATCACCCTTCCCTGCGCGCACCGCGCGGCGCGGATCGCCTTCGTGACCTCCTCCAATTGCTGGTTCACGGTGATCATGGTCTCGAAATTGAAGCGGTCGATCTGCGCGCCCGTCACGAGCCCCAGCATCGCAAACAGGCCACCGACCACCCGGCGCTGCGATACGGTGGGATCCTGCGCGCCCTGGCCATCCACCGAGATCACCAGGATCCGGCGCACGCGATCGAAGCCGTCGGTGGCAAGCGTCGCCGGCGATTGCGCCAGATTTTGCATCATGCTGCCGGCCACGCGCATCGCCATGTTGTCGGAAATGCCGCCATCGGCCAGGTGAAGATAGTGCATCCGCTTGGGATCGAGATAGCGCGACACCGCATTCGCCTGCGCGCCGGGACGGGAGAGCGGGTCGAGCCGCTGGTCCTCGCTGACGCGGCGCAGCCAGCCGGGTTCGCGGCCGCCGCACTGGCTGGCGCGGTTGGTCAGCGTGATCGGCGAGAACAGGCCGGGGAAGCCGTTCGACGCCGCCACCGCGCGCGCCACCGGAAACTCGCCAAGATCGGAGCAGATGAGATCGAAGGTTTCCTGCGTGAAGATGAACGGCGTGCCGTCGCTGATCTCGGTGGCGCCGATGGCGACCAGCGGCCGGCCCTGCGCTGCCAGATCCTTGAACCGCGCGCCATGAAACATCGTGCGGTCATAGACCCGCTCCATGTAGTCGTTGGTGCCGACCGAGGGATCGACGAGCCACAGCCAGTTCCACGGCAGCAGATAGATCCCCCAGATCGCGGCGTTGGTATCGCGGTAAAGAAAATCCGTTTCGAACCGGCCGAACGCCGAATCGCGGTAGAGGCCGTAATAGGCGGCCGTGAAGCTGCCCCCCGAGACTCCGGATATGGCGTCCAGGGCGTGCAGCAGAGGCTCGGGGCCGTGCGGCGTCGGCACGGAAACCTCCCGCATCCCCTTCAGCACGCCATAGGACCAGGCGGCAGAGCGCTTGCCGCCGCCCGATATGGCGACCAGCACGAGGAGGTCGGGAGTCGCCTTGGCGGTTGACATGGCGGTAAGCCGCATGCCGCCCCGGGAAATGGTCTCGCTGCCGGGCGGGTTCAGTTGGGTCGGGGACAAGGGTTTCGTGTCGGCGACGATCAGCGACGCGCAACCCGTGAGGAGCACCGCCATCAACAGCACGATCGGCGCCCGCGACCACATCCTGTTCACCTCGGGTGCCCTCCGCGCTGCAAATGGCACGCGCCATTCCGCCAAAACTGGCTGCGCATCCGGAGGGCTGTCAATCTCTGTGGCCGAGCGGCGCTGCCGCCACGCCGTGTTGCAATCCCCGGTTCTGTTCGTGCGAAGCGGCATCGGCCGCGTCGATCGCCATTGCGGCAGAGAATGTCAGCGGCGCGATTGGCGTCCGCGAGCGACACCGCACGCCGTTGTCCCGTCAGCCGGGACAGCGCCGTGCGATGCCGGCCGGCTAGGACGGCGAAGCCGCATGGCCGGCGAGTGCTGCCTGCAATGCCTCGTCCTTCGTCTCGTCGAAGGAGGTGTGCATGACCGTGCCCCCGACCCCGTGCAGGGCCGCCAGCACCTTTTCCGCGGTCATCTTGCGGATCAGCAGGAACAGCCCGGCCGTCCCGGGCGCCAGCGCCTCGGCGGCATTCTTCATGAAATCGTCGCTGATGCCGAAATCGGTCAGCCGGCCGCTGATCGCTCCCGAGGCGGCACCAACGGCAGCGCCCACCAGCGGATTGAGGAAGATCAGGCCGATCAGCGAACCCCACACAGCCCCCGAGAGCGCCCCGGATCTCGTCGTATTGACCAACTGATTGAGCCCGACGCGACCGGCCGAATCCTTGGTCGCGATCACCGCGTCGCCGAGTTCGATCAGATACTCCTTCTGCATCGAGAGCAGCTTGCTGCGGACTTCCTCGGCCTGCTGCTCGGTCGGAAAGGCGATGAAGACGAGATCGCTCATGGCGCTGGTTCGCTCCTGGACATCCGGTTGGCCGGGCAGCCTCTCTATACCGGGCCGTGTGTCGGCGCCATCCGTGCTCCTGCTCCCGTCACTCCCAGAACGCCGCGACGATCGTGTCGTCGTCGCCCAGCATGAGGGTCAGGCGATTGGGATTGAGCCTGGCGCCCCGAACGCCGTCGGTCGGCTTGATCACGCGCAGCAGCCTCGGCAGATCCTGCTGGCGGATACTGCCCTGCTGGCCCGGCTGCGTCGCACCTGCTCCCACCAGCTTCTTGCCGACGCAATCCGCGCAATCGTTCGTGCTGATCGTGGCCTGGCTCACGCCCGGGATCTGCTTCACGGTCAGCGCATTCTCGGCGCCGCGGACGCGCACGCCGTTGAATGGATGACCTTCCTCGAGCGCGAACACCGCATCGACCGGCACGAAGCCTTCTGCGTCCTGTGACAATCTGGGCGGCGCGGCCACGAATTGCAGATCGACGATGCCGTCAGCGGGCTTGCCTGCGTAGCTGGGGACCAGTTGCGGTGCGCCCCACCCGCCGGAGGCCGCAAGTCCCGTCACGCGGACGATGTCGCGCTTCGGTTCGGCGGAGGTGCGAAAGACCTCGACGCTGGTGACGTACAGCACCGGCCGGTCCGCCGCGGGCGACAGCTCGGGTGCCGCCAGTTCGCCCAGCGCCTCCTGTCCGCCCGGCATCTCCTGTCCCATCGGACCGGGCGAGGCAGCACTGCCCTGGGCCGATGCGAGGCCGCACAGGCCCAGTTGCACCGTGGCGCCGATCGCGAATGCCGCCAATACTCGGAACGTCATGCTCGTCCTCCCTCCGGATCGACGGGTCTCACCCGTACAGGCGTGTCTCGACAGGTTGGCCTGGCATCGGCAGGCGTTCCGGCACCCGCTCGATCGCGTCGAGCACCAGATCGGTTCCGCGCATCTTGACCAGCCGGCAATAGCGCGTCTCGGTGCTGGCGAAGCTGCCGTTCTCCGCCAGCTTGTTGACCGGCTCGCCGCCGCCGCAGACGCTGAAATACTCGCAGGTCTCGCGACACATCGCGACCCCCGCGCGAATGTCGCGCAGCATCCGCGCAAGGGGCGCGCTGTCCTGCATCTCCAGCAGCGTGTCGCGGTTGATGTTGCCCAGCACGAAATCGCCGTATTCCGCGTTCTTCAGCCCGAGCAGTTCCGGCGAAAACGTCGAGACGTTTCCCGCCCAGTCCATGCTGGTCAAGGCGAACGGCTCGACCAGTTGATTGGCGAACGCCGCATCGTTCGGCCGCACGATCTGCCGGATCGCGTGCTCGATCTCGCGGATGAAGGTGATCCTGCCGGGAGAGGCCGCCGAGAGCCGCCAGAACTCGCGCAGGAAACTGGAATACGCCGCCTCGATATCGGCCGCCGCGAAGGATCGCGAGACGTGGCTGCCTTCGGATTCCTCGACGTTGAAGCAGACTTCCTCGATCCCTTCCTCGACATAGAAATCGAACATCTCGCCCGGACACGCCATGCTGGCGGCGGTCAGGACGGAAATGACATGAAACGGCACCCCGCTGCGCCGCAACTGGCGGATACCGGCGATCGTCCGGTCGAACGTGCCGCGGCCGGAGCGCGTGACACGGCTGCGGTCATGCACATGCCGCGGGCCATCGATGCTGACGCCGACATTCACCTGCTCCTCGGCGAAGAACGCGCACCATGCCTCGTCGATCAGCGTGCCGTTGGTCTGGAACGCATGGTCGATCGCAACGTGGGACGGCTTCAGCCGTTCGATGGTTCGAAACGCCTCTCGGTAGAACGCGACCGGCAGCACCATCGGCTCGCCCGCATGCCAGACGACGGAAAGCCCGTCCTGCACCCAGCCGGACGCGAAGACCTGCGAGAACAGATTGATCAGCGTCCCGGTCGAGATGACCGCTTTCTCGTTCCGGTTCGGCAGATAGCAGTATGTGCAATCGATGTTGCAGAACGGAGTGGGCTGGACCACCAGCAACTCGATCCTGGGCATGGCGCGGCTCAGTATCCGCCGAGACCGGGCGTATCCGTCACCAGTTGCGCCAGGCGTTGCGCCAGTTGTTCCAGCGGGGCCGGAAGTTGCGCCAGTTGTTCCACGCGGGCCGGCCCCAGCCGGGCCGCCCACCCCAGCCCCAGTTGTTCCACCGGTTGCCCCAGACCAGATGCAGGTCGGGATTGGGCTGCCGCGCCAGGTCGTCGGGCACGACCACGACGGACACCGCTTCGCGGATGGCGGCCAACCGCTCCGACACGCCCGGCGCTGTGCTGGCCGGTGGGTCGATTGGGGCGGGGCGGTCGATCGCCGCCCTGGCGACGGCGGAGCCGAGCAGCATCGCCGCGCCGACCGCTCCCGCCGGGACCAGCCGCGACATGATGGCGAGGTATCTTTGCCCAAGCCGCATAGGAACTGCTCCCCGTCGCTGCCCGGACCCGAAATTCGCAGCGTGGCACCCGGACTGTCAACCGGATCGTGAGGGGAGCGTGAAAGATCAGTGGGTTAGGACTGGCGGATGGAGTGGGATTCGAACCCACGGTACGCTATTAACGTACACACGCTTTCCAAGCGTGCGCCTTAAGCCGCTCGGCCATCCATCCTCTGCCGCCCTTTTTAGCAAGGCGTCGGCGGGCCGTCACGCATCCATCTTCAGCGCCGCGAGGAAGGCGCTTTGCGGGATCTCGACCTTGCCGAACTGGCGCATCCGCTTCTTGCCCTCCTTCTGCTTCTCCAGCAGCTTGCGCTTGCGGGTGATGTCGCCGCCGTAGCATTTGGCGGTGACATCCTTGGACAGCGCGCTGATGGTCTCGCGCGCGATCACCCGCCCGCCGATCGCCGCCTGGATGGCGATCTTGAAGAGCTGCTTCGGGATCAGCTCCTTCAGCTTCGCACAGATCGAGCGGCCGCGCGCGTCGGCGGCGCTGCGGTGGGCGATGAACGAGAGCGCGTCCACCGGATCGTGGTTGACCAGGATCGAGATGCGCACGAGATCGCTCTCGGCATAGCCGTCCATCGCGTAGTCGAAGCTCGCATAGCCGCGGCTCACCGATTTCAGCCGGTCGTAGAAATCGAACACCACCTCGTTCAGCGGCAGGCGATACACCGCCATCGCCCGGTTGCCGACATAGGTCAGATCCGCCTGCTGCCCGCGCCGCTCGTTGCATAGGGTCAGAACCGCGCCGAGATATTCGTCGGGCACCATGATCGTGGCCTTGATCCACGGCTCCTCGATATGGTCGATCACGCTGCCGTCCGGCATGTCGGCCGGGTTGTGCAACTCCTCCATCGTGCCGTTGGTGCGGTGGACGCGATAGACGACGCTGGGGGCGGTCGCGATCAGGTCGAGGTCGAACTCGCGCGCTCAGGCGTTCCTGGATGATTTCCAGGTGCAGCAGCCCGAGGAAGCCGCAGCGATAGCCGAAACCGAGGGCCGCCGATGTTTCCGCCTCGTAGTGGAACGAGGAATCGTTCAGCCGCAGTTTCGCCAGGCTGTCGCGCAGCTTCTCGAAATCGTCGGCATCGACCGGGAACAGGCCGCACCACACCACGGGCACCGAGGGCTTGAAGCCGGGCAGCGGCGCCGCGGCAGGATGACGGTCGTCGGTGATCGTATCGCCCACGTTGCAGTCGGCCACGGTCTTGATGGCGGCCGTGATGTAGCCGATCTCGCCCGGCCCCAGATCGTCCAGCGGCACCAGGCGCGGGGTGAACACGCCTACCTGTTCGACGCTGTGAACGGCCCCCGTGCTCATCATGCGGATCTTCTGGCCTCGCCTGATGCGGCCGTCCTTGACGCGCAGCAGGATGACAACGCCGAGATACTGGTCGTACCAGCTATCGACCAGCAGCGCGGTGAGCGGCGCTGCTCTCGTCACCCTTGGGCGGCGGCAGGCGGGTGACGAGCGCTTCCAGCACGCCCTCGATATTGAGCCCGGTCTTGGCGCTGATCTCCACCGCATCGGAAGCATCGAGGCCGATCACGTCCTCGATCTGCTGGCGGACGCGCTCGGGCTCGGCGGCCGGCAGGTCGATCTTGTTGAGCACCGGGACGATTTCGTGATTGGCGTCGATCGCCTGATACACATTGGCGAGCGTCTGCGCCTCGACGCCCTGGGAGGCATCGACCACCAGCAGCGAGCCTTCGCAGGCAGCCAGGCTGCGCGAGACCTCGTAGGCGAAATCGACATGGCCGGGCGTGTCCATCAGGTTCAGGACATAGATCTCGCCGTCCTGCGCCGGATAGGCGAGGCGCACCGTCTGCGCCTTGATGGTGATGCCGCGCTCGCGCTCCAGCTCCATGTTGTCGAGCACCTGCTCGGTCATGTCGCGCGCGGCGACCGCACCCGTGGCCTGGATCAGCCGGTCGGCGAGCGTGGACTTGCCGTGGTCGATATGGGCGATGATCGCGAAGTTGCGGATGCGAGAGAGGGGGGTGGCGGTCATTCGGGCGGGCCGATCTTGGCGTGGTCAAGGCTCATATGCGTCCGGAGCGGCCAAAGTAGTAGCCCAGGATGAGGGTGACAACGGGAAGCACGGCTGAGCGGATTAGATCGAGGACTTGGGCGGAGACCGCGAGCCAATTACCTGTCCGCCCTCCCTCAACTCCCATGACTATGAAGGCCGTGAGGATCGCCAAGCCGAAGATTACAATGACCCAGCGTGCTATCCACGAGCGATCTCTCGCCTCCCGTTCAGAAACGAGATGCTCAATGCCTTCGGGTGTAACGGCACGCCGCCTCTCGTCGTTTAGACGTCGTTCCAGAACATCAAGATCAGGCTCTGGCGGCGCAGGCGCTGAGGTGTCGCTCAATCCAGCTCCGCATGAGCTAAGTCCTTAGCAGCCTCGATCAGCTTCAGGAGTGCGTCGTTATTATTCACAGTTACCTTGAGGTACTTCGTAATTTGATTCTGAAGCTTTTGCGCGACTGTCTTATCAGAAACCTCTCGCGTGATCTCAACGAGTTGGAGCGTGGTTTCGATCAGCTCGCCGTTTCCTGCGGCAAGTCGTGTGGGCGTGTCATATGTGTGCTGTAGCATCTGGCCCCACGGGCTTGCTCATGCGGATCACCGTAGGGTGCCGCCGGTAGCCTTGCCCACCGCCGCCACGACCTTCGCGCAGGCGGCCTCGATCTCCGCGTCGGTCAGCGTCCGCTCGCGCGGCTGGAACGTCACCTCGACACCGAGCGATTTCTGTCCCGCCGGCACCTTCTCGCCCTCATAGGCATCGAACAGCAGCACGCCGGCCACCAGCGCGCGGTCGGTACCGCGAGCGGCACGCAGCACCATCTCGGCCGGCACGTCGCGCGCCACCAGAAACGCGAAATCGCGGCGCACCGGCTGGAACGCCGGCAGGTCCGGGGGTGCCCGGCGCCGGCGCTTCGGCTCGGCGATAGCGGCCAGGAAGACCTGCATCGCCACCACCGGCCCGGTCAGGTCGAGGGCGGCCAGCACGCGCGGATGCAGCTCGCCGAAAATTGCCAGCACCATCTTCGGTCCCTGGCGGATGACCCCCGAGCGGCCGGGATGGTAGTAAGCCGGGCGCGTCGGCCGTCGTGGACAGCGCCTCGCATCGGCACGCCGAGCGCCGCGAGCACCGAGCCAGCGCGTCGCCGCGTGCGTCCATCGCGTCGACCGCACGGGCAGGTGCGATCCAGCTGCGCGGCGTCTGCCCGGCACGCAGACTGGCCGCCACATGCGCCTGCCCCACCGCGTCCGTGCCGACAAAGGCCGGGCCGATTTCGAACAGGCCGATATCGGCGAAGCCGCGCGCGGCATTGCGCGCGGCGGCCAGCGCCAGGGTGGCGATCGGCGTCGGGCGCAACTGATCCAGATCGGCGGCGATCGGGTTCTCCAGGGTCAGCGCCGGATCGCCGCCGCCGAACAGCACCGCCTGCCCGCGCGCCATGAAGCTGAAGGTGACGCATTCGGCCAGACCCGCCGCCGCCAGCGTGCGCCGCGCCAGCGCCGCGCGACCCTGGCGCGGCACCAGGCTCGGCGCCGGCACTGGCGCCAGCACGGGCATCGAGGCCGGCGGGATGCGGTCGAGGCCATGCAGGCGCAGCACCTCCTCGATCAGGTCCATCTCCGGCTCGGCCTCGAGACGTCCCTCCGCGGCAACGGCAGCCTGGCGCGGTTCCAGGGACGCCGCCGGGTCGAGATCGCTGATTCCGGCGACGTCGTTGCGCCAGGCCGGCACCTCGACCGTCACCGCCGCCGCGTCCCGCGCCACGACACCGAACCCCAGGCCCTCCAGCGAGGCCAAAGCCGCCTCGGGTGCGATCTCCACACCCCCCAGCCCGGCAAGCCGGGAGAAGCGCAGCGTCGCGCGCCGCTGCCAGGCGGGTTCGGCGCCGGCCGACACCAATTCGCTCGCCTCGCCGCCGCACAGATCCTGGATCATGCGCGTCGCCGCCTCGATCGCGTCCGGCAGGAACGACGGGTCGATGCCGCGCTCGTTGCGCTGGCGGGCATCCGAGGTGATCTGGTGCCGCCGCCCGGTCAGCGCCACCCGCACCGGGTCGAACAGGGCACATTCCACGAAGACGCTCGTGGTCGCCTCGGTGCAGCCGGTCGCCACCCCGCCGATCACCCCTGCCAGCGACTGCACGCCGGCGGCGTCGGCGATGACGCAATCCTCCGGCGAGACCGTGTACGACTTGCCGTTCAGTGCCGCGAGGCTCTCGCCCGCGCCCGGGCGCAATGTCAGCGCCCCGCCTGCGATGCGCGCCGCGTCGAACACATGCAGAGGACGGCACAAATCGATGGTGAAGAAGTTGGTCACATCGACCAGCGCGTTGATGGGCCGCAGGCCGATCGACAGCAGCCGGTCGGCCAGCCAGCGCGGGCTCGGCCCGTTGCGCAGGCCGCGAATGGTGCGGCCCAGAACCCATGTGCAGGCCTCCGGCATGTCGTTGACCCAGCGCACCGGGCTGGCAAAGCGGCCCGGCACCGGATCGGCCCGCCACGGCTTCAGCCGGCCGATGCCGGCCGCTGCGAGGTCGCGCGCCACGCCACGCACGCCCAGCGCGTCGCCGCGATTGGGCGTCACCGCGATCTCGATCACCGGATCATCGAGACCGGCCCAGGCCGCGTAAGCCGCACCGACCGGCGCGTCGTTCGGGCAGTTCGACGATGCCGGTGTGGTCCTCGCCCAGCGCCATCTCGCGATAGCTGAGCAGCATTCCCGCACTCTGCACGCCGCGAATCTCGCCCACCTTCAGCGTGATCCCGGTGCCCGGGATGTACGCGCCGGGTGCCGCGAACACCGCCTTCATGCCGGTGCGCGCGTTGGGCGCGCCGCAGACCACCGAGACCAGCGTGCCGTCGCCCGCATCGACGCGGCAGGCGCGCAGCCGGTCGGCGTTCGGGTGCGGCACCGCCTCGACCACGCGGGCGATGCGGAACGGTGCGAGTGGGGCACCGCGATCCTCGACGCCCTCCACCTCCAGCCCGATGGCGCTCAGCGTGTCGGTGATGCCCGCCAGATCGGCGTCGGTATCGAGATGCGAGCGCAGCCAGGAGAGCGAGAACTTCATCTCACAGCCCCTCGTGCAAGATCGCCGGCGCCAGCGGGCTCGATCCGTAATGGCGCAGCCAGCGTATGTCGCTCTCGTAGAACGGGCGCAGGTCGGGGATGCCGTGCTTCAGCATCGTCACCCGCTCGACACCCATGCCGAAGGCGAAGCCCTGCCACTCGCGCGGATCGATGCCGCAATTGGCGAGCACTTTCGGATGCACCATGCCGCTGCCGAGAATCTCCAGCCAGTCACCGCCGCCCCCAAGTTCGCCGGTGCGTCGGTTCCAGCCGATATCCACTTCCATCGACGGCTCGGTGAACGGGAAATAGGACGAGCGGAAGCGCACCGGCAGCGTGGCTGATGCCGAAGAAGGCGCGCAGGAAATCGATCAGGCAGCCTTTCAGGTGCGCCAGCGTGATGTTCCGGTCGATCGCGATGCCCTCGCATTGATGGAACATCGGGCTGTGCGTGGCGTCGTGGTCGGCGCGGTAGGTGCGGCCGGGTGCGATCACGCGCAGCGGCGGCGGGTTTTCCAGCATGGAGATGATCTGCACGTCCGAGGTCTGCGTCCGCAGCAGCAGCGGCCGGCCGTCGCGCGTGCCGGGCATGTAGAACGTGTCGTGATCGGCGCGCGCCGGGTGGTGTGCCGGGATGTTCAGCGCGGCGAAGTTGAACCAGTCGGTCTGCACGTCCAGGCCCTCGCCCACCGTGAAGCCCATCGCGCCGAAGATCGCCGCCATCTCCTCCATCGTGCGGCTGATCGGGTGGATCAGGCCGGCCGGCGCCGGGCGCGGCGGCAGGGTCATGTCCAGGCGCTCGGCGGCGAGCCGCGCCTCGAGCGCCGCCGCTTCCAGCGCCACACGGCGGGTTTCGATGGCCTGTTCCAGCTCGGCCTTGAGCCGGTTGAGCGCCGCACCCCGCTCGCGCCGCTCCTCGGGCGAGGCACGGCCGAGTTCCTTGAGCAGCGTGGTCAGGCGGCCCGACTTGCCCAGCACGGAGACGCGCACCGCGTCCCACGCGCGCAGATCGGCCGCACCCGCCAGGGCCGCGTCGGTGTCCGCCCGCAAGGCGGCGAGGTCGTCGGTCATGGCTGCTCCGCAAGCCTCTCACGTTGCAGTACCGTCATGGCCGGGCTTGACCCGGCCATCCAGCGCCACACGCGAGATCGTCGTTGCGGGACCGGATGGCCGGGTCAAGCCCGGCCATGACGCTTGGGGTAGCCGGTCCCCCGCTCAGCCGGCCGCGGCCGGCTCCGGCGCTGCCGCCTGCACCTGCCTCACGATCGCGGCGAAGCTCGCCGGGTCGTCATAGGCGATGGCGGCCAAGCACCTTGCGATCCATCTCGATGCCGGCGCGCTTCAGCCCGTCGATGAAGCGGCTATAGGTCATGCCGTGCTCGCGGACGGCCGCGTTGATGCGCTGGATCCACAGGCCGCGGAACTCGCGCTTCTTCACCCGCCGGTCGCGATAGGCGTATTGCAGCGACTTCTCCAGCCGCTCCAGCGCGATCCGATAGTTGGTCGAGCTGCGGCCGACGAAGCCCTTGCTGGCGTCGAGGACCTTCTTGTGGCGGGCGTGGGTGGTCACACCCCGCTTGACACGTGCCATCTGGTGCTACTCCCCGCTCAACCGAGACCGTACGGCGCCCATTGCTTGACGGTCAGCCCGTCCGCATGGGTCAGCACCTGGCTGCCGCGATTCTGCCGCTTCATCTTCTGCGGCCGGTTGATCAGCCCGTGGCGCTTCATGCCTGGCCCGGCCAGCACCTTGCCGGTGGCGGTGATCTTGAAGCGCTTCTTGACCGATGACTTGGTCTTCAGCTTGGGCATTTTTGTCTCCTATAGGTCATGCGCCGCGGCCGGGCATGCCCATTCCAGGCCCGGCGCGCAGACGAAGCGCCGGGGTATAGGGGCAGCGCCATGGCGGCGCAAGCCGCCCGCTTCTCCCGCTCAGAGATCGACAGCGGCAGCGCGCTGCCGTCCTTCAACCGCTCCAGCCCCACCAGCGAGCGCACCTCGGCGACACTCGGATGCGGCAGCAGCACCTCGTTGACCAGCGCCGACAGGCCGTGCAGGTCCGCCACCACCACCTTCAGCAGGTAATCCGCACCGCCGGTCACGGCATAGGCGAGCTGGATCGCGGGATGCGCGCTCGACCAGGGCACGGAACTGCTTGGCATTGTCCGGTGAGTGCCGCGCCAGCCGCACCTCGATGAAGGCCGCGACCCCCAGACCCAGCCGCTCCGGGTCGAGCGCCGCGTGGTAGCCCGCGATCACGCCCTGCTCCTCCAGCCGCGCGCGGCGGCGCGAGCATTGCGAGGCCGATAGCCCGACCGCCTCCGCCAGCGCCAGCACCGATAGCCGCCCGTCCCGCTGCAAGGCGGCGAGCAGGCGCAGGTCGAACTGATCGAGCACGGCGGTTTCGTGCATCCGCCCTCCCCGACACGCACGGCCCATGCGCCGCGACCGGCGAAAGAGGCCGCGAATGCACGCATCTTGCGACGGATGCGTGCGACTCTCCAGGCATCCAGAAAGGGAGGATTGGATCATGGGTCCCTATCCGCAGGACACCGCCCCGGCGGCGATCACCGAACAGAACCCGATGGGCACCGATGGCTTCGCCTTCGTGGAGTTCGCCCATCCGGAGCCCCGCGCGCTGCATCGGCTGATGCGGCTGATGGGCTTCAGCCCGGTCGCCCGTCATCGCACGCGCAGGATCACCGTCTATCGCCAGGGCGACGTGACCTATCTGGTGAACGAGGACGAGGCGAGCCATGCCGGCCGTTTCGCGCAGGCGCACGGGCCCTGCGCGCCCGCGATGGGCTTTCGCGTGGTTGACGCAGCCGCAGCCTATGCCCGCGCGCTCAGCCTGGGCGCGGAACCGGCTGATCCGGCCGCCGGCCAACTCACCCTGTCCGTCCCCACGCTCAAGGGCATCGGCGGCAGCCTGATCTATCTGGTGGACCGCTATGGCGCGAAGGGTTCGGTGTTCGACCAGGATTTCGTCTGGCTGGGCGCCCCCGATCCCACGCCCGACGGGGTAGGTCTGCTGCATATCGATCACCTGACGCACAATGTCCGGCGCGGCCGGATGGCGGTCTGGGCCGGGTTCTACGAGCGCCTGTTCAATTTCCGCCAGATCCGCTTCTTCAACATCGAGGGCCACCAGACCGGCCTGATCAGCAAGGCGCTGACCAGCCCGTGCGGCAAGATCCGCATCCCGATCAACGAGAGCGCCGACGATCGCAGCCAGATCGAGGAATACCTGCACGCCTATCACGGCGAGGGCATCCAGCACATCGCCTGCGGCTGCCGCGACATCTTCCAGACAATCGAGCACCTGCGCGCCGACGGGCTGCCCTTCATGCCCTCGCCGCCCGACACCTATTACGGGCGCGTGGATCAGCGCGTGCCGGGGCACGGCGAGGATCTGGCCCGGCTGCGTGCCTGTGGCATCCTGATCGACGGCGAGGGTCGCGTGCCGCACGCCGCCGACCCCGGTGGCATGACCAAGGTGCTGCTGCAAATCTTTTCGGCCAACGCCATCGGGCCGATCTTCTTCGAGTTCATCCAGCGCAAGGGCGACGAGGGATTCGGCGAAGGCAATTTCCGCGCACTGTTCCTCTCGATCGAGGAGGACCAGATCCGCCGCGGCGTCCTGGAACCGGCCCACTAGACCCGGCGGGAACGGCCCGATGCGCCTGCACGGCTATTTCCGCTCCTCGGCGGCGTGGCGGGTGCGCATCGCGCTCAACCTCAAGGGCCTGTCCGTGCAGCACGTGAGCCATCACCTGCGCCGCGGCGAGCAGCACGACGCGGACTACAAGCGGCTCAACCCGCAAGGGCTGGTGCCGGCGCTCGAGACCGATGACGGTGCCGTGCTCACGCAATCGCTGGCGATCTGCGAGTGGCTGGACGAGACCTGGCCGCAACCGCGCCTGCTGCCGGGCGATGCGCTGCTGCGGGCGCGCATCCGCGCCTTCGCCGAGGTGATTGCCTGCGACATCCATCCGTTGCAGAACCTGAGAGTCCTGGACCGGCTGCGCGCGAGCCTTCCGTCGCCGGAGGTGAAGGCCTGGGCGCGCTGGATCATCGAGGATGGTCTCGAAGCCTGCGAGGTGCTGGTGCAGGATCAAGGGCGGCCGTTCTGTTTCGGCGGCTCTCCCACCCTGGCTGACATTTGCCTCGTGCCCCAGCTTGCCAACGCGCGCCGCTTCGGCTGCGATCTGTCACCCTATCCGAGCCTGCTGGCCACCGAGGCCGCCTGCCAGACCGTGCCCGCCTTCATCGATGCCGCACCCGAGCACCAGCCGGACCGCGAGCCCTGAGGAGGAGATCAGCGATGGACGTGCCCTCGCCAACCGCAAGCCGGCAAGCCGCAAACCCGCCTGTCGTGCAGGAGCGGCGCTACATGTCGGGCTTCGGCAACGGCTTCGAGACCGAGGCGCTGCCGGGCGCCTTGCCGGTCGGCCGCAATTCGCCGCAGCGCTGCGCCTACGGCCTGTATGCCGAGCAGCTCAGCGGCTCGCCCTTCACGGCACCCCGCGCGAACAACACCCGCTCATGGCTGTACCGGATCCGTCCGACCGTAGCCCACTGGGGCGATTTCTCGCGGGTGGACAGCAGGCTTTGGCGCACCGCACCCACGCCCATGCCGGATGTGCCGTTGGCACCGCTGCGCTGGGATCCGATCGCCCTGCCGTCAGAGCTGTGCAGCTTCGTCGAGGGCGTGCGCACCATCACGACAGCGGGTGACGCCGGGACGCGGGCCGGCATGGCGGCGCATGTCTATCTCGCCACCCGCTCCATGCAGCGCGAGTATTTCTACAACGCCGACGGCGAAATGCTGATCGTCCCGCAGCAGGGCGCGCTGCGGCTGTGGACCGAGTTCGGCATCATCGACATCGGGCCGGCCGAGATCGCGGTGATCCCGCGCGGCGTGAAACTGCGCGTGGAGCTGACGCAAGGCCCCGCGCGCGGCTATCTCTGCGAGAATTACGGCGCCGCCTTTACCCTGCCGGAACGTGGGCCGATCGGCGCCAATTGCCTGGCCAACCCGCGCGACTTCCAGACGCCCGTCGCCGCCTACGAGGATGCGGACGAACCCGGCACGCTGTTCGTCAAATGGGGTGGCGCGCTGTGGGCGGCCGAGATCGCGCAATCGCCGCTCGACGTGGTCGCCTGGCACGGCAATTACGCACCCTGCAAATACGATCTGCGCCGTTTCTCGCCGGTGGGGCCGATCCTGTTCGACCACGCCGATCCGTCGATCTATACGGTGCTGACGGCGCAATCGGAGACGCACGGCACGGCGAACGTCGATTTCGTGCTGTTCTCGGATCGCTGGCTGGTGGCCGAGGACACGTTCCGCCCGCCCTGGTACCACATGAACGTGATGAGCGAGTTCATGGGTCTCATCCACGGCGTCTATGACGCAAAGCCCGGCGGCGGCTTCGTTCCGGGCGGCATGTCGCTGCACAACGCGATGCTGCCGCACGGTCCGGATGCCGAGGCGTTCGCGCGCGCCAGCAGTGCCGAACTCCAGCCGCAGAAGCTGGAAGGGACGATGGCCTTCATGTTCGAAACGCGCTTTCCGCAGCACGTGACCGAATACGCGGCCGAGGCGCCGGAGCGGCAGCGCGACTACGCCGCCTATGGGAGCCGGCTGCAAAAGCGCTTCGATCCGACGCGGCGGTGACGGATCCGCTGCCTGCCATCGATGAGACGCACGATCCCGCACTGCGAAGCTGGGTGGCCTCGGCGAATGGCCATCCGGATTTCCCGGTGCAGAACCTGCCGCTGGGCGTCTTCGCGCCGCCCGGCGGAGGCGCGCCGCGCGGCGGTGTTGCCATCGGCGATCACATTCTCGACTTGGCCGCTGTGGCCGGAGCTGATGTCAGGCGAGCGCCGCGCGTGCGGCGCGGGCGGCAGCCGAACCGGCGCTGAACGCCCTGTTCGCGCTGGGCGCTCGGCCGCGCCAGGCTTTGCGCACGCGGCTGTCGGAGTTGCTGACCGATCCAGCGGCGCGCGAGCGAGTGGCCCCCGCTCTGCATCCGGCGGCGGATTGCGTGATGCATCTGCCTGCGC
Source organism: uncultured Pseudomonadota bacterium (assembly GCA_963838805.1). Taxonomy (GTDB): domain Bacteria; phylum Pseudomonadota; class Alphaproteobacteria; order Acetobacterales; family Acetobacteraceae; genus CAVRQM01. The sequence continues at coordinate 353,523 of CAWISK010000010.1, forward strand.
GCATCGGCGACTACACGGATTTCTACGCGGGCATCCATCACGCCATCAATGTCGGCAAGCTGTTCCGTCCCGACACTCCGCTGCTGCCGAACTATAAATACGTCCCGATCGGCTATCACGGCCGGGCGGGTTCGGTCGTCGTCTCGGGGCGGGCGATCCGGCGGCCTCGCGGGCAGCGCAAATCCGCGGCCGAAACGGTGCCGCGCTTCGGCGCCTCCGACCGGCTCGACTACGAGCTGGAACTCGGTGTGTGGATCGGCCCCGGCAACGCGCTCGGCGAGCCGGTTCCCATCGCCGAGGCGTCCGCGCATGTGGCCGGGTTCTGCCTGCTGAACGACTGGTCGGCACGCGATATCCAGGCCTGGGAGTACCAGCCGCTCGGCCCGTTCCTGGCCAAGAACTTCGCGACCACCGTCAGCCCCTGGGTCATCACCCCCGAGGCGCTGGCGCCGTTTCGCGCGGCCGGGTCGCCCAGGCCCGAGGGCGATCCGGAGCCTCTGCCTTATCTGTCGGACGAGGCCGACCGGCGATACGGCGGCCTCGCCCTCACGCTCGAGGTCCGGCTGCTGACCCGGATCATGCGCGAGCGCGGTCTGCCGCCGCACCTTCTGTCGGTAGAGCGACGCGCGGCACCTGTACTGGACGCCGGCGCAGCTCGTGGCGCATCACACCAGCAACGGCTGCAATCTGCGGCCGGGCGACCTGCTCGGCACCGGCACCATCTCGGCACCCGGAGAGGGCGGCACGGGCAGCCTGCTGGAGGCGACGCAGGGCGGCAAGACGCCCATCATCCTGCCCTCCGGCGAGCAGCGCCGGTTTCTCGAAGACGGCGACGAGGTGATCCTGCACGCCCGCGCCTCGCGCGACGGGTGCGTGTCGATCGGTTTTGGCGAGTGCCGCGGCACGATCCTGCGCGCCCCTTGAGCGCAGCCGGAACGCTCAGCGCTGCCATCGGCGAGCCGCCATATCGTCGATCAGCGCCTGATCCGACCGCGCCGCATGCGCCCGCGCCGCGTCGGCGCGGCGCTCGATCAGCGTGTCGAGGGCCGCCTTCGCCACGTCGGCAGCCGTGAGGTCCGAGCGGGCCTGCCGCACTGCGTGCTCGGCATCGACCCGCAGCGCCCGCACCCGTTCGACGTGCAGCCGTGCCGCCGCCAGCCACGCGGCGAAGGCGTCGGCGCCCGGTCCCGTACTCCCCGCGCGGATTTCGCGGGCGACCCCGTCCCGCGCCGCCGCCTCGGCCCGAACCGTCTCGTTCTCGGCGGCATGGCGCCGCGCCAGCTCCGCCTGCGCCCGCAACACGGCGAAGCGGCGCAGCTTCGCGACCGTCCGCAAGCCGTGCGGCGTCACGCCAGCACCTCGGCCAATCCCGCGAAGATCGCCTCCAGCGACACGCGCACGGCCTTGTCCTGGCCCAACAACGCCTCGATCCTCGGCGCCAGCGCCAGCGACTCGTCCGCCGCCGCGTCGGCGCCCGGCTGGTATGCGCCCAGTCGCACAAGATCGGCCAGCTCCGCCTGCCGCCCCAAAATCGCCCGCGCACGGCGCATGAGGCGCGTTTCCTGGTCCGACAGGCAGCCCGGCACCGTGCGCGACAGCGAGCGCAGGATATCCACGGCCGGGAACCGCCCGGCCTCGGCGATGCGCCGATCCAGCACCACATGCCCGTCGAGCAGCCCGCGCACTGCGTCCGCCACCGGCTCGTCGTGATCGTCCCCTTCGACCAGCACGGTGAAGATGCCCGTGATCTGGCCGCTCCCCTCAGGTCCGGGGCCGGCGCGTTCCAGCAATCGCGGCAACTCGCTGAACACGCCCGGAGGATAGCCGCGCGTGGCCGGCGGCTCGCCCGCCGAAAGACCGATCTCGCGCAGGGCGAGGCAGGTGCGCGTGAGGCTGTCCACCAGCAGCAGCACCGAGCGGCCCTGGTCGCGGAAATGCTCGGCGACCGTCATCGCCGCATAGGCCGCCTCGGCGCGCAGCACCGGTGGCGCATCCGAGGTCGCGACCACGACCACGGAACGCGCCAGCCCATCCGCTCCCAGATCGTCCTCCAGGAACTCCCGCACCTCGCGCCCGCGCTCGCCGACCAGGGCCAGCACCGCCACGTCGCAGGCGACGAAGCGGGCGAGCATGGCAAGCAGGGTGGACTTGCCCACGCCCGACGCGGCGAACAATCCGATCCTCTGGCCCTCGCGGCAGGTGGCAAACCCGTTCAGTGCCGCGACCCCGAGATCGATGCGCGGCCCAAGCCGGGCGCGGCTCGCGGCATGGGGCGGGGCGGGGCGCACCGGCCTGGCGCTGCCGGTGCCGAGCGGACCCTTGCCATCGACAGGGCGGCCAAGCGGGTCGATCACCCTGCCGAGCCAGTCGTCGCACACGCCCAGCGTCGCTGCCCGCCCGCGCGGGTCGGCCAGCACGGCACTGCCGGGGCCGATGCCGTCCGAGGCGCCCTTGGCCATGACATGCGCGGCGGCTCCGCGAAAGCCCACCACTTCGGCGGGGATCAGGGTGCCGCTACGGTTGCGCAGCAGAAGCTGGTCATGCATGGCGATGAAGCGAGACAGCCCCTCGACCTCGATCACGCTGCCGCTCACTCCGCCGACCTGGCCTTCCAGCCGGTATCCGGCCAAGGCGCCCAGACTCGTGCTCGCGGCCACACAGCGCGCTTCGAACCGGCTCATGCCACCGTCCCCCGCCATCGCGCCGAGGATTGCGGCCCTGGATGACGGCCGAAATCTTAGGAGTTCCCGGTTTCGCCCAGGTTAAGCGGCCGGTCCGATCTTGGTCGGCCCGGTCTTGGCTGGCGGCCCGGTCTTGGTGGCCTGGTCTTGGCCGGATAGCGGCACCAGGGAGCGCCGACGCAGCGCCAGCATTCGGGCATCCGGGCGCGGCAGACGTAGCGGCCGTGCAGGATCAGCCAGTGATGCGCCGGGCGCAGCACCTCGCGCGGCACCCGGGCGAGCAGCGCGTCCTCGACCTCGCGCGGCGTGCGGCCGGGGGCGATGCCGGTGCGGTTGCCGAGGCGGAACACGTGCGTATCCACCGCCATCGTCGCCTCGCCGAAGGCAACGTTCAGCACGACGTTGGCGGTCTTGCGCCCGACCCCGGGCAGCGCCTCCAGGCCCGCGCGGTCGCGCGGCACCTGCCCGCCATGCCGCTCCAGCAGAAGCTGCGACAGTGCCACGACATTGCGCGCCTTGCCCTGCCACAGGCCGATGCTGCGGATATGCGCGGCCACCCCGTCCACGCCCAGCGCCACCATCGCGGCCGGCGTCGAGGCCACAGCGAACAGCCCCCCGGTCGCGCGGTTGACCGAGGCATCGGTGGCCTGCGCGGACAGCACCACGGCCACCAGCAGGGTGAAAGGATCGCGGAACGACAGCTCGCTCTTCGCCTCCGGATAGGCCCCGCCGAGCGCCTCCAGAAACAGCCGGACCTGCTCGCGCGTCATAGCCGGCGTCCGGGCCGGCGTCCTGGCCGGCTTGCGCGGGGCAGGCGGTTTCGCCTTTGCGGTCTTTGTTGCGGCGACGGTCACGACGCAGTGTTGCCGCGCGGCGCTCCGGCTGACAAGCGGGGGCGGCCATTCCCATATCGGCTGCGTGTCCAACGCCGCCCATGCGCCGATCTTCGAGGCGGTCATCGTGCCGCATCGCAGCCTGTCGCGGCGTGGCCGCTGGCTGGTGGTGGGCTTTCTCGGCCTCATCTGCGGCATCAACGCGGCCATCTTCGTGCATCTGGGAGCCTGGCCGGTGGGCGGCTTCGCCGGCGGCGAGGTCCTGCTGGCGGCGGTGATGCTGACGATCAACGCCCAACGCGCCCGAGCCAGCGAGGTGGTGCTGCTGACCGAGCACACGCTGCACATCACCCGCACCGATCCTGCGGGCCGACGGCAGGAGCGCAGCCTGCCCACCGGCTGGCTGCGGGTGGCGCTGGAAGAAACGCCGGGGCGGGTGCCACGCCTGATGCTACAGGTAGGACGAGCGCGCGAGGAGATCGCCACCAGCCTTGGCGAGGCGGAAAAACGCGATCTGGCGGCGGCGCTGGCCCAGGCACTGCACCGCTGGCGCAGCCCGGTATTCGACAATCCGCAACTGCGCGAGCCCGAGCCGCCCCCTTCTGTCCGCGGCAGCTACTCCGGCTCGCTGCCCAGCGAGCGCATCAGGTCATAGACCGATCGGCGCGCCGTCGCACTGCGGATGCGATAGTACGCCCGCACCACCTCGAGCGTCTCGCGGCGGCGCAGGATGTCGTCGATCTCGTCGCCGAAGCCGGCCTGGCTTTCGGCGAAGCCGGCCACGGCACCGGCCGGCGAGGCGGGATCAACCTTCTCGTTGAACAGCCAGGCGATGCTGACGCCCAGCGCCCTGGCGATATGCGCGAGCCGCGACGCGCTGACCCGATTGGCGCCGCGCTCGTATTTCTGCACCTGCTGGAAGGTGAGGCCGAGCGCGTCGGCCAGCCGCTCCTGCGACATGCCCATGAGTGTGCGCCGCAGCTTGATGCGGCCGCCGACCAGAAGATCGACCGGATCGGGGCCGTCACGCTCGCCCGCTTCAGAGTGTTCGTCCATCATTCCGTTTGCCTGCCACGCCAGAACGCATACCCGAGAGAACGCCAGTCCTGACGCGGCTGATACATGAGCCGGCCTAGCCCAACGGTTGCTGAAAGGTTAACAGCGCAACCAGGGATCGTCAACAGATCGCTTTATGCGGCGAGACTGGTCTCTTTTCTGATACGGTCACCGTCATCATCCCGTGAAATCTTCGTGATTGATAGCACGAGCCCAAGCAGCAGTGCCAGCGAGCCGGCGCCCAGCGGGATGAGAAGTCCGTAACGCGCGAACAATGTCGGCGGCGAGGGCGGCAATGCGAGAGCGATGTCCGCCGTGCCGCTCACCTCCATGCCGATGCGGGCCAGTTCGCGGCCGTGCGCGTCAAACGCGGCGGAAATGCCGGTATTGGCGGCGCGCAGCAGCGGCAGGCCTTCCTCGACCGCGCGCATCCGCGCCGCCGCGAGATGCTGGCGCGGGCCCGAGGAATTGCCGAACCACCCGTCATTGGTGATGTTGACCATCCAGGCCGGCCGGTCGGCCGCGTCGATGACATGGCCGGGGAAGATCGCTTCGTAGCAGATCAGCGGCCCCACCGGCGGCAGGCCCGGCAGGTGCAGGGTGCGCGGCCCCGGCCCGGGCGCGAAGCCGCCGCCGGGGATGAGCTGGATGCCGATATTGGCCCAGCTCGGCTGATACTCGCCGAACGGCACCAGATGCCATTTGTCGTAGATCGCCAGCGTCTCGCCATCCGGCCCGATCGCCACCAGGCTGTTGCGCGGCCGCTGATCGGCGCCGAACCGGACGCTGCCCGCAAGCGTCACCGCCCCCGGCCCGGCCGCCTCGGCGATGGCGGCGCGCGCGTTGCGATCCTCGTCCAGCAGGAACGGGCTCGCCGTCTCGGGCCAGATCACGGCGACCGGCAGCCCAGGATCGCGCGCCCGCGCCTGCGCGGCACCGCGCCGCGTCAGGTCGAGATAGTGCTCGAAAATGGCGAGCGCGCTGGCGCGGTCCAGCTTCTGGCCTTCGGGGACGGCGCCCTGCACCAGCACCGCCGCGAAGGCCGGCGGCGCGGTTGCAGCCGCCCGCAGCCGCAGCGCTCCGTACCCGCCCCAGACCAGGAGCGCCGCCAGCATCGGCAGGCTCGCGCGGCGGCCCAGGCTCGGCGCCCCCGCGAGCAGCAGCGTGAACAGGGTCAGGCCGGGCACACCCACCAGCGCTGCCGGCTGTATGAACACCGAGCCGAGCCAGCCGGGCAGTTCCCAGGCGCTGCCGAGCGGGTTCCAGGGAAAGCCGGTCAGCACGAATTGCCGCGCCAGGTCGCCCAGCACCCAGGCGCCCGCGAGCACCAGCAGGCGCCGCCAGCCCGGCCGCGCCCGCCAGGCGACGGCACAGGGCACGGCGACGAAGACCGCGAGCGCCGCCGCGACGCCAGGTACCGCGATCGGCACCAGCCACCAGAACCGCGCCGCCTGGAACAGGATCGCCTCGGTGATCCAGTACAGCCCGGCCACGTGATAGCCGAAGCCGAACCAGAAGCCGGCGGCGAGCGCCCCGCGCCAGCCGCGCGCGCTGCCGATCAGCGCCAGCAATCCGGGGATCGACACCAGCAGCAGCGGCAATGCCCAGAATGGCGGCAATGCCAGCGCCGCGCCGACGCCCAGCAGTGCCGCCGCCGCCCCGCGCCGCCAGCCGCGCAGCCCGGCGAGGCGCACCCGCCAGCGTCCCGGCATCGCTCAGGCCAGCGTCGGCAGCGCCACGACGCAGCCTTCCGGCACCGCGGCGCCCGTCAGCACGGCGATGATGCACTCGGCCGCCATGCAGCCCATGAGGTCGAGTGCGGCCGGCGTCACGCCCGCCACATGCGGCGTGATGATGACCCGCTCATGCCGGCGCAGCGGCGAGGCGGCATCGGGCGGCTCGCGCTCGGTCACGTCCAGCGCGGCGCCGGCGAGGTGGCCGCGATCCAGCGCGCGCAGCAGCGCCGCCTCGTCGATCAGGCCGCCGCGCGCGGTGTTGATCAGAAAACCGCCCGGAGGCATGGCGGCGATGGCCGCCGCGTCGATCAGGTGCCGGGTCGCGGGGTTCAGCGGGCAATGCAGCGAGACGGCGTCGCTTTCGGCCAGCAGAGCCGGCAGGCTCGCCGCCAGCGGGCCGGCGGAGGCGGCCGGATCATGGGCCTGCACCCGCATCCCGAATGCCTCGGCGCGCCGCGCCACCGCCTGGCCGATGGCGCCGAAGCCCACCAGACCGAGCCGCAGCCCGGCGGCATCGCGCACCTGCGTCGCCGCCTCGCGCCAGCCCCCGGCGGCGATCCGCTGGCCCAGCGGCCGCAGATCCTTCAGCAAGGCCAGCAGCAGCGCGAGCGTGTGCTCGGCCACGGCAGCGGTGTTCGATCCGGGCGCGCGGGTGACGATCACGCCATGCCGTGCCGCCGCCAGCAGGTCCACGTCGTCCACACCGACGCCGTGCCGCGCCACCACGCGCAGCCGGCGGCTCGCCAGCATCGCCGCCTCGCCGACCGCACCCTGGCGCGACAACACCGCGTCGGCCTGCACCGCGCCGACAAGCTCGGCGACCCGTGCCGCCGAGGGGTAGGGGTCCATGAAATGCACCGCGCAACCGGCCGCCTCCAGCAGCGCCAGCGCACGCGAGGCCAGGCGCGGCGCTGTCATTACCACGTTGAAACGGGTCATCCGGGCGGTCTCCGGCAAGGCGGCAGGGGATCAGTCCAGCGCGTCGCGCGACTGCCGCTCGTAGTGGCGGTAGTATTTGTCCGTCACCAGATCGGTCTTGACCACCACGGCCACGTCGATCGTGTTGAACTGCCGGTCGATCACCGCCCCGTCGCCCACGAACCCGCCGAGGCGCAGATACCCCTTGATGAGCGGCGGCAGCGCGGCCTGGCTGCGCCGCAGATCGTGCGCGCGCGCGGCGTGCGGCGGCCCGCGGCGCATCTCCACATAGCGCCCCGGCAGGGCGCGCGGCCGCAGCGCCGGCGGCGCCAGGTGGTTGTCGTACAGGTAGGTCAGTTCGTCGCCCACCGCGTCCGGATCGGTGCCCGGCAGGCTGGCGCAGCCGAACATCAGGTCGATGCGATGCAGGAACACATAGGCGGCGATGCCCCGCCACAGCAACTGCATGGCCGCGCGCCCGCGATAGGCCCGTGCCACACAGGACCGGCCCAGTTCCAGCACCTCGCCCGGAAAGGCCAGCATGGGGCCGATGTCGTACTCGTCGGCCGAGTAGAACCGCCCCGCGCGCTCGGCGGCGGCCCGGCGCAGCAGGCGGTAGGTGCCGACCACGCCCGCCGGCCCCGGCCCGATCGCGTGATCGACCACCAGCAGATGGTCGGCCACGAGGTCGAAGGCGTCCTGGTCACGCCGCATGGCGGCGGATTGCGGATCGGGGGTGGCTCCCATCTCCTCGTAGAACACCCGGTAACGCAGCGCCTGGACGGCGTCGATCTCGGCCGGATTCGTGGCGAGCCGCACGCCCAGGCTGCCGCCGCGCAACTCGCCAAATCCCGCCTCGGCGAAGTCGCCCGCACCCGGCGGCGGGGCGGCCGGCACCCCGGCCAGCAGGTTGGCGACCGGCAGTTCGGCCGTCATCGTGCGGCGCCGTGCGCGACAGAGGGGGTGCCGGAATGACCCGCGGCATTGCCGCCCGGTGCCGCCTTGTGGCCGCCGGCATGGGCGTGCGCCGCGAGGCGCCGGCCGAACAGCTCAAGACGCATCGAAACCACCTCGAAGCCGAGCCGCGCCGCGATGTCGCGCAGCAGCCGCTCATGCGCGCTGTCCTGGAACTCGATCACCCGGCCGGTATCCACGTCGATCAGGTGATGGTGATGGCCGTGCTCGGTCGGCTCGTAGCGGGCGCGGCCGCCGCCGAAATCGCGCCGCTCCAGGATGCCCTGTTCCTCCAGCAGCCGCACGGTCCGATACACGGTAGCGATCGAGATGCGGCGGTCGAGTGCAGTGGCGCGCCGGTACAGCTCCTCGACATCCGGGTGGTCGGCCGCGTCGGAGAGCACCCGGGCAATGACCCGCCGCTGGCCGGTCATCTTGAGGCCGCGCTCGACGCACAGGCGCTCGATCCTGCTTTCCATCGCACCGACGATACAGGCGGGCGGGGAGGCAGCGCAAATCCCGGCGCGGTGCAGGGGTGCTAGCGAGGCGCTCCGGAACAGTCGGGCAGCGGCAGTCCGCGCGGCGGCACCGGGCTGCTCTGCACCAGGCTCGTGGTCGTCTGCCCGTGCGCCAGGAACTGATCGAGCACCTCGTCCAACTGGTCGAGTGCCGGCAGATGCACCTTCAGCACGAAGCAATCCTCGCCGGTGACCCTGTGGCACTCGACGACCTGCGGCAGCCGGCGCGCCAGCTCCGCCACCTGCGCCAGGCGCCCCGGTGCCGGGCGCACCCGCACGAAGGCGCACACCGGATAGCCGAGGGACGCGGGATCCAGCTCCAGCGTGCAGCCGCGGATGATCCCCGCCTCCTCGAGCCGCAACACGCGCTCGCGCACGGCGGGTGCGGACATGCCGACGCGCCGGGCCAGCTCGGATGTGGCCATGCGCGGGTCGCTGCGGAGCAGGCGCAGCAGCTCTACGTTGCGCGGGTCACGCAGGGCTTCTCCGACCTGAAGGCGCATCACCGGATTCTCCTGCGATCATGGCGTCATCGTCAGTCTATCGCCTTCGGATCGCCATTCAAGCCGGCTGAACGGCATGCAAACCTCTGCCCCATGCCCGACCCCGTGCGCGCCCTTGCCCGTCGCGTGCCGCCGCACGCCTTCTTCATGGTCAGCGCGGTGTTCCACTATCTCGGCCCGTCTTTCGCGGTATTGCTGTTCGCGCGGCTGCCGCCGCCGGGAATTGCCTGGCTGCGGATTGCCACCGCCGCCCTCGTGTTCGCGGTCTGGCGCAGGCCGTGGCGGCTCTTCGCGTCCCTGCCGCGACGAGACCAGGGCATCATTGCCGCCCTCGGCGTCGTCTTGGCGGCGATGAATATGATCTTCTATGAGGCCATCGCCCGCCTGCCGCTCGCGACCGTGGGCGCCATCGAGTTCCTGGGCCCGATCGCCATCGCCGCCTGGGGCGTGCGGACGCGGCGCAATCTCGCGGCGCTGGCACTCGCTGTCCTCGGCATCTCGATGCTGGCCCGCGTGCGGATCCTGGGCGAGCCGCTGGGCTACCTGTTCAGTTTCGCCAATTGCGGGCTGTTCATGCTCTACATCCTGCTTGGCCACCGGATCGCAGGCGGCGCCGGCGCATCCGGAGTGGACCGGCTCGCCGCGGCGATGCAGGTGGCGGCGATCGCCGCCCTGCCGATCGGCCTGCGCGACGCCGGCCCAGCGCTGTCCGACCCGGTCCTGCTGCTGGCGGCGATCGGCGTCGGCGTGTCCTCGTCGGTGATCCCCTATGTCTGCGACCAGCTCGCCATGCGCGCATTGCCGCGGGCGAGCTTTGCCCTGCTGCTCTCGCTGCTGCCCGCGACCGCCGCCGTGATCGGCTTCCTCGTGCTGCACCAGATGCCCAGGCCAATGGAGGCGCTGGGCATCCTGCTGGTCATCGGTGGCGTCGCCCTGCACCGCGCGGATGCGGACGACGCACGCGCCGGTGCCGCTACTTGCGGCCGACGCGCGGCTTGGTGCCGAGGCCGATCCGCTTGGCCAGCGACGAGCGGTGGCTCGCATAGTTCGGCGCCACCATCGGATATTCCGGCGCCAGGCCCCAGCGCTCGCGATACTGGTCGGGGGTCATGTTGTGCGCGGTCTTCAAGTGCCGCTTCAGCATCTTCTGCTTCTTGCCGTCCTCGAGACAGACCACGTAGTCGGGGAACACCGACTTCTTGATCGGCACGGCCGGCTGCGGCTTGTCAGGCTGCGGCGCCTCGCGCCCGACGTTGGACAGCGTGCGATAGACTTCCTGGATCAGCGATCCGAGCCCGTCCGGGGACACCGGATTGTTCGCCACATGGGCCGAGACGATTTGCGCAGTCAGTCCCAGTATGTCCGAGCCCTGGGGATTGTCGGCCATCTCGTTCCCTTCCATGACGAAACACTTGCGCCATATAGGTAGGCTCTTGGCCGCTTCGCAATGGATATTCGGATGCGTCAGAACAGCGATCCTCCCGGCAAGAATGCTGAGCAGACCAGCATTGGCGAAGCAACGATCGCCGCCGCCGACCGGGTGCTCGACATCACGGCCGAGACCTGCCCTATGACCTTCGTGCGCACCCGGCTTGCACTCGACGCGATGGCCAGCGGGCAGACGCTGCTGGTGCTGCTGCAGGGCGCCGAGCCGCGGGCGCGGGTGCCGCAGACGGCACGCGCCCTGGGCCATACGGTGCTGTCGCAGGACGATCAGCCTGGCGGCACCACGCGGCTGCTGCTGCGCCGCGCCTGACCGTCCCGGCGAAGCCGCCCTATGGCCCTTCCAGCAGGCGGCCGATGTAATCCAGTTCGTGCTGCGGCCGGCTGCGGTCGGCGCCGCGGCGGCGCAGCTCCTCCTGCACCGCGCGGGTGCGCGCCCGTTCCATCGTCTCGGGCACCGCCGTCTCGGCGCCATCGGTCATGCCGCCCACGCCTTCCTGCATGGCGCGGCCGAACGGGTCGGTGCGTTGCCGGTCGGCCTCGTCGCCGCCCTGCCCCTGCGCGTCCTGACCAGGGCCGGCGCCGGGATCCCGGCCTTCGCCGGGCTGCGACTGACCGCGGCCGAATTGCTGCGCCAGTTGCTGGCGCATCGCCTGGCCGCCCTTCTGCAAGGCGGCGATGGCGCGCTGCTCGGCCGTCGCCGCCTTGTCGTCCTTCGCCGAATCGAGCGCTCCCAGGGCGTCGTGCATCCGCTGGTCGGCGTCGCCCAGATTGCGCGGCACCCGCCCGGTCAGGTCGCCAAAGTTCTGCATCAGCACCCCAAGCGCCCGGCGCAGCGCGTCCTGGATGCGGCGGTCGCCCCGACGCTCGTCAGCCTGCCCCGGCTGGTCCGCTGCCGGCTGGTCCGCCTGCGGCGGCGGCAAAGGCGGGTTGAAATCGAGTGTCTGGCCGGGCGGGAAGTCGAGCGGGCCGCGCTCCGCATCGGGCGGCGTCGCCCGCGCCTGCGCGTGGTCCAGGATACCCGCCTCGCGGCGGATGATGTCGCCCAGCACGCCCATCTGCTGCTGGCCGCGCTGCCGCTGCGCCGCGCGCTGGCGCTCCTCCGGCGTCGTCATCGCATCCCGGCGCGCCTGCTCCAGCGCATCGAGCGCCCGATCCAGCTCGGCCATCCGGTCCTGCGCCTGGTCCATGCGGCCCGCCTGTGTCGCATCGCGCAGCCGGCGCAAGGCCCGCTCGGCATCCATCGCCTGCTGCTCTGGTGGCGGCGGGTGGCGCGGGTCGGCCTCGGCCTGACGCCGCAGGGCCTGGAGGTATTGCTGCAAGGCCTGCCGCAGCGCCTGCTCGCGCCGGGCGAGCTCCGCCTGCTGTGCCGCCGTCGTCGGGTTCTTGGCCTGCGCATTCTGGTCCGGCTTGGCCGCGGGCTTCTGCCGTGCCGCCTGCAGCGCCTCGTGCAGCGCCCGCCGGGCCTGCGCCAGCGCCCGTGCGGTGCGGGCCGGCGCGCCCTCCTCCAGATGCAGGGCCAGTTGCCACAGCCCGTCCTGCGCCGCGTCGATGGCGTGCTGCGCCGCCGGCCCGCCGATCGGGCCGCGCGCCAGCAGGCCCATGATCTCGCGCAGGTCGAGATAGGCGCCGCTATCGGCCTGCCACAGCGCGTCGTCGGAGGCGAGCCGATCGAGTGCCACCAGCGGCGGCCCGCGCTCCTCGGGCCGCAGCGCCAGCATCTTGCGCACGGCGACCAGCGCCCGCGCCGCCGGGTTCAGGAACACCCGCTCCGGCAGCGCCAGCGCGCGCGTGCCGCTATGGCCCGCGAGCCCGCCCGTGTCGTGCCCGACAAGCATGACGCTCACCGGCAGCCCGGCCCAGGGATGCGCCGAGAGGTCGGCCAGCCGCATTCCCCTGGCCGAGCGCGGCGCCCCCGAGAGCGGGATGTGCACCACCAGCGGCGGAGCGTCCGGGCGCTGCTGCAAGTGCAGCTCGGCATGCAGTTCGGCCACGCCATAGGGATGCGCCACCTGCCACGGCAGGCGCAGTTCCGGCACGCGGCCGCGGGTGGGCGTGGGATCCGCCGGCCACTGGATCGAGGGCGGCACGTCGGCCAGCGCGGTCATCTGCCAGCGCGCGATCTCGTCGGACCCGCGTCGCACGATCAGCGTGCCGCCCGAGGACAGGGTGGCGCTCGCTTGCCAGCTCGTCGCGTCGAGCGGCTGGAATGAGACGTCCTTTCCGCCCAGCGACAGCACCGGAGCGCCGCCGGTGCCGCCAGAAAGCGTCGCCGTCAAATGCGAGCCGGCCGGCGCCGAGACGTCTGCATGTTCGGCCGCCAGCAGCATCGGCGCCATGCCGGTGAAGGCGGGCGGCGTCAGCCAGGCTTGCAACCGGGGTGCGGCCGGCGGCACGGCTGCCGGCAGGACCGGTCGCACGGCGGCCAGCAGACGACGCGGCGCGTCCACTCCGGCGATGCCGAGCGAGGCGACCAGCCCCAGCAGCAGCAAGGCCCGCCAGGCCCTGCGGTCGCGCGCGGCAAGACCCGGTCGCGGCAGGCCGAGCCGCAGCCGGCCGAGCGTGGCCGCCAGCCGCGCGACATGGGCCTGCCACAGCAGCGGATCGCCGCTGCCCTCCGCCGGATGGTCGGCCAGGGCCGCGAGCGGGCGGTGGCCCAGACCGCTCTGGGCTTCCAGCCATCGGTCCCCCGCGGCGGCGGTCGGCAGGCCCAGCCGGCGCAGCCCCCGCCAGCCCAGCAAAAGGACGGCCGCCAGCACCGCAACCAGCAATGCGGCGTGCCATTCCGGCGGCAGGCGCTGCGGCAGTCCGAGCAGTGCGGCGCAGACGAAGCCGCCCAGCACGCCCGACGGCGGCCACACCGCCGGCCAGACGCGCTCGAACAGCAGCAGCAGGCGGGCCGCCCGCCGCTTGCGTTGCAGGCTGCCCTGCAAGGCCGGCGGCAGGCCCGCGCTCATGCCGGGGTGCTCATGTGACGAATTCGGGAACCAGCTCGCCCGCCCACAGGGCCGGGATCGGCTGGCGCTCGCGGATCACGGCCCAGCGCGCGCCATCGACCAGCGCCATCGCCGCCAGCGGCCTTGCGTTGTAGGTCGAGCTCATCACCGCACAATAGGCGCCCGCATCCAGGATTGCCACGCGCGCTCCGCTTTCGAGTGGCGGCAACAGCCGGCCGCGCGCGAACGTGTCGCCGCTTTCGCAGACCGGCCCCACGATATCCGCCTTCTGCCCCGGCCGCATCGCACAGGCCGCGTCGAGCGGCACGATGCCGTGCCAGGCGTCGTATAACGCCGGCCGTAGCAGGTCGTTCATGGCGGCATCCAGCACCACGAAACGGCGCGCGCCGGCCCGCTTGGTCAGCACCACGGAGGCCAGCAGCACGCCCGCGGGCCCGACCAGCCAGCGCCCCGGCTCGACGATCAGCTGCAGATCGAGGCCGCCCAGGGTCGTGCGCAGCGCGCCCTCGAAGCCCGCGACGGAGGCCCCCGGATCGTCGCGATAGCCGATGCCCAGGCCGCCGCCGCAATCCAGCCGCCGCACCGTCAGACCCCGCGCGCGCAATTCCCGCACCAGCTCCGCCGCTCGCGCGTAGGCGGCGCGATAGGGTTCGAGACCCAGGATCTGGCTGCCGATATGCAGGGCGAGGCCGACCGGCTCGATGCCGGGCAGGCCCGCGGCCCGCGCGTAGAGGGCGGCGGCGTCCGCATACGGGATGCCGAACTTGTTCTCGGCGCGGCCGGTGGTGATCTTGGCGTGCGTGCCGGCGTCCACGTCGGGATTGATGCGCAGCGCCACCCGCGCGGTGGCACCTGTCGCGGCGGCGATCGCCGACAGCAGGTCCAGCTCGGCCGCACTCTCGATGTTGATCTGTGCCACGCCCTCGCGCAGGGCCGCGCGCAGCGCATCCGGCGTCTTGCCGACGCCCGAGAACACGATGTCGGAGGCTTCGATCCCGGCTCTGCGCGCGCGCGCCAGCTCGCCCTCGCTCACCACGTCGGCACCGGCACCGGCCGCCTTCAGCACGCGCAGCACCGCCAGGTGATCGTTCGCCTTGACCGCGTAATGAATATGCGCGCCCAGACCGTCGAGCGCCTGTGCCAGGATGCGGTAGCGCGCGCGGATGGTGCCCGCGCCATACACCCAGCACGGCGTGCCGAGTGCCGCGGCGATGGCGGCGAGCGGCACGTCCTCCAGCACCAGCCCGTCCATCGCGTCCAGCGACAAATGCGGGCGGGCGGCGACCAGCTCGGCGGCGGAGGGTTCCTGTACGTCGATGGTGGCGACAGCGGACATGATCAAAATGCCGGGTAGGTGCGGGGATAGATGATCTGGTCGGGTGGGCCGGGCGGCGACGGCGCGCCCTTCTTGCCGCAGCCGGCCAGCAGCGTCGCCGTCATCAGCGTCGCCGTCATCAGCAGCAGGAGTGCCGTCCTCATGCCAGCCGCTCCAGCCAGCTTGCGGCCTGGGCCGACACGTTCGCGGGTGCCGTGCCGCCCAGGCTGGTCCGCGAGGCGACCGACGCATCCACACTCAGCACGCCGAACACGTCCTCGGTGATGCGCGGCTCGATCTGCTGCATCTCGGACAGCGTCAGGCTGGGCAGATCCACGCCGCGCGCCTCGGCCGCGGCCACCAGCCGGCCGGTGACGTGGTGGGCGGCGCGGAACGGCAGGCCGAGCGCCCGCACCAGCCAGTCGGCGAGGTCGGTCGCGGTCGCGAACCCGTCGCCCGCGGCCATGCGCATCCGCGCCGTGTCGGGCGTCATGTCGCGTACCATCCCGGCCATCGCAGCGATGCTCAGCGACCATGCCTCGGCCGCCTCGAACACCGGCTGCTTGTCCTCCTGCATGTCCTTCGCATAGGCCAGCGGCAATCCCTTCATCACCGTCAGCAGCGCCATCAGCGCGCCGTTGATGCGCCCGGTCTTGGCGCGCACCAGCTCGGCCGCATCCGGGTTGCGCTTCTGCGGCATGATCGAGCTGCCGGTCGTGAGCGCGTCGGACAGGCGGATGAAGCGGTATGGCGCGCTGCACCAGATGACGATCTCCTCGGCGAGCCGCGACAGGTGCATCGCCGAGATCGCGGCGGCCGACAGGAACTCGATCGCGAAATCGCGCGCCGAGACCGCGTCGATCGAGTTTTGCATCACGTCCTCGAAGTCCAGCGCATCCATCGTGGCACGACGGTCGATCGGAAAAGAGGTGCCGGCCAGCGCCGCGGCGCCGAGCGGCAATTCGTTCACCCGCATCCGCGCATCCCGTAGCCGGTCCCGGTCGCGATGCAGCATCTCGACATAGGCGAGCAGGTGATGGCCGAACGTGACCGGCTGGGCAGTCTGCAAATGCGTGAAGCCGGGCATCGGGTCTGCCGCGTGCTCCGCCGCGCGTGTCGCCAGCGCGCGCATCAGGTCGCTGATCTGATCCTCGATCCCGTCGATCGCGTCGCGCACCCACAGGCGAAAATCCGTCGCCACCTGATCGTTGCGGCTGCGCGCGGTGTGCAGGCGGCGGCCGGCATCGCCCGCGCGCTCGATCAGCCGCGCCTCGATGTTCATGTGGATGTCCTCGAGCGCCGGGTCGAACACGAAGCGCCCGGCCTCGATATCGGCGGCGATCACCTCTAGCCCCGCGCGGATGGCGTGCTCATCTTCGGCGGTGATGATCCCTGCCCGAGCCAGCATCGCGGCGTGCGCCAGCGAGCCGTCGATGTCCTGCCGCCACAGCTTGCGGTCGAAGCCGATGGAGGCGTTGATGTCGGCCATCACCGCCGCCGGGCCTTGCGCGAACCGCCCGCCCCATTGCTGGTTGGCGGGCGTGGGGATAGGCGGGCTGTCGTCCAACGGAGGCCTCTGACGATGCAGGTGATTGCCCGGCGCGTGCTGCTCGCCGGCGCCGGCACGGCGGCTGTGGCAAGCCTAGCCGTGGCGCTGCTGCTGCGCAAACCGGCGCCGCGCGTGCTGCTGCTGCCGGAAAGCGAGCCGGCGCCGCGCCTGCAAGGCATGGCCGCCTTGCAGCGTCTATCGCCGCACCCCGCGCCGGCGATCGGCTTCGGCGATGCATCCGGTGCGCGGCACACCCTTGCGAACTTTGCGGGGAAGGGTGTGGTGCTGAACGTGTGGGCGACGTGGTGTGCGCCCTGTGTCGCGGAGATGCCGGCGCTCGCGGCACTGGCGGCCAGGGTCGCCGGTGACGGCATCCTGGTCGTGCCGCTGTCGATCGACCACGGCGGCGCCGACGCGGTGCGGCGGTTCTACGACACGCACGGCATCAAGGGGCTGGGCATCTGGACCGATCCCGACGGGGATGCCGGGCGCGCGCTCGGCGTAGCGGGTGTGCCCACCACCTTTGTCATCGACCGCAAGGGCCGCGAGGTGGCGCAGTTGCAGGGTCCGGCCGAGTGGGGCAGCGACGCCGCGTTGGCTTCGGTGCGCGGACTGGTGGGCTGACAGGGAACCGCCGGCATCGCCGCACGTCTGCCCCGCAACCGGCGGGAGAAACGGCGATGGACATGGGCTGGATGCGCCCCCTGGGGCGGGCATTGAGCGGCGTCCGGGCCGGGATGCACGGTCTCGCCTGCCACCGCTCCTGGCTGCGCGGCGTGCCAGAGAGCATCCGCGTCAGCAGCCCCGCGTTCGGCCACGGCACCGACCTGCCGGGGCGCTTCACCGCGGACGGCACCGGGCTGTCGCCGCCGCTGGCCTGGGAAGGTGTCCCAGGGGATGCCGGCTCGCTGGTGCTGCTGGTCGAGGATCCGGACATTCCGTTCCCGGTGCCGCTGGTCCACGCCTTGGTCTATGACATACCTACTTCGCTGAACGCGCTCTCCGAGGGCGCCATCCCGACCGCGCTGAAAACCGCCGCACCCGAGGGCTTCCGGGTCGGGCGCAACGGCTTCGGCCGCCAGGGCTGGCTGGCGCCCACGCCGCCGCCGGGGCACGGCCCGCACCATTATGCGTTCCAGGTTTTCGCCCTGCGTGGCAAGCCGTCCTTCGAGTGGCCGCCCGGACGGCGCGCGCTGCTGGCGCAGATGCGCGGGCAGGTGCTGGGCTGGGGTGTCGCGTTCGGAGTGTACGAGCGGGCCTAGCGCTCCCGGCCGCCCTTTCCACGCAAACAGTTGGAGATTGCACACGCGCGAGCGCCGCGCGTAGGATGCTGTGAGATCGATCTCAGGAAGCGGGGCGATCGTCGCCGGAGGACCGGCCGGACCCGGCGGGCCAGCGTAGCCAGAGAAACAAAGCAAGGCCGAAGGAGGAGGAAACATGTTCCGCACACGCTTGCTCTTGGGCGGATTGCTGGCTGCGGCACTCGCCCTCTCCGCCGCCAGCGGCAAGGCGGCAGACGCGAAGAAGGGCATCACGATCGCCTTCATCCCGGGCATCGCCTCGGACCCGTTCTTCAAGGCCATGGAAACCGGCGCCCGCGAGAAGGCGAAGGCGCTCGGCGTCAAGCTGATGTGGCAGGGCAGCACGTCCGAATATTCGCCGCAGGCCGAGATGCCGTTCGTCGATGCGGCACTCACCAACGCCATCGATGCGCTGATCCTGGTGCCGACCGATCCGGACTCGCTGCAACCGGCCGTCGCCCGCGCCGAGTCGCTCAAGATTCCCGTGATCACCGTCGATACCACGGTGACGGATCAGTCCTACCTGACCTCGCACATCACCGGCGATAATATCGATGGCGGCCGCAAGGCGGCGGACACGCTCGCCAAGCAGATCGGCGGAAAGGGCCAGGTCTTCATCATGTCCGGCTCGCCGAGCGCGACGACCGACACGCTGCGCGAAAACGGCTTTCGCGAGGAGATGAAGAAGTATCCGGACATCACGATCGTCGGACGCGAATACGCCAACAGCCAGCCGGCCACCGCGACCTCGGCGGTCAACACGGCGCTGCTGAAGTTCCCCGATCTCGCGGGCATCTTCGCCCTCGACGGCACGAGCGGCGCCGGGCGCCGTGGCGGCGCTGCGCAACTCGGACAAGGCGGGAAAGGTGAAGCTCGTCGGCTATGACGCCTACAAGGTCGAGGTCGATGCGCTGAAGGACGGCGTCTTCACCGCGCTGATCGCGCAGCAGCCGGCCCGGGAAGGCGGGCTCGCCGTGCAGTACGCCTATGACAAGGTGACCGGGAAGGATCTGGGCTCCATCCAGAAATCCGTGGTCATCCCGAACGTCGTGATGACCAAGGACAACCTCGCCGAGACCGGCAAATACATGTACACGCAATAGGCTGCGGCCTTGCCTGCTCCCTCGGACGGCGCCGCGGCAACCGGCTTGGCGCTTCCGCCGGGCCGGCAGGCTTCCGGCTGGAAGCGGCGGCTCGGTGCTGCCGTGCTGCGGCAGGATGTCGTGCTGCTGGGCATCTTCGCCGCG
This sequence comes from uncultured Pseudomonadota bacterium, assembly GCA_963838805.1. Lineage (GTDB taxonomy): Bacteria > Pseudomonadota > Alphaproteobacteria > Acetobacterales > Acetobacteraceae > CAVRQM01. The sequence goes on from CAWISK010000010.1 coordinate 372,534, forward strand.
ATGGTGGCCGTGTTCTCGACCGTCAATCCCCGCTTCTTCTCGCTGCCGGCGGCGGCCAACATCCTTCAGGATTTCTCGCCGGTGGTCCTGATGGCCATCGGCGAGACCTTCGTCATCATCACGCGCGGCATCGACATCTCGGTCGGCTCGGTGCTCGGGCTGGCAGGCGTCGTGATGGCGCTGGTCATCCGCACGCTGCATGAAGGGGGGTTCGATCCGATCGCCACGATCCTGCTCGGCGTGGCGGCGGCCATAGCGGTCGGGTTGCTCGCGGGCCTCCTGAACGGAGTCCTGATCGCCTTCATCCGCATCGAGCCCTTCGTCGCCACCCTCGCCACGATGGGGGCCGCCGCCGGCATGAGCATCGTCATCACCGGCGGCGTGCAGATCGCGGGCGGACCGCGCGAGGCGATCCTGTTCGGCAATGCCCGGTATCTCGGCGTGCTGACGGTGCCGGTCATCGTCGTCCTCCTGATCATCGTCGTAGCCTGGGCCACGCTCTCGCGCACACGCTTCGGACGCTGGACCTATGCCACGGGCTCCAATCTGTTCGCGAGCCGCGCCGTCGGCATCGACGTGCGGCGCCATCTGATGAAAGTCTATGCGCTCGCCGGCGTGCTTTCGGCGCTCGCCGGCGCGTTCGTGTATTTCCGCCTCGGCTCGGGTTCGCCGCTGTCCGGTCGCGGCGGTGAACTGAGCGCGATCGCCGCGGCAGTCATCGGCGGCATCGGCCTGCAAGGCGGCGTGGGCCGGCTGACGGGAACCGTGGTCGGCGCCCTCATCACCACGGCGGTCCTGAGCGGCCTGATCCTGATCGGCGTCGAGCCGAACTGGCAGCAGATCGTCGTCGCGGCACTGATCGCGGTCGCCGTGGGCGTGCAGGGGTTCGGCGCAATCGGCCGGGCCGCCGCGCGATGAACGTCGACGCCACGCCTCGCCGCCTGTACTCGGCCGAAGGTATCTGCAAGAGCTTCGGCAATATCGTGGCCCTGGAGGACGTGGATTTCTCGGTCTCGGCGGGCGAGGTCGTGGGCCTGGTCGGCGACAATGGCGCCGGGAAATCGACGCTGGTGCGAATCCTTTCGGGTGTTTACGCGCCGGACGCCGGGCGCATCCTTCTTGGCGGCACGGAGATGCGCTGGGCGGCGCCGCATGACGCACTCGATGCGGGCATCGAGACGCTCTATCAGGATTCCGGCATCGCCGCGGATTTGACGGTGGCCGCCAACATCTTTCTCGGGCGCGAGATCCTGAAGCCGGGCTGGCTCGGCCGGCTCGGCTTCCTGGCCAACCGCGAGATGGAGGATCGTGCAAGCCAGGAACTGCAACGGCTCGGCGTTGCCCTTCCGGCCGCCGACCGCGCGGTGGCAAAGCTCTCGGGCGGGCAGCGCCAGGCGGTCGCCATCGGCCGGGCGGTCGCCTGGGCGAAGAAGGTCATCATTCTCGACGAGCCGACCAACCATCTGGGGGCGCGCCAATCGGCCGAAATGCTCGATGTCATCCGTCAGGCGCGCAACCGGGGGCTTGCCGTCGTCTTCGTCTCGCATACGCTGCCGCACGTCATCGATGTCACGGACCGGATCGTCGTCCTGCGCCTGGGGCGGGTCGCGGCCGACCAGCCGACATCGCATTTCACCAGCGAAAGCCTGCTCAAGGCCATCACCGGCCTGAAGTGATCCCGAGGAACGGCGCCCATGCTGCTGCAAATCGCCTTCGACAAGCCGGAACACCTGGCGCTGCTTCCGCGTGTCGCGGGCATCGCCGATATCGTCGAGATCGGCACGCCGGTCCTGAAGCGCTTCGGCATCGGCGCCATCTCCACGGCGCGCGAGCTGTGTCCGGACACGCTGGTTTTGGCCGATACGAAGACCGTCGATGGCGGCAGGCTGGAGGCCGAGATGGTGTTCGGCGCCGGTGCCACGTTCATGACCGTGCTGTCCGCGGCCTCCCGTGCCACGCATGAAGCGGCGGGGCAGGTCGCCGCCAGTTTCGGTGCGTCCGTCGTGCTCGACACCATCACCGAGTCGGGCAAGGCCGAGCTGCTGCCGCAGGACGCAACGTTTCCGGAATCCTTTGCCTATGTCGCCGTGCATTCGCCGACCGACGCGCGCGAGGCCGGGGATCGCTCGACATCGCACATCGCAGCGGTGGCCGAGATGCACAGGCGCGGCTTTCGCGTCTCGCTCGCGGGCGGCATCGGCCCGGACACGATCGACGCCGTGCTCGCCGTCGAGCCGGAGGTGCTCGTCGTCGGCAGCGCCATCACCGAATCGCACAATCCGCAGGAGATCGCAGCGTGGATGAAGGAGAGATTGCGTCACCCCGGCCGTGGGTGGCCGTGGGACAGGAGATAGCCCGCCTCCTCGATCGCATCGACCCGGCGGCCTTTCGCGATCTCGTGCAGGTCTTCGATGACCCACGGCGCCGCTGGTTCTTCACCGGACAGGGACGCTCCGGCCTCGCGGCACAGATGGCGGCGATGCGCTTCATGCATCTCGGCCGCGCCGCGCATGCCGTGGGCGAGGCCACGGCGCCGTCGATTCGCGCCGGAGACGGCATGGTGGTCGTGTCCGGATCGGGGGAGACGCCGGTCAGCGTGAGCTTCGGGCGGATCGCCAAGACAGAACAGGCGACACTCGTCCTGCTCACGCACAAGCCGCGCAGCACGCTGGCGGGCATCGCGGATGTCGTGCTTCCGGTTCCGGTCGGAACCACGGCGCAATTCGGCGGCAGCCTGTTCGAGCAGGCCTGCCTTCTCCTGCTCGATGCGGTGGTCCTCGCGCTGATGCGGCAACTGCCCGATGCCGATGCGCGGATGCGGCATCGCCACACCAATCTCCAGTAGCCGCGATGCAGCCCACCGTCGTCATCGGCGACGCCATCATCGATGCCGTCGCCATCGGCGATGCGCCGCCTGTGCCCTACCCCGGCGGCGCCGCGCTCAATCTTGCCGTGGGACTCGCGCGCCTTGGCTTGCCCGCAATCCTCGCGGCACGCATCGGACTCGACCGCCACGGCCAGCGCCTGATGCGCCACCTGCGCGAGGAAGGCGTGCGGATCGTCAACACCCGCAACGCCGATTATACCGGCGTCGCGATGTCGCACCGGCAGGACGGGGAACCAAGCTTCCATTTCACGCCGCCGCTGTACAGAAGACGCATCGGCTTCGATCAGGCGCTGCTTCAGGCGATGGCGAGGGCGCCGGCGGTCGCGGTCAACTCCTATTCATTCGACGACCACGAGCAGGCAGAGGCGCTCCGCGTCGCACTCGACGGCGCATCGGGATTGCGGGTGCTCGACCCCAATCCGCGCCCGAGACTTATCGGCAGCCTCGACGCATTCCGTGCGGGGTTCGCACTGGCACTGCCGAAGGCGAGCCTTGTCAAGCTCAGCGTCGAGGATGCGCGGCTGCTCTATGGCCGGGAGGATGACGGGCTGGCGGCGATGTTCTTCGAGCGCGGCGTGGAGGCGGTGATCCTCACGCGCGGCAAATCCGGCGCCAGTCTTTTCACCCGCTCCGGAATTGCCGTTTCGGTACCGGCGACGGCGCTGGCGGCGCCCATCGTCGATACGATGGGGGCGGGCGATGCGGCGCTCGCCAGCATCATCGCTTTCATCCTGGCGCATGGAATGCCAGGCGATGCCGGCTCGTGGCACGCCTGCATGACCCGGGCGATGGACGTTGCGGCAGCAACCTGCCGCAGCGTCGGCGGCGCATTGGTGCGTCCCGGTGTCCCGGCCGATTGAAGGCACGATGGGCGAAGCACCGGATCGCGCCGCGCGGCTGATCGACGTGGCACGCGCGGCCCATGTTTCGCGCGCCACCGCCGCCCGCGCGCTCGGCGGCTACGGGGCGATCGGTGCCGAGACAAGGCAGCGCGTGATCGAGGCGGCGCAGTCCCTCGGCTACCGCGCCAACGAGGTCGCGCGCGCGATGCGGTCGGGAAAGACGCTCACGATCGGCGTTGCGGTCGCCGACATCGCCAACTCGTTCTTCAGCAGCGCCGTGCACGCCATCATCGAGACCGCGTCCGGCTTCGGCTATCGCACCCTGATCGCCAATACCGACGACAACATCGCCCGCGAGATCGACGCGGTGCGTGTGCTGGTGGAAAAGCGGGTGGACGGGCTGATCGTGGTGCCGTCCTCGCCGAGCCGCTTCGAGCACCTGCTGGCGAACGGCGAGCCGGTGGCGCCGCTCGTGCTTCTCGACCGGCGCATTCCGCAGCTCGGCGCCGGGTCGGCGACGACGGACGACTATGCCGGGGCGCGGGACGCGATCGCGGCCTTTGTCGCGCGCGGGCATCGCCGGATCGGCCTCCTGGTCAGCACGGTCGGCGTCGAGAGCCACAGCGCGCGCCGGCCGGACATCGCGGTTTCGACCGTGCATGACCGCGTGGATGGTGCGCTCGCGGGGGCGCGGGAGGCAGGGCTCACGCTCGCCGAGGGATTGGGTTCGCTACAGCCAGCCCGACCTGGAGAATGCGATGGCGCGGCCCGGATCATCTTCTCCAGCGAACCGAGGCCCACCGCGCTGCTGGCGACGAACGAGGAGATGGCGCTCGGCATATTGGCTGCCTGCGGCGAACTGGGTCTTGCGGTCGGCCGGGATGTGTCGCTCATCAGCTTCGACGATTTGCCCTGGACCCGCGTCGTTTCACCGCCCATCTCCATCGTGCGCCGGCCGGTTCACGAGCTGGGAAAAGCGGCGGTTAGGATGCTGGTCGAGCAGATGCGCGGAGGGTCTCCGAAAACGCTGATATTGCCGACCGCGCTGATTTCGCGCGGCTCGGTCAGCGATCTTCGCGGTCGGGAAGCGCCACGATAAGGCGGCCTGCCTATGGTCCCGCTTCACGCCAGATCGGGCCGCGCCGCCGCACCCGTGCCAGCCGGTCCCAGGTTGCCTGGTCGGTCGCGGGCAGCGCATGTCCGCCGGGCTGCGGCGGTGCCGCGCGCCAGCCGAAGCTCGCCAGCACGCGCGGGTCGGCACACCAGGCGTGCAAGGCCGCCGCCGCGAGCGTCCGCACCTGCTCCGGCGCCAGCCGCTCCGCCTCCTCCAGCCAGTGATGGCGGACAGCATCCGTGGCGGCGACGAACGCCGCCTCACCGTCGCGGACTGCGGCGATACTGGCGAGTTGGCCGGGATGCGCCGCCAGCGCCGTGATGACCGCCTCGATCTCACCGCCGCCGGGACAGGCGCGAGCCTGATCCGGCGGCAGCAGCGCATCGGCCAGCGCGCGCAGGAACGCGGTCATGCCATCTCCCGCGCGAGACCTGCCGCGATCTTCGTCGCGAGTGCCCCGATCGTCGATCCCGGATTTACCGCGCCCACGGTCGGAAACAGGCTGCCATCGGCCACCAGCAGGTTGCGCACTTCATGGCAGCGCCCGTTCGCGTCGGTGACGCTCCGCGCGGGGTCGGACCCCATGCGCGCGGTGCCGAGCAGGTGCCAGCCCGTCACCGGCGCCAGGTCCAGGCGGACGGTCGCATGGGCGCCCGCCGCGCGCAGCATCTCCTCGGCGCGGTCGAGCCCGAAAGCGAGCGCGCGGCGCGTATGTTCGGAGACGCGATAATGCAGCCGCACGCCGGGCATTCCGTCGGCGTCGATCTCGTCGGTGAGCGTCACGCGGTTCTCGGCATCGGGCAGGTCCTCGTTCATCACCAGCACCGCCACGGAATGGCGGAACTCGCGGCGCAGTTGCGTCGGCGAGTCAGCCCCCCAGGGACGAGGCAGGCGCAGCGCCTGCGCCAGCAGCGGGTTCTCGCGCGTCACCTGCAAGTGCACTCCGCGCACGAAACCTCGGCCTCCGGTCGGTTTCGTAGAACTCATGGCTGTACAGGGCGCAGCCGATCGGCCCCATCGGGCCGTCCAGTTCCTCGTGGAACAGCCCGCGCACATAGGCGGCGCCGTGGAACATCAGGTAGCGGCCGAGCGCCGGCGATTGCAGGCCGGAGGCCAGCAGCAGCCGCGCCGTGCCGATGCCGTTGCCGGCCACGACCACTGCCTGCGCGCGCAGCCGCCGCTCAGTGCCGGCTGCGTCGCGGTAGCGCACGCCGGTTGCCCGTCCACCCTCGATATCGACCTGCTGCACCACGCAGCCGGTGTGCAGCGACACGCCCGCCCGCAGCGCGTCGGGCCAGTGCGTGAGGTCGGTCGAGGCCTTGGCCCCCGGCACGCAGCCCTGCTGGCACGGGCCGCAATTGTTGCAGGCCGGCCGGCCGGCATGGGCCACCGAGTTGATGGCGGCATCCACCGGCCACCAATGCCAGCCGAGCGCGTCGAACCCGCGTGCCGCCGCCATGCCGGCGCGACCGAGCGCAAGCGGTGGCATCGCGCGCCTCGATTTCGGCGGATAGGCGGGATCGCCGTCCAGGCCCGCGACGCCCACCACGCTGTCGTTCTCGTCGTAGAACGGCTCCAGCGCTGCGTAGTCGAAGGGCCAGTCGTCCCCCACCCGATCGAGCGTCGCCGTGCGGAAATCCGAAGGATGCAGCCGCGGAAAATGCGCCGCCCAACTGATCGTGGAGCCGCCCACGCCATTCCACATCAGCGGCTTGAAGTCGGAGAGGGAGTCGTCGATCGCGTAATCCGCCGAGAGCGTCCCGGTGCCGCGCCGCCAGGCGGGCGAGGTGGCCCAGGCCCCGAACGCCGCCTGCTGCCAATCCGGCCGCAGCGCCGGCATCGACGCGCGATCGACCCAGACGCCGCGCTCCAGGCAGACGATCCGCAGATGGGGCGCGTGCAGCGCAAGATGGCGGCAGAACGCGCGGCGCCGAGGCCCGCGCCGACCACGACGACATCGGCGGACGCGGGCGGCACGGCGGCGGGGTCGGTCATGCCCGCACTCTAGCCGCGGCGCCGCTCTAGATGGCGCCGCGCGGGCGCCGGAAGCCCGGCCTGGTTCAGGGCGCCGAAGGCCGGCCCGGTTCAGGCCGTCATCGGCGGCGGCTGCTCGCCCGGCACATGCCCCGGATCGGCGGGCGGCAGTTCCTCCGGCACGGGCGGCGGGTCCGGCGTGGGCGGCGGCTGGGGCGTGCTGCCGGGCAGTTCGGGCGGCAGCACCGGTGGAAGGTCGCTCATGGTCGTGCCTCTCTGTTCAGCCGCCGACAATGGTGCCGCCGTTCGGGTGCAGCACCTGGCCGCTCATGTACGAAGCGTCGCCCGAGGCCAGGAACACGTAGCTGGGCGCCACCTCGTCCGGCTGGCCGGGCCGGTGCATCGGCGCGTGCTCCCCGTGCTTCGCGGTCTTCTCCGGCGGGTAGCTGGCGGGGATCAGCGGCGTCCAGATCGGGCCGGGGGCCACCGCGTTCACGCGGATGCCGCGCTCCATCAGCAACGTCGCGAGCGAGCGGGTGAAGGCCACGATGGCACCCTTGGTGGCCGCGTAATCGACCTGCGCCGGCGAGCCCTTATACGCCGTGACCGATGTCGTGTTGATGATCGCGGCCCCCTCCTTCAGGTGCGGCAGCGCGGCACGGGTCAGGTAGAACTGGCCGAAGATGTTGGTGCGGAAGGTGCGCTCGATCTGCTCGTCGGTGATCTTCTCGAACTCGGGCTGGAGATGCTGTTCGGCGGCGTTGTTCACCAGGATGTCGAGCTTGCCGAACGCCTTCATCACCTGGCCCACGGCGTCGTCGCAGAAGGCGCTGCTGCCGATATCGCCGCTGATCGCGAGCGTGCGGCGGCCCTCGGCCTGGATCAGCCGCATCGTCTCCTGCGCGTCCTCGTGTTCGTCGGCATAGGCGAAGGCGACGTCCGCCCCCTCCTTGGCAAAGCCGATGGCGACCGCACGGCCAATGCCGGAATCGCCGCCGCTGATCAGCGCCACCCGCCCGGTGAGCTTTCCCGCGGCGCGGTAGTCGCGCATCTCCGCGCGGGGCCGCGGCTCCATGCGCGCCTGCGAGCCGGGCTGATGGGTCTGCGACTGCGGCGGGATTTTCTGTTCGCTCATCGGGCTGGCCTCCCTCGCTCGCCAGCACAGCGCGGGATGCGGGCCGCGAGTTCCGGTCCCGCGCGCGTCGGCCCCTACGTGGACAGCTCCTCGGACGCGGTCTGTGCCACCTGATGCGCCCCACTCAGCCGCGCGCCAGAGGCATAGCCGATCGCCACTGCGCTCAGACAGAGCAGGACGGAGATCGCGATATTGGCAAAGGCCCGCGCCGGGCTGCCGGCGCGCAGCAGATCGAAGGTTTGCAGGCTGAAGGATGAGAACGTCGTGAAGCCGCCGCAGACCCCCACCATGAAGAACAGCCGGGCCGTCTCCGGCACGGGATAGCGACCGTGCCCGACCGTCAGCGCCCCGAACAATCCTATCGCGAACGAACCGGCGATGTTGATGAGGATGGTCCCCATCGGCAGCGTGCGGCTGATGGGCAGCGCCCATACGGCGATCCAGTAGCGCGCCACGCTGCCAAGCGCGCCGCCGAGGGCGATCCAGATTGTGTCGGCCATGAGCTGTCCTGCTCCGGTTCCGCTGCGTCAGGCGCGGCGCCAGGGCCACAGGCCCTCGCTGCCCTGCCAGGCCACCAATCCGGACGCACCCACCAGCAATTCGCGCGCGCGCTTGACCATCGAGAGGGCGAGCGCCGTGTCGGCGGGCACGCCGAACAGGCCGGAGACCAGGACAAAGCCGGCCTCCTGCACGCCGAGCGCACCCGGCACCGCGAAACCCGCGCTGCGCGCCGCCATGCCCAGGCTCTCGATGCACAGCACGGCCGCCGCGGAGGGTAGCTGGCCCATCGCCGCCAGCACCAGCGCGGTCTCGCCCACGCCCAGCAGCCAGGCGATCAGGTGCAGTGCGCAGGCCCGCGCCAACGCCGCGGCGTCGCGCCCGCGCTCGGTGAACATGATGTGCAGCCCGCGCAGGTCGAGCGACGGCAGGTGCCGCGCCAGCCGCGCCGCCCCGGCCTCGATCAGCCGCAGCAGGCCCAGCCGCTGGGCGGCCACGAAATCCGGCGATGCCCAAGGCACAGCGCCGCAGTGCCGCCGACCAGCCAGGGCATCAGGCTGCGGTCCGGACTTGCCTCGGCCAGCACGGCGATGCCGGTCAGGGTGAACAGCGCCTGCGTCGCCGCCTCGGTAGTCAGGTCCAGCACCGTGCCGGCGGCGGCGCGCGCCTGTCCTGTGCCGCGTGCCGCCAGCAGCCTTATGCCGGCCAGGCTGCCGCCGACCTGTGCGACCGGCAGCATCGAGTTCACCGATTCGCGCACCCAGCGGATGCGCCACCACCCGACATGCCCCGGCGGCGTGCCGCCGCACAGATCGCGCCAGGCCACGGAGGACAGAAAGAGCTGCCCCGCATGCAGCGCCACGCAGAACGGGATGGTCCAGGCGGCGCGCCAGATCTCGACGCCGATCCCGCGCACGCCGAGCCAGGTGACGAGAACCACCAGCCCCACGCCGCCCAGGGCCACCAGAATCCGCCGGGTCATCGCCGGCTGATTGCTGTTGCGGGCGGGCATTGCGTTGCCTCGCACTCTGCCCGACAAGCCGGCGGATGCCTCAATTGCGCCTGCACAACAGCCTGACCCGCCGCCGCGAGATCGTCACGCCGGCCGATCCCCTGCATGTGCGCATGTATGTCTGCGGCCCGACGGTCTATGACCTGGCCCATCTCGGCAACGCCCGTTCCGTGGTGGTGTTCGACATGCTGGCGCGGCTGTTGCGTCTGCTGTTTCCGCGCCTGACCTATGTGCGCAACATCACCGACGTCGACGACAAAATCAACGCCCGCAGCCTGGAGACGGGCGAGCCGATCGCCGCCATCACGGCGCGCACCACCGCCGACTTCCACGCCGACATGGCGGCCCTGGGCTGCCTGCCACCCGACATCGAGCCGGCCGCGACCGCCCACATCGCCGAGATGGTGGCCCTGATCGAGCGTCTGATCGACGGCGGCCACGCCTATGTGGCCGAGGGTCACGTGCTGTTCAGCGTCGCGAGCTATGCGCCCTACGGCGCCCTGTCCGGGCGCAGCCCGGACGAGCTGCTGGCGGGCGCCCGCGTCGATGTGGCGCCGTACAAGCGCGACGCCGGCGATTTCGTGCTGTGGAAGCCTTCGGCCCCGGAACTGCCGGGCTGGGACAGCAAGTGGGGACGCGGCCGGCCCGGCTGGCACATCGAGTGCAGCGCCATGTCCTGGCGCTATCTGGGCGAGAGCTTCGACATTCACGGTGGCGGCCAGGATCTGCTGTTCCCGCACCACGAGAACGAGCGGGCGCAATCCTGCTGCGCCTTCCCCGGCAGCAGCTTCGCGCGGGTCTGGGTGCATAACGGGATGCTGCTGGCGGGCGGCGAGAAGATGAGCAAGAGCCTGGGCAATTTTCGCACCGTCCGCCACGTGCTGGCGCAGGCGCCGGGCGAGGCGGTGCGGCTGCTGCTGCTGCGCACCCAGTACCGCGCGACGCTCGATTTCTCCGACGCGGCGCTGGCCGAGGCCAAGGGCGAGCTGGACCGCTGGTACCGGGCGCTTGCGCGCGTGCCGGGCGACGGCGGGAGCCGTGCCGGATTCGGTGCTGGAACCCCTCTGCGACGACCTCAATACGCCGGGCGCCTTCACCGCGATGCGCGCCCTGGCCGACGCGGCGATGGCCGGCAACACGGAGGCCGCCGCCGGGCTGCGCGCGGCCGGATCGCTGATCGGCCTGTTGCAGACCGATCCGGCGGAGTGGTTCCACGGCGGCCAGGATGCGGCGGATATCGAGGCGGCGATCGCCGAGCGGCTGGCCGCGCGCCGCGCCCGCGACTATGCCCGCGCGGACGCGATCCGCGCCCGGCTGGCCAGCGAGGGCGTGCTGCTGGAGGACGGACCCGGCGGCACCACCTGGCGCCGGCAATAGGCCATGACCGGCCGCGACGGCGGGGCCAAGCTGGAGCCGCTGGGCAACAGCCCGGTCGTGATCCTGGTGCGCCCGCAACTGGCGGACAATATCGGCGCGGTGGCGCGGGCGATGGCCAATGGCGGGCTGTTTCACCTGCGCCTTGTGGCGCCCGCGCGACGGCTGGCCGCAGGAACACGCCTGGCGCACCGCCTCCGGCGCCGACCGCATCCTCGACGCGCTGACCCTGCATGACAGCGTGGCCGATGCGGTGGGCGACCTGCACCATGTCTTCGCCACCTGCCCGCGCCCGCGCCATGTCATCAAGCCGGTGCTGACCGCGCGCGGCGCCGCCGCCGAGCTGCGTGCCATCTGCGCCCGCCCCGCCCTGCGCGCCGGCATCCTGTTCGGGCCGGAGCGCGCCGGCCTGGATAACGACGACATGGCCTGTGCCGACGCGCTGGTGCGCTTCCCGCTCAATCCCGCCTTCATGAGCCTCAATCTGGCGCAGGCGGTCATGGTCATGGCGTACGAGTGGTGGACCGAGGCCGAGCCGACGCCCCCGCGCGCGTTGGTTACCCACGAGACGCGGGTGGCGACCAAGCGGGAGCTGGAGAACTTCCTGCGACATCTGGTGGCGGAACTGGATGCGTGCGGCTTCCTCGACAACCTGCCGAAGCGGCCGGGGATGGTGCGCAACCTGCGTCACTTTCTCTTGCGCGGCGAGGCGACCGAGCAGGAGCTGCGCACGCTGCATGGCGTCGTGACGGAACTGGCGCGGGGACGCGGGCAGCGGGGGCGGCCGTAACGCCGCGGGGTTCCCAGCGCGCCCTCGCCCCGGCATCCTGGGGACATGACCCAGACCGACCCCGCCCTGATGCCTGCCGAGGATTTGCTGGCGCTGTACGCGAGAGGCACACTGAGCCCGCTCGAGGCGTTGCAGGCGATCACCGAACGCATCGCCCGGCTGAACCCAAGGCTCAACGCTTTTGCGGTGATGAACCCACGGGCGCTGGAGGCGGCCGGCGAGAGTGCGGCGCGCTGGCGGGCCGGGCGGCCGCTGGGCGAGCTGGATGGCGTGCCGGTCACCGTCAAGGATCTGGTGGACGTGGCGGGACTGCCCACACGGCGCGGCAGCCGGCTGACCGATGCGGCAGCCGTCGCCGAGGACGCGCCGCTCGTCACCGGGCTGCGCGCGGCGGGTGCCGTGATCGTCGGCAAGACCACCACCACGGAATATGGCTGGAAAAGCCCCGGCGACTGCCCGCTACACGGCATCACGCGCAATCCCTGGAACACCGACATGACGCCGGGCGGCTCCTCCGCCGGCGCGGGTGCGGCGGCGGCGGCCTGTTTCGGGCCGCTGCATGTGGGCACCGACGCGGGCGGCTCGATCCGCATCCCCGCCGCATGGTGCGGCGTGGTGGGGCTGAAGCCCAGTTTCGGCCGGGTGCCGCAATGGCCGCTCGGCGCTTTCGCGCCAGTGGCGGTGGCGGGGCCGATCACCCGCACCGTGCGCGATGCCGCCCTGATGCTGGGGGCGATGGCGCGCTTCGACCTGCGCGATCCGAACTGCCTGCCCGACGACCCGCGCGACTGGCGGGCCGGCATCGAGGACGGGGTGGCCGGCCTGCGCGTGGCCGTGATGCGCAATCCGGGCTTCGAGGCGCCGATCGACTGGGAAGGCATCGCGGCCGTCGAGGAGGCCGCCGGGCTGCTGACCGAAGTCGGGTGCCGAGGTCGAGGAGGCCGATCCCGGCCTGCCCGACATCCGCAGCATCTTCGGCCGCATCTGGGGCGTGGCGCTCGGCCGCCTGGTCGATCTCGTGCCCGAGACGCGGCGGCACATGCTCGATCCCGGCTTGCTGGAGGTGGCTGCCGCCACGCGCGGCGCGCTCGCCGCCGACATGCTCGATGCGGAGGCGCTGCGCATCGCGGCAGCCCATGCGATGGCCCTGCTGCATCGGCGCTACGATCTGGTGCTGTGCCCGGCTGTGCCGCAGGGACCGCTGGCCGCCGAGGCGCCGACCGCCGATCCGGTGACGGCGCTGTGGTCGAACTGGGCGCCGTGGACCTTCCTGTTCAATCTGAGCCGGCAGCCCGCGATCAGCGTGCCGATGGGCTTCGCCGCCTCCGGCCTGCCGCGCGCGGTGCAGCTCGCGGCACCGCTCTATCGCGACGACCTGGTGTTGCGTGCGGCGCGCGCGCTGGAGCTGGCCCAGCCCTTCGCCATTCCGGAACTGTCGGGCGGCTAAACTCCGGCCGGTCGATCCTCGGAGCCGAGCGCGTCGTGTGCAAGGGGCGCCGCCTGCGGCGTCAGGATGTCGAACGGCCGGTTCAGGTGAGGCGGCTCGGTGCTGGTCCGGCTCGCGCGCGCGGCGACGAACGCCAGCACGACCGCCGCGACCGCCATGAGGTAGAGCACGCCGTCGATGCCGAACCGCGCCATGACGCTGGTGCCGGCAAGCGGTCCGACCACGGAGCCAAGCCCGCTCCACAGAATGAGCCGGCCGCTGACCGCCACGACCCGATCCGACGGCATGCGGTCATGCGCGTGGGCAACGCAGACCGGGTAGAGGGTCGACATGAAGCCGCCGAGCAGGGCGGCTGCGGGAAGCACCGCCGGCAACGTGTGCGGCAGGAGGACGAGTGCCGTGGCCGTGGCCGCGAGGGCGATGCCGAGCGCCGCCAGCACGATGCGCCGATCGAAGCGATCCGAGAGCCTGCCGACCGGAACCTGAAACGCGAGCCCGCCCAGCACGGCCACGAGCATGGCGAGCGCGATCGTTGTGCGCTCGATCCCCTCATCCTGCATCCATGCCGGAACGAGGGCGTAGAACGTGCTGGCAATGAGGCCGCTCAGCGTGCTGCCGACGACCGCGACGGGAGCCGCGCCCCAGAGCAGGCCGCGCGGCAGTGGCGCGGCGATGGTGGCCTGGGGTGGCTCGGCCCGGGTCGTGCTCACCATGACCAGTGCGGCGGCGAACAGGGCGACGATCACGTTGAAGGGCGCGGCGGACTCGATCCCGATGCGGCCGATCAGCAACTGCCCGAGCGCCAGCGCCAGGAACGTGCCGACCATGTAGAGCGAGAAAATCCGCCCGCGCTCGTCCGGGGCGGCCTTGGCATTGAGCCAGCTCTCGGTCGTGACGAACAGCCCGGCGCAGCCAAATCCGATGAGTACACGCAGAACCAGCCAGGACCAGGGCGAGACCAGCAGCGGCATGACCGCGGTCGCCGCGACCGCCAGGCCGGCGAAGGCGGCATAGGCGCGGATGTGTCCGATCCGGCCGATGATCGGTCCGCTCCGCAACGCGGCCAGCGTGAAGCCGACGAAATAGGCGCTGAGCACGAGACCGGCCAGGGTGGCATCGAATCGCTCCATCGCCACGCGCAAGGAGATGAAGGTGTTGAAAAAGCCATTGGCGAACTGGACCACGCTCGTCGCGACGATGAGCGTGCCGATTTGCGTGCGCTTGGACCCGGTTGGCCGCATCCGATTCTCCTGTTCGCAGCCGGTCGGGTTTGCACCCTAGCTGGGGGCGCCACCGTCCTGCACGAGGCCGAACCACTGGGCCTCGGTGCCGTCCTCTGCGGCCTCCTGCATTGCCAGATGCACGAAGGCGCGGCCCGGCGCGGCACCATGCCAGTGCATCTCGCCCGGCGCGATCCAGACGTCATCGTCGATCAACACGCTGCCGTTGACCCCTGCTTCGCCGTCAATCTGGACCCCGCGCCCCGCACGATGCCATACCTTCGCCCATGTATCTCCGTCCCGCCTTCACCGAGACAGACCCCGCCCGCATCGCCGGGCTGATCGAGGCCAATCCGTTCGGCATCCTGGTCACGCACGGGCCGGCCGGAATGGATGCTTCGCACATTCCCTTCGTGCTGCACTCGGCCGATCCGCTGGTGCTGGACGGGCATCTGGGCGCGCCGAACCGGCAATGCGCGCAGATCGCCAGCGGTGCCGAGGCGATGGCGATCTTCTCCGGGCCGCATGCCTACATCTCGCCGAGCTGGTACCGAGACAGGTCCGGAGGTGCCGACCTGGGATTACTGCGCTGTCCACGTGCATGGCCGTCTGGTGCCGGTCACGGCCGAGGCGGAGATGGTGGCCATGCTGGATGCGCTGGCGGCCGCCGATCCGGGCGGCTTCACCTTCGGCTCGGCCCTGCCCTACGCGCGCAAGCTGCTGGCGGTCATCCGCGCCTTCCGACTGCGCGCCGAGCGGATCGAGGCGCAATGGAAGATGAGCCAGAACCGCAGCCGGGCCGACCGGCTGGGGGTGGTCGCAGCGCTGCGCGGCGAAGGCCGCAGCGAGGTTGCCGATCTGGTGGAGGCGACGCTGAAGCCGAAATAGGCGGGTCCTACCAGACCCGGCCTTCGTGGCGGCCGAAGCGGTGGTAGTGGTCATAGGGATGGGCGCGGACCTCGAACAGGTCGAGGTTGCGCAGCAGGTAGGCCGCGGCATCGAAGCCGGGCGGCATTGCGGCGCGCTGCTCTGGCGTCACGTCCAGATCGCGCAGATACGCGGCGATATCCGCGCGCGCGGTCCGGCTCGCGACAAGCTGGTGCGGCTTGTCGAGCATGTACTGGCCCTGCCCCACGTCGATCCGCTGCGCCGGATCGGGGAAGTCGAGCGCCGTCCAGTAATGGGTCACGAGAGAGGCGCGGGTCGCGCCCATGTCGCGGATCGGGCTGCCGCCGTGCAGCAACTGGGCGTGCCAGATGAGCACGTCGCCCGGCTGCGGCAGAAACCGGGTCTCGCGCAATCCGAACTCGCGGATGATGCGGTCGATATGCGCGCGGGCCTGGGGCATTTCCGCGTCGATGGCCTGCAGGCCGCCGCTCGAAAACCGGAACGGCTCGATCCGGTGCGAGCGCGGGTAGTAGAATAGCGGGCCGTTGCTGTCCGTTACCGGATCGATGGCGATCCAGGTTGCGGCCATCTTGTTGGGCGTCTTGGACGGCATGTAGAACGTGTCGAAATGCGCGTTCTGCGTGCTGCCGCGCTCGAACAGCAGGGTGTTGCAGACGATCGGAGGGGACTGCAGGAGCTGGCCGAGTGCCGCCACCAGCCTGCGGTCCACCGCGAAGCGCTGCACCAGCCTGTCCACCAGATGCAGATCGTTGAGCTTATAGACCTGCCGCCGCGTCTCCTCGTCCGCGTCGCGGAAATAGGCGCGGCGGTTGCGGCGGATCCCGTCGTCTTCGACATGGCCATCAATGGTGACCAGCCCGGCCTCGTGGCGCCGGCTCCAGAGCGTGTCGACATGCGCCTTGAGCTCTGCCACCTCGGACGGCTCGAAGAATCCGGGCAGGATCAGATAGCCCTCGTCCTCGAAAAACCGGGTCTGCTCCCTGTCCAGGAACCGCGCCTCGGCGGTGTCATTCGGCCGGAGATCAGCGGCGAGGGTCATGCCAGGATCGTCCGGACAGGGCGGGGGAGCCGTCAGAAGCCTTCGCGTTCCAGCCGCTTGCGCTCCATCTTGCGGGCGCGGCGGACGGCCTCGGCGGCCTCGCGGGCGCGGCGCTCGGACGGCTTCTCGAAATGCCGGCGCAGCTTCATCTCGCGGAAGATGCCTTCGCGCTGCATCTTCTTCTTCAGCGCCTTCAGCGCCTGATCGACGTTGTTGTCGCGAACCACTACCTGCACTTAGCTGCCTTCTCCTCTCATCGGCGGCGCCCCGCCGATCGGGGCACACCAGAACGGTCCGCAGCGGGACCCCCCGCGCGAACCGGGCGCACATAGCACGCGCCTGCCGTCCCGCCAAAGTCTTTCGTGGCGTGTTCACCGGAGCGCGCATCCTGCACACTCGCAGGCTGCAAGTATTCGGGAGCCGGCATGGCCATCCTCAAGATCGCCCGCATGGGCCACCCCGTCCTGTGGCGCAAGGCCGAGGCGGTGGCCGATCCCTACGCGCCCGAGCTGCGGCGGCTGATCGCCGACATGATGGACACCGTGCTGGACGCGAACGGCGCCGGGCCTCGCGGCGCCGCAGGTGCATGTGCCCCTGCGCCTGTTCGTCTTTCGCGTGGGCGCCGCGCGGGCGACGGAAGCAGACGAGGACGGCGAAATGCCGCTCCAGGCGGTTCTCAATCCGGTGGTCGAGCCGCTCGATGACGAAATGGCACTGGGTTGGGAGGGCTGCCTGTCCATCCCCGGCCTCAAGGCGGTGGTGCCGCGGCCGGCGCGCATCCGCTACACCGGGCTGGACGCCGAGGGCCAGGCGATCGAGCGCACCGCGTCAGGCTTCCACGCCCGCGTGGTGCAGCACGAGACCGACCATCTGGACGGCATCCTGTACCCGATGCGGCTGACCGATTTCACGCGCTTCGGCTTCGTCGAGGAGATCGACCGGGCGCTGCCCCAGCTTTGACGGCTGTCGCATGGCTGCCAGCAGCGCGCGGCGGTTGCGCGTGCCATGCCACGCGCCGAGCCTGCCTGCATGAGCTCGACGCTCGCCTCCGCATCGCTGCCCCGCTCGCATGTCTCGGGCCTCGCCTGGGGTGCCTTGGGCATCCTGGCCTTCTCTGTCTCGCTGCCGGCGACGCGGCTGGCGGTGGTGGGCGGCCTCGATCCCTGGTTCATCGGCATGGGTCGGGCGGTCGTGGCCGGAATGCTGGCGGCGGCGACCCTGGCCGCGTCCGGCACGCTCTGGCCGCCGCGCGCGCTGCTGGGGCGGCTGGCGCTCGTGGCGCTGGGGGTGGTGCTGGGGTTCCCGCTGCTGACGGCGATCGCACTCGCGCATGTGCCGGCGGCGCATGGTGTCGTCGTCGTAGGGCTGCTGCCGGGCGCGACCGCCGTGATGGCGGTTCTGCGCGCGGGCGAGCGCCCCTCTCCCCTGTTCTGGCTGGCGGCCCTGGTCGGGCTGGTGCTGGTCGTGGGCTTCGCGTTCGCGCAGGGCGGCGGCCGGCTCGGGCCGGCCGATGTGCTGCTGCTGGCCGCGGTCGGGCTGTGCGCGCTGGGCTATGCCGAGGGTGCCGTGCTGGCGCGCAGCCAGGGCGGCGTGCGGGTGATCTGCTGGGCGCTGCTTCTGGCGCTGCCGCTGACCACGGCGCTGACCCTGCTGCACACCGATCCGGTGCAGTTGGCGCGGGCCAGCGCCGCCGCCTGGGCGGGCTTCGCCTATCTTTCGGCGATCAGCATGTTCGCCGGCTTCTTCGCCTGGTATCGCGGGCTGGCGCTGGGCGGTGTCGCACGGGTGGGGCAGGTCCAGCTCATGCAGCCGCTGCTGTCGCTGCTCTGGGCCGGCCTGCTGCTGGGCGAACGGGTGACGGTCCTGATGCTGCTGACCTGTCTGGGCGTGCTGACCTGCGTGGTCGCGACGCAACGGGCGCGCTGACACGAGCGCGTCAACGCCCGACCTGCCCTTGCAACTGCATCGTTCCGGCGCACGTTGAGCAGCGCATCCGGGGCGACCCCTACGCAACCGGAGCCGAACAATTGGGCAGCACGGTGATCGTGCTGCCCCTTTTTTCGTGGTGCCGTCTCTGTCTGGCCCCCTCTGGACGGCTCCGGCCGGGCCGGCGCACCCTGCGCTGATGGAAAAGGGCGTGGGCATCGCCGGAGCCGGCGGGCGGATGGGGCAATTGTTGGCCGATGAGGCACGCGCCGCGGGGCTGATGGTCTCGGGTGGCGTCGAGCGGCCCGGGGTGGATGTGCCCGGACTGCTGATGTTCCCCGACATCGCCTCGCTGGGTGCGGCCGCCGACGCGGTGCTGGATTTCACCCATGCCTCGGCCACCGCCGGCAACGCGCGGGCACTGGCGGAGGCCGGCTGTGCCTGGGTGCTCGGCACCTCCGGCCTGTCGGCCGAGGACGACGCGGCGGTGCGCGAGGCGGCCCGCCGGATCGCCGTGGTCCAGGCCGCCAATTTCGCGCCCGGCGTGGCGCTGGTGCTCGCGCTGGCCGAACGCATGGCGGCGGCCTTGCCGGCGGATGCCTATGACGCGGAAATCCTGGAGATGCACCACCGGCAGAAGGTTGACGCGCCATCCGGGACGGCGACGGCACTCGGCCGGGCGGTGGCGCGCGGCCGCGGGGTGCGGTTCGAAGACGTGCGCGACAGTGGCCGAGACGGGCAGACCGGCGCGCGTCGCCCCGGCGCCATCGGCTTCGCCGCCCTGCGGGGCGGGCAGGTCGTGGGCGAGCACACGCTGCTGTTCGCGGCCGACAGCGAGCAGGTGGCGCTGACGCACCGCGCCTTCGACCGCCGCAGCTTCGCCGCGGGCGCCATCCGCGCCGCGATCTGGGTGGCCGGACGCCCGCCGGGGCTGTACGGCATGACGGACGTGCTGGGTCTGTCGGCGGACTGAATCAGGGAGGGAGAGAGCCGGATGCTCGATCACATCGGCTTCGCGGTATCCGATTACGATCGGGCCAAGGCGTTCTATGCGGCCGCCCTGGCGCCGCTCGGCGTGAGCCTGGTGTTGGAGGTCGGCCCCGACCTGCCCGACGTCGTGGCACCGGCGGCGGGCTTCGGGCGAGACGGCAAGCCGGATCTGTGGCTGGGCGCCGAGGGTCGCACCGAGCCGCACATGCATATCGCGATCGTCGCGCGCAGCCGCGCCGAGGTCGATGCCTTCCACCGCGCGGCCGCTGGCGGCGGGCGGGCGCGACAATGGCGGCCCCGGCCTGCGGCCACATTACCATGCCGACTATTACGCGGCGTTCGTGCTCGATCCGGACGGGCACAATCTCGAGGCGGTCTGCCACGCTCCGGGCTGAGCGCCACGTCGGGCAGCCCAGGACGGGAACTGAGCAAGCATGTTTCCGCTAGGCTGGCTGATCTTAAACGTCGTGTTCCCATTCGTCGCCCCTGTGCTGCGCGACTGTGCGGTGCCCGCTCTTGATCCAGTTGCGACCTATTCCATTCCATCTGGCTCGATGGCGCCCACTTTGCCGACGGGCAGCTATATCGCCTCGGTCTGCGTCACGCCCGCGATGGTGGTCCAGCACGGCGACCTGATCGTCTTCCGGGTGGGGCCGGAAGACGGCGCGGTCTTCTACGTCAAGCGGGTCATCGGCTTGCCAGGAGATCGGGTTGAGCTGTCGCGCGGGGTTCTCGCGATCAACGGCGAGAGTGCGACCTACTCCCGGTCCGCGCAGACCGGGACCGTAGAGCATGGCGACCCCGCGCTGACCGGCACCTTGACGGTGGAACAGCTTCCCGGAGGTGCGCGCTACGAAATACTCCAGGGCGACGGAAACTCGCCACAGGATACGACCGCACCGGTTACGGTGCCGCCGGAAACGGTTTTCGTGCTGGGAGATAACCGCGAAAACTCGATGGACAGCCGGTTCTCGCGGATTGGCTTGGTGCCGCTTAGCCGGGTCTCATCGCGGGCAGCGTTGATGGTCCAATTCAAGCTGATGTCGCCAGAAATCCTCTATCGCTGGCTGCCGCTCTTTCCCTGAAGGCTTGACCCCCCGGCCCCGGTTTGCCACACACGCGCGCCACGCGACCCGGGGCAGACGCACGGGCCATTCCATCTGCGTGCCCCGAGGAGATGCCATGCGCGACAAGGGCGAGTTCCTGTTCACCTCCGAATCCGTCTCGGAGGGCCATCCCGACAAGGTCGCCGACCGCATCAGCGACACCGTGCTCGACGCCTTCCTGGCCGCCGATCCGTATTCGCGCGTGGCCTGCGAGACGCTGGTCACCACCAACCGCATCATCCTGGCCGGCGAGACGCGCGGGCCGGATACCGTGACACCGGACCATCTGGCGCATCTCGCGCGCATGGCGGTGCACGACATCGGCTATGACCAGGACGGGTTCTCCTGGCGCCGCGCGCGGGTCGAATGCCATCTGCACGCGCAATCGACCGACATCGCCCAGGGCGTCGATGCCGGCGGCAACAAGGACGAGGGCGCGGGCGACCAGGGCATCATGTTCGGCTACGCCTCGGCCGAGACGCCCAGCCTGATGCCGGCGCCGATCTTCTACGCGCACCTGATCCTGCGGCGGATGAGCGAGCTGCGGCGCAACGACGACGTCACCGTGCGCGGCCTGCTGCCGGACGCGAAAAGCCAGGTGACGCTGCGCTACATCGACGGCAGGCCGGTGGGCGCCGCCTCGATCGTGGTCTCGACCCAGCACGAGGAGGATGTGCCGCAGTCGCGCGTGCGCGAGATGGTGCTGCCGATCATCGAGACCAGCCTGCCGGAAGGCTGGATGCCGCGCGACGAGGAAATCTACATCAACCCTACCGGCAAGTTCGTGATCGGCGGCCCGGACGGCGATTGCGGCCTGACCGGGCGCAAGATCATCGTCGATACCTATGGCGGGGCGGCGCCGCATGGCGGCGGGGCGTTCAGCGGCAAGGATCCGACGAAGGTCGATCGCAGCGCCGCCTATGCGTGCCGGTACCTTGCGAAGAACGTGGTGGCGGCGGGGCTCGCCGACCGCTGCACCTTGCAGATCAGCTACGCGATCGGCGTGTCGCACCCGCTGTCGGTCTATGTCGAGCTGCACGGCAATCCGTACGAAGTCGATCCGGCGCGGCTGGAATGGACGCTGCGCGAGATGATGAACCTGTCGCCGCGCGGCATCCGCGAGCATCTGCACCTGAACCGGCCGATCTATGCCGCGACCTCCGCCTACGGCCATTTCGGCCGCGAGCCGGACGAGGAGCACGGCACTTTCAGTTGGGAGCGGACCGATCTGGTGCCGGCGCTACGCTCCGCCTTCGGGCGCTGAGCCTCCCGGTCAAGCCGCCGCCCGACCGTCTCTACGGCCGCGCCCGCGGCCACAAGCTGCGGCCGCGCCAGGTCTGGCTGCTGGAGCATCTGCTTCCGCGGCTGCGCGCCGACGCGGCCGATCCGTTCGCGGGCTGGATCGGCCCGCGCTGGCTGGAGGTGGGCTTCGGCGGCGGCGAGCACGCATTGGCGACGATCGCGGCGCATCCGGAGGCGATGCTGGTTGCCTGCGAGGTGTTCGACAACGGCATCTGCTCGCTGCTGTCGCGGCTGGTGCCTCGCAGAGCCCCACCCGGAACGACCTCGCGCTGCCCCCCAATCTGCGCATCTGGGACGATGACGCCCGCCTGCTGATCCGGGCGCTGCCGGACGCCAGCCTGGACCGATTGTTCCTGCTGTTCCCTGACCCTGGCCCAAGGCGCGCCACGCCAAGCGCCGCTTCGTGCATCCGGCCACGCTGCCGGAGCTGGCACGGGTGCTGCGGCCGGGTGCGGAGTGGCGCATCGCCAGCGACGATCCGACCTATCAGGCCTGGGTGGGCGAGGTGCTGGCGGGACAGGCGCTGTTCGATGCTCCGGCGCCGGCCGTGGCGCGCCCGGATGGCTGGCCGCCCACCCGCTATGAGGCCAAGGCGCTGCGGGAAGGGCGGGCGCCGCTGTACTGGACGCTGCGGCTGACGTTAGAGCGTTTGGCGGGTCTTGACCTTCCCATCATGGGAAACCCCATCTGCGGCTGGGTCACGCAGAGACGGAGCCAAGCCTATGGATGTCGCGGTTGCCGACATGCCGCTGTCCCCCGGAGCTGTGGGGAGGACTTGGAGTTTTCGATCGAGGGCATGAACTGCGCCTCCTGCGTGCGCCGGGTCGAGCGCGCGCTGGACGCAGTTCCCGGCGTTCGCGCCAGTTCGGTCAATCTGGCGACCGGGCGTGCCCGCATCAGCCAGGACGCAGCCGCCGCGGGTGCCATCGCCGAGGCGGTGCACCAGGCCGGCTACACGATCGCCACAAGCACCGTCGATCTGGCGATTTCCGGCATGACCTGCGCCTCCTGCGCGCAGCGCGTCGAGCGGGCGCTGCTCGGCGTGCCCGGGGTGGTGTCGGCGGAGGTCAACCTCGCGACCGAGCGGGCGCGCGTGACTAGCCTGGGCGCCGAGATCCCGGCTGTGGCACTCGCCGATGCCGTGTCCCGCGCCGGCTATGCGGCCCGCCGCTGACCGGCGACGTGCCGGCAGCGGCGGATTCCGGCGCAGAGTCGGCGCGGCGACGGGACGCACTCCGCGTGGCGCTGGCCGCCGCATTGTCGGCGCCGCTGCTGGCGGGGATGCTCGGCCATCTGCTCGGCCTGCCGTTGATGCTGCCGGGCTGGGTGCAACTGGCGCTGGCGACGCCGGTGCAGTTCGTGCTGGGCTGGCGCTTCTACAGATCCGGCTGGAAGGCCGCACGGGCGCTGTCCGGCAACATGGATCTGCTGGTGGCGCTCGGCACGTCGGCGGCCTACGGGCTCAGCGTGTTTGCCCTGCTGGCGGCACCTCCGGGCACCGAACCGGCGCTGTATTTCGAGAGTTCGGCGCTGATCGTCACCTTCGTGCTGCTCGGCAAATGGCTCGAGACCCGCGCCCGCGGGCAGGCCGCGGCGGCGATCCGGGCACTCGCGGCGCTGCGGCCGGAGACCGCGCGGGTGCGCCGTAACGGCTTGGAGCAGGATCTGCCGATCGCCGATGTGCGCGTGGGCGATCTGGTCGTGGTCCGGCCCGGCGAGCGCATCGCCGTGGACGGGCGCGTGACCGAGGGCGGCGGCAGCGTGGACGAATCGATGCTGACCGGGGAGAGCCTGCCGGTGGAGAAATCCGCGGGCGACAGGGTGGCGGGCGGCACGATCAGCGCCGACGGCCAACTGGTCATCGCCACCACGGCGATCGGTGCCGAGACCGTGCTGGCCCGCATCGTGCGGCTGGTCGAGGGTGCGCAGGCCAGCAAGGCGCCGGTGCAGCGCCTGGTCGATCGGGTCAGCGGCGTGTTCGTGCCGGTGGTGCTGGCGCTGGCGCTGGCGACGTTGCTGGGCTGGGGATTGGCCTCCGGCAACTGGACCGGAGCCGCGCTGCACGCGGTGGCGGTGCTGGTGATCGCCTGCCCGTGCGCGCTGGGCCTGGCCACGCCGACCGCGATCATGGTCGGCACCGGCGCGGCGGCGCGGGCCGGCATCCTGATCCGCGACGCCGAGGCGCTGGAGCGCGCGCACGCGGTTCGCGTGGTGGCGTTCGACAAGACCGGCACCCTGACCGAAGGCAGGCCGAGATTGACCGATCTGGTCGCCGCCCGTGGCGTGGACGAGGCGGAGTTGCTGCAACTCGCCGCCGCGTTGCAGGCCGGCAGCACGCATCCGCTGGCCGAAGCGGTGCGCCTGCGGGCCGCCGCCGCCGGTGTCGTCGCGGCCACGCCAGCCGGAGTTCCGCTCGCTGGCCGGGCGCGGCGTGGCGGCGACGGTGCAAGGGCGCAGCCTGGTGCTGGGCAGCCGACGCATGATCGAGCAGCACGGCGTGCCGGCCGGCGAGTGGCCGGAGCGCGCGGCGACGCTGGCCGCGCAGGGGCGGTCCGTGTCGTTCCTGGCCGAGACGGCGCCGCGTCGCCGCGTGCTCGGCCTGCTGGCGTTCGCCGACGCGCCGAAAGCGATCGGCCCGGGAGGCGGTGGCGCGGCTGCGCCGGCGCGGCATCGAGGTCGCGATGCTGACCGGCGACGGACAGGGTGCGGCCGGCGCAGTCGCCGCGGCGCTCGGGATCGAGCGAGGTGTTCGCCGAGGTGCTCGCCGGAGGGCAAGGCGGAGGCGGTCGCCCGGCTGCGCGACGAAGGCGGCGTGGTCGGCATGGTGGGCGACGGGGTGAACGACGCGCCGGCTTTGGCGGCCGCCGATGTCGGGTTCGCGATGGGGACCGGCACCGATGTCGCCATGCACGCGGCGGGGATCACGCTGATGCGCGGCGACCCGGCTCTGGTGGCCGACGCCATCGACATCTCGCGCCGGACCTACGCCAAGATCCGGCAGGGGCTGTTCTGGGCCTTTGCCTACAATGTGATCGGCCTGCCGCTCGCGGCGTTCGGCCTGCTCAGCCCGGTGGTGGCGGGGGCGGCGATGGCGGCCAGCAGCGTGAGCGTCGTCGCCAACGCGCTGCTGCTGCGGCGCTGGAGGCCGGCATGAACATCGGCGAGGCCGCCCGCGCCTCCGGCGTCTGCGCGAAGATGATCCGCTACTACGAGAGCATCGGCCTGATGCGCCGGCCGGCCGCAGCGAGGCCGGCTACCGGCAATACGCGAAGGGGGACGCCGACACGCTGCGCTTCATCCGCCGGGCGCGCGATTTCGGCTTTCCCATCGACGATATCCGCGTCCTGGTCGGGTTGTGGCGGGACGAGGGGCGGCCCAGCCGCGAGGTGAAGCGGATCGCCCTCACCCATGTCGCGGCATTGACCCGCAAGATCGCCGAGCTCGCGGCGATGCGCGACGCCCTGGCGGGGCTCGCGGCAAGCTGCCACGGCGATCAGCGCCCGGAATGTCCGATCCTGGCCGATCTGGGTGCCCGGCCGGGCGCGCGCCAAGAGCGTCCCGGCGCTTGCGCCGATCCGCCGCAGCGCCTATGTAGCCGTCACACCAATCTTCTCCGTGAACTTTTCGGGGGGTGGCCTTCACGGGCCGCCTTTTTTGTTTTGGACGACGATCCGCCACACCATTCCGGGCTCGAGGCCCGCCTCGCCGCCATCGTCGGCCCCTCGCTCGCGGGCATGGGCTACGATCTGGTGCGCGTCGCCGTGCTGGGGACGCGGCGCCCGACCGTGCAGATCATGGCGGAGCGGGCGGACGAGGCGGCCATGTCGGTCGAGGATTGCGAGGCGATCAGCCATGCCATCGGCGCCGTGATCGACGTGGAAGACCCGATGCCCGCGAACTGGGTGCTGGAGATCAGCTCCCCCGGCATCGACCGGCCGCTGACGCGCCGCCGCGACTGGAACCGCTACGCCGGCCACCAGGCGCGGATCGAGCTGGAGGTGCCGCAGGACGGCCGGCGCCGCGCCACCGGCATCGCACTCGGGGCCGATGCGACGCACGCCCGGCTGCGCCTGGATGACGGCACCGAACTGGCGGTGCCGCTCGACAATATCCGCCGCGCCAAGCTGGTGCTGACCGACGCCCTGATCGACGCGACCGCAACCCCCTATCGCCCCAACTGACGAGGCACGACATGGACAGCGCCATCGCCCGACCCGAATTGCTGCTGGTAGCCGATGCGGTCGCGCGCGAGAAATCGATCGACCGCGAGGAAGTGATCGAGGCGATGGAGCAGGCCATCCAGAAGGCCGGCCGCGCCAAATACGGCCACGAGAAGGACATCCGCGCCACCATCGACCGCAAGACCGGCGACGTGCGCCTGTCGCGCTGGACCGAGGCGGTCGAGGTGGTCGAGAACGAGGAGACGCAGATCCCCGTTCACATCGCGAAGAAGTTCAAGCCGGACATCGAGATCGGCGGCCATCTGGTCGATCCGCTGCCGCCGATCGATTTCGGCCGCATCGCCGCGCAGACCGCCAAGCAGGTGATCGTGCAGCGCGTGCGCGAATACGAGCGCAAGCGGCAGTTCGACGAGTTCAAGGACCGCGTGGGCGAGATCGTCAACGGCGTCGTCAAGCGCACCGAGTACGGCAACCTGATGGTCGAGATCGGCCGCGCCGAGGCGCTGCTGCGCCGCGACGAGCTGATCGCGCGCGAGAGCTTCCGCAACGGCGATCGCGTGCGTGCGTACATCTACGACGTGCGCGACGAGCTGCGCGGCCCGCAGATCTTCCTGAGCCGCACGCATCCCGGCTTCCTGGCGAAGCTGTTCGCGCAGGAAGTGCCGGAGATCTACGACGGCATCATCGAGATCAAGGCGGTGGCGCGCGATCCCGGCAGCCGCGCGAAGATGGCGGTGATCAGCCGCGATCCCTCGATCGATCCCGTCGGCGCCTGCGTCGGCATGCGCGGCAGCCGCGTGCAGGCGGTGGTGCAGGAGCTGCAAGGCGAGAAGATCGACATCATCCCCTGGAGCCCGCAATCGGCGACTTTCGTGGTCAACGCGCTGGCGCCCGCCGAGGTGACCAAGGTGGTGATGGACGAGGAGGCCGGGCGCGTTGAAGTCGTGGTGCCGGATGACCAGTTGTCCCTCGCGATCGGCCGGCGCGGCCAGAACGTGCGCCTGGCCAGCCAGTTGACACGCTGGGACATCGACATCCTGACCGAGGCGGAGGAGAGCGAGCGCCGCCAGGAGGAGTTCCGCCGTCGCACCGGGCTGTTCGTGGACGCATTGGACGTGGACGACGTCATCGCCGGCCTGCTGGTGCAGGAAGGCTTCAACACCATCGAGGAGCTGGCCTTCGTGGACCGTGACGAATTGGCATCGATCGAGGGCTTCGACGAGAGCGTGGCCGACGAACTCATTCGCCGCGCCGAGCAATCGCTGCTGAAGCGCGACACCGAGCTGAACGAGAAGCGCATCGCGCTGGGCGTCACCGACGAGGTGGCGGCGATCGAGGTGCTGACGCCGCAGATGCTGGTCGATCTCGGCGAGAAGGGAGTGAAGACGCTGGACGACCTCGCCGATCTCGCCTCCGACGAGCTGGTGGAGATCGTGGGCGAGGAGAGCCTGGACGAGACGGCCGCCAACGAGGTGATCATGGCCGCCCGCGCCCACTGGTTCGAGGACGGCCAGGCGGCCGATGGCGCCAATGGCGCGGCGGCCGCCCACGACTGACGCAGGCGCCGTACAGACGGGCGGGCCGGCCGATTCCGGCTGTGACGAGCCGGAGCGGGGGCCGCTGCGCCGCTGCGTGATCACGCGCGAACGCCTGCCGCGCGAGACGATGCTCCGTTTCGTCGTGGCACCGGATCGCCGGGTCGTGCCCGATCTGGCGGCACGCCTGCCCGGCCGGGGAATCTGGTTGAGTGCGCGGCGGGATGTGCTAGATACGGCGCGGGCCAAAGGCGCGTTCGCACGGGCGGCGCGTGGCGCGGTGACGGTCCCTCCAGATCTTCTGTCCGGGCTCATCATCGCGCTCGAGCGACGGATCGGCGACCACATCGGCCTCGCCCGTCGCGCCGGGCAGGCGGTGAGCGGGTTCGAGAAGGCGCGGGAATGGCTGGAGACGGGGCGGGCGGCGCTGGTGATCCAGGCCGCGGACGGCAGCCCCGAGGAACGGGCGCGCTTCATGGGCCGCAACGCGGGGGCGGTGCCGGTGGTGCAGCCGCTGGCGGCGGCGGCACTTGGGGCGGTCTTCGGTCGTGAGCGGGCGGTGCATGTGGCCGTTTCGGCCGGCCGGCTGGCGGAAGGTTTGCGGATCGACGCCGAGCGTCTGGCCGGGCTTGCTGGGCGCAGGAAAGGCAGGGTTCGGCGGAGCTCCGGACCGAACGGCAGAACAACCCGCCGGCGCGGCCGGCGGGGCGATGGAACGGGATCAGGCGGGTAGATGAGCGAAGGCAACGATCAGGACGCGGCCAAGGGCCGCCTCTCGCTGCGGCCGGCGGGCCGGCTGGAGGTCGGGCGTACCGTGGACGCGGGATCGGTCCGGCAGAGTTTCAGTCATGGGCGCTCCAAGGTGGTGCAGGTCGAGGTGCGCAAGAAGCGCGCATCCGGCACCCCAGCGGCACCGCCGCCCAGCGCCGCTGCGGGCGCGCCCGCAGGCCAGTCGCGCGCGCCGGCCCCGGCCGGGCGCCCGCCCGCCGGCGCCGGACGAGCGCTGACCGCGACCGAATTGGCCGCACGTCAGCGCGCTCTGGTCGAACAGCAGCGCGATGCCGCCCGCCGTGAGGCGGAGCGCCGCGAGCAGGAGAAGATCTCGATCCTCTCCGCGGCCGAGGAGGCACGCCGGCGCGACGAGGAAGCACGCCGCGCGGCCGAGGAGGAAGTACGACTGAAGGCGGAAACCGAGGCGCGCGAGCGTGCCGAGGCGGCTGCCAGTGCCGCCGCCGTGGCGGCCGCCTCGGCACCCCCGCCGCCCGCGACGGCGCGCGGCGGTGCCGAGGCGCGGCGGCCGGTGCGCCCGGCGCCCGGTCCCGCCCCCGCCACACCGACCGAGACGCTGCGGCTGAAGCCTGCCCGACCCGGCGAAGATGACGACGAGTCCCGGCCGGTGCGGCGCCCGGGTGCGGCGCCGGGCGGGCTCGCGGCGCGCAAGCCGCCGGTGGCGGCACCGAAGAAGGTGCTCGACGACCGCCGCCATCGCTCCGGCCGCATCGACGTGCAGGCCGCCATCGAGGGCGAGGACGACAAGGTGCGCAGCCTGGCCTCGGTGCGCCGCCAGCGCGAGCGCGAGCGGCGGCAGGCCGAGCTGGAGCTGCTGCGCAGCGACGGCGTGAAGGTGGTGCGCGAGGTCGTGCTGCCGGACGCCATCACCGTGCAGGAGCTGGCCAACCGCATGGCCGCGCGCACGCCGGACGTGATCAAGACGCTGATGCGCATGGGCGTGATGGCCACGGTGACACAGGCGCTGGACGCCGACACCGCCGAGCTGGTGGTGCAGGAGTTCGGCCATCGCGTGAAGCGCGTCTCCGAGGACGATGTCGAACAGGGTCTGGAGGGTGCCACCGACATCGACGCCGAACTGCTGCCGCGGCCGCCGGTCGTGACCATCATGGGCCATGTCGATCACGGCAAGACCAGCCTGCTCGACGCGCTGCGCGCAACCGATGTCGCGAGCGCGGAAGCGGGCGGCATCACCCAGCATATCGGCGCCTATCAGGTGGAGCTGCATTCCGGACAGCGCATCACCTTCATCGACACGCCGGGCCACGAGGCGTTCACCGCCATGCGCTCGCGCGGCGCGTCGGTGACGGACATCGTGGTGCTGGTGGTGGCCGCCGATGACGGCGTGATGCCGCAGACGATCGAGGCGATCCGCCACGCCCGCGCGGCCAATGCCGCGATCATCGTCGCGATCAACAAGATCGACAAGCCGGGCGCCAATGCCCAACGGGTGCGTCAGGAATTGCTGAGCCACGAGATCGTGGTCGAGGCGATGGGCGGCGACATCCAGGATGTCGAGGTTTCGGCGCTGAAGAAGACCGGCCTGGACAAGCTGGAGGAAGCGATCCTGCTGCAGGCCGAGATCCTCGACCTGCGCGCCAACCCGAACCGCGCCGCCGAAGGCAGCGTCATCGAAAGCCGGCTTGACCGCGGCCGCGGTGCGGTCGCCACCGTGCTCGTGCAGAAGGGCAGCTTGCGCCAGGGCGAGATCATCGTGGCCGGCGCCGAATGGGGCCGGGTGCGCGCCATGCTCGACGACAAGGGGCGGCCGCTCAAGGAGGCCGGCCCCTCGACGCCGGTCGAGGTGCTGGGCCTGGCCTCGGTGCCGCAGGCGGGCGAGCCGTTCGTGATAGTGGAGAACGAGGGCCGAGCGCGCGAGGTGAGCGAGTTCCGCCAGCGCCGGCTGCGCGACAAGGCGGCGGGTGTGACGGCGGCGGCGCGCGGCACGCTGGACGAGATGCTGGCCCGCATCCAGGCCGGCGTGCAGAAGGAAGTCGCGGTCCTGATCAAGGCCGACGTGCAGGGCAGCGCGGAGGCGATCCAGGCCACCGTCCTCAAGCTCGCGCATGAGGAGGTGCGGGTGCGCGTGCTGCTCTCGGCGGTGGGCCAGATCACCGAGAGCGACGTGCAGCTGGCGCGCGCCAGCAACGCCGTCATCGTCGCCTTCAACGTGCGCGCGACCAGCCAGGCGCGTGACCTGGCACAGCGCGAGGGTGTCGATATCCGCTACTACTCGATCATCTACGAGGTGTCCGACGACATCGAGGCGCTGGTTCGCGGCAAGGTGGCGCCGAAGGCCCGCGAGGTGTTCCTGGGCTATGCGGAAATCCGCCGCGTGTTCGACATCACCAAGGTCGGCAAGGTCGCCGGCTGCATGGTGACGGAGGGCCTGGTCAAGCGGGGCTCCGGCGTGCGCCTGCTGCGCGAGGGTGTGGTGATCCACAGCGGCGAGCTGACCCAGCTCAAGCGGTTCAAGGATGACGTGAAGGAAGTGGCGCGCGGCTACGAATGCGGCCTGTCCTTCGCCAATTTCAACGACCTGCGCGAGGGCGACGTGGTGGAGTGCTTCGACACCGAGATGGTGCCGGGGTGACGGCGCGCCCGGCCCCGCCGGGCGCGCGGAGTTCGGCCAAGCCGCCGTCGCAGCGGCAGTTGCGGGTGGGCGAGGAGATCCGCCACGTGCTGGCCGGCATCTTCGCGCGCGGCGAGATCCGCGACCCCGAGCTGGCGGGGGTTTCCATCACCGTGACCGAGGTGCGGGTGGGACCGGATCTGAAGCGGGCGACCGCCTTCGTGGCCCGACTCGGCCGCTCGGACGCCGACGCGCTGCTGCCGGCCCTGCGGCGCGCGGCGCCGTTCCTGCGCTCGCAACTGGCCCGCTCGCTGCGCCTGCGCGTGGCGCCCGACCTGTCGTTCCAGGCGGACACCAGCATGGACTATGCGATGCAGGTCGATCGCCTGCTGCGCCAGCCCGAGGTCGCGCGGGATCTGCGGAGCGGATCGAACAAAGCCCGAATGAGCGCGACGGCGCCAGGGCTAGGCCGGCGCCGCGCCCGCGATCACGAGAACCCAATCGCGCGGCCGCGCCGAGGCATCCGCGTCGGCGGGAGCGGTCAATCGTCGCGTGCCGGCCTCGGCCTCGTGCATGGCCCCGGTGCGCGGATCGAACCAGCGTGGCGCGTGCGGGGGCAGCTTCAGGTCGGCGAGATCGACTGTGCCGCCGACCGGCAGATAGGCCAGCAGCGCGTCGTCTCCCGCCAGCAGAAGGGGACGGTATCCGGCCTCGAATGCGGGCCAGGCGGATGGCGGCGGCAGCGGGCGCAGCGACGCGAACGGCACATGCTCGGTGAAGAAGCGGCGTAGGACCAGAAGGTCCGCCAGGCCCGGCTGATCCTCGCCAAGTTCGAGCCAGGGGCCCCACGAATTCTCGAATCCGTGGATCAGCCCGAGCGCGCAGAACGCGCCCCGCCAGGCGCCGCGGCGTGTATGGTCGCGATCGCAGAAATCGTGTGAGGGAATCTTCTGCGCGAGCGCCGGATTGCGCTCGTATCCCCATTCCGCGAACACGGCACTGCCGCGCCAGCCGGCGAAGCTCGCCGCGATCTGCTCCTCGATGCCGGCGGCAAGCCAGCCGTCATGCTCGCCGCGGCTGCCCCAGTCCTGGAACAGGATGGCATCGACGGCCTCGGGATCGGCGCGGAATCGTCGGCGAAGGGCGGCATGCGCGGGCCGTTATGCATTGCCACCACATGCCCATGCGGTGCTACGGCCTTGATCCAGCGCGCGATGCGCACGGCCCAGCGATCGGCCACGGGCTTATGGTGCCAATCGCCGTTCGGGTAGAACTCGTATTCATTGAGCGGCGTCCAGATCGCCAGATTGGCGTGAGCGTCGTAGCGCGCGATCAGATAGCGCATCCATAGCTCTTCCCATTCGGTGGTGAACTGCGTGCGGTGGTTGAAGGGAAAATCGAAACCCCACCCCTCCATGATCAGCTCCACGCCGATATCGAGCCGCTCGGTGAGCTCCATGACCCGATCGACGGTGCGGAACCAGTCCAGGTTGAACAGATCGAAGCGCGGCGCCTGCTCGCCGCCGCCCCAGGCCCAACAGCTCCGCGTCTGCCAATCATTGTGTCCGTCCGGCGGATGGAAGGAGCTGACCGGGACGCGGATGCGCAGCAGATTGAATCCCTGCGCCGCCCGCCGCTCCAGGAACGGCGCCACATCGACACCGCAATGCGCCATGCCGAACAGATTGTAGACGGTATCGCCGAAGATGAGGGCCGGCTCGCCGGATTCGTGGGTAAAGCCCCACGCCGCGCCGGGAGTGGCGCGCAGGAAGCCGCGCACCTCGCGGGGTGTCACCTCGAAACGGCCTTCGGCGGCCAGGGCCGGGTCGTGCGGGTGAGCGGCGATGCGGTACCGCCAGGTGCCATGCTCGCCGGGATTGAAGCGCACGCGCCAGGTACCTTCGCCATCGTAGAAGCCCGGCATGACGAACGACTTGCCCGACGGGGAGACGAACGTCCCGGTGATCGCGACATCGGCGAACGGGCTGTCATAGTTTCGCGCGGAACGCAGACTCCATTCGCCGCGCGTGCGGCGGGGCATGGTCGTGGGGGCGTTCATGGTTCGATTCCTTCGTTCAGCCCTTGACGGCGCCGGCGGTGAGACCCGTCACGAAATGGCGTTGCAGCAACAGGAACACTGCCAGCACCGGCAAGATGGACAGCAACACGCCAGCCATGAGCAGCGTGTATTGCGAGGAGAACTGGCCTTGGAATTGCAGCAAGCCCACCGGCACGGTGCGCCAGTTCTCGTCATTGATCAGCACGAGGGCGATCAGGAACTCGTTCCAAGTCGTCAGCGTGTCGATGATCGCGAGTGTGGCGAGTGCCGGGCGGGACAGGGGGATGATGATGCGCCAGAACACGCGCCATTCCCCCGCGCCATCGACGCGCGCGGCCTCCAGCAGCTCGTCCGGGATGAGCCGGAAGAAGCCGCGCAGCACGAAGACCTGGAACGGCATCCCGAAGGCGAGATACGGCGGCAGCAGCGCGAACAGGGTGCCGCCGATGCCGAGATGGCGCAGCATCACCACCAGCGGCTGCAACGTCACCTGCACCGGCACGGCGATGCCGGCGAGCAGGAAGACGAACACCGTGCCCCGCAACGCGAAGCGGATCTTGGCCAGCGGATAGGCCCCGAGTGCCGCGAACAGCAGGCCGAGCGGCACCTTGATCGCGATCAGCAGCAGGCTGTTGCGGAAATAGATGGCGAAGTGCCCGGTATCCCAGGCGTGCGTGAAGTTCGACCAGGCGAAATGCCGCGGCCAGGTGAAGATGCCCTGGCCGATCAGGTCGCCCTGCGAGCGGACCGCCGACAGCACCACGGTCGCGAGCGGCAGCAGCCACAGGCCGGCGAGCAGCATCAGCCCCACGCTGAGCGCTGCATCGCCGCGCCGCCACATCGAGACGAGGCCGGATGGGCGCGGCATCAGGCGCGCGACATGCGCTGGATATAGGGGATGGAGATGGCGAGCGTGATCGCCGCGATCACCCAGGCGATCGCGGCACCGTAGCCCGCGTGGTAGGTACCTGGAAGGTCTGGAAATACATCCACGTCCCCAGCACCTGCGTCGCGCGCCCCGGGCCGCCGTATGTCATCGTATAGATCAGGTCGAACACCTTCATCGCGTTGATGACGGCGAGCGAGAGCACGATCACATGCGCCTCGGACAGGCCGGGCAGGGTCACGTGGCGCAGCCTTTGCCATGCCGTGGCGCCGTCGATGCGGGCTGCCTCCAGATGCTCCTTCGGGATCGCCTGCAAGCCGGCCAGGTACAGCAGCATCGGGAAACCGGCGCCCGCCCAGGCGTAGGTCACGAAGGCGGCGGGAAAGGCAGTCTGGTAATCGGAGAGCCAGCCCGCGGGCGATGCCCCCGAGCCCGATTGCGCGCAACCCGGTGTTCACCGCGCCGAAATACGGGTTGTAGAGCCAGGACCAGATCAGCCCCACGGCAACCAGCGGCAGCACGCCCGGCGAGTAGAAGATGGTGCGCAACACCACCCTGCCCGGCAGCTTCCGGTTGAGCGCCAGCGCCAGCGCCAATCCGATCGTGGTCGGGATCACCAGCGAGGCGAGCGTCCACTCCACATTGTTCCACAGCGCCGTGCGCGCGGTGTCGTCCTGCGTGAACAGGGTGATGTAGTTGCCCAGACCCACGAAACGCCGTTTTGCGGAGAGCCCGTCCCAGTCGAGCAGGCTGTCCCACAGCGTCATCAGCGCCGGCACGACGAGGAAGACGACGTAGCACCCGAGCGCCGGCAGCAGGAACAGCCACGGCGTCAGGCGTCGCCTGAGCCGAGCACTCAAGTCGGATGCTTGGCTTGCCAGGAAGCGGCGCGGGTCTGCATCAATGCCGCACCCGCGGCCGGTGTGAGGTGTCCGGCAACCACGTCGTCCTGCACCTCGAAGAAACTGTCCATCAGCTCCTTGGGAAAAGCCTGGTCGGTCGGCAGATAGGTCGCGCGGTCGCTGCTGATGATGGCGCGCCACTTGCAGGTACGAGGCCAGTCATTGCAGTTCGGGTGCGTGCCGGTGGTGGCGGAGGCGGCGAACGCATCGGGGAATTGCTGCTGCGTCGCCGGCAGGCTAACCCAATTGATGAAAGCCTCGGCCTGATCGGCGGTCCTGGAATGGGCCGGGATCATCAATTGCTCGGCGAAGGCGGAGTAGCGCAGCGGCGTGTGGTCGGTCGGCGGCAGGAAGAAGTCGAAGCGCGCGACCGGCTGCTCGTCGGTCTTGATGACCGCTTCCATCCAGTCGCCTTCGAGGATCATGGCGGCCTGGCCGAGATAGACCGGCAGGCGCGCATCGTTCGGCGAGACGTTCAGGAAATCCGGCAGGAACCAGCCCTGCTTGGTCCAGTTCGCGAGCCGGTCATACGCGGCGACGACGCAGGGCTGATCCCAGCTCGCCTTCAGGTGGTCGAGCGCGTCGTGTGTGTCGGGTCCGCACGTGGTTTCAAGGAAGTAGTCGAGCACACGCATCGTGTGCCAGCCGTATTTGCCGCCGACCGCGACGCAGGCGACCTGATGCGTCTTGAGCGTGCGGCAGATCTGTTCGAGATCGGCATAGGTCTTCGGCTCGCTCAGCCCGTATTTGGCGAACACATCCTTGTTGTACCAGAACCCCATGCCGCGCGCGCGGAACGGCACCCCGTACAGGTGGCCATGCCGGCGGACCGCGTCGATCGCCCAGCCCGCCAGGATGTCCTTCCAATGGTATTGTGCGTAATAGGCGCTCACCTCCTGGACCTGCCCCGCGTCGATGAAGGGGCCGGCAACCTCGCCGCCCCAATTCGTGAACAGGTCGGGCGGATTGCCCGAGGTCATCGAGGTCCGCAGCACGTCGGGATAGACCGCGGCCCCGCTGCCGCCGATCGAGTTCGAGCTTGATGGAGATGTCGGGGTGCTGCGCCTGGTAGGCGTCGATCACCTTCTGCCAAGCCGGCACCTCGCCCGACTCGAAGGCGGTGAGGAAGCGAAGCGTCGTGTGGCCGGCGGCGAAGGCGGGGCTGCTGGCGGCAAAGATCAGGCACGCAGCGGCGGTGAACGCGCGAATGCTCGACATTGATCCTCCACATGCCCGAGGCAATGTGGAGTAATCATCATCCTGTCATGCCAGATGGCAAGCGAAAAATGCGTCGCCGGGCCGCTGGAGCGCGGCTGCCATGCGTCTGTACGGCGCGCAGACGAGGGCCCTGCCCCGGACAGCATCCGAGGGGCCTGCGCCTCGCGCCGCGCCGCGGGGGCGGCGGCTTAGATGGCTTCCTTGAGTTCCTTCGCCGGTCGGAAGGCGATCTTCTTGCTGGCGGCGATCTGGATGGGGGCGCCCGTGGCCGGATTGCGGCCGGTGCGCGCCGGGCGGTTCTTGACCTCCAGGATGCCGAGGCCGCCGATGCGCAGGCGGTCGCCCGCCTTCAGGTGCTTGACCAGCACGCCGACCAGGCTGCTGGCGAGCGCCTCGGCCTGGTTCTTCGGCATGGAGTGCGCTTCGGCGAGCTGGGCCGCGACCTGTTTCAGTGTCACGTTGGCCGCGGGCCGGTCTTTGCTGCCGCTGCGGGGGTTGCTGCCGCGGCCTTGCCGGCGGGCTTTGCCGCCGGGGCGGCCTTGGCGGCCGGCTTGGCCGAGGTCTTCGAGGGAGCTTTGCTGAGAGCCATCGGGTGCGAATCCATTCGATGCAAGGGGCATCGCATCGCATCACGCATCGACGCATCAAACAAGAGGCGAGTGACCTTCTTCGGCCCGATTGCGACGATTTCCGCTGCGTTACGGCCCGCGGCACCCTCTTACTCCGCCGCCGCCTGCGCCGGCTGCGTCCGCCCGCCGCGCACGCGCAGGCGGCGGATGCGCCTTGGATCGGCCTCCAGCACCCGGAACTCGATGCCCGAGGGATGGCTCAGCACCTCGCCGCGCGCCGGCACGCGTCCGGCCAGGGTGAACACCAGTCCGCCCACCGTATCGATATCGGCGTCGCGCTCGTCCTCGGTCAGCACCGGACCCAGCCGTATCTCGAACTCCTCGATCGGCAGGCGCGCATCCATGTCGAGCGTGCCGTCGGGCCGTTCGGTCAGCATCGGGCCCGTGACCTCGTCGTGTTCGTCGCTGATGTCCCCGGTGATGGTCTCGACCAGATCCTCGA
Source organism: uncultured Pseudomonadota bacterium (assembly GCA_963838805.1). GTDB lineage: Bacteria > Pseudomonadota > Alphaproteobacteria > Acetobacterales > Acetobacteraceae > CAVRQM01. The sequence continues at coordinate 409,312 of CAWISK010000010.1, forward strand.
TCGTCACCAGCCCGTCGATGCCGCCATACTCGTCCACCACCAGGGCCAGGTGGATGCGCGCCTGGCGCATCTGCAACAGCAGGTCGAGCACCGGCGTCTGCGGGGCCACCAGCAGAGGCCGGCGCAGGATCTGCTCCAGACGGAACGAATCCGCGTGGCCGACATGCGCCAGCACGTCCTTGATGTGGACCATGCCGACGATGTGGTCGAGATCCTCGTGATAGACCGGCAGGCGCGAATGGCCCTCGCGGCGAATCTGCGCCAGCGTCTGGTCGAGCGTCGTGTCGTCACGCAGCGCCACGATGTCGGCACGCGGAATCATCACGTCGTCGGCCGTCGTGCCGCGCAGCCGCAGCACGTTGGCGATCAGCGCGCGCTCCTGGCGGTCGAGTTCGGGAAGCTGGCCGGGCGTCTGCGGCGCCTGGGCTGCCTCGGAAACCAGTTCGGCGATGCTGGCCCGCACCGAGGTTTCGTGCGCGCGCCGGCGCAGCGCCCCGCGCAGCCAGTTCAGCAACCCCGCGCGCGACAAGGCACTCATCGCGCCCGCCACGGATTGGGCAGGCCGAGCCGGGCCAGCGCCCGCGTCTCGGCCATTTCCATCGCCCGTGCCTCGCCCGGCGCGTGGTGGTCATGGCCGCGCAGATGCAGCACCCCATGCGCCACCAGATGCGCCAGATGCGCCGATGGCCGCTTGCCGGAAGCCCGCGCCTCGCGCCGTACCGTGCCCAGGGCGAGGATGATCTCGCCCGGAATGCCCGGCGCCGGCGGCTCGAACGTGAGGACATTCGTCGGCTTGTTGCGGCCGCGATGGCGCGCGTTCAGACGGCGGACCAGGCGATCCGAGGCGAGCACCACGGATGCATCGCTGCCCAGCCCGTCCAACACCCGCCGGGCGATACGCTCCGGCCCCCTGATCGCCCGGCGCCAAGCCGGGTCGTCCACCGTGATCCGGTTCCCCGCCACACCATCATCGGTGCGGGCGGGGCACCGACTGCCAGACCCGTCCATCTACTTGCCCGCGATCTCCCCGCGCCGCTGCCGGGTTTCGCGCTCGGCGGCGGCGCGCTGGTCATAGGCCTCGACGATACGCGCCACCAGGGGATGGCGCACCACGTCGCGGTTGTCGAAGCGGCAGACCGCGAGGCCCGGCACACCCTCCAGCGTGTCCAGCGCGTCGCGCAGGCCGCAGCGCTGGCCGGCCGGCAGGTCGATCTGCGTCAGGTCGCCGGTCACCACCATTCGCGTGCCCTCGCCCATGCGGGTGAGGAACATCTTCATCTGCACCGGGGTCGTATTCTGTGCCTCGTCGAGAATGACGAAGCTGTGTGCCAGCGTGCGGCCGCGCATGAAGGCGAGCGGCGCCACCTCGATCTCGCCGGTGCCGAGGCGCCGCACCACCTGCTCCTGCGGCATCATCTCGCCCAGCGCGTCATACAGCGGACGCAGATAGGGATCGACCTTCTCCTTCAGGTCGCCGGGCAGGAACCCCAGCCGCTCGCCCGCCTCGACCGCGGGGCGCGACAGCACGATGCGATCGACCCGTCCGGCTTGCAGCATGGCCACGGCCTGCGCCACCGCCAGATAGGTCTTGCCGGTACCCGCCGGTCCCACGCCGAACACCATCTCGTGCTGGCCCAGCGCCTCCATGTAGGCAGCCTGGCCGGGGCTGCGCGGTCCCACGGCACCGCGCCGTGTGCGGATCGCCGGCAGGTCGGACAGCGGCAAGCGCGGATCCTCGATCTCGCTCATGCGCATCGCGGCATCGACATCGCCCAGGGTGATGCCCTCGCCGCGTACCAGCCGCTGCCACAGCCCGGCCAGCGTGGCCTGCGCCGCCGCGACCCGTTCCGCGTCGCCGGCAATGGCCACGCGATTGCCGCGGCAGGACAGCCGCACGCCGAGTCCCTGCTCCAGCCGCACCAGATGGCGGTCGTGGTCGCCGAGCAGCAGCGGCAGCAGGGCATTGTCGTTGAATTGCAGGGTGAGGGTCTTGGCGGCCGGGCTGGCCGTCGCGGCAGAGGCGGTGGCGGGGTTCAGGCGCAAGCTCGCTCCATGGGTTCGGGGTGAATCATCGCTGTCAACGAATTGGGGTGGCTTTCGGTGATCGTCACCGTCACCACCTGGCCGATCAGCTTTGCTTGACCCACGGCATGCACCGGTTGCAGCCAGGGCGAGCGGCCAGAGAGCTGGCCGGGCTTGCGGCCGTGGCCCGTGAACAGCACCGGCACATCGAGGCCGGCCGTGCGGTCGTTGAACGCGGTCTGCTGCGTGCGCAGCAGGGATTGCAGCTCCTGCAACCGCGCATCCTTCTCCGCCTCGTCCACCTGCGCGGGCGCGGTGGCAGCCGGCGTGCCGGGCCGGGGCGAGTATTTGAAGCTGAACGCCTGGGCGAAGCCCACCTGCCGGATGAGATCGAGCGTGGCGCGGAAATCCGCCTCGGTTTCGCCGGGATGGCCCACGATGAAGTCGCTGGACAGCGCCATGTCCGGCCGTGCGGTGCGCAGCCGCTCGATCAGCCGCAGGTAGTCGGCGGCGGTGTGGCCGCGATTCATCGCCCGCAGCACCCGGTCGGAGCCCGATTGCACGGGCAAATGCAGGAACGGCATCAGCGCCGGCACCTCGGCATGGGCCGCGATCAGGCTGTCCGTCATGTCGCGCGGATGCGAGGTGGTGTAGCGGATGCGCGCGAGGCCGGGCACGCCGGCCAATTCGCGCGCGAGCTGGCCCAGATCCGAGACGCCCCCGTCCAGGCCCTCGCCGTGCCAGGCATTCACGTTCTGGCCCAGCAGCGTGATCTCCCGAGCACCCTGCGCCACGAGGCGCCGCGCCTCGGCCAGGATCGCGGCTGCGGGGCGGCTGCTCTCGGCGCCGCGCGTGTAGGGCACCACGCAGAAGCTGCAGAACTTGTCGCAGCCCTCCTGGATTGTCAGGAAGGCGGTGACGCCCTGCGGCGCGGCCGCTTCCGGCAGGTGGTCGAACTTGGTCTCCGCCGGAAAATCGGTGTCGATCACGGAGCCGGCGGCGCGGGAGGCGCGCGCCACCATCTCCGGCAGGCGGTGATAGGTCTGCGGCCCCAGCACGATATCGACGAATGGCGCGCGGGCGAGGATCTCCGCGCCCTCGGCCTGCGCCACGCAGCCGGCCACGGCCAGGATCATGCGCCCACCCTGCCCGGCGCGGGCCTGTTGCAGCAGGCGCAGCCGGCCGAGTTCGGAGAACACCTTTTCCGCCGCGCGCTCGCGGATGTGGCAGGTATTGAGGATCACCATGTCCGCCCCGTCCGGCTCCGGGCAGGGCGCGTAGCCGAGCGGCGCCAGCACGTCCGCCATGCGGAGGCTGTCATAGACGTTCATCTGGCAGCCCCAGGTGATCGTGTGCAGGCGCTTTTGCAGGCGCCTCTGGGGCTCGACTCTATGCTGCGTCAAACGGCTCATCTCCGTCCCGCGCGTGCCGGCGGTCCGGCCGGGGGGCCGTCGTCGGGTCGGGCGGGGTCGGGCAGGCAATGCTGCGCCGTTGGCGGCAAATCAAGGGCAAGGATTCGGTTGCGCCTCTGCGTTCAATGGTTGCGCGAGCAGCTTCGCAGATCGCCGGGTGGCCCCGTCAAGCGCCAAAATGCTGCCTCACGCGAATATCGGCGCCCCGGCCACCGCACCCTGCTCGGCCGACACGCCGATCGGCCGTGCCGGCCGGTTCTGCCGCAGCGTCGCGGCACCGTCGGCCACCACCGCCCAGGCTGCCTGCGCCAGCGCCTTGCGGTCCGGGAAATGGCATGGGTCGAGCGGCGCGTGCAGCAGGACCGTGGCGCGCAGACCGCGATATTGCGCGAGATTCCAGACATGCCGGCCCAGGCTCATGTCGCCGTACCACGCGAAGACCGGCCGCGTCGCCCGCCCGGTCGGCAGATAGGCCAGCCGGTCATAGACCAGCGACACCGGCTGGATCAGCGGCGGCAGCCCGCCGCCGCCGGCCGGGCGTTCCGCGAGCGAGAAGAAGGCCGAGCGGAACGGCAGCACGCGCGAGCCGTCCGAGGACGTGCCCTCGGGGAACAGCACCAGATTGTCGCCCTGCGCCAGACGCGCCTGCATGTCCTGCCGCTCGCGCCCGGTGGTGGCGCGGTTGCGGGCCACGAACACGGTGCGGCCGAGGCGGGCCACGGTGCTGACGATCGGCCAGCGCGCGACCTCGGCCTTGGAGACGAAGCAGCCCTGCAACTGGCCGCCCAGCACCAGGATGTCGAGCCAGGAGGAATGGTTCGAGACGAACACAACCGGCCGCCCCGCGGCGCCTCGCCGCGCCGCGCGGCCGATGCAGCGCACGCGCACCCCCAGCAGCCGGCACATCGTGGCCCAGTAGAAGCGGGGAAAGCCCACCTTGGCGCGGCCGGGCAGCAGCAGCAGCACCGCCTGCACGATCACGGACATCAGGGTCCAGATCGTCACCGCGGCACCCCGCCGCGCCGCGCGCAGCGATCGCGACGGCCGGGCATTCGGGTTGATCGGCAGGAACAAATCGGCACCCGCTGCGTCCGATGGGCGCACCAGCAGCGGCGTCCGCTTCGGCTTGGGGCGCGTGGGCACGTCCTGCATGGGTGTTGACTTAGCCCGCCGCCCCGGGCCGGACAATGACAGCACAATGATGTTTGCCCGACCGTTGCGCGACACAAGGGGATCAACAGATCGCCAGCCCGGCGTGCCGGCCTGCCCCGCTGCTTGCTACTCCGCCCCGGTTCGCGGTTCTGTGACGGCGCATGTCCCGGGCCGACCCCCTCCTCTGGCGTTCGCAGGCCGGCCTGATCTGTGCGCTGTCCGCTTTGCGTCTGCGCTGTGGACGGCGTCGGCGCGCGCGGCCGACCCGCAGCCTTATGCCGTGACCATCAAGCCGACCGGCGACGCGGGCCTGGACCAGGCGCTGCACGGTTCGGCCACCCTGATCAGCCTGGCCAAGACGGCGCCGGTCGGGCCGTTCGCGCTGGTCGCGCGCGCCCGTCGCGATGCCGGGCGCCTGACCACGGCGCTCGACAGCTACGGCTACTATCTCGGCAGCGTCACCATCAGCATCGACGGGCTGCCGATCGACGATCCATCCTTGCCCGCGAGGCTGGACGCGGCCGCGGCGGGCAAGCCGGTCCCGGTCGTCGTGACGCCGCACACCGGACCGCTGTTTCATGTCGGGCACGTGACGTTGCACGGCGACGTGCCGCCCGGCACGGAGGCGCACCTGGCCATCAAGCCCGGCGATCCCGCGCGGGCAGCGCCGGTGCTGGCCGCCGGACAGGCGCTGCAACAGGCGCTGCGCGAGCAGGGGCGGCCGCTGGCGACGGTCGCGGCCCCGGTCGCGACGCTGAACGTCGGCGCCAAGGCGCTCGACATCAGCTATCTGGTGAAGGCCGGCCCGGTCGCCGATATCGGTCCGATCGCCGTCAGCGGCGAGCGTCGGCTGCACGAAAGCTACATCCGCCGCCGGCTGATGTTGCATCAGGGCGAACGCTACGATCCGCGCAAGATCGAGGCGGCGCGGCAGGATCTGGCCGCCGTGCCGGCGCTCGCCTCGGTACGCATCACCCAGCCCGACGCGCTCGATCCGCTGGGGCAGATGCCGCTATTCGTGCAGGTCGCCGAACGTCCGCTGCACGCGGTGGCTTTCGGGGCCGCCTGGTCCACCGACCAGGGTGGCAGCGTCACCGCGAGCTGGACGCACCGCAATCTGTTCGGCAACGCCGAAGTGCTGGTGCTGAGTGCCGCGGCCACCGAGCTTGGCGGCACCGCGACCAAGCAGCCCGGCTACAATGTCGGTGCGCTGCTCACCTTTCCGGACTGGTACGCGCGCGGGCAGAGCCTGGCGCTGAACGTGCAGGCGATCAAGGAATCGTTGCAGGCCTATGATCGCACCGCGGCGCTGGCCAGCGCCATCGTCACGCGCAAGCTCGATCCGGAATGGTCGGTGAGCGGCGGGGTGTCGTTCGAACAGGCGCGCATCACGCAGGAGGACGTGACGCGCGACTACACCTTGCCGCAGTTGCCGCTATCGGTGACCTATGACAGCACGCATTCGCTGTTCGATCCCGCGCACGGCATCAAGGCCACGCTCAGCCTCATGCCGACCTACAGCCTGGCCGGAGGCGACGGCGGCACGGGGCGCAACACGGCGTTCGTGATCGCCCAGCTCGCCGGCTCGACCTATTTCGATCTCGGCCGCTATCTGCTGGGGGAGACCTCCGGGCGCAGCATCCTGGCATTGCGCGGGCTGGTCGGCACGATCTCCGGCGCCAATGTGTTCGACATCCCGCCCGACCAGCGCTTCTATGCCGGCGGCGGCGGCACCATTCGCGGCTGGCGCTATCAGTCCGTCGGCCCCACCTTCCCGGACGGCACGCCGCTCGGCGGCACGTCGATCGAGGTCGGCAGCGTCGAGTACCGCCAGCGTGTGCTGGGCCATTATGGTTTCGTGATGTTCGTCGACGCGGGCCAGGTCGGCAGTCGGGGCGCGCCGTTCCTGGGCGCCAACACCGTGCGCATCGGCGCCGGCGCCGGAATTCGCTACTACACCTCGATCGGCCCGATCCGCCTCGACGTTGCCGTGCCGGTGAACAAGGATCCCAGCATCAAGACGGATGCCGCCGAGATCTATATCGGCATCGGGCAGGCGTTCTGATGCGCCGGCTCGCGCGATGGCTGCTTGGCATCCTGATCGTGCTGGTGCTGCTGCCGGTGGTCGCGGTGGCGCTGCTGCTGGCCGGGCTGAACACGCCGCCCGGGCGGCGGCTCGTGGCGCGCGAGTTCGCGTCCATCACCAGCGGACAGATCGTGCTGATCGGCGTGCACGGCACGCTGCCCGGCGCGCTGCGCGCCGACCGCGTCGAATTGCGCGACGAGCACGGTACCTGGGCGGTGTTCCAGGATGCGGCGCTGGACTGGGCGCTCCCCGCCCTGCTCAGTGGCGACGCGCGCTTCACGCGCCTTGCCGCGCGCAGCGGCTCTCTGCTGCGCCTGCCGGTCAGCAGCAACAGCAGCGCGTCCACCTCGACCCGCTCCGGCGGTTCGCGGTTTCCGGTGCGTGTGGATTTCCAGGAGATCCATGTGGACCGGCTGGACGTCCAGCCGGCGGTGGCGGGGGCAGCCACGTCGTTGACGCTGGACGGCTCGCTGCACGCGGTCTCGCTACGCGATGGCGAGCTCAATGCGCTGCTGCGCAGCATCGACAATACCGGATCGTATCATCTGCGCGGACATATCGACCCGGACGCGATCCGCGCCGCCCTGCATGTGGCGGAGACGCCGGGTGGGTTCGTGGCACGCGCGGCACATCTGCCGGATCTCGGCACGCTGTCGATCACGGCGGCGCTGGACGGGCCGTGGAATCGGGCCGGGACACAGCTTGCGGTCGCCGCGGGCCCGCTCGCGGCGGATGCGCACGGCACGCTCGATCTGCGCGGCGGGGCCGCCGATCTCGACGTCGCCGCGCGCGCGCCGAAGATGGCACCGGCGCCCGGCATCGCCTTTCAGGACGTGGCATTGAATGCGCACTTGCACGGCCCGTTCAGCTGCGCCGGACGCGACCGGCACGCTGCGCGTCGATGGGTTGCAGGCGTCCGGCGTGGGCGTGGGCCTTTTCCTGGCCGATCTCTCCGGCAATCGCGGCGCGGTGCGGCTGCATGCCACGGCCGAGGGGCTGCGCATTCCAGGCCCGAAATCCGGACCTGCTCGCCGGCGATCCGCTCGTGCTGACGGCGGCGGTGACGCTCGACGATCCGCGCCGCCCGGTCAGCTTCACGGTGTCGCACAAGCTGCTGCATGTCACGGGCACCGCGCAGACCGCCGGCACGATGTCCGCGCGCGCGCACGTCGACGCACCCGATCTTGCCCCGTTTGCGGCTCTCGGCGGTACGGCGGCCGAGGGCGATGCGGCAATCGACCTGGTCGCGTCGCGGCCGGGCGGCAGTACGCAGAGTAGCACTGGACGGCACGATCGGCCTGAGCGCCGGGCCGGCGCCGGCCCCTGTCCTGATCGGGACGCAGGCGCGCATCGGCGCCACCGTGTCATTGCGCGACGGCGACATCGTGCTGTCGCGGCTGCTGCTCGACGGCAGCAAGCTGCGTGTCTCGGCCACTGGCCGCATGGCGGCGGGACGGCTCGATGCCACGGCCGATGCCACGCTGCCCGATCTGCATGCCGCGCAGCCGACGCTCTCCGGTCAGGCGAGCCTGCACGCCCACGCCGCGGGCACGATCGATGATCTGGCCGTGCAGGCGAGGCTCGCAGGGGATATCGCGACACGGGGCACCCCACCCGGGCATGTCGAGGCGACGATTGATGCGACCGGCCTGCCCGGCAACCCGGCCGGTCAGGTGCGGGCCGTCGGCACGCTGGACGGGTCGCCGCTCAGCCTGGCCGCCGATGTCAGCCGCGCCCCGGACGGCTCGGCGTCGGTGCGGATCGAGCGGGCCGACTGGAAGAGCGCCCATGCGGACGGCGCTCTGACGCTGGCGACCGGGGCCAGGCTGCCGACGGGCCAGATCAGGCTGCGCATGGCCCGGCTCGACGATCTGCGCCGGCTCACCGGGCAGGCGCTCACCGGCTCCTTCGATGCCGATGTCGCCATCGAAGGAGCAGGGAGCGGCGAAGTGGTGCGGGCACGAGTCCGGGCCGACCACGCCGGCTTGCCGGGATCGGCAGCGGTCGCGCGGCTGGCGCTGGACGCGCGGGTGAGCGATCCGCTGGGTGCCATGCGGGTGGATGCGACGCTGGCCGCCGATGGGGTGCAGGCCGGCAGGATGACCGGGACCGCACGGGTGCAGCTCTCGGGGCCGCGCAATGCGCTCGCCATCCGCGCGCAGGCGAGCGGGCAGAATATCGCGGGCGGCCCGGCGCAGATGAGCACGCAGGCCACGCTCGACCTGCCCGCGAGCCGCATCGCAATCGCCTCCCTCCAGGCCACGGCGCGCGGCCAGACGATCCGCTTGCTGGCGCCGGCGCGGGTCTCGTTCGGCAGCACCGTGGCGGTGGACCGGCTGCGCCTGGGGCTGCGGCAGGCGGTGCTGGACGTTTCGGGGCGGCTCTCGCCCACGCTCGACCTCACCGCCAGCCTGCGCAACGTGACCGCCGATCTCGCGCGCATCGCCGATCCGAATGTGCAGGCGGATGGCGTGCTGAGTGCCGATGCGCGGCTGACCGGCACGCCGGCTCGGCCCTCCGGCACGATCCGCGTGGCGGCGCACGGGCTGCATCTGCGCCACGGCCCGGCGGCGGGGCTGCCGCCCGTGGCCATCACCGCCGATGCCCAGCTTTCCGGCCGTTCGGCCAGGATCGACGCGCATCTCGCGGCCGGGCGCAACCGGCTGGCGCGTGACCGGCACGGCGCCGATCGACCCCGCCTCTGCGATCAACCTGCGCGCGGCCGGGGGCGTGGACCTGACCCTGCTCGACCCGATCCTGTCCGCCGCCGGCCGCCGCGTGCGCGGGCAGGTGACGCTGGATGCGACGGTGACCGGCACGCTCGCAGCGCCGCGCGCCAGCGGCTCGGCACGCCTCGCGGCCGGCGAGTTCCAGGATTTCGCCCAGGGCATCCATCTCACGGCGATGGACGGGCTGATCGAGGCGGTGGGCGACCGGGTGCGGATCACCCGCTTCACCGGCCGTGCCGGCGACGGCACGATCTCGGCCAGCGGCAGCATCGGGCTCGCGCCACCGATGCCGGTCGATCTGCGCCTCGTCATGCACCATGCGCGGCCGCTGGCACACGACCTGCTGACGGCGACGCTGGAGGCCGACCTGTCGCTGCGCGGCCAGGTGCAAGGACGGATGGACGCCGGCGGCAGGATCACCATCGATCGCGCCGATATCCAGGTGCCGGACAAGCTGCCGACCAGCGTCGCCGTGCTGGACGTGCGCCGTCCCGGCCAGAAGCCGCCGCCCCCGCCGTCGCCGCCGCCCGATATCGGACTCGATCTGACCGTGGACGCGCCGGGCCAGATCTTCGTGCGCGGGCGCGGCATCGACGCCGAGCTGCAAGGGCGGATGCATCTGGGCGGCACGGCCGCCGCCCCGGTGCCCTCGGGCGGTTTCCAGATGCGTCGGGGCAGCTTCAGCGCCGCCGGCCAGACGCTGACCTTCACCACCGGAAAGGTCTCGTTCGACGGCAGCGGCAAGTTCGACCCGCTGCTGGATTTCGTGGCCAGCAGCACCAGCGGCAACGTCACCGCCAACCTCAATGTCGGCGGCTACGCGAGCGACCCGAAGATCACCCTGTCCTCGGTGCCCGAACTGCCGCAGGACGAGGTGCTGGCGCGGCTGCTGTTCGGCCGGTCCGCGGCCAGCCTGGGGCCTTTCCAACTGGCGCAGATCGCGGCGTCGCTGGCCCAGCTCACCGGCGCCTCGGGCGGCTTCGACCCGCTGGGCTCGGCGCGCAGGGCGCTGGGGCTCGACCGGCTGTCGGTGGGCGGCGGCTCGGCGGGCAACGGCGCCAGCGTCGAGGCCGGGCGCTACGTGGCGCCGGGGGTCTATGTCGGCGCCAAGCAGGCCACGTCCGGGGGCGGATCGCAGGCGCAGGTGCAGATCGACCTGTTCAAGGGGCTGAAGCTCGAAACCGATGTCGGCACCGGCGGCGGCAGCGCCACGGGCGCGGGGGCGAGCACCTCGTCGAACGGGACCGGGGTGGGGCTGACCTATCAGTTCGAGTATTGAGAGCGGCCTTGAATTGGACCAGGCAAAGGTCCGTTCTGACGCGCATGGAAGTATCCGTCACCGACGCCAAGGCGCAGCTGACCGACCTCGTCCGGCAGGCCGAGGCAGGCGAGGACGTGGTGCTGACCCGCCACGGGCAGGCAGGTCGCGCGGCTGGTGCCGGTCAGGAAGACGGCTGCCGTCCGCAGAAATGGATGACGCTGCGTGCAAGGAGTGCAGGCGGAGCGCCGCGGCACACGCCCTGCCGGGTCCGTGCGCCGCACGCAGCCAGGATTTTCTGTATGACGAGGACGGTCTGCCGGCTTGATCGTCGTCGATACGTCGGCGCTGATGGCAATCGCGCTGCAGGAGACCGGAGGCCGAACGCTGCCAGGCCGCTTTGGAGCCGAGCGGATAGCATGCATCATGTCCGCCGGCACTTTGGCCGAAGCGCTGATCGTCTCGCGCCGGCGCCGGTTTGGTCGCGAGATGGAGGGTCTTGTGGCGGCGTTTGACGATCGAAATCGTGCCTCTTACCGCTGCCGATTCGCGGCGGGCCGCCGAGGCGCATGACAGGTTCGGCAGAGGCATGCATCCGGCAGCGCTCAATCTGGGCGATTGCTTCGCCTATGCGCTCGCCCGCCATCGCGGTTGCCCGCTGCTGTTCGTCGGCGACGGATTTTCCCGGACGGACATCACGCCGGCCGGCTGACTACCCGCCTTGCACGCCCGCCATCGCTCCGTCATCGTCAGCCGCGCGGGGAGGACCGATCCGATGCGCTGGCTGCTGCTGCTGCCGTTCCTGGGACTGCTCTGGGTGCCGCTGTATAACGTGCGCGAGCCGGTGCTGTTCGGCTTCCCGTTCTTCTACTGGTACCAGCTGCTGTGGATCCCGGGCGCGATGCTGCTCACCTGGCTGGTCTGGCGGAGCGAGCGGCCGTGAGCGGGCGGATCGACTGGACGGCGCTCGCCGTCTTCCTGTTCTTCTTCCTGCTGATCAGTGTCATGGGCTTCGTCGCGGCACGCTGGAAGCGGCCGGCGACGCTGGCACATCTGGATGAATGGGGCCTGGGCGGGCGGCAATTCGGCACCTGGATCACCTGGTTCCTGCTCGGCGGCGATCTCTACACCGCCTACACGATCATCGCCGTGCCGGCGCTGGTGTATGGCGCCGGCGCGTTCGGCTTCTTCGCCGTGCCCTACACGGTCATCGTCTATCCGCTGGTGTTCGTGACCATGCCGAGATTGTGGGAGGCGGCATCGCGCAAGGGTTACGTCACCGCATCGGACTACGTGCATGGCCGCTACGGCTCGCGCGCGCTGGAACTCGCGACCGCGATTACCGGCGTATTGGCGACCATGCCGTATATCGCGCTGCAACTGGTCGGCATGAAGGTGGTCATCAAGGCGCTGGGACTGCCGGGCGAGGCGTCGCTGGTGGCGGCGTTCGTGGTGCTGGCGCTGTTCACCTATTCCTCGGGCCTGCGCGCGCCGGCGCTGATCGCCTTCGTCAAGGACAGCATGATCTACATCATGGTGATCGCCGCGATCGTCTACATCCCGGCCAAGCTCGGCGGCTACGGGGCGATGTTCCAGGCGGCCGACGCCGCGTTTCACGCGCGCGGCGGTCCGGGCGGGCTGCTGCTCGCACCCGGCCAGACGCTGTTGTACTCGACGCTGGCTTTCGGCTCGGCGCTTGCCCTGTTCATGTATCCGCACACGCTGACCGGCGTGTTCGCCGCCCGCAGCGGCGAGATCATCAAGCGCAACGCGATGCTGCTGCCGCTCTATTCGATCATGCTGGGGCTGGTGGCGCTGATGGGCTTCATGGCGATCGCCGCCGGCATCAAGGTCGCGGATCGCAACGACGTGGTGCCGGCGCTGTTCGCACAGTCCTTTCCCGGCTGGTTCGCCGGATTCGCCTTCGCGGCGGTGGCGATCGGCGCCCTGGTGCCGGCCGCGATGATGTCGATCGGTGCCGCCAATCTGTTCACCCGCAATTTCTGGAAGGCCTATGTCAACCCGGCGGCGACGCCGGCGCAGGAGGCGTCGGTCGCAAAGGTCACGAGCCTCGTGGTGAAGCTCGGCGCGCTCGCGCTCGTGTTCCTGCCGACCGAATACGCGCTGAATCTGCAATTGCTCGGCGGCATGTGGATCCTGCAGATCTTCCCGGCGGTGGTGTTCGGCCTGTTCACCGGCTGGTTCAAGGCACCCGCCCTTTTGGCCGGCTGGGCGGTGGGCTTCGCCGGCGGCTCCTGGCTGTTCTTCGTGGTCGATCACCTGAAGCCTGGGCACGTCCTGGTGCCGGGCTACAGCGTCTATACCGGGCTCCTGGCGCTGATCGCCAATATCGCGGTGGCCGTCGTGCTGTCGGCCGTGCTGCCGGCGCGGCGCCCGGCGGCAGCACTCGGCTGATCCCGGCAAGGAGCGGAGTGCCGGCCGGGCGCCCGCGCCCTACATCGGACGGCATGGCACGAGGGCAGGCGATGCGCGGCACGGAAAAAATCGAGACGGCCGATTGGGCCGTACTGGGCGTGCTGTCGGTGGTCTGGGGCGGCTCGTTCCTGTTCTACCGCGTGCTGGCGTTTCAGGTGCCGCCGTTCACCACCGTCTTCTCCCGCTGCGCCATCGGTGCCGTGGCGCTCGCGGTGTTCGTGGCGCTGCGCGGTGCCGCACCGCTGCCGCCGGTCCGGTTGTGGCCGCGCTTCCTGCTGCTGGGCCTCATCAACAACGTGCTGCCGTTCACCGGCTTCGCCTGGGGCGAGACGCGCGTCTCCGGCGGGACGGCGGCGATCCTGAACGCCATGACGCCGATCTTCACGGTCCTGGTGACGGGATTGCTGCTGCGCACCGAGCGGCTGACCGGCGGGCGCATCGCCGGGATCGCGTGCGGCTTCGCCGGGGTCGCGGTGCTGGTCGGGCCGCACGCGCTGCTGGGCCAGGATCTGCTGGGGCAGGCCGCCTGCCTGGGGGCCGCGCTGTCGTATGCGTTCGGCGTGCCCTATGCGCGCAGCATCCGCGGCGTGGCGGCGCCGCAGATGGCGGTGGGCCAGCTCGCCGCGTCCTCGGCGATCATGCTGCCGCTGTGGCTGGCCGTGGATCGTCCCTGGACGCTGGCCGCCCCCTCGCCCGCCGGCTGGGGTGCCATGCTGGGCCTCGCGCTGCTCAGCACCGGCTTCGCCTATCTGCTGTTCTTCCGGCTGCTGGCGCGCATCGGCGCCACCAATCTGGTGCTGGTGACGTTCCTGGTGCCGATCTCCGCCCTGCTGCTGGACGCGGCGGTGCTGGGCGAGCGGATCGGCCCGTCCGCCATCGCCGGCATGGTGCTGATCGCCTTGGGCCTCGCCTGCATCGACGGCAGGCTGCTGCGGTCAGTACGGCGCGGAGACCTCGCCAAGCTCGACATACACTGACTTCAGCCGCGTGTAGTGCTCGATCGCGGCGCGGCCGTTCTCGCGGCCGACGCCGGAGCGCTTGACGCCGCCGAACGGCATTTCGACCGGCGTCAGGTTGTAGGTGTTGATCCAGCATGTGCCGGCGTCGAGACGCGCGATCACGCGATGCCCGCGCGCCAGGTCACGGGTGAACACGCCGGCGGCAAGGCCGAACTCGGTATCGTTGGCGCGCGCGATCACCTCGTCCTCGTCGTCGAAATCGAGCACGCACATGACAGGGCCGAAGATTTCCTCGCGCGCGATGCGCATGGTGTCGCGCACATCGGCGAAGATCGTGGGGGCGAGGAAGAATCCGCCCTCGAAGCCTTGCAATTGCGGCACGCTGCCGCCGCTGCGCAGGGTAGCGCCCTCCGCCCGGCCGGCATCGATGTAGAAGCGGACCTTCTCGCGCTGGGCGGCGGAGATGAGCGGTCCCATCTGCGTCGCCGGATCGAGCGGATCGCCGAGCCGCATCGCCTCGGTGCGGGCCACCAGCCGCGACAGGAAATCGTCGCGGATGCGGCGATGCACGAAGACGCGCGTGCCGTTCGAGCAGATCTGTCCGGCCGAGTAGAAATTGCCGAGCATGGCCCCGCCCACCGCGCTGTCGAGGTCGGCATCCTCGAAGACGATCAGCGGCGACTTGCCGCCCAGCTCCATCGTCGCCGGCTTGATCGCGGCTCCGGCTGCGGCCATCACCGCGCGCCCGGTCGGCACCGATCCGGTGAGCGAGACCTTGTCCACGCCCGGATGCCCCGGCAGAAGGCTGCCGGTCTCGCGCCCGCCCTGGACGACGTTGAACACCCCGTCCGGCAGCCCGGCCTCCTTCAGGATCGCCGCCAGTTGCAAGGCCGAGAGCGGCGTCAGCTCCGAGGGCTTGAACACCACGGCGTTGCCGCAGGCGAGTGCCGGGGCCGCTTTCCAGCAGGCGATCTGGATCGGGTAGTTCCACGCACCGATCGCCGCCACCACGCCCAGGGGCTCGCGCCGCGTATAGGCGAAGGCGCCCCCGAGATCGATGTGCTCGCCCGGCGATGCTGGCGGCGATGCCGCCGAAATATTCCAGGCAATCGGCACCCGACGCCGCGTCAGCCACCAGCGTCTCGCTGATCGGCTTGCCGGTGTCGTGCGTCTCCAGCTCCGAGAGTTCCCGGTTGCGTGCCCGCATCAGCTCGGCGGCGCGACGCAGCACGCGGCCGCGTTCGGCGCCGGAGGCTCGCCCCCATGCCGGCTGCGCGCGGCGCGACGCGGCGACCGCGCGATCGACCGTCGTGGCGGTGGCGGTGGTGATGCGTGCGATCGTCTCGCCCGTCGCGGGATAGATCGACTCGATCACGGCACCCGCCGTGTCGTCGCAGAATGCGCCGTCGATGAAGTGCGAGCCGGCGGGCTGAAGGTCCATGATCGGTCCTAGATCGAGAGCGTGGTGGCCGCGCCCGGCGGCAGCACACGCAATCGCTCGCTAAGCCCAAGTGCCGTAAACGCCGCCGCCAGATCGTCGCCGTTTTCAGTGAAATGCGCCCAGCCATCGGTGTGCGCGGCGACGATTTGCGCAGTCGGCAAAGGCGTGCGCGGTCTCGATTGCGTCGTTGCTGTCCATCGTCAGATGGAATGCGCCGCGCGTCCTGGCCGCACCGGCGAACAGGATGACGAGGCGTGGACGATAGCGGCGCGCGACCTCCGCCACGCCATCGTACCAGACAGTGTCGCCGGTGACGTAGATGGCATCGCCGGGTGCGGCGACGCCGATCAGAAAGCCGGTGACGTCGCCCGAGAGCGGCTCGATGCCAACCGGCCCGTGCCGCGCGGGCGTCGCGGTGATGTGCAGCCGCGCGCCGTCGGTTCCGGCAAACTCGGCGGTCTGCCAGGGTGCGAGGCCGCGCGCAGTACCGCCCAACCGTTCTGCGCCTGCGCGCGTGGTGAACGTCGCCGGCACCTGGCGCAGCAGGTCGCGCCCGGCATGGTCGAGATTGTCCGCGTGCTGGTCGTGGCTGAGCAGCACCGCGTCGATGCGGCCGAGCGAGGCCGCATCGAGCGCCGGGGGCGTCCGCTTCTCCAGGGTCACATGCGGCAGCGTGTATGTGCCGGGCGGATCGAAGGTGGGATCGGTCAGCAACCGGGCGCCCGCGATCTCGATCAGCACCGTAGGACCGCCGATCAAGGTCAGCGTGGTCGGCTGGGTCATGCGCCGGCGGCGCCCGCACCGGAGGCGGCGGTCTGTCCGAACAGGATCCTGCGCTCCTCGTCGGACATGGGTTTCGCACCGGGAGCGTAGGAGTCGCTCGTGTCGGCATAGGCGCGGATCGTGGCCGGGCGCGCGGCGATCGCCTCGAACCAGCGCTTCAGGTTCGGGAAGGCATCGAGATCCTGGCCGTGGCCGCGATAGGGGACGATCCAGGGATAGCAGGCGATGTCGGCGATCGAATACGCGTCCGCGATGAACGCGCGGCCGGCGAGCCGCCGGTCGAGCACGCCATAGAGCCGGCCGGTCTCGCGCGCTGTAGCGGTCGATCGCGTACGGCACCTTTTCCGGCGCATATCGGTTGAAGTGCCCGATCTGCCCGGCCATCGGACCCAATCCGCCGATCTGCCAGAACAGCCATTGCAGCACCATGCAGCGCCCGCGCAGATCGGCGGGCAGCAATTGGCCGCTCTTCTCGGCGAGGTAGAGCAGCATGGCGCCGGACTCGAACATCGCGATCGGCGCACCGCCGCCCGGCGGGTCGTGATCGATCAGGGCGGGAATCTTGTTGTTGGGCGAGATGCCCAGATACTCCGGCCGGAACTGCTCGCCCTTGCCGATATCGACCGGAATGATCCGGTATGGCAATCCGGCTTCCTCCAGGAACAGCCGCATCTTCAGCCCGTTCGGCGTTGGCCAGTAGTACAGGTCGATCATCGGCGTGTTCCGTTGCTGCTGAGGCGGATCATCCCGCGCGGGCGTCGAACTCGCGCTGTGCGATGCCAATATCATGCAGGTGCTGCTCGACCCAGCGATCGAGCAGGGTGATCGGCTCGCTGATCGATGCACCCAGCGCCGTCAGCGCGTATTCCACGCGCGGCGGCACCTCGGGATAGGCGCGGCGCGTCACGAAGCCGTTGCGTTCGAGCCGCCGCAGGGTCTGGATCAGCATCTTGTCGGAAATGCCGCCGATCCGCCGCCGCAGCTCCGCCGTGCGCGCCGGCCCCTGGGCCAGTGTATGCACGAGCAGGAGCGCCCATTTCTCGGCCAGCACCTCCAGCACCGCGCGGGCGGGGCAGCTCGGATTGAAAACGTTTCCATTGCAGCCTTGCGGGGCGGAAATACTCTCTTGCATCGCCAAAACTTACCACAAGGTTGGTACTTGTCCAACAGAAAGCGACGTGCCATCCCTGTGCCGGTCGCGGCGAGCCGACCCCCTTCGCCGCCCACACAGGAGATTGCCATGAAGCTCTACTACACGCCGGGTGCCTGCTCCCTGTCGCCGCACATCGCACTGCTCGAGGCCGGGCTGCCGTTCTCGCTCGAGAAGGTGGACCTGAAGAACAAGACGCTCGAATCGGGCGGCGACTTCAACGCGGTGAACGGCAAGGGCTATGTGCCGGCACTGCAGCTCGACAACGGCCAGGTGCTGACCGAGGGACCGATCGTCGTCCAGTACATCGCCGACCGCGCCCCCTCCGCCCATCTTGCTCCCGCCGCCGGCACGCCGGAGCGCTACCGACTTGAGGAATGGCTGAGCTTCATCACCTCCGAGCTGCACAAGGCGATGGGCTCGATGTTCAACCCGGCGCAGACCCCCGAATGGAAGGACGCGGTCAAGGCGACCCTCTCCAAGCGGCTCGACTGGCTCTCCAAGCAGCTTGAGGGCAAGCAGTACCTCATGGGCGACAATTTCACGGTCGCTGACGCCTACCTGTTCACGATCCTGTCCTGGGCCGGGAAGGTCGGGTTCGACCTCGGCCGCTGGCCGGTGATCCAGCAATACGCCGCCCGCGTGGGCCAGCGCCCGAAAGTCGTGGAGGCGATGAAGGCCGAGGGCCTGCTGGCGTAGGGCGAGCGGCGCCCGAGTTCGCGGCGCCCGAATTCGCGGCAACCTGTCCGGGAGGGCGGATGCGAGACCGCCTCCCGGACGTGACTGCCGGCGGTGATGCGCTACACTCCCGGGCATCGCGGCACAGGAACGGATCGCCCGTGAGCAAGACGATCGCCCTTCTCGTCGCGCGGCTGATCTTCGGCGGCCTGTTCGTCATGGCCGCCGCCTTCAAGTTCGCGGGCATGGCCGGGACCGCGACCTATATCGCCGCCGCCGGTTTTCCCGTTCCGCTGCTCCTGGCATGGCTCGCGGCCCTGTTCGAGTCGGCGCTGGCGCTGGCGTTCCTCACCGGCGCCTTGTTCTCCGGGGCCGCCATTCTCGCCGTGATCTACGTCCTGTTCCTGGCGTTTTCGTTTCACGGGCCGGCCAGGTGGAGCGGCAATCGCGACGAGTTCGGCTTCTTCGTCGACCATTTCACTCTCGTCGCCGGTCTCCTGTTCGCCGCGGTGCATGGTCCGGGCGCGCATTGGGTCCTGCGCCTCGGCGCGCACGCGCGGCGATGACGCGACGTGGCCGGCGTGGGCCGCATCTATTTCCCGAGCCGTTCCGCCACCCGGTCCGCGAGCTGGCCGAGCAGCGCGCTCTCGGTCGCCACCAGGTCTCGCGTGCCGGACGAGGCCGGCGTCGCGGTCAGGCGGATCGTCTCGGCATGCGCCGGGTGGCCGTCGTTCTCGTGACGCACCGCGAGCTGCGCCAGCAGCACCACCTGCCCCGAGGCATCCGCGTCCATGCGCTGGATGTCGAGTTCCAGCACCAGATCGGGCTGGGTCGAGATGGCCCCGCTTTCCGAAAACACCGATGTACCCGGCAGACGCTGCACCAGATCCTCGGTGAATACCCGCTCGATCATGCTGCCGGTGGGCTCCGCCCAACGCTCGTTATGCGCAAGCTGCAACTGAAAGCCGGATTCGGACAGCACGATCTCCGGCCGATCGAGATAGCCGGCGATGCCGATGCGCCGCAGTTCCAGGCTATGGGCGCGCACCGCATGAGGCGGGCCGGGCACGGCGGCGAGGGTGAACAGCACCGGGCTGGGCGAGGCGCAGGAGATCGTCCCCAGGAGCGCCGCGAGGCTTGCACAATGACGGAGTTTCATCGGCTGGTCGCCTGTCCGGCGCGACCGCGGATCAGCGCCTCGGGGTGAATGGAAAGATAGTCGGCCAGCAGCCGGATAGAGCGCGCGGTGTCGCTCGCCTGCTGCAGCAGCCGTTGCAGGTCGCGGCGGAACTCCGAGCCCTGGCCGTAGCCGCTATTGGCAGACGCCACCAGCCGGCCGGCCTGCGCCAGCGTGGCATCAAGCTGGCGCGCCACGGACGGAAACTGCCGGCTCGCCGCATCCAGATTGGCGAGTGTCTGGCGCAGCGGCGCCCCGTTCACCACCGCGCCGATGCCGGCCAGCGTGTCGTCGAGATTGCGCACCACCGAGTTCGAGCGGCAGGGCGCCCAGCTTGCGGGTGATCGCGGCGAGATTCGTGGTGATGGTGTCGAACCCGCCGGTGGTGCCTGGCAGCACGATCTCGTCGCCTTCGATGCGCGCTTCGGCGGGGGGCGCATTCGGGTCGAACTCGAAGGCGACGAGCAACTGCCCCGTCAGGAAGTTCGCCGTGGCGAGCTGCGCGCGCAGCCCGTGCCGGACCAGGTTGCGGGCGACCTCCAGCGGGTTTCCCGGCCGCTCCTTTGCCGGCGAGAGGAAGCGCTGCGGCTGCACCTCCATATGCACGGCGACGCGCGAGCTGGCGGTATACGGATCGAACAGCAGGTGGATGTCGGTCACGGTGCCGACCTGGATGCCGTTGAGCTCGACCGGCGCGCCCAGGGCCAGCCCGCGCACGGAACCCTGGAAATAGGTCAGCAGCTTGACCTGGCGGCTATAGCCGGCGTTCTTAGCCGCCGCCTCGTTGTCATAGAGCCGGAACACGGTGCCGGGCGGGCTCGGCTTGGCATTGCTGTCCTGGCTGACGTCGAACGCGACACCGCCGGCCAGTGCCGCTTGCAGGCTCGTGACGCGCAACTGGATGCCTTGCGCGCCGACATCGACGGCGATCCCCGACGTGTTCCAGAAATGCGTGGCAGGCGTCACGAACTTGTCATAGGGAGCGCGCACGAAGACGTGGATCGTGACGCCGTCGCCATGCGGGCCGAAATCGTAGTTCAGCACCTCGCCCGCCGGAATGTCGCGAAAGAAGATCGGCGAGCCGCTGCCGAGCGAGCCGATGCGGCTCGCGGTCAGCTCGTACGATGTGCCCGGCTCGCCGGATCGCACGGCCGGCGGATCTTCCAGGCCGATATAGCGGGTCCGCAACGGACCGGACGGCGTGCCCGGATCCATCTCGATATACGAGCCGGACAGCACGGTGTTGAGGCCGGAGATGTTGCCCGGGGTGAATCGCGGCCGCACCACCCAGAACCTCGCCCCCGCCGTCAGCATGCGCTGCGCCGAGGCCAGCATGTCGACCTGCACCTCGACACGGGACAGATCCTGCGACAGGCGGACGCGCCGCACGGTGCCGAGCTCGACCGCCTTGTAGCGCACCTTCGTCTGGCCGGCGGTGACGCCGTCGCCGGTGCGAAAGGTGATGACGATGCTGGGGCCTTCGGTGGCGACGTTGCGCCACACGAGCCAGCCGGCGATGAGTGCCGCGACGAGGGGCAGCAGCCAGACGGTCTGGAACGCGGCGCGACGGTGCGTGCGCACGCTGGAAGTGGGCACCGCATCGATCGGGGGTTGCGGCGGCGCACCGCCATCGGTCGGAGCCGGTCCGTTCAAGCAGGGCGCTCCCGCAGCGAGGCCATCGCCTGGCCCTGCTGGCGGCCGGCCGCGGCGGCGTCCCACATCAGGCGCGGGTCGAAACTGGAAGCGGCCAGCATGGTGAGGATGACCACGGCGCAGAACGCGAGCACGCCCGGGCCAGGATAGACTGTGGCAAAAAAGCCCATCTGCACCAGGGCCGCCAGGATGGAGATCATGAACACGTCGATCATCGACCAGCGGCCGATGAACTCGACGAGGCGATACAGCTTGGTGCGCCCGCGCAGCCACCATGCGCTGCCGGCCCGGGTGGTCAGCAGCATGAGCGAGAGGCTGGCGATCTTCAGCACCGGCACCGTGATGCTGGCGACGAACACCAGCAGGGCCAGCGGCCACATGCCGGCCGCCAGCAATTCCAGCGCGCCCCCCAGGATGGTCGAAGGCTCGCCCTGGCCGAGCCGGGTCAGGGTCAGCACCGGCAGGATATTGGCCGGGAGATAGAGGCAGGCGGCGGCCAGCAGCAGCGCCCAGGTGCGCGACCACGCTGTCCGGCTTGCGAGAGCGCAGCGCCGTGCCGCAGCGTGCGCAGACGCTTTCGCCGCCCCTGCTGACCTGGCCGCATGTGTCGCAGCCAATCGGCACCCGCGGCACCGTCCTGTCCGGCACGGGGACGGCCTCGGCGTGCTGCGGCAGGGCTTCCCAGACCGCCTGCGGGTCGAGCATGGCGTCGAGCGCCGCCATGACGAGCATCAGTGCGCCCAGGGCATAGCAGGCGATCCCGACTTCTACCCGTGCGATGTCCACGAGCTTGGTGTAGGCCACGAACACGCCGAGCAGGAATACCTCGATCATCGACCACGGACGCAGCCACGCGGCCCAGCGGAACACCCGCGCCAGGTGTCGCGGCGGGTGACGCAGCCGCAGGGCGGCCAGCACCCAGCCGATCGCGACCAGCCGAAAGACGGGTGCGACCAGGGTCACGGCCAGGATCACCACGGCAAGCTCCCCCATGCCGTCCTGCTGCAGCGCGCGCGGCCCCGAGAGCAGCGTCGTGGTGCGATCGGCGCCAAGCACGGTGACATCGAGGAACGGCAGCCGGGCGGCCACGACCATGAGCGCCAGCCCCGTCAGCGCCATTGCGAGCGGTCGCCTGAGCGGATCGACGCGGCTGCGGCGCAGCACCGCGTCGCAGCGCGGGCAGCGTGCCGCGGCGTGCCGGGGCAGCGGCGGTACGCGCTGGAACAGCCCGCAATCCGGGCACTCGCGCAGCACACCGCCGGCTGGCGTGTGCATGGGCGCGGCGGGGCGCCGGAGTGGACTGAGTTCGTTGCATCGACGTCACTCAACGTAGCCCCGCTGTCGCCGTTCCGGCAGGGCAAGCCGTGGAGGCAGGCAGGGGGCTGTTGCGGCGGCAGGGGCCGGGCGGTATATCCCGGGCCCGGCCGGCCCCGCCAGCCGCGATCTGTCGCATGGCCGACGTAGCTCAGTGGTAGAGCAGCTGATTCGTAATCAGCAGGTCGTCAGTTCAATCCTGACCGTCGGCACCAATGTAAATGTGTCCTCTTAAGCTTCTTGGCTGACGAACTGACGCACGGTGTCCCAGGGCCTGCGTCCCTGGTTGCGATAGCCCAGATGCGGGCGTTCGTGGTTGTAGTGGTGGAGCCAGGCGTCCAGGTCGGCCTGCAGACTGTCGACGTCGCGGTAGAAGGTCTCGCGCATCGTGCTGCGGAAGAATTCGTCCAGCACGGTGCCGTTGAACCGCTCGACGAAGCCGTTGGTTTTGGGCGACCGCACGCGGGTGCGCCGGTGCTCGATCTCGTTCAACGCCAGGTAGAGCTCATAGGGGTGTGCGTCGGTGCCGCAGAACTCGCGGCCGTTGTCGGTCAGCACGGCGCCAATCGGCAGATCGAGTTCGCGATAGAACGGCAGCACGTCGTTGTGCAGCACCGACACCGCCGACTCCGGCTGCTTGGAGACGTGCAGGAAACCGAACGCATAGCTGCCGAAGGTGTCCACCACGGCGTGCAGATAGACCTTGCCGATGCCCTTCAGGTTGCCGACAAAGAAGGTGTCTTGGCACAGCAACTCGCCAGGCTGGCTGCTTTCCGCGTGGCGTTCGCGGAAGCATGGGTTCTGCTTTTCGAGAAAGGCGATCTGCTCCTGCGATAGCTCGATCGCCTGCTCGGCGTTGCGGCGCTCCAGCGCCAGCCAGCGTTGCTCCCGCACGCCCAACTCGTGGTCGTTGAGGATCTTCTGCACGGTGATGGCCGAGACCCGGCTGCCCTCCAGCATCAGCAGCGCCTCGATGCGGTTGCAGCCATAGGCCGGGTGCTGCAGCGCCAGCGCCAGGATGCGCTCCACCACGTCGGCCGGGGTAGTTTGCGGATGGTTGCGATGGATCGGCGGCAGGTCCTTCAGGCCGTCAAAGCCATGCGTCTGAAAGCGCCGCTTCCATTCGTAGAAGCTGGTGCGGTCCATGCCGCGGCGGCGGCATGCCTCCGCCGCGTTGCCCAGCCGTGCCGCCAAATCCAGCACCGACAAGCGCTGCCTCGCGACCTTGATCTCTGCATCCATGCTCCCTTCCTCCTGCCCTTGCTTAGCACGGAAAGAAGCTTAAGAGGACAGTGACACCAGCCGCCACTTCGGGTCGTGCGAGGGCGGTGATGCGGGTGCGCATGTCGAGTTCCTGGCGGTCCTATCGGCAGGGAAAGAAGTAGCAAGTTTTTACCATCGATTTAATGCTTTGCGCAAAGCTTCCCGAGCCGAGCGCCGGTGACAACCGGATTCGTTCCGAGATATTATGCGGCCGGGCATCGTGACACACGCACGCACGCACGGCCTTCAGAACAGATGCGGGAACGATGCTCAATGGCAAGAGCCGCGGGAAGTGCGTTGCGCGATGTTCTTTCCTCGGCCAGATTCCCCGCTGCGCCGGCGGCGCGTTCGAACGGGTTTGCTGGCTGGCGCGATGCTGCTGGAACTGTTGTCGGCCAACTTACGGGCTCAGATGTTGCGACCGTAATTGATCAGACAGGTTGCGTCGAACGAATTGTTCTATCGGGAATACGCCCCGCGAGCGCAACGTGATCCGCCGCCTGTCGCGATGGGGCATGCTTGCCCTTCTGGCGGCCAGCGGAGTCGCCGGTTCGCCAGCCGCTTCGCACGCGCAGGGAATCGCTCTCCAGGGTGCCGAATGCGATCAGACGAGCTGCTCCACGACGGGCACCGCGTCAACGCCGCTCCCGGTGATTGTCGAGCCATTCCCCCCTCAGGGGAATGTGACCACAACAGTCAACGGCTCTGTCAGTGGAACCCTATCGAATACCGCCGGACCACTGTCCTATCTCGTCTACTATTTCGGCACTGGCTACACGAACAATGATTATAGCTCGCCGGCGGTGCAGCCGATCAGCATCGGACCGACAATAACCCTGGCCAACTCGGGCTCTCTCACCCTGAGTGATGTCGAGGCGTTCCCGTACACCGGAGCAATTACCGTCGCATCTCGGGGTGCCAACGGAACGACCGCCGGCCAACACGACTATGACGGTGACTTCTACGCCTATTGGGGGCGACCGGGGGCACGGTCTCAGTCATCAACAGCGGCAACGTCACGGTGTCGGGCCTGCACTCGCCCCTCGTCGCCCCTATCCCCACGGCGGTCGGCATCGGGGCCTACTCGTTCGGCGGAAACGGGGGTTCCTATGATACAAAAAACAGTTGCTGTGCTGGCAGCGGCGGCAGTGGCGGCTCGGTGTCGGTGACGACAACTGCCGGATCGAACATCACGCTGGGTAATCTGCCAGACATATCGACGGCCGCGATCCAGGCACTTTCGGTCGGCGGCCAACCCGCGACCGTGTCGTTCGCCGGCAGCCATGTGACGAACGGAGACACGCTGAGCGGCTACGGCGGCAACGGCGGCCCGGTGACCGTCGACCACGCCGGCACCATCACCGTCGGCAGCAACGGGGCCGGCATTGTCGCGGGCTCGATCGGCGGCAGCGGCACCGCCACCACGGTGTCCGGGAGCGGCGGCCCCGTCACCGTCACCTTGGAACCCGATGCCCGCATCGCGATGACAGGCGTCAACGGGATCGGCGTGTTCGCCACCAGCACCGTCGGCGCGAAAAGCGGCGGTTGGCAAGAGCCGCCAGTCGGCGGCAGCGTCACGGTCACGCTCCAGCCGGGGAGTTCCATCGCCACGACTGGAAACGGTCTGTTCGGGATCGGTGTCCTCGCGGTTAGTAGCGGCAGCGCCTCCATCCTGGAGCCGTTCAACGGGTCGAGCAGCGTCAACACTAGCGGGGGCGGGTTCAGCGGCACCGTCCAAGTCACCAATAACGGGCAGATTTCGACTTCTGGAGCAACCGCGGTTGGCGTCGCCGCACTCAGCATCGGGGGCGCCGGGATCGTCACCAGCGCGAACTCCAGCAGCGGCATCAGCTATATCGGGAACAGCGGATCGGGCTACGACTCGCAGGGCGGCAATGTCACGGTCGCGAACACCGGAACCATCTCGACGAACGGGAACGACGCCCACGGCATCCTGGCGATCAGCGCCGGTGGCGGCGGCATCCTTTCGACCGACACCCTGCCGCAGATCACCGCCAGCAATGGCAAGAACACGCTGACTGGCGGCGTCGTGATCGGCGGCGATACCTCCTCGGACAGCGGCGGGCACGGCGGCGGCACGGTCAACGTCACGAACTCCGGCAGCATCACCACGGGGGACACGTCCGGGCACGGGCTTGTCGCCATGGGCATCCTCGCGCAATCGATCGGCGGCGGCGGCGGTACGTCCGCCGGAAACGGCGCGGCGGCGTTCCTCGGTGATGCCGGCGGGAGCGGCGGCAACGGCGGTGCAGTCACCGTGACCAATTCCGGCCCGGTAACCACCTACAACGATGCGGCGCACGGCATCCTCGCCCAGAGCATCGGCGGCGGCGGCGGCAACGGCGCGAACGCCTATGGCGCCTTCGTGGCCCTCGGCGGCGCCGGCGGCAACGGCGGAGGGAGCGGGACCGTGTCGGTCTCGCTCAATGCGGCGGCTCCGGGCGCGACGGCCAACATCTTGACCCAAGGCGATTTCGCCGATGGTGTGCTCGAACAGAGCGTTGGCGGCGGCGGCGGCAATGGCGGGTTCGCCAAGAGCTACGGCCTGTTCGTCTCCGGAGCGATCGGCGGCACCGGCGGCGGCGGCGGCGGCGGCGGCGAGGTCGATTTCATCAACCAGGCCGGCATCACGACGACCGGACTTCAGGCACACGGCGTGATTGCGCAGAGCATTGGCGGCGGCGGCGGCAATGGCGGCGCCGCGCATTCCACAGCCGTCGGTCTCGCTGCCGCCGCGGCCATCGCGGTCGGCGGATCCGGTGGCGGCGGCGGCGGCGCGGGAATCGTCAATGCCGCGAATGACGGCATGATTTCGACGTCCGGCGGCGATGCGATCGGCCTGGAGGCGCAATCCATCGGCGGCGGCGGCGGCAATGGCGGAGATGCGATCGCCCGCACCCTGGCCATCGGTGTGCCGGAAATCCCGACCGTCGCCTTCTCCGCCGCGATCGGCGGCTCGGGTGGGGGCGGCGGCCTCGGCAACACTGTCACGGTCACGAACACCGGCACGATCGCGACAACGGGCGACGCGGCGCACGGCATCCTGGCGCAAAGCATTGGCGGCGGCGGCGGCAACGGCGGGGACTTCGACGGCCACGTCCTTCGCGGTGGATTCGTCGATCACCACCGCACGGATCGCGCTCGATATCGGCGGCAGAGGTGGTGCCTCCGGCTACTCCACCGGCGTCTCGGTGACCAACGGCTCGACCACGCCGGGCAGCCCGACCGCGCTCATCGCAACCGTCGGGAACAACGCCGCCGGCATCGTCGCCCAGAGCATCGGCGGCGGCGGCGGCAATGGCGGCGCCGGCAACACCAACTCCAATAGCCCGAATGTCGGCAAGCTCAATGGCGAGACCGGCGACGCCATGGCCTTCACCTTGGCCATCGGCGGCGGAGCCGGCGCTTCGGGCTCCGGAGGATCGGTGACGGTCGCCAACGAATCCAATGGCGTGATCACGACCATTGGATCCGGCGCACAGGGAATCCTGGCCCAGGCGATCGGCGGCGGCGGCGGCAATGGCGGTGGCGGGTCGGCGTCCGGCGGCGGCGATTCCGACGACTTCAATCTTTCCGTTGGTGCAACGGGCGCGTCGGGCAGTTCGACCGGTACCGTCTCGGTCAGCAACGCCGGCAGCATCACCACCGGCAAGCTCTGGACGATCAACGGCCAGAATTTCGTCACCGGGGGCGACTCGGTCGGAATCATGGCGCAGAGCATCGGCGGCGGCGGCGGCGCGGGCGGAACGTCCGATGCTGCGGCCACGAACGGGCCGGTCACGCAGACCGGCGTGCTCTTCCTCGGCGGTCTCGATGACAGCTACATCGGCGCCATCTCGGTGGGCGGCAGCGCCGGCGCCGGCGGCAGCGGCGGCACCGTGCAGGTGACCAACACCGGCGCCGTCACCACCTATGGCGCCCGGGCATATGGCATCCTCGCGCAGTCCATCGGCGGCGGCGGCGGCAGCGGCGGGAGCGCCACGACCACGGCGAACTCGGTCCTGGGCGGCCAGACAACCAACAACGAAGGCGACACCGAGAACGGGACATTTGCCGCCAGTCTCTCGATCGGCGGGAGCGGCGGCGCGAGCGGCAGTGGCGGCTCGGTCACAGTCACCAACGGAAGTGCGACGGCGCAGGGCGCGACGATCATGACCGCCGGCTACGCCTCGCACGGCATTCTCGCGCAATCGATCGGTGGCGGCGGGGGCGTCGGCGGCGAAGGCACGGTCAACAACTCGACCTCGATCGGCCTGGGTGCGGGTTTGAGTGGCGGCGGGGGAGGCGGCGGCAACGGCGGCAGCGTTACGGTGAACAACTACGGCACGATTTTCACCGCCGGGGATGACGGTTACGGCGTTCTCGCGCAGTCCATCGGCGGCGGCGGCGGCATGTCCAGCACGGGCTGCAGCAACTCGGCGGCAAGCGCCGCGAAGCAACCGCTCACGGCGTCGGCCTGCGCCGGCAACTCGAAAGCGGGAGCCAGCGGGTCGGTGTCGCCCTACAACGATTCCTCGTCCTTCGCTCTGAATGTGGGAGGTGCCCCAGGAACGACGGGCAACGGCGGCGGTGTCGTCCTCAACGCCGATAGCGGCAACATCGTCACCACCGGGGCTCGCGCCTTCGGCATCGCCGCCCAAAGCATCGGCGGCGGCGGCGGTCTTGGGGCGGCGGCGGCGATCAACCTGAGAAACACCAACCTCCAGTTCCAGCCAGGCCAGAACGTCGGGAAAGGAGGAGCGGTGACGGTCCAATTGGACGCACCCAGCAGCATCACGACATTCGGCGCGGGAGCCTGGGGCATCCTGGCGCAGAGCGTCGGCGGCGGCGGCGGCTTCGCCGGCGATTCCTCGCTCGCCATGCAGATGCCGCAATCCAACACGCTGAGCGATACCTCGGCCAGCCAGAGCAACACCAGCGAGGCGCCGGATGGCGGGGCCGTGTCCGTAACGACTGCCGGCACGATCACGACGACGGGCGCCAACGCTCACGGAATATTCGCTCAGTCGGTCGGGGGCGGCGGCGGCATCGCCGCGGGATGCTGCAACAGCCCGACCTCGGTGCTGCTCGCGGGCAACAGCGCGCAGATGTACGGCATCGCCCCTGGCCCCTATGCCGGAGAAGGCGGGGCGATCACCATCAACCAGACCGGCGGCACGATCCGCACCTCCGGCCCGGGCTCGATCGCCATCGTCGCCCAGAGCACGGGCAAATCGGATTACACGCAGCCGATCAACGTCACGATCGGCGGCACGGTGATCGGGGGCACCAATGCGGGATATGCGGGCGGCGTCGGCGCGGCCGGAATCCTGCTCTCGGGCGGTGTCCGGTCTGGCAGCCTCGCGTCCGCCCCGGCCAACCTCATCACCGTGGGCGGGGATGGTGTCGTGACCACCATGGACGGCACCGGGGGAACCGCAATCACGACAGATTACGGGCTGACCAATATCGTTAACAGCGGCACGATCACCGGCAGCATCAATCTCGGCTCGACGCCGGGCACGATCGTCAACACGGGCCTGCTGAACACAGGCCCGACGCTGGTAACCTCGCTGCTGACCAATAACGGAACCATCAACGTCGCCGGCGCCGGCGTGATCGGCACGACCGCGCTCACCGGCAGTCTCGTCCAGAATTCCGGGGGTGTCCTGGGGGTCGACGTCAACTCGCTGGCGGCGCAGAAAGCGGACCTTCTGACGGTGTCGGGCAATGCACAGTTCGGCGGCACTGTCGTGCCGGATGCGACGGCGCTGCTGCCTGGTGCGGTCACCATCGTGACGGCGAGCAGCCTGAGTGCCTCGGCGCAGGCGCAGTCTTCGCTGCTCTTCAACTGGAGCCTTCCTGCGACCCCCACCAGCGTTGCGTTGTCGCCCTCGGCCACCTTCGCGCCGCAGGACGTGCCGCTGACCCGCAGCGAGGCGTCGCTGGCCGGCTATCTGACGAAGGCCTGGAACAACTCGGATTCCCAGTTCGCCACGACTTTCGGCTATCTCTCGCACGTGTTGAGCGGCAGCCAATACGCTAGCGCCCTTGGCGCTTGGTCCCCCCGGGCGACCCAGGCCCTGCCGGCCGCCATGG
The DNA here is from genome assembly GCA_963838805.1 of uncultured Pseudomonadota bacterium. Lineage (GTDB taxonomy): Bacteria > Pseudomonadota > Alphaproteobacteria > Acetobacterales > Acetobacteraceae > CAVRQM01. Next base: position 438,924 of record CAWISK010000010.1, read on the forward strand.
CCAATTCTGGCAGCACCCTGCTCGGCTCAGCCATGAGCTGCCCAGTCTTCGTCGACCAGGGCACCTTGCTTGGCGAGGATAGCTGCGCCTGGGCAAAGCTCACGGGTCAGTGGACGAACCAGTATTCGAACGGCGGCGATGGCGGGTACAGTGTCAGCGGCACGACGTATCGCCTGGGCGGGCAGGGGGAGATTGCGCCGAACTGGTTCCTGGGCGGCTCGATCGCGACGGGCGTGGAGTGGGCGCAGCAGGGAGACTCGTCCAGCCATGGCACCACGTATGACGGCAGCCTTGCGGTCAAGCATACGATCGGTCCCTGGATGCTTGCCGGATCAGTGGCGCTCGCGTCCGGGTCGTTCCAGACCAACCGGCTGCTCGATCTGCCGGCGATCGGGACGGCACCCGGCTTCGACGCCACGCTGCAGAGCAATTCCAGCATCTTTCTGGCCGGTGGGCGAGTGAGGGGCGCCTACGATTTTGCCTTTGGCGACTGGTATCTCAGACCCTATGGGGATCTCGACGTGGTCTACACGCACACGCCGAGCTTTCAGGAATCCGGTCCACGCGGCGGCGCGCTCAACATCGGCAGCAGCGATCAGACGAGCGTGGTGCTGTCGCCGATGGTCGAGTTCGGCGGACGCTACAACGTCAACAGGACGACGATCCTGCGGCCCTATGTGGCGGCCGGGGTGAGCTTCCTGCCGAACAACACCCGGGCAGTCGATGCAAGTTCTGCCGGCGGCTTAGGCACGGACGGGACGTTTCAGACCTTCATTAAATCGCCTAGCGTGCTCGGCAAGCTGGATGTTGGTGCGCAGCTTTACCGGGTTGGCGGTTTCGAGGTGAAGGCCGAGTACAGCCTGATGGGCGGTGACGCCTATATGAGCCAAAGCGCAAGCGCACGGCTCGCGTTTCATTTTTGATCAATGCCGGAAACGGGAGCGATGGCCAGCAAGTGCCAAAGCTGCCGAGGAGATTACGTCTTTCGAGAAGGAGACGGAGCGGGAGCGACTGGCGTCCCGGCGATGCGGGTTATGTGTAGAAGTCTTGACGTGACCTGACGGGCGGCTTGAATTGGTGGGCAGCGGGGCCGGAGCAACAACCACGGCCTCCCCGCAGCTGCGGCAGGCGTAGCGCGGACGGCGCGTGACCCGCACCCGCAGTTGCGCCGGCGCGATGTCCAGTTGCTCGGTGCGCAGCCCGTCGATGGCGTGCAGCGCGCCGCCGCAGCAGGGGCATTCGCGGTTCTCGACGTCGATCACCACCTCGTAGCGGGACCGATGCGCAGGCAGCGCGCCGAGATTGCGTAGGGGACGGGGGCCGCACCGTGGCCGCGGCTGATCCTTGGCCGCGTCGGCCGCGTCCTGGGCGGCGTCATTTTCGGCAATAGCCTGTTCGATGTCCTCCAGCCCGAGCTGGAACTGGCCGGCTCGAGCTGCTCGGAGCGGCGGCCGAACTGATGGCGGGTCAGGCGCTGGATCAGCAGCCGCAGCTTGTCGTTCTCCGCGCACAGCGCCCTGGTCTGCTGCGTCGTCGCGGCGACCACCTCGCGCAGCATCTGCTGCAGGAGGGCGGGATCGTCGGGCAGCGCGTCGAGAGGGGTTTCAACGCCTGGTGACCGAAGTCGGCATTGGGCGCGCGGGCATCATCATGGGTCTCGAGGTCTCCCGGTTGGCACGGAACAATGCCCGACTGGCATCGCCTCTTGGCGATCTGCGCCCTCGCCGATACGCTGATTCTCGACGAGGATGGTGTCTACGATCCGGCTAGTTTTAACGATCGGCTTTTGCTCGGGTTGAAAGGAACCATGAGCGAGGCCGAACTCCATGTCCTCAAAGCCCGATTGCGGGGCGGGATCCTGAACAAGGCGCGCCGCGGCGAGTATCGCTGTCCGCTTCCGACCGGCTTTGCGTACGCTGAAGCCGGCAATGTGGGGCTCGACCCCGACGCGCAGATCAGGGAGACGATCGCCTACTTTTTCGAGACCTTCGCGCGGGTAGGATCCGCCTCCCAGACGGTCAAGGTCTTTCGCAAGGAGGACCTCCGCTTTCCTTCCCGAGCGCGCAACCAAAAACCGACGATATTCCAGCCGCTGACCATATCGACCACGATCCGCACGCTCAACAATCCGCGCTACGCAGGCGTCTATGTCTATGGCCGGCGACATTATCGACGGGCCGCGAATGGGAAGAAGCTGCTGCGCAAGCGCGAGCGCAATGATTGGCTCGCCTGCATTCCGAACGCCCATCCCGGCTATATCACCTGGGAGCAATTCCAGGACAACCTCAAGGTTCTCGAGGCCAATGGCCGCAGCTACGGCATCGCGCGAGCGTCGCCGCCGCGAGAGGCTCGGCACTGCTGCAGGGTCGCGCGGTGTGTGGGCGCTGCGGCAGACATCTGCGAGTCCGATATGCCGCGCGCCACGGAAGGGTGGAGTCGTGGTACGTCTGCGACCGCGCGCACGGCGCTCATGGCGAGCCGAACTGCCAGTTGATAGCAGGTGTGCCCATCGGTGTTGGGTGTGAAGATTTGGATAGGTTTGAAATGAGTTAAGTGCATCTCGCTTACTCATTCTTTGGCCGCGTTCTGGGCGGGGCACACCGTGGCAGTTTCTAGGAACAGTCGCAATACATTTTATCGGCCTGAATCCGATGGGTCGTAAACTCGCTGAAAATCCACCTCCGCTCTCGCGGCGTGCACGTACGTAATTGATGTACGGGTCTCCCATATCCCTGACAACTATTTCCATCATGCAAATCCTATTTTTCCGGGGTCGCTGTCGTCGGGTAGGCTAGGTGAAATGGGGTCATGGAAGTCATCGCCTGGGGGCATGTTGTCGGCCGTAGGTGGTTCAATAGTCCCGTCCGGGTACCAACGATGCCAGTCCATGCCTGGAGGCTTGTAATCCCAATGGGGGCCGATGGGCTCATCATGATTCATATCTGGATGGAGGCTTTCACCCGTTTGAGGATTGTAGCAGTTTCCTTGATTGCTGCCGGGGGGGCTCCGCGCCATTCATAACCGGGGGCAGTGCCAAAAGGACCATCGTTGCGGAGAGCGTGCAAAAGTACAGGCGCTGACAGTCCTCAAAGCCGATCCGGCGCATACCCGCGCACAACCCTCTGGTGCGAACTATGCGAATTACCGAATACATCACGCGGGAAGAGTATCGCCCGTAACGCGACTGTGCCGGGCGCCAAATACACCGGCCACACAATAACTGACGAGACCGACGGGCGAGAGTGAGCCTGTCCTCGTTGGCAGACATTCCGCCGAAGGACGGTTCCGGTCGCTGTCGTGGAGGCAACATGTGCCTAGCCTGCTCGCCTGGTCTTTTGACATTGGGCCGAATGTCGCTCTCCCGCAGGGGGCTGCTTCGCAGTGGCGTCGGTTTGGCCATCGTCGGCGGCCTGCCCGTCGCGGCCCTTGCGCAAACTGAAGACCTTGCTCGGGTGGGCAAGGAAGCGAATGGACCGGCGGAAATCATCTTCCATGGCGGTCCGATCATCACGATGAACGATGCCGCTCCTCGCGTGGAGGCGCTTGCCGTTCGAGCTGGCCGCATCAGCGCCGTAGGCCGGCGCGACGACGTCATGGCCCAGCAGGGAACCGGCACCCGCGTTATCGACCTCGCAGGACGTACGATGCTGCCAGGATTTGTCGAGCCTCACATCCACACCACCATGACGTTTCTTGATCAGTGGCTGAACGTCGGTCCGTTCAGCGTCAGTTCGGTTGGCGCGGCAGTCGGCAAGATCAGGGAAGCAGTTCGCTCGGCTCAATCGGGAGAATGGGTGCGTGCCCAGGGCCTTGACCCCTCGCTGATGGCTGGCGCATCAATCACCAGGAGAACGCTCGACGCGTTCGCCCCGGACAATCCGATTTTCATTATCGAGTCGAACGGGCACATCGCCTACGTCAATACGAAAGCCTTGGACCTGGCCGGCGTCACCAGAGACAGCGCCGATCCGCCGACCGCCCGTTACGTGCGTGGCGCGGATGGCGAACTGACCGGTAGGCTTGAGGAGCCGGCGGCCTATGCCGCGTTCATTGCGAAGATGCCGGCGCAGTCAAGTGAGGACTTCGTCTCCGGTATTCAAAAGCTGTTCGACCGAGCATCCGCAATGGGCTGCACCGCCCTGCATGACTGCGGCATCGGTAATCTGTCCGGCAAGGGCGACCTGTTCGCGGTGCAGCAGGCGATGGACCGAGATCCTCCGGTCCGCATGTCGGGGCAGCTCGTGTCCACGATTATGGATGATTGGGTCGCGATGGGCATTCGGCCCAATCAAGGATCGGACGGGTTTCGCCTGACCGGAATCAAGGCCTGGTCCGACGGCTCGAACCAGGGGCTCACGGGGTATTTCCGTGAGCCGTATCTCGGAAGCAAGAACCGCGGCGCCCTGAACTACACGCCCGAGCACCTCACTGCGGTGGTCCAGCGCGCCCACGATCTCGGCTGGCAGGTGAGCGTTCACGCGAACGGCGACGCCGCAATCGACGTGACCCTGCGGGCCTATGAAGCGGTCTTGAGCAAAACGCCTCGGTCAGACCATCGGCACAGGATCGAGCACTGCTCCGTGGCCCATCCCGAGCAGCTTAAAAAAATGGCGCAGCTCGGGTTGTCGCCCTCGTTCCTGATCGGACATGTCTATTATTGGGGTCGCGCGTTCCGGGACATCATTCTGGGCCCGGAGCGGGCTGAAATGCTCGACCCCTGCGCATCGGCGCTGAAGGCCGGCCTGCGTATCTCCCTGCACTCCGACTACAACGTCACCCCGATCGAGCCCCTACGCTACATCCACAACGCCGTCACCCGCGAGTTGCGCGATGGCGGCGACATCCTGAACCCGGCAGAGCGGATCACGCCGATGCAGGCAATCCGGGCGGTGACCCTGGATGCCGCCTGGCAATCGCGGATCGACCATATCTGCGGCAGCCTGGAAGTGGGCAAGTACGCCGATCTGGTGGTGCTGGACGCCGACCCGACAGTTGTGCGTCCGGAGGCCATCAAGGGGATCGCGGTTGCCGAGACCTGGCTTGAGGGGCGGCGGCGTTTTGCTGCTTAAGTCTTGAGCAACCGACAAATCGGCTCGCATTCGTCGCACTCCAATGCGCTTGCCGCGAACTGCTGGCGCGAGCGATTTCGGATGCCACGGTCGGCCAACCACCGCCGCCGGCTGCGGTGGCGCCCCACTGCACCCTGAGGATTAGTCGGAATGCGCAACAGACCCTTCGGTCTCCTCGCATCGGTGGCGGCCACGTTTGCTGTGGCATACAGTGGCGGCTTGCCGCTTCAGGCCCGCGCGCAGGGAATCAGCGTCAACGGGAGCGCCGGTTCCGGACACGACACCGCCAACGGATCGGACATCTCTCAGACCAACACCACTGCCGTCACGATCACCGGCAATCCGGTCTCGGCGCTCTTCTATCAGAGCAACGGCAACAGCCCGTCCGGAAAGGGCAAGAACGGCGGCACGGCCGGCAGCATCGACGTCACCAACACCGCAGCGCTGAACGTCATCCTTTCCTCGGTGCCGTCCGCGCTCGCCGCGTTCTATGCGCAAGCCTCCGGCGGACAGGGCGGCCCGAACTCGGGCACCGCCACCGCTGGCGATGGCGGCGGCGGCGGCGCGGTTTCGCTGCGCGACACCGGGCCGATCACGGTCAATGCCCCGAACTACGATGGCATCGCCGCCCTGAGCTTCGGCGGCAACGGCGGCAGCGGCAAGGAGGGGCACGGCGCCACCTCCGGCTCGGTTGCGGTCACGCTCGGCCCGGTGAGCCCGGACTGTGGGGGCAGAACCTGTGCGAGCGGCTGGATCACGATGACCGGCGATTTCTCGAACGCGATCGTCGCGTCCAGCATCGGCGGCAATGCCGACAACGACGGTGGCGGCAGCAGCGCCGGGGTGACCGTCACCGTGGGCGGCGATGCGACGCCGTCGACGTGGTTCCTGCAGACGAACGGCCAGTCTGCCGCGGGCATCTCCGCCAACAGTTCGGGCGGGTTCGGCGACGAGACCAATCCCGGCGGCAACAGCGGCGGCGTGCTGGTCTCGGCCACCGAGGCGAACAACGCGAGACTGCAGATCACGACGCTCGGCGCGTCCTCCATCGGCATCGACGCGCTCAGCATGGCCGGACACGGCGGCAGTTCGCATGGCACCGACGTGGTGTCGAACGGTAATGGCGGCAACGGCGGTGCCGCCGGCAGCGTCGAGGTGGATCTCGATGGCGTCATCAGTACCGCCGGCGCTTCCTCGCCGGGCATTCGGGCGCGGAGCATCGGCGGCTACGGCGGCGCACCGAATCCCACGAATCCTCCCAACTACACTTACTCGCCCTCCATCAACCAGACCGCCTCCGGCGATGGCGGCCAGGCTGGCCCAGTCACGGTCAATCTGGGCATTGGAGGCCGCGCTGGGTCGTCCATCGCGACGCAAGGCTATCGCAGCCACGGCATTTTCGCGGTCAGTCAGGGCGGCAATAGCGGCGACGGCGGCGCCGGCGGCACCGTCGCCGTCGCCACCGGCGCCAACGCGACGATCACGACCCAAGGCGAGCAGGCGGTCGGCATCATCGCCATGAGCCTAGGCGGCGGCGGGACGCAGATCACGCCGGCCGTGCAGGAGGGACTGCAGGCAGCCGGCTATGCCGGTCCGGCCGGCAGCGTTGCCGTCACCAATGCCGCCGGCATCACCACCGCAGGCAACAATTCCGCCGGCATCGTGGCCGAGGGCATTGCCGGCGGCGGCGGCCTGATGGAGTGGAGCGGCGGCACGAACCTGCAATTCGGCGACGTAACGGCGGTTCCGGCCGGAGGCTCGACGGTGACGGTGGTCAATTCCGGTGCGATCGTGTCGCTGGGCAGCGATTCGCACGGCATCGTCGCGCAGAGCATCGGCGGCGGCGGCGGCATCCTCACGGTCGAACTCCTCGTCGGCCGCGTCCGGCGGAGCGAGTGCCGCCAACGGCGGCGGTTCCAGTTCCGGGAACACGGTGTCCGTCGTCACCACCGGCCTGGTGCAGACCGGCAGCGCGCCGCAAGGCGCCAACGGCGCTGCGCCGCCGCTTGGCACGCCGCCGCGGGGCGAGGGCGCCACCGGCATCGTGGCACAGAGCATCGGCGGCGGCGGCGGCGTCCTGGGCGGCGCCGGCCAGGTGACGCTGCTGGGGGCGACCGGCGTTGCCGGCGGCAATGGCGGCGGGGTAGGCGTGGATGTCGGCATCACTCCCGGCCAGACCGCCATCAACGGCACCGTGCAGACAGCGGCCGCGTCGGCCGGCGTCCTGACCTTCGGCGACGATGCCCTGGGCGTCCTGGCGCAGAGCGTCGGCGGCGGCGGCGGCAATGGCGAGAACTCGTCCGGGCTCTTCGTGGCGCTCGGCGGCTCGGGCAAGACAGGCGGCAGCGGCGGGGCCGCTTCGGTGCGCATCGCCCCGGGATCGGACGTCATCACCGCGGGCGACTATGCGCTCGGCGTGGATGCGCAGAGCATCGGCGGCGGCGGCGGCCATGGCGGGCGGGCGCACTCCGTAGGCATCTTCGTCAACGCCGCGATCGGCGGCACCGGCGGTGGCGGCGGCAACGGTGGCGCCACAACCGTTGACAATGACGGTCTCGTCGCGACGGCCGGAACCCAGGCCGACGGCATCGTGGCGATGAGCGTCGGTGGTGGTGGCGGCAGCGGTGGCGCGGGCCTTGCGCACGGCGTCGGTGGAGCGACACTCTCCGTCGCCCTTGGAGGCACGGGCGGTAACGGGGGCGCGGGCGGCGCTGTCACGGTCGCCAACGCAGCGAACGCCACGATTTTGACCGAAGGCGCCGATTCCGACGGCCTCCTCGCGACAAGCATCGGCGGCGGCGGCGGCATCGGCGGCGTGGCGGCAGCGAAGGTCTCCGATTACGGGCTCAACATCCCGGAGTTTCCCGCCCTCGGCATTTCAGCGGCCTTCGGGGCGACGGGCGGCAAGGGAGGCAGCGCGGTCGGGACGGTGAACGTCACCAACGGCGGTGTGATCGCGACCCTGGGCGATGGCGCCCATGGGATCGTCGGGCAGAGCATCGGCGGCGGCGGCGGCGATGGCGCCGATTCGTCGGCGCTGACGAGCGCAGGTTTCCTCTCGTCGCTAACCGCTAGCACTGGGGCCTCGATCTCCCTCTCGTTCGGCGGCAGCGGCGGCGCGGGCGGCAGCGGCGGCGCCGTCGCCGTCACCCAGGCCAGCACTGGCGCGATCGCCACGGCCGGCGACAATGCGATCGGGATCATCGGGCAGAGCACGGGCGGCGGCGGCGGCATCGGCGGCATCGGCAACTCCAGCGCCACGAATACTGCGAAGGTCTCGATCGCGACCAGCGTCGTGCTGGGCGGCAGCGGCGGCTCCGGCAATGTCGGCGGTCCGGTGAGCATCGAAAACGATGGGCTGATCGAGACGCTCGGCTCCGCCTCGCACGGCATCTTCGCGCAGAGCGTCGGCGGCGGGGGCGGCATCGCGACCGGCGGCACCGCAGCCACCGACGGCGAGTCGTTCAGCGCCGCGTTGACGTTCGGCGGCCATGGCGGCAGCGGCAACAATGGCGGCCAGGTGACGCTTGCCAACAAGGGCGCCATCCGTACGCAGGGAAACGACGCGGTCGGCATCTACGCCCAGAGCGTGGGTGGCGGCGGCGGCAGTGGCGGCTCCGCCGACTCCACGGCCGCGGGCAATGGCTTCACCATCGTGAAGGCCTCGATGACCGCTCTGTTCCAGCGTACGGACACCGGCAAGGTCATCAGCGGCCTTGTGAACGGACCCATATCGCAAGGCAAAGATTCGCTCAAAAGCATCTTCGCGGGCGACAGCGACGACGAAGCGCTGCCTCTGAAGCCGACGGCCCCCGAGAAGCCCGACAATCCGGCCGAGAGCATCAGCCTGGCATTCTCACTCGGCCTTGGCGGAACCGGCGGCGCTGGCGGAACCGGGGGAACGGTGAGCGTGGAGAACGACGGAACCATCCAGACCCTGGGCCAGCGCGGCTCCGGCATCATTGCGCAAAGCGTGGGCGGCGGCGGCGGATCGGGCGGCGTTGCGAAGGCGTCGACATCGAAAGGGACCGTGGCGGCCGCGTTTGATCTCGGAGGCGAGGGTGGCGGGGGCGGCGACGGCGGCAGCGTCACCGTAACCAATACGGGCAGCATCGCCACGTCCGGCTTCGCCGCGCACGGCATCCTGGCCCAGAGCGTCGGCGCCGGCGGCGGCATGGGCGCCGACGGCAGCGACGACCTCAACGTGAACGTGCATCTCGGCGTGGGCCGCATCAAGGCCTCGGACAATAGCACGGTCAGCCAGGCGAGCTCGGGTAGCGGCCAGTTGGTGACGGTGACCGATAGCGGCAGCATCGGCACGCAGGGCGGGGACGGCTATGCGATCATGGCGCAGAGCGTCGGCGGCGGCGGCGGCATTGTCAGTGCCGGCGACGGGCTGAACACCGGCGCCGGGGGCGTGGCGGTGAGCTTCGGCGGCGCCAGCGGCATCTCGGGCAACGGCGGCGGCGTCACGGTCAACCTGAACGGCGCGCTAAGCACCTCGGGGATCCGGGCGATGGGCGTCGTGGCGCAGAGCGTGGGCGGCGGCGGCGGCCTGATCGCGGAGTCCTGGCAGGCGTTCGCCAATCCGACGTTCGGCGGCGGCACGGGCAACGGCGGGCCGCTCACGATCAATGTCGGGCAGCAATCCATCCCGTCCACCATCGCCACCGCCGGCCTGGGCGCGCACGCCATCTTCGCCCAGAGCGTCGGCGGCGGCGGCGGCTACGCGGCCAACTCGTCCATTTCCCAGCATGGCGGCGACAGCCTGACCTCGTTCGGCGCCGGCGGCAGCGGGAATGGCGGAAACATCAGCATCACAACCGGACCGCAGACGGTGATCAGGACCACCGGCGGCGCCTCGGACGGCATCTTCGCCCAGAGCATCGGCGGCGGCGGCGGCTATGTCACCGCGAACGGCTACACCTACGCGGGCAGCCTGTTCGGCGGCGGCGTCGGCGGCAACATCACCATCAACCAGGCCGGCTCGATCACGGTGGCCGACAACGCCCATGCCATCTACGCGCAGAGCGCCGGCACCGCGAACGGCACGATCACCCTCGGGATCAACGGCGCGCTCAGCAACAGCGCCGGACCAAGTCCCGGCGCGACGATCTACCTGTCCGGGGGAAGCGCCAATAACAGCATCACGATCGGGCCGTCCGGGAGCGTGGTCAGCACCACGGCCTCGGCGCATGCGATCTATGTCGATCCGGAAGGCGCCGGCAGCTACGCGCTCGTGAACGACGGAACGCTCAAGGGCAACATCGATCTCGGGCCGGGCGCCGCCAACAGCTTCGTCAACAACGGCGTCTACACCACGGCATCGACCAGCGGCAGCAGTCAGGCGTCCTATGTCCGGGGTACCGGCCTGACCAACGCCGGTGCGATCATCGTCGGTGCCGCCGACGCCGTGACGCAGACCACGCTGTCATCCGGCCTGGCCCTTCAAGGCCAGGCGTTCCGCGCGCAGTGACAATAGCCAATCGGGCGTGTTCGAGACCGATCCTTCGTTCGAGTACCTGCAGCGCAACCTCGATCCCAGCAATTATCAGGTGGTGGCGAACACCCAAGGTGCGATCGAGGTCGGCGTCGATATGGTGAACCACCGAGCGAACCAGCTCGTGATCAGTGGCGGCCTGTCCGGCACCGGGTGGCTGGCGGTGGACCCGATCACCTTGCTGCCGAACGGGCCGGTGACGGTCCTCACGGTGAAAGGGCAGAACTCCGCAGCCTTGCAGGTCTTGCAGCCGCTGGTGTTCGACTACGCGCTCGCCTCTCCCGCCGGCGCCTCCGGGAGCTACACGCTTTCGGCAACCCAGCGATTCGAGACGCCGCGCGTATCCGTTTCGCTGAACCCGCACGAACTGGGCGCCGCCGGGTCGCTGGCAGCGGCCTGGAACGCGCCGGAGGCGGGTTGGACCTCGAACTTCCAGTCGCAGATCGGCCAGGCCTTTGCGAACATCGCGAAGGCGACCCCGGCCACCTATCCGATGATCCTGGACAATATCGGGCAGACGACCCCGACCAAGGAGATGGTGAACAACCTCACGGTCTCGAGCGGCTTCCTGAAGGCGACGCAAAGCTGCCCAGCCTTCACCGGCGGGGACTCGCTGACCCAGGAAGGCGACTGCGTCTGGCAGCGCACCACGCCCACGTGGATCAGCGACTCCGGGAGCTCGGGCGGGCAGGGCTTCAGCGGCCAGAGCGTGCTGGCACTCATCGGCGGGCAGAAGCGGGTGGCCGACGGCTGGCTAGTCGGAGGCGTGTTCGGAGCGGGTGAGGATTGGCTCAGGAGCAGCGACGCCCGGGAGAGCAGCAACGGCCAGCAGGTCGGTGGCGCCCTCACGATCAAGCATGAGATGGGTCCGTGGCTGATCGCCGGCGCGATCACGGGCGCGGTGAACGTGGCGTCCGCGCAGCGCTCCGTGCTGCTGCCTTTCATGAGCGGCACGTTCACCAATACCAGCACCACCGACCTGATCGGGGTGCGCGCCCGCGGCAGCTACCAGCTCACGATGGGCGATCTATATGTAAAGCCGGAACTGCCGGTCGATGTCATCTATCTCCGGCAGGAGGGCTATACCGAGAGCGGTCCGGGCGCGTTCAATCTCCAGGTCGGTGCGACCGGCAAGACGGTTTTTGCCGCCTCGCCGGATGTGGAGTTCGGGGGTCGGATCGACACCCGGTACGGCCTGAAGCTGCGGCCCTATGTGTCGGCAGGGTTGTCAGTTCTCTCTGACGATCACTTCACCACCGAGGTGCGCCTGGCCCAATCGAACAGCGTCTATACCGGGATTCCCAGCACCCTCCCGAACCTCACGGGCCAGTTCGCAGCAGGTATCGATCTGTATCACACAAGCGGCATCGAGGCGAAGTTGGCTTACTCCGCCGGCGTGGCCGACAAGTACCTCGCTCAGAGCCTGTCATTCCGCGTGGGCTATCGGTTCTGAGAGCAGATGCGCAAAAAATCGATCGTCAACGACGCTGGATGGTTCCCGATCACGGCCGGGATGCTGACCTACGACACTCCCGAGCTCGATAAAGGCCGATCTCGGCCGTCAGCAGGTCGCCCACTATGCGCTGCGGCTCGTGCTGGCGCTTGACCGCCGTGGTGATGATCTCGTCGAACGCCGCCTTCATGCCGTAGAGCTTCAGATTGCTCATGGCGGTCAGGATTTCGGAACGCTCCATCACACGGCCCTCCTGAGGCTGTCGTAGCGGGTGCAACCGGCCACAGGCGCATGGCGCAGCCGCAGCGCGTCCGGCGTCATGATCGTGGCCACAGGTGCAGGGTCGCGCTTGCGCGCCAGGATGTTGATGACGACGTCCGCCGAATGGACGCCCTCGCGCAGCGCCTCCTGGCAGGCCGCCTCGACAGCAGGCAGTCCGTCACTCAGCACCGCGGTCAGAATGCCCACCATCTGCCGATCGCCGTCCGCGGACCCCGCAAGCTTGCGGCGGACCCGCTCCACCCCGGCCGGCAGCACCCAGTCTTTGAACGGCGCGCCGTTGCGCAATGCGCCCGGCTTGCGAGCCAGCACCGGCACGTAATGCCAGGGGTCGAACACCGTCTGGTCCCGGCCAAAGCATCGGACATGCTCACCGACCGGCCGCCCGTCCTGGCGCAACTCGATCCGGTCGGCATAAGCCCGTATCTCCACCGGCCGCCCGATCGCGTGCGCCACCACCGAGTATCGGTTGTTGTCGAACCGCACGAGGCAGGTCTTCGACACCGAAGCAGGCACCGCATGGAAGCCGTCAAAGCGCCCGGCATACGGAACCAGGCTGGGACGCTCCTCCTCGAACTGCTCCCAGATCGTATGCTCGCGGACCTCCGGGTGGCGGTGCGCGCGGGCGTAGGAGATGCACTGCTCCACCAGCCAGGCATTCAGCTCATCGTAGCTCTTCACCCGCAGACGCGGTGTGAAGAACCGCTCGCGCACCAGCCCGACCTGGTTCTCGACCTGTCCGTCCGGCCGACTTACGCGGCCTTCGGCCACGGTTCGGCCGAACCCCAGCCCGACGCCGGCGTACATGCGACGGGGTCGATCAGATAATGGCTGCACATCTGAGCAAAACGGCGATTATAGGCGCGCTCGCGGCCGACGAAGATCGCATCGACCGCGGTCTTCATGTTGTCGTAGATGCCACGCGTACAGGCACCCTTGAAGAACGCGAACGCCCGGTCGTGCGCGTCGAACACCATCTCCTGCGTCTCGCGCGGATACGCCCGCACGAACAGCATCCGGCTGTGGCACAGCCGGATGTGCGCCACCTTCACCGTCACCGTTGCGCCATTGATCAGCACGACCTCGTGGCTCCAGTCGAACTGGTAGGCCTCGCCGGGCGCGAAGCTCAGCGGCACGTAGGCGTCCACCGATGTCGATGCGCGATCGCGCTGCCACCTCCGCGCATACCGCCGAACGGCGTCGTAGCCGCCCCCGTAGCCCCGCCCGCGCAGCTCCTCGAAGATCCGGATCAGCGTCAGACGCTCACGCCGCGCCTTCGCCCCGTTCGACTTCAGCAACTGATCAAGTTCGTCCTGCCATGGGCCGATCCGAGGCAGCGGTTGTTCCTCGCGCTCGTAGCGGAACTCCGTCGCCTCCGATCGAAGCACCTTCCGGACGACCTTCCGGGAGACCTGCAGGTCGCGGCAGATCGCCTTGATCGCCTTGCCCTGCACGAAATACGCTCGTCGCGGTGCGTCTGGCCGGTGCGCAGGTGGACGCGGGCGACGCAAAAGCCGCCGAAGCGAGCGGCGGAGAGGCGCCGCAGCGCTCGCGGCTCGGTCGCGCCGCGGCGATGACCCGCTACACGGCCCGCAATCTTGCCTCGGCCCCGCTCGCCGACGTGGGATGCCGCCTGAGCGGCCAAGGCTCGCGCCATGGGGTCGCGACCTGGCGCATGAGTGCGGAATCTCGCGAACCGCCGCCGGCTTCTGCAGGACGACAACCGCAAACCTCCGCCACCCCCGCCGCCTGGCGGCAACGGCAACACGATCAGCTAGACCAAGCCCGAATTTCGTTTCCGCCCGGCTGAGTGCTCGTCTGCCGCCGGCCCACGGTCACCGGGCTCGACCGCCATCATCAGGAGGACCGCCATCATCCGGAGGGGCGGTACCTGGCGTTCCCGGCGGGATTCGAACCCACGGCCCCCAGATTAGGAATCTGGTGCTCTATCCGGCTGAGCTACGGGAACGGCCGCCCGTCTCTATACCCGGCTTGAGCGATCCCCGCCAAGCAAGGCACACTCGCCCGATGCCCCACATCCCCGGACAGACGACAATCGCGCGCGCGGCAACCGGCGCTCCCCAGGTGGCATTCTGATGGACGCTCCCCTCGCCCCTGCGCAGGCCGCTGCCATTCACGCCGCGACGCTGGTGCTGGACAGCCATATCGACATCCCCTGGCCACCCGAAACCGGCGGCGCCTTCACCCAGGATACGCGGCGCTGCGTCGATCTGCCGAAGCTGCGCCGCGGCGGCGTCGCCGCGGGCTGCTTCGCCGCCTTCGTCCCGCAAGGCCCACGCGACGCCGGCAATGTCGCGGCTGCCTGGAGCCGCGCCGAGGCGATGCTTGCCGCCATCGCCGCGATGGGCACCGGCGCCGCGCGCATCTGCTCCACCGCCGATGCCGTCGGGCAGGCCTGGCGCGACCGCGTGCCGGCGGTCATTCCCTGCCTCGAGAACGGGCACGCGATCGGCGAGGATCTGGATCGCATCCGCCTGCTGCGTGCGTTGGGCTGCGCCTATGTGACGCTCACCCATAACGGCCACAATTTGCTGGCCGACAGCGCCGTGCCGCGCGCCGACCTGGGCGACCCGCCGAGCCTGCATGGCGGGCTGTCCGAATTCGGGCAACGCGCCATCGCCGAGATGAACCGCGCCGGGCTGATGATCGACGTGGCGCATCTGTCGCGCGCCGGCATGATCCAGGCGGCGGAGGCCAGCCGCACGCCCATCGTCTCCACCCATTCCTGCGTGCGCGCGCTGTGCGACCACGCACGCAACCTGGACGACGGCCAGCTCGACGTGCTGCGCGACGTGGGCGGCGTGGTGCAGATCACCGCGGTCGGCGCCTTCGTCCGGCGCGGCGGCAAGCCCGAGACGGTAAGCCTGTCCGACATCCTCAATCACGTCGACTACGCGGTGTCGCGCATCGGCATCGCCCATGTGGGCTTCGGCTCGGATTTCGACGGCGGCGGCGGGGTGGCGGGCTGGCAGCACGCCGGCGAGAGCGGCGCGGTCACCGCCGGATTGCTCGATCGCGGCTACGACGCGCAGGCCATCGCTCTGCTCTGGGGCGGCAATTTCCTGCGTGTCATGCGCGCGGTCGAGGCGGCAGCCGGCTGATGCGCACGGTGACCCTGCCCGATGGCGCCGCCGTTCCGGCACTCGGCCAGGGCACCTGGCACATGGGCGAGACCCGGCACGGCCACGCCGCCGAGGTGGCCGCCCTGCGGCTCGGCATCGAACTGGGCATGACCCTGCTCGACACCGCCGAGATGTACGGCGATGGCGGCGCCGAGCAGGTGGTGGCCGAGGCCATCGCCGGCCAGCGCGACCGGGTGTTCGTGGTGAGCAAGGTGATGCCGCACAACGCCTCGCGCCGCGGCACCGTCGCCGCCTGCGAGCGCTCGCTGAAGCGGCTGCGCACCGACCGCATCGATCTCTATCTGCTGCACTGGCGCGGCGCGGTGGCGCTGTCCGAGACGCTGGAGGGGTTCGCCGCCCTGCGCGAGGCCGGCAAGATCGCACGCTGGGGCGTCTCGAACCTCGACACCGGCGAGATGGCGGAACTCGCGGCGCTGCCGGGCTGGCGGCGCCTGTGCCACCGACCAGGTGCTCTACAATCTCGATGCACGCGGCATCGAATTCGACCTGTTGCCCTGGTGCATGGCGCGCGGCATGCCGGTGATGGCGTATTCGCCGGTGGGCCAAGGTGGGACGCTGCTCCGCCACGCCGCCTTGCGCCGGGTGGCCGGGCGGCACGGCGCCACACCGGCCGGTGTGGCGCTCGCCTGGACGCTGCGCCAGCCGGGCGTCATCAGCATCCCGAAGGCGGCCGATCCCGCGCATGTGCGCGAGAACGCGGCGGCGGCGGCGATCGCGCTGACCTCGGAGGATCTGGCCGAACTGGACGGCGCCTTTCCACCGCCCCGGCGCAAGCGCCCGCTGGAGATGCTGTAGGCCGGCCTACGCGGCCGGCAACGGCAGCGGCGCCTCCGACTTGATCCGCCGCAGCGAGAAGTTGGAGCGGATTTCCGCCACCCTCGGCAGGGCCAGCAGACGCTCGCTCAGCAGCGCCTCATAGGCCGCAAGGTCTGGTACGACGATTTCCGCCAGGAAATCCGCCGAGCCGGAGACCATGTGGCAGGCGACCACCTCCGGGATCGCGGCCAGCGCCTCCTGCAAGGCCGCAGCGGTCGCCCGCGAATGACGGCGGGCCTTGATCTCGACGAACACGGTGAGGCCGAGCCCCACGCTCTGCCGGTCCAGCACCGCGCGATAGCCGCTGATGACGCCTGCCGCCTCGAGCTGCTTCACGCGCCGCAGGCAAGGCGATGGCGACAGCGCGACCCGCTCCGCCAGCTCGACATTCGGCAGCCGCCCGTCCTGCTGCAGCGCCGCGAGAATCCGCCGATCCGTGCGATCCAGATCCATTGGCATAATCTGCTTCGAAGTGCGGGCAGAATGCAATAGGGTGGCGCCCGCGATGTGACTTTCCGCTACAATAGGCAAGGACATGCCGTGCAGGGACGTGCCACTATGCCGCCTCCCAGGAAGGAAAACGGTGATGATCGCGCGCATCTGGAGGGGCTGGACGGCGAAGGAGACGGCGGACCAGTACGAGCGGCTGCTGAAATCCGAGATCTTCCCCGGCATTCTCGCCAAGCAGGTTCCCGGCTTCGTCAGGCTCGACATGGGCCGTCGCGAACTCGAGCACGAGACCGAGTTCGTGACGATGATGTGGTTCACCTCGCCCGAGGCCATCACCGCCTTTGCCGGTTCCGACCCAGAGGCGGCCTATGTCCCGGACGCGGCTCGGCGCATCCTCGCGCACTTCGAGCACCGCGCGGCGCATTACGAGATGCGGGCCGAAATCGCGGCGCCGGCCGCCAGCTCGGATCTTTGATCCAGCCCGGTTCGCGCCGGTCAAACGCCTTGTAGCCGTCGATCGTATTGGTCATCGGCTCGACGTTTGTCAGCCCTCGGCCGGCTCGATGGCACCCGAGAGAGTGAGGCAGAGGGGGGACGGCGCGACCGCCCCCGCTTCGCGGCCCTCTGTAGGAATGGCCCCTGCTTGTGAGAATGGCCCCTACTTGTGAGAATGGCTATGAGCGGTGGTGGTGTGCTTGTGCGCGTGCTCGCTGTGCTCGTGTGCGGCGGTCGCGTGGCTCTTGGCCTCCTCGTGCTCGCCCCTGTCGTGGTGGTGGGCTGCCTGGTGATGATGATGGGCGGCGGCGTGGTGATGTGCCGCGGCCTGGTGATGATGTTCGCTGGACGGATGCTTCGTCTGTGCCATGGCGCGATTCCTTTCCGGGGTGAACATTGGCGCCCTCGCCGGGTCGCCCCCTCTGGAACGAAGGACCGGGTGGATCGTTCCGTCCCCAGCGGATCAGGTGCAGGCGGCGACCCAGGCGGCGGCGACCGCCTCGAATCCGTCCCGGTCCTCAGGACCGAACCGCGCCGGGATCGGGCTGTCCACATCGAGCACGCCCAGCAGCGTCTCCCCGCGCAGCAGCGGCACCACGATCTCGCTGCGGCTGTCGGCGTCGCAGGCGATGTGGCCCGCAAACGCGTTCACGTCGTCCACGACGATCGTCCGCCGCGCACGGGCGGCGGCGCCGCATACGCCCTGATGCAGGCCGATGCGCACGCAGGCCGGCTTGCCCTGGAACGGCCCCACCACCAGCCCGCCATCGCGCAGGAAGTAGAAGCCGGCCCAGTTCAGCCGCTGCACGTGCTGCCAGATCGCGGCGGAAGCGTTCGCCGCATTGGCGATCGGGTCGCGCTCGCCCGCGAACAGGCCGGACAAGGCGCTCAGCAGGTCGTCATAGACGGGTGTCACGGTGCCGCCTCTGCGTCCAGGGTTTCGAGCCGCCGCAGATGCGCCCGGGCGGCGGTGCCGGCGTCCTGCTCCAGCGCGCGATAGGATTCGACCACCGCCTGCCCCGCCGGGGTCAGCCGCGCGCCGCCGCCTCGGGCGCCGCCGGCCGCCGTTGCCACGAGGGGCGTGCCCATGCTGCGGTTCAGCTCCTCCACCAGTTCCCAGGCGCGCCGATAGCTCATGCGCAGCGCCCGCCCGCCCGCCGAGATCGAGCCATCGCGGGCGATCGCCTCGAGCAGCGCCACCTTGCCCGGTCCGATGCGCGCGCCCGAGGCGAGATCGACGCGGATCGACAATCGGCTTGCACGGCTTTGCGTTTCAGGCATGGATGGCCGGTGTCGCACGCCCCGGTTTGCCGTTGCAAGCAAGGGGCAAAACCGGCCAGGGTGGCCGCCATGCCCTATCTCGCCAGCGCCTGCCCGCATGATTGCCCCTCCACCTGCGCTCTGGAGGTGGAGGTGCTTGGCCCCGATCGCATCGGCACGGTGCGGGGTGCGGAGGCCAACAGCTACACCTCGGGTGTGATCTGCGCCAAGGTCGCCCGCTACGCCGAGCGCGTCCACCACCCGGACCGGCTGCTGCATCCCCTGCTGCGGACGGGGCCGAAGGGATCGGGCCAGTTCGCCCGGATCGGCTGGGACGAGGCACTGGACCGCGTCGCCGCGGCGTTCCGCGAAGCCGCCGACCGCCACGGGCCCGAATCGGTGTGGCCGTACTACTACGCCGGCACGATGGGGCTGGTGCAGCGCGACGGCATCAACCGGCTGCGCCATGCCATGCGCTACTCGCGGCAGGGCACCACGATCTGCTCCACGATCTGCGATGCCGGCTGGCGGGCCGGGGTTGGTGCCGTCACCGGCCCCGATCCGCGCGAGATGGACGAGAGCGACCTGCTGGTGATGTGGGGCGGCAATCCGGTCAACACCCAGGTCAACGTGATGACCCATGTGAGCCGGGCGCGCAAGCAGCGCGGCACCCGCTTCGTCGTGGTCGATCCGTACCGCAACGGCACCGCGCAGGCAGCCGACACGCATCTGATGCTGCGCCCCGGCACCGACGGCGCACTCGCCTGTGCCGTGATGCACGTGGCCTTCCGCGACGGCTACGCCGACCGCGACTACATGGCCCGCTATGCCGATGACCCGGCGGCGCTGGAGGCGCATCTCGCCACCCGCACGCCGGACTGGGCGGCCTGCGATCACCGGCCTTTCGGTCGCCGAGATCGAGGATTTCGCGCGCCTCTACGGCACCACCGCAGACAGCTACATCCGCTGCGGCTTCGGCTTCTCGCGCAGCCGCAACGGTGCCGCGAGCCTGCATGCCGTGACCTGCCTGCCGACCGTGACCGGGGCCTGGCGGCACAGGGGCGGCGGCGCGTTCTGGAGCAACGATGACATCTACCATATCGACCGCACCCTGATCCGCGGCGACGACATCGCCGATCCCGGCGTGCGCGAGATCGACATGAGCCGCATCGGCGCGGCACTCACCGGCGAGAAGCGTGCCTTGTCGGGCGGGCCGCCGGTCACGGCCATGCTAATCCAGAACACCAACCCGATGGCCGTCGCTCCCAACAGCCGTCTCGTGCATCGCGGCTTCGCGCGCGAGGATCTGTTCGTGGCCGTGCACGAGCAGGTGATGACCGAGACCGCGCGCATGGCCGACATCGTGCTGCCGGCCACGATGTTCGTGGAGCACGACGATCTGTACAAGGCCGGCGGCCACAGCCATCTGCAACTCGGCCCGAAGCTGGTCGAGCCGCCGGGCGAGTGCCGGTCCAACCACGAGGTGATCTGCGCGCTGGCGCACCGCCTCGGCGCGCGGCATCGCGGCTTCGACGATGACGGCGATCGAGATGGTGGACGAGACGCTGCGCGCCTCCGGCTGGCCCGGTGCCGACGCATTGCGGGAGCGGCGTTGGATCGACGCGCAGGGCAGCTTCGCGGAGAGCCATTTCCTCGGCGGCTTCGGTCACGCCGACCGGAAGTTCCATTTTCGCGCGGACTGGGCGTCGCTCGGGCCGTATCACGCGGGAATGCCTTCGCTGCCGGATTTCTGGAACACGATCGACGTGGCGAACGAGGCGCGGCCATTCCGGCTGGTCACGGCGCCCTCGCGGCAGTTCCTCAACAGCACGTTCACCGAAACCCCGACGGGACGAAAGCGCGAACGCCGGCCCACGGCGCTGATCCACCCGCGCGACGCGGCACGGCTGGAGGCGGTGGATGGCGGCGTCGTGCGGCTCGGCAACGCGCAGGGCGAGGTGCTGGTGCATGCCCGGATTTTCGACGGCGTGCAGCCGGGCGTGGTGGTGGTCGAAGGCGTCTGGCCCAACGCCGATTTCCCCGGCGGCATCGGCATCAACGTGTTGACCAGCGACGACCCGGCGGCCCCTGCCGGCGGGGCCGTGTTCCACGACACGGCGGTCTGGGTTCGGGCGGAGACCGCGACGCTCGCTGAAGCCGCCGACTGACCGCCGCCGGTTCGACCCTCACCCAACCCTCTCCCTGAGGGAGAGGGCTTCCGCTCCCTCTCCCTCAGGGAGGGCCGGGGTGAGGGTGTGCGCCCCCCTCATCGCGCCGTCCGATCAATCGCATCGACCTTTCGCGTTAGTCCTCTCGCGCCCACAACGGCACTTAACAGGTCGTCTCACCGCGAGAGCCTGCCGTGTCGTTGTCTGCCGCCGTCCAGCCCCATCTTCCCTCCGTCGCAGCGCCGCGCCAGCCTCGCGGTGCAGGTGCTGCCGGGCGTGCTGCTCTGCGGCGCCGTGACGCTGGCGGCAACCCTGCTGGAGCGCATCGAGGCATCGGCTGCTGGGCGGCGCCTGGCTCGAGGCGCTGGTGCTGGCGATCCTGGTCGGCACCGCGCTGCGCACCGTCTGGACGCCGGGCGCGCGCTGGAAGCCCGGCATCCGCTTCAGCGCCAAGACCCTGCTGGAAGTCGCCGTGCTGCTGCTCGGCGCCTCGGTCAGCCTGCAAACCTTGCTGGCCGCAGGGCCGGGCCTGCTGCTGGGCATCGGGGGCATCGTCGTGGTGGCGATCGGCGCCAGCTATGGCATGGGGCGGCTGCTCGGATTGCGGCACCGGATGGCGGTGCTGGTCGCCTGCGGCAACTCGATCTGCGGCAACTCGGCGATCGCCGCGGTCGCCCCGGTGATCGGCGCGGATGGCGAGGAAGTCGCGGCCTCGATCGCCTTTACCGCCGTTCTCGGCGTCGCCGTGGTGCTGCTGCTGCCGCTGCTGGTGCCGCTGCTGCGGCTGACCGATCTGCAGTACGGCGTGCTGGCGGGTCTCACCGTCTATGCGGTGCCGCAGGTGCTGGCGGCCACCGCTCCGATCGGCACGCTCGCGGTGCAGATGGGCACGCTGGTCAAGCTGGTGCGCGTGCTGACGCTGGGGCCGGTGGTGCTGACCCTGTCGCTGCTCGCGCGCCGGCCGGCAGCCGCCGGGCATGTCGGGCTGCACCGGCTGGTGCCCTGGTTCATCCTGGGCTTCCTGGGGCTCGCGGCGCTGCGTTCCGCCGACCTCGTGCCGCACGCGGCGCTGCCGCCGGTCGCGGTCGTCACCAATATGCTCACGGTGATCTCGATGGCGGCCCTCGGCCTCGGCACCGATCTGCGCTCGGTCGCCCGCGCCGGCGGGCGGGTGTCGGTGGCCGTCTGCCTGTCCCTGCTGCTGCTGGCCGCGTTCAGCCTGGGCCTGATCCGCCTGCTGGGGATCGCATAAAGCGCTGATCGCATAAAGCGCTGGGCACCCCTGCCGGCCGAGCCGATTGACGCTGAGTGTCTCGGCGATGCACCTCGACGGTCAGGCCATGCGGGAGGCAGACCGTTGACCACTCTCAAGCACGACAAGCCGGCACCGGGCCAGGCTCGCGGGTCCATCAGCCGCGCGGACATCGCAGCCACGGAGCGGCTCATCCGGCCGCGCATCCGCCGGACCCCGGTGATCGAGGCCGACGCCGCCGATTTCGGGCTGGGCCCTCAGCGGCTGAGCTTCAAGCTGGAACTCCTGCAACACGCGGGTTCGTTCAAGACACGCGGCGCATTCGCCAATCTGCTCCTGCGCGAGATTCCGCTTGCGGGGGTGGTCGCCGCCTCGGGCGGCAATCATGGCGCCGCGGTCGCGTACGCCGCGATGACGCTGGGCGTCCCCGCGACGATCTTCGTGCCGAGCGTCTCCTCGCCGGCGAAGATGCAGCGCATCCGCGACTACGGCGCCGAACTCGTCGTGGCCGGCGACCGCTACGCGGACGCGCTGGCCGCGAGCGAGGGCCGCGTCGCCCAGTCCGGGGCGCTGGCCGTTCATGCTTTCGATCAGCTTGAGACCTTGCTCGGGCAGGGAACGGTCGGCCTGGAACTCGACAGCCAGATCGCCGATCTCGACACGCTGCTGGTCGCCGTCGGCGGCGGCGGGCTGATCGGCGGCATCGCTGCCTGGTACGAGGGGAAAATCCGCGTCGTGGGCGTGGAGCCGGAGGCTGCCCCCACGCTCACGCGGGCGCTCGCGGCCGGCAGGCCGGTCGATGCCGAGGCCGGCGGCGTCGCCGCCGACTCGCTGGCGCCGCGCCGCATCGGCGAGCAGGTCTTCCCGATCGCCGCACGCTATGTGGAGCGCGTCATCCTGGTTTCGGACGATGCGATCCGCGACGCCCAGCAGGCCCTCTGGACGACGCTGCGCGTGGTCGCCGAGCCGGGCGGGGCTGCCGCCTTCGCCGCACTGCTCTCCGGTCGCTACCAGCCCCGGCCGGGCGAGCACGTGGGCGTGCTCGTGAGCGGCGGCAACACGGTGGCCGTGCATTTCGACCGATGAGTTCCGGAAAGGGTTCGCCAGGAATGGTCCCGGACCTCAAGCCCGGCCTTCGGCACGTCCAGCGCGTCCGCATCGAAAGTCCCTGACGGTGCCCGCGCTATCGCGGGCCTGGCTTCTCGCGGGCCTGCTCATAACTCCATTCGAGCGGATCAGCGTCGATCGGGCGCCACGGCCTGACCGGCCGCTTCGGGCGACGCCAGCACCGTTCGCAGATGCCGGGCCGATTTGCCCAGGACGCGATTGATCGCCTGCGTGGCCCCGCCGGGATCGCGCATGCGGATTGCCTCCACCACGTCGCGATGGGCCGACATCGCTTCCTGATGCGAATCGGCGAGGCGCGTGGACAGGCGGAACGTCGCCAGCAGTGCCGCCGAGATGGCAGCGGCGAGCTGGGCCAGGACGGCGTTATCGGTCGCACGGAACAGCGCCACGTGGAAGGCGAGGTCCGCGTCGCAGCAGGCATCGACATCATGCGGCAGGGTCGCGGCCATCCGCTCGTAGCAGCCCTCGATGACGGCGAGCTGCTTGGCGGTGGCCCGCGTCGCGGCAATCGCCGCTGCGCCCGGCTCGATGAGCAGCCGGCATTCCAGCAGGCTGCGAACGATGTGCGGGGCAAGATCGGCACCGCCCCAGGCCAGCACCTCGGGGTCGAGCAGATGCCACTCCTCGGATGGGCGAATGCGCGTGCCGGTGCCGGGCCGCATTTCGACCAGGCCCTTGGCCCCCAGCACCCGCACGGCCTCGCGCAGCGCGCCGCGGCTGATGCCCAGATGGGCGCTCAGCAGTGCCGTGTTCGGCAGGCCGCTGCCGGGCGCTGCCTCGCCCGAGAGGATGCGCCGGGCCAGTGTCCCCACCACGCCGTCATGCACGCGGGGGCGGCGTGGCGGCACGGTCTTGCGCTCAGCGGTCACGGCAAAGTTCCGTATTGCATGGGTCGATGTTCCGATCATATGCTCCCGGCAAGGGCGTCGCGTAAAGCCACGCATTCCGGGAGAGACACAGATGAACGGTGCAGGGTTCGGGCTGACCGGCAGGAGCATCACCCCGTCGCGGCGCGCGCTGCTGGGCGGCCTCGCGTCGCTCACAGGCGCGGCAGCATTGGGTCCGCTCCAGGCGCGGGCTGCGGCCACGGAGGTCAAGCTGTGGGACGGCTGGACCGGCGCCGACAACACCACGGCGCTCGACAAGGTCACGGCGCAGTACAACGCGAGCCAGTCCGCGACCGCGGTCAATGCGACGGCCTATGACTGGGACACGCTGTTCAGCAAATGGGTGATCTCTGCCGCGACCGGCCACGCGCCGGACATCGTGCTGTACCACGTCACGGAAATCCCCGAGTTCGCGAAGCGCGGCATGACGATCCCGCTCGACGGCATCGTGGGCTCGATGGGCATCGACCTGGGCAAGCTGCCTCCCGCCGCTGTCCGCGCCGTCCATTGGGACGACAAGCTGTACGCCATCCCCGTCGATAACCATCCGCTCGCGCTCTATTACAACGTCGAGCTGGTGGAAAAGGCCGGGCTCGATCCCGAGAAGCCGCCGCGCGATGCCGAGACGTTCCTGGAATGGGCGAAGAAGCTCACGGTGGTCGATGCGGCCGGCAACACGGTCCAGTACGGCGTGGACATGCCGCTGGTCTGGGCCACCGCACGCTGGTTCTGGTTCAGCCTGCTCTATCAGTACGGCGGCACGTTCCTCGACGAGCACGGGAAGGCCGCCGTGGACAGCGAGCCGTCGCGCAAGGCCCTGCAGTACATCGTCGATCTGATCGCGAAGTACAAGGTCGCCAATCCGCAGGTGGGCGACATCCAGGGAACCCAGTTCGGATCCAAGCAGGTGGCAACGCGCTTCGTCGGGCCGTGGGAGGTCAACCTGCGCATGGCGCAGAAGATGCACTTCGGCACCACGCCGCTGCCGCTGATCGGCACGCAGCGGGCCGCCTGGTGCAACGCGCATTGCCTGTCGCTGACGAAGCAGGCGAATACCAGCCGCCAGGCCGCGAGCAGCGATTTCATCGCCTGGTTCGCGCGCAACTTCGCAACGCCCGCCACGACCGTTGGCATCATTCCGCTGTTTCCGCAGGCCCGCAACAGCCCCGAATTCACCGGCAGCCCGCAATATCCCTACTACAAGGCGTTCATCGAGGAACTGCCGTACGCCGTGTATGAGCCGGCCATCCCGCAATACACGGCGATCTTCTCCTTCGGAAAGCCGACGCCGCTGGTGACCAACCTGCAAGCGGCACTCACCGGGTCCATGAGCGTGGCCGACGCGCTGAAGGCGATGAAGCAGGGGATCGACGCCCAGCTCGCCCGGACCTAGCATGCGCCTGCCGCGTCGCCGGGGCGGCGGGCACACGCTCGCCGCCTATCTCTTTCTTGCGCCCTATCTGCTGCTGTTCGGCGTCTTCATGCTGCTGCCGGCGATCGCGGGTCTTGCGATCAGCTTCTCGCACTGGGACATTCTCGGCACGCCGTCATGGGCGGGCGTCAGCAACTACGCTTCCATCCTGGCCGACCCGCTGTTTCGCAAGTCGATGTGGAACACGCTCTATTTCATGCTGCTCACGGCACCGCCGCTGGTGCTGCTGGGCATGGCGCTGGCGCTGCTGCTGAATGCGCGGCTGCGCGGCACCGCCCTCGTGCGGACGATCGTGTTCATGCCCTATGTCGTGACCGTCTCGACCGTGGGCATCCTCTGGACCTGGATCTACGACAAGCTGGCGGGCCTGCTCAATCACTATCTCGGATTGCTGGGGCTGGGGCCGGTGCCCTGGCTGTCGAGCACGCATTGGGCGATGCCGGCATTGGCGCTCACCACGATCTGGTGGAGCGTCAATGTCAACATGATCATCTATCTGGCCGCGTTGCAGGATATTCCCGTGGAACTGCACGAGGCGGCGCGCATCGACGGTGCGGGCGCGTGGGCGCGGTTCCGCCACGTCACTCTGCCGCTGCTGTTGCCGGTGAGCGCGCTGGTCGTGTCGCTCACCATCATTTCCTGCTGGCGGGTGTTCGGGCAGGCCTATGTGATGACGCAGGGCGGACCGGAGGCCAGCACCTATGTGCTGGCGCAGGACATCTATCTCATGGCCTTCCAGAACTTCGAGATGGGGCCGGCCGCGGCCGCCGGCGTGGTGCTGCTTCTGGTCACGCTGGGCATGTCGCTGGTGCAGCTCCGTGCCATGCGCGTCTCGGCCCTGTGAACCGCCCCTTCTTCCTGCGCGGGGCACGTCGGGCTGTCCTGTACCTGCTGCTCATCGCCGCCGGCGTCCTGTGGGGAGCGCCGTTGCTGTGGATGGCGGTGACAGCGATCAAGCCGGAATCGGAAATCTTCCGCGTTCCGCTGACATGGATTGCCCAGCCACCCGACCGGCGAATACTTCCCGGCGGTCTTTGCGCGCTTTCCCATCCTGGGATGGTTCCGCAACAGCACCGTGGTCGCAGTGCTGACCACGGTCTGCACGCTGGTGGTGGACGCGCTCGCCGCCTATCCGCTCGCACGGATGCGCTTCCCGGGCCGCAGGCTGATCCTGGGCACGATCATCGCCACCTTCCTGCTGCCGTACGAGCTGCTGTTCGTGCCGCTGTTTCTGGGCCTCAACATGTTCGGCATCGCCGACAGCATCTTCAGCCTGGCGATTCCGCCATCGGCCAATGCGCTGGGCGTGTTCCTGCTGGTGCGCTTCTTCGAGACGATTCCGCGCGAGCTGGAGGAAGCGGCCTTTCTCGATGGCTGCTCACGCCTTGGCTTCTTCTGCCGCATCCTGCTGCCGCTCTCGCGGCCGGGGCTGGCGACGGTCGCCATCTTCGCGTTCGTGGGGAGCTGGAACAATTTTTTCTGGCCGCTGATCGTCAGCAGCAGCGAGGCCACCCGCACGCTGCCCGTGGGGCTTGCCACCATGGTCGGCAGCGGCATGTCGATGCGCCAGGGCGTGCTGATGGCCGCCGCCGTGATCGCGACCGTGCCCGCGCTCGTCTTCTTCCTCGCCCTGCAACGCTATTTCGTCCAGGGCATCGCCAGCAGCGGGGTCAAGGGATAGGGGCTGCCGGCCTCATCGTGATGCTGGCACGGAGCGTCTCGCCGGAAAGGCAGCGAGGGTCAGCCGCGCCTGAGGTTACGGCCCTTGCGTCCCGCCTACTTGCCTTCACCCGCACCCTTGATGCTCACAAGATAATCCACGATCGCCGGAACATCGGCCGCGGCGACCGGCGCCTTGTAGGTCGCGCGCATCTTCTCGACCTCGGCCCGCCAGGCCGCCCGCGTCATCGCTGGCTGGTTCAGGATCATGCCGGCCGAATGACAGGCCAGGCAATTGTCGTTGATCGCCTCCGCCGGCGCCCCGCCGGGGAACATGCGGTCGCCGGTCGGCAGCGTCACCTCCACCGATCGCAGCGTGACGCCGGACGCGGTCACGCTCGACGGAGGCGAGGCTGCAAAGGCGGGGCCGACGCAGAGACCCGCCAGAATTGCGACCGTTGCCATCCCCCGACCTGCCGCCATGAAACGCCTCCTTCGCATCTGTGCAGGCTCAGGCGACCACGAGCCGCACCGTCTCGACCACGTTGCGCATGAAGCCGCCACCGTTCCAGTTCGGCTCCGACGGGCTGGGCCACCGCCTTGGTATTCGTGCAGCGCGCCATCAGCGCAAGCTGGCCGGAGGCAGGCGCCGTGACCTGCGCCTGCCAGCGGCGGAAGCCGTAGGTGCCCTCGTCGGGACCAAGCTGCGCCGCGTTCCATGTCCGGCCGTCATCGGTCGAAAAATCCACCCGCGCCACGCCGCAATCGCCGCCGAAGGCGATGCCGCGCACCGGCACGGGCGCACCCGCGCGCACGCTGGCGCCCGTTGCCAGATTGGTCACGAAGGATCGCGGCACCAGCCGGTTGATCGGCACCGTCGCAACGCCGGTCTGGCCGGGCTTGACGCTGGCATGGGGCGTGTCGGGGATGCGATAGGCGGTCTTCATCCAGTAATTGTCGTCCGGCCGGTCCAGCACCTCGATATCGTTCAGCATCTTGACCCAATAGGTCGAATACCAGCCGGGCACGACCAGACGCAGCGGAAAGCCGTTCAGCAGCGGCAGTTGCTCGCCGTTCATGTGACAGGCGAGCATCACCTCGCCGTCGCGCGCATGATCGACGGCACAGCGACTTCATGAAATCGGGGCCGTCGGCCACGCGTCGGCTGGTCAAGGCCATTGAACCGCACCGCCACCGCTCCGGCCTTGACGCCCGCGCGGTCGAGCACGTCGCGCAGCGTCACCCCGGTCCAGCGCGCATTGCCCATCGCCCCGTTCGCCCATTGGCCGCCGGCCACGCGCGGCTGGAACAGGCCGCGCGAATTGCCGGAACATTGGTTCACCGCCGCCATCTCCACTGCGCGGCATCGCCAGCAGATTCGGCCATCGACAGCGACAGCGTCTGGTTGACATGGCCGCGCACGGCGAGGCGGAAGGCGGCCACGTCAACCTGCTCGGGGATCTCCGCCCAATGCCAGCGCACGAAGAACTGGTCGTTCGGCGTGAAGGTGCCGCGATCGAACACCGCGAACGGCGTCTCCAGCATCGGCGCGCGGGTGCGCTGCACGATCATCTGCCCCTTTTGCGGAAACGCCGTGGTCAGCGGCCGCGTCTCCGGGCCGCCCGGCAGGGGCAGAGCTGACCGAGCTCATCGGCCAGCGCCGCCCGCGTGCGGCGAGCAGCGCCCCGGCGGCACCCGCCTGCTGCCAGGAAACCGCCGCCGTCCGCCGTCGCGCCATTCGACGAGAACTCGTCATGTCTCGGCCTCCCGCTGTGGGCGGCGTTCAGGTGCGCAGTTTCGCCGCGGCTCCGGCGATCAGCTTCATTAACGCCTCCGCGGCCCGGCTGCCATGACGTTCGGCGTGGCGCAGCACGTGGAACTGCCGCTGCGGCAGCGACAGGCCCACCTGATGCAGCAATCCGGCCTCCAGGCTGGGAGCGGCGACCGAGGCCGATATGGCAGTAGCCCCAAGCCCGGCCTCGACCGCGCCCCGCACCGCCTCGTTCGACGGCAGCTCCAGCGCCACCCGCAAATCCGCGCGCTTCACGCCGAATCCGGCGAGGGCCAATTCGAACGCCGAGCGGGTGCCCGAGCCGGGCTCGCGCAGCACCCACACGCTCTCCGTCAGCTCCCGCGGCAGCACAAGCCCGCGCGACGCCCAGGGATGATCCGGGCCCACCACCACCAGCATCTGGTCGCGCGCCACCCGGATGCTGCGCAGCACGGCGTTGTCCACGGCGCCCTCGACGAAGCCCAGCTCCGCCGTGCCCGCGTGGATCGCCGCCGCCACCTGCGCCGTGTTGCCGATGGTCAGGTGGATGTCGATGCCCGGATGGGCCCGGCGGAAGGCGACCAGATGGCGCGGCAGCCAGTAGCTGGCGATGGTCTGGCTGGCCTGCACCGACAGCACGCCACGCTTCAGGCCGCCCAGCTCGGCCAGCGCCAGCTCCGCCGCCTCGGCGCGCGCCAGCACGGCGCGGGCCTCCTCCAGAAACAATGTGCCCGCCTCGGTCAGCGCGATGCCGCGCCCCACGCGGTCGAACAGCTTCGTGCCGTGGCGCGATTCCAGCGCGGCGATGGCGGCGCTTGCGGCCGACTGCGTCAGATGCAGCGCCTCGGCGGCACGGGTGACGTGCTGGCGTTCGGCGACCGCCACGAACACGCGCAATTGTTCCAGGGTCATGGGGGCGGAGATAAGGAGATAAGAGGTCGCTACACGGTGGCCGGAAAGATCGCCCTCCAGCACGATGCCGGGCGGATCGAGGCGGATCGGCTCGTCGGCGTGGAAGCTCGTCACGATCACCCCATCCAACCCACGCGCATGATGCACGACGCGGCGTGTCTGCGGATCGACGATCAGATAGTGCCGCACGGAGGGGACGTTGAAGTAGCCGATCAGCTTCCGTCGCGCATCCGATGCTGCTCGTGGAAGGCGAAACGACTTCGACCAGGATGACCGGACGTTCCACCTCGTGATCGGGTCGCGAATGCGGTCGCCGCATTGCACGATCACATCCGGAATGAAGTAGTCGTCGGCCGAAGTCTGCACCCCCATGCCGTCGACGAAGAGCCCGGCAATCGGCGCCCGCCAGCCTCGATAGCGGAACGATTCCGGGCGGCGCGGAATTCGCTTGTTCGCCGCGGGTGCCCGGCCGATTGCGGCGCCATCGCCGCAACTCGCCACCGACAGTTCGAACAGCGGGCATCGCCGCCATAGTCAGTCGACCAGGCCAAAAACTCCTCGGCCGTCATATGCGGCGGCGGCGGCTTCAGCGCAGCGGACATCCGATACCTCCGCTTTGAACTCTACTCCACGCCCGTCCGCAGCGCAGCCCCAGCCGCCAGCGGGCAGAGCGGCAGGGCGGCCAGCAGCATGGCGCCCAGGAACAGCAATTGCGGCCGGGGCGACAGGCCCGCCGCCACGGCGGAGGGCGCGCCGGCGCCAAAAATCAGCACCGGCACGGCCAGCGGCAGCACCAGCAGCGGCAGCAGCACGCCGCCGCGCCGCGCCCCCAGCACCACCGCTGCCCCCAGCATACCCAATAGCGACAGCACCCCGCTGCCCAGCGCCAGCCCGCCCAGCAGCGCCGGCAGCGCCGCCTCCTGCATCCGCAGCATCACCGCGACCGGCCCCGCCACCAGCAGCAGCGGCAGGCCGGTGGACAGCCAGTGCGCCAGCGCCTTGACCGCGGCGACCGCGGCCGCCGGTTGCCCGGCCAGCAGCAACTGGTCGAGCGAGCCGTCCTCGGCATCGGCGCCGAACAGCCGATCGAGCGGCAGCAGTGCCGCCAGCAGCGCGCAGACCCAGACGATCCCGGGTGCCACACCCGCCAGAACAAGCGGCGAAGGCCCGATCGCCAGCGGGAACAGCGATGCCGCCAGCACGAAGAACAGCACGGCGGCCAGCGTGTCCGCCCCGTGGCGCAGCGACAGCAGCACCTCGCGCGCCAGCAGTCGAAGCAGGAAGCTCATCCAAGCGCCAGCGTCGCCGCCCCCGGCAGCGGCAGCGGCAGATGCGTCGCCGCCACCACGATGCCGCCCCTCGCGCGATGCGCCGCAAGCTGCTCGCCGAACCGGGCGACCGAGGCCGCGTCCAGCCCCAGGGTCGGCTCGTCCAGCAGCCAGATCGGCACTGCCCGCAGCGACAGCCGGGCCAATGCCAGCCGTCGCTTCTGACCGGCCGAGAGCATCCGTGCCGGCAGCTCCGCCAGGGGAACCAGACCCGCCGCCTCCAGCGCCGCCGTGATCGCGCGGGGGGTGCCCCACAGGCGCAGATTCTCCGTGACGGTCAGCCCCGGCTTGATCGCGTCCAGATGCCCCAGATAGGCCACCCGCGCGCCGTGCGCGGACAGATCGGCCAGCGCGTCGCTGCCCTGCCACAGCAGCCGCCCTGCGGCAGCCCGCACCAGCCCCGCCAGCAGCCGCAGCAGCGTGCTCTTGCCTGCGCCGTTCGGCCCGGTCAGCAGCATTGCACCGCCCGGCGAGACGGCGAGATCGATGTCGCGCAGCACCAGGCGTTCGCCCCGGAACGCAGCAAGTCCTTCGCCCAGCAGCACGCCACCCCCATCTGTGGACCGGCCGCGGCCTCTGGTCTAAGCCGCGCAACCGTATCGGACACGAGGGGCAGCATCCCATGAAAGCAGTCGGGCAGGACAGCCTGCGCACAAGCCGCACTCTGGAGGCCGGCGGGCGCACCTACAGCTACTTCTCCCTGCCCGCCGCCGCCGAGGCACTCGGCCGCGACCTGTCGCGGCTGCCGAAGACGCTAAAGGTGCTGCTGGAGAACGTGCTGCGCTTCGATCGCGGCGGCGGGGCGGATGCGAAGGCGATCGCCGCCTGGCTCGACTCCGCTACCTCGGAGCGCGAGGTGCCGTTCCGCCCGGCCCGCATCCTGATGCAGGACTTTACCGGCGTTCCCGCTGTCGTGGACCTCGCGGCCATGCGCGACGGCATCCTCCCGCTCGGCGGCAAGGCCTCCCAGGTCAACCCGCTGGTGCCGGTCGATCTGGTGATCGACCATTCGGTGATGGTGGATGTGTTCGCGAGCCAGGACGCGCTGGCGCGCAATGTCGAGGAGGAGTTCCGCCGCAACGGCGAGCGCTACGCCTTCCTGCGCTGGGGCCAGACCGCGTTCGACAATTTCCGCGTGGTGCCGCCCGGCACCGGCATCTGCCATCAGGTCAACCTGGAATACCTGGCGCAGGCGGTGTGGACCGCGACCGTGGACGGCAGCGAATACGCCTATCCCGACACGCTGTTCGGCACCGACAGCCACACCACGATGGTCAACGGCCTCGGCGTGCTGGGCTGGGGCGTGGGCGGCATCGAGGCGGAGGCGGCGATGCTGGGCCAGCCGATCGCCATGCTGATCCCCGACGTGGTCGGCTTCAAGCTGACCGGCCGGCTGCCGGAGGGTGCGACCGCCACCGACCTCGTGCTGACCGTGACCGAGATGCTGCGAAAGAAGGGCGTGGTCGGCAAGTTCGTCGAGTTCTACGGCGACGGGCTGGACGGCATGGCGCTGCCCGACCGCGCCACCATCGCCAACATGGCCCCCGAATACGGCGCCACCTGCGGCTTCTTCCCGGTCGATCAGGTGACGCTCGACTACATGCGCCTCACCGGCCGCGACGAAGCGCGGATCAGTCTTGTCGAGGCCTATTGCCGCGCGCAGGGCTTGTGGCGCGACGCGGCGACCGAGCCGGTGTTCTCCGACACGCTCACGCTCGACATGGGCAGTGTGCAGCCGTCGCTGGCCGGGCCGAAGCGGCCGCAGGACCGGGTATTGCTGCGCGATGCTTCCGGCGCGTTCAAGGACGCGCTGACCAGGAGCCTGGGCGTGCCGGCGAACGACGTCGGCACCCGCGCCCATGTCGAGGGCCGGAACTTCGAGATCGGCCACGGCGACGTGGTGATCGCCGCCATCACGAGCTGCACCAATACGTCCAACCCCTACGTGATGGTCGCGGCCGGGCTGGTGGCGCGGAAGGCCCGCGCGCTCGGCCTCAAGCCGAAGCCCTGGGTCAAGACCTCGCTCGCCCCCGGCTCGCAGGTCGTGACCGAGTATCTCGACCGCTCCGGCCTCACCGCCGATCTCGATGCGCTCGGTTTCGAGACGGTGGGCTATGGCTGCACCACCTGCATCGGCAATTCCGGGCCGCTCGACGAGCCGATCGCCGATGCCATCGAGGAGCAACAAGCTGGTCGCCGTCAGCGTGCTGTCCGGCAACCGCAATTTCGAGGGCCGCGTGCATCCCAACGTGCGCGCCAACTACCTCGCGAGCCCGCCGCTGGTGGTGGCCTACGCGCTGCTCGGCACCATGAACGAGGACATCACCACCGCGACGCTCGGCACCTCGAAGGATGGCAAGCCGGTGCATCTGCGCGACATCTGGCCGACCAACGCCGAAATCCGCGCCATCGTCGAACGCGACGTGCTGCGCGAGCAGTTCCAGCGCCGCTATGCCGAGGTCTCGCGCGGTCCCGCGCAGTGGCAGGCGCTGGATGTCGCGACCGGCACCGATACCTACCAGTGGCGGGACGGCTCGACCTATGTGAAGCACCCGCCCTATTTCGACCGCATGGACCGCGACCCGGCGCAGGTGTCCGACATCAAGGGCGCGCGCATCCTGGCCCTGCTCGGCGACAGCATCACCACCGACCACATCAGCCCGGCCGGCAGCATCAAGAAGACCTCGCCGGCCGGCGAGTTCCTGCTGGAGCATCAGGTCCGCCCGGCGGATTTCAACAGCTACGGCAGCCGGCGCGGCAATGACGACGTGATGGTGCGCGGCACCTTCGCCAATATCCGCATCAAGAACGAGATGCTGGACGGCGTCGAGGGCGGCATGACGCGGCACTACCCGGACGGTGCGGAACTGCCGATCTACGACGCGGCGATGCGCTACCAGTCCGAAGGCGTGCCGCTGGTCGTGATCGGCGGGCGCGAATACGGCACCGGCTCGTCGCGCGACTGGGCGGCGAAGGGCACGCTGCTGCTGGGCGTGAAGGCGGTGATCGTCGAGAGCTTCGAGCGCATCCATCGCAGCAATCTGGTCGGCATGGGCGTGCTGCCGCTCACCTTCGAGCAGGGCACCGACCGGCATACGCTGCACCTGCGCGGCGACGAGGTGCTGGACATCGAGGGCATCGCCAATCTGACGCCGCGCGCGCGGCTGAACCTCGTGATCCACCGCGCCGACGGCACCACGCAGACCGTGCCGGTGCTGTGCCGCATCGATACCGCCGACGAGGCCGAGTACTACCGGCACGGCGGCATCCTGCATTACGTGCTGCGCGGCATGGCGAAAGCCGCCTGACCGCGGCGCCCGGCCGCGCCATGCAGCGGCGGCCGGCTTCCGCCATGACCGGGCTGCCCCCGGTCCTGGCGCTCGATCTGCGCGGCGTCAGCCTGGCGGAAGGCGTGCGCGCCGGATTGGCGGTCGCGGCGGTCGTCGCACTCGGCCAATGGGCGCATTGGCCGGGCCTGATGGAAGCAGCCCTCGGCGCGCTGCTCACCTGCTTCGCCGATCCCGGCGGCCCGGTACGGCGCCGGCTGCCGCCGTTGCTCGCCTTCGCGGGGCTGGGGACGGCGATCACCGCACTGTTCGGATTGTTCACCGCCTCGTCGTCCTGGCTCGTGGTGCCGGCGGCGACGCTCTGCGTGTTCCTGACCAGCTTCGCGCGCAGCTTCGGGCGGCCGGCGATGCTGGTCGGCAATCTGCTTGACCGTGGTGCTGGTGCTGTCCTTGCGCGCGCCGCTGCCGAACGTCGCCACGGCGGCGACGCTGGGCGGCATGTTCCTGGCCGGCAGCCTGTGGGCGCTGCTGCTGACCCTGGTGATCTGGCGGCTGCACCCGTACCAGCCGGCGCGCCGCGCGGTGGGCGAGGTGTACCGAACGCTCGCGGGCCTTGCGGCGGACATGCAAAACCTGCTCGCGGACGGGCCGGCCGGCGAGGCGCGCTGGGACCACCACGCGCGCCTGCACCGCAGGCAGGTGCGCGACGCCATCGAGCAGGCGCGCGAGGCGGTGTTGCAGACCGTGCGCGCGCGCGGCCCGATCGGCGGCCAGACGGCGCAAAGCTGGGTTCGGCTGGAAGCGGCCGACCAGATGTTCTCGGTGCTGATCGGCCTGTCCGACCTGCTCGACCTCGACACCCGACGCCGGCACCGTCACCCGCGCCCGGCGGATGCTGCGCCTGCTCGGCCCGGTCCTGCTCCTGCTGCAACGCGCCGTGGTCGCCGATGCGCGGGCGAGCCGCCCCGGGCTGGACCGGGCGATCGCCGCGATCCGCGTGGTAGGCGAGTCCGGCGGCGACGAGTGATGGGCTCGCCGCGTTGGCCGCCGCGCTATCCGACCGGCTGCGCATCGCCGCCACCCTGTCCGGCCTGGACGCCACCCTGCCCGAACGCGCCGCGAGCCGCCGCTGGTGGGAGATCCTGCGCGCCAACTGGCATTGGCGGTCGGAGTCGCTGCGCCACGCGCTGCGCGCCGCGGCACTGGCGGCCTTGGCCTTCGCCGTCACCCGGCAATGGCCGGGTCCGTACGTGCATTGGTTCACCATCACGCTGGTGCTGACCATGCAGCCCTATTTCGCCCTCACCTTCACCCGCGCCGTGGAGCGGATCGGCGGCACCGTGCTGGGCGGCCTGTTCGCCGCCGGTCTGGCGACGGTCGCCACGACACCCATCGCCATCGCGGTGGCGCTGTTCCCGCTGGCCATGCTGGCGCTCGCGGTGCGCGCCGTCAGCTTCGCCATCTACATGGCGGCGCTGACACCGATGATCGTGCTGCTGAGCGAGCTGGGCCGGCCCGGCACCAGCGAGATCGCCATCGCCCTCGCGCGCGCCGGCTATACCCTGGCCGGGGGCGTGCTGGCGCTGATCGGCGCCTGGGCGCTGTGGCCGGATTGGGAGCCGGAACGGGTGCGCGGCCAGGTGCGCGAGGCCGTTGCCGCGCACGCCCGCTACGCCGCGACCGAGATCGCGGCCTTGCTGGGCGACGCGCCGCCCGATGCCGCCGAGCGCGCCCGCCGCGCCGCCGGCATCGGCAGCAACGGTCTGGAGGCGAGCCTGCAACGCGCCTTGCTCGAACCGAGGCGTGGCCGCGAGGCGGAGCGGCTGGAAGCGGCACTCACCATCGACGCGGCGCTGCGGCGCGTGGCGGGGCGGCTTTCGGCGCTGCATCTCTCGGCACGGCCATCCGGCACTCATGATCCGGTTGCCTGGGCGTCATGGCGCAATTTCTTCGCGGCCGCCGCCGTGGCCGCGGAGATGGGGAGGTTCGTCCTGCCGCCGCGCCCCGCACTGCCGCCGGGCGATGCCGACCGCGACGCCCTGGCCCGCCTGGCCACGCAGTTCGGGCTGATCGCCGGTGCTACAGGCCGGGTCGCAGCGCAGGGCGCAGCGTCAGAGTTGCGGCCAGCGCAACCCTGACCATCATCCCTCTCTCCTGAACGTGACCCGCCAGGGCGCCACGCGACCGTTACGTTCGGCGCCTGAGAATAAGGGAGGAGACCGCCATGCGTGCCACTCACTATCTCACTGTATCGGCCACGGCACTGCTCATCGGCACAACTGGCCTGACCTCGCCGGCCCAGGCGCAGACGCCGGCGAGCGTCGCGCCCACCCACGTCATCTATTCGTTTTCGGCTCTGTATCGGACTGCGAAGGAAAGCGGAAGCCCCAAGCTCCGACCTCGCCGTGGACGGAGCCGGCAATCTCTACGGCGTGACCGTGCTCGGCGGCCACAACGCTGCCTCAGCATACGGGACCATCTATCGGCTGGTGCTCGGCGGCGCCGGCCGGGCTGGACCGAGCAGACGCTCTACGCCGGGTTCCCGTCATTCGGGGCCGCACTGGGCGCAACCCCCTTGGCAAGCCGCTCTGGACAGTGCCGGGAATATCTACGG
This sequence comes from uncultured Pseudomonadota bacterium, assembly GCA_963838805.1. Classification (GTDB taxonomy): domain Bacteria; phylum Pseudomonadota; class Alphaproteobacteria; order Acetobacterales; family Acetobacteraceae; genus CAVRQM01. The sequence continues at coordinate 475,848 of CAWISK010000010.1, forward strand.
CGCCGCGGAATGCGGCGGCACGGTTGGCGGCCAGCCAGGCACAGGCACGGTCTGGGAACTCAGCCCGCCGGCCACACAGGGCGCGCCTGGGAACTTCGCCGTGCTTTATACCTTCAGCCCCCCGCCTCAGGGCCGAACGGCGGCCCGGATGGCGGCTTCCCGACGGCCGGCCTGGCGATGGACCGGTCGGGCACGCTGTACGGCACCACCAACTACGGTGGGTCCGCCGACAAGGGCGTGGTGTTCTCGCTCACGCCGCCGCCTCCGGGCGGTCTGGCCTGGACGGAAACCGTGCTGCACAGCTTCACCGGACAGAAGCGACGGCGGCCACCGAACGCGCCGCTGGTGCTGTCCGACCACCAGACCGCGATATCCGGCACGACCCTATCCGGCACGGTGTTCCGGCTGCGACACCAGGGTGGGATCTGGAGCTACCGCCGTGCTGGACAGCTCCCGGCTGTGACACGGCGGCCGGCTTGCTGGCGGATCGAGCTGGCAACCTGTTCGGCACGGCGTACCGGTGCTGCACTTCACCCGACCCACTCGGCGGCGTGTTCGAACTGTCCCCGCCCGCCCTGGGCCAGACCGCCTGGACGGAGCAAGTCCTGCACAGCCTTCACCGGGAAAGATGGCCGCTATCCGGTGGCGGGCCTGGTCGCGGGCGGATCACCCCGCGCCTTGTTCGGAACCACCTTGTTCGGCGGCATGGGGGGTGCGGTGGACGGCTCCCGTGGACCTTACGGCGTGGTGTTCCGGCTCGACCCGCCCGCGTCCGGCAGCGGCGCCTGGACCTACACCGTGCTGCACGCCTTCGACGGCCCTCCCAGAGGGAAGGAGGCGGCTCGGCCTCATTCGCAACGGGCTTGCCTTCAAGCGCCTGCTGTACGGCGTGTCCACGCGCGGGGGTTCGGACAAGTCCGGCGCCGTCTTCGCGCTGAGCCCGCAATCCCGGCGGCCCCGCCGACCGGCGCCGCGCCGTAGCGTCCTGTTTGTCTCTGGAGAACACCCGACCCGACCCGTCCAAAGGAGACCGCCATGCGCGCCAGCCGCCGTTTCGCCGTCTCCGCCGCCGCCCTGCTGATCGGCGCTGCCGTCCTCGGCTGGTCCGGGGGCGGCAGGGCCGAGAGGCCCATCTATTCCACCTCGATCTATTCCACTCGGGCGCTGGCGGGCCCGTCACCGCCACGGACCGCGGCGGGCAATCTGTATGGGGTCCCGGCCCATGGCGGCGTAGCCGCCTGCTCAACTCCACGGCTGCGGGACGATGTTCCGTCTGGTGGCGCCCGCGGCAAAGGGCGAAGCCTGGACCGAGCAGACGCTTTACATATTCCCAGCCCGGCGCGAGCGGCATAGTGGCGGGGTGGGCGGCCATGCGGTCGACGCGGCGGGCAATATGTATGGCGCTGCGCAAGGCGGGGGAAGCGGGCGGCAAGACCGGGGCGGCGTGATCTGGCAGCTCAGCCCGCCATCAGTACCGGGCGGATCGTGGAGCTTCAGCGTTCTCCACTCCTTCAGCCGGCCACCATCGGAAGGCCGCGGGACGGCAGAGCGTGCGGCGTGGTGATGGACCACTCGGGCACGCTCTATGGCACGACCACATGGCGGCGGGGCCGACGGTGGCATGGTGTTCTCGCTCGCTTCTCCCCCGCCGGGCGGCATGGCGTGGACGGAGACGGTGCTGCAAGCTTTCGCCCCGCGCAGAACCGCCGCGCACCCGTCGTCCCCGCTGGTTCTTTCCTCTCACGACACGGTTCTGACCGGTGTTTCGCCTCTCTATGACTACGGCCCGCGTGGCAAGGTCGAACTCCAGGCCGGGGCAGTCTTCCGGTTGCGCCGCGAAGGAAGCTCCTGGACCTATCACCTGCTCTATGACTTTCCCGGGTCCGCAGACGGGCCTTGGCCTGCAGGCATAGACCCCCAGGGCCCGGTGGTGGTCGATGGCAACAACAACATCTTCGGCACGACGGGCGGGGGCGGCACCGTCGGCGGCGGCGTGGCCTTCGAACTGTCGCCGCCCGCGCAGGGCCAGGCGCCTGGACCAAGCAGATCATCTACGACTTCAGCAGCGTATCCAAGCGGCGGAGAATCCCCGCAAGCGCCTGGTCGCTGGCGGATCGCCGCCCGCACTGTTCGGCACGACCAGCTATAGCCACGGGCGCGCCGTGGACGGCTCCACTGGCGACGACGGCCAGGTGTTTCGTCTCGACCCGCCGGCCTCCGGTATCGGCCCCTGGACCTACACCGCGCTGCACGCCTTTGCCGTCGGTTATCAGCATCGCCCACTCGGCGGCTACCCCGGCCCGCTCACCTTCGGCCTGCATCGCTTCCTGTTCGGGGTCGACCGCCCGGGGCGAGAAGAAGCGCCAGGGCCCCTTCGTCTACGTGCTGAGCCCGCACATCCCCGCATCCCCGACGGCCGGCGCTGCCCCGTAGCGCCCTGCTGATCCCTGGAGAAACCCGCCCCGACCCACCCAAAGGAGGCCGCCATGCGCACCAGCCGCCGTTTCGCCGTATCCGCCACCGCCCTGCTGATCGGCTCCGCCGCCCTCGGCTGGTCCGGCTAGCGCCAGGGCCGCGAAGACGCTCTATTCCTTCCCGGGATATCCGGGGCCGGAACTCACCGCCGACCGCGCCGGCAATCTTTACGGCATCATCGGATCACCCGGAGAGGACGACTGCTCTCCGACAAGTTGCGGCTCGGTGTTCAGGCTTGTTCATCCCGTGGCGACGGGTCAGCGCTGGACGAAGCAGACGCTCTACACATTCCCACCCCCCGGCGCGAACGGCATAGTGGCGCAGGGCACGGGCGGCCAGCTCGCGCTGGACGAGGCCGGAAACATCTACGGCACGTGCCTTTTCGGCGGCAGTTCGGGCGAGGGAACCGCGTGGCGGCTCAGCCCGCCATCCGCGCCGGGCGGCGCCTGGACGCTCACCGTGCTCCACGCGTTCACGCGCCGGTCGGACGGTGGCGGGCCGGAGTCCGGCCTGGTGATCGACCGCTCGGGCACGCTCTACGGCACGACGGACTATGGCGGACCATCCGATTATGGCGTGGTGTTCTCGCTGACCCCGCCGCCGCCCGGCGGCACCGCCTGGACCGAGACGGTGCTGCATGATTTCGGCACGCGCAATGACGCCAACCGGTCCTACAGCCCCCTGGTCCTGTCGTCTCACGACACGGCTCTGACGGGCGTTTCCGCCTATTCGTACACCAAACGAGGCAAACTCGGCGTCGGGGCGGTGTTCCAGTTGCGTCGCTAAGGACAACGCCTGGACCTATCACCTGCTCTATCAGTTTGCCGGCAACCCGGAAGATCAGGGGTCCTGCGCCGGCAGGGGCGTTCCCCAATGGCCCGGTCGTGGTTGATCAGAACAAGAACATCTTTGGCACGACGGAAGAGGGCGGCACAACGGATGAGGGCGGCACCGCCGACACGGGCGTTGTGTTCGAACTGTCGCCGCCGGCACCCGGCCAGTCGAGCTGGACCGAGCAGGTCATCTACGACTTCACCACGACGACGGGCGGACGGGAGCCCTTTGCCGGGCTGATCGCCGGCGGATCGCCGCCCGCGCTGTTCGGCACGACCGCTTACAGCACGGGGACGGCCGTGGACGGTTCGACGGGCGGCCTCGGCGACGTCTTTCGTCTCGACCCGCCGGCCTCCGGCTCAGGCCCATGGACCTATACGGCGCTGCACGCCTTTGCCGGTGGCGACATTCAGATCGACGACTACCCCGGCCCGCTCACCTTCGGCGTGCACCGCTTCCTGTTCGGGGTCACCGCCGTGGGCGGGAAGCACAACGGGGGCTTCATCTTCCAGGTAAGCCCGCACATCCCCGCGTCATCGCCGGCCGGCGCCGCGCACTAGCAGGCTGCGGGTCCGACGGTTGCGGGACGATCTATCGGCATCGGACCAAAAGGAGCGTCGGCGACGAAGCCTATTGCGTTACCAATGGCGCCGGTTGAGCTGCCTTGGTCACCGGCGGCGGGTTCCACTTCCCGGTCAGCGCATCACTCTTCGGCGCATAGAGCCGCATCGTGAGGTTGAACGGCCCCTTCGGCGCGGGCAGCCAGTTCGCCTCCTTGTCAGCGCCGGGGCTGGCATTCTGGAAGTAAAGATCGAGGGAGCCATCGGGGCCGTATTTGAATGGCATCCAGCTGCTGACAGCAAATCTGTTGAGGCTGTTCGCAACCTGAAAACCCTCGCTGTCGTACAGCGTGACCGACCAAAAGGCAGATACGGGCGGCGCAGCGCCCTTATCGAAGTGAAGGATATAGGCACTGCCGCCATCCAAGGGTCTTCCGGTCTCGTCCGCGAGGTTGAGCGGATAGATCGCGTCCTCAGGCAGGTTCGCGCCGAGGCCGAACTGGGCGATGATCGCGCGCTTCAGATAGAAGTTGCCGTAAACACCCATCGTGTCGGTGTTCATCGACCAGCCATTGGCGACGCGGGCAAGGGTGGGAACCTTATATGCCATCAACCTCAAGCCGTCCTGGGGCGCGGTTTCCAATGCGGCCTTGACGGCCGGATCGACTTTGTCAATGTCGAAGCTCTTGCCAGGCTCGATGCCGATCCGCTTCATCTGGGCAAGGATGGGCTGATCTGTGATGTGCGGTGGCTGCAACTTGAGGATTTCGGCGGCATAGGCGAAGAATTTGCCGGCCGGCATCGTGTCGACCGTGACCTTCGGCGGCGTCTTCATGTCGATGGAGGGATCGACGGTGCCGACCACTGGTGCAGCAGCCTTGCCCCATCCCGATAGCGGTGTGATCTTGTATCCGGCCTGGATCGCGTGAACGGCTTCGTAGTCAGGCGGACCATCGGTCTTGGTGCGGCCGATGATCCAGACATACGGCGTCGGTGCGTCGATGCGAACCACGCCCGCCGGTAACGAGCCATTCCAGCCCGGCGGCACCACGGCATAGTCACCCGCCTGGGTCCCGGTGGTGCGCCATCCTGGGGAGGCGAACACGTCGGTCCACATGTCGAGCATCGGCATCAGGTAGTAACGCCCGTGCGTATCCGGGACGGAGAGGATCATCGGCTCCTTGGTGAGGTCGAGCCACGCACTGGAATACAGCGTGTCGAAGTTGGGCCGCACCACGACCTTCAGGTCCGCGGGTGGGAATGCAGGAAGGCTGACAAGCGTGTTCATGGGCGTGGCAATGCCCTTGGCCTCGGCGACGTTGGTCAGCTGCTTCCGGGTCACATCCATCGTGACCAGAGAGTAGAGATACGTGTACGCCGACACGCCGATCGCATGCGCGTCCTGCTCGTTGATCGCATCGGCAGCGTATGCCGCCGCATCGGAGCCGCTCAGAACCGCTGCGCTCAGCAGCCCAGGAAGCGCGAATCGAGCGAGTCGAGTTTGAACCCCAGCCATTATGCTCACCCCTGTTGCGGCCAAATCAGCCGATCGCCGGGGTGTAAGTCAGAACGGGACCCACACGGAACCAAATTCGTTGTGCTTCCGGCACCGTGTTCGGGGTGGCCACGAATGGCGGCCTGTGCAACCACGGAGCGGTATTCTCGGTGATCCCGCACCCGCAATCGGCTGCTCCTGCACAGTAGGGACCGCCTGTACGGCGGTTCTCGCCTTCTCTCCGCTTCGCGGAGACCGTTGAAGCTCCGTCCTGGCCGGACGCGGCGCGGCCACCCGCGAGCATCGACACGCGACCGCCTGCCTCCGGCAGGCGAGGTCCCGCGGAATGCTATGGGACGATTTTCCTTGACCTCCGCCCGCGCCTGTGTTCATGTTTCGTTCGTGTCCTGCCCCGCCGCCTCTGCCAGCCTCGCCGACCGCTTCGCCCTCGTGCTGGACGGGCTGTGCCGGGTGCTGGCGGTGCGCGGCAGCCGCGATCGGGCGGCCACCGCGCTGATGCTGCTGCTCTGGAGCCGCCTGCGCCGCACCGTCCAGCGTTTCGTAGATCTCGCCGGCCGGTACCGCGCCGGAACGCTCCGCGCGCCCCGGCCCTACAGCCCCGCCCCGGGCCGCAGGCCACCGCCGCCGGGGCCGCTGCTTCCCCGCCGGTTCGGCTGGCTGGTCGCGCGCGTGCCAGAGGCCGCCATCTATGGCGAGTATCTTCGCCAGATGCTGGCCGATCCCGAAATGGCGTCGCTGCTGGAAGCGGCTCCGCAGGCCAGCCGCCTGCTGCGCCCGCTCTGCCGGATGCTGGCCGTCCGTCCCATTCCTGCCCTCAAGCGAGAAGCTCCGGCAAGAATGGCGCCGGCCCTGGAACGAAAGGTCGCGGCCGTACCGCGCGATTCCGAATGCAACGCCTCACCGGAACCGGCCGCCATGCCCCCCGCAGCCTCGTCTCCGCGCGAGGCATTACGGCCGGCCCATGGACGCTGCGCGAGCCGCCGCGTTTCGGCCTGACGGGCGGCCGTCGTCCTCGCACGCCCTGTTTGTTGCGAAACTATAACGTACTTGCGTTCGGGCTGTCAGCCGCCGGGTTTTGCCCTAGCCTGTGCGCCCGTGACACCGATCGCGATCAGCATGGGCGACCCGGCCGGAATCGGGCCGGAGATCTGCGCCCGGCTGTTCGCGACGGCCAAGGGCTTGCCGCCCTGCATCGTGGTGGGCGACGCCGCCGCGCTGTTCCGTGCCGCGGCACCGCTGAACCTCGCCGTTCTCTCGATCGACGGCCCGGAGCAGGCGCGGTTCGCCCCCGGCGTCATCGAGGTCATGCAGGCCGGCCCGCCCTTGCCCGACGATCTGCCGCCCGGCCGGCTCGATGCGGGGGCAGGCCGCGCCGCGTACGAGGCCGTGCTGCTGGGCGCGCGACTGGCGCAGGAGGGGCGGGTGCGCGCACTGGTCACCGCGCCCTTGCACAAGGAGGCGCTGCACACGGCCGGCATCGCCCATCCCGGCCATACCGAAATCCTGGCCGAACTGGCCGGGGGCGCGGACGTGCGCATGATGCTGTTCAACGACGAGCTGCGCGTCGTGCTGGCGACGATCCACGTGCCGCTCTCCGCCGTGCCCGGCCTGCTGTCGCTGCCCGGCGAGCTGCGCACCATCCGCCTCGCCGCCGATGCCGCGCGCCGGCTGGGCGTGGCCGAGCCGCGCGTCGCCGTCGCCGGCCTCAATCCGCATGCCGGCGAAGGCGGGCTGTTCGGGCGCGAGGAGATCGCGGTGATCGAACCCGCCGATCGAGCGCGCCCGCGCCGAGGGCATCGACGCATCCGGCCCGTGGCCGGGCGATACCGTGTTCATGCAGGCGCGCGCCGGGCGGTTCGACGTGGTGGTGGCGCAGTACCACGATCAGGGCTTGATCCCGGTCAAGTATCTGGGGCTGGATCGCGGCGTGAACGTCACTCTCGGCCTGCCCTTCATCCGCACCAGCGTCGATCACGGCACCGCCTTCGACATCGCGGGCCAGGGCATCGCCGACCCGTCGAGCCTGATCGAAGCCGTACGCCAGGCCGATCTGCTGGCGGGCCCCGCGTGATGCTGCTGGAACCCGACGAAGCCCGCGCCGGTGCGGGTGCTGCGGCCGGACGGCGCCTCGCCCTGGTTCCTCATCGCCGACCATGCCGGACGCGCCATCCCGCGCCGGCTCGGCACGCTGGGGCTGAGCGAGACCGACCGCGCCCGGCACATCGCCTGGGACATCGGCATCGCCCAGGTGACGGAGGCGCTGTCGGCTGCGCTCGACGCGACTGCGGTGATGCAGACCTATTCGCGCCTGGTGATCGACTGCAACCGCCCGCCGGGTGTCGCCGCCTCGATCCCGGTCATCAGCGAGGCGACGCCGATTCCCGGCAATCGCGATCTCTCGCCCGACGAGGCCCGCGCACGTGAGCGGCGCGATCTTCCGCCCCTACCACGACCGCATCACGGCCCTGCTGGACGCGCCGCCGCGACGCCGGACGGCCGACCGTGCTGCTGTCGATGCACAGCTTCACCCCGGTCTATCTGGGTCAGGCGCGGCCGATGCACGTGGGCACGCTCTACGGCAGCGACGACCGGCTGGCGCGCGTGCTGTGGCGGCTGCTGCAGGATGAGGGCGATCTCGTCGTGGGCGACAACCAGCCCTATGCCGTCGGCCCCGAGACCGACTACGCGGTGCCGGTGCATGGCATCGGCCGCTTCTTGCTGCATTCCGCCATCGAAATCCGCCAGGACCTGATCACCGACGCCGAGGGACAGGCCCGGTGGGCGGCGCGGCTGGGCCGGCTGCTGCCGCTGGCCCTCGACGCCACGGCTGAACGGGTCGTGAACGAAGCCTCATCCGCCCCGGCTTGATCGCCGGCCCGCAATCGCCCACGCTGCGGCATGAGACAAGGAACAGAGGACATGCTGGCACGCACCGGACTGGACGCTCAGGAGGCGCTGGTCTGCACGATGGTGCTGATCGCGGCCGCGAGCGGCGAGATCACCGACCGCGAGATCGGCGTCATGTCGGCGCTGGTGCAGACGCTGCCGGTGTTTCACGGCTTTTCCAGCGGCCGGCTGGACACCGCGACCGAGGCCACCATCGCCCTGCTCGACGAGGAGGAGGGGCTGGCCCATGCCGGCCGCATGATCCGCGAGGCGCTGGAACCGCGGTTGCGCGAGACCGCCTATGCGCTGGGCTGCGAGGTAGTGGCGGCCGACCGCTTCGCCGAGCAGGACAGCCTGCGCATGCTGGAGTTCGTGCGCGGCGAGTTGCATCTGGATACGCTGGTGGCAGCCGCCATCGAGCGCGGCGCGCGGGCGCGCTTCCAGCAGGTGTGAACCGGCCGGTCCGAGTGCCGGGTGCCGTGTCACACACGGCACCCCTGTCTCGTCTTGTCCACGTCACACGACATCACGGGGGACAGAGCGATGACGCAGCGGTTGGATTGGAGGGACGTATCGGGCGAAGGCATGGCCGCGCTGCGCGGTGTCGAAGCCTATCTGGCGAAGAGCGGACTCGACCGCCGGCTGCTGGAACTGATCAAGACGCGGGCCTCGCAGATCAACGGCTGCGCCTATTGCCTGCACATGCACCGCGAGGACGCGCTGAAGGCGGGTGAACGCGAGGAGCGGTTGCTGCTGCTCGACGCCTGGCGCGAATCGGCGCTGTACACGCCGCGCGAGCGCGCGGCGCTGGCGTGGACGGAAAGCCTGACGCGCATCGCCGAGACCCACGCGCCCGACGACGCGTACGAAGCAGCGCGGCGCGAGTTTCCCGGCAAGCAATTGGCGGATTTGTCGATCGCCATTGCCATGATCAACGCCTGGAACCGTCTCGCCATCGGCTTCCGGGCCGCGCACCCGGCCGACCTCGCGCAAGCCGCCTAGCATGTCGCCGCGCATCGCATCCGCGCGGGACGACCGCGCCGGTGCGTTCGAGCAGCACAGGCGGCACCTGACGGGCCTGGCTTACCGGATGCTGGGCTCGCTGTCGGAAGCCGAGGACGCGGTGCAGGAGGCGTGGCTGCGGTGGCAGGGCACCGATCCGCGGATGATCGACGATGCGCGCGCGTACCTCTCGCGCATCGTCACTCGCCTCTGCCTCGACACGCTGAAATCGGCGCGGATGCGGCGCGAGACCTATGTCGGTCCGTGGCTGCCCGAGCCGGTTCTCGACGACGCGCGGTTCGCCGCCGAGACCGCGAGCGACTATGCGCACGATCTTTCCGTGGGATTGCTGCTGGCTTTGGAACGGCTGTCGCCGCTCGAACGCGCGGCCTTCCTGCTGCATGACGTGTTCGACGTGGATTTCGCCGAGATCGCGCGCCTGCTGGAGCGCAGTCCCGCCGCGTGCCGGCAGCTTGCCGCGCGTGCGCGTGCGAATGTCCGCGCCGCCCGGCCGCGCTTCGAGGTGCCGGCGGATGGCGGCGTGTCGATCACCCGCGCCTTCGCGACCGCCGCGCGCAGTGGCGATGTATCGGCGCTCGCGCAATTGCTGGCCGAGGATGCGACACTGCACACCGACGGCGGCGGCAGGACGCGGGCCGCGCGCAATGTCATCGTCGGACGCGATCGCATCGCCCGCCTGCTTGCCGGGATCGCGCGCAAGTTCGGCAGGCCTGACATCGCCGAGATGAGCTTCACCCGCATCAACGGGCTGCCCGGCATGGTGACGCGCGACAGCGACGGCAACGCGCAGACCACCGCGTTGCAGATCGAGGGCGCGCGCATCACGGCGGTCTATGTGGTGCGCAATCCCGAGAAGCTGATGCATCTCGCCTGACCCGGTGCCGCAAGGCCAGAGCCTATGCCTCCTGTCGCGCGGCCCGATCGGTCACGGCGCGCAACGCCGCGGCGGAAGTGACCGCGCGGGCATATTCGGGGGCGCGCAACTCGCCGCCCATGAACACGTGCTCGCGGCGGAAGCGCATCGCACTCTCCGCCGGCTGCATGGCGGCGAAATGGAACTCCCGCGCGCCGCTGCCCTGGACGATGCGATCAAGGTTGCGCTCGGTGATGCCGCCGCCGGGCATCACCACGATTCGCCCGGCCGCCTGGCGCACCAAGGCCGCGATCAGCGGCAGGCCTTCCAGCACGCTCGCCTCCTGCCCCGAGGTCAGCACGCGCTCGATGCCCAGCTCGATCAGGGTCTCGAGCGCTTCCGCGGGATCGCGCGTCATGTCGAAGGCGCGGTGGCAGGTCACGGCCATCGGCCGCGCCAAGCCTACGAGGGCGGCCATCCGCGCCCGGTCCAGCCGACCCTCCGCGTCGAGCATGCCGATCACCACGCCGTCCGCGCCTTCGGCCTTTGCGGCCTCGATGTCCGTCTGCATGGCGGCGAACTCGTCGTCGTCATAGAGGAAGTCGCCGCCGCGCGGCCGGATGATCACGTGCAGCCGGATGCCGGCGACGCGGCGCGCCTGCCGGATCAGGCCCAGGCTCGGGGTGGTGCCTCCCTCCAGCAGATTGGCGCACAGCTCGACCCGCGCGGCACAGGCCGCCACCGCCGCGCGCACGCCGTCCACGGAATCGAGGCAGATCTCGAAGATCATGCGGCCTCCGCGCGCAGCACCAGCCGCCCGGTCACGCGACCCTGGCGCAGCCGCGTCAGCGCGTCGTTCGCCTGATGCATCGGCACGGCGCTGACCGGCAGGCGGGGCAGAGCGCCCGTCTGCGCCAGCGCCACCAATTCGCGCAGCTCCTTCGGATTGCCGACATAGCTGCCGCCCACGGTCAGCTCGCGCATCGCCATCAGCGGCAGCGACAGCATCAACTCGCCGCCGAACAGGCCGACCTGCACCAGCCTGCCGCCCTTGCCCAGCGCGTCGAAGGCGAAGCGCGCCGTCGTGGTGCCGTTCACGAGGTCGATGATCGCACGCGGATTGCCTCCACAGGCCTCGATGATGCGCTGCGTGACATCGCCGCCGCTGCCATCCACCACGGCGCTGGCGCCTGCCTCCGTCGCCGCCTGGCGCTTTTCGGCGCTGATATCGACCACGACGATGGCGCGATGGCCGAGTGCACGCAGCACGGCGATGGCGCTCAGGCCCAGACCGCCGGCGCCGACCACCACGATCGGCTCGTCCGCCGGGCGCGGCATGATCTTCTTGATGGCGGAATAGACGGTAACGCCACTGCACGCATAGGTGCAGGCGATCGCGGGATCGAGCGTGCCGGGATCGATCAGATGCCGCGCCTCCGGCACCAGCACATGCGTCGCATAGCCGCCGTTCTGGTAGATGCCGATGGCGCGCCCTTGCCAGGCACATGTTGTCGTCTTCGGCCAGACACCGTTCGCACCGTCCGCAGCCGACCCAGGGATAGACGATCCGCACATCGCCGACCGCGACCCCGCTCGCCTCCGGCCCCAGGCGGGACACGCGGCCGACGATCTCGTGGCCCATTGCCAGCGGCAGGGCGACGCCGCGATCCTTGAGCGACATGCGCCTGCCGCCGCCCAGATCGTAGTAGCCCTCCCAGATATGCAGGTCGGAATGGCAGACGCCGCAATGCGTCACCTCCAGCAGCACCTGCTTGCCCGAGGGCTCCGGCGTCGGCAGCTCGATCGGCTGCAGATCGGCCCCGTTCTCGACCACCGCCCAGGCGCGCATACCGTCCCCATCGCTTTGCTGGCTCCTCCCGATGACACACCCGCCCATCGGGCGGGTCAACGCGGCGGCGGGAACAGCCGGCCATGCCCGCGCGTTCGCTGAAGCGTGAATGCACGCGGAGGCGCTGCCATGTCTGATAGGCCGGAACAGACACCGGAGAAGGCCGGCCCGGTGATTGGGTCCGAGGCGCATGAGGTGCAGGCGGTGTTCGCCTCGGACGCGACGCTGCAGGACGCGATGACCCGGCTGGAGCGGGGCGGGTTCGACCGCGCCGATCTCAGTCTGCCATACGCCCATCCGGCAACAAGCGAGGCCACCCCGGAACAGGGTGCGGATCAGCCCGTCACTGATACGGACATGCAGCAGACCCGCACGCTGGGGACCAGCATGGCCGGCACGGTGGGCGCGTTCGCCGCCGCGGCCGCAACGGTGGCAACAGGGGGCGCCGCCGCGGTGGTCATCGGCGCGGCAGCGGCGGCGGGAGCGGGGGCCGCGGCACTCGCGCATTCGGCCGGGCAGGCGGCGGAGAGCGCGCAGCACGACGATCGCGAGGCGGCAGCACAGCGGGGCGAACTGGTGCTGGCCGTGCGCGCGACCACCGACGAGCGGCGCAGCCGCGCTGAGGATCTGCTGCGGCAAGCCGGTGCAACACGGGTCGAGGTGGTCAACCGCACTAGCGCGGATGTCGGTAGCGGCGTCGATTCCAGTGCCTGGACAGGATGAGACGGCCGCCATGCCGATCTACCGCCTGAAGCCCGTCGCCTCGCTGCTCGAGGATCCGGCGTGGCGCAACAGTCCCTATAATGGGGAATTGTGGGTCAACGCGGCCAGCGAAGCCGAGGCCCGGGGTCTGGCGAGCGGCCGGTATGAGGACGCGCGCGCAAACATCCCTGGCGTGCATCGTGGACCCTCGCCGTGGCTCGACGAACGGCTGGTGCGGGCGCTATCCGAGCCTTCGGGGCCGAACGGCGTCGAGATCCCGAACGGAGTGGTGCTGGGCGAACGGCAGATGTGACCGGGCGCGGCGGGTCAGCGCGAGCGGGCTTCGCGCGCCAGCAGGATCAGCGCCCGGCGCACGCCGTCGGCATCGGACACCGGAACCGGCCAGGAAACGCGCCGCACCGTCGTCCCGTCTCTCTCCGCCAGGTCGCAGCCATCCGCATCGACACCGGCCATCCGCCAAGTCCCCGGCCTGCCGGCCAGCAGCGCCAGGGTGTCCGGGTGGGCGGTATTGCAGTGTGCCATGATGCCGCTCGCCGCCGCCTCGATTGCCGCCACCGCTCCGGGCGGCGGCCGCAGCTCCCCGCCCGGCAAGCGATGTGCCCGGGCAAAGCCCGCGACCAGCATCGCGTCTTCCGGCACGACCCGCCACAGGCGGAAATCGCCGAATCCGGCATACAGCGCGGCGTACGGATGCACCGCGAGATAGCGCTCGCGCATGCAATCGTGCTCGACGATCTCGGCGCGCCCGCTCACCGTCACCCGTGGCGTGGTCTGCGGGTTGGGCCCGGCCGGCTCGCCCGTCACCAGCACGGCGCATCGCGAGTCCCGGCGGAGCTGCTTCGTGTGCTCGGACAGGTCCGACAGCAGCAGCAGCACCGAGAGAGCCCCGTCCGTCGCCGGCGTCACCAGCCCGGCGAACGGCCAGCCGCTCCGATTGCGTGGCAAGCGTCGCCACCCGTGCCGCGCGCAGCAGCTTGCGCGCGGTCCAGGCCGGGGCCTCCGTTTGCGGGGCTGCATCCATCCGCCGTGCGTCCCCACCCGTTCTGCGCCATGATAGGACGCCATGAAACAGACAATCGCCCTGGTCGATGACGACCGCAACATCCTGACCAGCGTCTCGATGACGCTGGAGCAGGAGGGATTCCAGGTCCGCACCTATACCGACGGCGAAAGCGCGCTGCAGGCCATCACCGCGCGCCCGGTCGATCTGGCCGTGCTGGACATCAAGATGCCGCGAATGGATGGCATGGAGCTGCTGCAGCGCCTGCGGGCGCGCAGCCAGTTGCCGGTGATCTTCCTCACCAGCAAGGACGAGGAGGTGGACGAGCTGATGGGCCTGCGCCTGGGAGCGGACGACTACATCACCAAGCCGTTCAGCCAGCGCCTGCTGCTGGAGCGAATCCGCGCCCTGCTGCGCCGCAACGAAAGCAGCCGCGCCGAGGGCTCCGGCGCCTCGCCCGCCTCCGTCATGGTGCGCGGCGAGCTGGTGCTGGACGAGACCAAGCACCAATGCACCTGGCGCGGCCACGACATCCAGCTCACCGTGACCGAGTTCCTGCTGCTGAAAACGCTGGCGGCGCGGCCCGGCATGGTGCGCTCGCGCGACCAGCTCATCGACGCCGCCTATGGCGAGAACATCTATGTTGATGACCGCACGATCGACAGCCACATCAAGCGGGTGCGGAAGAAATTCCGCGCGGCCGACGACAGCTTCAACCATATCGAGACGCTGTACGGCATAGGATACCGCTATCGGGAGGCTTGAGAGGCGCGATGCCCGACACGCACGCCGCTGACGCGATCGCCACCGCCCAGCTGCAAGCCTCGCGGCCGGCTGAGCCGCGCGCGCCGTGGCGTCTCGCGTCGCCGCTGCTGCGGCGCATTCTGCTGGTCAATCTGGTGCCGCTGGCGCTGCTGCTGGCGGCCCTGCTCTACCTCGACCAGTACCAGAACGGGCTGCTGGAGGCGGAGGTCGGCACCCTGCGCGAGCAGGCACGGATCTATGCCGGGGCGCTGGGAGAGGCGGCGACGCAGATCGAGCCGGACGGGGCGCCGCGCCTGGTGCCGGAAATTGCGCGGGCACTGCTGCTGCGCCTGACCGAGCCCAGCCCGACGGTCCAGGCCAAGGTCTATGCGCCGGACGGGCAGGTGGTGGCCGACAGCCGGGTCCGCCCGGACAGCGGCGGGGCAATGCGCGAAGAGCCGCTGCCGCCGCCGCCGGATCGCGGTCAGGTGGTGGGTGCCATCGGGCGCATCTACGACAGCGTGCTGGCCTGGCTGCCGCACAGCGACACGTTCCCGGTCCTGGAGACCGGCCCCTCGGCCGGCGGGGTCGAATGGCAGCCGGACGTGCGTCAGGAGGTACGGCTGACCGGCTCGGACCAGAGCCGTGAGATGCCGCCCTATATCCGCCGCACCGCGGACGGAAGGCTGCTGGTCACGGTGGCCGAGCCGGTGCAGCGGGCCAAGCACACGGTCGGCATCGTGCTGCTGACCCGCGAGGCGCGCGAGGTGGACCAGAGCCTGCTCGATGTCCGGCTTTCGATTCTCGGCCTGTTCGGCTTCGCGCTGGGTCTGACCGTGCTGATGTCCTGGTATCTCTCGCTCACCATCGCCCGGCCGATGCTGCGTCTGGCACGGGCGGCCGAGCAGATGCAGGAAGGTCGGGGTCGCGCCGGCACCGTGCCCGCCTCGCTGCTCGCGCGGCGAGACGAGGTGGGCGAGCTCGCGACCGCACTCGGCCGCTCCGCGCGGGCACTCTGGGACCGCATGGATGCGATCGAACGCTTCGCTGCCGATGTCGCGCACGAGATCAAGAACCCGCTCAGCTCCATCCGCAGCGCCATCGAGACGCTGCGCCGCATGGACGATCCCGAGAAGCAGCGCCGGCTGCTGGCCATCATCACCGAGGATGTGAGCCGGCTCGACCGGCTGATCAGCGACATCAGCGACGCCTCGCGCATCGACGCCGAGTTGTCCCGCCTGGCCACGGTCCCGGTCGATGTGGCGCCCATCCTCGTGACGCTTGCCGACATCCACGACGCGACGCGGGCCGATTCCGACCCGCCGATCGTGCTGTCGCTGCCTGAAGGCAAGCTGGTGGTCCAGGCAATCGAGGGCAGGCTGGTGCAGGTGCTGCGCAACCTGCTCGCCAACGCGCAGAGCTTCTCGCCGCCGGGCGGACGCATCGGCCTCGCGGCGCGGGCCGCGGGCGGCCGCGTGCAGATCAGCGTCGAGGATGACGGGCCGGGCATTCCCGAGGGCAAGCTCGAACACGTGTTCGACCGCTTCTATTCCGAGCGGCCGGAAGGCGAGCGGTTCGGCCAGCATTCGGGCCTCGGCCTGTCGATCAGCCGGCAGATCGCCGAGGCGCTGCGCGGCAGCCTCGTGGGCGAGAATCGCCGCGACGAGACGGGCCGGGTGCTGGGGGCGCGTTTCGTGCTGACCTTGCCGGCGGCAAGCTGACCGGCGCGCGGCACTCAGGAACGCCCGCGGAACGGCCGCTTCCGGGCGGCGTTGGCGCGGCCATGCACGATTCCGAAACCGAAATCCCGACCACGCAGGCCGAAGCGACCCGTGAGGCCCGCGAGGAAATCGCGATCTCGCATCCGGACACGCGCAAGGTGTGCCTCGTCGCGCTGACGACGCTCGCAGCATTCTACACCCTGTATGTCGCCGCCTCGATCATCCTGCCGTTGCTGCTCGCGGTGGTTATCACCCTGCTCCTGCTTCCGGGCAAACGACTGCTGATGGAGCGGCTGCACTTCCCCGCAGCACTCGCGGCGCTGCTGCTGATGCTGGCGCTGCTCGCGGTCATCGCCGCGGCGGTGGCCGCCTTGTCGTTGCCGGCCACCTCATGGCTCGCCAAGCTGCCGCAGACCTTGCAGACCGTGCAGCAGAAACTCGGCTTCATCGGTCCGGTATTGCGGTTCGTGCAAAACGCGATGGACCATTTGCACGCAGCATTGCAGGGCGGCCAGGGCGCCGCGCAGCAGGCCGCCCCGGCCGCGCCGCCGGGACCCAACCTGGGCGGGATCGGCCTGTCCGTGCTGGAGGGCACACGCGCGGTCATGGGGCAGTTGCTGGTCCTGCTCGTGACCCTGTTCTTCACTCTGGCCTACGGCGACAGCCTGCTGCGCCGCGTCGTCGAGGTCATGCCCACGTTCGGCGAAAAACGAAGGGTGGTCGAGATAGCCTCGGAGATCGAGCACAACATATCGATGTATCTGCTCACCATCACCATGATGAACCTGTTCACCGGGGGCGCCAACTTCCTGTCGATGTGGCTACAGGGAATGCCAGATCCATTGCTCTGGGGCGCGCTTGCTTTTCTGCTCAATTATATTCCGATCCTTGGGCCACTTACAGGAGTCGTGATCTTCTTTCTGGTCGGCCTGTTCGTGAAGTCGAGTTTCGTCGCGGCCCTGCTGCCTCCCGCCGTGTACCTGGCGGTTCACGTGCTGGAGGGCGAAAGCATCACGCCGATGCTGCTGGCCCGCCGCTTCACGCTCAATCCGGTGCTGGTCATCATCTCGCTGTTCTTCTGGGACTGGATGTGGGGCGTGGTGGGCGCGTTCCTGGCGGTGCCGCTGCTCGCCATCACCAAGATCGTCTGCGACCATATTCCGGCACTGACGCCCCTGGGCCACATCCTGGGTGCGCCCAAGCGGCACGGGACGCCGGGCGGATGCTCGGGTGGCCGCGACACGCTGAGACGCCGCTTCCCATTCAGGCCCGGAGTGGGCATATGCTGGCGCCCCATGCAGATCCACGCCAGCTGCGCCGCCCGGAACGGCGATGGGGTACTGCTTCTGGGGCCGGCGGGAATCGGGAAATCCGACCTGCTGCTGCGCCTTCTTGCGCATGGTTTCCAGCTCGTGGCCGATGACCAGGTGACAATCGAACACGGCCAGGCCAGCCCGCCGCCGGCGCTGGCCGGGCTGCTGGAGGTCCGTGGTCTGGGCATCGTCCGCCTCGATCACGTGGCGCCGGTGCGGGTGGCACTTGCGGTGCGACTGTCCGGCCCCGGGGAGCCGCCGCCGGATCGTCTGCCCCGGCCGGCGCGCGACCCGGTGCTGGACCTGCCGCTCGTGACCCTCGACGGCGCCGCGGCCTCGGCGGCGCCGCGCGTCGCCCTGGCGCTCGACTGCGCGACCGGCCGGCTCACGCAACTGGCGGGCGCCTTCGCGGCATGAGCGGCGAGGCGGCCCGTCCGGGTACTCACGACGGCGGTCCGCGCGTGCTGCTGGTGAGCGGCCTGTCGGGCGCGGGCAAGGCCTCCATCCTGCGCGCGCTCGAGGATATCGGCTTCGAGGCGGTGGACAATCCGCCGCTGCCGATGATCGAGGACATGATCCGCCGGGCCCCCGGCGGGCGGGCCCGCCGCATCGCCATCGGCGTGGATGCCCGCACCCGCGGCTTCGACAGCCGGGGCGTGCTCGAGGCGCTGGCGCGGCTGCGCGCCGATCCGGGGCTGCGCGCGGAACTGCTGTTCGCCTGGGCCGACGAGGTGGTGCTGCAACGCCGCTACAGCGAGACCCGCCGCCGCCACCCGCTGGCCGAGAGCGGCCGCGTGCAGGACGGCATCGCCGCCGAGCGCCTGCTGACCGGCCCGCTGCGCGAGGCGGCGGATCTGGTCATCGACACCTCCGACCTGCCGCTGGCAGACCTGCGGCGGCTGATCGAGCGCCGCTATGGCCCCGGCGCCGAGGCGCGGGCGTCCCGGCTGGCCATTGCTTTGGTCTCGTTTGCGTTTCCCGCTGGTCTGCCGCGCGACTCGGACATGGTGTTCGACGTGCGCTTCCTGCGCAATCCGCACTATGTCTCTGCGCTGAAACTTTTGACCGGGGTGGACCAGGCGGTCGGAGCGTATATCGAGGCAGACCCGGATTTTCGTCCTTTCTTCGGACAGATCCGCGATCTTGTTGATTTCGTTCTGCCGAGATTTGTCCGCGAAGGGAAGAAGTATTGCACTATCTCGATCGGCTGCACGGGCGGCCGGCATCGCTCGGTTTTTATTGCGCGACTGCTGGCGGACCATTTGCGGGGGCGGGACTGGTGCGTCAGCCTGGTGCATCGTGAACTCGGACAACGTGACGGAAGCTCGGGCGAAGGGCCACGCGGCTTGGACCCGGGAGCGGGCGATCGGCTCGCCCATGCAGGCTCAGGAGGCCTGAACGCAGCATCATGATCGGACTCGTGATCGTCACCCACGGCCATCTGGCCGAGGAACTGCGCTCGGCGATGGAGCATGTCGTAGGACCGCAGCGCAACGTGGAAACCGTCTGCATCGGCGCCGAGGACGACACCGAATCGCGGCGTTCAGAGGTCAGGCGCTGCGTCGAGCAGGTCGATACCGGCGATGGTGCGGTGCTGCTGACCGACATGTTCGGCGGCACCCCGTCCAATCTGTGCATCTCGCAGATGGCCCGTGGTGGCGTCGAGGTGCTGGGCGGCGTCAACCTGCCGATGCTGGTCAAGCTCGCCAAGGTCCGCTGCACCCTGCCGCTCGGTGACGCGGTGTGCTGCGCGCAGGCGGCCGGGCGGAAATACATCGCCTCCGCCTCCGAGGTGCTGCCACACTGCCGCTCCGCTGCGGACGCGCTGAACCCGGCAAAACCGAACGGCTCATGCGATAGCCCGGGCGGACGCGCCACGTGAGCGAGGGCGGTTGAGCGGGATCCCATCGGCCGGCGACAGCGTCGAGCCCGGCGCCCCGCCGGTCCTGAGCCGCATCGTCACGATCCCCAACAAGCGCGGCCTGCATGCCCGCGCGGCTGCCAGGTTCGTCACTCTCGCCGAGCGCTTCAGTGCGGCGATCGACGTGGTGAAGGACGGGCAGACGGTCTCGGCCCGCTCCATCATGGGGCTGATGATGCTGGGCGCCGGTCCGGGGTCCGAGATCGAACTGCGCGCCGAGGGCTGGGACGCGCGCGAGGCGCTGGAAGGCCTGGTGGCGCTGGTCGAATCCGGCTTCCATGAGCAGGACTGACCCGCCAGGCACGCCAGACCACGCCGGAAAACATGCCGCCAGCGCCGGCGAGATGCACCTGACCGGCATCGCGGTTTCGCCTGGCATCGCCATCGGCCCGCTATTCCTGGTGGCGGAGGCCGCCGCACCGCTGCACCGGACTGCCATCGCCGCAGCCGAGATCGAAAGCGAGCAGGCCCGGCTGGACGCGGCGATCGGGCAGTCGCGCAAGCAGCTCACGAAGCTGCGCAACCGTCTCACCGTTCTGCCCGAGGACACTCAGGCCGAGATTGCGCCGCTGCTCGACGCCTATCTGCACATGATCGGGCCCTCGCGCCTCACACGCGGCGCGCGCAGGCGCATTGCCGAGCGGCTGGTGAACGCCGAGGCGGCGGTTGCCGACGAGGTCGAGGCGACTGCTGCCTCCGTCCTGGCGGCGGCACCCCGCGACGACCCGGCGCAAGCCCGGCGGCAGGCCGACGAGGTGCGCGAGATCGGCCGGCGTCTGCTGCGCAACCTGGCCCAGGCGCCATTCCGCGCCCTGACCGCCGTGCCGGCCGGATCGGTGCTGCTGAGCGAGAGCCTGCGGCCGGCGGACGCGGCCCTGCTCGATCCGGCGCGGCTGGCAGGCGTCGCGACCGAGGAGGGGAGTGCCGACGGCCATACCGCCATCATGCTGCGCGCGCTGGGCCTGCCGTCCGTGCTGGGCGTGAGCGGCCTGATGGCGCGGGCGCGGGCCGGAGACGTCGCGATCGCGGACGGCAGCGCCGGAACCGTCATCCTGCATCCGGGCGAAGCGGCACTGGCTGCGGCCCGCCTGTCGGTCGCGGCTTTCGCCCGGCAGCGGCAGCTCCTTGGGCGGCTGCGGCGGCTGCCTTCCGTGACCGCCGATGGCGAGGCGGTCGAGCTGCAAGCCAATCTGGAACTGCCGGCCGAATTGCCGCTGGTCATCCAGTCGGGTGCCGCCGGCATCGGCCTGCTGCGCAGCGAGTTCCTGTTCATCAACGCCGAGACGCTGCCCGACGAAGCGACCCAATACGAGACCTATCGCGCGATCGTGGCCGCCCTGGATCCGGACCCGGTGACCATCCGGGTGCTGGACTGGGGCGGGGAGAAGGAGAGCGAGGCGTTGCAGGCGGCCGGGCTGCTGCCGGCCCATCCGGAACCGAACCCGGCACTCGGCCTTCGCGGCCTGCGCCTGCTGCTGCGTCGGCCGGCGCTGCTGGAGGTGCAGCTTGCCGCCATCCTGCGCGCCGCCTCCGCCGGACGGGCACGCGTGCTGCTGCCCATGGTCACGACCGTGGCCGAGGTGCGCGCGGCCCGCGCGATCCTGGAACGCGTGGCACGCCGGCTGCGCCGGCGCGGGGAGCATCTGCCGGACAAGCTGCCGCCGCTCGGCATCATGATCGAGACGCCGGCGGCGGCGCTCTCGGCCGACGCCTTGGCGCTGGAGGCCGATTTCTTCGCCATCGGCACCAACGATCTGACCATGTACACGCTCGCCGTGGATCGCGGCGAGAGCGAGGTGGCCTCGCTCTATGACCCGCTGCATCCCGGTGTGCTGCGTCTCGTGCGCTTCGCGGTCGAGGCGGCGTTGCGCCGGCACATTCCGGTTTCGGTGTGCGGCGAGCTGGCCGCCAATCCGCGCCTGGTGCCGCTGCTGCTGGGCATCGGCCTGCGCAGCTTCAGCATGAATGCCTCGGCGGTGCCGCGCGTGAAGCAGGCGATCCGGGCCGCCGACATCGACGACTGCGCCCGCTTCGCGCGCCGCGTGCTGGAGGAGAGCGATCCGCGGCGCATCCAGGCCATGCTGCTGGGCGAGAGCGGATGACGGCGCCGCGGCGCAAGGTCAATCCGCCGCACGGGGCTCGGTAGCAACTGGACCGAAAGATTCTTCCCTGCGTCCGGACCCCAGCACCCCGAGCGAGGTCGCCTTCAGCAACGCCAGAACCGCCGTCCCCGGCGCCAGGTGCAGCCGAGCCACCGCGTCCGGTGTGACCCGCGCGAGCAGGGCCGCGCCGCCCATGTCCAGCTCGACCATGACCGCGTGACGCGAGGGCTGCGGGTGCAGCGCGCGTACGCGGGCGGGCAGCACATTCTGCACGCTAACCTCCGTGAGCGGCGCCGCACCGTTCGAGGGCGCCGCCGCCAGCACCACGTCGGCCGCCGGCACGCGCAGCCGCAGCGGCGAGCCGGCTGCCGCCGCCGTCAGCGGCACCAGGATGGTCGCCCCGCCTGAGCGCACGCGGCTGAGCTGGCGGTCCGGATCGTGCCCGAGAACGGTCGCCTCCAGCACCGCCCCCGCCATGTCGAGCGACGCGATCGGCAGGTCGCCGCGCGCCGACAGCTCGGCGATCGGGCCGCTCGCCACTGCCTCTCCGGCTTGCAGCAGCACGACGTTGTCGGCGAGCGCCGCCAGCTCCTCCAGCGCGTGCGTGACATAGACGACGGGAATCGCGAGTTCGCGGCGCAGGGCCGCGATGAACGGCAAAATGTCCGCCCGGCGCGACGCATCGAGGCTGGCCAGCGGCTCGTCCAGCAGCAGCAGCCTGGGCTGCGAGAGCAGGGCGCGGCCGATGGCCACGCGCTGCCGCTCTCCGCCCGATAGCGCATGGGGGCGGCGATGCAGCAGGGCGCCGATGCCGAGCAGATCGACCACGGCAGCGAAGCCGATCGGTCCGGGCGGCGCGCGGCGCAGGCCGTAACGCAAATTGGCCCGCACCGACAGATGCGGGAACAGGCGCGCATCCTGGAACACCACGCCCAGCCGGCGCCGCTCCGGCGGCAGCCAGATGCCGCGCGCGGTGTCGCACAGCACCGCGCCGTCCACGCTCAGCCGCGCCTCGGCGGGGCGGAGCAGGCCGGCGAGGGCGGCAATGACGCTCGACTTGCCCGCCCCCGACGGCCCGAACAGAACCGTGACCCCCGCTGACGGCACGGTGAACGAGATGGCCAGGCGGCTTGCGCCGAAATCGTGGCGGAACGCGATTTCGATCACTCGGGCGCAGTCCGGGCGCTCAGCAAGTCCGGGCGCTCACCGGCCAAGCCGGCGGTTCAGGCGTCGCGAGGCGAAATCGGCCAGGATCAGCAATGCCATCGCCAGGATGACGGACACCAGCGAGAGGCGCGCGGCCACCGCCTCGCCGCCCGGCGTCTGCAAGGCCGCATAGATCGCGAGCGGCAGGGTCTGCGTGCGTCCCGGAATGTTGGCGGCAAAGGTGATGACGGCGCCGAACTCGCCCAGCGAGGCGGCGAACCCGACCAGCAACGCCACGATCAGCCCTGGGCCGGCAAGCGGCAGGGTGACGCTGAGCTGCCGATCGAGCCAGCCGGCACCCAGCGTGCGCGCCGCCTGTTCGAGTCCCGGGTCGGCCGCTTCGAGCGACAAGCGGAGCGCACGCACCATCAGCGGCAGCGCCATCACGGCACAGGCAAGGGCTGCACCCCAGGTGGTGAATACGAGGCGGATGCCGAAGCGGGCCAGGATCGCGCCGATCGGCCCTCGCACTCCGAACAGTAGCAGCAGCAGCCAGCCGACCACCACCGGCGGCAGCACCAGCGGCAGATGCACGAGCCCATCGAGCACCGAGCGGCCCACGAACCGGCCGCGCGCCAGGGCAAGCCCGGCCAGCAGGGCCGGCAGCACCGCCACGCCGACCGCGCGCGCGGCCACATCGAGCGTAAGCAGGATCGAGGTCCATTCCTCGCCGCTCAGGGTCACGGAGCGGAGAAGCCGCGGGCGTGGAAGATGGCGCGGGCGGCATCGCCGCCGAGGAAGTCGAGGAAGGCGCGCGCGTCCGGCGTGTCGCCGGCCCGCACCACCGCGAACGGATAGGTGATCGGGTCGTGGCTCGCGGCCGGGAAGGTGCCGGCCACGACCACGCCGGGGGCGACCGCGGCATCGGTGGCATAGACGATGCCGGCCGGCGCCTCGCCGCGCTCGACCAGCAACAGGGCCGAACGGACGCTGTCCGAGCGCGCGAGCCGCTTCTCGGCCACGCTCCAGACTCCGAGCCGCTGCAGGGCCTGCCTGGCATAGATCCCGGCCGGGACGTTGCTCGGGTCGCCTACCGCGAGGCGGCCATCGGCGCCCAGCAGGCCAGCCAAGTCGAAGCCGGGGCCGATATTGACCCGACGTGCCCGATCCTTCGGCACCACCAGCACCAATGCGTTGCCCAGGATGTCCCGCCGTGTGCCGGGCACGATCAACTGGCGCTGCTGCGCCCAGTCCATCCATGTTCTCGTCGGCCGAGGCGAACACATTGGCGAGCGCGCCCTGATCGAGTTGCCGGGCAAGGGTCGAACTGGCGGCGAAGTCGAGATGTGGCTGGGCATGACCCGCCTTTTGCCATGCGGCGGCGACATCGCGCAGCGCCTCGGTGAGGCTGGCCGCCGCGTCGATGGTGATGCCCTCGGCCCGGGCGGAGCCCGTCGCAAGGAGCAAGCCAAGCACCAGCCCGCCCGCAAGATCCAGCATGCGCCAGCGCATCAGCGTCTCCTTGATGGCCAAGAGGGGTCGGTACGATAGACCCGACTGGATACAGCGCAAGCCTCACCCTGCGTTGCGGGACGCGTGACCGCTGACTTCGGCACCGGCATCACGGTGCAGCAGCAATGCGCAAGGCCCGGCCAGCAGGGCCGCTGCGCTCACGATCACGAATGCCACGGAGAAATCCCGATTGGTGGGATGGGCGTGGACGGACAGCGCCATCGATGTTCGAAGTGCCGCGGCCCCGACGACGACGCCGAGCGTGAGCGATAACTGCTGGATCGTTGCGTACAGGCTCGTCGCCGCACTCATGCGCGAGCGGGGAATATCGACATAGGCGACGGTGTTGTAGGCCGTGAACTGCAGGGACCGGAAGAAGCCGCCAGCGAGCAGCGCCGCGTAGATCAGCCAGAGCGGCCAGAACGGCCGAAACAGCGCACAAACGGAGAGGCCGAGCGCCGCCACCAGGCCATTGCCGAGCAGGGTGGCGCGGAAGCCGAAGCGGCGCAGGGCAAACGTCGCTCCCGGCTTCATCAGCAGGGCGCCGGCGGCACTGGCCAAGGTCACGAGGCCGCTCTTCAGCGGCGTCATGTCGAAGCCGAGCTGGAGCATGAGCGGCAACAGGAAGGGCAGCGCGCCAACGCCGATGCGAAACAGCGTTCCCCCCAGCACCGATACCATGAACGTGCGGATGTGCAGCAGACTGAAATCGAGGATCGGATGGATGTGATGGCCTGCATGCCAGGCGTAGGCGAGGATCGCCGCAAGCCCCGTCGCCAGCAGCAGTGCCGGGAATGGCATCGGCAGGATGCCACGGCCAACCGTCTCGAAGCCGGCCATCACGAGCGCCATGGCGAGGCCGGCCAGCAGGAACCCCAGCACGTCGAGCCGGCGGACCCCAGCCTCGCTCACATCCGGCACGTAGAGATAGACCAGCACCACGCCCAAGACGCCGATCGGCACGTTGATGTCAAAGATCCACCGCCAGCTCAGATAGGTCGTGAGAAATCCGCCGAGCGGCGGCCCGAGCACCGGACCGAGCAGCGCCGGCACGGACAGCCAGGCCATGACCGCAACCAACTCTGAGCGGGCGGCGGTGCGGAGCAGCACCAGTCGTCCGACCGGAACCATCATCGCCCCGCCAGCGCCCTGCAGCACGCGCGCGCCTATCAGGAAGCCGAGCGTCTCGGCGCGGCCGCAAAGGATGGACCCCAGCGTGAACACAATGATGGCGCCGCTGAAGACGTGGCGGGCGCCGAAGCGATCGGCCATCCAGCCGCTCACCGGGATGAACAGCGAGAGGCTGATCAGGTACGCGGTCAGCGCCACGTTCATGCGGACCGGCTCGACGCCGAACGCGCGCGCCATGGCCGGAAGTGCCGTGGCGACCACCGTGCCGTCCAGATTCTGCATGAAGAGGGCGCAGGCGACGATCAGCGCCGTGCGTCTTGCGTAGCTGATGGGCGACGATGCAGACGGCGATGAGACGGGCTGTTCCGGCTTTGTCGGCTGCCGCCGGGCCAGGGCGAGCGGGCGCAAGCGCGCCACCTGTCAGGGCAGCAGCACCGAGCTGCCGGTTGTCCGGCGCTCCTCCAAGGCTGCATGGGCGGCGGCGGCCTCGCGCAAGGCGAAGCGCTGGCCGATGCGCACCGCGACGGCTCCGCTCGCGATCACGCCGAAGAGATCTTCGGCGGCGGCGGCAAGGTCGGCGCGCGACGCGGTGTAGCTGGCAAGGCTCGGCCGCGTGAGGAACAGGCTACCCTTGGCGGCAAGGAGGCCGATATCGATCGGACCCACCGGCCCGGACGCGCTGCCGTAGCTGACCATCATCCCGAGCGGCGCGAGGCAGTCCAGGCTTGCCATGAACGTGTCGCGACCCACGCTGTCATAGACGACGGGCACCTTGGCCCCCGCGGTGATCCGCGCGACGTCGGCCGCCAGGTTGGCGTGGCCGATGATCACCTCCTCAGCACCGTGCTCACGCGCGATCTCCGCCTTCCGAGGCGTGGATACGATACCGATGACGTGAGCGCCGAGGTGGCGCGCCCATTGGCACAGCAGCAGGCCCACCCCTCCGGCCGCGGCGTGGACGAGAATGGTCTGGCCTCGCTGTACCGGAAAGGTGCGGTGCAGCAGGTACTGGGCGGTCAGCCCCTGCAGGGTGACCGCCGCCGCCACCTCCAGCGGGATGGTGTCCGGAACCCGGATCAGGCGGTCCGCCGCAAGCACGCGTTCCGTCGCATACGACCCGATCGGGCCGCTGGCATAGGCGACCCGGTCGCCCACACGCCATTCCGACACGCCTTCGCCGACGGACGCGACGACACCGGCCGCCTCCATGCCAAGGATCGCCGGCAGGGCGGTCTTGTAGATCCCGGTCCTGAAATAGACGTCGATGTAGTTGAGGCCGATTGCGTCATGGCGGATCAGCACCTCCCCCTCCCGAGGCTCAGGCGCGGGCAGTGTCTCGAAATGCAGAACCTCCGGACCGCCGGTGGTATGCATCCGGATTGCCTGAGTCATGCCTTCGTCCTTCTGTCCAAGTCGCCGTCCGGCCCCACTCTATCGGCCAGGCGTGCGCCGCTGTCACGCGGACCGGCATCCGGCCGACAGGGTCGCGGTCAGCGAAGAGCCTCGCGCAGGGCTGCCGGATCGCCGATCGGAGGCAGGCAGGTGCCGCCCCGGCACACATAGGCGAGGGCACTTCCCGCGGGTGCCGTCTTGCCATGCGCTGGATGGTCCGCCGGGAGTGACGCGCCGGGCGGCAAACGCAGCACGCAACACGCCGGATCGGGCGCCGCCAGGGCCATTTCGAGCAAGCGCCTGTGTCGCGGGCAGATCCGGCTCGCCCGCGACGACGACGAGCACGCCGTCCTCGAGCAGTTCGGCTGCTGCCAGCAGGGTGGGCGTGGCGAGCGGCTGATCGTAGCGGCCTGCAAAAGCCTCGATCACCTGACGGGCGCTGTCATGATACGCCCGCTCCCCGGTCAGGTGGAACAGCCGGGCCAGGAGCTGAGCCATCATGCCGCTGCCAGAGGGAACGGCGGAGCACGTCGCCGAGCGCGGCCGCACCGCGAGGCTGTCCGGAATGTCCGGGCTGTCGGCCGCCGTCATGGCATAGCCGTCGATAGCCGGGCCGTACCACGCATCCGCCTCGGCCACGGCTGCTCTTGCCTCATCGAGATAGGACTCGTTTCCTGTTGCCTCGAAGAGGGCGAGCGCCGCGTCGCCGATTGCGGCCAGGTCGTCCAGGAGACCGGGTGCGGAGACGATGCCGGCACGCCAGGCGTGGTGCCAACGACCGCCGGAGCGCAGGCGGTTCGCGACCATCGCGAACCGCTCGACCGCCGCCTCACGCCAGGCGGGCACGGAAAAGACATGCGACGCGCGACACAGGGCGGCGATCGCGAGGCCGTTCCAGTCGGCAAGCACCTTGTCATCAAGGGCTGGAGCCGGACGCGACCCGCGCGCGCGTGCCAGCGCGGCAAGATCGGCGGCGAACCGCTCTGCGGCGTCATCGTCCTGGGCCGACACGCGCCGGAGAATTGTTCGCCCTTCCCAGTTGCCGCCACTGGTCACGTCGAACGCGGCCTTGAAGTCTTTCGACCTGGCGCCGAGGATTTGGTCAATCTCGCTCTCGGTCCAGACATAGAACGCACCCTCGCCCGCGACGGTATCCGCGTCCAGCGAGGCCGCGAAACAACCCTGCGCGTCGAGATCGCGCAACATGAACCCGACTGTGTCGGCCGCAGCGGCGTGATACCGCCGGCTCGGCCGCCTGGCATGGGCGAGCGCCAGGGCTTCGAGAAATTGGGCGTTGTCATAGAGCATCTTTTCGAAATGAGGCACGAGCCAAACGGCATCGGTGGAATACCGGAACAGCCCGCCTCCGACGTGATCGCGAATGCCGCCCCGGCACAGCGCGTCCAGAAGCATCGTGACAGCGAAGTGCGCGGCCGGATCGCCACGTGCCGCACGTTGCGCCAGAAAGCGATAGACCGGGAAGTTCGGAAACTTCGGAGCGCCGCGAAGGCCGCCCTGGTCGGGGTCGGTCGCGTCGAGGATCCGTTTCGTAACACGAACCAGCCGATCCGGATCGGGGAACTGGCCCGCGGAAGGTGCCGAGACCGCGCGGACCGCCTCGGTCAGGTGATGCGCGTTGCGCAACACGGCCCGGTCCTTGCGCCGATAGGCCTCGGCCATCGCCTGCAGCACCGCGCTGAAAGCCGGACGGCCCCAGCGAGGCTCCGGCGGGAAATACGTGCCGCCCCAGAACGGCTCGCCGCGGGGTGTCAGGAACATGGTGAGCGGCCAGCCCCCTTGCTCCCCCATGGCTTGCAAAGCCGCCATATAGAGGTGGTCAATATCCGGCCGCTCCTCCCGATCGACCTTGATGCTCACGAATTGCGCATTGAGGATGGCGGCGACCGATATGTCGTCGAACGACTCGTGGGCCATGACGTGGCACCAGTGACAGGCAGCGTAGCCGATCGAGAGCATGATGGGTCGGTCAAGGGCCTGCGCCTCCGAAAGGCTTCTGGCTCCCCAGGCACGCCAGTGCACCGGCTGGTTCGCGTGCTGAAGAAGATAAGGAGATGATTCGCGATCAAGTTCGTTGCGTGCAGCTTCGGTCAATGCCATGCCACTCCGACCTTCCTGAGGGTTCCTCGAGTTGCTCCGACTCCGACAGCCCTTGCCTCGTAACCTGCCGGTCGATGTTCCACGTGAAACCCTTGAGCGCCTCGAGCTGTTCGCCGGCCTGATCCTCCACTGGAACCGGCGACTCAACCTGATTGCCCGCCGAGACGAGCCCAATCTGTGGGGCCGCCACGTGATCGACAGCCTGCAATTTCTGCCACTGATCCCGCCACATGTCCGTTCCGCACTCGACATCGGCAGCGGCGCCGGCTTTCCCGGCTTGATCCTCGCGATCGCCACCGGACTGCCCTTCCTGCTCGTCGAATCCGACAAGCGCAAGGCTGCCTTCCTGCAGGAAGCCGCGCGGCTGACCGGTGCCACCGCCGCGGTACAGGCCGAGCGCATCGAGGACGTCACCTGCCGGGTGGAGCTCATCACATCCCGCGCGACGGCCAAGCTGACGCGCCTGCTGGACTGGACAGAGCCGCGTCTGGCGGCGGGCGGCATGTGCCTTTTCGCCAAAGGCCGGGGAGCCGCATTGGAACAGGCGGCAGCAGAGCCCTTCTGGGATATGCACGTCGAGAGCTTTCCCAGCGTCACCGCGTCGGATGCCGTGGTGCTGCGAATCAGCCAACTGAGACGCCGATGAGTGAAGGCTCTCGACAGAATCGTCGTTCCGTGCTGCTGGATGGCATGGGTCTCTGCATTGCCGTGGCAAACCAGAAAGGCGGCGTCGGCAAGACGACCACCGCCGTCAATCTCGCCGCGAGCCTCGCCGCCAGATCCTTGCGGGTACTGCTGATCGACCTCGACCCGCAGGGCAATGCATCGACCAATCTTGGCATTGCCACCGATCAGGCACGCCAGGGCAGTTACGGTCTGCTCACTGACGGGCCGGAATGCCAAGCGCCGCTCGCAACGGCCGTTCCCAATCTCATGCTGGTTGCGGCCGGGATGAACCTGGCCGGCATCGAAGTGGAGTTCGCCGCGGCGAGCGATCGTGCCTTTCGGCTTCGCGCCGCCCTCGAGCGGCCGGAATATCCGAGAATTCGACGTTCTCATCGTCGACTGTCCCCCGTCTTTTGGGCTCCTGACGGTGAACGCTTTGGCGGCGGCCCATAGTGTGCTCATCCCCTTGCAATGCGAGTTCTTCGCGCTTGAGGGCCTCGCCCATCTGACGCGAACCGTCGATGCCCTCCGCAGCACCTACAATCCCCCTTTGGCTGTTCTGGGAATCCTGCTCACCATGTACGATCGCCGCAACAACCTCTCGGAACTCGTCGCCTCCGACGTGCGCAGCTTCTTTGGCAAGAAGGTGCTGGACACTGTCATTCCCCGCAACATCAAGCTCACGGAGGCCCCAAGCCACGGGGTACCCATTGCACTGTACGACGCGCGCTCCCCCGGAGCGCTCGCCTATGAGCAGCTTGCCGACGAGGTGCTGACGCGGCTGCCGGCCAAAGGGTCGCACCATGCGTGAGTCACCCGCAAAACTAGGACGCGGTCTCGCCGCTCTTCTCGGGCAAGATGCCGGTGCCCTGGGCGGCGACGCTCCGGAAGGCCAGCTCCGAACCCTGCCGGTCGTCGAGATCGGCTTGAACCCCGAGCAACCCCGCAGCCAGATTGATCCGGCATCGCTGGAGGAACTGACAGCGTCCATCACCGAACAGGGGGTGTTGCAGCCGATTCTCGTGCGTGAGACCGCCGCAACTGCGCCCCCACGGTATCAGATCGTCGCCGGCGAGCGTCGCTGGCGAGCCGCGCAAGCCGCCGGCCTGACTGAGATTCCCTGCGTCGTACGGCGCATGTCCGACTCGGACGCGTCGATGGCGGCGCTGGTCGAGAATTTGCAGCGCGAGGATCTCAACCCGCTCGATGAGGCAGAAGGCTTGCAACGCGCAGTCAGCCGCTTCGGCCTCACCCAGGAAACTCTTGCCCAGGCGCTCGGCAAGTCGCGCAGCCATGTCGCCAACACCATGCGGCTGCTCAACCTGCCGGAGCCCGTACGCGCGGCACTCCGCCGCGGCCAACTGAGTGCCGGCCACGCCCGGGCCCTGCTGTCACACCCCGATCCGGAAGCAGCCGCCCGCCTGGTCATCGCCCGCGGGCTGAACGTGCGTCAGACAGAGGCCCTGGGAAGTGCGGCGCCCACCACCGCCGCCGAGCCGCGCCTCTCACCGTCAGGCGATCCGGACCTCCAGGCGCTCGAACACGAACTTTCGGAGAAACTGGGCCTGGCGATCACCATCGCGGACCGCGGCGGAGCCGGTCGCGTCACCATTCGGTACCGCACCCTCGCACAGCTCGACGGGCTGATCGAGCTGCTCAGCCGCTTGTAGCGCCGCTGGCAGGGCGTGCTGTCCTCTCGCCCGGAGGCGACGCCGCGGCGCGGGCCAGCTTCGCCAGCACCTCGCGGCAGATCGTCTCCTGCGGCATCCCGGTCGCCTTGCTCTGCCGTTCGCCGTTCCATATCGCCCGCGCGGCACGCCCAAGCTCATCCGCGTGCCAGCGCGTCAAGACAGCGGCCGCATCCTTTTCCTGGCGAAAGAACAGCGGCGGCCGCATCGCGCGGGCGGCCTCCGGCAACTGAACGTCCCTCCGTCACCAGAATCGCCATGAGCCGCAGGCGCTGCAACTGCAAGAGAGCGGAGCGCAGCACGGCGATCCCCGCGGTTCCATCCCCCAGCAAAGCGGTCAGCGCGGAATCCAGCCCCGGGGCCTCGCCGCGCAGCCCTGCATAAAGCCCGGCATCCAGCCCCTCGACCGATGCCCCGCCCGCGAGAGCGGACGCGTCCGCCAGCGTCAGTCGCCCGCCGCGGCCCGCGTACAGCGCGGCGGCCAGTCCGGCGACCCGACCTGGACAGGCCTGCGAATCGGCTTGCGTCGCCAGCAGACCGACCACACCCTCGTCCGTCTGTACGCCGAACTCGGCCAGCTCGGTTCGGATCGTCTCGCGTGTCGCCTCCGCCTGCACATGGCACGCCACTACGCAGCCGTGCGGGTGCCGTTCGACGACGCCGCGAACCCGGGACTTCGTGGTCGAACCGCCGTGCTCGACCACCATCAGCACGCCGTCCTGGGCCAGCGCCTGCTCGACCAGCGGCAGCATCCGCTCGTTCGCGTGCCGCACCCACACCACGGCCCTGCCGCCGGACAACGAGGGCGATCCCAGTGCCGCCGCCACGGCCTCCCGATTGTCGCCATCGCACTCCGAGACCCGAAACGGATCGTCCGGCGAACCGGCCTCCGCGATCACCAGACGCCGCGCGCAGTCCCGGATGGCCTCACCGTCATCGCCATAGAGACAGACCACCCGCATCTGCCCCAGACCGCGGATGAGCTGAGGGAGACGCCGGGTATCGGCTTTCATCTAGGCGATCGGGTGGGCGTTAAAGTAATCGGCAAGCTGCAGCGATATCTGGTCCGCGACGGCGTCAGCCAGGCGGCGAACCACCTGCTCGTGTTCCAGATCGCCGGCGAAGAATTGCTGGTTGATGATATCCAGTCCGTCCAGTGCCCGTGCCGTGCCGCTGGTCAGCGTACGCCGCGACGCGTCGAGGCTGCGCAGGGTGTATTGTGCGTACCCGGTCACCCGTAGCCGTGTGACCGCGGTGTCCTGCTGAATGGCGATGCCCTCGTCGGTCACGCTGAAGCTGGCCTGCAAGCTGTAGCGGCGCTCCACGCCGGCCCCGAATCGCTCGCACCGTTCCTGCAAAGCCTGCCGCAAAAGCTGTCCGGACCGTTCGGGGATGATCTCCACGGCGGTCGCCGCCAGCCCGTCCTGCGCCGCGTTGGTTCCGGTGGCGGAGCGCGGGCCATAGACCGGAGCGAAGCCGCACCCCCCGAGCGAGATGAGCGATAGCGAGCCGAATCCTGCCAGCAGCTCTCGCCGCCCGCGCATCCGCCCGCACCTGGCCGATGCCTCCGCCACCTGCGCGCTCAGGTTCGCAGGACGAAGTTCACGATGCGGCCCGGCACATAGATGCGCTTGGCGATATCGGCGTCGCGCAGCGTACGCGCGACGTTGGGCTCGGACGCCGCCGCGCGCCATACTGACGCCTCGTCGGCATCCACCGGCACTTCGATCGAGCCGCGCAACCTGCCCTGCACCTGCACCGCCAGGGTCATCACCGCCGCCCGGACGAGCGCCGGATCGAAATCCGGCCACGCCGCCTCCGCGATCAGCGCATCGGCGGCTCCGCCAAGCAATTGGTGGAGGGATTCGGCCAGATGCGGCATCATCGGCGCCACGAGCCGGGCCACGATGTGCAGCCCTTCCCGCCGGGCCCACACCATGCCGCGCCCGCCGTCCCCGCGCTCCGCGTCGCCAAGTGCGCGGGCCAGTTCGTGGATGCGAGCAACCGCCACATTGAAGGCGAACCCCTCCAGCGCCTCCGTCACCGCGACGATGGTCCGGTGGGTGACGCGCCGCAAGGCCAGGGCGGCATCGTCCAGCGCCGGCGGCTCGGGCGACAGCTCGCCCGGACCCAGGACTGCCGCCAGCCGGTACAGCCGCTGCACGAAGCGGAATGCCCCGGCCACGCCGCTTTCGGTCCACTCCATGTCCCGCTCGGGCGGGTTGTCGGACAGGATGTACCAGCGTGCCGTGTCTGCACCGTAACGATCTATGATGTGTCCGGGATCGACCGTGTTCCGTTTTGATTTCGACATTGCTTCGACGCGGCCGACACTCACCGCCTCGCCGGTATCGCGGGCCACAGCCTGTCCATCGGACAGCACCACCTCGTCGGGATAGAGCCAGCCGCCATCGGCCCTGCGATAGCTCGCGTGCGTCACCATGCCCTGGGTGAACAGGCCGGCGAACGGCTCATCGGGCACCGTGAAGCCGGTCGCGCGCATCGCCCGCGCGAAGAATCGCGCGTAGAGCAGATGCAGGATCGCGTGCTCCACGCCGCCAATATACTGATCGACCGGCAGCCAGGAGGCGGCCGCCTCGGCATCCACCGGTGCCGCGCTGGCCGGACTGCAGAAACGGGCGAAATACCACGAGCTGTCCACGAAGGTATCGAATGTGTCCGTCTCGCGCCGGGCCGGCGCGCCGCATCGCGGACATGCAACGTGCTTCCAGCTCGGGTGGTGCTCGAGCGGATTGCCGGGCTGGTCGAACCGCACATCCTCGGGCAGCAGCACCGGCAGCTGCGCATCCGGCACGGGCACGACGCCGCAGGCGTCGCAATGGATCACGGGCACCGGACAGCCCCAGTAGCGCTGCCGGCTTACGCCCCAGTCGCGCAGGCGCCAGTTCACCACCCCCGTTCCGGCCCCGAGCCGTTCCAGCTCGGCGATCGCCCGCCGCTGCGCCGCCGCGGTCTCCAGCCCGTCGAGGAAGCCCGAGTTGCAGATCACCCCCGGCCCGTCATAGGCGACATCGCCCACGCTCGTCGGGGTCTGCGCATCGCCGGCGGCCGTGATGGGCCGGACCACCGGGCGAACCGGCAGCCCGTAGCGCCGCGCGAAATCCAGGTCGCGCTGGTCGTGCGCCGGGCAGCCGAAGATGGCGCCGGTTCCGTACTCCATCAGCACGAAATTGCCGATCCAGACCGGGAAGGTCGCATCCGGCAGGAACGGATGGCGCACCCGCAGCCCGGTATCGAACCCGCGCTTCTCCGCCTGTTCGATGGCCGCCTCACTGGTGCCCAGACTGCGGCATTCGGCGACGAACGCGGCGGCCCGGGGATCGCGCGCCGCCGCCCAGGCGGCCAGCTTATGCTCCGGGGCCAGGGCGATGAACGACATGCCGAACAGCGTATCCGGGCGGGTCGTATACACCTCGATGTCCGAGATGCCGGCGGCCGGCTCCGCCAGGGCAAACCGGACGCGCGCGCCTTCGCTGCGGCCGATCCATTTGGCCTGCATGGTGCGCACACGCTCCGGCCAGCGATCCAGCCGATCCAGCGCCGCGAGCAGGTCGGGCGCGTAGTCGGTGATGCGCAGGAACCATTGCGCGAGCCGCCTTCGTTCGACCAAGGCGCCCGAGCGCCAGCCCCTTCCGTCGATCACCTGCTCGTTCGCGAGCACGGTCCCGTCCACCGGATCCCAGTTCACCCAGGCTTCGCGCCGATCCGCGAGGCCGGCCCGCAGGAAGGCCAGGAACAGGCGCTGCTGCTGGCCGTAATACTCCGGATCGCAGGTGGCGAACTCGCGCCTCCAGTCGATCGACAATCCCATGCGGCGCAGCTCGGCGCGCATGGCGGTGATGTTGGCGCGGGTCCAGGTCGCCGGATGCACGCCGCGCTCGCGCGCCGCGTTCTCGGCCGGCAGGCCGAACGCGTCCCAGCCCATCGGGTGCAGCACCACATGCCCGCGCGCGCGCTTATAGCGGGCAACCACGTCGCCCAGCGTATAGTTACGCACGTGGCCCATGTGGATCTTGCCGCTCGGATAGGGGAACATCTCGAGCACGTAATAGGCGGGCCGGCCCGGCTCGGGCACGTCCGGTACCTCGAAGCAGCGCCGCTGCTCCCAGACGCGCTGCCAATGCGGCTCGGAGGCGGCGAAATCGTAGCGCGCCCGATCCTCCGCCGGAAGGTCGGAGAGCACGTTGGACGCGCTCTCCGCCCCGCTCGCGGCAGCCCGGTGGTCGTCCGCAATCTGTGTCATCGTCAGCACGGCACTCCGGCTCGGCGTAGGATCATGGTCGTTCGGCCGGTGCCGCGAGCCCAGCCCCGCCGCGACCGCCAGAACGGACTCAGCGCTCGGCCGACTGGGTGCGCAGCTCGCGGGCGCGCTCCAGGATCTTGTCTTCGATGGCACCCACGGTCGAAGCTGCGACCGGGGCGTCCACCCATTGGCCGTCCTGCAATGTCTGGCGGAAGACGGTCAGGCGCACGCCATCCGCGCGCAACTGCCGCCCCAGGATATAGGCGGTGGCCTTGAACCGCTCGCCATTGCCCGCGGGCGGCTCGTACCAGTCCGTGATGATCACGCCGCCGAACGGGTCGGCCGAGGCCAGCGGCATGAAGGACAGCGTGTCAAGGGCACCCCGCCACAGATAGGCGTTCACCCCGAGCGCCCCACCCCGGTCGTTGCTGCCGTTGTCGCCGTTATGCGCGGTGGTGAACAGCGTTCCGCCGGAGAGCCGCCCGAAGCCGGGGCCGCGATAGCGCGGGTCGTTGTACTGGTCGGCCGACAATGCTTTCGAGTTGCTGCACGCAGCCAGCGCTGGAAGCAGGCCCGTCAGGGCAAGTGTCATGAAAAGGCGAATCCGAAGGGTCATCCTGAAACTGCCACTCCTCGCGCTCCCATGCGGGGCGTCCAACCGGAGTGTTTAGCCGAGCCGCCCGACCCCGCCAAGCAGAGAGGCCGCCGGTCGCCCCGATGAGCCCGAAATGGAAACGGGGCGGTGGTTGCCCACCGCCCCGCGGCCTCAGCCAATTCGCTCAGCTTACCACTTGAAGGCGGTGCCGATACCGAAAGCCTGCGCCCTGATGTTGTTGTTCAGGTCGCTGACGCCGCCGTTCACCAAGTCCACGCCGTTCGCGTGCTGATGCCCATACAGGTATTCCAGATACACCGAGGCGCCCGGTGCCAGGGTGTAGGTGCCGCCGGCCGCGACGCCGTAGCCGTGGGTGTTGCTCGCGCCCAGCCCGGTCGCGCGCGTGTAGCCGGAGTCGAAGTTGAAATACGACGCGCCGAAGATCACCGGACCCATCGTGTAGGAGGCACCCGCGATCCATGCGATGGTGTGGCCGGTCTGCGTCGTCGTCAGGTCGGGTCCGAACTGGCCCCCGATGACGTTGCCGTCGAGTTCCAGCCCGGCATAGGTGATCGAGATGCCGCCGGTCCCCATGGTGAAGTCTTTATATGGCCCCGCCACGGTAGGTGCCGGAGTCCCGATTCCGTCCAACACATTGTTGCTCTGCACCGCCGCGCCATACGACCCGCCGAGTTGTGCCTTGAAGCCCGCCGGGCCGAACGTGCCCTGGTAGCGCGCCGAGCCGTCCACTGTGTTGCGGCGCCGGCCGGCCTGGAGGCCCGTAGCCGAAGCGGTGCAGTCGCCCGTGACTCGGGTCGGTCGCAGTGCAGATGGAGGACGCCGACGAGACGCGGGTGAACGGCTTGCCGTAGTTGTTGCCGAAGTCGTTCGGCTCGAACGACAGGCCGAAATCGAAGCCGGCGAATTGCGGCGAGACATAGACGACCTTGTTGGCGCGGTCGTTGTCGTCGCTGAAGAAGTACGGCAGGCCGGTGCGGAACACGCCGGGCAGGTCGCCGTCCCAGCCGCCGGTGTTGAAGTTCGCCGGGTTGCCGGTCTGGAACAGTTCGGTCGGCTGCACCGGCGAACCGAGCGACACCTTGCCGAACTTGTCGGCGCCCACATAGACGAAGCCGCGCTGCACATACATCGTGCCCAGATCGCCGACCCCGTTGCTGTTGGGCGAGGACACGAAGCCCTGGTTTTGCCGCAGCTCGACCGAGGCACCATATTTCAGCCCGTTCGCCAGCACGCCGTCGAACGACGGGTACAGACGCACGTAGGTGGCAATGCCGTAGGGTTCGACCTTGTTGCCACCGTTGTTCTGCGGCTGCGTGCCGCTGTCGGAGGAGACGAACGCCATCGCCTCGACCAACGCGTTCAGCGTGACGGTGATCGAACCGGGAGCGGGGTTGGGTGCATTCGGCGTCAGCGTGCCGGCCTGGGCGATGCCCGCGATCCCGACCGATGCGCCCAGCAAAGCCGAAGTGGCCAGCAGGAGCTTACGCATTCAATCCTCCTCATAGAGCCGGACAGTCCGGCAAACGTAACTCGGCCCCGCCCCGTCCACTGATCGAGAACGCATCCCCGATGGGCGTGGCAGCCGGACCTCCGGGAGACTATGGCCGTCTCGGTCACACTCCCGCAACCATGTCCGACGCCCCGACATGGCAATCGCGAAACACTGTGGCGACGGTACAACGATCGGTTACGCCCGCAGCGCGCCAATCGCGCCCACGGCACGGCAGCAGGGCGGCAGGGAGCGGATCGTTCGCCCGTCGATGCCACCAAGTGCCGCGGCGCCCGATCCGGCCAGCCGAGCCCAGGCAGCCCAGCGAAGCGCGCCCAGAGTGCGGCCGCCGGGATGGCTCGCGGTGGCGAATACCGGGGAGATGAAGATCACCTCCACCCCGGCGCGTCGGCATCGGCCGATCTCGCGAACGGTGTGCGCCGATCCGGTCAGGCGAGCGCAGCCAGGGCGGAGCGCCGGGGGCAACGCGGCCGCCGCGCAGATGTGCGCCGGCGCGCAGCCGCAGCGCCAGCCGCCAGTCGCCCGCGACCGACAGGGCGAGCCCTCTCGCCCGGCACAGACGCGCCACTGCACCGTCATGCGGCTCGTCATGGCGCAGCACCACGCCGGCGAGACCGCGCGGCAGGCGCCGGATCGAGGGCAGCGGGTCGCATAGCCGGTTCGCGTCGGTGAACAGCCAGAGCGGCGCCGTGCGGCCCGCGGGCCAATGCGCCGCCTTGACCCGACGCCCCCAGGCCAGGACTCTGGCATCCATGTCGCACTCCCTCACCGGTGACCTCGCCGACCGGCTGGCCGGTGTCCGTGTCCGCATCGAAAGCGCCTGCGCCGGCTGCGGCCGCCGCCCCGAGGATGTCACGCTCGTCGCCGTGTCGAAAACCCGCCCCGTGGCCGATATCGAGGCGGCGCTGGCCGCCGGACACACGCGCTTCGGCGAGAACCGGGTGCAGGAAGCGGCGGCCAAGTTTCCTGCGCTGCGGGCGGCGCATCCGGCGCTGCGCCTGCATCTGATCGGCGCCTTGCAGACCAACAAGGCGCGCGAGGCGGTGCGGCTCGCCGACGTGATCGAGAGCCTGGACCGCGAGCGCCTGGCCGACGCGCTGGCCGATGCCGCGCAGCGCGAGGGGCGCCTGCCGGCGCTGCTGGTGCAGGTCAATGTCGGCGACGAGACGCAGAAGGCCGGAGCGCCGCGCGCCGCGGCCGACGCCCTGATCGCTCTCTGCCGCCGCCGCTTCGGCGACCGGCTGCAAGGCGTGATGTGCATCCCGCCCGAAGCGGACGATCCCGCACCGCATTTCGCCTGGACCGCCGCCTGCGCGGCACGGCACGGCCTGCCTGTGGTCTCGATGGGCATGTCGGGCGATTTCGAGGCGGCGATCCGCCACGGCGCCACGGAAATCCGCGTCGGCAGCGCCATCTTCGGCACGCGGGTCCGCACGGGCTGAGCTGGGCACGAGGCGGGCATAGGACGGGGGCAAGACGGGGCACAAGAGGGGCCGCCGCTTGCCGCCAGCCTGGCGACCCGCTATCGCTCCGCCCCGCCCGTCCGAGCAGGCGAGAGAGCGTGTGTGTCGGTGTCCCGACGCAATACCCGCCTGCCGCTTCCCTGTGACCGGGACCGGACCAGTTCTGGATCGCCACGCGCATGACCACCGCCGCCTTGACCGCCCCCTCCGCCGAGCATCGACGCGCGCCCCTGCGGCCCGCCGTGCTGCTGGGCGTGCTGGGCGTCGTCTACGGCGATATCGGCACCAGCCCGCTCTATGCGTTCAAGACCAGCCTCGGGCATTTCTCCCGCGCCGGCCTGCGCGCGCCGGAGGTGCTGGGCATCCTGTCGCTGATCTTCTGGGCGCTGATCCTGATCGTCACGGTGAAATACGTGCTGCTGGTGATGCGCGCCGACAACCACGGCGAGGGCGGCATCCTGGCGCTCATGGCGCTGGCGCAGCGGGTCGCGGCGGGGCCGAAACTGCGGGCCGGCCTGGTGCTGGCGGGGGTGACGGGCGCCTGCCTGTTCTTCGGCGACGGCGTCATCACCCCGGCGATCTCCGTGCTCTCGGCGGTCGAGGGCCTGGAGATCTCGACCCCGTCGCTCGCCGAGTTCGTGCTGCCGATCTCGGCCGCCGTGATCATCGCGCTGTTCGCGGTGCAGTCCCGCGGCACCGGCAGCGTGGGGCGGGTGTTCGGCCCGGTCATGGTGGTCTGGTTCGCGGCGATCGGAGCACTCGGCGCCGCGGCGGTCGCCCGGAACCCGACGGTGCTGCTGGCGCTGTCGCCCAGCTATGCGGTGGCGCTGTGCCTCCAATACCGGCTGCTGGCTTTCCTCGCACTCGGCTCGGTCGTGCTGGCGGTGACCGGGGCCGAGGCGCTGTACGCCGATATGGGCCATTTCGGCGCGCGGCCGATCCGCGTGTCCTGGCTCGGCTTCGTGCTGCCGTGCCTGACCCTCAACTATTTCGGGCAGGGTGCGGCGGTGCTGGCTGACCCGGCGGCTTCGGCCAACCCGTTCTACCTTCTGTGCCCGGAATTGCTGCGCCTGCCGCTGGTGGTCCTGGCCACGGTGGCGACCGTGATCGCCAGCCAGTCGCTGATTTCCGGCGCCTATTCGATGGCGCGGCAATGCATGCAACTGGGCTTCCTGCCGCGCATGACGGTCACGCACACCTCGGCCATGCAGGCCGGCCAGATCTACGTCCCGCAGATCAACACCGCGCTATTGATCGGGGTGCTGCTGCTGGTGTTCGCCTTCCGCAGCAGCGACGCCCTGGCTTCCGCCTATGGCATCGCCGTGACCGGCACCTTCACCTGCACCGCGGTCCTGGCCGGCGTGGTGTTCCGCCGCCAGTTCGGCTGGTCGCT
This sequence comes from uncultured Pseudomonadota bacterium, assembly GCA_963838805.1. Lineage (GTDB taxonomy): Bacteria > Pseudomonadota > Alphaproteobacteria > Acetobacterales > Acetobacteraceae > CAVRQM01. The sequence continues at coordinate 516,267 of CAWISK010000010.1, forward strand.
GCCGCTCACCCTCGCGGTCTGGGGTTCGCTGTTCACCATCGACCTGCTGTTTTTCGCGGCCAACTGCCTGAAGCTGCCCGAGGGCGGCTGGGTGCCGCTGGTGCTGGGTCTCGCTTTGCTCGCGCTGATGAGTTCGTGGAAACGCGGCCGCGACCTGCTGCTGGCGCGCGGCCGGGCGGACAGCCTGCTGCTGACCTCGTTCCTGAGCCGCCTGCCGCGCAGCCGCACCATCCGCGTGCCGGGGATGGCGGTATTCCTCACCGGCAATCCCGAATACGTGCCGGCCGCATTGCTGCACAGCCTGAAGCACTACAAGGCGCTGCACGAGCACGTGCTGTTCGTCACCATCCAGAACCTCGACGTGCCGGAGGTCTCCGCCGCCGAGCGTACCGAGGTCACGGAACTGGCGCCCAACATCCACCGGGTGCTGGTGCATTACGGCTTCATGGAGAGCCCCAATCTGCCGCGCGACCTGGACGCCCTGCGCGGCAAGGGCGTGGCCTTCGACCCGATGCAGGTCAGCTACTTCCTGGGTCGCGAGACGCTCGTCCCGGCCACCGTGCCGCGCATGGCGCGCTGGCGCGTGTTCCTGTTCCTGTTGCTGGCGCGCAACGCCACTTCGGCGGTGGACTTCTTCCGTATCCCCAACGACCGGGTGGTCGAGCTGGGCGTACGGGTCGCGATCTGAGGTCTCGGCGCTCGCATGGTGTCCGAGATCGCCGCTCCGGGTACCAGCGAGACAGTCGCACAAAGCCGCGCCCGACCCGGCGCCGAGCGGCGCGCCACGGTGCGGATCGGCGGGCTGCTGGGCGTGCTCGGCGTGGTGTACGGAGACATCGGCACGAGCCCCCTCTATGCGCTGCAGTCAAGCCTGCGGCATTTCCCCACCGGGTCCGCCGGCCCGCGCGAGGTGCTGGGCATCCTGTCGCTGATCTTCTGGGCGCTGATCCTGATCGTCACCGTCAAATACGTGGTGCTGGTGATGCGCGCGGATAACCGCGGCGAGGGCGGTACACTGGCGCTGATGGCGCTGGCGCAGCGTGTCGCCGCAGGCCCCCGCGCGCGTGCCGCCCTGGCCTTGGTTGGCATCACCGGCGCCTGTCTGTTCTTCGGCGACGGCGTCATCACGCCGGCCATTTCGGTGCTGTCCGCCGTCGAGGGGCTGGAGGTGGCGACGCCGCAGCTTGCCCATGTCGTGCTGCCGATCGCCGCTGCCGTGATCGCGGCGCTGTTCGCGGTGCAGTTCCACGGCACTGCGCGGGTCGGGCGGGTGTTCGGGCCGGTCATGGCCTGCTGGTTCCTGCTGCTGGGCGTGCTCGGACTGGCCGAGATCCTCCGTCATCCGTCCGTGCTGCTCGCCGTCTCGCCCGGCTACGCGGTGGCGCTGTGCCTGCACTACCGGCTGCTTGCCTTCGTCGTGCTGGGCTCGGTCGTGCTGTGTGTGACCGGTGTGGAGGCGCTCTACGCCGATATGGGGCATTTCGGGGCGCTGCCGATCCGCCTGACCTGGCTGTGCTTCGTGCTGCCCTGCCTGGTGCTGAACTATTTCGGCCAGGGCGCCCTGGTGCTGGCCGATCCGACGGCGGCGGAGAACCCGTTCTACCTGCTCACCCCGGATTGGCTGCGGCTGCCGATGGTGTTCATCGCCACCCTCGCCACCGTGATCGCGAGCCAGGCGCTGATCTCCGGCGCCTATTCAGTGGCGCGGCAGTGCATGCAGCTGGGCTTTCTGCCGCGCATGACGCTGCGCCACACCAGCACCACGGAGGAGGGGCAGATCTACGTGCCGCAGGTGAACGCGGCGCTGGCGCTGGGCGTGCTGGCGCTGGTGTTCGCGTTCCGGTCCAGCGCCAATCTGGCCTCGGCCTATGGCGTGGCGGTGACCGGCACCTTCCTGTGCGACTGCGTCCTGGCCGCCGTGGTGTTCCGGCGCCTGTTCCACTGGTCGCGGACGGCCGCGATCGGCGTGTTCGGCGGCTTTTTCGTGGTCGACCTGCTGTTCTTTTCGTCGAACCTGCTGAAGCTGCCGGAGGGTGGCTGGGTGCCGCTGGTGCTGGGAACCAGCCTGCTGGCGCTGATGACCTCCTGGAAACGCGGGCGCGACCTGCTGCAGGCGCGCTGGCGGGCCGACAGCCTGCTGCTGACGCTCGTTCCTCGCCCGCCTCCCGCGCAGCCGCACCATCCGCGTGCCCGGCATGGCCGTGTTCATGACCGGCAACCCCGACTACGTGCCCGGCGCGCTGCTGCACAATCTGAAGCACAACAAGGTGCTGCACGAGCACGTCCTGTTCGTGACCGTGCGCAATGTCGACCTGCCGGAAATGGCCGCCGCCGAGCGCACCGAAGTCACCGAACTGGCGCCCGGCATCCACCGCGTGCTGGTGCAGTACGGGTTCATGGAAAGTCCGAACCTGCCCCGCGAGCTGGCGGCACTGCGCAATCAGGGGGTGGTCTTCGACCCGATGCAGGCGAGCTACTTCCTGGGCCGCGAAACCCTGGTTCCCGCCAGCGTGCCGCGAATGCCGCGCTGGCGGACGTTCCTGTTCCTGCTGATGGCACGCAATGCCACCCCGGCGGCCGAGTTCTTCCGCATCCCCGACGACCGGGTGGTCGAACTCGGGGTGCGGATCACGATCTGACCGGCTACGGGCCGGACGTCATATCCCCCTGCGTCCGGCGATCGCGTGATAGATCCAGAGCAGCACGACGGCGCCGATCACCGCCACGAGCAGGCTCCAGAGATTGAACCCGGTGACGCCCGCCGCCCCGAATGCGTTGAAGATCCAGCCGCCGATGACCGCGCCGACAATGCCCAGCACGATGTCCAGCAGGACACCCTCGCCGCGGTTGTTGACGATCTTGCTGGCGATGAAGCCCGCGATCAGCCCCAGAATGATCCATGCGATCCAGCCCATGCGTCCCTCCGTGCCGGCCCTGTGCCAGCGTTCTGCGCGCGTAACGCGCGAGCGTCAAAGAGCGTTGCGGCGGCCGGTTCAGCGCGGGCCGGGCGAGCCGGGCGGATAGACCGGCACGGCGACCGTGACCGGGGGCGCGTGCTCGAAGCTCAGCGTGGCGTGCAGCATATCGCCGGCACGCAGCCTTCGGCCCAGGTCCATCAGCATGACGTGCAGCCCGCCCGGCCGCATGGCCACCGTGCCGCCCGCCGGCAACGGCACGGCGGCGACGTCGCGCATCGTCTCGACGCCGTTGCTGCTGGCGCTCTCGTGCAGCATCGCCATGCCGCCGGCGTCGGTCGAGACGCCGGTCAGCCGGTCGGCCGCGCCGGTATCGTGCAAGGTCAGGTACAGCGCGCCGGGGCCGCCGCCGGCCGGGGCACGCGCCCAGGCCTGCCGCACCTCGATGCCGGAACCCGCCAGGGCCGGTGGCAGAAAGGCCAGGGTGAGGACCATGGCCGAAAGCATAGGTCGCATCACGGGCTCCATCAGGTCAGGTGGGACTGGATGTCGGCCGCCATCCCGGCCGGCGTCTGGTCGGCGCGGATCACCGCCACGAAACGGCCGCGCGGGTCCATCAGGTAGAGCAGCGAGGTATGGTCCATCGAGTAGTCGTTCGGCCCCGGCCCGGTGACATGGCGCGCCGCATAGACCCGGTATTCCCGTTCCACCGCCTCGATCTGCGAGGGAGTGCCGGTGAGCCCGCGCAGGCGCGGCGAGAAAGCGGTGACATAGTCCCGGATCACCTTCGGCGTGTCGCGCCAGGGATCGACGGTGATGAACACAGGGGTCAGACGATCGGCCTCGGGCCCCATGTCGGACAGCGCGCTGGCCAGCGTGTTGAGCGTGGTGGGGCAGACATCCGGGCAGAACGTATAGCCGAAATAGACCAGCAGATAGCGCCCGCGCAGGTCGCGATCGGTGACGCTACGGCCCTCTGCGTCGGTCAGGCTGAACGGACCGCCGATCGACAATCCGGCATCGCCGGCCCCCGGGCGGAGGAGGGACCAGGCGCCGGCACCGCCGGCCAGGATCAGCACCGCCGCCGAGGCAGCCAGCAGCCGTCGGCGGGGCAGGGGCGGCAGGCCGCTCATGGCAGCGCCCGCGTCAGGCGACGGGTGGTGGAGCCAATCGGAATCGAACCGACGACCTCCTGAATGCCATTCAGGCGCTCTCCCAACTGAGCTATGGCCCCGCCTACCGGAAGGCCGCCATATCGGCGGCGGGCGCATATAGCGCCGGGCGGCGGGGGCGATCAAGGGCATGGCCGAGCCTGCGGACAAGGGCGAAACGGAGCCGTGGCGGCCGGCCAGCGAGGCCGAGGCCGCGAGCAACATGGCGGTGTTCGTCGAATGGCTGCGCGCCTTCGGGCGGCTGCGCGACGCCAGCCCCGAAAAGGTGCGCCTGTGGCGGCAGCGCGAACCGGATACCCTGCTGGCCGCCATCGCGGCGTTCGCCGCCGCCGATCCCTCGGATCGCGCCCTGCTCGCCGCACTGGCCGAGCATCTGCTGGTGGCCGAGACCCGCGCCGGCGATACCCTGGCCTGGTCCGGCGACCCCGACGCGTCCTGGGCGCGCGCCGCGCGTGCGGCAGGCGCCCGGGTCGTCCTGGTCAGGCCGACAGACGCAGCTCCGGATGGGGCCGAAACGCCGCCTCCGTCTTGGCCGTGATTTCGTCCATCGTGACACCCGGAGCGATGTCGGCCAGCACCAGCCCATCCGGCCTCACGTCGAACACGCCCAGATCGGTCACCACCAGATCGACCACACCGGCCCCGGTCAGCGGCAGGGTGCAGCGATGCAGCAGCTTCGGCTGGCCGCCGGCGGTATGCTCCATCAGGATCACCACCCGCGGCACGCCGGCCACGAGGTCCATGGCGCCCCCCATGCCCTTGACCATCTTGCCGGGGATCATCCAGTTCGCCAGATCGCCGTTCTCGGCCACCTGCAAGGCACCCAGGATCGACAGGTCGATATGCCCGCCACGGATCATGGCGAAGCTCTCGGCGCTATTGAAATAGCTGGTGGTCGGCAGCTCGGTCACGGTCTGCTTTCCGGCGTTGATGAGGTCGGGGTCTTCCTCGCCCGCGTAGGGGAACGGCCCCATGCCCAGCATCCCGTTCTCGCTGTGCAGCACGATCGACATGCCGGGCGGGATATGGTTGGCGACCAGTGTCGGGATGCCGATGCCGAGATTGACGTAGAACCCGTCGTGCAGCTCGCGCGCCGCGCGTGCCGCCATCTGGTCGCGTGTCCAGGCCATGCCGCGATCTCCCTCTATGCCGCGCGCTGGCGCAGGGTGCGCTGCTCGATGCGTTTCTCGGCGTCCGGCACATGCAGGATGCGCTTCACGAAGATACCCGGCGTCATGATCTGATCAGGCTCGATGGCGCCCGGCTCGACCAGATGCTCGACCTCGGCCACCGTCACGCGGGCGGCCGTGGCCATGACCGGATTGAAGTTGCGCGCTGTCTTGCGGTACACGAGATTGCCCTCGGTGTCGCCGCGCCACGCATGGACCAGCGCCAGATCGGCGAACAGGCCGCGCTCCATCACGTACAGCTTGCCGTCGAACTCGCGCGTCTCCTTGCCCTCGGAGACCTGCGTGCCGGCACCGGTGCGGGTGTAGAAGGCGGGGATGCCGGCGCCGCCGGCGCGGATACGCTCGGCCAGGGTGCCCTGAGGGTTGAACTCGATCTCCAGCTCGCCGGCCAGGTACTGCTTCGCGAAGGTCGCGTTCTCGCCGACATAGGAGCTGATCATGCGCCGGATCTGCCGTGTCGCCAGCAGCCGGCCCAATCCCGCATCGTCGATGCCGGCGTTGTTGGAGACCACGGTCAGCCCACGCACGCCGGACTCGCGCACCGCCTCGATCAGCACCGAGGGAATGCCGCACAGACCGAAGCCGCCCGACATGATCATCATGTCGTCGCGCAGCAGCCCGGCCAGCGCCGAACTCGCGTCCGCCCGCATTTTGGTCAACGCCATGCCCGCCTCCCAGCCATCGAGGGCCACAAGCTGCCATTGCCGACCGGACAGGGCAATCCGTCGCCCCGCAGGCGATCGTGGTGACGATGGACGCCGGGAGATGCTGCCTCAGCGTGACCTTGTCGCGGGTCCGCGCGTGTTCGCGTCGAGTTGCGCCTTCAGGTGGGCGATCTCCGTGGCGTGGCCGGCGGCGACCGGATGCCCGACGCGGCTGCCGACCTGCTCGGCGAAGGCGCGGGTCAGCTCGGCACCCAGCAGGAAGATCTGGCTGCAATAGTAGATCCACACGAGGATGATGCCGAGCGCACCGGCTGCGCCATAGGTGCTGGCGACGTTGAAGCTGCCGACATAGAAGCTGATGAGGTTCTTCCCCAGGTTGAACAGCAGCGCCGTCACGACCGCGCCGATCGCCACGTCGCGCCAGAGAATGCTGGTGTCGGGCAGCGCCTTGTAGATGGCGGCGAACAGGATGGTAATCAGCAGGAACGAGGTCGCGAGACTGGCCAGTCGCAGCATCACGTGGACGCCGGGCAGGCGCACGGACAGATATGCCCCTGCCGCAGACAGCGCCGCCGTAGCGACCAGCGAAAGGAGCAGCAGGAAGCCCAGGAGCAGGACCAGCAGCAGACTCACGAGGCGCGCCCGCAGCAACTGGCGCACCGCACCATGTGGCGGCTGCGCCTTCCAGATCGCGTTCAGCGCCGATTGCATCTCCGTGAAGATGCCGCTTGCGGCGATCAGCAAGGTGACGCCGCCGATGACCGTGGCCAGGATGCCGGCATGGCGGTTGGAGACGCTGCGGAGCATGGCCTGCACCGCGTCGGCACCCTGCTTGCCCATGAGACCGCCGATCTGGTGCACGACCGCGCCGCGCGCCGCGTCCTCGCCGAACACCAGGCCGGCAAGTGCGATGATGATGAGCAGCACCGGGGCCAGCGAGAACGTGGTGTAATAGGCGATAGCCGCGCCCCGGCTGAGGCAGCTATCGTCGATATAGCCCAGCACGGCCGATTTCAGCGTCCGCCAGACGAGCCCGAACATCGCCGCGCAACGCGGGCCCGGCACTTTGGTTGCGGTGCGGCAATCAGCTCATCGAGGTCAAAGCGTCGCGCTCGCCACTGGTGAGCGGCCGGCCATGCCGCAACTCGGCGCGGATCTCGGCGGCCAGGACAGGGTTGGCGCGGCGAATCTGGTTAACTCGCAAGGCAGCAGCAACGCCCGGAATGGGCATCTGCTCCCAGCGCTCCAGATACAGGAGGTCCGCCTCCGACATATGGTCAGGCGCCGCCTCCAAAGCACGCTGGAGGGCAACGGTATGCGCGGCCGCGAAGGGAGCGGCCACCGGGTTCTCGGACATTAACACTCCCTTTGGCTATCCGGCGGCGATGCTGCCGCGCGGTAGCGTCCCAGCGGACGCGGCCAAGGCCGTTATAGCGTCGGGAGTTGCGGAAATCCTACATAAACTCGTGATCTAACGTTTAAACCTCATGCGCGCCGGGCGGGGCAGGGCGGCAAGAGCGTGACCGTCCCGCCGGCAACCGATGCGCCTCAGTAGCGATACAGGTCGTGCTTGAACGGACCCGCGACCGGCACGCCGATATACTCGGCCTGCTTCGGTGCAAGCGTCGTCAGGTGCGCGCCCACCTTCGCCAGATGCAGTGCGGCCACCTTCTCGTCGAGCTGCTTGGGCAGAGTGTACACCTGGTTTTCGTAACGCCCGGCCGGCGCCGTCCACAGTTCGAGCTGCGCCAGCGTCTGGTTGGTGAACGAGGCCGACATGACGAAACTCGGATGGCCGGTGGCGTTGCCCAGGTTCACCAGCCGCCCTTCCGATAGCACGATCAGACGCTTGCCGTCGGAGAACACCACCTCGTCCACCTGCGGCTTGACGTTCTCCCAGCGGTAGTTGCGCAGGGCATCGATCTGGATTTCGCTATCGAAATGGCCGATATTGGCGACGATGGCGTGGTTCTTCATCGCCCGCATGTGCTCGATGGTGATGACATCGACATTGCCGGTCGCGGTCACGAAAATGTCGGCGCGCGGCGCCGCCTGCTCCATCGTCACGACCTCGTAGCCTTCCATCGCCGCTTGCAGCGCGCAGATCGGATCGACCTCCGTCACCAGCACGCGGCAGCCGGCTTGGCGCAGGCTCGCGGCCGAGCCCTTGCCCACATCGCCGAAGCCGCAAACGGTCGCGACCTTGCCTGCCATCATCACGTCGGTGCCGCGCCGGATCGCATCGACCAGGCTCTCGCGGCAGCCATAGAGATTGTCGAACTTACTCTTGGTGACGCTGTCGTTGACGTTGATCGCCGGCACCTTCAGCGTTCCGGCGCGCGCCATGTCGCGCAGCCGATGCACGCCGGTCGTGGTCTCCTCCGACAACCCGCGCACGTCAGCCAGCATTTCCGGATATTTGTCGTGCATCAGCTTGGTGAGATCCCCGCCGTCATCCAGGATCAGGTTCGGCGTCCAGCCACCCGGAGCGCCGGGCGCGGCCGGCCCGCGCACAGTCTGCTCGATGCACCACCAGAACTCGTCCTCGGTCATGCCCTTCCAGGCAAAGACCGGCGTGCCCGAAGCGGCGATGGCGGCGGCGGCGTGGTCCTGGGTGGAGAAGATGTTGCAGGACGACCAGCGCACCGTCGCACCCAGATGCTCGAGCGTCTGGATCAGCACAGCCGTCTGGATCGTCATGTGCAGGCAGCCGGCGATGCGCGCACCGGCGAGCGGCCGGGCGGCGCCATATTCTGCCCGCAGCGCCATCAGCCCCGGCATCTCGTCCTCGGCCATGGCGATCTCCTTCGCACCCCAGTCGGCGAGGGAGAGATCACGCACTTTGAAGTCGGACGCGGTCACGGCGGGGCTGGTGTCGGGCACTGGCGGCTCCTGAATGGGTCGCGCGCCGTATATAAGGATATCGTTATGTGCACAAGTCTGGCGCCACAACTGGTTTCTGCTATCGATGATGGCAGAGCTGGAGGCTGCAATGACAGTGAGTGTGAGCGTGCGAAATCTCGGCGACGCGGTGGCCGCCGGTCTCCGCCGCCGCGCGGCACGGAACGGCCGTTCGACGGAGGCGGAGATTCGCGACATTCTGGCACGGGCGGCTCTAGCCGAGCGCGATGTCGATTGGCGCTCATTGGCGCTCCGGGTGCAGTCACTCAGCCCCTCGCTCGATCAGGACATCACGACAGCGATGATCCGGGACGATCGCGACGCGCGCTGATGCCGTTCGTGGTGGACGCAAGCGTCGCGATCAAATGGGTCGTGGCGGAGCCGGGATCGCGGGATGCGCTCGCCCTGCTCGATGACGAACTGGTGGCGCCGGACCTGCTCATGGCCGAATGCACCAACACGCTATGGCGCCTGGCTCGCCAGGGCATCCTGAGCAAGGCGGGGACCGAGGCGGCCCTCACCTTCTTCGCGGGCGTGCCGATCACGCTCGTGCCGACGCGCTCGCTCATGCCGCGCGCATTCGACATGGCGTTCAGCCTGGAGCATCCGGCCTATGAGTGCCTGTATCTTGCTCTCGCCGAGCGGCGGGGCCTGGTCTGTCTCACCGCGGATACCCGGTTCCACGGCAAGGTTGCGTCAAGCGAGTGGGCGGCACTGGTGGCGCCCGCCTCTCCGGGCTGATGCTGGCTGGATATCGTCGCAAGGTGCAGGACATAGAGCTACAGGCCACGGTTGCGGATGCGGCCCCACCCCCAGAGCAGCCCAATGATCGCGAGCATCCCGATAATGCCGCCGGCAACGGCACCGAAAACCGCGGCGTGTTGCCCCCCGATCGCCCAGCCCGCGGCCGTGCCGGCGACGAGCAGGACGAGCGGGATCAGGCAGCCGACCGCCAGCACGGATGTTTGCCCTTCCTGCCATGGCCACCGCTAGCTTGGGAGCGCCCCATGGTGTCGCAGGAAGCCCAACAGCGCTAGCAGCGGCAGACCGAGAACGGCGGCGTGCTCGCCCTCCACCCTGTCGAACAGTTGCACGCCCAGGCCCTCCAGCCGATAGGCGCCGACCGAGGCGCAGACCGCCGCGCCCTCGCGTGCCAGATAGTCATCGAGGAACGCCTCGGAGAAGGCTCGCATCCGCAGCCGGGGCCTTGCCACATGGTGCCACAGGCGCTGCTCGAACCGCTGGCACAGGACCGCCGTCACCAGGACGTGCTCTCGCCCGCGCAACGCCAGGAGCTGCGCGCGCGCCTCGGCGAGGCTCTCCGGCTTGTCGAACCGGCGGTCGTCGCAGACCAGAAGCTGGTCGGCGCCGATCACCAGCGCCTCCGGGTCGGACCGCGCCACCCGACGCGCCTTCATCTCCGCCAGGATCAGGGCGGTTTCATCGGCCGAAAGCCCTTCCGTGCGAGCGGCTTGCTTGATCTCCGCTTCGTCCACCTGGGCGGCACGCGTCTCGAAAGTCAGTCCGGCCGCCGTCAGCAATGCCCGCCGCGTGGCGGACGCGCTGGCCAGCACCAGGCGCGGCTGCGCGGCCTGCCAGCTCATTGCCTGCCAGCTCACGCCGGCGGCCCCGCCTTGCGGGCGCGCTCGTGCCAGGCTTCCATCAGTTGCAGCACCGTCGCCGCCGTCTCCTCGATCGATCGGCGGGTCACGTCCACCACCGGCCAGCCGCGCTTGGTGCAGAGCCGGCGGGCCCAGAGCAATTCGGCCTTCACCGCCTCGGCATCGACGTACTCGCTGGTGTCCTGGCGCATCGGGTTGGCTCGGCCGGCGCCGATCAGCCGCAGCCGATGGCGGCGGATCTCGATCAGAGCCTCGGCATCCAGGGTGAGGCCGATCACCGGGCAAGGGGGCGCCACGAGGGCCGGCGGGTCCGGCACGCCGGGCACCAGCGGCACGTTCGCCGCCTTGACGCCGCGATTGGCGAGGTAGAACGAGGTGGGAGTCTTGCTGCTTCGCGAGACGCCGACCAGCACCACGTCCGCCTCGGCGATCCCGGCCTGCGCCTGGCCGTCATCATGCGCCAGCACGAAATGCATGGCGTCGATGCGCCGAAAGTAGTCCGCGTCCAGCACGTATTGCCGTCCGGGCCGGGCCACCGCCGCCTCCTCCAGTTGCTCCTGGAGCAGCGCGAGCACCGGATCGAGCACGTGCACGACGGGAACACCCTGGCGCTGGCAGGCGCTCTCCAGCTCGGCGCGCAGGCCGCGCTCCACCAGGGTGGAGAGCACCGGGCCGGGCTCCGCCTCGATGCCCTCGATCACGCGGTGCAACTGGAAACGGGTGCGGACCAGGCTCCAGCGGTGATGCAGGATGTCGGCATGTTCGAACTGCGCCACCGTCGCGCGGGCGATCGAGTTCAGCGTCTCCCCGGTCGCGTCCGACACCAGGTGCAGGTTGATGCGATGGGGCATGGGCTGAGGATAGCGGGGATCACGGGGATGGATAGCGGCCGCGTGTCCCCGACTGGCGGAATGCGGGGACGAAGCGCGCCGATCACCTGCCTGTGAGCGATGGCCGGGGCGCTCGGCAGGGTTTGGGGACGGTTGCGGAATATGCCGGAGGAGCAGTTGGTTGCCCGCTCTCGCGCTTGTGAGCAGACCGACCGCCGCAGCCGGGTGAACCGGGTACCCGCTGATCCACAGGGCTCTACCTACCGCTCCCTAAGATCTTAATGATTTCTATTCTATGAAGGCGCTGGCGACAGGACGGGGGCGACGAGGCGTGAAGACTTTGCTGCGGGTGCTGGCGGGCGAGGCGGTGTGGCCGCCGCCGCTCTGGCTGATGCGCCAGGCCGGTCGCTACCTGCCGGAATACCGTGAAGTCCGGGCGCGGGCCGGCGATTTCCTGGCATTGTGCAGCAGCCCCGAGCTGGCGACCGAGGTCACGCTTCAACCGGTGCGCCGCTTCGGCCTGGATGCCGCGATCCTGTTCAGCGACATCCTGATGCTGCCGCACGCGCTGGGCCAGAACGTCCGCTTCGCTACCGGCGAGGGGCCGCTGCTTGAACCGGTGCGCGATGCCTCGGCCTTGGCACGGCTCGATCCGGGACGGCTCGCGGCCGGGATCGCACCGGTGCTGGAGACGGTGCGCCGGGTGCGCGCGGGGCTGGACGGGGCGACGCTGATCGGCTTTGCCGGCGCGCCCTTCACTGTCGCCTGCTACATGGTCGAGGGCGCCGGATCACGGGATTTCGCGACGACCCGCCTGCTCGCCTATCGCGATCGCCGCCCTGTTCGCGGCCCTGATGGCGCTGCTGGTCGAAAGCACGGTGGCCTATCTCTCGGCCCAGGCCGAGGCCGGGGCCGAGGTGCTGATGCTGTTCGACAGTTGGGCAGGGCTGCTGCCGGCCGGCCAGTTCGCGACGCACGTCATTGCCCCCACGGCCGAGATCACGCGGCGGCTGCGAGCCGCCCACCCGCATGTGCCGGTGATCGGCTTTCCCCGGCTGGCCGGCACCATGCTTGGGCCGTACGCGCGGCAGACCGGCGTGCAGGCGGTGGGCCTGGACACGGCGGGCGACACCGCCCGCGGCCTGCCGGGCGGGCTGGCGCTGCAGGGCAATCTCGACCCGCTGGCCTTGCTGGCGGGCGGCGAGGCGCTGCGAACGGGCGCCGAAGCGGTGCTGAAGGCGGCGCGAGACCGGCCCTGGGTGTTCAATCTGGGTCACGGCATCCTGCCGGAAACGCCGCCCGAGCATGTCGCAGCCCTGCTGGCGCAGGTGCGCGCCGCTTGACGCGGACCCGCATCCGGCCATGTTGCCGCCGATGAGTGCCGCGCGGACCGCGATCGTGCTGTTCAATCTCGGCGGCCCCGACCGGCCGCAGGCGATCCGGCCGTACCTGCTCAACCTGTTCAGCGATCCGGCGATCCTGCGCGTGCCGCCCTTCATCCGGCCGTTCCTGGCCCGCATCATCGCCGGGCGGCGGCTCAGGCCGGCGACCGCCAACTACGCGCTGCTGGGCGGCCGTTCGCCGCTGCTGGAGCAGACGCGGCGCCAGGCTGAGGCCTTGCAGGCGGCGTTGCCGGAACTGGAGGCGCGCTGCTTCATCGCCATGCGCTACTGGCACCCGTTCAGCGAGGCGGCAGCGCGCGAGGTGCTCGCCTGGAATCCCGATCGGGTGATGCTGCTGCCGCTCTACCCGCAATTCTCGACCACCTCGACGGGCAGCAGCCTCACCGCCTGGCGCGAGGCGGCGGCGCGGGTGGGTCTGGCCAAGCCCACCACCGCCCTGTGCTGCTACCATTCCGACCAGGCGTTCGCCTCGGCCACCGCGGCGATCCTGCGCCGCAGCCTGGACGAGGCCCGTGCGGCACTGCGTGGCGCCGCGTTGCGTGTCCTGTTCTCGGCGCACGGCCTGCCGGAATCGATCGTGCGCGCGGGCGACCCGTATCAGTTCCAGGTGGAGCGCAGCGTCGCCTCCGTGCTGGCCCGGCTGGGCGAGGAGGGGCTGGACTGGCGCATCTGCTACCAGTCGCGCGCCACCCCGCAACGCTGGATCGGGCCTTCGACCGATGCGGCCATCGAGCAGGCGGGCCATGACGGCGTGGCCGTCCTCGTCGTCCCGATCGCCTTCGTCTCGGAGCATTCCGAAACGCTGGTCGAGCTGGATGTCGAATACCGCGATCTGGCGGCGAAGGTGGGCGTTCCCGGGTATTTCCGCGCGCCGACCCAGGGCACGGACGCGGCCTTTATCGCGGCACTCGCGGGGCTCGTGCGTGCCGCGCTGGCACGCGGGCCGGGGCTGCACAGCTTCGCGGGCGCGGGGCTGTGCCCGGCCGCGCATGGCGACTGTCCGCATATCCGCGCCGGCGCGCCCCGCGATGCGGCGAAGCCGCGCGAGGCGAGGGAGTTGCAGGCCGCATGACGCCACGCGAGCTGATGCTGGGGCGCCGGGCGAAGCTGCGCCTGGTGATCTTCGATTGCGACGGCGTGCTGGTGGACAGCGAGCCGATCTCCAACCGTATCCTGGCCGAGGATTTCTCGGCGCGCGGCTGGGCCATGACGGCCGAGGAGGCCGAGCGCCTGTTCCTCGGCACCACGCTGGCTTCCATCCAGCCGCGCGTCGAGGCGCATCTGGGTCACGCGCTGCCGGATGGCTGGCGCGAGCTGATCCGCGACCGGATCGTGGAAGCGATGGCGTGCGAGGCAGTGGCGGTGCCCGGCGCCATCGAGGCCCTGCAAGGTGTCTCGGCGCATGGGCTGCCGTGGCGCGTGGCCTCCAACTCCTCGCACGCCGAGCTGCGCGCGAAGTTCGGGCGCCTGGGCCTTGCCCGGATAATGGAGGGCCGCGTGCATAGCCATCACGACGTGCCCCGGCCGAAGCCGGCGCCCGACCTGTTCCTGGCCGCCGCCGCCGCCGAGGGGGTCACGCCGGCCGAGTGCCTGGTGATCGAGGATTCCGTGGCCGGCGCCACTGCCGCGCGCGCTGCCGGCATGGATTGCCTGGCGCTCGTGCGCCACGGCGACGGCGCGGCATTGCGGGAGGTGGGTGCCGTGCCCTTCCATCACATGGCGGACCTGCCGGGGCTGATCGCCCTGGCACTGGAGCAGGCAACCACATGACGATTTCCGCATGACAATTTCTATCCTGGCCCCGTTCTATCTGTGGCTTAGGGCGCTGCACCTGCTGGCCGATTTCGCCTGGATCGCGGGGCTGCTCTATCTGCCGCGCCTGTTCGTCTATCACTGCGAAACCCTGCGCGGCTCGGCGGAGAGCGAGCGCTTCAAGGTCATGGAACGGCGGCTGCTGAGGGGGATCGTGGTGCCGTCGATGATCGCGGCCTGGGTGTTCGGCATCCTGCTGGTGCTGACGCCGGGCGTCATCGACTGGCATGCCGGGTGGTGGCACACCAAGCTGCTCATGGTGATCCTGCTGTCGGGGTTCACCGGCGCCGCCTCGCGCTGGCGTCGCGACTTCATGGAGGACCGCAACCGCCGCCCGGCCCGGTTCTACCGCGTCGCCAACGAGATCCCGGCCCTGCTGGTGGTGGTGATCGTCGTCATGGTGATCGTGCGGCCATTCTGACCGGCCGTTCTGACCGGCCGTTCTGACCGGAGTGCCATTCCGATCGGAGTACTTGCAAACTGGCACTCCCGCGACCACTTCCCGACTTGACGGGTTTCTCCCGGCTCAATACTGTCCGCGTCTGTCGCCGGCATGTAGGTTCTCCGCCGCCGATTCCTCGCGAAACATCCTGACCGGGACAGCCCTGCGCCTCGCCTTGCGAGCGCCAGTTCTTCTTGGACGAAGCATCGTACCAGATCGTCCAGTCCCACCCCCCTTATCCGACTGACTAGACGGGCACCCCAATGCACCTCGCCGAACTCAAGGCAAAGACCCCCGCCGACCTGCTCAGCTTCGCCGAATCCCTGCAAATCGAGAACGCGTCGAGCCTGCGCAAGCAGGACATGATGTTCGCGATCCTGAAGAACCTCGCCGACAACGAGCAGGCGATCCACGGCGAGGGCACGCTGGAAATCCTGCCCGACGGGTTCGGGTTCCTGCGCAGCCCGGAAAGCAACTACCTGCCAGGCCCGGACGACATCTATGTGAGCCCGACCCAGGTGCGCCGCTTCGGCCTGCGCACCGGCGACAGCGTCGAGGGGCAGATCCGCGCACCCAAGGACGGCGAGCGGTATTTTGCGCTGCTCAAGGTCAACACGATCAATTTCGAGCCGCCCGATGCGGTGCGCCACCGCATCAACTTCGACAATTTGACACCGCTCTACCCCGACGAGCGCCTCAAGCTCGAGATCGAGTACGCCGAGCCGCCGGCCAAGGGTCAGCAGCGCGACATGATCCCGCGCGTGATGGATCTGGTGGCACCCATCGGCAAGGGCCAGCGCGCGCTCATCGTGGCGCCGCCCCGCACCGGCAAGACGATGATGCTGCAAAGCATCGCCCGCTCGATCACGGCGAACCATCCGGAAGCCTTCCTGATCGTGCTGCTGATCGACGAGCGGCCGGAGGAAGTGACCGACATGGCCCGCACGGTGAAGGGCGAGGTGATCGCCTCGACCTTCGACGAGCCGGCGACGCGGCACGTGCAGGTGACGGAGATGGTGCTGGAGAAGGCCAAGCGCCTGGTCGAGCACAAGCGCGACGTGATCATCCTGCTCGACAGCATCACGCGCCTCGCGCGCGCCTACAACACCGTGGTCCCGAGCTCGGGCAAGGTGCTGACCGGCGGCGTGGACGCGAACGCGCTGCAGAAGCCCAAGCGCTTCTTCGGTGCCGCGCGCAACATCGAGGAGGGCGGCTCGCTCACCATGATCGCCACCGCGCTGATCGACACCGGCAGCCGCATGGACGAGGTGATCTTCGAGGAGTTCAAGGGCACCGGCAACAGCGAGCTGATCCTGGACCGCAAGCTGTCCGACAAGCGCACCTTCCCGGCCATCGACATCACCAAGAGCGGCACCCGCAAGGAGGAGCTGCTGGTGGATCGCGCCACGCTGTCGAAGATGTGGGTGCTGCGCCGCATCCTGAACCCGATGGGCACGATGGACGCGATGGATTTCCTGCTGGACAAGCTGAAATACAGCAAGACCAACCAGGATTTCTTCGACGCGATGAATACCTGACCGGCTGGCGGCGATGCGTGTTGGATGCCGGCAGATCGATTCTGCTTGACGTCCTTTCCCAGCGGGGACATATATCGGCCAAGGATGTCCCAAAGGGAAAATATCATGGCCAATTTCTCCAAGCCGACCCTGACCCGGATCGGCCGCATGCTGAACTCGGGCGATGCCAGCGATCCGGCGCCGCTGCTCAAGCTGGCCAAGGCCGGCGCCTTCGGGCGCAAGGCCATCTACAACTGGACACTGGCCGAGACCGATCCGCAGCACCGCACGATGCCGCGCCTGGCCAAGCGGATGGTCGCGACCCTGGCCTATTTCGCCGCGGCCGGGCTGCTGAACGACAAGCGTCTGGAAGAGATCGCAGCACTCGAGGCGGCGCTGGAAAGCGAGACGGCGTCCAACGCGGCACTGCGCCGGATGAAGCGCGCGCTGTCCGGCCCGAAGGGCGCTGTGAGCGTCGGCGAGACGGACGAGCACGATCTCGGCGATGACGAGGACGACGAGATCGGCCACGCCGTGAAGGCGACGCCGACAGCGCCCCACGCGATATAGCGGCCGCTCCCCGCGCGCCGCGTTCTGCCGGCCGCGTTCAGGCCGGCTCGGCGGCCTGCCGGAACGTCACCACCAGCACGTCGCGCCAGGCCGGGCGTGCTGGATCGACAGGTTCGACGGCGGTCACGCCGTGGAACACCCGCGTATCGTCCACCAATGCCGCATCCAGCGTGTCGGTGAGCGTGAACCGGCCCAGCAGTACCCGGTCGGGGCCATGGATCGTCGTCGTGCCGCTGGCGATGTTGGTCCGCGCGACCAGCAGCACCAGCACGTAGTCCACGCCGTCGCGGTGCAGCCCCTCCGGTGTCGGCTGGCCGGCCGTGCCGACGCTCGCCTCGATGCGGAACTGATGGCATTCGACGCGCCAGAGCCGCCCCGGGGCGATGGCGCCGAACAGCGCGTGGCAGGCGGTCAGGACGGAATGGAAGCACGCGGAGTGCTCAATCTCCGCCGGGATTGGCTCGAACCAGCGCTCGATGCCGCCGTTCAGCGCGTTGTAGTCGCGCCCCTGATAGTGTGGCTGGTGCGGCTGCCGGCCGATCGTCCCGTCCGGGCGCGCCGTGAACACGGCAAAGCGGCGGCGGCGGTAGCGCCCCCCATCGGCCATGTACTCGTCGAGCGGCATCCCGTTCCAGCTCGCGGCGAATTCGTCCCAGTCCCGCAGGCTGCCGGCGCGCGACAGCCACGCGCGGGTTTCGGGGCCGTGCAGGAAGGCGAACCCCTCCTCGATCAAATTGCCGCCGGCCGGTGCTGCGGCTGGGCGATCCATGGGCGCCATGAGGCTAGCCGGATCACAGCGCCTCCCGCGTGTCAATCGGCCCCAAAAGGGGGTGCGCGGCAAGGTGAGGCGGTCCATATTGGGCGGATGATCACGCTTCTCACCATTCTCGTGATCCTGGCCATGCTGGGCACGCTCGGCGTGCTGTTCGCCGGCATGCTGGGTCTGGTGCGCGGCGGCGGCAGCGGCGACGAGGCGGCATCGCGGCGATCAAATGTGCTGATGCGATGGCGAATCATCTTGCAGGCGGTGGCGCTGCTGCTGTTCATTCTGCTGCTGTCGCTGCTGAAATCCTAGGGAGGCCGTCGTGCGTGCCAGGATCATCGCCGCATGCGCGATCGCGGGGGCGCTGCTGCAGGGCTGTGCCCAGACCCCGCTCGGACCCACTGTCGCGGTAATGCCGAACCCGCGGAAAACTTTTGACCAGTTCCAGGCCGACCAGGCGGTGTGCAAGGACTACGCCGCCTCGCAGGTGGCGGGGCAGGCGGAGCGGGCGAACACGCTGGGGGTGGGAACCGCGATACTCGGCACGGCGCTGGGCGCCGGTCTGGGGGCCGCGATCGGTGGCGGCCAGGGTGCCGGGATCGGTGCGGCGAGCGGCGCGCTGGGCGGCACGGCGCTCGGCGCCGGCGTTTCGGGCAATGCCCAGTGGAGCATCCAGCAGCAATACGACAACGCCTATGCGCAGTGCCAATACGCGAAGGGCAACCAGATTGCCCGGCCGCCGCCCCCGGTGATCGTCACCCCGCCGCCGGTGGTCGCCTATCCAGCGCCGGGCTATTACGGGCCTCCACCCGTCTACTACTCGCCCGGCTACTGACCGCGGCGGCCTTGTCGATGGCGGTTTGACACTGGCGAGGGCCGCCCCTTAACGTCGCCGCGCGTTCATTGCATGTGCGAACGGGACCGGCGCGCCGCGCGGCCCAGGGTGTGGGTGCCAATCCATGAAAATCCTCGTCCCGGTCAAGCGGGTGGTCGACTTCAACGTGAAGGTGCGCGTCAAGTCCGACGGGTCCGGCGTCGAGACGCAGGGCATCAAGATGTCCATGAACCCGTTCGACGAGATCGCCATCGAGGAGGCGATCCGGCTGCGCGAGAAGGGCATCGCCACGGAAATCGTTGCCGTCTCGCTGGGGGTCGCGCAATGCGCCGAGACCATCCGCACGGCGCTGGCGATGGGTGCCGATCGCGGCATCCTGGTCGAGACCGATGCGGCGCTGGAGCCGCTCGCGGTCGCCAAGCTGCTGCGCGCCATCGTGCAGCGCGAGCAGCCGCGCCTCGTGATCCTCGGCAAGCAGGCGATCGACGACGACATGAACGCCACGGGGCAGATGCTGGCGGCCCTGCTCGGCTGGCCGCAGGGCACGTTTGCCAGCAGGCTCGCGATCGAGGGCGACACGCTCAACGTCACCCGCGAGGTCGATGGTGGGCTCGAGACGGTGGCGCTGACCCTGCCCGCCATCGTCACCACCGATCTGCGGCTGAACGAGCCGCGCTATGCCTCGCTGCCGAACATCATGAAGGCGCGCAAGAAGCCGATCGAGACGCTGAAGCCTGCCGATCTCGGCGTCGATCCGGCGCCGCGCCTCGTCGTGGTCAGCGTGGCCGAGCCGCCGAAGCGCAAGGCGGGCGCCCGCGTGGCGTCGGTCGCCGAACTCGTGGCCAAGCTCAAGACCGAAGCGAAGGTGATCTGATGGCCGTCCTCGTCCTGCTCGACCATGACGGGCACACGATCAAGCAGCCTGCGCGTTCGGCCGTGGCCGCCGCCGGCAAGCTGGGGAGCGAGGTGCATGTCCTCGTCGCCGGCCACGGCGCGCGCGCGGCGGCGGAGGCGGCATCGCGCCTGCCGGGTGCCAGCCGCGTGCTGCTGGCCGATGGCGAGGCCTACGCGCACGCACTAGCCGAACCGCTGGCCGCCCTGCTGGTGGCGCTGGCGCCGGGCTACACGCACCTGCTGTCGGCCGCGACCGCCGCCGGCAAGAACGTGATGCCGCGTGCCGCCGCCCTGCTCGACGTGCAGCCGATCAGCGACATTTCGGGTGTCGTCGATGCCGACACCTTCATCCGGCCCATCTATGCCGGCAACGCGCTGGCCACCGTGCGCAGCAGCGACCGGATCAAGGTCATCACCGTGCGCGCCGCGAGCTTCGATCCCGTGGCGGATTCGGGGGGATCGGCCGCCATCGACGCGGCGCCTGCGGTCGAGGCGCCGTCCATCAGCCGCTTCGTCTCGGCGGAGCTCTCGCGCAGCGAGCGGCCGGAGCTGACGGCGGCGCGCGTCGTCGTCTCCGGCGGGCGCGGCATGGCGAGCGGCGAGAACTTCCACCTGCTCGACCCGATCGCGGACAAGCTGGGTGCTGCGGTCGGGGCCTCGCGGGCGGCGGTCGATGCCGGGTTCGTGCCGAACGACTACCAGGTGGGCCAGACCGGCAAGATCGTGGCGCCGGACCTGTACATGGCGATCGGCATTTCCGGCGCCATCCAGCATCTGGCCGGCATGAAGGACAGCAAGGTGATCGTGGCGATCAACAAGGACGAGGAGGCGCCGATCTTCCAGGTCGCCGATTACGGGCTGGTGGCCGATTTGTTCGTGGCGCTGCCCGAACTCGCCGCCGAGCTGGCCCGCACATGAGCGAGACCGCCGACCCGGTACCAAAGATCGAGCGGGTCGGCATCATCGGCGCCGGCCAGATGGGCAACGGCATCGCCCATGTCTGCGCCGTGGCCGGCATCTCGGTGGTGCTGTCCGACGCCCGCCCCGACGCGCTGGACCGGGCGCTCACCACCGTCGCGCGCAACATGGACCGGCAGGTGGCGAAGGGTTCGCTTTCGGCCGAGCAGAAGGGTGCCGCCCTGGCGCGCGTGCGCACCGCGACCGATTTCTCGGCGTTCGGCGAATGCGACCTGGTGATCGAGGCGGCAACCGAGAAGGAGGCGGTCAAGCGCGACATCTATCGCGCGCTGGTGCCGCACCTGAAGCCCGGCTGCATGCTGGCCTCGAACACCTCCTCGATCTCGATCACGCGCCTTGCGGCCAGTACCGACCGGCCGGAGCGGTTCATCGGCATGCATTTCATGAACCCGCCGCCGGTGATGAAGCTGGTCGAGCTGATTCGCGGCATCGCCACCGACGAGGCGACGTTCCGGTCCATCCAGGCCCTGGCCGAGCGCCTGGGCAAGACCACCGCCGTCAGCGAGGATTTCCCCGCCTTCATCGTCAACCGCATCCTGGCGCCGATGATCAACGAGGCGGTGTACGCGCTGCACGAAGGCGTGGGCTCGGTGGCCGCGATCGACACGGCCATGCGGCTCGGCGCCAATCATCCCATGGGACCGCTGGAGCTGGCCGACTTCATCGGTCTCGACACCTGCCTGTCGATCATGCAGGTGCTGCATGAGGGTCTGGCGGATACCAAGTACCGGCCCTGCCCGCTGCTGGTGAAATATGTCGAGGCGGGCTGGCTCGGACGCAAATCGGGGCGGGGCTTCTATGACTACGCCAGCAGCCCGCCGCGCCCGACCCGCTAGGGAAGGCGCGCATGGACCAGGCGGCATTCGCTGTCGGACGCTCACCGCAAACCAGCATCCCCGAGCTGGCCGGCGAGGAGTACGGCGCGGTGCTGGGCCGGCTGCACGACTATCTTCGACCGGATACGTATCTGGAAATCGGCACGCAGGACGGCAAAAGCCTGCGCCCGGCACGCTGCCGTTCGGTGGCCGTGGATCCGGCATTCCGCCTCGCTGGCGACGTTCTCGGCAACAAGCCGAGCTGCCAGTTCTTCTGCATGACCAGCGATGCGTTTTTCGCGGAGTACGATCCGGTAACGCTGCTGCGCGCCCCGATCGACCTCGCCTTCCTCGATGGCATGCACCTGTGGGAGTTCCTGCTGCGCGATTTCCTCAACGTCGAACGGTCGTGCCGGCGGAACTCGGTCGTGCTGCTGCACGATTGCATCCCGTCCGACATCTGCATGGCCGAACGCGACCAGGCCTCGGAACGCCGCAAGCTCGGCGCGCATCCCGATTGGTGGACTGGCGACGTGTGGAAGACGGTACTGGCGCTGCGCCGCTACCGGCCGGATCTGATGCTGCACGCTTTCGATGCCCGGCCCACCGGCCTGATCGCCGTCACCAATCTGGACCCGTCCAGCACAGCGCTGGCCGACCGCTATTTCGAGATCGTGCGCGAGCTCGGGACGCTGTCTCTGGAGGAATACGGCATCGAGCGCTACTGGCGCGAACTGGCCGTGCGATCTACCGGCGCGTTGCAGCGTCCGGACCAGTTCGCGGCGCTGTTCTGGCGTTGAGCCACGCGGGCGGCGGCTGACGTGCCGCGTCTCGGCCTGCTGCACGCGCGCGACCTGCCGCAGGCGGCGAGTCTGGAGGGGCTGCGGGCGCAGCTTTCGGGAGACGCGCGCGAGGATCTCCGGTTCGTCCATGCTCCCGCAGGCGAGGTGGCGCAGACGCCGCAAGGGCTGATCCCCGGCGTCAACCTGTTCGGTCCGGGCCAGTCGCCGGCCATGACGGCGTCGCCCGGAGGCCTGGCGCCGGTGCGCGAGGCGACATCGGTGCTGCTGCATGACGCGCTGTTCGTGGCCCATTCCATGACCGTGGTCGATCGGCACAACCGCCTGTTCCGCGACGGCCTCGACAATCTGGCCGACCCCGCCCTGCTGGCTGGCTGGGGCGAGCCCTGGGGACGCGACGCAGAAGGGGCGCTGTGCCTCGCCGACGGCTATCGTGGCCGGGCGCAGCACAGCGACTGCATCGCGCTGCCGATCTGCGGCATCGGCCTGCCGAACTATGGCCACTTCCTGTTCGACGGGCTGCCCTTGGTGCTGCTGCATGCACATGTTTTCGCCGACCTGCCGTGGCGGGTGGTGGGGCAGTCCTTGCGTCCCTGGCAAAGCGAGATCCTCGATGCGCTTGGCCTCGGCCATCGCTATGTCGATGCCGGCCCGCTCACCGTGTTCCGCCGCGTGCTGACCTCCACGCTGCTGTCGATGCACGTCTCGCATCCCTCGCGCTTCATCCGCCCGCTGTTCGACCTGCTGCGCTTCCGCTTCGGCGCGCCGCCGCCGGGTTCGCCGCGCCGGGTGTTCCTGTCGCGCACCGGGCACGACGGAACACGCCGACTGCGCAATCGCGAGGCGGTCGAAGCGGCGGCACGAGCGCTGGGCTTCGCCGTCATCAACCCGGACCAGCTCGGTTTTGCCGCGCAGGCGGCGGTGATGGGGGCCGCGCGCGTCGTGGTGGGCGAGTCCGGCGCCGGCCTGGCCAATATCGGCTTCTGTCCACCCGGGGCGCTTGTGCTCGAACTCCAGCCGGAGTGCTTACCCGATTTCTGGACCCGCGGGATGTGCTTCCACCTCGCGCATCGCTGGCACCTGTACCTGGCACGGGTCGATGCCCCGCCCGAGATGGCCGGACAGCCCTGCTCCTACGAAATCGATCCGCTCGACCTGATGACGACGGTCGCCAGGATCGAGGCGGCGGCGTAGGAAGCGAGGCATGGACCAGCTCGCGATCTGCGCCATCTTCCGCAACGAGGCGCCCTATATCCACGAATGGCTGAGCTATCACTAC
Source organism: uncultured Pseudomonadota bacterium (assembly GCA_963838805.1). Lineage (GTDB taxonomy): Bacteria > Pseudomonadota > Alphaproteobacteria > Acetobacterales > Acetobacteraceae > CAVRQM01. The sequence continues at coordinate 539,670 of CAWISK010000010.1, forward strand.
GCGCAGGGGGTGCGCCGCTTCGTGCTGTACGACAACGCCAGCACCGACGAGACGCGCGCGGTGATCGAGGCGTGGCCACGGCGCGAGCTGGTCACGGTGATGGACTGGCCGGATCAGGACAGCCGGCAATTGCGCGCCTATGCCGACATGGTGACGCGCTTTCGCGGCGCCGTCGAATGGTGTGCGTTCATCGACTGCGACGAGTTCCTGACGCCGCAATCCAGCCTCTCGCTGCCGGATGTGCTGCACGCCATCGGTCCTGCGGTGAACGGCCTCTATGTGCATTGGTGGATGTTCGGCTCCTCCGGGCACGAGATGCGGCAGGACGGATTGGTGACGGAGAATTTCCGCCTGCGCGCGCCGGATGCCTTCGGCTCGCACCATTACGGCAAGAGCATCATGCGCATCGCCGAGGTGACGCATGTCGGGATCCATGTGTTCCGCTGCCACGGCCTCATGGTCAACGATTCTGGCGCGCTGGTCGATCAGCAATCCGCCGGGTTCCAGGAGCAGCGCAGCCACAAGCTCCTGGCGCTCAATCACTATTTCACGAAATCGCGCGAGGAATGGCGCAGCCGCCGTAGCCGGGGCCGGGCGGACAAGGCACCGACCGATCCGGATTATGTTCGGCCGGACAGCGAGTTCGCGCAGCACGACATCAACGCCGTGCGCGACGACCGCGCGGCGCTGTTCATGCAGGCGGCGCGCGCGCTGTTCTATCCGCCGTCCGCATCGATGCCCGAGCCGCTGGCACAGCCCGCGCATCTGCTGACGGTGCATGGCACGCTGCTGTGCTGGGATCGTCCGGAGGCGCGCGCGCTGCACTGCCCGCCCGATCAGATTTCCGACACGAAACGGCCGATCCGTTGCGTCGTCGGATGCGGCCGATCCCCGGCGCTGCCGGTTGTTCCGCGACGGCGACGATGGCCCGGCGCCGATCGACGGTTCTGCGACCTTCTCGATCGAGCCGGCCGGTCCCGGCGCCACCCTGCATCTGCGCGGCGCCGCGTCGTACCTCTGCGCCGAGGGCGGCTCGCCCGAGATGCACGCGAACCGTGCCGAGGCGCGGGAATGGGAGACGTTCATTCCGCTGCCGCCCGAGGCCGTGGCGCATCTGCGTGCCGCCTCGCCAGCGCGCCGCGCGACTCCTGCCGGGCTTCCAACTGGCATTCGGCGAGGATCGCTACGACCTGCAATGGTCCGTGCCGCTGGCCCGTCTGGCCGCTGCCGCCGCCGCGCCTCCGCCGCCGGCCCCGACCACCGGGTCGCTCACATTCTACGACCTGTCAGAGAGCGAGGAGGAGCCGGCAATCCCCGCCGAGCCTCACGCGGGGACAACGCAGGCGCCGCCGATCGGCAGCACGCTCGCGCAACTGCACCAGGCGGGGCAAATCGACATACCGCACATTTTCGCCGCGATGCGGCAGCACACTCGTTGCGCCCCTTTCCTCGCCCTGCCGGTCGGCAATCCCCGGGCGCCGTATGCGACGCTGTTCAGCGATCCGGCTTATCGCTCCTATGCCGTGCCCGAGATGGCGTGCCACACGCTGCGCGACGCCTGCATCCTTGGCGGCGACGGGCTGCTGTGGTTCGCGGGCGCGCTGGTGCGCGACTCCGTGCATAGTCTGGAGCCGTGGCGGGCCGAGACGCTGGCGGAGGAATCGCCGGCGGCCGACGCGACGCAGCTACGGCTGAAGCGTGACGTCGCGATTCCGCCACCCCTGCCGGGCATCTTTTTCTGCGGCTTCGTCGGCGCCTGGCGCAATTATGCCCATTGGCTGACCGAGTGCCTGCCGCGCGTCGTCATGTTCCAGGCATTGCGCGCGCGCATGCCGGAGTTGCATCTGGTGCTGCCGCGGCTTCAGGCCGGGTCGGCGCAGGATGAGAGCTTGGAACTGCTCGGGATCGGATCGGAGCAGATCGTGTGGCTCGGTGACGGCGAGGCCCTGGCCGGCGAGGTCTGGACCACGACGGGCATCGATCCCTGGGCGGTGCCGGACATCTGTCGCGAGGCGGCGCAAGCGCTGGTCGCTGCGTGCGGCCCACCGGCCGGAGCGGAGCGCATCTACATCCGTCGCGGCACCGATACGCGGCGGATGCTGAACCTGCCGATGCTGCTGCCGATGTTGCAGCATCATGGCGTGCAGGTGGTGACGATGCAGGATCTGACGCTCGCCGAGCAGGTGCGCACCATGCAGGCGGCGCGGGTGGTGATCGGCGAGAATGGCGCCGCCCTCGCCAACATCATGTTCTGCCGTCCCGGCGCTCGCGTGCTGGAACTGTTCAACGAGGCCTGGGCGAATCCGGCGCACTGGACGCTCGCTTCGCTGTGCGGCCTGGACTACGGCTATATCGAGGGCCGGCACGTGCCATCGGCGCTGGCGCCGATGCCGTCGCACAACGCGGACTACGTGATCACGCCGGAGCAGCTCGAAACCGGGCTGCGCGCGGTGCTCGGGGAGGCCTGACCTCGCTTACCGCGCCGGCGTTTCCGGCTCGCCGAACGACAGCATCAGCCGATTGGCCCAGTTGAAGAACGCTGCGCCGTGGATGAGGTCTGCGATTTCGAGATCGTCGAGCCCGACCGCGCGCAGACGCGTCACATGCTCCTGCCCGAAAGCGATCGGCGTTTCCGACAGTGCCACCGACGCCGCCACGATCGCATCCCAGCGCGGGTCGAGTGCCGTGGTGACACCCTCATCGAGCAGGCGCTGCACGTCGCCGCCGCGCTTCGAGTGGTGCGACGCGAACCGGGCATGCACCGAGGCGCAGTAGATGCATCCGTTGAAACGGGAGGTCGCGGCGGCGGCAAGTTCGCGCTCCGCGCGCGGCAGCCCGCCATCGGTGTTGTAGAAGATATCCTTGTCCGTCTTCGTTCTGGCACCGAGAATGTCGGGATCGCGCGCCAGCAGCAGGAAATAGGGCGATTTCGCGCGCGAGGCGTCCACCAGTCCGGCCCAATGCCGTTCGGTCAGCTCGTTCGCCGGAAACGGCTCGAGCCATGGCAGCCAGTCAAGCTCCTGCTGGGTGAAGGCCACCGGGCGCTCGTGACCCGAATGGGCGATGGTCGATTCGGCCACTGACTGTCTCCTGCCGTGCGCGCTACGGCTGGTGCGCGGCCCGGCCGCGAGCGCACGCAGTCCCGCCACGACGCGAATCTGGAACGAGAGAAAGGCGACAAGCTGTGACAGCGTCACGATGTCAGTCGCTGACCAGCCGGCATCCAGCAGCGCCTGCAACGCCGGCGGCGCTCGCATCGCGTGGCCGGAACACCAGCAGATGCGCGTGCTCGAACGCGGCCGACAGCCGAGGCCCGAGGACGCTCCGATGCTCCTGCTGCACCCGATAGATCGGGCCCACCTTGTTCTCGGCGCTGAGCGGTCCCTCGGGATAGCTGCCGTACGGGCCGCGCGCGCGCCCTGACGCCGCTTCCGCGCCGTTGCCGCCGCAATGCCGGAAGCCCCGTCCTGCTCCGCAAGCCTCGCCGCATAGAACTCGGTCGACATCGGGCTGGCGATGCAGTCCGGCCACGAAGGCGGCAACCGCGTATCGCTCCCGCGCTGTGACCGTGCCGGGAACCGCTCGGCTCGAACAGCGCCAGAAAGCTCGCCTGCGCATTCTCGCGCGCCTGCGGGCGCCGCGCCCGGATCGCGTCGAGCGGCGAGCCGCGCTCGATGCCGACCAGGCGATCGATGACGTCGGGAGGCGATGCGCCATTCATTCTTCTCGCGGTCCGTACTCCGCGCCGGCTCACTCGGCGACGGCGAAATCGTGCCCCGCCGCGCGCATGCCGCGCGCTCCCAGCCGAGAGCGGGCGCCACTTCGGTCGCGATCAGCTCGATGGACCGCAGGATGAGCGGATGCGGCGGGTCCACCGGATGCACCTGACAGACCAGATCGGTGGCACGCTCAAGCGTGCTGTCCGCGCGCAGGGAGGCGATCACGTCCTCCGGGGTGCCGACATGCACATCGAGCGCCGCGATCATCTCCTCGAGCGACCCGTCCTGGACGGCGCGCCCAGTCTCTCCGAAGCGGCCGACCGCGCGGCGCAGCCCTGCATCGGCAAGCCGCAGCGCCTCGCGGCGGCTGTCGGCGACGAACACGCTCCGCGACGCGACGATGCGGGGTCTCCCGCCCGGCCGGCAGGGCGGCGAGATAGGCGTCGATGATCGGGTTCTGAATCTCCGCCGAGCGAAGCGCGCGGCGCATCCGCGGTGCGCGGCTGGGTGCGCGAGAGCATCAGCCCGTCGCCCGCCCTGCCCGGCGCGGATGCCGCCTCCGGCCGAGAACGTGGCCTGCCACACCCGCTCGATCAGATGCGGCGCCGCCGGATAGAGCCGGTTGTCGCGAGCCGCCGAGCGGCTTGCCGCCCAGGCGTCGAGCACGCACGCGCAGATGCCGTTCGAGGATGCTCGAACGCTCCGAACTCTGCTGCCCGAACGCGGCGAAGGCGGACGGCGTGCCGCCGGAGCCGACGCCAATTTCGAGGCGGCCGCCCGAGAGCAGATCGAGCACGGCGGCGTCTTCGGCCACGCGCAACGGATTTTCGAGAGGCAGCGTGATGATGCCGGTGCCGAGCCGAATCCGCGACGTGCGCGCCGCGACCTGCGCCAGGAACACGAGCGGCGCCGGAAGACCGCCTTCAGCTTCATCGAAATGGTGCTGGGCAACCCAGGCGGACTCGAAGCCCAGCGCCTCCGCCCGAACGATCTGCTCGGTGGCGAGGCGATACCGCTCGCCGGCGCTCACCGCGTCGAGGAGCCTGGTAAAGAAGCCGAGGCGCTTCAGATGTCACGGGCTGGTTGCTTTCGTCATCGCACATCTCCGATTTCAGGCGGCACGCGAGCCACCGAGATAGGCATCGCGAATGCGCGGGTCGCGTGCCAGCGCCTCGGCGGGGCCGGACAGCACGATGCGGCCGTGCTGCAACACATAGCCGTACTGCGCGATGCGCAAAGCCAGCGAGGCGTTCTGCTCGACCATGAACACGCTCACGCCTTCCGCGTTGATGCGCGCGATCAGCGCCAGCACGCGATCCACATAGAGCGGCGAGAGGCCCATCGTCGGTTCGTCCATGCAGATCAGGCGCGGCCGGCCCATCATCGCGCGCGCCATCGCCGCCATCTGCTGCTCGCCGCCCGAGAGCGTGCCGGCGCGCTGCGCCAGCCGCTCGCGCAGGCGCGGGAACAGCGTCAGCACGCGGTCCAGATCGCTCGCCACGGCCGCCGCATCGCTGCGCGCGAAGGCGCCCATCAGCAGGTTCTCCCGCACGCTCATGGCCGGGAACAGCCGTCGCGCCTCGGGCACCGAGCCGATGCCGCGCCGCACGATCGCGGGTGTGGGCAGGCCCGTGATGTCCTGGCCGTCGAACAGCACGCGTCCGGCGCGCGGGCGCATCAGCCCCAGGATCGTCTTCATCGTCGTCGATTTGCCGCTGGCGTTGCCGCCCAGCAGACAGACGATCTGGCCGCGCCGCACCTCCAGCGTCAGCCCGAAATGCACCTGGATCGGGCCGTAGAAGGAATCGATGCGGTCGAGTGCCAGCAGCGCGTCGGTCATGCAGCAAGCTCGCTGGTGGCAGCACCCGTATCGGCGTGGCCGAGATAGGCCTCGATCACCGCCGGGTCGCGGCGCACGATTTCCGGCGGCCCTTCGGCGATGACGGCGCCATCGTCCATCACCACCACGCGGTCGCAGAGCTGCATCACCATGTCGAGCTTGTGCTCGATCAGCAGGATGGTCAGGCCGCGCGCCTTCAGCGAGGCGATGATCGCTTGCAGCTCGGTCGTCTCGGTCTCGTTCATCCCCGCCGTCGGCTCGTCCAACAGGAGCAGGCGCGGATGCAGCGCCAGGGCGCGGGCGATCTCGACGCGACGCCGGTTGGCGTAGGACAGGCTGTGCGCCGGATGATCGAGCCGCGGCAGCAGCCGCTCGCCGAACATCTCCAGCAGGGCCACGGCATCGTCGCGCAATGCGCGCTCCTCCGCCGCGACCGGGCGCGGGCGAAGCAGGGCCAACAGCAATTCCAGCGCCGCCCCCAGCACCGGCACGCGCGCCGCCGGGCGGACCCGGCGCAGCCGCACATGGGCACCCACCAGCACGTTGTCGAGCACGCTCAGATTGCCGAACACGCGGCCGTGCTGGAACGTGCGCGCAAGCCCCGCCGCCGCCAGATGTTCGGGCCGCCAGCCGGTCACGTCCTGGCCCGCGAAGGTGACGCGGCCGGCGTCGGGGGTGTCGAGGCCGCTCAAGAGGTTGAACAGCGTCGTCTTGCCGGCGCCGTTGGGGCCGATGATGCCGACCAGTTCGCCCTCGGCGGCCGCGATGTTCACACCGCGCACCGCCTGCACGCCGCCGAACCGCCGCACCAGCCCCTCTGCCTGCAACATCGCGCTCATGCCGTGCCGAGCAGCCCCTGCGGGCGGAAGCGGATCAGCAGCAGCAGCGCAAGCCCGTAGATCAGCTCGCGATAATCGGCGAGCGCGCGGAACAGTTCCGGCAGCGCCACCAGCAGCACCGAGCCGAGCAGCGCACCCGCCACGTTGCCCAGGCCGCCAAGGATCACGATGGTCAGGCCGAGGATCGACACCGTGGAATCGAAGGTTTCGTGGTTGATGTACGAAAACAGATGCGCGCTGATCGCCCCGGACAGGCCGGCGCCGAAGCCGCCGAACGCGAAGGCCATCGCCTTGTAGCGCGAGGGCGCCAGCCCGTACGATCGCGCGGCGATCTCGTCGTCGCGCACGGCGCGCCAGGAACGGCCGAGATGCGAGCCGAGCAGGCGCAGTTGCAGCAAGGCCAGCACGGCGACGACGCCGAGGCAGAGCCAATAGACGGACCGGGCGGAGTCGAACTCGAAGCCGAACAGCGACAGCGGCGGGATGCCGGACAGCCCCATGCTGCCGCCGGTGAGGCCGGTCCAGTTCAGGATGACCAGGCTCACGATCTCGCCGATCGCGAGCGTGGTGATCGACACATAATGGCCCTGCATCCGGAACGCCGGATAGACCAGCACCGTGCCGATCCCCGCCGCCACCACGCCGCCCAGCAGCACGGTCAATCCCACCGGCCAGCCCAGATCGGTGGCCAGCAGCGCCGACCCGTAGGCTCCGATCGCCAGCAGCGCCGCATGACCCAGCGAGATCTGCCCCGCCGTGCCGGCCACGAGCGTCAGGCTGAGCGCCAGCATCCCATACAGCAGCGCGTTGGTGCCGATCTGCACGACATAGGGCTGGTGCGACAGCGGCAGCAGCATCGCGGCGACAGCAACCGCCGCAATCAGCCAGGGTGGCAGGCGCACCACCCGGCTGCGCGCGACGAAGGTGCCGGTCAGCGGTTCCGGCTCGCGCTCGCGCCCCGCGAACAAGCCCGCCCGGGCGCAGCACGAGAATGAGGATCAGGATCGCGAAGGCGAACAGGTTGCGGTAGCTGGCACCGAACAGGGCGATGCCGTAGCTCTCCGTCAGGCCCAGCACCAGGCCGCCGGCAATGGCGCCCGGCAGGCTGCCCAGCCCGCCCACCATCGCCGCGACCACGCCCTTCAGCGTCGCCTGAAAACTCATGCTGGGGTCGATATTGTTGTAGTACATGCCGATCAGCAGCCCGCCGATCCCGCCGAGCGCCGAGGCAAGGGCGAACACCAGCATGTTCACGCGGTCGGTATAGACGCCCATTTGCCGCGCGGCGTCGCTATCCTGCGCGGTCGCGCGCACCGCCCAGCCGAGCTTGCTGTAGCGCAGGAACAGATAGAGCGCGCCGGCGCTGACGAGGCCCACGCCCGCAATCAGCAGGTCGAGCGCGCCGATGCTGCCGCCGCCCACCGGAATGCGCCAGTCCGGCAGGCCGCTCGGCAACGCGCGCGGGTCCGGCGAGAAGACGAGCTGGATGGTCTGGTCCAGCACCAGGCCGATGCCGATGGTGGCCAGCAGCGGTGCTATGCGCGATCGGCCCTGCAACGGCCGCGTGCCCAGCCGCTCTATGGCGATGCCCAGCAGCGCGCAGACGGCAATCACCACGAGCGCGGTCAATGGCAACGGCAGGCGCAGCCGCACCGCGCAGACCCAGCCGACATAGGCGCCGACCGAGAACACCGAGCCATGCGCGAAATTGATGAGGTTGGCGACGCCGAAGATCAGCGCCAGCCCCACCGCCAGCAGGGCGTAGATGTTGCCGACGACCAGGCCGTTGACGGTGTAGTCGATCCAGGCACTCAGACTCGAAGACAAGGCAGCCTGTCCCTTTTCAGCCGGTTCTGGCGGGCTTGCCGTCCCACAATGCGAACTTGCCGTCCCGCACCATGATGTCCGTGACCTTGGCGCCGGCGACGCGGCGGGTTTTCGGATCGAAGACGATGCGACCGAAGATCACGCTGGGAACGTCATGCACTTTCGCCAGCCCATCATGGAACGACTTCCGGTCGGTGCCGAACTGCCGCAGCACGGCGGCGGTCAGGATCAGCGCGTCATAGGCGAACGCCGCGAACGCATCGGGCTCCTCGTGGTAGCGCGCCCGATAGGCCTTGACGAATGCCTGCACCTCCGGGCGCGGGTCGTCGGGGAAGAACTCGGACTCCGTATAGACGCCCTCGACCGCTTTGCCGCCCAGCTCCAGGAATTTCGGCGAGTAGACCGAGCCTACGGCTGCGATCGGCAGCGTGATCCCGGCCTCGCGCGCCTGACGCACGATCAGCGCGCCATCGCTGTAATACGACTCCAGCACCAGGCTGTCCGGCTTCGCCTGCATCACGCGCGTGAGCGTCGAGCGGAAATCGCGCTCGTCCGGCAGATAGCCCTCGGTCGCCACCACCTCGGCGCCGCGTTGCTTGGCGGCGGCGACGAACAGATCCTTCGAGGCGTGGCCCCAATCGGTGTTGAGGTGCAGCACCGCCGGCCGCTTGAACCCCAGCTTGGTGATGGCGAAATCGGCCAGTTGCGGCTGCTCCTCCGTCTGGCTCAGTCCGGGGCTCCACATATAGTCGCCGCCCAGGGTGAATTTCGGGTGCGAGTTGGTGAAGCCCATCTGCACCAGCTTGCCGCGCTGATAGACCGGCGAGGCGGCCATCGAGGTGGTGCTGGAGAAATCGCCCAGCTCCGCGAGGATCGTCGGGTCGGCCACGAATTTCTGCGCGATCGCGACTGCCTGGCGCGGATCGTTCTGGCTGTCCTCGAAATCATAGACCAGCTTGCGGCCATTGATGCCGCCTTCCGGCCCGTTGATCACATCGAGCGCCAGATCGAAGCCGCGCTTCCATTGCGCCCCGTACTGCGCGGCGGGGCCGGTGAGCGGCCCGCTCACGCCGACCCGCACCGGCGCCGCGTCGGCGGCCCTCGAGACCCCGCGCGCGAGGATCGCGGCCGCGACACCGCCCATCAGGGCGGCCCGGCGTGGGAGGGCCGGGGTGCGAACGGTCCCGCGGGGAAGCTCTGTCATGGTGGAACCCTCCAAACGCTGCGGCAGACTGTGGTTCACATTGTATTGCTACAGGATCGCGTGCAATAGGAATCTTCACGGACTTGCAGGAGAGGTCTTGTCAGCCTCGCGGCACGGCGAACGCCGGCTGAGCCAGCCTCCGCCTCAGAGAAACACTTTCGGGCCGGGATCACCAAGCCTTGATATAGGCTAACCGGATGCCGATCAGGTGGCGCGGGCCTGGCCCCCGGCGCCCCGGACCCCACCAGGCGTCAGCCCGGATACAATGTCTCGCCGCCATCAATGCGCAGAACCTGCCCACTGATGAACCGGCTCTGGTTGCCGGCCAGAAACGCCACCGCGTCGGCGATCTCCGCGGGCTCCGCGTAGCGATCGAGCGATCTGCGGGTCGAGTCCATCTTCACCGGATCGACGGTCCTGGTCGCCTGAAAGCGGGCTGTTTTGGTTGGGCCTGGACTGACCGCATTGACGCGCACGCCATCGCCTTTCACCTCGCTGGCAAGGCACCGCGTATAGTGAACCACAGCGGCCTTAAGCGTCGCGTAGATCGCCCCATTCGAGTAGCCCATATGCGCCGCCGACGAGGCGATGTTCACGACGGCGCCCTTTCCCGCTCTGACCATCGGCGGCACGAAGGTCTGGCAAACCAGCATCGTGCCGATCAGATTGTTGTTCGTCAGCGCCTGAATGTCCTCGAGCGGGATGCCGAGTACATTGTTCGGATCGGGCTTGCCGCCCGAAGCGCCGATGTCGCCGCCGGCGCAATTCACCAATATCCCGACCTCGCCCAGCTTGGCCTCGATGTCGGCCTTCATCTTCATGACGGCTGTCCTGTCGCCGATATTGCCGGTAACGGCTGCGGTACGGCCTCCCAGTTTCTCCAGCTGCTTGCTCACTTCACCGAGGTTCGCCGCCTCGCCGTATTTCGCCGTCGCGTCCCAGCTCAAGTCATGGATCGCGACATCAGCGCCCATTTCGGCAAGTCTCAGGGCTATGGCATGACCGAGCCCCCGCCCCGAGCCCGTGACGAAGGCGATCTTCCCGCTCAGTTCCCCGGTCATGTGCTTGTCCTCGGCTCCATAATCCCAAGCGCCCTCATGTTCGCGGCACTGCGTCGAATCATGTCCAGCTCATACTGGACAAGCTCGCCGTCAGCCTCTCGTTCCCAGGGCGTACGATAATCGGCATCGTCGGGCAGGCGGTTGCGGCGTGCAGCGTGCAGACAGGCCGCCAGCGCGGTGGCAGGTGCGTGATCGTAGCCGCTCCACCACTCCGTCGTGAACAGCCGCACATGGCGCGCTTCCAGCGCGCCGGGCTCCAGCACCGCCGGCAAGCTCTCGTGGTGTTCCGCTAGTATCTCGACCAGCTTGCCGAACGGCACGGCGCCGTCGCCGATGGCGCAGCGCACCAGGCGATATCCTTCGTCGGTCCACTGCGCCCTGTAATCCTTCAGATGGACATGGCGCACATAGGGTGCCACGACACGCGTGAAGTCGAGAGGGGCTTCGGCGACCGGAAAGCTGTTGCCCGTATCGTAAACGATGCGCACGGAGGGGCCGAATTCCTCGCACAGTGCCACAAGCTCGGCGCTGGTGAAATCCTGATGGTTTTCGATAACGATCGTGAGGTCGTTTTTGGCAGCCCTCGGGGCGTACTCGCCGAGCCTCGTCCGAACGCCTGCAACGAGCGCAGGCCATCGCGGACCAGCCGCCGCACGATCGCCGCACAGAATCGGGGTCAGTGCGAGGCGGATCAGTCTTGCGCCGAGGCCGGTCGCGGCGCGGAGGCAGATATCAAAATCCCCGTGCTGCAGCCCGGAGCTTACCACCGGCGCCATGCCAAGCCCGTCGAGCCTGTCGCGCAAGGTCTGAAGCCCGGCAGCGCCGAGCGGGGCGAGCCAGGTCTCCGCGATCTCCAGCGTCCTCGCGCCGAGTTCTTGCGCGAGTTCGATGAAGCCCTCGAGACCGCGAGCATCCGGGTTCGCGCGCGGCGTGCCGCGGCCTTGCAGGCCAAGATGATAGGTCAGTCCGTAAGGGTTCAGCCCGACTTGCAACATCATCGAAGCCCCGCATCCACAGTCAGGCATTGCTTGGTCATCATGCGGCTGTCGTCCGCGGCCAGAAACAACACCGCCCGCGCGATATCGTCCGCGAGCAGCCGGGCGTTCAGACATTGCCGTTGCAGGATGGACGTCACATCCTCCTCGGAAAGCCACAGGCGCAATTGCCGCGGAGTGATGACCGCTCCGGGCGCGATGGCGTTGACCCGGATGTTGTCTGGTCCGAACTCGCGCGCCAGGCTGCGGGTCAGACCGATCACGGCGGCCTTGGCACTCGTATAGGCGACCATTCGCACGCCGCCCGCCATCCAGGCTATCGAGCTGAAATTGATGATCGAGCCATGCCCCAGCATGCGCATCTGCGCCCGCACCGCCTGGGCAGCGAAAAACTGATGACGAAGGTTCACGGCCATCGCCCGATCCCAGTATTCGGGCGTGACCTCGTCCACTTCGTGCCGTTCGTCGCTGGCGGCGTTGTTGACCAGCACCGCTATCGGGCCAAGCGTGGCGTGCGCCTGCACGACCGCGGCTTGCAAGCTCTTCACGTCGGACAGGTCGCAGGGGATAAACAGCGGCGGCTCGCGGCAGTCGCCCAACTCGGCAACGAGCGCCTCCGAGGCTTCCACGTCGATATCCACGAAGGCGACACGAGCCGAATGTCGCGCGAAGGCGGCAACCATCGACGCGCCGATTCCGGTTCCGCCGCCCGTAATGAATACGACACGGCCGGAAAGGCTCGGATAGCTGGCGAACACCACGCGACTGCCTCGTCAGATCAGGTGCTGCGTGTCGGGATCGAACAGGCACGCCTTGGACATGTCCACCGCAAGCGAAACGCGGTCGTCCACCGCGGGCGCCGCGTCCGATTCGAACCGGGCGGTCACTTCGCTCCCGGCCGACGCGGACAACCACCATCGTCTCCGGTCCGGTTGGCTCCACGACCTCGACCAGGCCGTCGAGCACCCCGACCTCCCCACCAGGCTCCAGCCGAGCGCGCCTGGCGTCGATCAACGTCTCCGGCCGAATGCCAAGCACGACGCGCCGCCCGACCTGGCGCATCGCGTCGGGGTAGGCGAGCGGCAATGGCAGGCGGACCAAAAGATCGCCATCGGCCAGAGCGATTGCGGGCCTGCCGTCGATCTCGACGACTTCCCCCGGAAGAAAGTTCATGGCGGGCGCGCCCATGAAGCTCGCGACGAACATGTTGGCCGGTCGTTCATAGACGATGCGGGGCCGATCGTATTGCTGCACGCGGCCGTGATGCATGACCGCAATGCGTGAGGCAAGCGTCATCGCCTCCACCTGGTCGTGGGTCACGAAGACGGTCGTGTTGCGAAGATTGTGGTGCAGCTTCTTCATCTCCGTGCGCATTTCGATTCGCAACTTGGCATCGAGGTTGGATAGCGGCTCGTCGAACAGAAACAAGGCCGGCTCCCTGACCAGCGCGCGCCCCATTGCCACGCGTTGCCGCTGACCTCCGGACAGTTGCGCCGGCTTGCGTTCCAACAGCGCCTCGATCTGCAGCAGCCCGGCCACGCGCGAGACCGCCGCAACCTGCTGCTTCTTGGGTACACGACGCGATTCCATGCCGAAGGTGATATTCCTGCGCACTGTCATGGTCGGGTACAGCGCGTAGGACTGGAACACCATGGCGATGTCGCGGTCCATCGGCGCCACGTCGTTGACCACCCGGCCGCCGATGCTGATCTCGCCGGAACTGACCGTCTCCAGCCCTGCGATCATCGCGAGAAGGGTGGACTTGCCGCAGCCGGACGGTCCGACGAGGACGACAAACTCGCCGGGATCGACATCCAGATCGATGTCTTTCAGCACCTCCAGCGGACCGAATCGCTTGCTGACCTTGCGGATGCTGAGCGATGCCATCTACTTGACTGCTCCCTGCGTAAGCCCACGGACGAAATAGCGGCCGCCGAGCAGATAGACCAGCAAAGGCGGAAGCGCGCCGATCAGCACCGCAGCGCTCTCGACGTTGTACGCATGCACGGAGGTGCCGGCTGTCGCGAGCCCGATCAGCGCCGCGGTGATCGGCTGATGCGTGCCCGACGAAAAGGTGACGCCAAACAGGAACTCGTTCCAGATCCCGGTGAATTGCCAGATCACGGTGACGATCAGGATCGGCGGCGACAGCGGCAGCACGATGCGCCAGAAGATGCGCCAGAACCCGGCGCCGTCGATCCGCGCCGCCTTGATCAGCTCGTCGGGAATGTTGACGTAGTAGTTGCGGCAGAACAGCGTCGTGAAGCTCAGCCCCTGCACGCAATGGATCAGCACCAATCCGGCGATCGTATCGGTCAGGCCGAGCCGACCGAGCGTGATCGCCCAGGGCAGCAGCGCTATTTGCCCCGGCATGAAGACCCCGAGCATGATCAGCAGGAACAGCACCTCGGAACCGCGGAAGCGCCACTTTGAGAGGACGTAGCCGTTGACTGCCCCGAGCATGGTGGAGATCAGCGTCGCGGGGATCGTCATCTCCAAGGAATTGTAGAAGAACGGCGCAATGCCGGCGCACCCGCCGCTGATGCAATACGAGTTCCACACCACAGACCAGTCCGCCAGGGAAAAGCTGGCCGGGAAGCTCAGCAGCCCGTTCCGCCCGATATCGTGCAGATCCCGGAAGGAGTTCAGCACGACAACGGCGAGCGGTATCAGATAGTAGAGTGCGAACACCGCCAGTACCGAGGTATACGCCCAGCTGCGCGCGGCTGCGTCGCCACGTTCCGGATGCCGTCGTTGGACCGTAGGATGCGATGCTAGCCATTGGCGCGGTCCTGCCGGCGCCGCCATGCGGTCCACACGCCATACGGCACCAGCACGACCGCCAGCGCCGCCAGCATCATGACCGCGGCCGCCGCACCCTCGCCGAGTTCACCGCGCTGGAACATCAGGTCATACACATAGATCGCCGGCATCGTGGTGGAGATACCGGGACCGCCGGACGTGAGCGCCAGCACGAGATCGAAGGTCTTGATGGCGAACTGCAGCAGAATCACGACGACGGCGATGAAGATCGGGCGGATCGAGGGAAGAATGACGCGCAGGTAGATGCGCGGCATGCTGGCGCCGTCAATCCTCGCCGCCTTGACCAGATCAGGATCGACGGCGCGCAGACCGGCCAGGAACAGCGCCATCGCGAAGCCCGAGGCCTGCCAGATTCCGGTGATCGCCACGGTGTAGATCGCCATGTCGCGCCGAACGATCCAGTCAAAGGAAAAGCTCGTCCAGCCAAGACCGTGAACCAGATGCTGGATGCCCGAGGTCGGGTTGAAGATCCATCGCCAGACGGTGCCGGTGACCACGAACGAGATGGCGAGGGGATACAGGAAGATCGAGCGCCATAGTGCCTCCGCCCGCACCCGCTGATCGATCAGGATGGCAAGCAGCAATCCCAGAAGTGTCGCGCCGGCCACATAGAGGGGAGCAAAAATGAACAGGTTGGTGTAGGCGATGCCCCAGCGATGATTGCTCCACAGCGATACGTAGTGCTGGAACCCGGCGAAGCGATAGTCGGGCAGCAGGCTGGACCTGGAAAGCGAGATCCACACCGTCCACAGCGAGAACGCGACGACATACAGCAGAGAGAGCGCGAGCGACGGTGCCAGCACAAGCTGCGGCGCGAAGCGCCGCCACCGGCGCCTGGCGTTGGCGCGGGAAAAATTGGCTGCGGCGGACGGCGCGTATTGCATGCTTCCGACTCTCAGTGGCCCCGCAGCCCTCTTGTAGCTGCCGGCGCTGCAGCCTGTCCGCCAGGCGACCGCTGGATGCTCCGGGGGGCGCCAATCAGGCGGAGGAACGCAATATCGCCTCCGCACACCGGGCAGGCGTGAACGCTGGCCGCTTGCAGCTTCGTGCCACCGCTCGCAGCGACCGCGACATGTCGCACAAGGCTACTCCGCGCTCGTCGCACTCCCGCCAGTCCTGGGGTTACACGAGGCAGATGAAGACTCGGCGGGTTCTCCCGAAATCGCATAGTGGGCGGCGCCATAGCCTGCCATCGCGGCGCTCACATCTGCGCTTCGACCGCATCACCAAGCTTGGTCGCCGCATCCTGGGGGGACATCTTCGGGTTGTTCACGAACTCGGTGATCACTTCCAGCATTGCCCCGCGATATTTCTGGAGCACAGACATGTTCTGCGACATGCTGAGCACCGCCGTCCCGGCCTTGATGCTGTCGTTCAGGTCTCTCTGCGACAGCTGCTGGCACGGATTGAAGCCGTGGCTGAGATCGATGTCCATCCGCGCGGGAATTGAGCCCTTGGCTTGGTTGAAAATGCGCTGAAAGTCCTTGGTCATGATGAGGTGGGCCAGAAGCTGCTGCCCTGCGGTGTAGTCGGGGTCTTTCTGCTTGAAGAAGACGACCGAGTCGCTGTTGATGATGAAGTCCGGCTTGCCGTTGTCGGAGGGCGCCTGCGCACAGAGATAATCGGTGCCATATTTGTAGCCCTCGGCGTTGTAGGTGCCGATCGCCCAGTCGCCCATGAAGAAGAATCCGGCCTTGCCGGTCAACATCAGATTGGCGGCCGCGTCCCAGTCGCGGCCCGGAATGCCGGGGTCGGTCCAGTCGATCAGCTTGCGCATTTCGGCAAATGCCGCCGCCATGTCGGCGCTGCGCAGCGCGTCGAGATCCAGTTTGACGAACGCCTTGCGGTACAGGTCCAGGTTCATGCCGTAGACGACGTTCTCGAACAGCGTGGCGTCGATCCAATCCTGGCTGCCATGGGCGAGCGGAATGATACCGGCCGCTTTCAGCTTTTCGGCATCGGCGTTGAACTCGGCCCATGTCTTCGGCATGGTGGCAATGCCGGCCTTGTCGAGCGCTTTCTTGTTCGCCCACAGCCAGTTGATGCGGTGGATGTTCATCGGCACGGCGACCCATGTGCCCTTCGGCTTCATCACCGGAATGAGCTCCGGCGCCACCACCTCGTCCCAGTGCTCGCTCTTGGCGATCTGGTCCAGGTCGGCCGTCATGCCGGTGGCGGCCCATTCGCCGATCTCCGGCCCTTTGAGCTGCACCGCCGACGGCGCATCACCGGACACCACATCGGCGCGCAGCTTTGCAATGGTGTTTGCGGTGTGGCCGGCGATCGAGGTTGCTGTCCATTTGCCGCCGGCGGCTGTGAACATCTGGCCCAGTT
Source organism: uncultured Pseudomonadota bacterium (assembly GCA_963838805.1). Lineage (GTDB taxonomy): Bacteria > Pseudomonadota > Alphaproteobacteria > Acetobacterales > Acetobacteraceae > CAVRQM01. Next base: position 556,312 of record CAWISK010000010.1, read on the forward strand.
TGGCGATGGCCGCGGCGTCGGAGCCGGTATCCCACTGCGACAGCAGGTCGATCTTGGGTTGTCCCGCCATCGCCGCCCCGAAGGTCAGCGGCAGCAGAAAGACCGCCAGCATCGCATTCCGACGAACCACTCTTGCCTCCACCCTGACCAATCCCACTCTGCGGCAGGATGGCAGGACACTGGCATGCTGCAGATCGGCGCGCAAGAAGGAACGCGGCACGTGTGCGGCAGTCGCGGGCATCACTGAAGTCATTCGGGCCGTGTGCCATTCGGCAATTGCGCGCCGTGACTTCTGGGTGCTTGCGGATGCGACAGTCAGGGTCGCCCTGAACCTGCGACGCGCGCCGGACGTGCTCGAACCTTGCGCGAGGTCATGGCGAAAGGCGTACCTCCGCCGCCGCCCCCGTGCTAGGCTGCGCCCGAGGACGCAACGGGAGAACGCCCATGGCACCCGACGACGCGGATCGCCCCGGCCTGGCGATCGGCCCCGTCTCAGACGTGACACCAGCCGAGTTCGTGGAGACGCTGTTCCGCCGGTCAGCCCGCGAAGACCTGACGCGCTATGCGCCGGCCGATCTCGAGCGGCTGGCCGCTGCCGCTTTGGACCATCTGGCGGCACCGCGACCCGGAGCGCAGCCGGACATCCGCCTCCGCGACTACGAGCTCGCAACCGGGGGCCGAGCTGGCGAGATCACCGTGCTCGAAGCCGTGAACGACGACATGCCGTTCCTGCTTGATTCCGCACTGGCCGAACTCGCCGAACAGGGATGGGAGCCGCAACTGGTGGCGCACCCCATTCTGGCTCTGGAGCGTGACCGCGGCGGCGTGCTGCTGCGTCTGGAGGGCGACGCCGGGGCGGCGGCGCAACCCGGATTGCAACGGGAGAGCCTGATCCATGTCCATCTCGAGCGCATAGACGATCCCGCCGCCCGCGCCCGCCTGATCGAGGGACTCGCGAAGACCTTTGCCGAGGTTGCAGTTGCTGTCGAGGATCGCGCCGGGATGTGGGCGCGCATCGACGAGGTGATCCGCGCCTATCGCATCAGCGCCCCGCCGCTGGCCGAGGACGAGGTGGCCGAGGCCGTGGCTTTCCTGCGGTGGATCCGCAACGACAATTTCGTCTTCCTCGGCGTGCGCGAGTATCGCTTTCCCGACGGCGATACCGCGGCCGACCCGGTGCCCGGAACGGGACTCGGTCTGCTGCGCGATCCGTCGGTGCGGGTGCTGCGCCGCGGGCGCGATCTGGTGGTGATGACGCCGGAAATACGCGCTTTCCTCGCGCGCCCGCAGGCGCTCATCATCGCCAAGGGAAACGTGAAGTCGCGCGTGCATCGGCGCGCCTATCTCGACTACGTCGGCATCAAGCTGTTCTCGTCCTCGGGCGGGCTGGAAGGCGAACTGCGTCTGGTCGGACTGTTCACCGCGAGCGCGTACACCAGCACCACGGGGGCCGTGCCGTATCTGCGCCACAAGCTGGCCAAGATCGTGGCCCGCGCGCATTTCGATCCGGCGAGCTACGCCGGTCGCGCGCTGCTCGCCGTGATGGAGAACTACCCACGCGACGAGCTGTTCCAGATCGACGAGGACACGCTGTACCACTTTGCATTGGCGATCATGAACCTGTCGGAGAGACCCCGCATCCGCGCCCTGGTGCGTCCCGACGAGTTCGACCGCTTCATCTCGGTCCTCGTCTTCGTGCCGAAGGAGCGTTACGACACGCAGGTCCGGCTGCGCGTCGGCGCCTACCTGGCGGAGGTCTATCAGGGCCGCGTCTCCGCCGCCTATCCCGCCTATCCAGAAGGCCCGCTCGCCCGCACCCATTTCATCATCGGCCGCGATGAAGGCGCCACGCCGCGCGTCGAACAGGCGGTGCTGGAAGCCGGCATCGCGGCGATCGCGCGCACCTGGAAGGACGGACTGCGCGAAACCCTGGTGCTCCGGATCGGCGGGCGCGCGGGCGCGCGAACTCGCCGCGCAGTACGGCGACGCCTTCTCCGCCGCCTATCGCGAGGCCTTCCCGGTCGAACGCGCGGTCGCTGACATCGACATAATGCAACGCCTGTCGCTGGAGCGTCCGCGCGCGGTGCGGCTGCACCAGGGCTCGGGCGAGCGTGCGGCGCGCGTCGATCTGTGCCTGTTCTCGCTCGATGCGGCGCTGCCGCTGTCGGAGCGGGTGCCGATCCTGGAGAACCTGGGATTCCGCGTGCTGGACGAGCGCACGTATCGCATCGATGTCCAGCACCATGCCGGCGACGCGCCGATCTGGCTGCACGACATGGAGATCGAGCGTGCCTCGGGCGCTCCCATCGAGGTTTCGGCGATCGAGCAGGCGGTGGAGGCGGCGCTGCTTGCGCTGCTGCGCGGCCTTGCCGAATCCGATGGTTTCAACCGGCTTGTGCTCGAGGCCGGGCTTGGCTGGCGTGACGTGTCGCTGCTGCGCAGCCTCGGGCGCTACATGCAACAGATCCGCGCGCCGTATGCGCAGGACTATCTGGCCGCTACGCTGGCCCGCTACGGTGCAATCGCCGGGCGCATCGTGGCGCTGTTCTACGCCCGCTTCGATCCGCGCCTTGTCGACGCCGAACGCCGCGCTCGCCAGGATGCGATCAGAGCCGAGATCGAGACGGCGCTCGCCGACGTCGCCAGCCTGGATGACGATCGGATTCTGCGCCGGTTTGTCAACCTGATCGAGGCGGCCGTTCGCACCAATTACTTCCAGATCGACGCGGACGCAAAGCCGCGTGACACCATCGCCTGCAAGTTCGACTGCCGCCGCATCGAGGATCCGCCGCTGCCGCGTCCGCTGTTCGAGATCTTCGTCTACAGCCCGCGCGTGGAGGCGCTGCATCTGCGCTTCGGGCTCGTGGCGCGTGGCGGCCTGCGCTGGTCCGACCGGCCGCAGGATTTCCGGACCGAGATACTGGGCCTCGTCAAGGCGCAGCAGGTGAAGAACGCCGTTATCGTTCCGGTCGGTGCCAAGGGCGGCTTCATGCCGAAGAAACTGCCGCCGCCCGCGCATCGGCAGGCGTGGATGGCCGAGGGGACCGAAAGCTACCGCATCTTCGTCGAGGCTCTGCTCCAGCTCACCGACAATATCGGTCCCGCCGGCGTCGTTCCGCCGCCCAATACCGTGCGCCACGATCCGGACGACCCCTATCTGGTGGTGGCGGCGGACAAGGGCACGGCAACCTTCTCCGACGCGGCCAATGCGATTGCAATAGGACGCGACTACTGGCTCGGCGATGCGTTCGCCTCGGGTGGCAGCAACGGCTACGATCACAAGATGATGGGCATTACCGCGCGGGGTGCCTGGGTCGCCGTCGAACGGCACTTCCGCGCACTGGATGTCGACATCGCGCGCGAGCCCATCACGGTGGTCGGCGTCGGCGACATGTCGGGCGATGTCTTCGGCAATGGCATGCTGCTCTCGCGCACGCTGAAGCTGATTGCCGCGTTCGACCACCGCGACATCTTCATCGACCCGGACCCCGATCCGGAGGCCGCGTGGATCGAGCGCAAACGCTTGTTCGGCCTGCCGCGCTCAACCTGGTCGGACTACGACCGCGCCCGTATCTCCACGGGCGGCGGTGTCTTTTCCCGCAGCGCCAAGTCGATCGCGCTGTCGCCCGAGGCGCAGGCGGCACTCGGCCTGTTCCGCGCGGCGGCGCCCCCCGCCGTAGTGATGCACGCGATCCTCAAGGCGGAGGTGGACCTTCTGTGGTTCGGCGGCATCGGTACCTATGTCCGCGCCTCGACCGAGACGGATGCCGAGGCGGGTGACCGCGCCAACGATTCGATCCGCATCACCGGCTCGGAGGTGCGCGCCAAGGTCATCGCCGAAGGAGCCAATCTGGGTGTCACTCAGCGCGGCCGGATCGAGGCGGGGCGGCGTGGCGTTCGTCTCAATACCGACGCGATCGACAATTCGGCCGGGGTCAACACCTCCGACGTGGAAGTGAACATCAAGGTCGCGCTGGCCACGCCGCAGCGCGACGGCGTCCTCGATGAAACGGGTCGTCACGCTCTGCTGGCCGCCATGACGGAGGACGTGGCAGACCTCGTGTTGCGCAACAACTTCCTGCAATCGCTGGCGCTTTCGTTGGCCGAACGGCGTGGCGCCGCCGATATCGGCCTGTATCAACGGCTGATGCAGATGCTGGAGCAGGAGGGCCGGCTCGACCGCACGGTCGAATTCCTGCCCGACGCCGCGGAACTGGCCGACCGCGCCCGGCGCGGAGAGGGCCTGACGCGCCCCGAGCTGGCCGTGTTGATGGCCTACGCGAAGTTGGCGCTGAAAGACCATGTGCTGGATAGCCGCGTGCCGGACGATCCGTATCTTGGGCGGGAACTGGCACGCTATTTCCCGGAACTCCTGCGCGAGCGCTTTCCCGAAGCGATCGCCACGCACCGGCTGCGCCGCGAGATCATCGCGACGCAGTTGGCGAACGCGATCATCAATCGTGGCGGCCCGGCAACCGTGCCGCGGCTCGTCGACGAGACCGGCGCGGACGCACCGACCATTGCCGCTGCCTACGCGGCAACGCGCGAATCCTTTGGCCTGGCCGATCTGAACGCCGCGATCGACGCGTTGGACAGCCGCGTTTCCGGCGCGGTGCAACTCGCCTTGTATGCGATGCTGCAGGACCTGCTGCTGGACCGGATGGTGTGGTTCATCCGCAATGTGGAGCTGACCGGGGGGATGCTGGATGCGATCGTGGCGCGCTATCGCGACGGCGTTGCCGAGGTCGAGCGGGCGCTGGATCAGGCGGTGGCCGCCCCCGCCGCCGAGGCCCGAGCGGCACGCGCGGCGGAACTGGCGGCCCAGGGCGTGCCGCAGGCTCTGGCGCGGCGGCTTTCGGCCCTCGCGGATCTCGCCGCCAGCTCCGACATCGTGCTGGTGGCGAACCGCACCGGGCGAGCGGCGGCAGAGGTTGCAGCAATTCACTTCGCGGTCGAGGAGATGTTCCGGCTGCGGACGATCCTCGATGCGGGACGGAGCATCGCGGTCGCCGATCATTTCGACAGGCTGGCCCTCAATCGCGCGATCGACGCGATCGCGGATGCCCATCGGCGCCTGACGGCGCAGGCGGTGGCGACGGGTGCCGCCGGACCGGCGGCGATCGAGGCCTGGTGCGCGAGCCATGCCGGCGCGGTCAAGCGCATCCGCGAGGCGGTCGAGAGCATCGTCGCCGCCGGGCTCACCCTTTCCAAGCTGACAGTGGCCTCGGGCCTGCTCGCGGACCTCGCGCGGGAGTGACGCGGCGCGCGGCAATGCCGGCGCTGACGCGCAGGATCCCGCCGAACCTGGCATCGAGGCGCGCGCGATCCTCGGCCAATCGCCGCAGGCTCGCGGCGAAGGCCGGGGTGTACCTGCGGTAATCCACCCTCGCGGCGGCCGGACGCCCGAAATCGGCGTCGGCAAAGCGCGAGGCGAGCGGCCAGACCGCCATGACCCGGCTCTCGTAGTCCTGCCCGATCGCTGGCGTCTGCGAGTGGTACGCTGCGGCCGCTCGTGGCCAACTGCCGGTCTGCCGGTAAAGGAGGCCGAGGAAGCGGGCGCCATAGGCCGCGTTCGCGACCGGGTCGAACGCCTCGTCCAGCGACGCGAAGGCGGTCGGGTGATGCAGCAGATTGATCTGCATGCAGCCCACGTCGATCGAGCGGACCCCCAGCCGTTGCAGCGCCTGGACGGCGGCGATGGCCTCGGCCTTGCTTGTATAGAAATGGTCGATGCCTTCGGCATCGATGGTCCAGGGCCACGGGGCCGTGCGTCCGGTCACCGGGTCAGGCCGACCGCTCTCTACCAGCGCGATCGCGTCCAGCAGCTTCGCCGGCATCGGGCTTTGCCGCTCGGCGGAGGCGATGGCAGGCAGGCACGACTCCGTCGCGAGCGGCGTCGCCAAAGGCGGTGACCGCCCGAACGCTGCATGCCCGCACAGCACCAGCACCCCCGCGAGAAGGTGTTTTCGCATGCCGGCGCGCTGCCCGCCCGCCACCGCCCGCCCGGGACGCTCCGGTGCCGGACAGTCGCGCGCGGCCAGGACAACCAGGGAGCGGGCATACTGCACGCGCCACCCTTGGCAAATGCCGTACCAGCGAGCCAGGGCAGGGGCTTAGCCGGGCCGCGGGTGGCCAAGTGTAAAGCGTTGCCCACTTTGTGATGGCGCCGGTCGGCCCGGGGCTGCGTCCGGTGCGTCCTCTCCCTTGCCATGCGTGACGGGTTATCTTAACGTGAACTTCACGTCATTTGAACGACCGATGTGCGCTTGCGCCTGAGGCCGGCCCGACGTCGGTTCGTCATAAGAGCGTACTGCGCAGGCCCATTCCTGATGGGATGGCCGTGAGTGCTGCGCGAGAGGCGAGGCGGACGGCGGCGGAGAGACACACGTGAAGGACGTGCTGCACGAGCAGATCTGTCATGTGTCGCTTGCCAGGAGCGGCCAGTCGCTGCGGCGGGGCAACGAACACCTCGCCGTATGCCGGCGTGGAACACCGACCGGAGATCGCCGGCGTCGCCGACGTCGGACCGCGATCCTGGCCGCAATTCCGGCGGTCTCGGCGCCGAAACAAGCGTGCGGTCGAAGGCATTCAGGAGCAAAACATGAAACATGTGATCGCCCCTATTCTGGGTGGCGCGGTCGCCGCCGTGCTGATGGTCGCCAGCGCGCCTGCCCAGCAGAACACTTCGCGCGAACACGCGCACCAGGCCCCGCAGCGGGAACACACACAGCCGCTCCCCGCAGCGCGGCCGCGCGCAACAGGAGGCCGTGCGCGACCGCGCGCAACAGGAGGCCATGCGCGACCGCGCGCAACAGGAGGCCGTGCGCGCCCGCGCGCAACAGGAGGCCGTGCGCGCCCGCGCGCAACAGGCGGCCGTGCGCGCCCGCGCGCAACAGGCGGCCGTGCGCGACCGCGCGCAACAGGCGGCCGTCGCGCGACCAGCGCGCAGACAGGCGGCCGTGCGCGACCGCGCGCAACAGGAGGCCGTGCGCGACCGCGCGCGGCAAGAGGGCCAGCGCGACCGCGCGCAACGTGAGGCCCGACGCGACCGCGACACGTCGCACGATCCGAACGTGCTGCTGATCACTGGCAGTCCCGCTCCGGTCACGAGCGCGGCCTCGCTGGCGCCCGCGCCCCTTGCCGCAATCCCCGAGCCCGTCGTCAGCGAGGATATCGGATCGCGCGCGGCAGCCCAGCCCAGCCCGGAGGCCCTGGTGCCGCGAGTCCACAACTCGGTGCTCCTGTCCGGCGGCGCCCTGGCTGATCTGGACGCGATGCGCGGCGACCAGTTGATGCGCGTGGGGGAGGTGGCAGCGGCGCGGCGCCTCTACGAGGAAGCGGCGATGGCCGGCAGCGCCGCAAGGAGCGGTCGGGCTCGGCAGAACCTATGACCCCGCCATCCTGTCCGCGTTGGGGGCCGAGGCGGCCGGGAGCGATGGGCTGATCGCCGCCATCTGGTACAAGAGGGCGCAGATGCTGGAGAGCCATGAGGCCAGTGGCGAGCCGGCCAGCCTGAACTTTCGTCCGGCCGACTAGCCGGCCCGGGTGGCGCGGCCCCGGCGGCGGCACCGACGGCTGAGACCACGATGTATTCAGCGCCCCGCCACCTTGCCCGCGTCCCGTTCGACCCGGCTTCGAGCGCGCCCGCGATTTTCGTGGCCGATTCCCACCGCGCACCCCTCTCCGCGCTTCTGCGGGGCGTGCTGAACCGTGACCCGTTCATAACGATCATCGGCGAAGCAGGCGTCGGCAAGACGACGCTCGTCAACGGGGCGGTCCTCGATCCGGCCAGCGCCCGCGTTCGGATCATCCGCGTGTGCAACCCGCATGGCAGGAACCTCTCGCTCTCCGAGCTGCTGGCGCAGGTCATCGGCAAGGATAGGACGGACAGCCTGACGGGAGACGATGCGAACCGCGTGCTCGCGGTGCTGACGACGGCGCAAGGCGATGAGCGTCGCGTGGTGCTGATCGTGGACGATGCCCATTCGCTTGCGGCCGAAGCCCTGCAATATCTGCTGCGGGCCTCCGATGTCGCACGCAGCCAAGCCGTTTCCCTGCAGGTGATCTTTGTCGGGCGCCCGGCATTCCGGGAGGTGTTGCGGCAACAGGATCCCGAAGGGCGGATCACGATCAGCGCCGTTGTCGAACCGCTGTCGGGTGCCGAGGCGAGGGACTACATCCGACGGTATCTGTCGTTCGCGGGCATCTCGGCCGAGACGATCCTGAGCGAAGCGATGCTGATGGACTCTGGCGACGCAGTCGGACGGGGTTCCCGGCCGGATCAACGCGCTTCTGGAAAGCGCTCACATCCTCGAATTCAGCCGCGCCGGCACCGGGGCCACGCGGGCGCCGGATGCCGCAACGTGGCTTTGCGATCAGCCCTCGCCGCTGCCATCAGCGCCGCGGTCGCGCCGGATCGCGCAGCGTGCGGGTCGCGGCGCGCTGCGAATTGTCCCGGTCGTCATGGTGGGTGCGGCCATCGTCGCCGGAAGCTTCCTCGCCCATCGCCAGCCATCACGGTCGCACGGGCTCCTGGTGGCAGCTCCCGCGATCCTCCCCGGAGCCATACGGGAACCGGTCGCCGCGGGCTCGTCCGCGATCTCGATATCGGCACGGTCCGAACGCGGCCACCGTGCGATCGGAACTGCCGTGGCAGCCGTCGCGAAGCCCGCGACCCGACCAGGAGAATTGCCCAGCCTTGCTTCATCAGCCGGCCCCCGTGCGGACGCCGGATTCGTTTATCCAGCGGCGGAGACCCCCGATCTCGCCACGTCGATGATTGAAATCTTGCCGGGATCGGGCGTAGCTGGCCCCGCACCGGTGTCGGTGGCGGTGCGGTCCGCCGCTGTGCCGCGCGGCTTGCCGTCGCCCTCGCCGTCGCCCCCCGCCATGCGGCCGGAACAGCCGTCTCCCGCGGAACGGCACGCGCGCGAGGTCGCCATCGGCATGGCCTCGCGCATGCCGGCCGAGGCGCCTCCACCGCCGGCCCGTGCTCCAGCGGTCGCGGTTCCAGGGGTGGCTCCGCGCACGGCTGCGCGGCCGCCGCCGACTGCCGTGATTGACCGCGCCGGCCGCGATCCGGTCGGCCATCTCATCAGGCAGGGCGACGCGATGCTCGTCGCGGGGAACGTCCTGGCAGCACGGCCATTTTACGAGCGCGCGGTCGCCGCCAATTCCGGTGCCGCGGCAACCAGAATGGGCAAGACCTACGATCCGGCATTTCTCGCGGGAATTGGGGCCGGCGGCATCCCTGCCGACCGATCGACCGCTGCCGCATGGTATCGCCGCGCGATCGCGCTGGGCAACCCGGAGGCGCGAGATCGTCTCGATCGTCTCGATCTCACGGCGGGCGACTAAGCCGGCTCGCCGGCGGGCACATCCGCCCGACCGGACTCCGCCAGGCCGGCGGCCGTCCGGCTACATCATCCGTCCGTGGCAGTGCTTGAACTTCTTGCCCGAGCCGCACGGACAGGGTGCGTTGCGCGGCGAGTTGTGCCAGGTCGATGGATCGTTCGGATCCACCGCGGCGCTGCGCGAGGGGGCCGCAGTCAGCACCATCACCTCGCCGCCACCCGCCGGTTCGTAGGCGCCCTCTCCGTCGGCATAGGCCATCGCCGGTGCCGGATGGCTTTCCACCATCGCCGGGCGCGGCGGCGGCGGCGGTTCGGCGTTCAGCTCGACACGCCCAAGCATCGAGGTCACGCGCTCCTTCAGCTCGTCCAGCATGGCGTTGAACAGCGCGAAGGCCTCGCTCTTGTACTCGTTCAGCGGGTCGCGCTGGCCATAGGCGCGCAGGCCGATGCCCTGGCGCAAATGGTCGAGCGCCAGCAGATGCTCCTTCCAGACCTGATCGAGAATCTGGATCAGCAGGGTCTTCTCCACGTAGCGCATCAGCTCCGGGCCGACATTGGCCGCCTTGGCGGCCATCAGCCGGTCGGTCGCCTGCTCGATGCGCTCGCGGATTGCCTCCTCGGCGATGCCTTCCTCGGCCGCCCATTCCACGATCGGCAGATCGAGCCCGAACACGCGCCGCACGTCCTCGGCCAGTTCAAGCGATTCCCATTGCTCGGCGTACGCCTTCTCCGGGATGCGACGGGCCACCAGGCTCGAAATGATCTCGGCGCGCATGTCGGCGACCGTTTCACTCACGTCGGCCGCGTGCATGAACTCGCGCCGCTGCGCATACACCTCGCGCCGCTGGTCGTTCATCACGTCGTCGTATTTCAGCACGTTCTTGCGCGTGTCGAAGTTGCGTGCCTCGACCTTCTTCTGCGCCTTCTCCAATGCCTTGTTGATCCAGGGATGGATGATCGCCTCGCCTTCCTTCAGGCCCAGGCGCTGCAACATGCCGCCCATCCGGTCGCTGCCGAAGATGCGCATCAGGTCGTCTTCCAGCGACAGGAAAAAGCGGCTGCCGCCCGGATCACCCTGCCGGCCGGAACGGCCGCGCAACTGATTGTCGATGCGCCGGCTCTCATGCCGCTCGGTGCCGATCACCAGCAGGCCGCCCGCCTGTTTCACCGTCTCGTGGTGGCGCGCGATCTCGTCGTGCAGGTCCGCCTCGCGCACGGGATCGCCCTCGATACCCTCCAGCTTGGCGCGCATCTCGAGATTGCCGCCGAGCTTGATGTCGGTGCCGCGCCCGGCCATGTTGGTGGCGATCGTCACGGCACCCGGGGCGCCCGCCTGCGACACGATCACCGCCTCCTGCTCGTGGAAGCGGGCGTTCAGCACCTGATGCGGCACCCGCTTCTTCTTCAGGATTTCGCTGATGATCTCGCTCTTCTCGATGCTGGTGGTGCCGACCAGGACCGGCTGCGCGCGGCCGCGCGCCTCCTCGATCAGCCTCGCCACCGCCTCGTATTTCTCGGCGGCGCTGCGGTACACCTCGTCGTCGTCATCCTTGCGGATGACCGGGACATTGGTGGGGATCTCGACCACGTGCAGCTTGTAGATCTCGGCGAACTCGTCGGCCTCGGTCAGCGCAGTGCCGGTCATGCCGGCGAGCTTCGGATAGAGGCGAAAATAGTTCTGGAACGTGATCGAGGCGAGCGTCTGGTTCTCCGGCTGGACAGTCACGTGCTCCTTGGCTTCCAGCGCCTGATGCAGCCCCTCGGAGTAGCGGCGACCCTCCATCATGCGGCCGGTGAACTCGTCGATGATCACCACCTTGTCGTCGCGCACGATATAGTCCACGTCGCGGGTGAACAGCGTGTGCGCGCGCAGGCTCTGCTGCACGTGATGCACCACCGAGACGTTGAAGATGTCGTACAGATTGCCCTCGGTGACGATACCCGCCTCGCGCAGCATGTCCTCGACCCGTTCCGAACCGGCCTCGGTCAGCACCGAGGTCCGCAGCTTCTCGTCCTTCTCGTAGGTTTCGGGATCCGTCACGAGACGGCGCACCACCTCATCCACCTGCCGGTACAGGTCGGAGCTGTCCTCGGCGGGGCCCGAGATGATCAGCGGCGTGCGCGCCTCGTCGATCAGGATGCTGTCCACCTCGTCGACGATGGCATAGGCGAAGTCGCGCTGCGCCATGTCCTCCAGGCGGTACTTCATGTTGTCGCGCAGATAGTCGAAGCCGAACTCGTTGTTGGTGCCGTAGGTGATGTCGCAGGCATAGGCGGCGTGTCGCTGGCTGTCGTCCAGCCCATGCACGATCACGCCGACCGACATGCCCAGGAAGCGGTAGATGCGCCCCATCCATTCCGCGTCGCGGCTGGCCAGGTAATCGTTGACGGTGACGACGTGGACGCCCTTGCCATTCAGGGCGTTCAAATAGACCGGCAGCGTCGCGACCAGGGTCTTGCCCTCGCCCGTCTTCATCTCGGCGATCTTGCCTTCGTGCAGGACCATGCCGCCGATCAGCTGCACGTCGAAATGGCGCATCCCCAATACCCGGCGCGACGCCTCGCGGACCACGGCAAAGGCTTCCGGCAGCAAGTCGTCAAGAGTGGCGCCCCCGGCCAGCCGCTCGCGGAAACGAACCGTGCTGGCCTGCAACTCCTCGTCGCCGAGCGCCCCCATCGCGGGCTCGAGCGCGTTGATCTTCGGCACGCGACGCCAGTAGGCTTTCAGCGTGCGGTCATTGCTGGTGCCGATGACGGCTCGGGCGAGGCTGGCAAACATCAGAAGCCTTCTGGGTGGCGGCGCGAGGCCACGACGAGGCCGCGGCCTGGCGGCCGGGCATCCGGGCGGGGATTGTCAGATAGGACCCGGGGCGGGCGGGGTCAACGCGGCGCACGGCCGCTTGTTTGCGCGCGGCCCATCGGCCATAGTCCGGCCGCTTTTCCAGAAGGACCAGCCATGCGGACCATCCGTCTCGCCGCAGCCGCCACGATGGCGGCGTTTTCATGCGCAGCGATCGCCCCCGGTGTCATGGCGCAGACCGCCCCGGCTCCGGCGGCGACTCCGAACCCGGCCCCCGCCCCAGCCCCCGCTCCGGCCAAGCCGCCGGCGAGTGCCGCACCGGCCGGCCCTGCCGCCAAGGCGAACGCCGATCCGGTGGTGGCGCGCGTCGGCGATACCGAGATCCATCTGAGCGACGTGCAGGCGGCGCTGGCTGGCGTGCCCGCGCAATACCGGCAGCTGCCGCCGCAGATGCTCTACCCGATGGTGCTCGACCAGGTCGTGGACCGTACGGCGGTGGCGATGCTGGCCCGCAAGCAGGGGCTGCAGAACGACCCGGCGGTGAAGGCGGCGATGGACCGCGCGGCCGAGACCGCGCTCGAGAACGCGCTGGTCAGCCGCGCGGTGCAGCCGCAGATCACGGAAGCTGCGATCCGCGCCAAGTACAACGAGAGCTACGCCAACAAGCCGGGCGAGGAGGAGGTGCATGCGCGCCACATCCTGGTCCCCACGGAGGAGAAGGCGAAGCAGATCATCGACCAACTGGACAAGGGCGCCGATTTCGCGACCCTGGCCAAGGCCAACAGCACAGACCCCGGAGCAGCACAGGGCGGCGATCTCGGCTGGTTCAAGAAGGGCGACATGCTGCCCGAGTTCTCGGCGGTGGCCTTCGCGCTCAAGCCCGGCCAGATCAGCCAGACTCCGGTGCATACACGCTACGGCTGGCACGTGATCAAGGTCGAAGGCACCCGCACGGCCCCGCCGCCCACCTTCGAGCAGGCGCAGGCCGACATCCGCCAGCAGATCATCCGCGAGGCGGTGCAGAAGGTGGTCGAGCAGGCCCGGGCGGGCGTGAAGATCGAAAAGTTCAACCCGGACGGTTCGGTGCCCAAGTCCCCGGCGGCACCTCCGGCGGGTGCGGCGCCGGCGCCGACACCCGCCCCCGCGCCGGCCCCAGCCCCCGCGAAGTAAGCAAGCGGGCAGGATGGCCGACCCGGCCGCGCGCTCGCCGCTCGCTGTCGAATTTCCCGATCTGCCGCCGGTGGCGGGGGTGCGGCTGGCGGCGGCGGCGGCGGGTATCCGCTATCAGGGGCGGACCGACCTCGTGATGGCGGAGCTGGCCCCCGGCACGACGCGCTGGCGGGGTGTTCACCCGCAATCGCTGCCCGGGTGCTCCGGTGGACTGGGACCGGGCGGCACTGGCGGGCGGGCGCGCGCGGGCGCTGGTGGTCAATGCGGGAAACGCCAACGTGTTCACCGGCCGCGCCGGGCTGAAGGCCTGCCGCGCGACCGCCCAGGCGGCGGCCGCGCTGGTCGGCTGCCCCGCGAAACAGGTGTTCGTCGCCTCGACCGGGGTGATCGGCGAGACTCTGGCGCATGAGCGCATCACGGACGCCCTGCCGGGGCTGCACGCCAGGCTGCGCGAGGATGGGTGGGAGGATGCCGCGCGGGGCATCATGACCACCGATACCTTCCCCAAGGCCGCGACCCGGACCGCCGCGATCGGCGACGCGGAGGTGCGCATCAGCGGCATCGCCAAGGGCAGCGGCATGATCGCGCCCGACATGGCAACGATGCTGTGCTTCGTCTTCACCGACGCGAAGATCCCGGCCCCGGCATTGCAGGCGATGCTGTCGCGCGGGGTGGGCCGGAGCTTCAACTGCATCACCGTCGATAGTGATACCTCGACCTCCGACACCGTGCTGCTGTTCGCGACCGGCCAGGCGCGGCATTCGCGTGTGCCCGCCGAGGGGGGTTCCGTGCTGCGGAATTTCCGCGAACAGCTGGACGCCGTTCTGCTCGACCTGGCCCTTCAGGTGGTGCGCGACGGCGAAGGCGCGCAGAAGCTGGTGCGCATCGAGGTCACGGGTGCCGTGTCGGCAAAATCGGCGCGGCAGGTGGCGATGACGGTGGCCAATTCCCCGCTGGTGAAGACCGCGATCGCCGGCGAGGACGCGAATTGGGGCCGGATCGTCATGGCCGTGGGCAAGGCCGGCGAGCCGGCCGACCGCGACCTTCTGTCAGTGGCCGTGGGCGGCGTCTGGATGGCGCGCGATGGCGGCGTGGTGCCGGGTTATGACGAGGCGCCTGTGGTCGAGCACATGCGCGGCCAGGAAGTGTCGATCACTGTCGATCTGGGGCTGGGCCGGGGCCACGCGGTCGTCTGGACCTGCGACCTGACGCACGGATATATCGACATCAACGGCAGCTATCGATCGTAGATCGTGGCGGCTTCACGTCAGATCCGGGAGGAAGAAGCAGTAATAGCCCCGATCATCGAGCCGGTGGGCCGACCAGCAGGCGATGGCCTGCCCGGTGGGGTTGATCTCGCGCTTGATGACGTCGGGCGGCACCTTGATCCAGGCGTTCGGCCCATCCGGAAACTTGACGAAGCCGCGGTCGTCCATCTGGGCGATGAACGCCTCATACGCGGCGCCATGGGTGCGCCAGCGGACCACCCGGCAATCGGTGATGCTGCAACATAGGCCGCCATTATTGGCCGCCTGGGTCGAGATCCAGGCGGAATAGGGCATCAGCTGGTCGTAATCCTCCGATCCCGGCGCGGGCGGACTGGCCCAGGCGGGCGTGGCAGTTGCAAGCAGGACGGCGAGGGCGACGGCGCGCAGCATGGCATCCGCTCCGGCATTCGCCCGTGGTTGATACCACATAACGCGCTGCCACCGGCACCGGACGGATCGCCCCGTGCGCATCGCGGGATCACCCCGGGGAGAGGGGTGAACGTGATGCGCCCGTCCGGGTTGCAGCGCCCCGCGCGCTCCAGGCTGCCTGCTACCTGAGCCGGTCGCGGATCCCGTCCAGTCCGGCGCGGGCGCAGGCTTCGTCCAGAGCGCCTCCGGGCGCGCCGCTGGCGCCGATCGCGCCCACGACCTCGTCGCCCACCTTGATGACAATGCCGCCGCCGAACAGCATGAGGTGCGGAAGCTGCGTGAACAGGGCGGCAAATCCGGGCACCGCCTTGGCCCGTTCGACCAGGGCACTGGTATCGGCTTTGAACGACGCGGCCGTGTACGCCTTGTCATTGGCGCTATCGAGCGTGTGGCTGCCGGCGCGGTCGCCGCGCAGGACGGCTTGGCGCACTCCGTCGGCGTCCACCACCACCGCCGTCTCTGCATAGCCCTGCCTGGCGCAGCTCGCCACGACCTCGCGCGCGGCCTCGCTCGCCAACGCGGCTGACAGGCGATGCGTGGTGAGCAGGCCGTCGGCACGGGCGGCAATGCTCCAGACGCCGGTGGCGCCCAGCAAAGCGAGAACCGCCGTCACGCGGCCGATCGAATCGTGAGCCGGTCATCTTGTGCCCTCCCTCGATCCTGGGCGTCAGGCGAGCGCCATTGCTGCGGCCGGAGCGGCGGCGTCGCCCGCGAGGTGCCGCGTCATCCGTTCACAGTACCACTCGACGAACTTGATGACCCCGGCCTCCAGGGAAGGTGAATACGGGCCGGGCCGGTAGCCCACGGAATTGACGCCGAGCTGGTTGCGCCTGACCAGGGCGGCGTCCTGCCGGTTCGTGCCGTCCCAGACCTTGATCAGGTTCTCCACGTCGTAATCCCGCCCCTCGACCGCCTCGCGGTCCACCAGCCAGTTGGTCGTGACCAGCGTGCGCCCGGTGTCGATCGGCAGCATGCGAACCGTGATGGCATAGTCGCCAAGCGCATGATTATAGACGGTCGGGTAATGCACCCAGCGCAGCGAGCCGATGTCGTTATGCGGCACCGTGCCCAGCAGGCGCGAAACGGCGGGCTTGCCGTCCATCGTGGTGGACACGGCATCGTGGGTGAAGGGCAGGCGCGACGCCCGGTAGTCCGGCCCCTCGGCGATGTGGCTCGGCAGACCCTCGGCTTCACGCTGTTCGCAGAATGCTCGGATTTCGGCCGCGTCCTGCGGATCCTCGAAATTGTAGATGTCGAGGAAGGTCCGCATCAATTCGCGATGGCTGGTGGCGCAGTGGTAGCACTCGCGCGAGTTCTCCATCATCAGCTTCCAGTTGCCTTCGACCACCAGATGGTCCTTGTGGGCGACACGGGCGCGATCCAGCCCGTGCGGTGCCAGCAGGGGGGTGATGTCGCGCGCGTAGTCGGTGAAGTCCGGCGGCTCGTCGGCCATGCAGATGTAGATCGTGCCGCAGACGGTGCGAAGATGCACCGGCCGCAGCGAGTGCGCGGCCTGGTCGAAATCCTCTGGCATGTACATCGCCGACGACAGCGTGCCGTCGAGCCGGTAGCCCCAGCGGTGATACGGGCAGACCAGCAGCTTCGCCCGGCCGAGCTCGGCATCGCAGATGCGTGAGCCGCGATGGCGGCAGGTGTTGAAGAAGCCGCGCAGCTCGCCATCCGTTCCGCGTACGACGAGAATGGAGGTCTCGCCGATGGATACGGTGAGGTACCTGTCCCGGCAGCTCCACCTCGCAGGTGCCGCCCACGAACAGCCATTGGCGCTGGAAGATCGCCTCCATGTCGAGCGCGAAGATAGCCGGGTCGTTATAGAAGCGCCCGGGCAGGGAGTGATTTCGCGCGCGGGTCCGCAGCATCCGGGCGATTTCTGCACGGCTCGTCATGGCTGATCCCTTCCCATCCGGGTCATCGGCAAGCCCCGGAACTCCATCACTACCAGATGGCCGGGTCAGGCTGAACCCATCCGATCTCAGCCGCGATATTCCCGCCACTCGGGTTCATTCTCGAACACCCAGTCGTAATAGTCCCGCTGTGTGAGCGCGGTCGCGGCCGCTTCGTCCACGATCACCTTGCAGCTTGGATGCAGCTGGAGCGCCGAGGCGCTGATCATCGCGGTGATCGGCCCCTCCACGGCCTTCGCCAGGATCGCCGCCTTCGCCGCGCCGGTCGCCAGCAGCAGCAATTCGCGCGCGTCCAGGATGGTGCCGACCCCCATCGTCAGCGCGCGCGCCGGCACATTGTTCGCGTCGCCGCCGAACATTGCCGCGTTCTGCTGCCGGGTGACGGGCGTGAGCGCCTTTTCGCGGGTGCGCGACATGAGCGCCGAGAGCGGCTCGTTGAAGCCGATATGGCCCGCTTCGCCGATGCCCAGCAATTGCAGGTCGATGCCGCCTGCCTCGCGGATCAGCCGCTCGTAGCGGGCCGCCTCCGCGCCGAGATCGGCGGCCATGCCATCGGGGACGTGCGTGTTGGCGAGCGCCATATCGACGCGGCTGAACAGATGGTCGTTCATGTAGCGGCGGTACGAGTGCTCGTCCTCGGGCGGGACGCCGATATATTCGTCGAGATTGAAGGTGCGGCAGCGCGAGAAATCGAGGCCGGTGTCGCGCCTGATCGCGACCAGCCGGTCGTACACGCGCTCCATCGTGCGTCCGGTGGCAAGCCCCAGCACCAGATCGGGCTTTGCGCGCAACCGGCTGGCAATCAGTTGCGCCGCCAGTGCCGCGGCCGCATGGGCGTCGGGACGGACGATCACCTCCATTGTCAGGCCCGTTCCGCGGTGGCCGGAAACAGCCTGCCCAGGCCCCCGGCCGCCGCGACCGCCTGGCCTTGCTCCAGGACCACTCGCCAGTCTCCCTCGGCCCAGCCGCGCAGCCGGTACAGCGTCGCGAAGGCGAAGGCGGGTGCCGCCTTGCCCTGCCCGCCGACCAGCTCCGCACCACGGCGCACATTGTCGATCATCCAGGCCGGCATCCGCAGGTGATAGGGATTGCGCGCGACCTCGCCCACATGCAGCGAGAGCGCGGCGACGAGGTCGGCCACGTCGGCCGCCGAGGATTCGACCATCAGGTTCGGCGCGTCCATCGCTCCCCAATACTCCGTCTCGACCACGCGGCAGGCGAATCCGGCCAGCCGGCGCATCGCGTCAACGACCAGATGATGGGTGCCGACATGCGTCCGGTTCCAGTCATCGACATGCGGCAGAAACACGACAAGGGGCCGCTCGGCCGCGATGATGCTGGCGATCGCCTCGACCGCTTCGGCCCAACGCGACGGGTTCCCCTGCCGGCCTTCGGGGCTGATCCTCTCCAACCCGCCCGGGTCGGGCGTGACCAGACCGAAGCCGAGATGGGCGCAGGCAGCTTGCAGTTCCCGCCAGCGCCCGGCGCGCCGCTCCCGATTGCTGCCGAGGGTGACGGCGACGTTGATCACGTCGAACCCCAGCTCGCGCATCAGCCGCAGCGGCAGTCCACCGATGATCACCTCGTCATCTGGGTGCGGTGCGAAGATCAGCGCCTTGGGCGCATCCGCCGGAACCTCCCGACGCGCCGGCGGCGCCCGTCCGGCGGCGTCGAGCAAGGCGCCCGCGCGGAGCGCTTCGGCAAAGCCCTCGACCCAGGGACGGTACGGATTGCGCGTGGTGTCCTCGGTCAACTCCGCTCTCCCGCAGGGCCGTGCGTCAGCGACAGCGCGCCACCGACCAGCAATGTCACGATCACGCCAAGCGGCACATACCATGTAAAGGCCAGGGCATAGGTGCGGACCACCCAGCTCATCACCGCCACGGTCGCGAGGAAGGCGGCGATCGCGTCGCGCTGGTTCGCCCGGCGCACCAGCAGCCCCAGCAGGAACGCGCCGAGCAGCGCTCCATAGGTGTAGCCCGCGATGCCGAGGCCGAGCAGCACCACCTGGCTCTTGGTATTCGTGAACAGGCTCGCGAACCCCGCCATCGCGATTGCCCAGACGACGGTGAACAGCCGCGAGACGCGCAGCATCGACTGCTCGCTCGCGGTACGGCCCAGCGCACGCCACAGGTCGGACACCGTGGAATTGGACATCGAGTTCAGCGCCGACGACAGCGATCCCATCGTGGCCGACAGAATGCCCGCGATCAGCAGCCCCGACAGGCCGGGCGGCAGCTCGTCGAGGATGAAGCGCGGGAACAGATCGTCCGACGAGCGCAGCCCCATCGCCGCGATCGGCTTGCCGCCGAGATGCACCCACAGCAGCACGCCCACCAGCGAGAACAGCGCGAACTGGATGCCGACCACGACCGCGCTGCCGATCATGGCCCGTCGCCCGTCGCCCAACGTGCGGCAGGCGAGAATGCGCTGGACCATGAGCTGATCGGTGCCGTGCGACGCCATCGAGAACACCGCGCCGCCGACGATGGCCGCGATCCAGTTGAACGGGCTGGTCAGGACCGGCGCTGTGAAGTTGAGGACCTGGAACTTGCCGGCGGCATAAGCATGGCCGAGGCCCGCAAATCCCACCTGGTTCAGCAGCACCAGCGCGCACAGGATCGCCCCGCCGATGTAGAGCGTCATCTGGATCGCGTCCGTCCAGATCACGGCCCGAATGCCGCCTACGTAAGTGTAGAGGAGCGTGGCCAGGGTGAGGACGGCGATGATGGTGATGTAGTCGGTCGGCACGCCGATCGCGTCCATCAGCAGCTTGATCGGGATCGCCGAGGCGAACAGGCGAACGCCCTCGGCCAGCAGCCGTGTCACCAGGAACGTCACCGAGGCGGTGACCTGCAAGCCGGGGCCGAAGCGCAGCCGCAAATACTGGTAGGCACTGACGAAGCCGCCGCGCATGTAGAGCGGCAGCAGCACCCAGGCGACCAGCGTGCGGCCGATCAGATAGCCGATGGCCAGCTCGACGAAACCAAACGCCCCCAGATAGGCGACACCGGGCACGCTGATGACGGTGAGCGTGCTGGTCTCGGTGGCGACGATGGAGAAGCACACGGCCCACCACGGCAGATCCCGCTCGCCCACGAAATAGGCCGTGGCACTTCCCTGCCGGCCAGACAGGCGCAGGCCGATTGCGGCGATGGCGACCAGGTAGGCCAGGATCACGACGAGATCGAGCAGGCGCATTTCGGTCTCCGGCGCGGAGGGTGGACGTGTTACGCCGCGCGTTCGATCACCAGCGAGCGGGCGGCATGCACGGGGTCCGGCAGGCGCAACGGTGCGTCGCCGGGCGAGATGCGGCCAAGCACGCGCGGCACGGCGGAGCCGGTGGCACCCGGCACCACGCCGGCAATCCCGTGCCAGGTCAGGAAGCCGAGCAGCGCCATCAGATAGGCCTCCTTCCCGTCCGCGGGCAGGCCGCGTTCGTCGCTGGTGGCGAGACGGGCCGGGGCCAGCCGGCGGCGCAGTGCGTCCACGAGCGCCGGGTTGCGCACGCCGCCGCCGGAGGCCACGACCTCCGCGACGGCGTGGCGCGCGCAGGCATCGGCGACGGTCGCGGCGGTCAGCTCCGTCAGTGTCGCCATCAGGTCCGCCCCGTCCACCGCCGGCAGTCCGGCGAGCATGTCGGCCACATAGCCGGTGTGAAACAGCTCCCGCCCGGTGCTCTTGGGCGCGGGCTGGGCGTAGTACGGCTCGGCGAGCAGCCGCTCCAGCAGATCGGGCCGCACGTGCCCGGCGCGGGCAAGCCGCCCGTCGATATCGCTCCGCTGCGCACCCCCCGTCAGGCGCGCCGCCTCGACATCCAGCAGGCAATTGGCCGGCCCGGTGTCGTAGGCAAGCACCGTCTCGCCCGGAGCGCCGACCACCGTGATGTTGGCAATGCCGCCCAGGTTGAGCGCCGCCCGTCGGGCGCCGTCCGTGCTGGCCAGCCAGAGTGCGTCCAGCGTGCTCGCCAGCGGCGCCCCCTGGCCGCCCGCCGCGATGTCGCGGGCGCGCATGTCGGAGACGACCGGCAGCCCCGTCGCCTCGACGATGCAGGCGGGCTGGCCGAGTTGCAGCGTGCCGCGTGCGCGGCCGTTCTCCACCCAGTGAAACAGCGTCTGCCCGTGCGAGGCGATCAGCTCCGCTTGCGCGTCCGCCAGATCGCGCAGGGCGGTTCGGGCGGCGGCCGCGAAAGCCTCGCCCACGAGGACATCGAGCGCGCAGACCTCCGCCATCGTCGTGGCGGCCGGCGGCAGCGCCGCAAGCAGGCGGGCGCGCAGCGCCGCCGGCCAGGGATGCTCGGCATGGCCGAGCGGCCGCAGGATGATCTCCGTCCCGCGCCAGGACAGGTCGGCAGCCGCGGCGTCGATGGCGTCGAGCGAGGTGCCGGAGATCAGGCCGATGACGATCACGGCCAGCCGCCGCTTCCGTCGAGCGCAAGACCGTATCGGCTTCCCTTCATGCCGTCGTGCATACCAAACCAGAACCACTTTTGGAAGGAAAACTTGATCTCTCTTGGCGGAAGCGCGAGTATGCTCAGGAAAATGGCCTGTCAGCCTCTGGCGCATGGGCTGCAGGGACAGGGAGTGGTCGTAGGATGGTCACACACCGCTCAACCGGCCTCCGGGACGACCGAGGACAGCCTGCGCCGCTACCGGGACGCGGATGAGTGGCCACGCGAGGAGGCGCTGGAGGCCATGCTGGAGCGGCAGTTCAGCGCGCTCGTCGCGGTGCGGCTCGCCCTGCCCCAGCTTGCGGCGGCCGTTGCCGCCGCGGCAGGGCGGCTCGCTCAGACCGCGCGGCTCGCTCAGACCGGGCGGCTCGTCTATGTGGGCGCCGGTGCCTCGGGGCGCCTCGCCGTGCAGGACGGGGTGGAGCTGTATCCGACCTTCGGCTGGCCGCATGAGCGGCTGCGCTATCTGGTCGCCGGCGGCGAGTCCGCGCTGGTGCGCTCGGTGGAAGGCGCCGAGGACGATGGAGAGGCAGGCCGAAGCGAGGCGGAGGCCCTGGCACCGGCTTCGGCGGACGTGTTCGTCTGCGTCGCGGCCTCCGGCACCACACGCTACACGCGGGCGGCACAGGCTGCGGCACGGGCGGCCGGAGCGGTCACGGTGGCCCTCGCCAACAATCCGGAGGCGCCCTTGCTGGCGGAAGCGGAGTTCCCCGTTCTGCTCCACACCGGGCCGGAGTTCCTGGCAGGCTCGACGCGCATGAGCGCGGGCACCGCGCAGAAGATCGCACTCAACCTGTTCTCCACGCGGCTGATGACGGAGCTGGGCCGGGTGTATCGCGGGCTGATGGTCAGGGTCGTCCCCACCAACGCGAAGCTGGTCGAACGGTCCAAGCGCATCGTCGCCGCCTTGGCGGACGCGCCTATCGATGCGGCCGCTTCG
Organism: uncultured Pseudomonadota bacterium; assembly: GCA_963838805.1. Lineage (GTDB taxonomy): Bacteria > Pseudomonadota > Alphaproteobacteria > Acetobacterales > Acetobacteraceae > CAVRQM01. Next base: position 578,644 of record CAWISK010000010.1, read on the forward strand.
GCCTGGGATGCAGCTTGCGGTGATATCCCGCTCGCGGTGCTGATGCTTGACGGGCTCGGCCGCGAGGAGGCGATGGCGCGTCTGGCCGCTTCGCGCGGCAACCTGCGCCTGGCGCGCGATCGTGCCTGACGCCGGATCTCCCGCAAGCGGCGAGGCGGCCGATCGCTGGGCCGATCTGTTGCCGGATTCTTCGGCGAACGCGCCGCTGTATCTGGGGCTCGCGGACCGGGTTGCCGCCGCGGTTGCGCACGGCCAGCTCCGGCCCGGCGAGGCGCTGCCGCCCGAACGGGCGCTGGCGGCGCGGCTCGGCCTGTCGCGGACCACGGTCCGCAAGGCAGTGGAGGAGCTGGCCGGGCGCGGGCTCGTGATCTCGCGGCATGGGTCGGGAACCTATGTCGCTCCCCGCATCGACCAGCCGCTCGCCCGCCTGTCGAGCTTCAGCGAGGACGTGCGCGCGCGCGGCCAGGAACCCGGCGAGATCTGGATCGAGCGCACGATCCGCCTGCCGTCTCCGGAGGAGATGATGGCGCTGGGCCTCGGGCGCGGGGAGCGTGTGGCGAGCCTCGTCCGCGTCCGCCAGGCGGATGGCGAACCGCTCGCCATCGAGCGGGCCATGGTGCCGGCAAGCCGCCTGCCCGATCCGCAGAGTGTCAGCACGTCGCTGTACGCTGTGCTGCGCGCGCGCGGGGTCGCCCCGGTGCGCGCGTTGCAACGGCTCCGGGCGGCCGCCGCGAGCGAGGCCGATGCCCGCAAGCTCGGGATCGCGCCGGGTAGCCCGGTGATGGCCATTGTGCGGCACGGCTTTCTCGGCGACGGCGTGCCGGTCGAGTTCACGCGCTCGACCTGTCGCGGCGATCGCTACGATTTCGTCGCCGAGATGCGGCGCGACTGAGCCTCGGGCGCGATCCACGCGGCCATGCGCACAAGACCTCGACGGTCAGCCCCAAATCGATATACTCTACCGGATGAAGAAGCGGGCCGCTTCCGCCACGCTGCACTTCTCGACTCTGGGACTGAAGCGTGGATGACTGAGAAGCTGATGCTGCCCGACCGTTCGGGCAGTCCGCGAACAGCCCCGCTCCCAGGCGCCGAGCCGCTGTCTCCCTTGATCATCTTCAGATCTCGGATTGAGGAAAAGGACGATTGATGGCCCCGCCACGCGATACGAGGACTCCGGGCGCGTCGGACCTGGAGGACACCGAGGCAAGGGTCCGCCAGGCGCTCGGGGTTCAGGATCGATCCGTCTCCCGGCCCATGCAGCACCGCGCCGGTCAGCCGCGACCGAGGCACCGCTTCGTCCAGGATGGCGAGGTACCGGTGGTTGTCCTGAACACCCCCAAGAACGCCGATACGCCCTCGGCAAGCCGGATTCAGGCCGTCGAAGCGGCGCTCGACGCGGAGCGGACGGCCCGTGCCGATGCCGAGCGCTCGCTGCGCGAGGCGGAGGCCACCATCCAGGCCCTTCGGACGAAGCTCGCGCACGCGGAGCTGGCTCATGGCGAGGCCCTGGCGACGGAGCGCGAAGCCCGCGAGCGCGCCGAGCAGGCGCTGCGGGAGGCGACCGCGGCACCGGCAACGGAGGAACCGCTCGCGCGCGGGATCGTCGCCGCGGCCACCGCGCCAGAGAAGCCGAAAAGATCGCGCCGGCCGGCCGGCACGGCGGCAGCGGCCGCAAAGACGCGCGAGCCGCGGCCGGTGAAATGGTGGCTGCCGAAGCGTCCCGTACGCGCTGAGAAGCCATGACAGCCGCCCGGCCGCTCGCGTAGGCGGTGCAACCGGCAAAGGCGTCGTCTGTTCTCGGCCAATGGCTCTGCCGCTCGATTTTTCCTTGGCCCCGATGGAAGCGCTCAGCGCCGACGCGATCCCGGAGGGTCCGGCGTGGCAGTACGAGCCGAAATGGGACGGCTTCCGCTGCATCGCCTTCCGCGACGACACCCTTGTCGATCTGCGCTCGAAATCCGGCCAGCAGCTCGCACGCTACTTTCCCGATATCGCCACGACCCTCGCGGACCTGGGGGCGTCGCGCTTCGTGCTGGATGGCGAATTGGTCGTGCCGGTGGCAGGCGTGCCGTCCTTCGAGGACACGCAGATGCGCCTGCACCCCGCCGAGAGCCGCGTGCGGCGCCTTGTGGCGGAGCATCCGGCCCGCTTCGTGCTGTTCGACCTGCTGGTCTCGGACGCCGGCCGGGATCTGACCGACGAGCCGCTTGCGCGCCGACGGCCGGCGCTGGAGGCGTTCGCCGGCAGCAACCCGCATCCGGCGCTGACGCTCTCGCCGGCCACGCGCGACCGCACTCTTGCCGAACACTGGCTGGAGCAGGGCGAGGCCGGCTGCGATGGCGTGATGGCGAAGCGTCTGGACGCTCCCTACCGCACCGGCCTGCGTGACGGGATGCTCAAGATCAAGCGCCTGCGCAGTGCCGATTGCGTGGTGGGGGGCTTCCGCTATCTGCAACGAACGCGCGAGGTCGGCTCGCTGCTGCTCGGCCTGTATGATGCGGCGGGCCTGCTCGATCATGTCGGCTTCACCTCGGCGATCGCCCGGGACGAACGGGCTGCCCTGACCCGCCGGCTCGAGGCGCTGGCCGGATCGCCGGGCTTCACCGGCCGTGCGCCGGGCGGCCCGAGCCGGTGGAGTACCGCCAGGAGCGCGGAGTGGCAGCCGGTGCGGCCCGAACTGGTCGTCGAGGTCGCCTATGACCATGTGAGCGGGGGCCGCTTTCGTCATGGGACGAGGCTGCTGCGCTTCCGGCCCGACAAGGCGCCGGCCCAATGCAGCCTGGAGCAGATCGCCGCACGCCCCGCCCCCTTGCCGGCACAGGCGTGACTGGGGCACTTGGCTGTGCATGGATGCGCCGCTATTCCCGCCCATCGTCACCGAACGGCTCTCCTTGCGGCCATACCGGCCGGAGGACGCGCCGGCCCTGCACCGGCTGATCAACGACTGGGAGGTGTGCCGCAACCTCGCCGCCGTGCCGTTTCCCTATGCGCGTGCCGAGGCCGACGCTTTCATCGGCCGCGCAGCCGCCGCGCTGCACGACGGGAGCGCCTACCATCTCGCGATCACCGGGCGCGAGGGCGAGGCCGAGATTCTCGTGGGCGGCGCCTCGCTCCACGTCAACCGCGCGCAGCGGGCCGGGCGGCTCGGCTATTGGGTGGGACGGCGCTACTGGGGGCACGGCGTCGCCGGCGAGGCAGCCGGGCGGCTGCTCCGCTGGGCGCTGGCCAATCTGGAGCTGGACCGGCTGGAGGCGAATGTCGCCAACGACAACCCGGCCTCGATCGCCGTGCTGCGCCGGATCGGCTTCGTGCAGACCGGAGCTGGGCAGGAGAAATTCGTGGCACGGGGGGCCGCCCATCCGGTGCTGCGCTTCACCGCGACGCGCGACAGCCTCATCGCGCCCCCGCAAGGCGACGCGGGTGCCGCGCCCGCGCTGCTGCTGGTGGCCGCGTGCGCGCTGGTGGATCGCGACGGGCGCGTGCTGCTGACCCGCCGGCCGGAGGGCAAGCGCATGGCGGGGCTGTGGGAGTTTCCCGGCGGCAAGCTGGACGAGGGCGAGACGCCGGAGGCGGCGCTGATCCGCGAGCTGCGCGAGGAGCTGGGCATCGACGTGGCGCAGACCTGCCTCGCACCGCTCGCCTTCGCCAGCCACGCCTATGAGCATTTCCACCTGCTGATGCCGCTGTTCCTGTGCCGTCGCTGGAAGGGCACGCCGGCCCCGCTGGAAGGGCAGACGCTGGCCTGGGTGCGTCCGGAGAAGCTGGCGGAGTACCCGATGCCGCCCGCCGACCGGCCGCTGGTGCCGCTGCTGCGCGATTTCCTCTGACCGGAGCCGCCATGTCCGCACAAGACCCCGTCGCCTGCCTGGTAGTGATCGGCAACGAAGTGCTGTCGGGCCGCACCCGCGACGCCAACATCCATTTCCTGGCTGCGCGCCTGGGCGAAATCGGCCTGCCGCTGCGCGAGGTGCGGATCATCCCGGATGTCGCGGCCACCATCATCGGCACCGTCAACGAGGTGCGTGCGCGCTACGACGTGGTGTTCACCACCGGCGGCATCGGCCCCACGCATGACGACATCACCTCGGAATGCGTGGCCGAGGCCTTCGGCCTGCCGTGGGAGAGGCATCCGGAGGTGTTCGCGATGATGGCGGCCCGCTACAAGCCGGGCGAGTTCAACGCCGCGCGTCAGCGCATGGCGACCATGCCGCGCGGTGCCGTGCCGATCGAGAACCCGGTCTCGTTCGCGCCCGGCTTTTCGATCGGCAACGTGCACGTGATGGCCGGCGTGCCGCGCATCATGCAGGCGATGTTCGAGAAACTGGCGCCGCACCTGCCGCGCGGCCGCCCGATCGTCTCCCGCGCGGTGCATGCGGCCGGGCTGTTCGAGGGCAATGTCGCGGCAGGGCTCGCCGACATCCAGGCGCGGTTTCCGGCACTGGACATCGGCAGCTATCCGTACGAGCGCCCGGACGGCAACGGTGTGGCGATCGTCGCCAAGGGAACCGACGCGGCGGCAGCCGAGGCAGCGGCGCAGGAAGTGGCGGCGCTGATCGCGCGCATCGGACGCGAGCCGGTCATGGGCGAGCCTGCCGCGTAGCCGACAGACGGCCCGGAAGCGGGGCCGCTTCCGGGCTGTCCCGGTCGGTCACGGGTGGCCGTGGCTCTTGCTGGAGACGTCGTACGGATCGATGGCGGCGGACGGGGTCGGGTTGGCAGACATCGCGTCGGATGCCATGGGCACGCCGGCAACGCTCTGGGAGTGCTCCTTTGGGTGCTGGCCTGTGCCGCTGAAGTCATCCGCGCGGGCGACGCCGGTCACGGCGAAGCCGCCCAGGGCCGCCAGCAAGCCGGCGGCGATCAGAGTCTTTTGCATTGGGTCTCTCCTTGTCCATCCGGCGGCGGACCATCCGCGCCAGGTCATGAACCGGAATACGGACCAGGGGACCATCCGGATTATTCTGGGAGTATTTGCCACCTATCCGACGGGTGCATGGCTGCACTTGCATCCGCGGCGGGTCAGGCGTCGTTCGCGCGCGATCTCCCGGGCGATGTCGCGGAGTCCTGTTCCTCCGGCGTGCGGAGCACGAGGGACAATGCGTGCAGGCCGCCGCCGAACTCGGCGGCCAGCGCATCGTGGACCGCGCGGGAGCGCGCGACGCGCGAGCGGCCGCGGAACGCGGCAGAGACGACCAGCACCGTGTAGTGGGTCTGCCCGCCCGGCGCCGCCCCGGCATGGCCGGCATGGCGGGCGCTGTCATCCTGCACGCGGACGTTGGCTGGCGCGAACGCGCTGGAGAGCAGGGCCTCGATGCGGGCGGCGCGGTCGGTCGGCATGAATGGGCCAGTGTAGCGGCAGCGCGCGCCGCTCGGAACCCCTTTGCAAATCCCCTCCGAAGCCGCATCTATCTGCCGATGACCCGACGCTCCACGCGACCCCGGGCCTATGCGCCCGACCCGGCCGCGCCGGGGCGGCCTTGCGACATGCCTGACTGCGCCTGTGCCGGCGAATACCGCGCGCCGAAATCGCGCACGTCGCTGCACGAGTATTGGTGGTTCTGCCTGGAGCATGTGCGGGAGTACAACGCGGCCTGGGATTTCTACCGCGGCATGTCGCCCGGCGAGATCGAGGCGCAGGTGCGCGCCGACACGTCCTGGCAGCGCCCCACCTGGCCGCTCGGCCGGTTCGGCGCGCGGGTGGACGACGCGGCGCTGCGCGAGGGGTTGGAAAGCCTGGGTGCCCGGTTCGGCGCCGGTGCATCGGCGCGGCACGGTATTGGCGCGGACGAGACGCCGAAGGAGCTGCGCGAGCCGCTGGCGACACTCGGGCTCGACTGGCCGGTCAGCCTGGATGTGCTGAAGCGCCAGTACAAGAAGCTCGCCAAGCTGCACCATCCGGATGCCAATGGCGGCGACCGGGCGGCGGAGGAGCGGCTCAAGACGATCAATCTCGCCTATGCCGCCTTGCGCGGGCGGCTGGCGCAATCCGTGCCGGCCGCGGCCGGATAGATCGCGGCGACCCATGCGCCGCACGGGCGTCTTTCGCGTTGCACCATTGGCGGGCTAGTCTGCCGCCCCGCCTGACACCACAGGATCGCTGGCCTATGAACAAGGTAGCCGCACTGTCCGAGACACGCCCCGCCCCGCACGCCGCCGCGGCCTCGTTCGGCTCCTTGCCGGATACGGTGGTGGACGCGCGCGCCACTTTCGGCGTGAACATCGATCTTGAGGTGCCGGCGTTCAGCGAACGCGCCGACCAGGTGCCGGACATCGACCCCGCCTACCGCTTCGACCCGGAGACCACGCAGGCGATCCTGGCCGGCTTCGCCTTCAATCGCCGGGTGATGATCCAGGGCTATCACGGCACCGGCAAGAGCACGCATATCGAGCAGGTGGCCGCGCGCCTGAACTGGCCCTGCATCCGCGTCAACCTGGACAGCCACATCAGCCGCATCGACCTGATCGGCAAGGACGCGATCGTGCTGAAGGACGGCAAGCAGATCACCGAGTTCCGCGAGGGCATCCTGCCCTGGGCGCTGCAGCACCCCTGCGCGCTGGTGTTCGACGAATACGACGCGGGCCGGCCGGACGTGATGTTCGTGATCCAGCGCGTGCTGGAGGTGGAAGGCCGCCTGACCTTGCTGGACCAGAACCGGGTCATCCGCCCGCACCCGTGTTTCCGCCTGTTCTCGACCGCGAATACCGTGGGGCTGGGCGACACCACCGGCCTGTATCACGGCACGCAGCAGATCAATCAGGGGCAGATGGACCGCTGGAACATCGTCGCCACCCTGAACTACCTGCCGCATGGCGAGGAAGTGCAGATCGTCATGGCGAAGCTGGGCGTGCCGATGTCCGACACCGCCGAGCGCAAGATTGTCGAGAGCATGGTGGCGCTGGCCGACCTGACCCGTGCCGGCTTCATGAACGGCGACATCTCGACGGTGATGAGTCCGCGCACCGTCATCACCTGGGCCGAGAACGCCAAGATCTTCGGCGGCGACCTGGCCTTCGCGTTCCGCGTGACCTTCCTCAACAAATGCGACGAGGCCGAGCGCAGCACGGTGGCCGAATACTACCAGCGCTGCATGAACGCGGAGATCGCCACCGGCAATCTGGTGCGCCGGGCCGGCTAGCACGCGGGCATGAGCGGCAGCAGCAGCAAGGACGCACGGGCCGAGGAGTTCAAGCGCGCCACCACCGGCGCGCTGCGCGCGGTGGCGGGCCATGCCGCGGATGTGACCGTGGCGTTCCAGCCCGGCCCGTCCGGCCTGTCCGGCCGTCGTGCCCGCCTGCCCTTGCCGACCCGCGCGCTGCCGGCCGCCGAGATGGCCAGGCTGCGGGGTGCGGCCGACAGCCTGGCGCTGCGGCTGCACTACCACGACGACGCGGTGCACGAGGCGCGGATGCCGCCCTCGCGCGAGGCGCGCGAGGTGTACGACGCGCTGGAACAGGCCAGGGTCGAGGTCGTGGGCGCGCGGCACATGGACGGCATCGCCGCCAATCTGCGCGCGCGCCTCGCCGAGGAGTGCGAGGCCGAGGGCTACGACCGCATGACGCGGCGCGAGCAGCTGCCGATTTCGGCCGCGCTCGGCCTGCTGGCGCGCGAACGGATGAGCGGCGAGGCCGGCCCGTCCGCCGCGGCGCGCGTGCTGGATCAGTGGCGCGATACGCTGGGCGCCCCCGCCGAGGCGGCGCTGGCCGAGATGGCACGGGTCAGCGCCGACCAGAAGGCCTTCACCCGCGCCGCGCGCCGCCTGCTGGCGGCACTCGACCTGGCGGAGGCGGAAGCCGAGGCCGAGCCGGAGGAGTCGGAGGACGGCTCCGAGCAGGGCGAGCAATCGGCGGAGCAGAACCAGGACCAGGACGGCCAGGGCCAGGACGAGAGCGATGCCGAGACCTCGCTCGGTGCCCAGCCGGAGGAGATGGGCGGCGAGGCCTCCGACCAGCAGGAGAGCGAGGACACGCCGGACAATTCGGCCGCCGCCGAGGGCGAGGACCGGCCCGGCGGCCCGCAGCAGCGGCGCGAGCGGCCGGATGTGGAAGCCGAGGCGCCGTATCGCGCCTTCGCCCGGCAGTTCGACGAGGAGGTGGGTGCCGAGGATCTGTGCGACGCCGCGGAACTGGCGCGGCTGCGCCAGCAGCTCGACCAGCAATTGCAGAATTTGCAGGGTGTCGTGGCAAAGCTCGCCAACCGCCTGCAACGCAAGCTGATGGCGCAGCAGACCCGCGCCTGGGAGTTCGATCTCGACGAGGGCTTGCTGGATGCGGGGCGGCTCGCGCGCGTCGTGGTCAATCCGTTGCAGGCGCTGTCGTACAAGCGCGAGCGCGAGACCGAGTTCCGCGATACGGTCGTGACCTTGCTGATCGACAATTCGGGCAGCATGCGCGGCCGCCCGATCACGGTGGCAGCCATGTGCGGCGACATCCTGGCGCGCACGCTGGAGCGCTGTGCCGTGAAGGTGGAGGTGCTGGGCTTCACCACCCGCGCCTGGAAGGGCGGCTCGTCGCGCGAGCGCTGGGTGGCCGAGGGCAAGCCGCGCAACCCCGGCCGGCTGAACGATCTGCGCCACATCATCTACAAATCGGCCGACGCGCCGTGGCGGCGTGCGCGCAAGAATCTCGGCCTGATGCTGCGCGAGGGGCTGCTGAAGGAGAACATCGACGGCGAGGCGCTGCTCTGGGCCTATCGCCGTCTGCTGGGCCGGCCGGAACACCGGCGCATCCTCATGGTCATCAGCGACGGCGCGCCCGTCGATGACAGCACGCTGTCGGTCAATCCCGGCAACTATCTGGAGCGGCATCTGCGCCACGTGATCGCCGACATCGAGGGGCGCGAGGCGGTGGAACTGATCGCCATCGGCATCGGCCATGACGTGACGCGCTATTACCGCCGCGCGGTGACGATCGTCGATGCCGAGGAGCTGGGCGGCACGATGATGAAGAAGTTGACCGAGCTGTTCGACGAGGACGCGGCGCTGGCGTGGGAGCGGGCGAGCATGGAGCGGGCGGCGCTGGTGGCGTGAGGGGGTGTTCGACCCGATCGCGGGTTGCCGACACTACCGAGCGGACTGATGCACTGATGCATACGATCTAAAGTGATCACGGTGTTAGAGAGATCCCACGCGGGGATGCCGGCTTGCAGCCTGTCATTTCAGAGGCCAGATCTTGCGCGTCCTCAGGAAGCCATCATTGACCACATAGGTCTGCAGAATATTCCCAGCTTCCGAAGAACGCATCGACGTTGTGACTGTCGCAAGCTAGGCGTGAAAGGTTTAGGAATATTTCGGAGAGCCAACGGACGTGCAATGGAAAGCGCGTAAAAGCGTCCATACCGCTGGACGATTTCGGTTTGCCACTCCGGACAGAGGAGGACCAAACGTCCTCCATGGACTCCCCGTTCTCGTCAACGTAGAGCGTCATCGAAATGGGGGATAGCAACGCGTCGATCATGTTCGCCCGCGCTTCCACGCGGCTCTGAACCAGCTTACCATGATAATGCTCTTTCAGGATTGATTCTGCCACTTCACCCCACCACTTGCTGAATTGGCTCTTCTAGATGAAGGCTCGGGTCGCCGAGTGTAGCAAGATTTGCGTAGCGACCCCGGCTTGCATCGGCGAAGCCATCAAGGCATTCGATCATCTTCGCGCTAACCACAGTGATTGGGCGCGAATAAGCGAGCGCGAGTGTGTGGTTTTGCGCTGTCACATTTGCCGCGTTCGTCAAATCGATCAGCTTGTGCCCGAACTTGCGGAAAACCCTTTCTTCCGGCATTAGGCCCGCGTGCGAAATGGCGTAATCGGCCACCAGTATGAGCTTCGTCAAGCGTTCCAGCCCGACCGACAGGCCGAAGAAGGCGGTATAGTATTCGCCTATCGTGTTTGCATAGTTGGCTCGACCTAGAGCTGTGACACCTGAACCGAGAAGATGTCGAACGAGTGAGGTTTCACGCCCAATGGCGTGCCACTCGGGAATGTTCCACGGGTTCTTTTTTGTCTTGCACATCAAGGCTTTCGGTACACCGCAACGTTAAATTATTAGCAAAGCAACGTCTAGCTCGTAGGCGCGTCTATATCCAGCAGCGTTAACCGGCGGCCGCGTAGCGGACGTCGCCAATGACGCCATTGCTGCCCTCCATAGTGGCAGGTGTCTAGGCCACCACTAAGGTTCCCTCCTGGAACGACGGGCTGGAGCGGGACGCAGATGGATCACGCCTGGATTTGGATAGGAGCTTACGCTTTGACCGGCTTATCGTATGCGACTCGGGATGCAAAAGAACCCGAGTGGAACCGGCCGAGGGCTCTGCAGACGGTTGCCGGTATCGTGGCCATGGTTCTAGGTTGGCCGGCCTTCGCTATGATGTATAGTGGGGCGAGAGCTCTCTCGCATCTTATCCTAATGCTGATCTTCGGGGGAATTGGCGAGGCTGCCGTCAACCTGCTGTGATGGTTTGGATCGCGCAGCAAGCGTGGTGTATGAACGGTCCTGCAGCGCAGAGGGGTTGAGCCCAGCAAGTCTAGGTGTCTTCTTAAGCTTCTTGGCTGACGAACTGACGGACCGTGTCCCAGGGTCTGCGTCCCTGGTTGCGGTATCCCAAATGTGGGCGTTCATGGTTGTAATGGTGTAGCCAGGCGTCCAGGTCGACCTGCAGACTGTCGGCGCCACACCCGTCACCTCCGTCGACAAGGTGGTGGAGGCGGCCCTGCGGCGCGAGCGAGCGTAGCAACCGTTAGTTTTGTTCCGGCTGCGGTATCCAAGGAGTGCCGCGGTGGACGACGGTGTTAGCGAAGACGAGCAGCTTGCGGGCGCAGGCGACGAGGGCCTGCTTGTGGGATTTGCCGCGCGCGACGAGGCGGGCGTAGAGGGCCTTGAGGGCCGGGTTCCAACGGAAGGCTGCGGGCACCGCAGCGGCGTAGAGCGAGCGGCGCAGGCGGCTGCGGCCGCCGGCGATGTGGCGCTGGCCGCGTCGTGTGCCGCTGTCGGCGTCGAACGGCGCAAGCCCGGCTAGCGCCGCCGCCTGTTCGCGCGAGAGGCGGCCGAGTTCTGGCAGGCGCACGACGATGGCGATCGCGGCGCGCTCGCCGATGCCCGGCATGCTGAGCACGAGGGCGAGGCGGGCGGCAAGGTCGTCGAACTGACGTAGCGCGGCGGCGATACGCGCGAGCTCGGCAGCCAGGCGCACGCGCAGGCCGGCGATGTCTTGGCTGACGATCCGCCGCAGGCGGGCATGGCGGATGTGCTCCAGCCGGGCCTGGCAGCGCGCGATGTCGTCCTCGATCTGCTCGGCGAAGGTGAGCAGATCGGCGCAGAGATCGAGACGCGCATCCGGTGCTTCGGATGGTGCGTCGAGTGTGGCGGTACAGGCGGCAATCAGGGCGGCGTCGATCGTGTTACTCTTGGCGCGGCGCAGATGCAGATGGGCGAAGGTTTTGGTCTGCAAAGGCTGGAGCACCCGCACCTGGAAACCGGCGTGGCGCAGATGGCCGGCGATGCCACGTTCATAGCTGCCGGTGGCTTCCAGGCCGAAGCGGCCAACGTCGGCGTCGCGCAGCGCGCCGGCGAGCTGCCGCCAGCCGGCTTCGTCGTTGGTGGTGGTCAGGCGGGTGGCTTGGCCATGAACCGCCAGATCGAGTGTGGCTTTGGCGACGTCGATTCCGGCGGCGACTGTGCTATGCTGCGGCATCTTCTTCGACCCTGCCTTGTTGAGACGAACCGAGCGTTCTGGCAACCATCCGGGTCGGAGGAAGGCGCTGGCGTGATCCAGCTACGCTACAGTCCGCACCGGCTCAGGGCGGTCCGATCCAACGCCAGGCGTTCCTTTCGGAACGCCGCGAAGATAGCCTTAGTCGCTACTACAAGGGCGGATCAGCGCAGCGCAATCCGCCGCCACTCCGCCCGGCACCGAAGATGATGGAACGCGCCGCCACTGATCCCGCCTCATACCAGCGGTCGAGTTCAATGACCGTTGCCGCCTCGATACCGTCATTGCTGGGCTTGACCCGGCAATCCAGTCCCACCACGAAAATCTCGCCGATGGCGCTGGATGGCCGGGTCAAGCCCGGCCATGACGACAATCTCTTGCGGGTCGGACGAGTTTACTCGCGAAGACCGTTAGTATCACACGGAAAATTTTCCTTGACAAACACCGCGCGTTATGTTCTTGTTTCGTTCGTGTCCGCCGCTGCCACCTCCGCCGCGCCCAGCCTGTCCCAGCGCCTCGGCCTGATCCTCGCCGGCCTGCGCCGGGACGTGGCATTCCGCGCCGCCCGGGATCGGGCGGTGGCGGCGCTGCTTCTCGTGCTGTGGAACCGTCTCAGCCGGACCCTGTCCCGCTTCGCCGCCATCGCCGACCGCTATGGCGCCGGTACACTGCGAACGCCCCCGAAAGCCCCAAACCGCCCGGCATCCGCGCCCCCGTCGCCGCGCGATCTTTTGCCCCGACAATCGGGCTGGCTGGTGCGCCGCATCCCGGATTGTGCCGTCTATGGGGAGTATCTGGACCTGTTGCTGGCGGAGCCGGAGATGGCGGAGATGATCGAAGCGGCCCCGCAACTGCGGCGCCTGCTCCGCCCGCTCTGGCGAATGCTGCGGACCGACAAGGTGCCACAGGCGCTACGCCCGCCGCCGGCGGTGCAGAGCGCGCCCCGTCGCCCCGCCCGCGGCAAGCGACAAAGCCCGCTCCGCGCGCCTTCCAGCCCGCGCGCTGCACCTCGCGTCAGACCACTCGTTCCTCTCACACGCCGCCCGCTCAATCGGGCCTAGGCAATCGCCGCCCGGCTGTGTCCATTAAGTTGCGATACAGAAACATGACGGGGGACCCGGCCGCCATCGCGCAGCCCGCACCCCATCGAACTCATGGCGGATCGGCTGGCGTTCCTCCCAGGCGAGGAATCCTCGATTGTCATCGGCTGATTCAGGGCGGCGCTCATTGGCACCTGACCCTAGCGGCCCGCCCGGGCCGGGCCACATTGGCCAGATAGTCCAGGCGGACGCGGAGGAGAACGAACGTGAGCAATACCGGCTGGTGCGGCGCCCCGGAACGCTCGCCCGAGCGCGACGCGGCACTCGACGCGCTGCTGCCGCGCGTGCCCGAGCAGGGCTGGACGCCTGGAGGCACTGCGCCGCGCCCTCCAGGATAGCGGCGCACGATCCGCGCGATGCCGAGCTGCTGTTCCCGGGCGGGGCGCCCGACATGATCGAGGCGTTCTGCGACCTCGCCGACCGGCGCATGGAGGAAGCGGCCGCGGCCGAGGGGATCGCGGCGCTGCGCCTGTCGCAGCGGGTGCGCGCCCTCGTCGCCCTGCGTCTGCGCCAGAACGAACCCGCCCGAGAGGCGATCCGTCGGGCGCTGGCCATTCTGGCCCTGCCGCGCCACGCCCGGCTCGCGGCACGGATCACGGCGCGCACCGTCAACGCGATCTGGTACGCGGCCGGCGACCGCTCGGCCGACATGAGCTGGTACAGCAAGCGGGCAATCCTGGCCGGGGTCTATTCGGCGACGCTTGCTGTTCTGGCTGCGCGACCACAGCGAGGGTGCCACCGACACGCTGGCCTTCCTCGATCGCCGCCTGGCCGGGGTAGCCCGGATCGGCAAGCTGCGGGCGAGGCTGCGACCGGCTGCCTGAGCCGGCCGGAACCCCCCGCCGAGAGGAAGCGTTACGCCCCGCACATAATGGCGGGGCGAACCATGCGATACATCCTGTTGTGGCTTCTCGGGATTCCCATCCCCGTACTGATTCTGATCTGGCTGTTCATGAGGTAGCGGCCGGCCTCTTGAGCAGCCCGGCGGGTCCGCCCATTTCCTGCGCATAGCGGGCGGCCCGCTGCCATCCTGGGGCGGTTGCCGCCTGGTCGCCTGAGCACAGGGACACAGGACATGGACATCGAGAAATTCACCGAACGCGCCCAAGGCTTCCTGCAAGCGGCGCAGACCATCGCGATCCGCGAGTTCAACCCGCAGCTGACGCCCGAGCACCTGCTGAAGGCGCTGCTGGACGATGAGGAGGGGGCCGCCGCCGGCCTGATCCGCACGGCGGGCGGCGACGACCGGGCGGTGCGTGCCGCGGTCGAGGCGGAACTGGCCAAGCTGCCGCGCGTGCAGGGCAGCGGCGCCTCCCAGCCGCAGGCGACGCCCGGGCTGGTGCGCCTGCTGGATGCCGCGCAGCAAGCGGCACAGAAAGCGGGCGACGACTACGTGGCGCAGGACCGGCTGCTGGCGGCGATCGCCGCCGGGGACGGGCCGGCCGCGCGCGCGCTGCGCGACGCGAAAGCGACGCCGCACGCACTGGAGCGGGCGATCACCGAAATCCGCAAGGGCCGCCGCGTCACCAGCCCCTCCGCCGAGGCCAATTTCGATGCGCTGAAGAAATACGCGCGCGACGTGACGGCGGTCGCGCGGGACGGAAAACTCGATCCGGTGATCGGCCGCGACGAGGAGATCCGCCGCACCATCCAGGTGCTGGCGCGGCGCACCAAGAACAACCCGGTGCTGATCGGCGAGCCCGGCGTCGGCAAGACGGCGATCGTCGAGGGTCTTGCGCTGCGCATCGTCAACGGCGACGTGCCCGAGGCGCTGAAGGGCAAGAAGCTGCTGGCGCTCGACATGGGCGCCCTCGTCGCCGGCGCCAAATATCGCGGCGAGTTCGAGGAACGGCTGAAGGCGGTGCTGGCGGAGATCGAGAACGCCGCCGGCGAGGTCATCCTGTTCATCGACGAGATGCACACGCTGGTCGGCGCCGGCCGCGCCGATGGGGCGATGGATGCATCGAACCTGCTGAAACCGGAACTGGCGCGCGGCACCTTGCATTGCATCGGTGCGACGACGCTCGACGAGTACCGCAAGCACGTCGAGAAGGACGCGGCCCTGGCGCGGCGCTTTCAGCCGGTATTCGTGGGCGAGCCGTCGGTCGCCGACACGATCAGCATCCTGCGCGGCATCAAGGAGAAATACGAGCTGCATCACGGCGTGCGCATCACCGACAGCGCGCTGGTGGCGGCGGCCACGCTCTCCAACCGCTACATCAGCGACCGCTTCCTGCCCGACAAGGCGATCGACCTGATGGACGAGGCGTCGAGCCGGCTGCGCATGCAGGTGGACAGCAAGCCCGAGGAGCTGGACGAGCTGGACCGGCGCGTGATGCAGCTCAAGATCGAGCGCGAGGCGCTGAAGAAGGAGAGCGACAAGGCGAGCCGCGATCGGCTGGCGAAGCTGTCGGAAGAGCTGGGCCAGTTGGAGGAGCGCAGCAACGGCCTGACCGCCGCCTGGCGCGCCGAGAAGGAGCGGCTGACCGACACGCAGAAGCTGAAGGAACGTCTGGACCAGGCGCGCAGCGAGGTCGAGGTGGCGCAGCGGCGCGGCGATCTCGGGCGGGCTTCGGAGCTGCTGTACGGCGTGATCCCCGATCTGGAGCGCCAGCAGGCAGCAGCCAGCGAAGGCGGCAAGCTGGTCAACGAGGCGGTGACCGAGGAGCAGATCGCAGCGGTGGTGTCGCGCTGGACCGGCGTGCCAGTGGACAAGATGCTGGAGGGGGAGCGCGCCAAGCTGCTGCGCATGGAGGACGAACTCCGCAAGCGCGTGATCGGCCAGGAGGATGCGCTGGTGGCGGTGTCCAACGCCGTGCGCCGCGCCCGCGCGGGGTTGCAGGATCCGAACCGGCCGATCGGCAGCTTCCTGTTCCTGGGCCCGACGGGCGTCGGCAAGACCGAGCTCGCGAAGGCGCTGGCCGCGTTCCTGTTCGATGACGAGCGGGCGATGGTGCGCATCGACATGAGCGAATTCATGGAGAAACACGCCGTCAGCCGGCTGATCGGCGCACCTCCCGGCTATGTCGGCTATGACGAGGGCGGCGTGCTGACGGAGGCGGTGCGGCGCCGGCCGTATCAGGTGATCCTGTTCGACGAGGTGGAGAAGGCGCACGAGGACGTCTTCAACATCCTGCTGCAAGTGCTGGACGACGGACGGCTGACCGACGGGCAGGGGCGGACGGTGGATTTCCGCAACACCATCATCGTGCTGACCAGCAATTTGGGCAGCGACGTGCTGGCCGCGCAACCCGACGGGCAGGACATGGCGCTCGCCTATGGCCGGGTGATGGACGCGGTGCGGGCGCATTTCCGGCCCGAGTTCCTGAACCGGCTGGACGAGATCGTGCTGTTCCGCCGGCTGCAACGGGCGGACATGGCGGCCATCGTCGATGTGCAGCTGGCACGCCTGCGCCAGTTGCTGAGCGACCGCCACATCACGCTGGAGCTGGACGGTGCCGCGCGCGACTGGCTGGCGGCGGAGGGCTACGATCCGGTGTATGGCGCGCGTCCGCTGAAGCGGGTCATCCAGCGCAGCCTGCAGAATCCGTTGGC
>CAWISK010000010.1:597500-609279 GCA_963838805.1 uncultured Pseudomonadota bacterium
GCTTTGCAAGCAGGAGGTCATCGGTTCGATCCCGTTTGCCTCCACCAGCCTGGACTGGTTTTGGTCTGGACTGGCTTTGGCTGGCGCGGGCTTTGGCGGCTCTATCATGGAGAAGAGAAGAGGTTCGGCGCCGTGCTGGCGGCTGCTCCCGGTGGGGAGGGTGTCGGCATGGTGTCGTGGATGGGATCCGGGTCTCGTGTGTGGGGGTCGGGTCCATGGTCTTTGTCAGTGTGAATCAGGTTCTGGTGCGTCCCTGGGCGCGCTGCTTTGGTGTCTGGCCAACCGTGGCCGGGTGCCGGGCCGGTTTTTCCGCGCGAGCGGGAGGGTCGGTGATCGCGTTCTGACCGGCGGGAGGGTTGTCCGTTCGGGTTCCCATCGAACGAGTTCGATGGGGTCTTGGGAGGGTGGCCTGACCGTCTAGCGATCGGCGGCTGGTGTGTGAACACCGGTGTTCAGGGGCGTTGTGGTTCTTCTATCGGTTGTGATGCCGATGGGAGGCCACGTGTGTTGTGCTGAGTTCAAGCTTGCCATGAACGGGTTTTATCTGACGACTGAAAGCTGACGGCTGAGAGCTGTCAGCCGGAGGCTGACGATGGTTCCTGTGCATGGTGGGAAGATCTCGAGCGTAAGAAGGGCATTCGGTGGATGCCTTGGCACCAGGAGGCGATGAAGGACGTGGCACGCTGCGAAAAGCCATGGGGAGCCGCGAGCAGGCGTTGATCCGTGGATGTCCGAATGGGGCAACCCACCCCTTTGGGGTACTGTCAGCTGAATCCATAGGCTGATGGGGCGAACCCGGGGAACTGAAACATCTCAGTACCCGGAGGAACAGACATCAACAGAGATTCCGCGAGTAGTGGCGAGCGAAAGTGGAACAGGCCAGTGGCCGCACGAGAGGAAGCAGAACGGTCTGGAAAGGCCGGCCGGAGCGGGTGATAGCCCCGTATGCGTAGGTCTCGTGTGGTCCTTGAGTAGGGCGGGACACGTGAAATCCTGTCTGAACATGGGGGGACCACCCTCCAAGCCTAAATACTCCCTGGTGACCGATAGCGAACAAGTACCGTGAGGGAAAGGTGAAAAGCACCCCGACGAGGGGAGTGAAAGAGACCTGAAACCGGATGCCTACAAGCAGTCGGAGCCTTCGGCCGTGCAAGCGGCTGTGGGGTGACGGCGTACCTTTTGTATAATGGGTCAGCGAGTTTCTGTTGGCAGCGAGCTTAAGCCGTTAGGTGTAGGCGCAGCGAAAGCGAGTTTGAACAGGGCGTTCAGTTGCCGGCAGAAGACCCGAAACCGAGTGATCTAGCCATGGCCAGGCTGAAGGTGGGGTAACACCCACTGGAGGGCCGGACCCACGCCTGTTGAAAAAGTCGGGGATGAGCTGTGGCTAGGGGTGAAAGGCCAATCAAACTCGGAGATAGCTGGTTCTCCGCGAAATCTATTGAGGTAGATCGTCATGTGTTTACCCAGGGGGGTAGAGCACTGGATGGGCTCGGGGGTCCCAAAGACTTACCAAACCTAACCAAACTCCGAATACCCTGGAGTATAGCGTGGCAGACAGACGGCGGGTGCTAAGGTCCGTCGTCGAGAGGGAAACAGCCCAGACCGCCAGCTAAGGTCCCCAAATCGTGGCTAAGTGGGAAAGGATGTGGGAATTCCAAAACAACCAGGAGGTTGGCTTAGAAGCAGCCATCCTTTAAAGAAAGCGTAATAGCTCACTGGTCTAATCAAGAAATCCTGCGCCGAAGATGTAACGGGGCTCAAGCCACGTACCGAAGCTGCGGGTTCAGTGATCAGGGACCAGTGTCCAGTGATCAGGAACGAGGATGTGTGCGGCCGATGGACGTTGAGGAACTCAAGGTCTTTCGGCTGGCCTACGATCTCTCGCTCGATGTGCATCGGGCGAGCCTGTCGTGGCCGAGAGTGGAGCAGTATGGCGGCGTCGCGGATCAGGTGCGGCGGGCGTCGAAATCCGTATGTGCCCTCCTGGTGGAGGGTGGTGGCCGGCTGCGCAACTCGCGCGGCGAGTTCAGCCGCTATCTGGTGATGGCGGTCGGCTCGGCGGACGAGGCGCGGTTGTGGTGCCGCTACGCCGATGCGACCTGGGTTATGCCGATGCGCCCACCACGGAGCGGTGGCGCGCCGGCTTTGCCGAGGCGGCGCGGATGCTGCAAGGACTGATTGCACGTCAATCCGAAGTCTCCTGATCACTGGTCACTGGTCACTGGTCACTGTTCGGTAGCGGAGCGTTCCGTAGGCCTGCGAAGGAGAGGGGTGATCCTCTCTGGAGGTATCGGAAGTGCGAATGCTGACATGAGTAGCGACAAACAGAGCGAGAAACTCTGTCGCCGAAAGTCCAAGGGTTCCTGCGCAAGGTTAATCCGCGCAGGGTGAGCCGGCCCCTAAGGCGAGGGCGAAAGCCGTAGTCGATGGGAACCAGGTGAATAGTCCTGGGCCTGCCGGGCGTGACGGACCGCAAGGCGTGTCTCCCCTTATCGGATTGGGGGGGCTGCGGCGCGGTTCCAGGAAACAGCCCCGGCGTAGAGACCGTACCCGAAACCGACACAGGTGGACTGGTAGAGCATACCAAGGCGCTTGAGAGAACGATGTCGAAGGAACTAGGCAAATTGCCCGCGTAACTTCGGGATAAGCGGGACCCGTATCTGGGCAACCAGGTGCGGGTGGCACAGACCAGGGGGTAGCGACTGTTTAGTAAAAACACAGGGCTGTGCGAAGTCGAGAGACGACGTATACGGCCTGACGCCTGCCCGGTGCCGGAAGGTTAAGAGGAGGTGTGCAAGCACTGAATTGAAGCCCCGGTAAACGGCGGCCGTAACTATAACGGTCCTAAGGTAGCGAAATTCCTTGTCGGGTAAGTTCCGACCTGCACGAATGGCGTAACGACTTCCCCACTGTCTCCGGCATCGGCTCAGCGAAATTGAATTCCCCGTGAAGATGCGGGGTACCCGCGGTCAGACGGAAAGACCCTATGAACCTTTACTGCAGCTTTGCAGTGGCATCAGGGGAGAGCTGTGTAGGATAGGCGGGAGGCTTTGAAGCATGGGCGCTAGCTTGTGTGGAGCCACCCTTGAAATACCGCCCTGAGCTCTTCTGATGTCTAACCGCGGCCGGTCATCCCGGTCCGGGACCCTGCATGGTGGGCAGTTTGACTGGGGCGGTCGCCTCCCAAACTGTAACGGAGGCGCGCGATGGTGGGCTCAGGCCGGTCGGACATCGGCTGCTGAGTGCAATGGCAAAAGCCCGCCTGACTGCGAGACCGACAGGTCGAGCAGAGACGAAAGTCGGCCATAGTGATCCGGTGGTCCCGCGTGGAAGGGCCATCGCTCAACGGATAAAAGGTACTCTAGGGATAACAGGCTGATCTCCCCCAAGAGTCCACATCGACGGGGAGGTTTGGCACCTCGATGTCGGCTCATCACATCCTGGGGCTGGAGCAGGTCCCAAGGGTTCGGCTGTTCGCCGATTAAAGTGGTACGTGAGCTGGGTTTAGAACGTCGTGAGACAGTTCGGTCCCTATCTGCCGTGGGTGAAGGAGACTTGAGAGGCGCTGCCCCTAGGACGAGAGGACCGGGGTGGACGCACCTCTGGTGCACCGGTTGTCGCGCCAGCGGCACCGCCGGGTAGCCAAGTGCGGACGGGATAACCGCTGAAAGCATCTAAGCGGGAAACCCTCCTCGAAACCAGGTCTCCCAGGGGTTCGCCCCGAAAGGGCCGTGATAGACCATCACGTCGATAGGCCGGAGGTGGACGCGCAGCAATGCGTGAAGCCAACCGGTCCTAATCGCCCGACAGGCTCGAGACCAGCTGTCAGCATTCAGCCGTCAGTCGTCAGACAGGCAGCAGAAGCAAGACAGCCCCCATCCTGCACAGCAGCCATCGCCAGCGATCAGCAGGCAGGCGCGAGCAGGCAAGCGCGAAGATCGCACAACGCACACCAGAACCTCCGTCCACACAGCAAGACAAACGATGTGTTGGCTGGACGACCTGGTGGCCATGGCGGGGAGAGACCACCCGATCCCATCCCGAACTCGGCCGTGAAAACCCCCAGCGCCCATGATACTGCGTCTCAAGACGCGGGAAAGTCGGTCGCCGCCAGGTCCTCCAACCCACACATCCCACTCACCCACGCGGGGTGGAGCAGCCCGGTAGCTCGTCAGGCTCATAACCTGAAGGTCCCAGGTTCAAATCCTGGCCCCGCAACCACCGACAGTTAACTTCACTCCGGGTCTCCTGCTGATTATGGGCAGGTCCATCAGATCAGTTTCGACCATTGGCGCTATTCCAGTTCAAAAGGCCATGGCGTCGCGGGCTGGCCTTGAGCTGTCGGGCGCAGAGCCCCAGGAGCGGCGCCTGCATGGTGTGCCCCGACGGCCCGGCGTCGGGGGCTGGGTTAACGGATCAGCACTCCAACCCAAATCTGCTGGCGGTTTGGCTGGATGGGTGCCAGGCTTGGTCGGCTCCGGTTTTCCACTGACCTTCTCTTACGATCCCGCCTATCTCGCGCGACGCGACGCTGTGCCGCTCTTCTCCGCGCCGCCGATGCGCGTGGCCCCCATGCCGAGGCGTGGACGTTTTTCGACAACCTTCTTCCGGAAGGCGGGCGCCGGCTGACCGCGCAATTGCCGAAGTGACCCGAACGATGCGACCGGGATGAGGCCCACGGCCGCCGGATCATCCTTGCGGGCGAGGCACACTACCGGACGGTCGGGATGGCGTTTCCGCAAGGCGGATCATACCCGCGGGCGCGGGCACACGCTCCGCTGCCTGCTGTCGAGGCGGCCTGCCAGGAGGCGCTGCGCGAGGGCGTCCATTGGTCGGACGCCGTCATCAACATCCTGGCGCGCAAGCGCGACCCTGCACCTGTGGCCACGATCATGACGCCGGACGCGCTGCGGCTGCGCCATGCGCCTGTGGTCGGTTGCACCCGCTACGACAGCCTCAGGAGGGCCGTGTGATGGAGCGTTCCGAAATCCTGACCGCCATGAGCAATCTGAAGCTCTACGGCATGAAGGCGGCGTTCGACGAGATCATCACCACGGCGGTCAAGCGCCAGCACGAGCCGCAGCGCATCGTGGGCGACCTGCTGACGGCCGAGATCAGCGAGAAGCAGGCCCGATCGATCCGCTACCAGATCACAATCGCCAAACTGCCGCTGGCCAAGGACGTGGGCGACTTCCAGTTCGGCGATACGCCGATCGACCAGACCTTGGTGCATGACTTGGCGAGCGGCAACTTCCTGGCGCACCAGCGCAATGTCGTGCTGGTCGGCGGGACAGGCACCGGGAAGACGCACCTGGCGATCGCGCTGGCTCGCGCCTTGATCCGCGACGGCAGGCGTGGCCGGTTCTTCAACGTCGTCGAGCTGGTCAACAAGCTCGAGGCGGAGGGGCGCTCTGGTCGCCAGGGCCGAATGGCTGAGTATCTCTGCAAGATGGACTTCATCGTGCTCGACGAGCTCGGCTACCTGCCGTTCGCGCAGTCCGGCGGCCAGCTGCTGTTCCACCTGATCAGCCGCCTCTACGAGCAGACGTCTGTGATCGTGACGACGAACCTGGCTTTTGGCGAGTGGCCGAGCGTGTTCGGCGACGCCAAGATGACGACGGCACTGCTCGATCGCCTGACCCATCACTGCGACATCGTCGAGACCGGCAACGAGAGCTGGCGGTTCAAAAACCGCGCCTGAACCGCTCCGCACCAGCTGGGTTCCCGACGCGTTGCAGGCGATCTGTGATCTGGACCTTGCCGAGCTCCAGGCAATTGAACCGCCGCGTGGATTCGACGCGACTGACAATCCTCTGACAAGGCTCCACCCGGGTGGCTTGCACCGGTGGGTCCACGGGGACCTCCCGCTATGGACTACCGGCACAAGCAGCAACGTCCCGCCGAAAGAGGTCCCTTTTGGACGCCAATAGGGGGTCCCTTTTCCGTGCCGATTGACAGTTTCGGCATGCGCTGCTGGCCGCGCGCCGGAATCCCCCGCGACTCTAGTCGGTCCGGTTACGCTTTAGGCGCGGACGGGACCAGGCCGCCGGCCCGGCTGAACGCGGGCGGTGGAGATCATCGGCGTGTCGAAGGTGCCAACCGAGTTGCGACGAGCCGCGATGAGGTCGGAACTCACATCCTCCGCGCGCGCCACGCCACAGAGCCCGAGCACCCGGTCGATCTCGCGGCAATAGATGTCCAGCACGTGCGCGACACCCGCGCCGCCTGCCACGGCCAGTCCCCACAGCGCCGGGCGGCCGATCAGGCAGGCGCGGGCGCCCAGCGCTAATGCGCGCACGACGTCCGCGCCGCGTCGGACTCCGCCATCCAAAAGCAGCGGGATGCGCCCGGCCACCGCCTCGGCCATTGCCGGCAGCGCCTCGATGGTGGCCGGCGCACCGTCAAGCTGGCGGCCGCCGTGATTGGAGACGATGACCGCGTCCACGCCGCAGGCCACCGCGTCCAGGGCATCGGCGGGATGCAAGAGACCCTTGATGATGAGCGGCCCTTTCCAGTCGGCGCGCAGCGCATCGATGTCGGCCCACGAGATGCCCAGATCGAGCAAGGATGCCATCCGCCCCGCCAGGCTGCGTAGATCGGCGGCCTCGCCCGGCCGTACGTAATTGCCGAAACCGATTTTGGGCAGCTCGCGGCGCATGCGCCACAGCCAGGGCAGCCGTAGCGCCATGCCCGCCGCCTCGCGCACGGCGAGGCGCGGCGGGATGGCGAAACCGTTGCGGATATCGCGCTCGCGGTTTCCGAGATGCTGGTTGTCGACGGTCAGCACCAGCGCATCATAGCCGGCCTGCGCCGCGCGCGCGGTCAGTTCGCGGGTAAAGCCGCGATCGCGATAGATGAACACCTGCATCCAGCGCGGTGCAGCCCCCGTCTCCGCCACCTGCTCCAGCGTGCAGACCGAGCCGTGGCTGAGGCAATAGGCGGTGCCGGCGGCGCTCGCCGCGCGCGCCGCCTCGCGTTCGCCATCCGGCCAGAACAATCCGGACAGGCCCGTGGGGCCGACAATCACCGGCAGCGCAAGGCGTCGTCCGAACAATTCCACCGACAGGTCGCGCGCGGGGGCACCGTTCAACGGTCGGGGCAGCAGCGCGATATTGGCGAACGCCGCCTCGTTGCGCATGAGCGTGCGCTCGTCCTCCGCACCGCCATCAGCGAAGTCGAACACCATGCGCGGCAGTGCCGCTCGCGCCATGTTGCGCATTGCCTGGACGCTGTGGCCGCGACGCTGCCAGCGTGGCGGCATCGCTCAACCCGGCACCGGCGCGTCCGCCGGCAACAGATGCTCGTGCTTGAGCTCCGCCCACAAGGCGGCTGGGACCGGGGCCGCCATCAGTGCCAGGTTGCGCCGGATCTCCTCCGGCGTTACCGCTCCCGGCACCACCGCACTTACGGCGGGGTGACCCAGCGGGAATTGCAGCGCCGCCGCCGGCAACTCCACGCCGTGACGGCCGCACACGGCTTCGATCCGGCGCACGCGCGCCAGCATCTCCGGCGGGGCATTGCGATAATTGTATTTCGCACCCGCAACCGTCCCGCTGGCCAGGATGCCGGAGTTGTACGGCCCGGCGATCAGCAGGCCGATGCCGCGCCGCTCCGCCTCCGGCAGCAGTGCCTCCATGGCCGCTTGTTCCAGCAGGGTGTAGCGGCCGGCCAGCATCATGCAATCGAAGTCGCCCTCCCGGGCAAAACGCAGGCAGGGTTCCACCTCGTTCACGCCGATACCGATGGCCGAGATCATGCGTTGCGCCCGCAACTCGTGGATCGCGCGATAGGCGCCCCCCATCGCCTCGCGGAACCGCCGCTCGTACGCCTCGGGCGAGCCGTGCGTCCAAATGTCCACGTCGTGGATCAGCAGCACGTCGATGCGTTCGAGCCCGAGGCGCTGGAAGCTCTGGTCGACCGCGCGGCGCGTGCCATCATAGGAGTAGTCCAGCACAGGGCGCATGTTGAGCCCGCCCTGAAACCAGGAATGATCGACCCGCTCCGGCGCTTCGGGTTCCAGATAGCGGCCGACCTTCGTGGACAGCACGAAATCATGCGCGCGGCCGCGCAGTGCCCGGCCGAAGCGATGTTCCGAAAGACCCTGGCCATAGAGCGGCGAGGTATCGAACAGCCGCACGCCGCCATGGAGCGCCGCCGCCAGCGTCGCATCCGCCTGCGGTTCGGGCAGTCGCGCGTAGAAATCGCCGAGCGGCGCGCCGCCCAGCCCCAGCACCGTCACTTCGAGCGGGCTGCGCCCCAGCCGTCGTCGTGCAAGCGGGTCCATGTCGGTCGATCCTAGCGTGAGATGGATGGCAGAGGCGAGGGGCCGCGAGACCCCTGCCCGCGCAGTGTCGCCGCCTCAGAGCTGGGCCGGTATCGCGTTGTCGAAATCCGGGTGGTCCTTGGTGAAGAACAGCATGGCGCTCAGATTGACCGTCGTCGGCGACGGCTCGATCGTGCGCTTGCCGATCGTCGGCACGTCCACTTCGGTCCCGCCCACCGGCTTCACCTTGCCGCTCTTGATCAGGATGGCCATGTAGGTCGCGATATAGCCGAATTGTACGGGCTCCACAGCGCGAACTGCTTGCAGGTGCCGTTGTCGAGATAGGTCTTCATCGTGCTCGGCAGCGCGAAGCCCGTGGCGAAGACCCGGCCCGAATGGCCGGTATCCTGGATCGCCTTGTTGATCGCCGGAACGCGAGATGCCGGAGCCGCTGATGAACAGCTTGAGATCCGGATGCGCCTGGATCGCCGAGGTGCCGACCGCGTAGCTCTTGTCGGGATCGTCATTGGCATAGAGCGTGTCCATGAACTGGATCGACTTGTAGCGTCGGATTGCTGGCGATCTGCTGGTCGAGCGCCTTCTTCTGCGAGATGAAATTGGCGACGGTCGGCGTTGGCGCGATCCAGATCGACTTGCCGCCCTCCGGCGCATTCGCCAGCGCACATTCCAGCATGGCCTTCGCCTGGATATCGAACGGCGCCATGTTGACGAACAGATCGCGTCCGGGTGGTGCCACGTCGGCGTCGAAGGTCACCACCACGGTTCCGCGGCTGCGCGCCTGGCTCAGCGTCGGCACCGGCGCGTTGATGTCGAGCGCCGCCGTGACGATGCCATCGGGATGCTGCGGCAGGATGTTCTGCATCACCTGGACCTGGCCTTCGACGTCGGCGGTCGTGGTGCCGACATAGGTCTGCTGCGCGCCAAGTTCCTTGCAGGCCTGCTGCCCGCCCGCGCGCCAGCTCGAAGAAGATAAAGCCGGTGAATTTCGGCACGTTGAAGACGCGCAGCTTCTGCTGCGCTATCGCGACACCGGACACTCCAGCAATGCCGCCGCTGCCGGCAGCGACAATCCGGTGGCCAGCGCCAGCCGCAGCCATGCGCCGGCGTGTGATGCTGCCCGCCTCGCCACAGTCCCCGAATCCCGATCGTCATCGCAACTCCTCCCGCGCCCCGCTGTCGTATGGCTCCGCCTGCAGGGCGTGACGACGGAACCTGGCAGGACATTGCACGGGGCCAGCGCCGCCACAGGCGGGGCACTGCGGGATGGCGATGCTGACCATCAGCAGCGTGCCGATCACCAGCGTCTGCACCGGCCCGGCAGGTTCGCCAGGCCCATGCCGTTCTTCAGCGTGCCCAGCAGCAGCAGCGACAGCAGCGACGCCGGCGACATTGCCGCGGCCGCCAAAAATGTCGACGCCGCCGAGCACCACGGCCGTCACCACGAACAGCAGCATGTCGCTGGCGTTGTCGGCCCGCGCCGACTGGAACTGGCCGATATAGACGAATGCGGCGAGCCCGGAGATGGCGCCGGCGATGGCGAAGGCGGCCACCTTGACGCGCCGACCCGTACGCCCGAGAACGTCATCGCGACGCGCGTTCGAGCCCACCATGTAGAGCTGCCTCCCGAACACCGTGACATGCATCACGAAGGCGACGCCAGCAGCGCCACGGCCAGCAGCAGCAGCGACAGCGGCAGCACAGCCCAGCATCGCCGAACCGAGCCAGATATAGCTGTCCGGGAAATCGGCATAGCCTTCCTGGCCGCCGAGCAGCAGCGCCAGCGCCCGGTAGGCGCCGATCGCGCCGAGCGTCACCGCGAGTGACGGCAGGCCGAAGGCGACCACCAGCACACCATTCACAAGCCCGGCGAGCGCGCCAGCCAGGACGCACGAGCGGAAGGGCGAGCCAGAGCGGCACGCCGCTCTCTGACGCGCGGCGAGCAGGATATTGCCGAGTGCCAGGATCGCCGGCAGCGAGATGTCGATCTCGCCGCACCACGACACCGTCATCAGGCCGAGCGCGAGCAGCCCGACGACCGCCATCGACTGCTGCAGCGAGTAGGGGATCTGGTCGGGGTCGAGATAGAATGGCGAGAGCCAGGCTGGCCCAGCCCGCGGCGGCCAGGATCAGCAGCAGCAGCGTCGGTTCCCAGCGCCAGGCGCGGCAGACTGTCATCAGGCGCGACCCGGCTGCGCAGCTTGCGCAGCAGCTCATCGCATCCGGCGCTGCAACATCGCGTCGATCACTACCGCCAGCACGATGTCGGCACCCTGGATGAACTCCCGCACGAACTCGGAGGCTCCCAGCAGCACCAGCCCGTTGTCGAGGGTTGCGAGCGTGACGGCGCCGAGTGCGGCACCGACCACGGTGCCCGAGCCGCCCAGCACGCTGACGCCGCCGATGACCACGGCCGCAAGCGCCGTCAGTTCGAGGCCCTGCGCCAGATAGGGCACGATCCAGCTCGCCCGGGCCGCCAACAGGAAGCGGCAAGCCCCGTCAGCAGCCCAGGCCAGATAGGCGCGGAAGACGACGCGCGCGCGCGCAGGCCATAGAACGGCGCCGCCTCCGGGTTGGAGCCGATGGCATAGATCTCCCGCCCGATCCGCAGGTTGCGCAGAGCACGAGTGCCGCGAGCACGGCGAGGCCGATGCGCAGCACCACCAGGATCGAGACGCCCGACTACATGGCCGCCGCGATCCCCGCCACCCAGGGCGGCAGGTCCTTGCCGTTGATCTGCCCGCCGTTGGCATAGAGGAAGGCGAGGCCGCGGAAGATCGACATCGTGCCCAAGCGTCGCGATGACGGATGGCAACCGCCCGTAGGCCACGAGCGCGCCGTTCACGACGCCGCAAAGCGCGCCGATGCACGACCGGCGCGAGCGCCAAGACCGGCCCGGCCTCCGGAGAAGACGCGACGATGTCGAGCCCGACATAGGCGGCGAGCGCCACGGTCGAGCCGACCGACAGGTCGTAGTTCCGGGTGATCACGACGATCGCTTCGGCGCAGGCGACGACGACCAGGATCGCTGCGTTCAAAGCGATCGTGTTCGCGTTGACACGGCTGCGAAATTGGGCGAGGTGAGCGAGAAGCCAGTGTGAGCAGGGCCAGGAACGCGGCGACGCCCAGCGCCCGTTCTGCAAGGCGAGTGTCAGGCGGCCGGCTTTCACGCTGCTGCCTTGCGCGTCGCCGCCGGCATCACCGCCTCCGCATGGCCTAGGCGCGGTACAATTGCGCCCGTGAGCCCCGCCGTGACCACCAACACCCGGTCGCCAAGCCCCAGCACTTCCGGCAGATCCGAGGAGATCAGCAGCACGCCATGCCGCGCGCGCCAGGTCGGCGACCATCCGTGAACCTGTGCCTTGGCGCCGACATCGATGCCGTGGGTCGGCTCATCCAGCATCAGCACCCTCGGATCCAGGGCCAGCGACTTGCCCAGCACTACTTTCTGCCGGTTGCCGCCGGACAGCGAGGCGACCACCGCTCCCGGGCCTTCGG
>CAWISK010000011.1:0-11996 GCA_963838805.1 uncultured Pseudomonadota bacterium
GGATGGCCGAGCACTACCCCAGCCTGCCGTTCGGCCAAAACGGGCAGGCCGGCCTGCGATACCGTTACGACAACAGCTTCTTCAGCTTCGGCGATGCGATCGTTCTAGGCTGCACACTACTCGCGCATCGGCCGGCCAACTTGATCGAGGTCGGCTCCGGGTTTTCTCTGCGGCGACGCTCGACATCGTCGAGCACAGGCTCGCTGGGCAACCCGCTGCCTGTTTATCGACCCATATCCAGACGATCGATTGAGCGGGCTGTTGCGGCCCGACGACGCGGGTCGGGTGGAAATCTGGAAGACGCCAGTCCAGGATGCGGATCTCGCGGTATTCGACCGGCTCGGTCCCGGCGACGTGCTGTTCATCAAAGCGACGCAGTCGCCAAGACCGGCAGCGACGTCGTGCATCGTCTGACAAAAATCCTGCCCCGGCTGCGTCCGGGCGTTCTGGTGCATTTCCACGACATTTTTTATCCGTTCGAGTACCCGGAGCAATGGGCGCTGGCGGAGAACCGCTCCTGGAACGAAATCTACTGCTTGCATGCCTTCCTCCAGGGCAATGCCGACTGGGAGATCGTGTTCTTCAACGACTTCATGGCCCGCGCGCATCCCGCCGAGATGGCGGCGCTGATGCCCGGGTTCATGAAGCGTCCCGGCGGCAGCCTGTGGCTGCGAAGACAGGCGCGGCACCGCGCGTTCCGCACGGCGCAGGCGAACCGCGCGCGGAGGCGATGGCGGACGATGCAGCGGAGAGGTCGATGACACCACATTCTTCCCTGTCGCGGCTGGCGGTGCATTTCCCGCCAGCCCGCCGGCTGTATCGCGCGCTGCGCCGCCTCGACGCCTCGGCGGACGCTCTCCGCGCCGAGCAGCAGCGGCAGGCGAACGACCTCGATCAGCTCTCTCGAGAACTGGCATCGGTGCGCTCCACCGGCACGCAGGCGCTGGCCTCGGCACCAATTCCCGCCGCCGCGACGACGGCGCAAGCCGATGCTGCCCCCGATATCGCGGATCAGCTCGATCGCTGGACCGCGCGCGAGATGCAGCGCGCCGCCCTGTACCACCTGCCGCTTCTGCCGGGTGAGATCGTCTGGGAGGACGACTGCATCCGCATCGAGGGCTATGCCGGCGCCCCGGACGGCCTGACGGCGAATATGGCCTTTTTCATCAATGGTCTGCGCTTCGACAAGGTCCGCTACCCTATTGCCGATCCGAAGCTTGCCGGGCGGTTCGCGGAAGTGCGCGGGATGGACACCAGTGTCCGCGCATTGATGACCCAGCATCTCGATGCGCTGCGGGGCGCGCGCTTCTGGCGGCTCGATGCCTCGCCGACCGGTCACTACGTCGCCGCGGACTGGCGGCGGGCGGTCCATTTCATGAATCCGGAATTCGAGCGCTATCCACTGCCGCCGTCGGCGAACATCCAGCGGGTGATCGGCGATGCCCATGCCGGGCGCTTCGCCATCGGCGGGGCCACGATCTTCAAGAATTTGGAAGCCTACCTGGCGGAGCTGGGCCACGCCTGGGCGGACTTCCCGCGCATCCTGGACTGGGGCTGCGGCGCCGGGCGGGTGACGCGCTACCTGTTGAGTGAAACGGCTTGCACCGTCACCGGCGCGGATATCGATCCGGACAATATAGGCTGGTGTCGTGCCGCGTATCCGCAAGGCCACTTCGAAACCGTTCCGCTGCGCCCGCCGACCGTGTTCGATGATGGTGCGTTCGACCTTGTCACCGGGCTTTCGGTGATGACGCACCTGACCGAGGCCGACCAGTTCCTGTGGCTGGCGGAGCTGCAACGCATCATGCGACCCGGCGGGCTTGCCTTCCTGTCGGTGCAAGGGCCGACGCTGTTCGCCCATAATGATTTCCCCGCGCACCTGTACCGCCGCGTGCAG
This sequence comes from uncultured Pseudomonadota bacterium, assembly GCA_963838805.1. Lineage (GTDB taxonomy): Bacteria > Pseudomonadota > Alphaproteobacteria > Acetobacterales > Acetobacteraceae > CAVRQM01. The sequence continues at coordinate 1,898 of CAWISK010000011.1, forward strand.
GAGCAGGGCTATCTGGACCTGTCACGCGACGCGGCGCTCGACGACGTTATCGGCGATCCCGAATACTATCGCGCCGCGATGCACTCTCGCCCCTATATCACCGACCGTTGGGGGCAGTATTTCGAGGTGGTGGCCATCGTCGATGCCATTGCGGCCTTGCAGGACTTCGTGGTGCTGCGCCGCCGGGCGTGAGCCCTCCCGGCTTCCCTTGCCTTTGCCGCCCTTCGCCTCTATCGCACCCTGAGCGCCCCCAGGCTGGAGAAAATCGTGCGGACTCACGATGACAGGAGCTGCGATCCGGGCCGGTTCGTCGTGAGGGTGCGCCCCTGGCTGCTCGCCGCGGTGCTGCTGGCGGCAATGCCGGCGCTGGCGCAGCCCGCCCCGCAAGCCGCCGCCGATCCGGTGCTCGGCCAGCGCGGCGACATCACCGTGACCGCCGCTCAGGTGCGCGAGATGCTGCGCAACGTCGATCCGGCAGTGCGCGCCCGTGTCGAGGCGAGCCCCTCCGCGCTCGCCGCCTATGTGCGCGACCGGCTGCTCCAGCTCAGCGTGCTGGCCGAGGCGCATTCGCATCAATGGGACACGAAACCCGAAGTGATCTGGCGTGCAGACCGCGCGCGCGAGGCGTCGATCGCCGATGGCTACGTGGCCTCGCTCAGCCAGCCCGATGCCGGTTTTCCGTCGGATGCCCAGGTGCAGGCCGCCTACGACGCAAACAAGGCGCGGCTGATCGTGCCGCGGCAGTACCATCTGGCGCAGATCTATGTTGCGGTGCCGGCCGGCGCCGCCCCTGCGGCGGACAAGGCCGCGCAGAAGAAGCTCCAGGATGCTCGTACCCAGATCATCCGCAACCACGCCGATTTCGCGGCCCTGGCGCGGCGCATCTCCGAGGATCGGGTTTCCGCCACCGGCGGCGGCGATCTCGGCTGGGTGCGCGAGGACCAGGTGCTGCCGGCGGTGCGCGAGGCGGTGGCGGGGCTCGCCGAGGGCGCCGTGTCCGAACCGGTGCGCGCGGGCGACGGCTGGCATCTGGTGCGGCTCCTGGGCACGAAGCCGGCGGGGCCTGCCACGCTCGCCGACGTGCGTGACGCGCTGGTGCGCGCCCTGCGCCAGCAGAAGCAGCACGAACTGGCGCAGGCCTATGTGACGAACCTGCTGAAGCAGCAACCGATCCAGCTCAACGAGATCGGCATCGCGCAGCTGACGTCGAAATAGAACCGCCGCATATGAAGATCACCCGCGTGCTGGCCTATCAGGTCGATCTGCCGCTGCGCGAAGGCCGCTACAACTGGTCGGGCGGCAAGTCCGTGTTGGTGTTCGACAGCACGGTGGTACGGCTGGAGACGAATACCGGCCTGGCAGGGCACGGCGAAGTCTGTCCGCTCGGGCCTGCCTATCTGCCGGCCTATGCCCGCGGCGTGCGCGCGGGGCTCGCGGAACTCGGGCCGCATCTGATCGGCGCCGATCCGACGCAGATCGGCCCGCTCGGCGACATGATGGAAAGCCGGCTCAAGGGCCACCCCTATGTCAAATCGGCGATCGACATCGCCTGCTGGGATTTGCTGGGGCAGGCAGCCGGCCTGCCGGTCTGCACCTTGCTGGGCGGGCGGCATGGCGAGGCGATCGCGCTATACCGGGCGATTTCGCAGGACGCGCCGGAGCGCATGGCGGAGCGTGTCGCGCAGTACCGCGCCGAGGGCTATCGCTGCTTCCAGCTGAAGGTGGGCGGTGACGCCGACACGGACATCGCGCGCATCCGTGCCGTCTCGGCGGCGCTCGCGCCGGGCGACGTGCTGGTGGCCGACGCCAATACCGGCTGGCTGCCGCATCAGGCCGCGCGCGTCGTCCGCGCCGTGCAGGATGTCGATGTCTATATCGAGCAGCCGTGCCTGAGCTACGAGGAATGCCTGTCGATCCGCAGGCGCACGTCGCACCCGTTCGTGCTCGACGAATCTGTGGACAGCATCGGCATGCTGCTGCGCGCCAACGCCGATCGGGCGATGGATGTCGTCAACATCAAGATCAGCAAACTCGGCGGCCTGTCGGCGGCGCGGCGGGTGCGCGACCTGTGCATGTCGATGGGCGTCGCCATGACCATCGAGGATAGCTGGGGCGGCGACATCACGACCGCGGCGATCGCGCATCTGGCGCACAGCACGCCGGAGGCGTTCCGCTTCTCGTCCACCGATTTCAACAGCTACGTGACCGTCTCCACCGCCGAGGGTGCGCCGCGCCGCAAGGACGGGTTCATGCGCGCCTCGACGCGGCCGGGTTTGGGCGTCATGCCCGACATGGACGTATTGGGCTCGCCGGTTTTGCTGATCAGTTGAGGCGGGTCCGCTTCACCCGAACCGCCCCGGCCGCAGCGCCGCCCATTGCGGTGACAGCCCGCCGCCGCGCAGCGCATCCACCACCAGCCTGCCAGTGATCGCGGCCAGCGTCAGGCCGAGATGCTGGTGGCCGAGCGCCAGCACGGCATTGCGCGCCCGCGCCGGTGTGCCGAGCATCGGCCGGTAGTCGGGCAGGGTGGGCCGGTCGCCGCTCCAGCGGCTGCGCGCCTGCAATTCTGGCCGGCCGAACAGCGCCCTCGCATGCGCGAGCAGGATGTCGGCGCGGCGCCAGTCCGGCTCGGTGCCGGCGCCCAGTTCCACCGTTCCCGCGAGCCGCGTGCCGCCCGTCATCGGTGTCGCGACAAAGCCGCGTTCGGCGAAGGTCAGCGGCAGGCCGGGCGCCAGCCCGTCATCCTCGACCATGACGTGATAGCCACGCTCCTGCGTGAGCGGTGCCCGCGCACCCAGCATCCGCGCGAGCCGGCCCGCGCGCGCACCCGCCGCCAAGACCACCGACGATACCGGGATCTCCCCCTGTGCGGTGCGGATTGCGGCGACCGTGCCATCCAGGATCGTGAACCCGATCGCTTCTCGCCGCTCGATCGTGCCGCCCTCGGCCGCGAAGCGCCGCGCCAGCGCCAGCACGACGCCTTGCGGATCGACCACGTGCGAGGCATTCGGCAGGAACTGCGCGCCCGCCAGCTTCACGGCGATGGACGGTGCGCGCGCATGCGCCTCTGTCGCGTTCAGCGCCTCTGTCGTCAGCCCGTGTCGCGCCCGCAATGGCGCCTCCGCCAGCTCGGCACTGAGGCTTGCCTGCGTCTCGTGCAGAATGAGGGCGCCATGGTGGCGGAACAGGTCGTCGAGGCCGGAGGCAGCGATCTCCGCGCGCCACGCCGGCCCGGCCTCGCGAACCAGCGCCGCCAGCACCTCGGTCCCCTCGCGCACCGCGCCGGGCCGGCACGCGAGCGCGAAGCGCAGCATCCAGGGGGCAAGCGCCGGCAGCCCCTTCGGCCGCAGCGCCAGCGGCGACAGCGGATCGCGCATCAGCCGCGGCAGGCGGGCCAGGATTTCGCCGCGCGCCAGCGGCCGCGTCAGCTCGATGGCGATATGGCCGGCATTGCCGAACGAGCAGCCGGACCCCGGCTCGTTCGGGTCCAGCACCAGCACGCTTGCACCCGCGCGTTGCAGCGCCCGCGCGCAGGCCATGCCGACGATGCCGGCGCCGATGACGGCGATCGGCGCCTGGGGCATCATACGAGCTGGAAGCCGCCGCGCAGCGGATCGCGGCTGTTGACGAAGATCGTGTTCAGCCCGTGTATCCGCGCCCAGCCGGAAATCGACGGCACGATTGCCGGGTGGCTGGCCACGCTGGTTGCCGCCTCCACACGGCCGTCGAACAGCGTGCCGATGATGCTCTCATGGATGAACTCGTCGCCCGGCTTCAGCCGGCCGCGTGCCGCAAGCTGCGCCATGCGCGCCGAGGTGCCGGTGCCGCAGGGCGAGCGATCTATCGCCTTGTCGCCGTAGAACACTGCGTTGCGCGCGTGCGCGCGAGCGTTGCGCGGCGCGTCCGTCCACATGATGTGGCTGACGCCGCGTATGGTGGGGTCAAGCGGATGCACCGGCTCGATCACCCGGCGCAGGGCGTCGCGCAGCAGCGGCGACAGGCGCTGGATGCCGCCGGCGCCCAGCGAGTCGATGCCGGTGTAATTCGCTTGCGGCTCGACGATCGCATAGAAATTGCCGCCATAGGCGACATCGACCACCAGCTCGCCCACTCCCGGCACCTGCACCGCGATGCCAGGCGCCGCGAGATAACAGGCGACGTTTCGGATGCGCACGCTGTCGATGCACGGCCCGTCGCGCACGAAACTCGCCTCGACCACCCCCGCCGGCGTGTCGAGCCTGAGCACCCCGTCTTCGCGTGGCGTGACAAGGCCATGCTCCAGCGCCATCGTCACGGTGCCGATCGTGCCGTGGCCGCACATCGGCAGGCAACCGGACACCTCGATATAGATCACGCCGATATCGCAATCCTCGCGCGCCGGCGGATACAGGATCGAGCCCGACATCACGTCGTGCCCGCGCGGCTCGAACATCAATGCCCGGCGCACCCAGTCGTGGCGCGCCATGAAATCCTGCCGCCGTTCCGACATTGTGGCGCCGCGCAGCAGCGGCCCGCCGCCATACACAAGGCGCACCGGATTGCCGCAGGTATGGCCATCGAGGCAGGCGAAGGTGAAATTGCCCGGCGGCACGCCCTCGAACACGGCCATGGCGTCAGACCTGCGGACGATGCGCGAGCGCCGCGCGCATCAGCGTCTCGATCCTCGCGCGCTCGGGGCCTTCCGGCACCAGCCGGGGCGGGCGGGTCAGGGCGGAGCCCCGACCGGCGATTTCCTCGCACAGCTTGATGCACTGCACGAGATCGGGCCGCGCATCGAGATGCAGCAGCGGCATGATCCATTTGTAGATCGCGAGTGCGTCGGCCGTCTGGCCCGCGCTGCCCAGCGCGTATAGCTTGGCGCATTCGCGCGGGAACACGTTGGACAGGCCGGAGATCCAGCCCACGGCGCCCAACGCCAGGGATTCCAGCACCACGTCATCAAGGCCGCAGAACAGCGCGAAGCGGTCATCCAGCGCGCTCGCCAGATCGACAAAACGCCTCGTGTTGCCGGATGATTCCTTGATTGCCACGATCGGCTCGATGCCGGTGAGCTGGCGTGCCAGGGCCGGCGTCACGTCGGTCCGGTAGGCGGGCGGGTTGTTGTAAAGCATAATCGGCAGGTCGGACGCGGCGGCGATCGAGGTGAACCACGCCACGATCTCGCGGGGGCGGGCGTTGTAGATCATGGGCGGCATGACCATCAGACCGTCGCTGCCCTGCCGCTCCAGGTCACGCGCGAAATCCTCGGCGGCGGCCGTGGTAATCTCGGCCAGTCCGCACAGCACCGGAACCCGCCCGCCGGCAGCGTCGCGCACCGCTGCCGCGACCTCGCGCTTTTCGGAGGGTGACAGCACGGTGTTCTCGCCCACCGAGCCGCAGGCGATGATGCCGTCCACCCCGTCCTCGATCAGCGCGCGGGCAACTCGCTGGGTGGCGGCCAGATCGACCGATAGGTCGGCGCGAAACTGGGTCGTGATCGCCGGAAACACGCCCCGCCAGTCTGTCCGTGCCGCCATGCTGCCGCCCTCCATGTTCGTCGGCGGTTTTGCATATTTTATCCAATTCTGCAAATGCCGCTCTGTGCGCAGAGAGGAGGGCAGCCATGCCGGACACTGGATCGCCGGGGGGATCGCCGGGGGGATCGCCTGGGGGATCGCCGGCGCGATTGTCGGGGCCGAGGACCGTGGCGCAAGCCGCCGCGGACGCCCTGCGCGCGCGGATCCTCGGCGGCAGCCTGGCCGAGGGCAGCAATCTGCGCCAAGACGCACTGGCGGCCGAGCTCGGCATTTCGCGCATTCCGCTGCGCGAAGCGTTCCGAGAGCTGGAGGCGGAGGGGCTGGTGACGCTGCTGCCGCGTCGCGGCGCCGTCGTCTCCAGCCTGTCGCTGGGCGAGATCAGCGAGCTGTTCGATCTGCGCCGGCTGATCGAGCCGGACCTGCTGGCCCGCGCGGTCCCGTGTTTCCGGCCGGGTGATCTGGATGAGGCCGAGCGCATCCTCGGCCGCTATGAGCAGGCGCTGAGCCAGCGCGACGTGCATGAATGGGGCGAGATGAACACGCGCTTCCATTTGGCCCTGTACACGCCGGCGGGGCGGCGCCGCAGTCTTGCCATCGTGCAGGGATTGCTCGCCAATGCGGACCGCTACACGCGGCTGCAACTGGTACTGACCTCTGGGACCGCGCGGGCGCGGGCGGAGCACCGCCGGCTGCTGGAGCTGTGCCGTGCCGGCGATGCGGCGACAGCCGTGGCATTGCTGAGCCAGCATATCGACGCGGCGGCGCGCGGCCTGCTGGCCTTTCTCTCCGCCCGAGGCAGCCACGCGGCGCCCCGCGCGTTGCCGGCGCTGGCAGGCGCCTGACGGAGCAGGACGTTCTGGCGCTAGAATGCGGCCGAACAAGAAAAGGGATCTCCATGAAGCCGATGAGAACGCGGTTTCTCGTTCTGGCCGCGCTGGCAGGGTTTCCCCTGACCGCCCTGGCCGCCGATCCGGCGGTGGTCGTGAGCCCCGTGCTCGACACGCGAACCACTGCAACCGGCCAGCCGATCGTGCTGCCGCAGCGCGATGTGGAGCTGATCGTCACCCGCTACGTGATCCAGCCGGGTGCGAGCCTGCCGATCCACAAGCATCCCTATCAGCGTTACGCCTACATGCTGTCCGGCGAACTGAAGGTCACTGTCACCGCCCCCGGTGCGGATGCTGGCCGGACGTTCGACTACAAGGCGGGCGACCTGATCGCCGAGATGCGTGACGAATGGCATTTCGGCGCTGCCGTCGGTGACGCGCCGGCCGTGCTGCTGGTGATCGACCAGGTCGAGGCCGGCCACGCCGCTACCATAGTGATACCGAAACAACCCATGACCAAATGAGACAACGGCCCGGCCGCCAGGACGTGACGGGCAGCTGATGGAGGGCGATGTGGAACGGCGCGACTTCCTCAAGACCTCGGCAATGGGGGCGGCGGCGATTTCGGTCCCGCCGGAGATCGGCCGCGCCACCCCGTTCGGCCCGCCGCCAGAGACTTTCGACGCGGGCGACATGAAATACCGCATCCTCGGCCGCACCGGTGCCCGCGTGTCCATCGTCGGGCTGGGCGGCTTCCATCTGGCAAAGCCGGGCGGACCCAGTGCGGAGGAGGCCGTGCGCATCGTCCACGCAGCGGTCGATGGCGGCATCAATTTCTGCGACAATTGCTGGGATTACAACGGCGGCGAGAGCGAGATCCGGCTCGGCCGGGCGCTGCGTGGCGGCTGGCGCGAGCGGGTGTTCCTGATGACCAAGATCGACGGCCGCACTGCGGCTTCGGCGACGGCCCAGCTCGAGACCTCGCTGCGCCGGTTGCAGACGGATCACCTCGACCTGTTGCAGTTCCACGAGATCATCCGCATGAACGATCCCGACCTTGTATTCGCCCCCTCGTCATCGAGCGGGGGTGGCGCGCTGGAGACGGTGCTGCGGGCGCGCCAGCAGGGCAAGCTGCGCTTCATCGGCTTCACCGGGCACAAGAGCCCGGCCATCCATCGCATGATGTTCGAGGTCGCGGCGGCGCACGATTTCCATTTCGACACGGTGCAGATGCCGGTCAACATCATGGACGCGCATTTCGACAGCTTCCAGAAGGTGATCTTCCCGATCGCGCAGCAGCGGCAGACGGCGGTGCTGGCGATGAAGACGTTCGGCGATCCCTTCATCCTGCAAGCTCAGATCGCGAGCCCGACCGAGATGCTGCACTACTCGATGAGCCAGCCGGTCGCGGTGGTCATCACCGGCATCGACCGCCCGGCGATCCTGCACCAGGCATTGCAGGCCGCGCGAAGCTGGCGGCCGATGACGGCCGAGCAGCAATGGGCGCTGCTGGCTCGCTCGGCGCAGGCGGCGGCGGCCGGCGACACCGAACGCTACAAGACCAGCACGCATTTCGACGGCACGGTGCAGCACCCGGAATATCTGACGCAGCTCGGCTGAACTCCGGGCAGCGGGTCAGCCGAGCGCCGCGCGCACCGCGTCCAGCGTCAGTTGCACATCCTCGGCACTGGTGCGCCAGTTGCACACCGACACGCGCATCGCCCGCCGTCCGTGCCACGTGGTGCCGCCGAACCAGGCGACGCCGCCATCCTGGATCCGCTGGATCACCGCGTCGGTGCGCGCGTCGTGCGCGCCATCGGCCGCAAGAAATCTCACAAGCCCCTGATTGATGATTGGCGCAGCCAGCACCTGCACGCCCGCCATCGCGGCCATCCCCCGGATCAACGCGGTCGCGTGGTCGCAGCAGCGTTCCACCATCGAAGCGATTCCCGACCGCCCGAGCGCCCGGATCGCCGCATAGACGGCAAAGCCCCGCCCGCGGCGCGACCATTCCGGGTTCCAGTTGATCTGCCGCCGCGTATCCTCGACCAGCACGCCATAGGCGGTCGCCTGCCCGAAAGCCGCGCTGTGCGCCCCCGGATCGGCGACGAAGGCAAAGCCCACGTCCTGCGGCAGGTTCAGCCATTTATGTCCATCGGTGGCCCATGAGTCCGCCTGTTCGACGCCGCGCAGCAGATGGCGGAACCGGTCGCTCGTCGCGGCCCACAGGCCGAACGCGCCATCGACATGCACCCAGGCGCCCTGCGCGTGCGCCATCTCGCAGGCCGGACCGAATGCGTCATAGCTGCCGGTATTGAGGTCGCCCGCTTGCAGGCAGAGGATCACCGGCTCGGCGCTATGGTCGCGCAGCGCATCGGCCAGCACATCCATGCGCATCGCCCCGCTCGCGTCGCAGGCGACGGACCGCACGCAATCCGTGCCCAGCCCCAGCAGCCGCACCGCGCGCAGCAGCGTTTCGTGCCGATTCTCGCTCAGCAGCACCCGGATCGGCGGCCCGCCGGCAAGGCCCGCGCGCTCCACGTCGATGCCGCGCCTCTCCAGCAGCCGGTGCCGGGCGGCCGCGAGTGCCGTGACATGCGCCATCTGACAGCCGGTGACGAAGGCGAAGCTGGCCCCTTCGGGAAGGCCGAGCAGCTGCTTGAGCCAGGCACCGCACACGTCCTCGATCACCGCCTCGGCCGGGCTTAGCGCGTAGGAGGCGGCATTCTGGTCCCAGGCGGCTGCGAGCCAGTCCGCGGCGATCGCCACCGGCAGCGTGCCGCCGATCACCCAGCCGAAGAACCGTCCGGCGGCGGAGCCAAGCAGTCCGCCCTCGGCATCCCGCACCAGATCGTCGATGACGGTGCAGGGATCGCTCGGCTGTTCCGGCAGCGGCGCGGAAAACCGCGCGCGCAGCTCCGCGGGAGAGGCGACGGCGGCAATGCGGCGCGTCCCCAGGCTGTCGAGGAAGGCCAGCGCGTGGGCGCGGGCACGGTCCAGGATCGCGGCCTCCGCCGGATCGTCCTTGCCACGATCCATCGCCGTCTCGCCTAGTTGAAGGGAACCGGCGGGCCGATCAGCGGCGTCCTGATCGGTGCCGCGGCGCCCACCGCGATGACGATCGAGTTGGCCCCCGGATTCTTGAACGGATTGGCATCGATCCTCCAGTTGCTCGTTATCCAGATGTCTCCGGAAGGGTCGATCTGCCCGGCAGTGATCCGCTGAAACGCATCGCTTCGATACCCGGTGTTGGGTGATATCGGCTGCCCCGCCCGCATGCCCGCCGGGCACTTCCTGGCATCGATGCCGCAGAAATGACTGATGCCGGTCGGCGTGCTGCTTTGGTCGTGGCCGGGCGGCGTCACGCCGAAGTTGAACACCCACACCGTCTCATTGCCATCGACCGTGATGCCCCACGGAACGGTGAGACCACCGCCGGTGAATGGCGAGCCGGATACGGTCTGCGGTGGCCCATGCGGTCCATCATGATCGATGCGAATTGCGCGAAGGCATTGCCTGTCGCCACCGTCGTAAGCTCGTTCACGACAACGCTCGCGGGTACATCGGCGGCATTGCCGATGGCGCTCGCGAGCATGCGGGGCCGTGCGTCGCCTCTATGAACAGAAGCGGCTGGGCTGGCCCGGCAGTCCGTCCGGCACGGCGCACGTGATTCCGAAGTCACCAGCGAGATTGCTGGTGGCCTGCCCGAGAGCCGCCCAATCCCCCCCATAGCCGCCCGATGAAGGCGCCGTACAG
>CAWISK010000012.1:0-52862 GCA_963838805.1 uncultured Pseudomonadota bacterium
GAACTGACGGTTCCGCTCGCCACCGCATCGGCCAACGCGGTGGCCGAAGGGACCGCAAGCCCGCACGATGCAACGATGACCAGCGAGACCGCACCGCAGCGACCGACCCATGCCCGCGCAAGGTTCATCGCACCCCTTTTTGCCCTCGAGTAGCGGAACAATAGCATATCCGTAACAGCATGACGGTAACAGAGTCGCGATCTGTTCCAGACGGGTGCGCTTCTGCAACAGACGCTTCCCGGTGCGGGAGCAGGCATGCAGGCATGGCGCGAATCACCTGCGGCGCTACAATCGCCGCCGGCGCAATGATAGATTCCCGTCCGACCTCGGCTTGAACGACCTTATCAGGAGAGCACGACATGAACATGGGCCGTCGCGTAGCCGCCGAGTTCCTCGGTACGTTCTGGCTGACCTTCGGCGGCTGCGGCGCCGCCGTGCTTGCCGCCGCCTTTCCGCAACTGGGCATCGGCTTCGCAGGGGTCGCACTGGCCTTCGGGCTGACCCTGCTGACGATGGCCTATGGAGTCGGTGCCATCTCCGGCGCGCATTTCAATCCGGCGGTGACGATCGGCCTGTGGGTCGGCCGGCGCATTCCCGGCAGCTACGTGGTGCCCTACATCATCGCACAGGTCGTCGCTGCCATCGTCGCGGCGGGCGTGCTGTACCTGATCGCTTCCGGCAAGCCCGGCTTCGCGATCGGCGGGTTTGCGTCGAACGGCTACGGCGATCTCAGTCCCGGCAAATACGGACTGGGCGCGTGCTTCCTGATGGAAGTCGTCGCCACGTTCTTCTTCCTGCTGGTCATCATGGGATCGACCGCGCCCAATGCGCCGGGCGGCTTCGCGCCGATCGCCATCGGTCTCGCACTGACCCTGATCCATCTGATCTCCATTCCGGTGACCAACACCTCGGTCAACCCGGCGCGGAGCACCGGCCCCGCGCTGTTCGCGGGCGGCGCTTATATCGGCCAGCTCTGGCTGTTCTGGCTGGCGCCCATCATCGGCGGGGCGATCGGCGGTTTCGTGGCGCGGATGCTGGGCGAGGAACCAGCCTCGCAGGACAAGCCGAGGCTGGCGACCACCAGCGACCCCGTGGGTTGACCGGGGTAGGATGGAGGGGGCGTCCCGGACGCCCCCTCAATCCCGTCGTTTCGCCGTTTGTTCCAGTCGGCCAGATATTGCTGTAGGGTTCGGGTGAGCCCGCGAGGTGCAGCATGGCCCAGGCCGCCGCGCCAATTTTCAGGATTCTGTCGCTCGACGGTGGCGGCCCGTGGTCCCTGATCCAGGCCCGCACGCTGGGGCGCATCTTCGAGCCCGAGCGTCCCGGCCGCGACCTGCTCTCCGAGTTCGATCTGGTGGCCAGCAATTCCGGCGGCGCTGTGGTGGTCGCCGCTCTGCTGGCGAACATGTCGCCACGGGTGATCGAGACCGCCTGCTTTGCCAATCAGGCCCGTCTGCACGAGATCTTCAAGCACACGACGCCACTCACCAACCCCGCGACGCTGGCGCTGCGTGCCTTCGGCGTCGAGGTCTACCAGTACCAGACGGCGGCCAAGCTGGCGGCACTTCGCGACGTGCTGGGGGAAGTCGGCGATACGCCGGTTCCGCGACTCGCCTCGCTGTTCGCAGGAACGGGCCGGACGCCCAGATTCATGTTCACCGCGTTCGGCTACGATCAGGCTGCGCGAGATGCATTTCCGCTCCGACCCGACAAGCCCCGCGGCGCCGGTCACGTCCGATCCGCCCCTGACGCTGGCGGAGGCGGTGCATGCCACCTCGACCGCGCCCGTGCTCTATTTCGATGCGCCGGCCACGATCGGCACGGGTACGGCACGGCTGCGGTTCTGGGATGGCGCGGTCGGCGGCTATGACAATCCGGTGATGCTGGCGACCGCCGAGGCGATCGCCTACGGCATTCCGCGCGAGCGCATCCGGGTGATCAGCCTCGGCACCGGCAATCTGTTGCAGCCGCTGGCATCGCAATTCCCGAACGCGGACCCCGAGCTGGTGCGCGCCACACCCGAGTACACGATCGTCCGCGATATCGGGAAGATCGCCAGCGCCGTCCTCGACGACCCGCCGGACGCTGCCTCGCTGCACGCCTATCTCGCGCTGGGACGCAGCCTTCCGGCGCGGATGGGTGCAACGGTATGGCCGCAGGCGACACCCGGCTTCGTGCGCATGAACCCGCTGATCCGGCCGCATCTCGCGAACGGCATTTGGGCCGCGCCCGCGAGCTTCCAGGGCGATGCCTGGCGCAAGCTGCGCGACCTTGGGCTGGTTGCCATCGCGCCGGCACGAGATCGCGACAATCCAGCGCCTGGCGGAGGCGTGGATGCGGTCCGACCCGCTCGACATCCCGAACCAGCCGGTGCGCCTGAGCTGGCCCGACTTCGCCTGTGAACTCGGCTACGCGAGCTTCGGCGAGGCGCTGGAGGCCGCGCGCGCGATGGTTTCGGCCGGCGCCTGACTATCCCGGCAGGCCGGACACGAACTGCCGGAACCGCTCCGAGGGTGCGGCGCGGAACAGCTCGCCGGGCGGCCCCTCGGCTTCGACCAGTCCCTGATGCAGGAACACCACCCGGTTCGAGACATTGCGCGCGAAAGTCATCTCGTGTGTCACGACCAGCATGGTCCGGCCTTCCTCGGCCAGTGCCCGCATCACGCGCAGCACCTCGCCCACCAGCTCCGGATCGAGCGCCGAAGTGGGTTCGTCGAACAGCATCACCTTCGGGCGCATGGCCAGCGCGCGCGCGATCGCCGCGCGCTGCTGCTGGCCGCCGGAAAGATGCGCCGGATAGTGGTTGCGCTTCTCGGCCATGCCGACCTTCTCCAGCAGCGCCATCGCTTCGGCCACGCACTCGGCGCGCGGCCGCTTCTGCACATGCACCGGCGCTTCGATCAGGTTCTGCAGCACGGTCATGTGCGACCATAGAGCGAAGCTCTGGAACACCATGCCGAGCTGGGTGCGGATGCGGTCCACCTGCCGGTGGTTCGCGGGCTCCATGCGGCCGCTGCGCGCGCGCCGCGCATGGCGATGGTCTCGCCCGCCGACCGTGACCTCGCCGGCATCCGGCACTTCCAGCAGGTTGATGCAGCGCAGGAACGTGCTCTTGCCCGAGCCGCTGGCGCCGAGGATCGAGATCACGTCGCCCTCATGCGCGTCGAGCGAGATGCCCTTCAGCACGTGGATCGTGCCGAAGCTCTTGTGCAGGTCGCGCACCGAGAGAGCGCTCAGCGCCGGCATGGTCAATGCGCCACCGCGGCCGCGGGCGCCGCTATCGGCAGACGCGGCACGCGCTGATGCGGCGACAGCGCGTGCTCCAGCAGGGCCATCAGGCGCAGGATGATGAAGTTCAGCACCAGATAGATCGCGGCCGCACAGAGGAACACCTCCATCGTGCGGTAGGTGTGGGCGATGATGCGCTGCGCCACGCCCGTCACCTCATACACGGTGACAAGGCTCGCCAGCGCCGTCGATTTCACCATCAGCACGATTTCGGTGGAATAGGCGGGCAGCGCGGCGCGCAGCGCGATCGGCGCCACGATCCGGCGCAGCAGCAGCGAGGCCCGACATGCCGCAGGCGCGCGCCGCCTCGATCTGCGCGGGCGGCACCGCTAGCAGGCCGCCGCGGAAGATCTCGGTCGTATAGGCGGCGGTGCAGAGCGCCAGCGAGATCACCGCGCAGGAGAACGGATCGCGCAGCACCGGCCAGAACGGGCTGAGCCGCACCGCGCGGAACTGTCCCAGCCCGTAATAGACGAGGAACATCTGGATCAGCAGCGGCGAGCCGCGGAACACCAGGATGTAAGCGCGGGCGATCCGGTCGAGCACCGGATTGCCGCCGACCCGCATCCAGGTGAGCACCAGCGCCAGCACGCCGCCGATCGCGACCGACAGCACGAACAATTCGAGCGTGGTCGGCAGCGCCGCCAGCAAGCTGCCCCATCGTGTCGGCGAGGAAATTCGGTATCCATGACCGTCAGGCCCGTCCCGAGATTGCGCGGCATGCTGCGTCCCGGCTCGCGCCTCGGCGGCGTCGAACACCCGGTTGGAGAAGCCGGTCAGCACACAGGTACAGGCCGCCGCCCGCGAGGATAGAACAGGAAATACTCATGCGTCGATCCGGCCGCGACCTGGCTCGTGCGCATCAGCTCGGCGAGGCCCGTGACCGAGACCAGCGCGGAATCCTTCAGGCTGAGCTGCCAGACATTGCCGAGCCCGGGCAGGGCGAAGCGCAGCACCTGCGGCGCGATGACCCGCCGTAGCCGCAGCCAGGCCGACATGCCGACCGCGCGCGCCGCCTCCAGCTCGCCGCGGGCCACGGCGAGGAAGGCGCCCGCGGAAGACCTCGGCCTGATAGGCGCCCGAAATGACGCCGACCGCGAGTGCGCCGGCCAGGAATGACGGCAGGCCGAGGAATCCCTGAAACCCGAACGCGGCACCGATCCGCGTGACCGCGGTCGAGCCGCCGAAATAGATCAGGTAGATCACCAGCAGCTCGGGCACGCCGCGAAAGACGGTGGTGTAGGCGTCGGCCAGCACGTTCGCCGCGAGCGAGTGCGACAGCTTGCCCCACGCGATCAGCGTGCCCAGCACGGCACCGATGGCGAGCGAGGCGAGCGTCACGGCCAGCGTCACCAGGGCGCCGATCAGCAGCAAGTGGCCCCAGCCCTGGGCGCCGAAGCCGAGCAGGGAGAGCTGGCTCATCCGGCCCGCGGCCCCACCCGACCCTTCGGGCCACCCTCCCCATGAAGGGGAGGGAGAGGGGCTGGCGTCATTCCGCCTGCCTTACGGCGCCACGTCGGTCTTGAACCATTTGAGGCTGAGCGTCTTCACCGTGCCGTCGGCGAGTGCCGCCGCGATCGCCTTGTCGAACATCGCCTTCAGCTCGGGGTCGGACTTGCGCAGACCCAGCGCCTCGCCCGCTCCCCAGATCTGTCCCGCGAATTGCGGGCCGGTGAGGGCGAGATCCTTGTTGTCCGGCTTGGCGAAGGCCGAAGTGAAATAGGTGTCGTCGTCGAACGCCGCGTCGATGCGGCCGGCCACCAGATCGAGATCATGCTCGGGTGCGGTCTTGTATTCGCGGATCGTCGCCACGTCCTTGAAATTGTCCTCGACGAACTTGGTGTAGACGGTCGCGGTCTGGATGCCGATGACCTTGCCCTTCAGCGCCTTGCGCAAGTGCCTCGGTCGCCTGCTTCGCCTCGGGCGAGTCGCTGCTGGCCAGCTTGATGATGGTGCCCGTGCCTGGCGAGCTTGCCCAGCGGTCCGTCCTTCAGCGCGGCGAAGCCGGCCGGCGTGCTGGCATAGGGGATACTGAAGGCGATCTGCTTCTCGCGTTCCGGCGTGATCGAGAGCGCGTCCATGATGACGTCGAACTTGCCGGCTTGCAGCCCGGCCATCATGCCGTCCCAGTCCTGCGCGATCAGCTTGCACTTGCACGTTCATGCGCTCGCACAGGTTGGCGGCCAGCTCGGGCTCGAACCCGCCCAGCGTGCCGTCGGGCTTGGTCAGGTTCCACGGCTCATAGGCGCCCTCGAGCGCGATGGTGACGGTCTTCCATTCCTTCGCCTGGGCCTGGCTCGCGGCCACGGAGAACAGGGCGGCGAGCGCCACGGTGGCGGTGATGGCGCGGCTCCGGAAGGTCATGTCGTTTCCCTTTTCGTAAGAGCTTCACGATAGGCAAATCGGCAACGGGCGCAAGCAAGCCCGGGAGCGCAAGCAAGCCCGGCCGGACCTACCCCTCAGGCCACGTGGTCCCGGCTTCGTTCTTCCTCCTTTTCCTCCTCCTCCAGGCTGAATTGCTGGCGCTCCTCGTCGTATGTGAACAGCTCGGCGTAGCGGCCCCAGGCGATCGCCGTGTCCATCGTCGTCTCGGCATAGCCCGGGCTCATGTGGTCCTCCAGCTCGTCCTGGAACCGCACCGCGGAGGCACGGTGGTTCCAGCGCTCGTCGAGCGTGCGGCGGATCGCCGCCACCAGGGGCACATTGTCCAGCAATGCCTTGGCGAAGATCGCCTTGCGGTCGTCGATGTCGGCGGCAGCGAAGCGGCGGCCCGGCTCGGTCAGGCGCAAATCGCCTTCCTCCAGGACCGCGAAGCCGAGTGTCGCCAGGCTCTCGCCCATCGGCAGCAGCTCGTCGGCCTCCAGTTGCAACGAGCCGGCCAGGGCCGGCAGGTCGGCCCGGCCGTGATAGGGCGGCCCCAGCAGCGTCTCGGCCAGCCCTGCCAGCAGGTTGGTGCTGACCGGGTGCAGCGCCGTGCTGAAGGTGCGGTCCACCGGGGTCGCCGCGGCAGCGGTGGTCTGCGGCACAGGGACGACGGCGGCGCGCCGGGTCATCACCGCATAGATGTCGTCCACCATCTGCCGGAACGCAGGCGCCAGCCGGTTGCGCGGATGCGCGAAGGGCACGCGCAGCTCATGCGCCACCCGGCCTGGATTGGCGCTGAACACCAGGATGCGGTCGCACATCAGCACCGCCTCCTCGATATTGTGGGTGACGATCAGGATCGATTGCAGCGGCAGCTTGCCCTCGCTCCACAAATCGATCAGATCGGTGCGCAGCGTCTCGGCCGTCAGCACGTCGAGTGCGGAGAACGGCTCGTCCATCAGCAACAGATCGGGATGCACCACCAGCGCGCGCGCCAGCCCGACGCGCTGGCGCATCCCGCCCGACATTTCCTTGGGAAAGGCGTTCTCGTAGCCGCCGAGGCCGATCAGGTCGATCGCCGCCTCGGCTCGCCGCTCCCGCTCGGCCCGCGCGACACCCTGCGCCTCCAGCCCCAGCTCGACGTTCTGCTGCACGGTGAGCCAGGGGAACAGCGCGAAGCTCTGGAACACCATCGCGACGCCATCGACCGGACCCTGGACGGGGGCGCCGCGCCAGCGCACGTCGCCGGAACTCGGCCGCAGCAGGCCGGAGACGATGCGCAGCAGCGTCGATTTTCCGGAGCCGGAACGTCCCGAGCAGCCCCACGATCTCGCCCTTGGACAAGGTCAGGTTGACATCGTCCAGCACCAGCAGATCGGCGCTGCTGTCCTTGTGATAGGACTGGCGACAGCGGCTGACCTGCAGCAGCGGTTCGTCGGTGGCTGCATCCATGCGACTCTCCTACAGCGTCAGGCGGCGGGTGGCATAGGCATAGAGCGGCCGCCACACAGCGCGATTGAACGCCAGCACGTAGAGCGACATCACCGCGACCCCCAGCACGATACGCGGGAAATCGCCGGCATCGGTGGCATGGGCGATATAGGCGCCCAGCCCGTGCGCCGACAGCTTGTCCTGCCCCCAGGAGGCGACTTCGGAGACGATGGCGGCATTCCAAGAGCCGCCCGAGGCGGTGATGGCTCCGGTGACGAAATACGGAAATATGCCGGGCAGGATGACGCGGCGCCACCACAGCAGGCCGCCCACGCGGAAATTGCTCGCCGCCTCCAGCAGGTCGCCGGGAAAGGCCGAGGCGCCGGCGATGACGTTGAACAGGATGTACCATTGCGTGCCGAGAATCATCAGCGGCGTCAGCCAGATATCCGTGTTGGCGTGGAACCGCACGATCAGCAGGACGAAGATCGGGAAGAACAGATTGGCGGGAAAGGCGGCCAGGAACTGCACCAGCGACTGCATCCGGCGCGACCAGCCGGGCCGCAGTCCGAGCCAGACGCCGATCGGCACCCAGACGATGCTCGCCAGGGCGATCAGCACGACGACGCGGATCAGGGTGAACAATCCCAGCAGGAACACCTCGCCCAGATCGCTCCAGCCCACGTGGTTGCCGGCCACGTAGCTCACGATGCGCCAAAGGGCGGCGGCGACGACAAGGCCCACGGCCGCGAGAAACACGGCATCTCCGGCGCGCGTGCCGTGCCTGCGGCGGCGCGCGCCGGGCCGACCCCAGGGACGGCAGCCGCAGCCGTTGCAATCCGTCGAACAGCCGCGAGAGCACGGCGCCCGCGGCACGCAGGACACGGGTGCGGCGCAGAAGCTTGAGTACCCAGGGATCCTCGGCGGTGGCGGCGGCCGTCGTCTCGAAGCGGAACTTGGCCGACCAGGCGACCAAGGGGCGGAACAGCACCTGATCGTAGAGGATGATCACCACCAGCATGGCACCGATGGCATAGAACACCGCCCGGATGTCGCGGTGATCGAGGGCCACCGAGACGTAGCTGCCGATGCCGGGCAGCGTCCAGCTATTGCTGCCGAGGGAAATCGCCTCCGACGCCACCACGAAGAACCAGCCGCCGGACATCGACAGCATCATGTTCCACACCAGTCCGGGCATGGCGAACGGCACCTCCAGCCGCCAGAACCGCTGCCAGCCGGAGAGGCGGAACGAGCGCGTCGCCTCGTCGAGATCGGCGGGGATGGTGGTCAGCGACTGGTAGAAGCTGAAGGCCATGTTCCAGGCCTGGCTGGTGAAGATGGCAAAGATCGCCGCGAGCTCGAGCCCCATGACCCGGCCCGGAAACAGGCCGAGGAAGAAGGCAGTGGTGAAGCTCAGGAAGCCCAGGATGGGGACCGATTGCAGGATGTCGAGCAGCGGCACCATCACCAGGCCGGCGCGCCGGCTTTTCGCGGCCATTGGCGCGAAGGTGAAGGTGAAGGCGAGGGAGGCCACCAGGGCCGCGAACATGCGCAGCGTGGTGCGCAGCGCGTAATTGGGCAGGTTCGCCGGGTCGAGGGTGACGGCGAGGGCGCCGGGGGCGGAGAGCGGCTTGAAGGTGGCGGGGGTGACGTGGATCACGGCGATCAGGAAGCCGAACACGCACAGGATGGCCGCGACGTCCCACTGATTGGGCAGCCGTCGCGCCGTGGCCAGGTCTGGGGTTGCTGTGCGGGCCATCGGCGCGGTTCCGGGCGGGAGGCGGGGCCGTGTTACAAGAGCCAGCCGGGGTTGTCATCGGGACGGCCGAGACAGAACGATGACAGATGTGCAGAAGCCTCGACGTGATCCGACGGACGGCTTGAATCGGGCGGATTGGAGGCCGGCGGTGCGGCGCCACGGCGACGCACCGCCCCTCACGCGCGCCGGCGCTTCCGCTCTACCCGCGCCGGCAGCACCGGTGCCAGGAACCGCCCGGTATGGCTCTCCGGCACCGGCACAATGTCCTCCGGCATGCCCTCCGCCACCACCCGGCCGCCGCCATCGCCGCCCTCGGGGCCCATGTCGATCACCCAGTCCGCGGTCTTGATGACTTCCAGATTGTGCTCGATCACCACCACCGTATTGCCGGCATCCACCAGCGCGTGCAGCACCTCCAGCAGCTTGCGCACGTCCTCGGCATGCAGCCCGGTCGTCGGCTCGTCGAGGATGTACAGCGTCCGCCCGGTGGCGCGTCGCGCCAGCTCCTTGGACAGCTTCACCCGCTGCGCCTCGCCGCCGGACAGCGTGGTGGCCTGCTGCCCGAGCTTGACGTAGCCCAGCCCACTTGCTGCAGGATGCGCAGCCGGTCATGGATGCGCGTCGCGGCCGAGAAATACGGCACCGCCTCGTCCACCGTCATGTCCAGCACGTCGGCAATGCTCTTGTCGCGGAACTTGATTTCCAGCGTTTCGCGATTGTAGCGCTTCCCCTTGCAGGTATCGCAGGTCACGAACACGTCGGGCAGGAAGTGCATCTCGATCTTCAGCACGCCGTCGCCCTGGCACGCCTCGCAGCGGCCGCCCTTGACGTTGAAGCTGAACCGCCCCGCCTTGTAGCCGCGCGCGCGCGACTCCGGCAGTTCGGCGAACCAGTCGCGGATCGGCGCGAACAGATCGGTATAGGTGGCGGGGTTGCTGCGCGGCGTACGGCCGATCGGCGACTGGTCGATGTCGATGATCTTGTCGAGCTGCTCCAGCCCGTCGATGCGCAGATGCTTCGCCGGAACCTCGCCCGAGCCCATCAGCCGGCGCGAGGCCGCCTTGTACAGCGTCTCCACGACCAGCGTGCTCTTGCCGCCGCCGGAGACGCCGGTGACGCAGGTGAACACGCCGAGCGGAAAGGAAACCGTCACGTTCCGAAGATTGTGGCCCTCGGCGCCGACCACCGTGACCATGCGCCCCTTCTGCACCGGGCGGCGCACCGATGGCACCGGGATGCTGCGCCGGCCGGACAGATAGGCGCCGGTGATCGAGGCGGGATTGGCGGCGACCTCGGCCGGCGTGCCGTGCGCCACGACATGCCCGCCATGAATGCCGGCGGCCGGTCCCATGTCGATCAGGTAGTCGGCGGCGCGAATCGCGTCCTCGTCATGCTCGACCACCAGCACCGTGTTGCCGAGCCCCCGCAATCGCCGCAAGGTGCCGAGCAGCCGCTCGTTGTCGCGCTGGTGCAGGCCGATCGAGGGTTCGTCGAGCACGTATAGCACGCCGGTCAGCCCGCTGCCGATCTGGCTCGCCAGCCGGATGCGCTGGCTCTCGCCGCCCGATAGCGTGGCCGAGCCGCGCGCGAGCGTCAGGTAGTCCAGCCCGACATCGACCAGGAACCGCAGCCGGTCGAGGATTTCGCGCAGGATGCGCCGGGCGATCTCGGCGCGCTGCGGCGTGAGCGTCGCCTCGACGCCAGCGAACCAGTCGAGCGCCGCGAGAATTGAAAGCTCCGAAGCCTGCGCGATGTTGCTGCCCGCGATCCGCACCGCCAGCGCCTCGGGCTTCAGCCGCGCGCCGTGGCATACCGCGCAAGGCTTCTCCGCCTGGTAGCGGCTCATCTCCTCGCGCACCCAGGCGCTGTCGGTCTCGCGGAAGCGGCGCGCGAGATTGGTGATGACGCCCTCGAACGGCTTGGTCACGCCATAAGCGCGCACGTCGTCCTTGTAGGTCAGTTGCACCGGGGTCTCGCCGGTGCCGAACAGGATGCCGTCGCGCGCCCGGGCAGGCAGGTCGGCCCAGGGCGTGCGCGTGCTGACCTTGAAGTGCTTGGCCAGGCTTTGCAGCGTCTGGTCGTAATAGCGCGACTGCGCGCCGGTCCAGGCGGCCACCGCACCCTCGGCGATGCTGCGGCGCTCGTCGGGAATCACCAGCGCCGGGTCGAAAAAGCTCTCCACCCCCAGCCCGTCGCATTTCGGACAGGCGCCGTGCGGGGAGTTGAAGCTGAACAGCCGCGGCTCGATCTCCTCGATGGAAAAGCCGCTGACCGGGCAGGCGAACTTGCTGCTGAACACAGTGCGCTCGCCAGTGTCGGCGTTCTCGGCATAGGCGACGCCGTCGGACATGGCGAGCGCCGTCTCGAAACTGTCGGCCAGACGGGTGCTCATCCCCTCGCGCACCACCACGCGATCGACCACCGCCTCGATCTCGTGCTTTATCTTCTTGTTGAGCGCCGGCACCTCGCCGATTTCCATCAGCTTGCCGTCCACCTTGACGCGGGTGAAGCCGCGCCGCTGCAATTCGGCCAGTTCCTTGCGGTATTCGCCCTTGCGGTCGCGCACCACCGGCGCCAGCAGCAGCAGCCGCGTCCCCTCCGGCATGGCTTGCACGCGATCGACCATCTGGCTCACCGATTGAGCCTCGATCGGCAGACCGGTCGCGGGCGAATAGGGCACCCCGGCACGCGCCCAGAGCAGGCGCATGTAGTCGTGGATCTCCGTCACCGTGCCCACGGTCGAGCGCGGGTTGCGGCTGGTGGTCTTCTGCTCGATCGAGATGGCGGGCGAGAGACCCTCGATGCTGTCCACGTCCGGCTTGCCCATCAGCTCCAGGAACTGGCGGGCATAGGCGGAGAGCAACTCGACATAGCGCCGCTGGCCCTCGGCATAGATCGTGTCGAAGGCGAGCGAGGATTTGCCCGAGCCGGACAGGCCGGTGATGACCGTCAGGCTGTCGCGCGGGATATCGACGTCGATGTTCTTGAGATTGTGCTCGCGGGCGCCGCGGACGCGGATGCTGGGCGCGGAGGGGAAGCCGGCCATCAGGAACTCCAGGCGCCGGGTGCGCCAACAACTCGTGTTCTCGGGATGTTCCTATTATATGGCGCCTTGGCGCCGGTTTGGGAAGTGGGCCATGCTGGCGGCGAATGGGAGCGAGGACAGGAGTTGGGCGATGGCCGGCAGCGTGAACAAGGTGATTCTGGTGGGCAACGTGGGCAAGGATCCGGAGGTCCGCACCACCCAGGACGGCAGCAAGATCGTCAATTTCTCGCTCGCGACCAGCGAGACCTGGAACGACCGGGCAAGCGGCGAGCGCAAGGAACGCACGGAGTGGCACCGGGTCGTGGTCTTCAACGAGCGCATCGCCGACGTGGTCGAGAAATACGTCCGCAAGGGCAAGTCGGTCTATGTCGAGGGCTCGTTGCAGACCCGTAAATGGACCGATCAGAGCGGGGCGGAGAAATACACGACCGAGGTGGTGATCGGCCGGTTCCGCGGCGAGCTGACCCTGCTGGGTGGGCGCGACGGTGGTGGCGCCGAGGCGGCCGAGGGCGGCGGTTATCAGTCCCGCGAACGCCAGCCGGCGCGGTCGGGCGGCGGCGGCGGGGCGCCATCCTGGGACGCGCCGCGCGGCGGCGGGGATTTGGACGACGAGATCCCGTTCTGACTGGGCGGAATCCAGCGGCCGAGATGGGGGCGCGACTTTCCCGGCCGCCTGGGTTCTGCCGGGGTGATGTGTTCCGACGTCCTGCGTGTTGATGGATGGCGCGTGGCTATCTACTCGGCCAGGATTGGGTGCAGCCGCCACAGCCGGCTTCGACGCCTGAGGGCATGGCTCATCTTCGACGACGGCCACGCCGGACGCGCGGGCATCATTCCTGGCCCTCCAGCGGCGAGCGGGTCGCCGGCATGCTCGTGCGCGCTGCCATCCGTTCCCACCACGCACCGAGGCTCGGCCTCTGCGCCAGCATCGCCGCACCCTCCGGGGTCATCCGGAGATAGACAAAGACCGGTGCCGCATGCAGGTCCGCCAGGCTGAACGTTCCGGCGAGCCACGGATCGTCGCCCAGCAATCCCGCCAGCGCGTCCAGCGTCCGTTCCACGTCCGGCAACGCCGCCGTGATCTTCGCCTCGTCGGTCGGCCGTCCGAATCGCGGGTTGACCGCACGCTCCACAACCAGGGTGGTGATCGCGGCAGGATAGCCGTAGCTATCGATGATGCCGATGGCCTGCATCATGCGCGCCCGGTCGCGCGGCGTCGCCGGTTGCAGGGCGGTTCCCTGAAACGCCTCGTCGATATAGCGCGTGACCGCGGCCGTCTCGTAGACCTGCAACCCGTCATGCTCCAGCACCGGGATCTTCCCCCAGGGGTGACGTGCCCGATGCTCCTCGGGGAGCGGCTTGAAGATGTCCACCTCGGCGAGCGTATAGTCCACGCCCTTTTCCCGCAGCGCCAGCAGCGCCGTGCGGGTGTAGGTGCTGTAGGCCGCACCATAGACCGTGACATGTGCCATCGCGTTTTCCCCCGAAAGCAATCCCGGACATGTGCGAGCGGTCCGTTCGCGTCAACCCTGATAGACGCTCAGATCGTGGACTCCCAGGCGCCGTCCACGAACACCGCTTCCTCCGGTCCCGGCCACGGCGGCATGGTGGCGCCGACCGCCACCAGAGGCTCAGACCCGTCGCAGCGGAACTGGAAATGCGTGCCGACCGGGATCGCAATGGAGACGCCCGCACCGACTTCGTCGGTCGCGTCCTTGTCGCCCAGCTTCCGCCACATCCGTCCTTGGCCGGAAATGAAGTACCACACCTCGTCCACCGTCCGATGCACGATCGATTTCGAGACGGCCCCGGGCGGCAGCGAGAACAGCGCCATCCCGCCGCGCTGCGTGGCGCACAGCACCCGGACCTCGGACCCGTCCGGCGCCACGACGTCCGGCGCGCTGCCGGCGCGCTTGCTGGCGAGTGCCATCGCTCGGTTCTCCCCGTGTGAATGAAGGCGCGGAAGCTGGTTCGCCGGCGTATCACATGCTAAGCGCGGAGCCATGAGCGCCGCCCTGAAATCCGCCGCCATTGTGCCCAGCGTGGCCGTGCCGCTGGGCGAGTTGCTCGCCATCGTGCGCGAATATGTCGAGGCCAGCCGCTTCGACGCAGCCGACCGCCTGCTGGCTCACGTGCTGGCGGCAGAGCCGCGCCATCCGGAGGCGCTGCATCTGTCCGGCTTCACGGCCTTCAAGCGCGGGCGCATCGATCGGGCGGCGGCGCTGATGGAACAGGCACTGGCAGCCGGCGCCCACGCGCCGCGCCAGCTCTGCAATCTGGCCGAGGTCTATCGCATCCAGGGCCGCATCGAGGAAGGGCAGGCGGCGATCCGCCGCGCCGCGGCGATGGCGCCCACCGACGCCACCTGCCACTTCAACCAGGCGATGCTCGACTACGAGTTGCTCGAGACGGATGGCTGTATCCGCGCCGCCCGCCGCGCCATCGCCCTGCGCCCGGACATGCCGGAGGCGCACATGCGTCTGGGACAGACTTTGCTGCTGACCGGCGCCTTGGCCGAGGGCTGGCAGGAATACGAATGGCGCTATCGCATCGCCGGTGCGCAGCCGTTGATGCCTGCGGCCTTCGTCGCGCGCGGTGCGCGGCCGCAATGGGACGGCGCGCGGCTTGCGCCCGATCAGCGTCTCCTGCTGGTCGCCGATCAGGGTTTTGGCGACGTGCTGATGTTCGCGCGCTATCTGCCCTGGGTCCAGGGCCTCGCAGAGCAGATCACGGTCGCCTGCTCGGCCGAGCTGGTGCCGCTGCTGGCCCGCGTGTTTCCGGGGCCGTCCTATCATGCGCGCTGGGACGACATTCCCGATTATGCCGCCTACTGCCCGTTCTCCGGCCTGTCCCGTCTGGCCGGAACGACGCTCGACAGCATCCCGGCGCGGGTGCCCTACGTCTCGGCCGAAGCCAGCCGAGCGCGGGCCATGCGGGCGTGGCTGGACGGCGCCATCGCGCCGGGCCTGAAGCGGATCGGCATTGCCTGGGCCGGGCGGCCCACGCACAACAATGACCGCAACCGCTCGGTCCCGCTCGCCACACTGGCACCGCTCGCCTCCGTGCCGGGGACTGCGTTCGTCTCGCTGCAAAAGGGGCCGGCCGCGCGTCAGATTGCCGAGTGGCACGGCCCCGCGCCGCTGCTCGACGCGGACGGCATGCTCGCGACCTTCGAGGACACGGCGGCGCTGGTCGCCAGCCTTGATCTGGTGGTGTGCGTCGATACCTCGGTGGGGCACGTGGCCGGGGCGCTCGACCGGCCGGCCTGGGTCATGCTGCCATTCGCGCCGGACTGGCGCTGGATGATCGGGCGAATGGATTCGCCCTGGTATCCGTCGCTGCGGCTGTATCGTCAGCCGCGGCCGAAAGACTGGGGCCACGTAGTCGAGCACATCGCGGAGGATTTGACGCGCTGGACAGCGTGACGGGAGCGAGGTGAATCAAGGGGAAAACCTGACCGCCAACGAATGTTCGCCGCCCTCCATCACTCCGCCAGCCGTGCCAGCACGGCCCGCCGCACCGCTTCCGGCTGGCTCTCCAATCCCTCCAGCACGCCGCGCAAGGCGCGCCGCGTCGCGTAGAGCTGATCGAGCAGCGACAGCACCAGAGCCAGCGTCTCCGGTTCGACGCCCACATCGGCGCGCAGGTCGTGCACCAGGCGCACGCGGGCCACGTCGATTTCGGCGAACAGCCAGTCGGGCCGCTCGCCCTGCGGCTGCACCCAGCCGCGTGCGATCCAATCGGCGATCTCGGCCGCAGCGACACCGCTCACCCGCTGGCACACGGCCTCGATGCGGATCATGGGGCCTCCATGCCAGCGCGTGGATTGAACGGATGGGCCGGCTTCCACTCGCGCAGCAGTTCGGCAAAGCCCGGATTCTGGCTGCACCGGCAGCACCACCTCCAGCTCGACGAACTGATGCCCGGAGCCGATGCCGCGGCCCTTGAGGCGCAGTCTCGTCCCATTGCCCGATCCGGCAGGGATGGTCAGACGCACGCGGCCGCCCAGTGTCGGCACGTCCACGACACCGCCCAGCACGGCTTCCTGCAATGTCACGGGCAGGCGCAGCACGATGTCGTCGCCGTCTCGCCGAAAATACGGGTGCGGCGCCACGCTGATCTCCACCAGCGCGTCGCCGGCCGCAGCGCCGTCGCGACCGGGGCGGCCTTGCCCCTTCAGCCGCAGCACGTGCCCGTCATGCAGGCCCGCCGGGATGGTCACATCCAGCGTCCGCCCATCCGGCAGGGTCAGGCGCCGCACCGCGCCGCGCGCGGCGTCCAGAAAATCCACGGTCAGCGAGTACTGCACGTCCCGTCCCTGCCGGGGTGCCGCCGAAAAGCCGCCCGCGGCATCGCCGCCGCGAAAGGCATGGCCGAACAACTCTTCCAGATCCTCGGCGGTGAACGATCCTTGGGCGGTCCGGAACCCGCGCGGCGCGCCGGATCCCGCGGCACCCTCGTCGTGCCAATAGCCGCGGGGCGGCGCCTCGTGCCCCTCCGCGTCGATCTCGCCACGGTCGAATCGTGCGCGTCGTTCCGGATCGGACAGGAAATCGTTGGCGGCATTGATCTCCTTGAACCGCTCCGCCGCCTCGGACTTGCCGGGATTGAGGTCCGGATGAAACTTCTTGGCGAGCGACCGATAGGCTTTGCGAATCGTCTCGTCGCTGTCGCCAGGGCGCACGCCCAACACGTCATATGGGTTCTTCATGCGCAGCCCATCATAAGGACGTTGCGGCGTCGCGCTAGCGGTTGAGCCACGCCGGGCCGCTCAGGAACCGGCTGCCTCGGACGAAGAAGCGCCACTTCCGGTCCGCCGCGCGGGTGATGCCGATGCGCGGGCTGGCCCCGATCTCGCCGACCGGGCGAGGATCGGGCGACAGGAACAGCGGACCGGGCGCGCACAGATCCAGCCCGTCCAGGCCGCGATCGACCGCCAGCGCCGCCGCCAGCCGGCCGGGGCCGCGGGCAATGTCGCGCGGAGCCACACCGTTTCGACGCACGGCCATCAGTGCGGTACCTTCCTCCGGCGCCATTGCCCGGATCAGCACGCCGCCACCCACGCCCGCGATCTCGCTCGCGACGTTCAGCATCCACGCCGTGCCGTAGGCGCGATAGACATAGGCACGGCCTGTTTCCAGGAACAGCGAACGGTTTCGTTCCGTCATGCCCCGGTAGTGATGGGCAGCCGGATCACCGGGCGGATAGGCCTCCGTCTCGACAATGCGGCCGCCAGCGATTCCGTCGGGCAGTTCGCGCACGAGCAAATGGCCAAGCAGGAAGCGGGCGAGCGCCAGCGTGTCGGTCGGCAGCTCGGACCGCCGGCACGGCACACGACCGGCAAGGATCGTGACAGAAACAGGAACCTCCGTGAATAAGTCAACAAATGTTGAAACGGGCGTTGCCAGCCGACCGCCAAGCCCTCACAGTCGAATTCCGGACATAAGGCAACAGGTGTCATGTCTCACAAGATCGCAAACGCCCACGTCATTTCAGAGCTCGCAAGATCATCGTGCGGAATCCCGCCTGGTCTCGCATCCGAGCATGATGCCCCGGCCGCGGATCGCGACGCCTTCTGATGCGCGCCTTGATCTCGTGCGCGATACGCTGCTGGCGCTGGTCCGGCGTGACGGCCGCGATCTCACGGCACGGCAGCTCTGTGCGTTCATGATCGTCTATTCGCGCGACGAGGTTCAGACCGTCAGCAGCCTCGCCGACTTGATGAATATCTCCCGTCCCGGCGTGACCCGGGTGATGGACCGCCTGGTGCGGTTCGATCTGATGGCGCGCGAGGAAGATGCTACGGACCGCCGGCGCGTGCTGGCCCGGCGGACCGCCCGCGGCGTCGCCTTTCACGAGGATCTCGCGGGAATCGCGCGCGCAGTCGCCGCCGACGGCCGGATCGAAAGCGGCGGCCCGCAGGGTGTCTTCAAAACTCACGCGGGTCTCGCCTGACACGGCAGAAATCGAAGTCGCAGCCCTCCTCGGCCTGCAACACCTGATCGAGGAACAGGCGCAGATACCCGCGCTCGGCACCGGCCGGCGGCGGCGGTGCCGACCATGCGGCCCGGCGCCGCGCCAGTTCGGCATCGTCCAGCAAAACATCCAGCCGCCGCGCCTCGGTATCGAGGCGAATCCGGTCGCCACCGCGCAGCAGCGCCAGCGGGCCGCCACAGGCCGCCTCGGGGCTGACATGCAGGACGATCGTGCCGAACGCCGTGCCGCTCATGCGCGCGTCGGAGATGCGCAGCATGTCGCGCACGCCCTGCCGCGCCAGCGGACGGGGGATCGGAATGGCGCCCGCCTCGGGCATGCCGGGGGCGCCCTTGGGCCCCGCGTAGCGCAGCACCAGCACGTCGTCCGCCGCCGCCTCCAGCGTGTCTGCGTCCAGGCGCCGGCCCATGTCGTCCACACCGTCGAACACCACGGCGCGACCTTCGTGGCGGAGCAGGGCAGGGCTCGCGGCGGCGCGCTTCAGCAGGGCGCCGTGCGGCGCCAGATTGCCGCGCAGCACGGCAAGGCCGCCGCCCGAGGCGATCGGCGCGTCCGAACCGCGAATGACGGTCTGCCCCGGAACGTCCTGCGCCGCGTCGATGATGTCAGCCAAGCTGCGCCCATCCACGGTGGGCAGCGTGGTATCGAGGAACGGCCGTAGCGCCCGCAGCAGGGCCGGGACGCCGCCGGCGGCGTGGAAATGCTCCATGTAGTGCTGGCCGGATGGCTTGAGATCCACCAGCACCGGCACGCTGCGGCCCAGCGTGTCGAGCAGCTCCAGATCGAGCGGCAGACCGAGCCGCCCGGCGATCGCGGCCAAATGGATCACCGCGTTGGTCGAGCCGCCGATGGCTTGCAGCACGACCAGGGCGTTGCGCAGGCTGGCCTGCGTGATGAGCGAGGCGGGCACGGGTCCGCCTGCGCGCGCCATCCGTGCTGCGACCCGGCCCGAGGCTTCGGCGAGACGCTGCCGCTCGGCGTGGACGGCCGGCGCGCTGCCACCGCCCGGCAGGCACAGCCCCATCGCCTCGACTACGCAGGCCATCGTGCTCGCCGTGCCCATCACCATGCAGGTGCCGCGGGTCGGCGCGAGCAGGCCGCTCACCTCGTCGATCTCCGGCTCGTCCAGCGTGCCGGCGCGGTATTGCGCCCACAGCCTGCGGCAATCGGTGCAGGCCCCCAGCGCCTCGCCACGCCAGGAGCCGGCCAGCATCGGTCCGGCCGGCAGCACGATAGCGGGCAGGCCGGCACTGGCGGCCCCCATGAGCTGCGCCGGCAGGGTCTTGTCGCAGCCGCCGATCAGCACGACCGAATCCATCGGCTGCGCCCGGATCATCTCCTCGGTGTCCAGCGCCATCAGGTTGCGCAGGAACATGCTCGTCGGATGCGCGAAGCTTTCGTGCAGCGAGATGGTGGGGAAGGCCATTGGCAGGGCGCCTTCCAGCAGCACCCCCCGGCGCACCGCCTCGATCAGGTCGGGCACCGTGCCGTGGCACGGGTTGAAGTCGCTCGCGGTATTGGCGATGCCGACGATGGGCCGGTCGAGCGCATCGTCCGAGTAGCCGGCTGCCTTGATGAAGGCGCGGCGGAGAAACAGGGAGAAACCGGGGTCGCCGTAGCTGGTGAGCCCCTTGCGCAGTCCGGAGGACAAAACCCTAGCCCTTGGGCTCGAACGCGCTATCAACCAGCCGGTGCAGCAGCGACAGCAACTGCGCCCGCCCTGAATCGCCCAACCGTCCGGCAAGCTGCGCCTCGTGCGTGGCACAGCCGGCCTCGCAGCGGGCCAGCACCTCGCGGCCAAGATCGGTCAGGAACAGGGCGGCGGCCCGGCGATCGCCCGGCACCGGGCGACGCTCGGACATGCCGCGCCGCTCCAGATCGGCCAGCAGCGGCACCAGATTGGTGCGCCGCATACCAAGCACCGGACTGAGCTGACTTTGCCGCATCCCCGGCGTTTGGTTCAGCAGGACAAGCACCGCAAAGGCTGCGGGCCGAATGTCGTCCGAACCGATTTTCGCTTGAAAATCAGACGTAACGACCGAAGCCGCACGACGAAGTGCGAAGAGGATGAGGTCGGGCGCCGGGGGTGCCGTCGCGATCGCCTCGTCCTGCCGACCTGCTGCGCCGTCGTGTGCCACGGCGGCAGTATGCCCAAGAGGCGCTCCCGAGGCGAGCCTTGGCGATCTCCTGTTGCACTGTGCAACGCGCGGTTCCGCTAGCTCGGGGCTCCGGGCAGGGCGGCCGGCCGGCCGAACAGCCAGCCTTGACCCAGCTCCGCCCCCAGTTCCTGCAGCAATCGGGCCTGGCTCTCGGTCTCGACCATCTCTGCCACCGTGCGTGCCTTTACCGAGCGGGCGAGGTCGATCATCGACACCACGAACCCACGCTCGCGCGGACTGCGCGAGGCGGTATGCACGTAGCCGCCGTCGATCTTCACGAAATCGAGGGGGAAGTCGCGCAGGTAGCGGAACGCCGCGGCGCCGGCGCCGAAATCGTCCAGGCATATCGGCACGCCCGCCTCGCGGAAGCGTGCCATGCTGAGTGCTGCTGCGGGAATATCGTCAATCTCGGCCGTCTCGGTCAGCTCGAACAGCAGCCTGTGCGCCCGCGGCCGTTCGGAGAGCAGGCGGAGCACGTGCTCGCGGAACGACGCGCTCTGCAACGAAAAGCCCGAGACATTGACCGCGACCGGCGGGCCGCCGGTCCGGTCGAGAACCCGGCAGGCCTGTTCAAGCACCGCAGTATCGAGCGCCTGGGCGAGACCGACCGTCTCGGCGAAGTTCACGAACTCCTGCGGAGTCTGCACCGGATTGTCCGGTGTCGCGACCGGGCGCAGCAGCGCCTCATAGTGATGGACCGCACGGCTGGCCAGCGTCACGACCGGCTGGAATAGCAGGCGAAACCGACGCCCGGCGATCGCTTTCTGCACCGCGCGGGTGCGCTGCTCTGTCCGTTCGATGATCCCGGCGAGCCCTCCGTCCGCCCCGCCTGGATCGACGGCCGCCCGCGTGCCGCCCTCGGCGAAGCGCGACAATGCGAAACGCAGCGCCCGTGCCGCCTGGGGTGGTGCGAGCCGTCCGGGGTTCAGGCTTACACCCGTGCTTTGCACGCCCGCGTGCCGCCCCGCGGGACTCGCCCGAACGAGACGGCGCAGCCGCGTCACGACCGTCTCGAGGTCAAGGGCGCTCTCCGTCAGCACGCCGAACCGTCCCTCCGCCACCTCGCTGGCCCGCGCCTCGGCCCCGGCTTCCGCCAGTACCCCGGCGATTTCCCGGCGCAGTGTTTCCTGGTCGGCGGCACTCATGGTCTGCTTGGCGGCCTGCCATCCCTGGAGTTCGACCAGCCCAAGTTCGTCCGGCCGCGGCGTGCCGGCGTTCGAGCGGAGTTTGAGTTCTCGCCGCCCGTGACAGAGCGCCCGGTCCCTCGGCCAGTGCCGGCTGCGTGCGCACAGCGTCCGCCGCCGGCGTCGGAGCCGGGCCAAGTGTCAGGCAGAGTCGCGGGGGTGCCCCCGGCACCAGCATCGCCGAGAGACAGGCGGTGCTGCCGCGTGGGTCGGAGAGGCGGATCAGGATCGGCGCAATACGCCCGCGCGCCGAGACGGCCACCAGAGACGCGGCAAAGGCCGCTCGATCGGCAGATGCGATCAGAGCGCTCGCATGCAGGCCGAGAAAGTCTCTGGCATCCGCGCCAAGTCGCTGTCGAAAGGCGCCGGCGGCGAAGGTCACGATCCCCTCGACGGTGGCCTCGACCAGCAGGTCGGCCGCCGCGAAGGCAAAGGCCAGGAACCGATCGGGCTCATCAGCAGCACGCCACTGCCAGGACGGGGCAGCGTCGCCTTGCACTCGTGGGGCGAGGGTTACGGCCATGCGGCTCTCGCGCGGAAAGGCGCAGCATCCAGGGCGGCGGTTAAGCGGTCGTGAAACGCTTTATCCGGGAGATCGTCCGGTCAGCGCATCCTCGCCGTCGAGTGTCGCGGCAACCGCGTGGACCACCGAGGCGATACGGATTGCCGCCTGCACCTGCTCCTGTCCCATTCCCGCCGCGCGCACGGCCGCTTCGTGACTTTCCATGCACATGCCGCAGCCGTTGATCGCTGAAACGGCAAGCGACCACAGCTCGAAATCGAGCTTGTCCACGCCCGGCTTCGCCATGACGTTCATGCGCAGCCGCGCTGGCATTTTCGCATAGTCGCCGCTCACCGCGTGCGTGAAGCGGTAATAGACGTTGTTCATCGCCATGATCGCCGCCGCGGCCTTGGCGGCCGCCAGCGCCTCGCCGCCGAGCACCGGAGCGAACTCCGCGACCAGTGCGGCGGTCACCTCCGCGTTGCGGCTGGCGAGCGCACTGGCCACGAATGTTCCGGCGCGCTGCCGCGCCGTCAGCACCGGCTCGGCCGCCAGCGAGCCGAGATTGAGCTTCAGGTCTTTCGCGTATTCGGGCAGGCGCGCGCGCAGCGTTTCCAGCGACATCAGGCCGCCTTGGAAAACAGCGCCGCCGGGTCGAGGGTCTGCTTGCCCTTCTCCCAGTTGCACGGGCACAGTTCGTCGGTCTGCAAGGCGTCGAGCACGCGCAGGACCTCCTGCGGGTTGCGCCCGACATTCAGGCCGTTGACGCTCGCCCACTGGATCGTGCCGTCGGGATCGACGATGAAGGTGGCGCGCAGCGCCACGCCTTCCTGGCGGTCCAGGATGCCGAGCGCCTCGGAAAGCGCGTGCTTGGTGTCGGCCAGCATGGCGAAGGGCAGGTCGCGGATGTCGTCGTTGTGCAGGCGCCAGTTGAGGTGGACGAACTCGCTGTCGGTGGAGACGCCGTAGATTACCGCGTCGCGGTCGGCGAACTCGGCGTTCAGCCGGCCGAAGGCGGCGATTTCGGTCGGGCAGATGAAGGTGAAGTCCTTCGGCCAGAAGAACACGACCTTCCACGTCCCCGCGTCGGAGCCGTTGCTGATCTGGGTGAACGAGCGGCCGGGTCCGCCCAGTCCCTCGGCGCCGCCCTTGACGGCGGTAAGGTTGAACGCGGGGAAGGTGTCGCCGACGGTAAGCATACGGGATGGCTCCTGCACTGATCTGCCGCACGGGCGGCGTAAAACGTAATATGGTGCAGTGCGGCATCCCTGCCAACCCGCTCCGAGGCGCGCTGGCTACGGGAGGGAGTTGTCGGCGCTAAAGCGATGATGCCCGCCGTCGATGCCCATGGGGACCGTCGGCGGCTGACTGGCCGTCAGACGTGCTGGCCGCCGTTGATGTGAACCTCCGCGCCATTCACGTAGGACGAGGCCGGCGTGCAGAGAAAGAAGATCGTCTCCGCCACCTCGGCGGGTCGGCCCAGGCGGCGCATGGGGATTTCACTCTCGACGATCGCCGCGGTGCCGGGCGAGAGAATGGAGGTGTCGATCTCGCCCGGAGCGATGGCGTTCACGCGAATGCCGGCCGGACCGAAATCATGCGCCATCTCGCGCGTGAGCGCCGCGAGCCCGGCCTTGGACACGGCATAGGCGACCCCCGCGAACGGGTGGACCCGCGAGCCGGCGATCGAGGTGACGTTCACGATCGCACCCCTGGCCGCGCACAGTTCCGCGTACAGGCCACGCGCCAGCAGGGCCGTGGAGATGAGATTGACCCTCATCACCTGCGCCCACAGCGCCATGTCGCTCTCCAGCACACCCAGCCGCGCGCCGTCCTCACCCTTGGGGGAGATCGCCGCGTTGTTCACGAGTGCGTCGAGCCGCCCGTCGTCCAGGCGCTCGCGGATGCCCGCGATGGCCACCGGCATGGCATCGACATCGGTCAGGTCGAGCTGCACATGGTCGCGCTCGCCGCCTTCCCACGGGCAATTGGCCGGGAAGGGATGGCGCGAGACGGTGATGACCCGCCAGCCCGCGCCGGCGAAGCGCTTGACGGTCGCGTGGCCGATGCCGCGACTGGCGCCGGTCAGCAGCAGGGTCGGCCGGTGGGCGGCCGCGCTCCGGTCGCTCATGGTGCAGGCTCCGCCGAGGCTTGGGGCGTCATGCTGGTCTCCTGGGCTTTGACCGCGGACAGGCTAAGCGCAAGGCGGGAGGGGCACCATCGGCCCGGCCTAGCCGGGGCGCCCGCGGCGGCTGGCGTGCAGGACCGCGACGCCGAACACCGCGGCCATCGCCGTCACGAGGACCATGAGCCAGCGAAGGCGGACCGCGAGCGCGTCCGCCTCGGCCGCGAACCGGCCGCGCACCGCCGCCTGCTCGCGGGCGATACGCTGGTCGATATCGGGACTCCAGGGCAGCACGGCGGCGGCGCTGTCGGCCAGGGCGGGCCGCAGGGCCTCGAGTGCCGTCGCGGCATCCGGACGGTGGGCGATGGCCCGGGCCTGGCTGAGCACCGATTCGCGCGCCAGGGCGCGTTGCAGCGGCAGCGGACCGGCAAAGGTCGCGAATACGCCCATCAGGCCGACGATGGCGAAAGCCATGACGAGGAAGGCGATCCAGGTGCCGCCGACGCTCGATTCCTGCGTGCCGGACTTCTGCGTGCCGGATTCTGCGTGCCGGACTCCTGCGTGTCGCTGCGTGCGTCCGCTGCCATGATCGGGGTGGTCCTTCGGATTGCGGAGGGGCGCCGGACGTTGACAGTCTGGCTCCGCGCCATTACTCCCCGCGCCTTCGCACGGTGCAACCCGGACCGCTACCATGAAAATCCGCAACAGCCTGAAATCGGCCAAGACCCGCGACAAGAACTGCCGGGTGGTTCGTCGCCACGGCCGCGTCTATGTCATCAACAAGAAGAACCCGCGCATGAAAGCCCGCCAGGGCTGACCTTGCGGCGCGCGCCTCGCCGGATGGCAGGCGGGCGCGGGGTTTTTGTGCACGCTCTGGTCCGGCTGCTGCCCGGTCTGGTGCTGCTACCCTCGCTGGCATTCGCGGCAGCCCCGCCCAGGGCGCAGGTTGATCGTCTTCTGTCGCAACTCCAGGCAGCGCCCGACGATCAGGCGGCGGGAGAGATCGAGCAGCATCTGCACCTGCTCTGGCGCAATGCCGGGTCGCCGGCAGCGGTGATGCTGCTGGAACGCGGCGTGCAGGAACTGCACACGGACGCCGCTGGAGCGGCCGCCGCGGACCTGGACGCAGCCCTGACGCTCGATCCCGACTATACCGAAGCCTATAGCGACCGCGCCGCGGCACGGCTGATGCTGGGCGACTATCCAGGCGCGATCCGCGACGCCGGCGAGGCACTGCGCCGCGAACCCCGGCACTTCGCGGCCTTGCAAACCCTGTCGCAGATTGCCGAGGCGCGGGGCGACTGGAAAACGGCGCTGGAAGCCTGGCAGAGGGTGCTGGCGATCGACCCGCGGACCCACGACGGTCAGGCCCGGCTCAACATGCTGCGGCGCAAGGCGGAGGGGGAGGCGACGTGAGGTACGAGGCAATTCCTTCTGAGGAGCCGGGCGCTGCGGTGGCGATCCGCCGGGCATCCCTCGCAGACGAGCCGGCAGTGCTGGCGCTGGTACCACGCTTGGTGGCTTTCGGGCCGCCGCCGTGGCGCGACCCCGCCAGCATGAGCGCCACCGATCTCTCCGTCATTGCGCAGACGCTTCGGCTCGATGCGGCCGATCCGGTCGTGCTGGTCGCAACGGCTGTAAACGAAGAGCTTGCGGGGTTCGTCCACCTGCGCTCACTCACCGATTACTACACCCGGCGGCAACACGGGCACGTCGCCGATCTCGTCGTTGCGGAAGGGCACGAGGGCCGAGGGGTTGCCACCCGGCTCCTCGCGGCGGGTGAGGAATGGGCTCGTGATCAGGGTTACGAGTGGCTGACGATTTCCGTATTTGACGAAAACGCCAGAGCGGCCAAGCTCTACGAACATCTCGGCTATCGCCGCGACATAGCGCGACTCCTGAAGCCCCTGCGCTGATCGAGCGGCGGAGAGGCAAGGCTGCGCCCATCCGTCACGTAGGCGCCGAACCTGGCCCGCCTGCCGCGGCCGGACCAGGATATTGCGTCGCTACCTCCCAACCGGCGCTAGCCCCCGAGGCCGGCGTTGGCGACTCCGGCTGGGCTGCTACGAGACGCTCGTGCCGGGTTGATCTGCCATTTGACGGTGTGGTGCACCACGCTCACCCAGCCGTCCGGCCGTCCGCGCACCTGGTCCCGGCCGGGGTTGGCGAACGTGGTGCCCGAGCCGGTGATCCCCTGATACTTGCCGGTGCCGCCGACGATGGTCCAGTCCTCCCCCTGCCAGGTGACGAACACCGCGTCGCCATCCTTGCCGCTCTTGACGCACGTGCCGAAGCCGCTGATCGGCTCCTCCCCGAGCATGGTGAACTGTCCCGCGCAACGGTCGGACAGATCGTACCAGGGGCCTTCGCTCCCCTTGTTGCGGCTGATCGCCACGTCCGTGAAGACGATCCCGCGCCTGACGGAAACAGGCGAAGATCCCACGATAGTGGACATGGCGTAGCGGTCGAAGCTGATCTCGCCAGAGGCCGGAAAGTCGACGGCCCGGGCAAGGCGCGGCATCACGACGGAGAGTACTGCCGCGCCGGCCAGAGTAAATGCGAGCCCACATGCCGCGGCTCGCGACCGGTTTTTCAGCGCAATCATTGTCGATCTCCTGTATCTCACCCGAAGGCCGGATTGCGTCCGGAGGAGGCGACAGGCTGGCAGGGTGATGTAACCGGCGTTTGACGATGCTGTGTCCGCTGTGTATACTAATGTTAAGCAATCGGTAACTTTGCCGTTTCGACGTTCGAACAGGTCCGCTACGGAGTGTGATTCGATGGATCAGGGCAGCACGACCCGCCGATCCGGTCTCGACGGCGCGGCCGATCTGCCGCCCCGTCGGGTGTACGCGTTCGCCGGCTACATCTTCGACGTGGACGGCTGCAGCCTGACTCGGGAAGACGGCAGCGCCGTCCCGCTGAGGCGCGGCGAATTGGCGCTGCTTCGGGAGTTCGTGCAGCGTCCCGGCCGGGTCCTGAGCCGCGACTTTCTGCTAGACGCGGTGGCCGGGCGCCGTGCCGACCCGTTTGACCGCAGCATCGACGTCCAGGTGGGCCGGCTGCGCCGCAAGATCGAGCCGGACCCGAAGCAACCGAGCCTGATCGTCACCGTGCCGGGCGAGGGGTACAAATTCGTGCCGTCACTCTGCCCGGTGCAGCAGGAACCCGACGCGCCTCCGCCGGCCGTCGCGGACCTCCCGTCCCGCGCGCTCGCCGCGCCCGCGCGCTGGTCCCGGCGTGGCGTGATGGCGGTTGCGAGCGGAGGCGGCCTGGCGGCGCTCGCCGGGATCGCAGGCTGGCGGCTTTGGTCGAATGCCCTGCCGGAACAGGACGGGCCGGGTGTCGTGGTGCTGCCGTTCGAGAACCTGAGCGGCGATCCTGGCCGGCAATACCTGGCCGATGGCGTGACCTACGATATCCGCGCGATGCTCAGCAGATCCCCCGACATTCGCGTATTCTCGGCACCGGCGAGTTTGGGCAAAACCGCGGCCAGCATCCAGCAGGCGGCACAGCAGGCTGGCGCCGCTTATGCCATTGCGGGCGGCGTCGTGCGGGTTGGCGACCGCGTGCGCATCGTGGCCCAGTTGTATGGCGCGCATGATGGTGCGGCACTTTGGGGCGAGCGATACGACGTATCCGGCACGAATCCGCTCGGCCCATCGGAGGACGTTGCCAACCGGATCTATGATTCGCTGACCGGCCTGTCGGGGCGGATCAGACGGGAGGAGGCCCGCATCGCCTGGCGCAGGGCAGCACCCGATCTGGACGAGTACGACTACTATCTCCGCTCCCACTCCGTGTTCATGAATTTCACGTGGGATGACGTCCGGCGGGCGCGGGCCATCTGCGTGAAGGGTCTGGCGAAGTTTCCCGAGTCGGCTCTGCTGCGTGCCCTGAAGGGCTTCACGCACATCTGGGCCGTGATGAACTTCGCGAGCGACAATCCGCCCGCGGATATCGACGCCATGTGGCGGCTGGCGAAGGAAGCCCGCGCCCTCTTGACCGGATCGCCCCTGGTCGCCTGGAAGGTTCATTGGCTCATGGCTTTTGCGGACCAATGGCACGACCAGGATTTCTCCGGTTCGGTGGAGGAGGCGCAGGCGGCGATCGCCCTGGTTCCATACGATCCGCTGTGCCGCAACGATCTGTCCTGGATCGTCGCCAATGCCGGGTATTTCGACGAGGCGATCGAATGGGCACGCCTTGCGATCCGGCACGACCCGAA
Organism: uncultured Pseudomonadota bacterium; assembly: GCA_963838805.1. Taxonomy (GTDB): domain Bacteria; phylum Pseudomonadota; class Alphaproteobacteria; order Acetobacterales; family Acetobacteraceae; genus CAVRQM01. The sequence continues at coordinate 28,081 of CAWISK010000012.1, forward strand.
CGGTCCCTCATGGTACTTCATCAACCTCGTGTGGGCGTACTATCTTGCCGGCCGGTACCAGGAAGCCCTCGAAGTCCGGTTGCGCCCGGAGGCCGCGCCGGACATCTATGCCGCGCTCTACGTCCGCCTTGGCCGGATGTCCGAGGCGCGGCAGATGGTCGCGACGGCAATCAAGAGCGCGCCGACCAACTCGGTGGCGATGGAGGCGAGCTTTCCGCTGATCGAACCCTACCGCGCCGCCTATCTGGACGATCTGCGCAAGGCGGGAATGCGGGAGCGCGCGTGACGGAGTGGCGCGGCCTGGAATGCTTCTCGTTCGGCGATGGCCCGGCGCTGGCCGACGAACTCGCGGCGCTCGTGCTCTCCGGCCGCAAGCGTGCCACCTGCTGGGCCGCAAGCGACGGAATGCTGACCGAGGTGGGCAAGCTGACCATCATGCTGGACGGATCGGCGCGACCGCGCGCGGTGCTGGAAACTGTGGAGCTTGCCCGACGGGCGTTCAACGAGGTCGATGCCGCCTTTGCCTATGACGAAGGCGAGGGAGACTGCAGCTTAGCATTCTGGCGGCAGGCGCACCGAGCGTATTTTGGACGGCGCGGCCAGTTTGCCGAAACCATGCTGCTCTACTGCGAGCGGTTTCGCCTGATCGAACGCCTCGCCCTCGACTGACCCTCTGCCAAGGGCCGCTACCGGTCCGTCAGCCGAATCTCGATCCGCCGGTTCTTCGCATAGGCTTCCGGCGTGTTGGCCGAATCGAGCGGCTGGTAGTCGGCAAACGCGGTGGCGGCCAGCCGCTCCGGCGGGATGCCGTCCTGGATCAGCAGCTTGACCACGTTGATGGCGCGCTTGGCCGACAGATCCCAGTTGTCCACGAAATCGCCGGTGGGACTGACCGGCTGGTGGTCGGCGTGACCATCGACGCGCAGCAGCCAGTTCACGTCGGATGGAATCTGCGCGCTGATTGCCTTCAGCGTGCTGGCAAGCTGCGAGATCTGATCCTGCCCGGGGGTGCTGAGCGCGTCGCTGCCGGCGGGAAACAGAATGTCGCTCTGGAACACGAAGCGGTCGCCCACGACCTGGATGCCGGGCCGGCCGGCCAGCACCTGCCGCAGCTTGCCGAAAAATTCGCTGCGGTAGCCTTGCAGTTCCTGCACCTTCTGCGCCAGCGCCGCATTCAGCTTCTGGCCGAGATTGGCGATCTGCACGTCCTTGTTCTTGCCGGATTTCTCCGACGCATCCAGCGCCGCCTGCACGCTGGCAAGCTGATCGCGCAACCCGCTCACCTGCTGGTTCATCAGCGCCAGCTCTGCCTTGGCGCTGTCGGCCAGCTTCTGTTCGCCCGCCAGCTCCGCTTCCACCGCAGCGCGGCGCTGCGCCTCGGTGGTGGCGCGCACGGCGGCATCCTGAGCCTGCGACTCCAACTGGTCGCGCAGCGCCGTCAGCGCCTGCACCTGCTGCGCCAGCTTCGCCAGATCGGACAGTTTCTCCTGCAAGGTGGCGCGGTCGGTCTGCACGGTGCGGTCGGCCGCCTCGGCCTGCTTGCGCATCTCCTCCAGCATGTCGCGCGCGGCGGCCAACTGGTTTTGCGTCTTGGCGAGGTCGGCAGCGTTGGCCGCTGCCTGCTGTCCGGCCGCATCGTTGCGCCGCGCGGCATCGGCCAACTGCGCCTGGAGCTGCGCCTCGCGCGCCTGGGCCGCCTGCGCCAGCGCGCCCTGATCGGCGAGGCGGGCGCTGAGCTGGTCGCGCTGCTGTTTCAGCGTGTCGCGGTCGGCACTCACCCGCGCCTCCTCGGCGCGCAGGGCATCAAGCTGCTGCGCCAGGCTGTCGCGTTCCGTGCCGGCGGCTTGCAGCTCGTGGTTCAGTTGCGTGATCGACAGCCGCAGCTCGGAGGAGCGGCCCTTTTCCAGCGACAGCATGTCGGAGAGTTCGGCCACCTGATGGTTCAGCCGGTCCAGCGCGCGGTCGCGGCCGGAGAGTGCCACCGAAAGAAACGCCTGCGCGAGCACGAAGACCAGCAGCACGAAGATGATGACCATCAGCAGCGTGGACAGCGCGTCCACGTAGCCCGGCCAGGGGTTCAGCATCTCGCCCCCGGAGCGACGGCGGGCCATCAGTCGGCGCTTCGCGGGTGGATACCCTCACCCCAGCCCTCTCCCTCAGGGAGAGGGAGAAGAACGCCCCCTCTCCCTGAGGGAGAGGGCTGGGGTGAGGGTGCAGCGTGCCACATTATCGTGGCTGCTCCTCCGCCAGGGCCGCGATGGTCCGCGTCAGGATGCGGATATCCGCCCGCAATTCGGCGGTGCTCTGGGCGCGACCCTGCTCGCTCTCGGCCAGCAGGCGTTGCAGGTACATCTCGATATTGCGCAGATGCGCACGCGCCGCCTCCTCGGGGCCGCCCTCGCGGCGCTCGCCCAGGCGGTGCAGGGCAGGGGCCAGCGCCTGCTGGGTCTCGGCGATGTGCAGCATCAGTTGCTGGTTGGCGCGCATCGTGTCCGACAAGGTGGCGATCCGCTCCGTCAACGACAGCACCGCCTGACTCGATTCGCGCCGCCCATCCTCGCCGCGCACCAGCACGCGCTGCAATCCCTCCATGTTCTCGGCGGTCTGCTCCAGCAGCGCCTGCACATAGACAGGCACCGAGGTATCGCCCTCCGCACCCAGCACGCCGGAGGACAGGCGGGTGATGCCGGCCAGCCACTCCTCCAGCTCGTTGAAGAATCGGTTCTGCGCCTGACCCGGCAGTGAGGTCGAGAAAGCCCAGGATCAGCGCGCCGGACAGGCCCAGCATGGACGACGAGAAGGCGGTGCCCATGCCGTGCAGCGGGCGGGCGAGGCCGGTCTTGAGCTGCTCGAACAGCACGTTGATGTCGCCCGAGCCCACCGACATGCCGCCGATCACGTCGCTTACCGATTGCACGGTGAGCAGCAGGCCCCAGAACGTACCGAGCAGGCCCAGGAAGATCAGCAGCCCCACCATGTAGCGCGACAGTTCGCGGCTCTCGTCGAGGCGGCTGCTGATGGTGTCGAGCAGCGAGCGCATCGCCTGCGACGAGATCGTGAAGCGTTCGGCACCATCGCGACCGCGGCCGGCGCGCGCCGCCAGCATCGCCGCCATCGGCGCCAGCAGGCGTGGCGCGGGCAGGGTCGCAAGGCGCCCACGGGCGCGCTGGAACGTCTCGAGCCAGCGCACCTCCGGCGTGAGCCGGATCACCTGCCGCAAGTTCCACAGGATGCCGATGGCCAGCACGACCAGGATCAGGCTGTTGAGCAGCACGTTGTTCTCGAATGCCGACAGCAGCATGCGCGACAGCAGCGCCACCACCACGGCGACGGCCGCCAGGAACAGCAGCATCCGCAGCATGAAGATGGTCGGCCGCGTCACGGCGTATGGCCCGCATTCTGCTGCGCGGCCGGCAGGGGCGTGGTGGCGACGATCTCCACCCGGTCGGCTGGCGCGTCGCCCGGCGGCATCGAGGCGCCCAGCGCCTTGACGTAGATGCGGGTCGAGGGGATGCCCTCGGCGATCAGCACGCTGCGCACCGCCAGCGCCCGATCGAGCGACAGGCGGCGTGGCGTCGAGGGGTCGTCCGCATTCCCGGCGGCATAGGCGGTGACGGTGAAGGTCGTGGCGGCGAAGGGCGGTCCGGTGTGGGCTAGGGCGCGCACCGCCGCGTCGGTCGTGGGATTGAGGTCGGAGCGGTCGGCGCCGAAGGTCAGGCGCAGCCCGTCCTTCTGCGGGGTTGCCTCGCCCGGTGCGTCCGCCTTGACCGGCACCGGCGGCGGCGGCGGCACCGGACGGGTCGGCACCACGATGGGGGGTGGCAGCACCGGCGCCGGCGGCGGTGCGGCCGGGACTGCCAGCGTGCCGGGCTTGGCGGGGGCATGGGCCTGCGGCACGGAGCCGGGCAGTTCAGCATGGGGGTTCGGCTTGCCGCCGCCGGTCGCATGTTGCGCGGGCTTGCTGCTCCGGGAGGTTGACCGACGCTCGGCGCGGTGCGGCGCGCGTTTCGGCGTCGTATGCGCCGGTTGGCTCGATGGAGGAGGCGGGGCGAGCTGATCCAGCGCCTGCGGGTTCACGGTGGTCTGGGCGTGCGTGTCTTGCCCGTAGAGGCAGGCCAGCAATGCGCATGCCGCGATGCCGCCGAGCCGGGCGGACCGCGCGCTCACGTCGCAGCAGCCGCCAATCCGTGCCGCGCCGCCTCGCACAGCGCCGGATGCAGATGCGGGTTGGCAGCCACCATGTCGCCGGTGTCGCGCGGATCGCCGCCGTCCGGGGCGGTGGCATAGCCGCCCGCCTCACGCACGATCACCAGCCCCGCGCTGATGTCCCAAGGCTTCAGCCGCATTTCCCAGAAGCCATCAAAGCGTCCGGCGGCGACCCAGGCCATGTCAAGTGCCGCCGAGCCGAAGCGGCGGATGCCGGCGACCTGCGGCATCAGCGCGCCCAGCGTGCGGGCGAAGGCCAGGCGCATGGGGGGCGGGGTGATGGCGAACGGGATGCCGGTGGCGAACATCGCCTCCGTCATCTCGCGCCGCGCCGAGACGCGCAGCCGCCGTTCGTTGAGGAAGGCGCCGGTCCCTTTCTCGGCCCAGAACATCTCGTCACTCGCGGGCGCATAGATCACGCCCGCGACGACCTCCGAGCTGCCGTCCTCGGCCCGCCGCTCCAGCCCGACGCTGATCGCCCATTGCGGGATGCCGTGCAGGAAGTTGGAGGTGCCGTCGAGCGGATCGACCACCCAGCGCCAGGACCAGTTGTCGCTGCCCGAAGCTCCGCTCTCCTCCATCAGGAAGGCGTAGCCCGGACGCGCCTTGGACAGATCCTCGCGCAGACTGGCCTCGGCGCGCAGATCGGCCTGGCTCACGAAATCGCCCGGTCCCTTCACGCTCACCTGCAATTGCTCGACTTCGGCGAAATCGCGCAGCAGCCGCTTGCTCGCGCGCTGTACGGCGTTCTGCATCACCGTCATCACCGGCGACAGGCGCAGCGCCATCGTGCGTGCCCTGCCGCCTCAGCCCTTGAACCGTTCGACGTAGCTCGCGTCCTCGGTGCGCACGACGATCCGCTCTCCGGTCTCGATGAAGGGCGGCACGCTGGTTTTGACGCCATTGGATAGCTTCGCCGGCTTGTAGCTGCTGGCGGCGGTCTGGCCTTTCACCACGGGGTCGGCCTCCACGATTTCCAATACCACGGTGGGCGGCAGGTGGATGCCGACCGCATCGCCTTCTACCAGATCGACCTCGACCTGCATGTTGTCTTGCAGGAATGCGGCCTGATCGCCCAGCAGTGCCGCGGGCAGGTGGGTCTGCTCGAAAGTCTCCGGATCCATCAGCACGAGGTTGTCACCGTCGGTATAGGAGTAGGTGTAGTCCTTCTGATCGGTTTGCAGCCGCTCCACCGTGTCGGCGGTACGCCAACGCTCGTTGGTCTTGTTGCCGGTCTTGAGGTCGCGCATCTCCACCTGGATGAAGGCGCCCCCCTTGCCGGGGGTGATGATCTGCTGCTTCAACACGGTCCAGCGGCGACCGTCGTGCTCGATCACCTGACCGGCACGGATCAGGTTCGCCTGCTGCTTCATGACGTATGCTCTTGATGGCGTGGGAAAGCGCGCTTCCTAGACCGAAGCGGCAGGGCGGGCAAGCACGTGCTCCCCGGCCGGACGGGTCGCGCACCGTGCCCGCGCCCAGGTCGGCGTAGCCCGACATCAGCGGCACCTTGCCGTGCCCACCCGGAATGTCGAGCACATAGGTGGGCCACGCCAGACCGGTCACGCGGCCCCGCAAGGCCGCCAGCAGCCGCTGACCCTCCTCGATCGGCACGTGGAAGCGCGCGGTGCCCGGTGCCGGGTCGAGCTGGTGCAGGTAGTAGGGCTTCACCCGCGCCGCCACCATCGCGCGCAGCAGATCCTCCAGCGCCTGTTCATTGTCGTTGACACCGCGCAGCAGCACCGACTGGCCGAGCACCGGGATAGCCTCGGCCTGCACCCGACGCAGGGCGGCGCGCGCCTGTGGGGTGAACTCGCGTGCATGGTTTGCGTGGATGACCAGCCACATCGCCCGGTCGGTGCGCAGGGCGGCCGCCAGCGCGGGTGTCAGACGGTCCGGGTCGGCGACAGGGACGCGGCTGTGGACGCGGATGGTCTCGACATGGGCGATGCGGGAGAGGGCCGAGACGATGGCGCCCAGCCGCCGGGGCGAGAGCATCAGCGGGTCACCGCCGGTCAGGATCACCTCGCGGATCGCCGGACGGGCGGCGATCCAGGCATAGGCCGCGTCCAGCTCCGCTTCGGTCAGCACGCCGCCCTTGCCCACGTGCTCGCGGCGGAAGCAGAAGCGGCAATAGACCGGACAGAGCAGCAGCGGCTTCAGCAAGACCCGGTCCGCATAGCGATGCACCACGCCGCGCAGCGGGGAGAGCGCGTCATCGCCGATCGGGTCCGGCCGTTCATGCGGCGCCTGCTCCAGCTCCGCGGGATCGGGCAGGAACTGCCGCCCGATCGGGTCGTCGGGCTGGTCGATCAACGCGCGCATCGCGGGCGTCAGCGCCACGGCGTAGCGGGCGGCCACCCTGTCGAGTGCCGCGCGGTGCCGTGGCGGCACGAGGCCGGCGGCGATCAGCGCGTCGGTGGAACGCAGGGTGTCGGCGGACATCAGGCGGACGCGGTCAGGCGAGGGCGCGGCCCGCGAGGCTCTCAAGCACCCGCAGCGGCGATTGTTCCGGTCGCCGCATGGCGGTGACGGGCAGGTGGAAAGTCTGCTCCAGCGCGCAGTGGCCGGACATCGCCGCGTGCAGCACCTGATCCGTGAAGCACAGCCAGGTGCTGCCGGCAGGCAGCGACAGATCGGTGGACGGCCCGCGGGTCTGATAGGCTTCGTCGAGCTTGGCCGCGTCATGCAGGCCCAGCATCAGTGTGTCGTAGCGGCTGCGCGTGCCCTTGGTGAGGCCGAGCCGGGCCAGCGCCCAGGTCTGGCCGGGCAGCGGCGGGCGCACGCGCGGCAGGAACGACGCGGCAAAGTCGGCAAACGGTTCGCCCACCCGCCAGAGGCGCGGCGCGCCATCCGGGGCGATGTTGCAGAACAGGCGCAGGATGCGCCTTCCGTGCATGGGCCGGGTCGGGAACGCATCGACATGCAGCCTTGTGTCGTCATGGCGCGCCGATGCTGCCCGCCCGGCGATCTCGGCGGGACGAAAGCTGGTGCGCGCCCGCTCGAGCGCCGGGAGCGTAGCCGGGACACAATCCACCGAGCAGGGAAGTGGCCTGCGACGCGAAACGCTGCATCAGCCGCGCCATCCGTCGCGGCTGCCTCGCCCTCCAGCGACGTGCCGCCCAGCGCGCCCGTCGCGGGGTCGAGGCTCAAATTCTTGCGCGATGTGTCGCCCGCTTCCGGTGCCAGCAGGTCGGCCTCGTCCGCAGCCACGGCAAAGGCGAGCTGCGGCAGCAGCAGCACCTGCCCCGCCTCCAGCGCGGCCGTCGCCTGTGCCTGCATGGGCGGCTCGAACGGCCCGGCCCAGTCGGCGATGGGCAGGACGGTGCAGATGTCCGGATAGGTGATCTCGGGGTCGGGCATCGGCTTGCTCCTACTCGCGGCGCAGCACGCGGGCGTGCAGCAGGTCCGAAAGCGCCCCCGCCGGCCGCGCGGATGCGAGGCGGCCCGGATCGTACTCCTCGCCGAGCCAATCGAGGAAGGGCTTGCGCCCCTCCGCCTCGCGCGCGAAAGCACGGAAGAAGGCGTCCAGCACGCCGGCTCGCGAACGCCGCATGTGGCCGAACCGCCAGGAAAGCTGCCGCAGCGCCGCGCGCGTGTCGCCGCCATGCAGCAGCAGGAACATTCCGGCCGCCAGCCCCGCGCGGTCGGCGCCCGATTTGCAGTGGACCAGCATCGGCTCGGGCGCCTCCAGCAGCGTCCGCGCGAGGGCCAGGGCACGCTCCCGCGTCGGCGCGTGGCCGCTGCTGACCGGCGTATCGAAAAAGGCGAGATCGAGCCGCTGAGCCTGTGCCCGCGAGAGGGCATCCGAGCCGTTGGCGCAGAGGCCGCGCAGGTTGATCACGCTGCGGATGCCGAACCGGCGCACCAGAGCGGCGAGCCGGCCGGGCGTCGGGTGGTTGGAGCGATACAGCCGCCCCGGCACGACCACGGCCTGATTGGTCCAGACCAGACGCAACGCGCCGTGATCGACCAGCATACTGTCTGCCCAGGCGTTGAGCCGGCCGCGCCTTGTCGCCAGCTCGCCCCGGAAGATCGTGTCCATGCCGCGCCAGATACGCCGCGCTGGCTGTACCTCCAAGGGCTTGAGCGACCGCGCTGCCTGGCGCGGGCGAAGCGCCCGCGCCTAGTTTCGCCTCCCCGTGATCCCGCCCTGGCATCCCGAAAGCCTTGCCGCGCGCCTGCCGCTGCTGCGCCGCCGCGCCCGGCTGGCCGCGGCTGTGCGCGCCTTTTTCGATGCGCGCGGCTATGTCGAAGTCGAGACGCCCTATGCGGTGACCGCGCCCGGCGAGGAGGTGCATCTGCGCGCCTTCGCCACCGAACTTGTGCGGCCCACCGGTGAGCGCGAGCCGCGCTGGCTGCACACCAGCCCGGAATTCGCGATGAAGCGGCTGCTCGTGGGCGGGGCCGGGAATATCTTTCAACTGGCGCGGGTCTGGCGGAACGAGGAAGGGTCCCTGCGCCATGCGCCCGAATTCACCATGCTCGAATGGTACCGTCCGGGCGGCACGCTGTCCGACCTGATGGACGAGACCGAGGCGTTGTGCCGGGCCGTCCTGCCGCCTGTCGTGTCGTCTGGCGGAGTCACATGCGACCTCGCGGAATTCGAGCGCCTGACCGTGGCCGAAGCCTTTGCCCGGCATGTCGGCGCCGACGTGCTGGCGAGCGAGGGCGACGCGCCGGCGCTTGCCGCAGCCGCCGGCGAGCGGCTGCGCGAAGGCGAGTGCTGGGAGGATCTGTTCTTCCGCCTGCTGCTCGCGCGCGTGGAGCCGGCGATCGGCCGGGCACGGCCGACCTTTCTCACGCACTGGCCGGCGTCGCAGGCGGCACTCGCCCGGCGCGATCCGGCCGACCCGCGCGTGGCGGAGCGGTTCGAGCTGTTCGCCTGCGGGCTGGAGCTGGCCAATGCCTTCGTCGAGCTGACCGACGCGGCCGAGCAGCGCGCCCGCTTCCTCGCCGACCGCGCGCGGCGGCATGCGCTGTACGGCGGTCCGGACTGGGAGCTGGACGAGGATTTCCTGGCCGCCCTCGCGCACGGGATGCCCGAGGCGGCGGGCATCGCGCTCGGATTTGACCGGCTCGCCATGCTGGCGACCGGTGCTGAGCGCATCGACCAGGTGCTATGGTTGCCGCCGCCATGAAACGTGCCGCCCTTGTCCTGCTCCTGTTGCTGGCGGCCTGCGATCCCTATGCCTTGCAACGCCGGGAGGCGGCGCTGGCGGCCTATGTCGGCATGAGCGAATCGGACCTCGTGCGCAGCTTCGGCGTGCCGACGCGCACGTTCGAGACGGGCGGCCACCGCTTCCTCGCCTATGACGAGGGCAGCCTGGACATCGTGCCGCCGCTCGAGCCCTGGCGGCCCTGGGGATGGGGCTACGGCGCGGGCTTTCCGGCGCAGGTGGTGCAACGGTTCTGCGAGACGACGTTCGAGGTGGCGGCAGGGAAGGTGATCGGGTTCAGCCTGCGCGGCAACGCCTGCGCGTGATCAGGTCGCCTGCGCGGCTTCGATGGCCCCGTTCATGGCCCGCACGCCGGCGGCCGGGCCATCGGGATGCGACCAGACCGCCCCCACCACGGCCAGGAAATCCGCGCCGGCCTGGACCAGCGGCGCGCAGTTGGCGGCGGTGATGCCGCCGATCGCCACGCACGGCAGTTCCATCATCTCCGACCACCAGGCGAGGAGCTCGGGGTCGGCGCGAGCCGGCGCGTCCTTCGTCGCGGTCGGAAAGAACGCGCCGAACGCCACGTAGTCGGCCCCGTCCTCGCCCGCCTGCATGGCCAGGTCGCGGCTGTTGTGGCAGGTGACGCCCAGCATGCGGTCACCCAAAATCTTGCGCGCCTCGCGCGCCGGCGTGTCGGTCTGCCCCACATGCGCTCCGTCGCAGCCGGTCCTGGCCGCCAGGTCGGGCCGATCATTGAGCAGGAATGCCACGCCGCGCTGCTGGGCGACCGGCCGCAGCGCGTCGATGGCGCTGACCAGCGCATGCTCGGCCGCGTCCTTCAGGCGCAGTTGCACGGCCGCGACATCGCCCGCATCGAGTGCCATGGCAAGCCGGTCCGGAAATGTCGCAAGATCGACGGCAGGCGGGGTCACCAGATAGAGGCGGCAGCCGCCCGCGCTACCGCTCATTCCTTGTTCTGGAAGATCTCGATGATCTTGTTCAGCATCGTCAGCGCTTCCTCCTTCGGTCGCGTGAAGGTGTTGCGGCCGATGATGCTGCCGCTGGCGCCGCCATCGCGCAGGGCGCGCACGGTCTCGTACACTGTCTCGACGTGATCTTGTGCCTCGCCGCCCGAGAACAGCACGATCCGCCGTCCGGCGAAGGCGCACTGCATCACGTGCTCGACACGCTTTGCCAACGTGCTGATGTCGATATTGGCATACGCCTTCTTCGCCGCGTCCAGGCCGATATGCTGGGTCGGCGGCTTCACCTTGATGATGTTGGCCCCCATCAGCGCCGCCATGTGCGCAGCATACGCGCAGACATCCACGGCGGTCTCCGCCTCCTTGTCCAGCATCGGGCCGCGCGGATAGCTCCAGACCACCACGGCCAGGCCTGCGGATTTCGCCTCGAGGCTCAACTCGCGCAGTTCCTCCATCTGCTCGAAGCAGAAATCGCTGGCCGGGTAGATGGTGAAGCCGATCGCGGCGCAGCCCAGTCGCAGCGCGTCGGAGACGCTGGCGGTGACGGCCTGATCCTTGATGGTGGTCAGGCTGTTGCTGCTGTTCATCTTGAGGATCAGCGGCATGGCGCCGGCGAAGCTGGACGCGCCCGCCTCCAGCATCCCGAGCGGGGCGGCGAAGGCGTTCAGGCGGGCGTCGATCGCGAGCTGGAAATGATAGCGGGGATCGTAAGCCGGCGGATTGGCGGCGAAGCTGCGGGCCGGGCCGTGCTCGAACCCCTGATCGACCGGCAGGATCAGCAGCTTGCCGGTGCCGCCGAGCTTTCCCTCCATCAGGATGCGGGCGAGATTGGCCTTCGTGCCGGGATTGTCGGACTCGTACCAGTCGAGGATGCGGCGAACCTGTTGGGTGATGCGCATGGCTGGAAATCCCTCCGTTGCCCGGTGGCTCTAACGCAGCGTGCCTCTAACGCAGGCCGGCAGCCCTGTCATCCCGGCCCAGCCAAGCCGCCAGGGTCCGTGCGGCACCCGGGTCCGCCAGGTCGAGAGCGGCGGGCCGCGCGGACAGGACCACGGCATCGCAGAGTGCCGCGACCTGGCTCACCGTGGCGAAGGCGGGGCAGGCGGGGTCGAGCACGAGTGCCCGTTGGCCGCGGCGCAACGCCGCCATCGCTGCCCCGGGCGCGTCGGCGCAGTCGAGAATATCGGCGGTGCGGGTGCCGGGGTGGACGGCTCGGGCAGCGGCGATCAGGGCCTGCCACCAGCCCACTCCACCGTAGAGGGCGGCGCCATGGCCGGACAGCAGCGTGACCGGGAGTCCCGGGGAAAGCGCAGCGCAGGCGTGGCCCCATCCATGCACGACGACGGCGCGCGGCCACTCCATGCTTGACCTTGAACCGTCGCGCGGGCTGTAACGCAAGTCTTGCTCACAGCTCCGGAGAGCGGATTGCCGGACCAGGACGATACCGCCGGCACCGATGCCGACACCGATGCGGACGGGGACCAAGGGCTGGCGGCGGAGCGGCTGGAGCGCGCGCTGGAGCAAATCGCCGCATCGGCGCATCGTGCCGCGGCGTCGGGCCGGTCGCAGGCCGGCGAGGCGATGATGGATCCAGACCGCACCGGCGAGGTCGCGTCGCGCCTGGATGCGCTGATCGCCGAATTGCGGACCGCGCTGGACCGCGACTGAGCCACTTGGAGCGGAGGGCGCAATGGCCCAGGTTACCGTGAAGATCAACGGCTACGCCTATACGGTGGGCTGCGAGGACGGCCAGGAAGACCACCTGACGGCGATGGCCCATGAGGTCGAGCACCGGATCGACAGCATCAAGGCGCTGGGCGGCTCCTCGGGCGAGGCGCGGCTGCTCGTGCTGGCCTCGCTGCTGATGGCCGACGAGTTGCACGACACGAGGCTGGAGCTGGAGACCTTGCGGGCGATGGCGCCTCGGGCCGGGGCCAAGCGCGCCGGTGCGGAGAAGGCGGAGGCCGATTCGGCACGCCGTATCAGCCGGCTGGCGGCGCGGGCCGAGCAGATCGCGGCGAATCTGGAGCAGCCAGGCTGAGGCAGGGTGGTGCCGACATGACCTCTCGGCCGCCATGACCGCTCTGTGGTAGAGTTGCGCCATGCCGGACGATCTCTACGACCGGGATGCCCTGATCTGGTCCGAGCGGCAGGCGGAGCTGCTGCGCCGCCTGTCGAATGGCGAGCGCGTGAATGAGGCCATCGACTGGCCGCATGTGATCGAGGAGATCGAGGACGTGGGGCGTTCGCAGTTGACCGGCTGCGAAAGCCTGCTGCGCCAGGCGATGGTGCATCTGATCAAGCTGCGGCTGGGCGAGGATCGGTCGGTCGCGCATTGGCGGGCGGAGATCGCGAGCTTTCTCGCCGACGCGCAGGCCCGTTTTGCGCCCTCGATGCGGCAACGCATCGAGGTGCAGGTGCTCTACGTCAAGGCAATACGCCAGCTTCGTGGCGGCAGCGCGGATCTTGCTCTGGAGAGACTGCCTGCGATGTGCCCCGTCACACTCGATGATCTGCTGGACGAGACGATCAACGTGGCGGCGCTGGAGGCTCGCTTCGCAATCTCGGCTTGAAACCGACCGCCTTCTCCCGCACCTACAGGGGGCGGGGCTGCCCGGTGCGTCAGGCAGCACATCCCCTGGGCCGATAAGCACTCCCACGGGAGCTGGCTCTGTCGTGATCCTGGTCACGGTATCCGGTGCCCACCTGCGCAAGCAGGCCTTGGGAGGATGACAAGTCCAACGGCCATGGCGGCTCCGCACTCCAACCTCGACGCCGCGAAACAGGCAGCGCGCGCCGTTTCGATGGCGGCCCGCTCCGGGGGCGATCCGGCCGCTGGGGCCGTGTTGGCGCGACACGTCATTGCCGAATGCGCGCCACGGGCCGGTGCCGTCGTCTCCGGCTTCTGGCCGATGCGCGGCGAGATCGACATTCGCCCATTGCTGGAGGTGCTGCACGACCGAGGGCATCGCGTCCTGTTGCCGATCACGCCCCGGGGCGGCCAGCCCTTGTCGTTCCACGATTGGCATCCCGGAATGGCGTTGGCCAGCGGCAGGTTTGGCACGCTCCGCCCACCCCTCGAATCGCCGGAGGGCGTGCCGGAGGTGTTGTTCGTTCCCGTCGTGGCATTTGACCGGACGGGTCGAAGGCTCGGCTATGGTGGCGGCTACTACGACCGCACCCTGGCGGCGCTGCCGAGGGCGACCGCCATCGGCTGCGCATTCGCGGCACAGGAACTGGACGAAGTGCCGGCGGGCGAGTACGACCGCCGGCTCCATGCCGTCGCCACCGAGCGCGGTGTCATCATCTGCGGTCCATCCTGAAGAAAAATCCCTGATGCGCATCCTGTTCCTGGGCGACGTGGTCGGCCGCTCCGGCCGCGAAGCCGCCGCCGCGGCGCTGCCCGGGCTGCGAGAGCGGCTGGGCATCCATCTGGCGGTGGTCAATGGCGAGAATGCCAGTCACGGCTTCGGCCTTGCCCCCGACATGGCGCAGGCGCTGTTCGCCGCCGGCGCCGATGCCATCACGCTCGGCAATCATGCCTGGGACCGCAAGGAGCTGATCCCCTATATCGCGCGCGAGCCGCGGGTGATCCGGCCGCTCAACTATCCGCCCGGAACGCCGGGCGCCGGCAGCGTGGTGGTGCGCCTCGCCGATGGCCGCGCGGCGCTGGTGGTCAACGCGATGGGGCGGCTGTTCATGGATGCGCTGGATTGCCCGTTCCGTGGCACAGCCGTCGAACTGTCGCGCCATCGGCTGGGCGCAACGGTGGCCGCCATCGTCATCGACTTCCATGCCGAGGCCAGCAGCGAAAAGGCGGCCTTTCGCGCACTCCTTTGACGGGCAGGTCAGCCTGATCGTGGGCACGCACACCCATGTCCCGACCGCCGATCATCGGGTGCTGGCGGGCGGCACGGCGTTTCAGTCCGATGTCGGCATGTGCGGCGACTACGACAGCGTGATCGGCATGGCGAAGGAGGGGGCTGCCGCGCGCTTCTGGAAGAAGGTGCCGGGCGAGCGGTTGCAGCCGGCCGACGGCGAGGCCACGGTCTGCGGCCTGTTCGTCGAGACTGACGACGCGACCGGGCTGGCCCGGCGGGCGGAGCCGATCCGGCTCGGCGGGCGACTGTCGCCGTCCATGCCGGCATTGTAACCTCACGCCAGCATCTTTTTCGGAGTCGGCCATGTCGGAGAAAACCCTAGCGCTGGCACCTGCACGAACGGTGTCGGGCACGATCCTGTGGGCGATCGCGCTCAGTCTCGTGCTGGTGGCCTCGGCGCGCATCCAGGTGCCGTTCTGGCCGGTGCCGATGACCTTGCAGACGCTGGCGGTGCTGGCGATCGCGGGTCTCGCCGGGCCGCGCCTCGCCTGGGCGGCGCTCGTAGCCTACTTGTTGGAGGGTGCGGTCGGCCTGCCGGTGTTCGCGGGCACCCCGGAGCGCGGCATCGGCCTCGCCTACATGGCCGGACCCACCGGCGGCTACATGCTGGGCTGGTTCTTCGCGGTGGCGCTGGCCGGCTGGGCGGGGCGCCGCTTCGCCAGCAGGCCGGTGCCGCTGGTCGCCTGCATGGTGGCGGCGGCGGCGCTGGTCTATCTGCCGGGCGTCGCGTGGCTCGCGACCTTCATCGGCTGGTCGCGCGCGGTCGTCGCGGGTGCCGTGCCGTTCCTGCTGGCCGATCTGGTGAAGGCGGCGCTTGCGGCGGCGCTGGTGCTGGCGGCCGCGGGCTGGCGCCGGCGCGTCTGAGGCGGGGGGCAGCGCGATGGCGGGGCATTCGCAATTCAAGAACATCATGCACCGCAAGGGCGCGCAGGATGCGCGCCGGGCGCGGCAGTTCGCGAAGATGATCCGCGAGATCACCGTCTCGGCCCGCCAGGGCCTGCCCGATCCGGCCGCCAATCCCAGGCTGCGCGCGGCAATGGCGGCGGCCCGCGCCGCCAACATGCCGCGCGAGACGATCGAGCGGGCGATCAAGAAGGCGACCGGCGCCGGCGGTGGCGAGGACTACGCCGAGGTGCGCTACGAGGGCTACGGCCCGGCGGGAGTGGCCATCATCGTCGAGGCGCTGACCGACAACCGCAACCGCACGGCGTCCGATGTGCGTTCGGCCTTTGCGAAACACGGCGGTGCGCTGGGCGAGACCAATTCCGTGTCGTTCCTGTTCCAGCGGCTCGGCGTGGTGCGCTATCCGGCGCAGGCGGGCAGCGAGGACGCGATGCTGGAAGTGGCCGTCGAGGCCGGCGCGCAGAACGTCGAGAGCAGGCCGGACGGGCACGAGATCACGACCACGGTCGAGGATTTCTTCGCCGTGCGCGACGCGCTGGAACAGCGTTTCGGGCCGGCCGAGGAGGCCAAGCTCGACTGGAAGCCGATGACCGAGGTGACGCTGGACGAGGAGCGGGCCGAGTTCGGTGCTGAAGCTGATCGACGTGCTGGACGACAGCGACGACGTGCAGGCGGTGTTCGCCAATTTCGACATCCCCGAGCCGGTGCTGCAGAAACTGTCGGCGGCATGAGATGATCCGGCTGCTGGGCATCGATCCGGGCCTGCGCTTCACCGGATGGGGCCTGGTCGAGGCTGACGGCAACCGGTTGCGGCACCTGGCCGACGGCGTGATCGCAACCGATGGCGACGCCTCGGTGCCCGAGCGGCTGCGGGTGCTGCACGACGCCCTGGCGGCGCTGTTGGCCCTGCACCGCCCGCACGAGGCAGCGGTGGAGGAGACCTATGTCAATCGCAACGGGGCGGCGACGCTGAAGCTCGGCTACGCGCGCGGCGTGGCACTGCTGGCCCCGGCGCTGGCCGGCATCCCGGTCGCCGAGTATGGCGCGATGGCGGTGAAGCAGGCGGTGGTGGGCACCGGGGGTGCCGCCAAGGAGCAGGTGCAGATGATGGTCCGCCGCCTGCTGCCGGGTGCCGCTGATCCGCCGCGCGGACGCCGCGGATGCGCTGGCGGTGGCGATCTGCCATGCCCACCACCGGGCGAGCCATGCAAGGTGGGACGCGGGCAGGCGGATGGCGTGAGACGGCCGTGATCGCCCAGCTCACCGGCAAGATCGGTCTGATCGAGACGGATCGCTGCGTCGTGGACGTGGGGGGCGTCGGATATCTCGTGATGGCCTCCACCCGCACCCTGTCCGCGCTGCCGTCCGGCACGGTCGCCACGGTGCTGACCGAGATGCAGGTGCGCGAGGACGCCATCACCCTGTTTGGCTTCGCGGATGCCGCCGAGCGGGAGTGGTTCCGGCTGCTGCTGACGGTCCAGGGGGTGGGGGCGCGGGTGGCGCTGAACATCCTCTCCGCCCTGTCGCCGCGCGAGCTGGTGGCGTGCCATCCAGGCCGGCGATCGCGGTGCCCTGACCCGCGCGGCCGGGGTGGGAGCCAAGCTTGCGGTGCGGCTGCTGACGGAACTGCGCGAACGCGCGGGGGCCATGCCGACCGGCATCGGCTTCTCGCCAGTGCTGCCACCTCCCGTCAGTGGTGCCGAGGCGGATGCGCTCTCGGCGCTCGCCAATCTCGGCTACCGCCGGGCCGAAGCCTCGCCGGTGGTGGCGAGGGTCATTGCCCGGCTGGGGGAGGAGGCCGCGTCCGGCGCGGTGATCCGCGAGGCGCTGCGCGAACTCGCACCGCGATGACTACTGACAGGACGCTGTCAGGAGCAGGCTGCTAGCACTGCGCCCATGCCGCGATCCCGCGGCGATGCAGGAGTGAGAACGAGATGAGCGAGCAGCAGCAGAGCCGGAAGTCGGTGGCGGTATGGTTCGAGATTCCCAGCGCGGATTTTGAGCGTGCCGTGGGATTCTATCAGGCAATCATGCAGACCGAGCTGCGTCAGGAGACGGTGAGCGACACGAGGCTCGCGGTGTTTCCGTACGAGCGGCCAGCGATCTCGGGTGCCGTGGTGTCAGGAGCGCACTACCGGCCGGGCGCTGACGGCGCCGTAATCTACCTCAATTGCGACGGCAAGCTGGATGCGGTCCTGGGACGGGTGGCTGCCGCCGGCGGGCGGGTGCTGCTGCCGGCGACCGCGTTGCCGGAGGGCATGGGCCGCTTCGCCCACATCCTCGACACGGAAGGCAACCGGGTCGGACTGCACGCTGTCGATTAGGCCGGGTGATGCGCCGCGCCGACCGGCTGTTCCGCCTCGTGCAGATCCTGCGCGGCGGGAAGCTGACCACGGCGCGGCGTCTCGCCGATGCACTCGAGGTCTCCGAACGCACCGTCTATCGCGACGTGCGCGACCTGCTGCTCTCCGGCGTGCCGATCGAGGGCGAGGCCGGCATGGGCTATGTGCTGCGCGGCGGCTTCGACCTGCCGCCGCTGATGTTCTCGGCCAGGGAGATCGAGGCGGTGGTGCTGGGTGCCCGCATGGTCCAGGCCTGGGGCGGCGATCGGCTGGCGCGGCACGCAACCGAGGCGTTGGGCAAGATCGAGGCGGTGCTGCCGCCGGCGATCCGCGACACGATGGACCGCGTGCGCCTGCGCGCCCCCGGGTTCCATGTCTCGCAGCGTGTGCGGAGCCACGTCGATCTGCTGCATGAGGCGGTCGAGAGCAGCGTGCGTGTGCGCCTCGCCTATGTCGATCGCGAGGGCGAGGCGACGCGGCGCACGGTGCGCCCGCTCGGCCTGGTCTTCTGGGGGGGCGCCTGGACGCTGGCCGCCTGGTGCGAGCGCCGCCGCGATTTTCGCGCCTTCCGGCTGGATCGCATCGAGGGCGCGGAACTGGGCGCGGCGTTCACCCCCGAGCCGGGCCGCACGCTGGAGGCCTATCTGCGCGCCGTGTCCGAGTAACGCCTCTGGATTCGACGGCCGCGCGCGGCGATGCTGGCGGCTGGTCCGCTAGGAGGGTCTGCCCATGAACCGCTTCTCCGTCGCGCCGCTGCACACCATGACCCGTCGCCTGGCCGAAATCGCTTCGGGCCGTCGCCCGCCCCAGACGGTGATTGCCGGGGTGCGCGTGCTGTCCACCTATACCGAGCGCGTGCTGCCGGATCGCGAGGTCTGGATCGAGGGCGGTCGCATCGCCGCGGTGCAGCCGGTTGGCACCTGCAAGCGTGACAGCGGTGCCGCGTTCCATGACGGGCAGGGTGCGCTGCTGGCGCCGGGACTGGTCGATCCGCATTTGCATATCGAAAGCAGCATGATGACCGCCTGCGCCTATGCCGAGGCGGCGCTGCTGAATGGCACCACCACGATCTTCTGCGACAGCCACGAGATCGGCAATGTCTGCGACAGGCAGGGTGTCGAGTGGATGCTGGAGGATGCGCGAGCTGCTCCGCTCAACATCTACCTCACCGTGCCGAGCACGGTGCCCGCGACCTCGGCGGCGTTCGAGACGGCGGGCGGCGATCTGACGGCCGAGAAGATCGGCGCCATCTTCGATGCCTGGCCGGAGGCGGTCGCACTCGGCGAGAAGATGGATTTCGTGCAGGTGACGCAGGGCGACGCGCGCAGCCATGCGGTTCTGGCCGCAGCCCTGTCGCGCGGCCGGCCCGTGAGCGGCCACATCTATGGCCGCGAGTTCGTCGCTGCCTATGCGGCGAGCGGTGTCACCGACACGCATGAGGCGATCGACAGGGACATTGCCCTCGATCTGCTGGAAGCGGGCGTCTGGATCTTCCTGCGCGGCGGCCCGCCGACCACGCCGTGGCACAGCCTGCCGCAGGCGATCCGTGCGCTGACGGAATTGGGCGCCGATCCCAAGCGCGTTGCCGTCTGCACCGATGACCGCGACGCCGACGATCTGTTCGCCTTTGGGCTGGATTGGGTGGTGGGCGAGGCGATGCGCGCCGGTTTGTCGCGCGAGCGCGCGTGGAGCCTTGGTTCGCTGCATGGTGCGACGCGATTCGGCATGGATGGCGAGATCGGCGGCATGGGCGGCGGGCGGCGGGCCGATCTGGTGCTGCTGGACGATTCCTTGCGCCCGCACAGCACCTGGTACGGCGGCGAATTGGTGGTGCAGGACCACAGGATCACTCCGATCCTGGAGGCGCAGCTGGAGCAGCAGCGCTACGTCTATCCCGATGCGGCGTATCGCACGGTGCATGTGGCCCAGCATGTGCGATTGACGCCGGAGTTGCCGCGCGAAGCGTGTCGCGTGAACGCGATTCGCGTGGCGCAGCCGGGGATCGTGCTGTTCCACGAGGTCGTGGCGCTCGACGCGGCGCCGGACTGGGAGGCGCATCTGGATCGCCGCGGGCTGTGTTTCGTGGCGGTCGTCGAGCGGCATGGGCTTGGCGGCGGCGTGGCGCACGGCTTGCTGAAGGATTTCGGCCTGACTGAAGGGGCCGTGGCAAGCAGCGTCGGCCACGACGCGCACAACATCATCGTGGCCGGGCGCAGCGAGGCGGACATGCAGTTGGCGCTCGCAACCGTCGTTGCCGATCGCGGCGGTGTGGCCGTCGTGCGCAACGGCACGGTGCTGGCACGTGTGGCGCTGCCGGTCGCGGGATTGCTCTCGGACAAGCGAGCGCCCGTGGTGGCGGCCGAGACGGCGGAATTGAAAGCTGCCTGGCGCGCGCTGGGCTGCACGTTGCCGTATATGGGCTTCAACCTGATTCCGCTATCCGTGATCCCGGAGATCCGGCTCACCGACAAGGGGCTGGTCACCGTGCCCGGCATGGAAATCCTGCCGCTGTTGGAGGCGGCGGAGTAAGCCACGCCGCCAGCTACTCTTTAGATTCGAAGGCGGCATGATAGGCATTCAGCGCCGGCGCACCGCCGAGGTGAACGTAAAGCACTCTGGAGTTCTTCGGGATTTCGCCGTTCTTCGCCATCGCGATCAGTCCGGCCATCGACTTTCCTTCATAGACCGGATCGGTCAGCATCGCTTCCAGCGAGGCGGCCGTGCGAATGGCGGCCACGGTGGCGGCGTCGGGTAAGCCGTAATCAGGACCGGCGAAGCGCGGGTCGATCTCGATCTCCTCGTCGCGGATCTCGCGTCTCAGCCCGATCAGCTTGGCCGTGGCGCGGGCGATCTTAGTCACCGCGGCGCGCGTCATGGCGGCATGGGCTGCGGTATCGATGCCGATCAGGCGCCGCTTGCGGTCCTGCGCGGCAAAGCCCACCACCATTCCGGCCTGAGTGGAGCCGGTGCAGGTTGCGGTCAGCACCGTGTCGAAGAAGATTCCCTTCTCCTTCTCCTGCGCCGCTACCTCATCGGCGAAGTTCACGTAGCCGAGCCCGCCGAGCGGGTGGTCGGACGCGCCGGCCGGGATAGCATAGGGCTTGCCGCCCTCGCGCCGCACCTGCTCGAGTGCCCGCTCCCAGGTTTCCTTGACCGCCGTGGAGTAGCCTTCGCCCTCCAGGATGGTCTCGGCACCCATCAGGCGGGACAGCAGGATGTTGCCGACCTTGTCGTACACGGGGTCGTTCCACTTGGTCCATTCCTCTTGGACCAGACGGCACTTCATGCCCAGCACCGCCGCCACCGCCGCCACCTGGCGGGTGTGGTTGGACTGGATGTTGCCGATCGAGACCAGCGTGTCGCAGCCCTGCGCCAGCGCCTCGGGCACGAGCCATTCCAGTTTGCGCACCTTGTTGCCGCCGAAAGCGAGGCCGGAGGAGATGTCGTCGCGCTTGGCCCAGACCTCGACGCCGATCGCCTCTGACAGCCGCAGCAGCGGGTGGATCGGCGAAGGCCAGAAGGCCAGAAGGTGGCGGGGGAACTTGCGTTCGAGATCGAGTGGCATCGGGGGACTCCCGTACAGCTTTGGAGGCCGCAATTCTTGGCCCCGGTCCGGCGACCTGCTTCATATTCTCTGGCGACGGACTACAGCCGCGCCAATCTGGCGACGGTGCCTATAATATCGAATAGGTCCAGCAGCCGGGCCACATAATGGTCATGCACCGCGAAGCCCGGTGCCGCCGGATCAAAAAACTGCCGCTCCAGCCCGTCGATCATGCGCAGCAGGCGCCAGCGGTGCAGGCCGAGCGCGCGCTGGATCGGATCGGCCACGACGCCCGAAAACGCGGCGAACGTCGTGGCCGCCAACATCAGCCCGCCGCTCGTGGACGCCACCAGGCCGGCGCTGGGACCGACCGGGAACCACCCGTACCACACGCCACCCAGCCAGGCGCCGAGCGGGAACGAGGCCACCGCCGTCTGTTGCGCCATGATGCCGGCGAGCGTGGTGCCGAGGGCGGCCGCACCCGGCGTCAGCTTGTGCAGCGCGATGGCGCCGCCGCTCAGGCTCAGCAGCCCGGTGGTGATTTCCGACGCCGCCGCCCGGCTGATGCCGTATTCGCCGAGAGCGTGCTGCAGGCGCTGCCGGAACGCGGAGTCGTGGCCGCCTTGCGCGATCTCGGCCAGCGCGCCCTCGATGGCCTGGGCCACTTCCGGCTCGGCCAGGATCGCCTCGGCCAGGGCGTCTCGCGTGAAGCGCCGCCCGCTCTGCTCGAACGGCAGTTCCAGAAGTTCGGTGCGGACCAGCCATTCGATGCGGCGCGCGACCGCGGTCGGCAGTTGCAGCGGGCGGCGCAGGAGCCGCGCCGTTTCCCTGGCGCCTGCCCGGTCAGCGGCCCAGGCGGCGAGCCGGGCCGCGACCTGCGGCGCCGCGAGCGACAGGTTGAGCGGCGCGCGGACAATGTCCCAGCCCAAGGCCGCCCGGTGGATCGCGAGCGCGCCGCGCAGCGAGAAGTGCCGGTCGATGAACGGACCCACACGCTCGCGGCGGTCGGCGAAATAGCGGCGTGCCCCGGCCGCGACCGCCGCGCGGGCCGGGGCCGGATCGGGCGTTGCCCTCGTGTCAGACCGTGCCCTGCACGCCCTGGACCAGCCAGTTCATGCTGTTGATCGCGTCATCGCTCGCAGCGGCGCCCGAGGCGACCTTGACCGTCCCGGACTGGTCCATGATCGGCCCGTGGAATGGCAGCAGCGTGCCCGCCTCGATCTGCGCCTGCTTCGCCCGCAACTCGTTCGCGACCGCTTCAGGGACAGCCTTGTTGTACGGCGCCATCACAATCATGCCGCTCTTGAGGCCGCCCCAGGTGTCATGGCTCTTCCAGGTGCCGTCCAGTGCCGCGCCCACCTCCTGGATGTAGTAGCCGCTCCAGACGCTCACTACTGAGGTGAGGCAGGTCTTGGGGCCGAACCGCGCCATGTCGAAATCGTAGCCGATGGTCCAGATGCCGCGATCCTCGCCGGCCTGCTGCACGGCCGGGCTGTCGGTATGGGTCGTCACCACATCGGCACCCTGGCTGAACAGGGTCTCCGCCGCCGCTCGCTCCTTGCCCGGATCGAACCAGGCGCTGATCATCACCTGCTTGGTCTGCACCTTCGGGTTGACCGACTGCGCGCCGAGCTGGAAAGCATTGATGTTGTTGATGACCTCAGGGATCGGATAGGCGCCGACGAAGCCGATGATGTTGCTTTTCGTCATGCGCCCGGCGAGCACGCCGGCCAGATAGCGGCCCTCGTAGAAGCGGGCCGAATAGGTGGCGAGGTTCGGCAGCCGCTTGTAGCCGGTAGCGTGCTCGAACTTCACGTGCGGGAATTGGCGGGCGACCTTCACCGTGGCTTCCATGAAGCCGAACGAGGTCGTGAAGACCATGTCGTTCGTCTGCGCGAGCCTGCGGATCACCCGCTCGGCATCGGCACCTTCCGGCACGTTCTCGACATAGCTGGTCTTGACCTTGTCGCCGTAATGCGCCTGCACCGCCCTGCGGCCCAGCTCGTGCTGGTAGCTGTACCCCGCATCGCCGATGGGTGCCACATAGACCCAGGCAGCCCGGAATGGCGAGGCGGCGCGCGCCGGGGCTCCCAGGACGGCGGCCCCGGAGAGGGCGAGCGTAGATTGCAGGAGGTGCCGGCGTGTCTGCATCGGAAGTCCCCAAGCTGTGAGTGGCCGCCGCTGCGGCAAGCAAGAGGCGGGCCGCAATGCTAGCGCGATCCGAGCGGATCGACCACGTGCAGCTCCGGAAAGTGGCGGGCGATCAGGCGGAAATCGCGCAGATTGAGGGTGGCGAGCGGCACACCCGTGATCAGCGCGGTGGCGGCAATCCCCAGGTCCGATCCGAAGCGCGGCCCGTCGGGTGGATCGAGAGCCAAATGCCGCAGCGCGCCGATAGCCTGCATCCTGCCCAGCACCCGGGCCGCTTCGGCGGCAAGCGGGATGATGTGCGTGGTCGCCACGACCTGGTCTAGCCACGCATTGAGCTCCGCCGCGAAAGACGGCTTACGTGCCGCCACGCTCGACGCACCGAATTGCAATTCGGTGATGGTGACTGCGGAGATGCAGATGTCGCTCTCCAGCCCGGCGGCCCAGCCGCTAAGCCTTGACCTTCTTGGGTCGCGCAGTTCGCTGACGATGTTGGTGTCGAACATCATCATGCGCGGGTTCCGGTTCGAATTGGAATCGCGGCGTGAGCACCGCACCCATCAGCCGTCGACCTTCGGCCAGGGCGGGCTCGAACGAGCCATCGTCGTGCTCGAACTTGAAGTTCAGCAGCACCGATTTCAGCGTGGGCCTGGTGCGCTCGAAATACTCTTTCGACACCACCACGACTTCCTGTCCGTCGCGCCGGCGCACGAATTGCGGCGTACCGGAGGTGGCCGCATCCACCACTTCGGAAAAGCGGTGCCGAGCGTCCGATGCGTGCCATTCCGGGCCGTGCGCCTGCTTGGCTGCCATGCCCGTCCCCATACAACATGACAGGTGAATTGTCAACTGAGTCGGTCAACTCGCCGTGGCATCCAGCGCCGCCTGCAGGAGGTAGGCCGCCGCCATGCTGTCCACCACCGCCGCACGGCGCCGCCGGCTCGCATCGGCCTCGTCCACCAGCACCCGGTTCACCGCCGCCGAGGAGAGTCGTTCGTCCCACAGCGCGGCAGGCAGGCCGGTCGCGGCGGAGAGGGCGTGCGTCCAGTCTCGCGCCGCCCTGCGCCGCCGGACCGAGGGTTCCATCCATCGATAGCGGCAGTCCCACCACCAGCCCACCCACGCTCTCGACCTCGCCGATGCGTCGGATCGCCGCCGCGATGCCCCCCAGCTTGCCGCGCGGGATCGCGCCATAGGGGCTGGCCAGCAGCAGCGAGACATCCGACAGCGCGACCCCGATCGTCTTTGAACCCGGATCGAGGCCGATCAGCCGCTGGCCGGGGTTCAAGCCCGCGCGCAGGGCGCTCATGTTGAAGAGGGGCATGGCGGCGTCTATGGTCCGCGCCCCCTCAGCAAGCAACCTTGGCCGCAAGGAGTTTCCATGTCGCTCGATCCCGCGACGGTGCGCCGCATCGCCCGTCTCGCCCGCATCCATGTGGCGGACGAGCAGGTGCCGGCGTTGCAGCAGGAGCTGAACGGCATATTGGGCTGGATCGAGCAGTTGAACGAGGTGGATGTGGACGGCATCGAGCCGCTGACCGGTGCGGCCCACATGGCGCTGCGGATGCGCGAGGATGTCGTGACCGATGGCGGGCAGCGAGAGGCGGTGCTGG
>CAWISK010000013.1:0-214029 GCA_963838805.1 uncultured Pseudomonadota bacterium
ACTGCAGCAATCCGGCATCACCCGGCTCGTCGTGGTCAATGGGCACGGAGGCAACTGCGTACTCCGCAACGTCGTGCAGGAAGCCAGCGTCGAAGGCCCCGTCATGGCCCTGTATCCGACTAGCAGCGCGTGGGCGAGGGCGAGGATGACCGCAGGCATGACCACCAACGACCACACCGACATGCACGCGGGGGAGCTGGAGACATCCATTCTCCTGCATGCCTGCCCGGAACTGGTCCGGGACGGCTACCAGGACGCTGACCACACCGCAGACGAACGGCCCGGCCTGCTCACCAGCGGGATGCAGGCTTATACCAAAACCGGGATCATCGGCCGACCCTCACTGGCCACGGCGTCCAAGGGCAAAGCCGCCACAGCCAGCCTCGTCGAGTCCTTCGCGGCCTGTCTCAACCTCATGACAGGCGACGACCAAGATCGCGACCTCAGGCGCGTCCTCTGACCGGTGAGAAGTATCAGTACTCTTCAAGGGCGCGCGGAGCGCGCCGGGCCCGGCTGACCGCCACTGTTGGCAGGCGACGCGCGAGGATAGCACTGACCCGAACGCGGTGCAGCTCCACCGGTCACCAGGCGGCCCTTCGGGGGAACGTTGCGCGCCTGGGCGCCGTTTGCCGCTCTTAGGCCCTCCGGGCCACGGCGGCGTCGGCGCGCGAGCCGTTCCCGCGGCCCGCCGCACCGGCTGGGCGCCGCAACGACCAGCGCCAGGCGCACGAGCTGCAAGAGTGGGCCATCCTTCCGGCGCTCCAGTGTGAAGCCGGGCAAGATCACGCACAAGGGCGCTTCGCGTCACACGTGATGGCCAGCGGCCACCCTTGCGCGTGATCTTCCCCGGCTCGAGTTGGCGCCTATCGGAAGGATGGCGCAGACCGGTTATGGCCCAGACCACTAAACGGAACGCTACCTCCACGGATCAGCGGCCAGCGCCCGACCGCTCAAGAGTTGCCTCTTACTGATCGAGGCGGATGAGTGCCGCTACCGCGCCATTCAAATCCAGGCCGACCCGCACACCATCACCGCCGACCTCCTGCCCGACGACCTCCGCAAGCCCTCGACCGCATCTACGACCGATCCGGTGCGCACTAAGTCGGCCCAACTCAGGTTAGCCTCGGCTATTCATACCAAGGCCAGGAGTTCTGTGATCATGCGGCTGAGCTGCGGAAACATCCTCAAATCGCCCAGGGGAGCCGCACCTTTTGGGTGCGGGCCGCAGCAGGCGTCTGCGCAGGCCAGGTGTGGTGCACAGTCAAGATCGTGACGAATCGAGGTTAGCCAGAGCAACAGGTCAACCGCGCAGATCATTGGACGATGAAGCGTGTGACTGTCATCGGCTGGCGTCTATCTACTATGTTTGCCCACTTAGGTCGTTGTCAACCCATCCTGCCGCACCGGGGTAAATATACAGCTCATGCACGTGCCCGTCGATGCTGATGAAGTTGACGTGCTGGCTGTTGTCGCTGCCCCAATAACCATCAGGGCACTGCCCGGTGCTGGCGGGCGCGCCATTGGCGAAAGCGGTGAGATCGTTGTCGACCCATCCGGCACCCGGGTGAATATATAGCTTCATGCACATGCCCGTCGACGCTGATGAAGTTGACGTGCTGACTGTTATCACTGCCCCAGTAACCATCGAGCGCACTGCCAGGCGCTGCGGGCGCGCTGTTGGCGAAAGCAGTGAGATCGTTATCGACCCATCCGGCGCCGGAGTGAATGTACAACTCATGCACATGCCCGTCGGTGGCGATGAAATTGACGTGTTGGCTGTTGTCGCTACCCCAGTAAGCATCGAGCGCACTGCCGGTGGCCGTACTGTGGAATCGCCCTCGAGGGTTGGATCGCGTAACCGCTGCTGGAGTGCCGTTGGCAAAAGCAGTGAGGTCGTTATCCACCCATGCGGCACCAGGGTGAATGTATAGCTCATGCACATGCCCGTCAATGCTGATGAAGTTCACGTGCTGGCTGCTGTCGCTGCCCCAATAGCCGTCAAGCTCACTGCCGGGCGCTGCCGACGTTCCGTTGGCGAAAGCAGTAAGGTCGTTATCCACCCATCCGGCGCCCGGGATGAATGTACAGCTCATGCACATGCCCATCGTGCTAATGAAGTTGACGTGCTGGCTGTTGTCACTGCCCCAGTACCCATCCAGCGCACTGCCTGACGCTGCCGGAGCGCCCTTGGCGAATGCCGTGAGGTCGTTGTCCACCCATGCGGCACCGGGATGAAAATACGGCTCATGCACATGTCCGTCTGTGCCAATGAAGTTGACGTGCTGGCTGCTGTCGCTGCCCCAGTAGCCATCCAGCGCACTGCCTGGGGCAGCCGCAGTGCCATTGGCGAAGGCGGTGAGGTCGTTGTCGACCCATCCGGCGCCCGGGTGAATGTACAGCTCATGCACATGCCCGTCAATGCTGATGAAATTAACGTGCTGACTGCTGTCACTGCCCCAATAAGCATCGAGCGCACTGCCAGACGCAGCCGCCGTGCCCTGCCAAATGAATGAGAGAGTTTGGGTGAGTGTCGCGCCGGACGACGGTGTTACGTTGCCATAAACGATGTTGGATCCCTCGCCTGTGCCTGCGGAGACTTCGCCGCAAGCCGCCCCGGACCGCCGCGCTGCAACGGACATGGTGCCCGGCGAAACCACATACGTGAGCAGGCCCGCACCGGACGTGAACGTCGAGTTCGAAAACCTCCCGGGCCCACCAAATTCACCTCGAAAGCACAAATCGGGTACTGTGTGCCGGGCGGAAACGGGAAGTTGGCGCTCGAAACCTGACCGGATGCAGTCGTCACGGTGAACAGCGCGTTCACTACGTTTGCACTCGAATCCGTTGTTAATCTGATTGCAAGCGTGGAGCCCCGCTGAATTCGACTGGACGGCGCGGAGCCAAACTGCGTCAAAAAGTAATCGTTCGGGAAAACCGGCAACCATGGGGTCGTGTTCGGGACAGGCGTATAACCCGGTGGCCAGTTTGCAGGCGCACCAATAGACCAATACTGTATCTCGTAATAAAGCAATCCATTCTGAACGTAGATGATGTACTGCAACCAATTCAGAGTCTGACCTTGACTCAGTTGTCCCGGCGGCGGGTACGAATTCAGCTGCAGCGAAAATCCAACATCCTTGTAGGTGATCAAATCCTGCGACACGAACAAGCTCACCGCTAAATTTTGCAGATTCGCGCAGCCATTAATCAGCAGTGAATTGTTGGCGCTGCTCAGAGCCGGTACCGGAAAGGGGTCTTGATACCAGAACTCGTCCAGAATCGATCCGTCGCCTCCGACACACCACAACTCCATACTGTTCGGAATCCGGAAACGACAGCGATCCCGCCATTCAGGGACGCACTATCCGGCGGGGCAAGTTGGAAGTGCTGCCATCCGGGCCGTCATACCAGAACGAGTCCTCGATAGATCCTTGAGCTCCCGCATACCACAGCTCCATGCTGTTCGGAATCCGAGAGACGGCCGCGATTCCTCCCGTGAGCGATGCACTTCCCGGTGGAGCGAGCTGGAAATGCTGCCAGCTCCCGCCGTCGTACCAAAAGGAATCCTCGATCGATCCTTGGGCTCCGACGTACCACAGCTCCATGCTGTTCGGAATCCGAGAGACGGCCGCGATTCCTCCTGTGAGCGATGCACTTCCCGCTGGGGCAAGCTGAAAATGCTGCCAGCTGCCGCCGTCGTACCAGAAACAATCCTCGACTGATCCTTGCGCTCCTATGTACCACACTTCCATGCTGTTCGAATCCGAGAGACGGCCGCGATTCCTCCCGTGAGCGATGCACTTCCCGCTGGGGCAACCTGATAGCGCTGCCAGTTGCCGCCTTCGTACCAAAACGCGCCCTGGACCGATGCATCCGCGCCGATCCACCACAGCTCCATACTGTTCGGGATTCGGGAGACGGCGGCAATTCCGCCCGCGGGCGCTGCACTTCCGGACGGAGCGAGCTGGAAATGCTGCCAGCCAGGGCCGTCGTACCAGAAGGAATCCTCGATTGATCCTTGCGCTCCGACGTACCACAGCTCCATGCTATTTGCGATGCGGGAGACGGCTGCGATGCCGCCCGTGAGCGATGCACTTCCGGGTGCAGCGAGCTGGAAATGCTGCCAGCCAGGGCCGTCGTACCAGAAGGGATCCTCGATCGGAGCCCTGAGCTCCGATGAACCACAATTCCATGCTGTTTGGGATTCGTGACACGGCTGCCACACGAGTTGATATGGCACCGCTTCCTGTCGTTTGCAAAGGGAACTGATTCCAGCCCATCGAACGGCCTCCAGTTACAGATGTAGGCACGTGCACCAAACAGTCGCGTCATTATACCGGGTTCCTGCAAACAGTCAAAAGTCGCCTGCGGCTCTTTGCTGGCATGCTGGTCTTCGCGCGCTTCAATCTCGAATGGTGTGTCAACGGCGTGCGCGGTGCCTCACTGTCATAGTCCCCTCCAGACACGTCCTCTGTCTAGCCCACGCCGAGTGGTCACTTACCGCAGGCCAGCACCGGTTTGCTTGTTTTATAACAAGCAACTATGGCTCCAAACCACTTCGGCGGGCGGACAGTGTCCAATCGGCGGCTAGCCGAACCTGCAGCCACACTCGTAGTGGATCATTTCTAGTTGCAGTTCTAGTTGCAAGTTCGTCCTCATCCACACCTGTCCGTAGGTGTACGCACTGGCCGCCTGACCTGCGCAGCGGCCCCATGCGAACTCGGCGGACTCGTCCCTGTCAAGCTTTTAATCCGCGGAACTCCGGCTGCACGGCCTGAGCATCCGGGGGACCAGCGCCAGGCCGCGCATTAGTGTCCCGTACCCAATCGACGGGCGAGCTGGCCAGTCGTGCCTGGCAGCCTGCAAGGTCGGCGCACCGATTGCCCTCTGCAGAAGATGTTCTTGACGCGCTGGCTATGGCCGGGCAGCTGGGGAGCGACGGGGACGACGCACGGCCCGCGAGGATCACCACCGCTCCGGGGTGAGGGGTGATCCGCCTCTGTGCCTCACGGCGAAGCAGCTACTCATACGAAGCAGCTACTCATACACAGACACTCGCCCGGTCGTCCAGCCTGGCGGAGCGATGCCTAGCCGGCACGCCCCGCAAAGGGCATGATGCGCGGTTCAGCCACGCGGAGAGGACATGGGCGGCTGCGACTTTCCGCTGCTGATCCGCGAGATCCTGCTGACCCCGATCCGCACGCGGTCGCGCCAGGAGGTCGTCTACCGCGATTGGCGCCGCTACGACTATCCCACCTTGCACGACCGGGTGTGCCGCCTCGGGAGCGCGCTATCCGCGCTGGGCGTGCGGCCGGGCGATACCGTTGCGGTGATGGACTGGGACAGCCATCGCTATCTTGAGGCGTTCTTTGCCGTGCCGATGCTGGGCGCCGTGCTGTTCACGGTGAACGTGCGCCTCTCGCCGGATCAGATCGCCTACACGCTGGCGCACGCGCGGACACGGGCGCTGATCTGCCATGCCGACTTCCTTGCTTTCCTCGACGCCACCCTGGCGAAGCAGGACGGCGTGCATGTGGTCCGGGCCAGCGACGATACGCCCTGCGAGTATGAGGCAATGCTCGCTTCCGGCGATCCGGCGCACGCCTTTCCCGATCTCGACGAGAACACGCCGGCCACGCTGTTCTACACCACGGGTACCACCGGCCAGCCGAAGGGCGTCAGCTTCACGCACCGGCAGATCGTGCTGCACACGCTGGCCGAAGCCGTGGCCCTGCGCCTGTCGCCGCACGATGTCTACATGCCGATGACGCCGATGTTCCATGTCCATGCCTGGGGCGTTCCGTACACAGCGACGATGCTCGGGCTGAAACAGGTCTATGCCGGCCGCTATAGCCCCGAAACGCTGCTGCATTTGCACGCGCGCGAGGGCGTCACCGTGTCGCATTGCGTGCCGACGATCCTGCGCCTGCTGCTCGATTGCCCGTCGGCGCAGGCCGCCGATCTGCGCGGCTGGCGCATGGTGATCGGCGGTGCGGCAATGCCGCGGACGCTGTGCCGCGCCGCACTCGACCGGGGCATGGAGGTGTTCACCGGATACGGCCTGTCCGAGACCTGCCCGATCCTCACCTTGGCGCAGATCAAGCCCGATCTGGAGGGCGAGCCGGACCAGACAATCGCGTTCCGCGTCAAGGCCGGGCTGCCGATCCCGCTGGTCGATTTGCGCATCGTCGGGTCCGCGATGCAGGATCTGCCGCATGACGGCCGCGCCACGGGCGAGGTGGTCGTGCGCGCCCCCTGGCTGGCGCAGGGCTATCGCGGCGATGCCGCTGCATCCGCCTCCTTGTGGTCGGGTGGCGTCCTGCACACGGGGGATATCGGCAGCATCGACGCGCACGGCTATCTCACCCTGACCGACCGCATCAAGGACGTGATCAAGAGCGGCGGCGAATGGATATCGTCGTTGCAGATCGAGGACATCATCGCCGTCCATCAGTCGGTGGCCGAGGTCGCGGTAATCGGCGTGCCCGATCCGGTCTGGAGCGAGCGGCCGGCGGCGCTGATCGTGCTGCGGCCGGGTGCGGCGATGTCGGCCGACGAGGTACGCGCGCATGTCGCCCAGCGCGCCGCGCGCGGCGAGATCGCCGCCTATGCCGTGCCGCACCATGTCCGCTTCGTGAGCGCGCTGCCTAAGACCAGTGTCGGCAAGCCGGACAAGAAGGCGATGCGGCTTGCGTTCAGCGCCGGGGTCAGCACTCCACCTGATTGACCGCGAGCCCGCCTTGCGAGGTCTCCTTGTATTTGTCGCTCATGTCGCGGCCGGTCTGGCGCATGGTGGCGATCACGCGATCCAGCGAGACGTGATGCGTGCCGTCGCCGCGCAGGGCGAGCCGCGCGGCGTTGATCGCCTTCACCGCACCCATCGTGTTGCGCTCGATGCACGGCACCTGCACCAATCCGCCGATCGGATCGCAGGTGAGGCCGAGATTGTGCTCCATGCCGATCTCGGCCGCGTTCTCGATCTGCGCGTTGCTGCCGCCCAGCACAGCACAGAGCGCGCCGGCGGCCATCGAGCACGCGACGCCGACCTCGCCCTGGCAGCCGACCTCGGCGGCCGAGATCGAGGCGTTCTCCTTGTACAGCGAGCCGATCGCCGCGGCCGTGAGCAGGAATGTCACGACACCGTCGCGCGCGGCCCCCGGCACGAACCGCGTATAGTATGCCAGCACCGCCGGGATGACGCCGGCCGCCCCGTTGGTGGGGGCGGTGACGACGCGGCCGCCCGCCGCGTTCTCCTCGTTCACCGCGAGCGCATAGAGATTGACCCAGTCCAGCACCGTGAGCTGATCGCGCAGCCCGGCTTCCGGCCGGCTGGTCAACTCGCAATACATTGCGTGCGCGCGCCTGCGTACGCGCAAGCCGCCGGGCAGCTCGCCGGGCGTCTTGCAGCCACGGGCGATGCAGGCCTCCATCACCGACCAGATGCGGTGCAGCCCATCATGGATCTCCGCGCGATCGCGCCAGGTCTCCTCATTGGCCTGCACGATTCCCGCGATGGACAGGCCGGTACGCTGCCCGATGGCCAGCAACTCCGCCGCCGAGTGAAAGGGATGGGGCGGCACAGCGTTGGCCACGGGCGGCGTGTCGGCCTCCGCCTCGCTCAGCACGAAGCCGCCGCCGACGGAATAGTACACTTCCTCCAGCAGCACCGTGCCGGCGGCATCCAGGGCGACGAAGCGCATCCCGTTCGGATGGCGCAGCATCGTCTCGGCGCGGCGGAACAGCAGATCGCTCGTCTCGTCGAAGCTGATATCGTGCCGTCCCAGAAGCCTGATCCGCCGCTCGGCGCGCACTCGCGCCACGAGCGCCTCGGCAGCATCGGGATCGGTCTCAGGCGGTGTCTCGCCGGACAGGCCCAGGATGATCGCCTTGTCGGTCGCGTGTCCCTTGCCGGTCAGCGCCAGCGAGCCGTACAGCGACACAAGCACCCGCTCCGTCCGCGGCAACTGCCCGGCGGATTCGAGGGCACGGAGAAAGCGGTGCGCCGCCCACATGGGCCCCACGGTATGCGAGCTGGACGGCCCGATGCCGATCTTGAACAGGTCAAAGGCGCTGACGACCATCATCTCCCTCGCGGATACGCCCGAACGTAGCACGCTCGCCCGGCCATGTATGCCCCGGCCAGCCCGCCTCACCCGGCAGATCCTGCCGGCCACCCGGCGCAACTCACGCGGCGGCGGCACAGCGCCATTCTGGCACGCTTCTTGACGGCTGGGAGGCGCAACGCAACCCGGGAGCAGGACATGCCCGTCTCACCCGCCACGACCCCCGCGCCGTTCAGCGGCACCCAGTCGGGCAGCATCCTCAGCACACGAAGCGGTGCCGAGACGTTTACGCGCACCATCGCGAACCAGAACGGGACCCGCAGCACCGACGCGGTGTTCAAGCTGGCGGACGGCAAGACTGCGACGCGCGACACCAATTTCACGCCGACCGCGACGGGCTGGACCCGCAGCATCACGACCACCCTCGCCGACGGCAAGACGACGACCTTGCAGGAAACCGGCACACGGCAGGCGGACGGGTCGGTTGCCATCAGCGGCACGTTCACCAACCAGAACGGCCAGACGCAGACCGTGACCGGCCGTCGGCAGGCGGACGACACGCAAACCGACCTGACCTTCACCAACGCGGCCGGTCAGACGCGAACGCAGGACGCGCAAAGCATCGCCAGCGGCGATCAGGTGCTGCGCACGGTGAACGGCACCAGCTTCGGCGGCGTCGCGTTCTCCGACACCAGCGCGCTTGCGGTGCGCAAAGCCAGGCGGCACCATCTGCGTGAGCATCTGGTGGAAGACATCCAACGCTTGGCAACCGCCGGGCGCAGCGGCTTTCGGACCAATAGCGGACCTCCGCACCAAGGTCGGGTTCGATCGTCGCCTACGCGTCGCGAATTTAAGCCGGAGACCGCATTTGGGCGCCACTGCTGTGACCGGAGTCGCGTGCGACGCGGGGCGGAACTGTCCTCGAAGCGTTTGGCAAGGCGTAGATCCGTGTTTCAGCAGTTCCCGTACTCTGGCTCGAATTCCCGCTCCCGCGTTTCCAACTCGAGGTGGTCGGGGTCCAGCCCGACAGCCTCGATCTCTTCGCGGCTATCGAGATGGAGGTCGCATGTGGGGCAACGAAATTCCTCCGCTCCGTAGCTTTTCTCGACCTCTTCTTCCCAGCCCTCTTCGCCGGCAACAGTATCGAGCACTTCCTCCCCGAAGTTAATTCCAGCAAAGAACCCTCGGCCGGTGCATGCGGGGCAGGTACCCTCCCACTCCCGGTCCGATATCAGAGCGAACAGTTTCGGAAAGTGATAAGGATGTTTTATCTGGGATAGCTTGAGTGCCTCCTCCCGGTCCTTTTTTGGCCGGGCAAGGAAGTGCTCCCTCGCTTGTTCCACCCGCAGCTTGGCGGCCTCCTTTAATGCTTCCGTCGTCTCTGCGACCAGTTGCTTCGGAGCCTTTGCCCGGTCGGCGCCGAGCCATTCCTCGAGGGTAGAATTTAGCATTGTGAGTACCGATTTGGGCCGCGTGCCAAAACCGACCCTCCCAAGCTTCCACTTTCATCTGGTGAAAGGGAAGCTCGCCCGAGTGAAGCTCGGCGTTCCGTCTGAGCGAGATCGCATCGCAGAACTCTTTTACGCTCTTATCGAAATACTTTGAGAGGTGTCCCAAGCGCTTATAAAGCGTGCCGGCACCTATTGTCTTAGTATCCGAACTGACAATAACTCCCGATGCGGCAAACAGGGATTCGTAGTGGTTGGGATCAACCACCAGGCTAGGATGAATATTCGCCAGAGCCGCCTTCCCGAGCAACTCCAGTGCTAGCGACAACCAGAGTTGATACTCGTCGAAATCACCGGCTTGCTTGGCGCGGAATGCGCGCTGCACGTAGACCCTCGATTTCCCGAGAAGGCCTTCACGGGTGATCGAGGTGGGCACCTCTCTATCCGTCATCGGACCATTGCCCGCAGCAGCACTCGTCCATGCGCGGTTGGCCCTGCAACACCGCGCCCATGCAGCACTCGCCAATTGTCAATCACCAAGACTTCTCCCCGCCTCCATTCTTGTCGAAATATCCGCTCGCCATTTCGAGACAAGCTGAACGGCGCCTCTGCCGCGGCGGAGTTCGCCGTGACGCCCTGCATGCATCCCAGGTCAAAGCGGACGAACGGCCTGTCCCGTTCCATGATCGAGCCATAAAACGAGCGCCGTCCGTTCCGGATCAGGAAGACCGCAGACATGCAGTCCGCGGCTTCACTCGCCGTCATCTGCAATGCGCAGCTGTCCAATAGAATAGTCGGCGTGGGATCTGGGCCGGGCTCAGCGCAGGCCAATACAAGGTAGCGGCAGGGAATGGGCCAGTGAGCGGTGTCGGTGTGGAGGGGCAGAGCTTCCATACCGAACCGGCTACTCAGCGATCCGGCGTATGCCGAGGATGTTTCTTGCGGAACGATGCGTTCCACTCGTTGACGCTCGCGGCCAGGGACGACGTCTCCCAGCCGCGATGCAAGCAAGGCAATCTCAGCGGCCAGCGCCTCTGTCTCGGAAAGGCCGGATTGATAGGCAAACCAGCCAGACGCTGCCACTCTTGCCTTGCATTCACCCATTCGCAGACACGTTCCCCACAATCCTTGATACGACGAGCCTGGCTACGCGCTCAACTGCGTCCAAGGGCGAAGTTGGCATTGTGAAGGTGATCGCGGTGCAATCACCCGTTAGGTTAGGTAGGGGCGTCGTAAGAGCCTGTTCCATGCGTCCACGAAGGTCCGCTTCCGAAGACGGTAGATCGCCTCCACTATGACTGATGTGGGCGCAGACCAGACATTGACGGCGCGAGTCCTGTGGGTCCGCTTTCCACCACGGGCCGACGGACA
The DNA here is from genome assembly GCA_963838805.1 of uncultured Pseudomonadota bacterium. Classification (GTDB taxonomy): domain Bacteria; phylum Pseudomonadota; class Alphaproteobacteria; order Acetobacterales; family Acetobacteraceae; genus CAVRQM01. The sequence continues at coordinate 10,883 of CAWISK010000013.1, forward strand.
GCACGGGGACCAAGCGTCAGATTATCCGCTACCGCCCGCGCGCAATCGCTCCACCGCACCGTCAGCGCCGGCAATCAGCGCCTCCTGCGCGATCCGCAGGAACAGCCCTGTCTCGAACACGCCGGCGATGGTGCGCAGATCGCGCTCCAGCGTGAACGGATCGCGGATCGGCGCGAAGCCGCCGCAATCGAGGATGACATTGCCGTTGTCGGTCACGAACGGCATCCCGTCGGCTCGGCACCGCAGCATCGGCGCACCGCCTCGCTCGGCGACGCGGCGCGTGGTGGCCGCCAGGCCGAAACGCGCCACCTCGACCGGCAAGGGCGCCCGTTCGCCCAGCGTCGCGACCAGCTTGGTGGAATCCGCCACCACCACGAAGCGGCGCGCAAGCTGTGCCACGATTTTCTCGCGCAGCAGCGCCCCTCCCAGGCCCTTGATCAGTCGCAGCGTGCCGCGCTCGACCTCGTCCGCGCCATCGATGGCCAGATCGATCGCCGCCTCCGGATCGGCCAGCGCGATGCCCAGCGATGTCGCCTGCGTGGCCGTGGCCACCGAGGTCGGGACGCCCGTGATGCGCAATCCTTCGGCGCGCACGCGCTCGCCCAGGCGATCGACCACGAAGCGCACGGTGCTGCCGGTCCCCAGACCCACCAGCATCCCATCCTCGACCAGATCGGCGGCCGCGATCCCCGCCGCGCGCTTGGCGGCATCCACGCCGCTCAGTTGTGCGGCCCCTTCTCGACATGGCCGCCAAAGCCCATGCGCATCGCCGACAGCAGCTTCTCCGCGAAGGTGTGCGACTGGCGCGAGCGGAAGCGGGTGAACAGGGCGGCGGCCAGCACCTCGGCGGGAACCGCCTCCTCTACCGCCGCCTCGATGGTCCAGCGGCCCTCGCCGCTATCCTCGACGAAGCCAGAGAATTTCTGCAGCTCCGGATCACCGGCCAGCGCCATCGCCGACAGGTCGAGCAGCCACGAGCTGACCACGCTGCCGCGCCGCCACACCTCGGCCACGTCGGGGATCGGCAGGTCGTATTTCTCGGTCTCCGCCACCTCGGCCACGGCACGGGTGCGCAGGATGTTGAAGCCCTCGGCATAGGCCTGCATCATTCCGTATTCGATGCCGTTATGCACCATCTTCACGAAATGCCCGGCGCCGTGGCCGCCGCAATACAGGTAGCCCTGCTCGGCGCGCGGATCGAGCTTCGGGCCACGGCCCGGCGTGCGGGCAATGTCGCCGATCCCCGGGGCGAGTGTCGCGAAGATCGGATCGAGATGCTCGAAGGCGTCGCGGTCGCCGCCGATCATCATGCAGTAGCCGCGTTCGAGCCCCCATACGCCGCCCGACGTGCCGACATCCAGATAACGGATTCCGCGCTCGCCGAGCTTGGCCGCCCGGCGGATGTCGTCGCGGAAATACGAGTTGCCGCCGTCGATCACGATATCGCCCGTGCCCATCGCCTGCCCGAGATCGAGTACCGTCTCCTCGGTGATGGAACCGGCCGGCAGCATTACCCAGACCGCCTTCGGGCTCTCCAGCTTGCTCGCCATGTCGGCGAGCGACGTCGCCGGCTGCGCGCCGTCGCCGGCGAGTGCCGCGGTGGCTTTCGGGTTGTTGTCATAGACGACGCAGCGATGCCCGGCATGCATCAGCCGGCGCGCGATGTTGCCGCCCATCCGGCCCAGCCCGACGACGCCGATCTGCATGACGATCCTCCCGCGGCCCCGCCGGAATGGCGCGGTCCATGACATAGGCTGCCGTAACGGCGCCGTCCTGCCTAGCACGGTGCCAACGGCAGCGTCTCCCGGGCGGAGAACGAACTCACGGGAGCGTGAGGCGCCAAGGCCGGTCGAAGGGCGTTGACGCTCCACGGCTGAGGGAGGCGAGATGCGGGATGCAGCGGATGGTCCATGCGGGCCGATAGGCTGGTCGGCACCGCCATCGCCGCGGTGCTGATCGCGCGCGGCCTGGTGCGGCGGCGCCCCCGCCGCACCCTGGCGCAGCGTCTCGCAGCACTTCCCGCGACCGCACCGAGCGAGGAGCCGATCTGCATCCGCTGGAACCAGCACCAGATCCCCTATGTCGAAGCGTCGAGCGAGCCGGACCTCGCGGTGGGCCTGGGCATCGTCCACGCGCATCTGCGGCTGGGACAGATGGAGATCATGCGGCGCATCGCGCAGGGCCGAGTGGCCGAGATGGTAGGGCCGCTCGGCATCGAGCTGGACCGCAGCTTGCGTCTGCTGGGATTGGACCGGGCGGTGCCGGCCATCATTGCCGGCTTGGCACCGGATGTGCGGGCCTGGGCGGAGGGGTTCGTGCGGGGCGTGAACCACGTCCTCGCCTGCACAAGCCCGCCCGAGGAACTGTCTCTGCTGGGCATCGGCCGCGAACCCTGGACGCTCGCGGACCTGTTCACCAGCGCGCGGCTGGCGGCGGCCGATGTGAGCTGGTTCGTCTATGCCCGGCTGCTGCGCGCCCGCGCCGCGCTGACCCCCGAGGACTGGCGGGCGCTGTGGCCGAAGTTGCTGGCGGGCGGTGCGCCGGACCCGGAGGCGGCACCGGCCGGGCTGCTGACGCGCGCCGGCAGCAATGCCGCGGCCGTGGCCGCCTGGCGCAGCGCCAGCGGCGGCGCGCTGCTCGCAGCCGACCCGCATCTGTCCGTGGCGCTGCCCAATATCTGGCTCGCCGCCGGCATGTGCTGTCCGGGCCTGAACGCGGTCGGGCTGATGCCGGCCGGCTTTCCCATCGTCGGCGATCGGCCGCAACCGGCACATCGCCTGGGGCGGCACCAGCCTGCACGCGGCGGCCTCGGACCTGTTCGACGTGTCCGGCCTACCCATCCGGGAACGGCGCGAGACGCTGCGCGTGCGCGGTCTGGGCGCGCGGACGATCACCTTGCGAGAAAGCCCGCTGGGGCCGGTGGTGAGCGACGGGTTGCTGTTCCCGCAGGCATCGCCGCCGCTGGCGCTGCGCTGGGTCGGGCACACGCCGTCGGACGAGATCGGGGCGATGCTGGGCGTGATGCGCGCCGAGACCAGCGAGGATTTTGCCCGCGCGCTGGAGGGCTTCGCCATCCCCGGCCAGAACATGATCCACGCCACCGCGAGCGGCTCGGTCGGGCACCGCCTTGCCCTGCGCGCGCCGCACCGCGCCGGCCCGCCGGCCGATCTGGTGCAGCCTCCGGCGGCGGCGGTCGCCTGGGACGATATGGTGTCCGGCTCCGGTTTTCCCGCAGTGCTGAATCCGCCCTCTGGCGTGGTCGCCTCGGCCAACAACAGGCCGCCAGAGACCGAGGTGCCGCCAGGGTTTTTCTATTCCATGCCGACGCGCGTACGGCGGCTGCGCGCCTTGCTGGACGGGGCCGGACCGATCGACCCGGCCGCGATGGCGCGCAGCCAGACGGACGTGCAGGCGCCGCTGGATACGCTGCGCGCGCTGCTGGCTCGCGCCGAGCCGCATCCGGTGGGCGACATGCTGGCGCGATGGGACGGGCGCTACGATATCGACTCGGAGGGCGCGTTGCTGTTCGAGGCGATGCGCGCTTCGTTGCAGGATGCGCTGCCGGACCAGGCGGGGCTGCGCCCGGTGGCGGCGATCTGGCAGGGAAGGGCGATGCTGGCTTCGCAAATCCTGGCCCTGGATGACGCGACCTTGCGGCCAATGCTGGCTGCGGCGATGGACAGGGCAGCGGCGTTGCAGCGCCGCTACCGCAATTGGGGCGGGGTGCATCGGATGCGGCTGCGGCACTATCTGGCCGCCGTGCCCGGGCTGCAGCGGCGCTACGACTTTGGCGACTATCCCTCGCCGGGCGGCACCGACACGCTGAACAAGACCGGCCACGGCCCAGTGCATGGTCCACATGGCGTGACCTATGGCGCCTCCGCCCGGTTCCTTGCCGACATGGCCGATGCCGACGCCAATCGCGTGGTGCTGCTGGGTGGCCAGGATGGCTGGCTGGGCAGCGACAGCTTCCTTGATCAGGTGCCGCTGTGGCGGCAGCGGCGAATATGTCGATCTGCCGCTGCGCGCGGAGAGCGTCAGCGCCTGGCCGCACGTGACGGTGCTGCGTCCTGCTTGACGCGACACCCGCGCTGCGCCTGTGGGCTGCGAGGCGGCGGGCCGAACTGGCGCGCCAGGACGTGATCGCAGGCGCAGCGTCGGACTCTCGCACGACTTTTGCGGCGGGCCGAGGGCACGGCGTTCGGCCGCGCGCACGGCTTTGCCGCGATCCGCGACGTGGCCGAGTACCAGCGCCGCATGCGGCTGGGCTCGTACGAGGATTTTGCCGCCGAATGGTGGGATGGCCGCTTCCCGGTGCTGGATGGCGCGACCTGGCCGGGGCCGATCCGCTTCCTCGCGAAATCCTCTGGTACAGCAGGTGCGGCGACCAAGCACATCCCGGTCAGCCGGGCGATGCTGCGGGCCAATAGCCGCGCCGCGCTGGACGTCCTGACCTATCATCTGGCGGCGAAGCCCGGCAGCCGCGTGCTCGGCTCGAAAAACTTCCTGCTCGGCGGCAGCACGGCGCTCGAAATGCTGCGCGGCGGCGTCCGCGCGGGCGACCTGTCCGGCATCGCCGCGGCCACTATCCCGCACTGGGCGCGCGGCCGCAGCTTTCCGCCGGAGGCACTGGCGCTGCTGCCCGACTGGCACGAGAAGATGGCGCGCATCGCACCTCTGTCGCTCGAGCAGCCGATCGCCAGCATCTCCGGCACGCCGAGCTGGATGCTGCTGTTCTTCGAGATGCGTCGCGGTATTGCGTCCCGGAGCACGGCTGGCGCAGCTTTATCCGGCGCTGGAACTGGTTGTGCATGGCGGCGTGGGTTTTGCCCCGTATCGCGAACGTTTCGCCTGGTGGCTGGACGGGAGTGCGGCACTGACTCGCGAGGTCTATGCGGCCAGCGAGGGCTTCATCGCGATCGCGGATCGCGGTGACGGCGAGGGGATGCGGCTGGTGCTGGATCGCGGCCTGTTCTTCGAGTTCGTCCGTCCCGCCGATCTGGGATCAGCCAACCCCGACCGGCGCTGGGTGGCCGATGCCGAGCCGGGGGTGGAATATGCGCTCGTGCTGTCCAGCAATGCCGGGCTGTGGTCCTACGTGCTGGGCGACACGGTGCGTCTGCTCCAGACCCATCCGCCGCGCCTGCTGGTGACGGGCCGCACCGCCTGGTCGCTGTCGGTGGCGGGCGAGCATCTGATCGGCGCCGAACTGGATGCGGCGATGGCCGAAGCGGCCCGGGCGGTGGGCCGAAAGGTGGTGGAGTATGCGGCCGCCCCGGTTGCGCCCGATGCCACCGACGCGCGCGGCGGGCATCTGTTCGCGGTCGAGCTGGACGGGCCGGCCGATGCTGCCGCTTTGCCCGCGCGTTGGACGCGGCGCTAGCGCGGCAGAACGAGGACTACGCCGCCCATCGTGCCGGCGGGTTTGGCCTGCGCGATCCGGATGTGCGGCTGCTGCCGTCGGGTGCCTTCAAACGCTGGATGGTCGCGCGCGGCAAGCTTGGCGGGCAGAACAAGGTGCCGCGCGTGCTCAACGGCGCGGCGGCCCTCGCCGGGCTGCTGGATGGGCAGGAAGGGGGACGGCCATGATCGATCAGGACACGAGCCTGCGCCGATTTCGCAGCGTCGTGCCGCACTATCGCGCAGGGCGGCCGGCCTATGCGCCGTTGCTGATCGGGCGGGTGGCGGCGCTGTGCGGCCTGAACGCCGCATCGCGTGTTCTCGATCTTGGCTGCGGGCCGGGCCTGCTCGCCGCCGGCTTCTCGCCGCTTGCCGGTTTAGTCGTGGCAATGGACCCCGAGCCGGCCATGCTGGCCGAGGTCGAAGCTCTCGGGCTGTCGAACGTGGCGGGCCGTACCGGGTGCCTCCTCCGATCTCGGTCCGGAACTGGGCCGGTTCCGTCTTGTCGTGATGGGACGCTCGTTTCACTGGATGGACCGTGCCGACACGCTGCGGCGCCTGGACGGACTGATCGAGCCGGGTGGGGCGGTCGCCTTGTTTCGCACCGATCATCCCGAGTTCGCGTGCAATGCCTGGCGGGTCGAGTTCGACGCGCTGCGCCACCGCTATGGGGGAGATGACCCCGGCTTCAAGAAACGACGGGGCGGCAGTGCGCGGCACGAGGATGTGCTGCTCGATTCGGCGTTCTCGCATCTCGAAGGTCTATCGGTCATCGAGCGCCGCCGCGCTGCGATCGCGACACTGGTTGATCGCGGCCTGTCGATGTCGGCGACCTCGCCCGCGCGCCTGGGCGGGCGCGCCGATGACTTCGCCCGCGACATCGAGGCTGTGATGCAGCCTTTCCTCCGGGACGGAATGATCGAGGAGATTGTGGAGTCGGTCGCGGTGATCGCCTTTCGTCCAGGCGAGGCGCCGTCTGCTTAGTTAGGTCCGTGCCTCCAACGCGGTGGCCCGTCCCCAGTCCAGCGGATAGCGCCCGAGGATGAACAGCATCAGCAGCATCCCGGGCAGCGCCGCCAGCATCGCCAGCGTGTAGAAGGCGGGCCAACCCACCGCCTGGGCCAGAAAGCCGGAGAAACTGCCGACGGTATTGGCGGCGAGCGGCGCCACCGAGGTCAGCACCGCGAATTGCGTGGCGGTATGCGCCGACGAGCACAGGCCGGAGAGATAGGCCAGGAACGCCGCCGTCGCGCAGCCCTGCGCGAAGGCCTCGATGGTGGTGGTGGCGAACAGCAGCGTGCCGTTGGCCGGCGCCAGCGCCAGCCAGACATACATGGCCATCGCCGACATCTGGAAGAACCCGGTGGCGATCAGCCCGCGCGCCACGCCCAGCCGCGCCACCAGCCAGCCGCCGGCAGTGATGCCGGCCATGGTGCCGCCCAGGATGAACGGGCCGAGGGCGGCCACCGTGGTCCGCTGGAACCCCAGCGCGTGATACAGCGACGGCAGCATGGTCCCTGCCATCGCCTCGCCGAGATTGAACAACGCCACATAGGCCAGGATCGGCACCGCTCCCGGCCGCGCCACCAGGTCGCGCAGGCTCTCCACCACAGCGCGCCCGAACTCGCCGCAACACCCGTCCCGGAGGCTGCGCCGGCAGCACCACCGCCGGTTCGGGCGCGGCGAGGGTCACCAGCATCCCGAGCCCGGCCAGCGCCGCCGTGCCGAGCAAGGCCGCGCGCCAGCCGATCAGGCTGGCCGCGGCCAGCACGCCGGAGCGCGCCACCAGCATGCCGATGCGGTAGCCCCAGACATAGACGGCATTGGCGATGCCCTGGCGGTCGAGCGGGAAGCTCTCGATACGCCAGGCGTCTATGGCGATGTCCTGGGTGGCCGAGAAGAACGCGACGAAGCTTGCCGCGATGATGGCATTGCGCGGCGAGATGGCGACGTTGCTGCACGCGAGAGCCACGATCGCCAGGACCAGGGGAAGCTGTGCCGCCAGCATCCAGCCTCGCCTGCGCCCGAGCCGGCGCAGCCGGAACGGGGGCGCCACCTGATCCAGCACCGGCGCCCAGAGGAACTTGAATGTATAGGGTAGACCGATGCTGCCGACGAGGCCGATCACGGCCAGCGAGACGCCCTGTTCGGTCAGCCACTGGCGCAGTGTAAAGCCGGAGAGCAGCAGCGGCAGGCCTGAGCCGAAGCCCATGGCCAGCATGGCGGAGAGGCGATCCATGCGCTCCATGCTGCCACGGCCGGCACTGATTCGGCAGATGCGGCGAGAATTGCGCCGGAGCCGGACGCGCGGGCGGCTGCGGCAACCCGGCCACTGGCGGCAACGTTGCTCGTCGGCCGCGACCAACCCCAATTCGCCTGGAGCGATGGATGTCCCGCGCCGATCGTCCTGACCGTGCGCCGTCGCGGCGCAGCCTGCGCGGGCTGGACGGCGTCAATTTCCTGATGGCGGATGTGAGCGGCGGGCTGGGGCCGTACCTGTCGGTCTTTCTCAAGGGCGATCAGCATTGGCAGTCCGGCGATATCGGCATCGCCATGGCCGCGAGTTCGATTGCCGCGGCGATCTGCCAGATCCCGGCCGGGATGCTGGTCGATGCGACACGGTTCAAGCGCGCACTGGTCGCGGTTTCGGGCCTGCTGATCGCCGGCGGTTGCATCGTCATCGGCCTATTCCCCACCCTGCCGGCGGTCGTGGCCGCGCAGGTTGCGCTGGGCGTGGCGTCCACCGTCATTCCCCCAGCACTCGCCGCACTCAGCCTGGGCATCGTCGGGCGCAGGCGGCTCGACGGGCGGATCAGCCGCAACCAGAGCTTCAATTCCGCCGGCAACTTCACGGCGGCGATCCTGGCCGGCACGCTCGGGCAATATGCCGGGTTCAACTGGGTGTTCTATCTCGTGTGCATGTTCGCGGTGGCGAGCGCCTTTGCGGTACGGATGATCGACCCGCGCGAGATCGACCACATCATGGCGCGCGGCGGCGAGGATTGGGCCGGTCAGGACGGCATGCCTCTGCCCTTGCGGCAACTCTGGCGCCGGCGCGACCTGCGCATCTTTCTCGGCAGCGTCGTGCTGTTTCATTTCGGCAACGCTGCGATGTTGCCGATGGCCGGGCAGGAGCTGGCGCAGCGCCATCCGGGCACCGACGTGATCGCGCAATCGGCCTGCATCATCGTGGCGCAGGCGGTGATGGTGGTCGTGGCGTGGATGGTCGGGCGGGCGATGGCGCGGGGCGTCGGGCGCAAGCCGATCTTTCTGCTGGCCTTGACCGTGCTGCCGGTGCGTGGGCTGTTGTTCAGCGTGGCGGACGGGCCGGCGGCGGTGGTGGCGATCCAGATACTGGACGGCGTGGCGGCGGGCATCTTCGGAGTCGTCGCGGTGGTGATCGCGGCCGACCTCATGCGCGGCACCGGGCAATTCAATCTGGCGCAGGGGCTGGTGGCGCTGTGCGTGGGACTCGGCGCCTCGGCCTCGAACGTGCTGGGGGGCTTCGTGGTGCAGGCGGCGGGCTATCCGGCCGGGTTCCTGACGCTCGCCATCATCGCCGTGGCGGGGCTGCTGTTCTTCCTGCTGCTGATGCCGGAGACGCGGCCGGCCGATGACGACGCCCGGATCGGGCCGGCGCAGGCGTGACCGCATCCATGGCGTTCACCTGGGGCATCGCGGCCCTGGCGACGGTTGGCGTCATCATCCGGCCCTGGAAGCTGCCGGAGGCGATCTGGGCAGTGGGCGGCGCCGCGCTGATCGTGGCGCTGGGCCTGCTGCCGGCGCGGCTGGCCTGGCGGGGCGTGCTGGAGGGGGTGGACGTCTATCTGTTCCTGACCGGCATGATGCTGCTGTCCGAAGTGGCGCGGATGTTCGGGCTGTTCGACTGGATCGCGGCGCACGCGGCGGCGCGGGCGCTCGGCTCGCCCACGCGGTTGTTCACCCTGATCTATGGTGTGGGCGTGCTGGTGACCGCCTTCCTGTCCAACGACGCGACCGCGGTGGTGCTGACGCCTGCGGTCGCGGCATCCGTGCGTGCGGCAAAGGGGCGTCATCCGCTGCCTTATCTGCTGATCTGCGCACATCGTCGCCAACGCCGCGAGCTTCGTGCTGCCGATCTCCAATCCGGCCAATCTGGTCATCTACGGCAGCCGCATGCCGCCGCTGCTGCAATGGCTGCCGCGTTATGCGCTGCCGTCGGCGGCCGCGATCGTGGCCACCTATCTGGCGTTGCGGCTGACCCAGCGCGCGGCGCTGCGCCAGACGATCGCCCACGAGGTCGAGCAGCCGAGCTTGTCCACCGAGGGCAGGCTGGCGGCATGCGGCATCGGTGCGACGGCGGCGGCGCTGATGGTCGCCTCGGCGCTGGACATTCAGCTAGGGCTGGCGACCTTCGCCTGCGGGACGGCGACCACGCTCGCCGTGCTGCTGCGCGGCGGGCGCACCGTGGCGCACCGGACGCGCCGTGCTGGGCGACATCGCCTGGGGCGTGCTGCCGCTGGTGGCCGGGCTGTTCGTGCTGGTGCAGGCGCTGGCCTATACCGGCGTGATCCATTCCCTGTCCGATCTGCTGTCCGGCGCGGCGCAAGCCAGTCCGGCCGGAACCGCCTGGGGCGCGGGTGCAGTGCTGGCGCTGGCCTGCAACCTGATGAACAATTTGCCGGCCGGGTTGATCGCCGGGCCACGCGGTGCAGGCGGCGCAGGTGCCGCCGGCGGTGAACGGGGCCGTGCTGATCGGCGTGGATCTGGGGCCGAACCTGTCCGTGACCGGGTCGCTGGCCACCATTCTGTGGCTCACCGCGTTGCGGCGCGAGGGCCTGGCATGCAGCGCCTGGGATTTCCTCAAGGTCGGACTGGTGGTGATGCCGCCCGCGCTGCTGCTGGCGTTGGCGGCGCTGCTGCTGTCTGGCTGAGAGATTAGTCCGCCGCGGTCGGGCGGCGGGCCAGATGCGGGGGCGAGGGCTGGCCCGCGAACATGCCGCTGCGGCGAAAGTCCTTCGGTCCCATGCCGTAGAAGCGGCGGAACACTCTTGCGAAGTAGTTGGCATCGGCAAAGCCGCAGCTTCCGGCGATGGCCTTAACGGGCGCCTCGTCCACGCTCAGCAGCCGCGCCGCCTCGGCCAGTCGCAGGCGCAGCAGGTAGCGTGCCGGCGACATGCCCTCATGCGCAGTGAACACGCGGGTAAAGTGGTAGCGGCTGTAGCCTGCTGCGCGGGCCATTTGCGCCACGTCCAGGCGCTCGAACGCGTGCGCCTGGCACAGCGACACGGCCCGCTCTACCGCCGCGGGGCGTGGGGTGGCGGCGCGCGGCTGGTCCCAGGGCAGCAGATCCTCAGCCACCGCCATCGCCGCCGTATAGGCGAGCGCCGAGGCACGGGCCGGCGTGCCGGCCTCGCCGCTCAGGACGGCCAGCGTCAGGGCGGCGAGCTGCTCTACCGCCCGCTCGGACAGCGTCACCACCGGGCCGCCTGGGCATTCGTGCGCTGCTGTACCACGCCGGCATGCTGCGCAAGGCGGGCATCGCGGCACCGCCCGCGACGTGGGACGCCCTGCTCACCGATTCGGCGAAGATCAAGCAGGCGACCGGCAAGGACGGGTTCGGTATCGCTGCCATCGGGGTCCGCTCGCCGCAGGAGCTGATCATGTATCTGGCCCAGCAGGGTGTTTCCCTCGCCGTGCCGACCAAGGACGGCAAGTACCGCAACACCTGGGGCGAGCACCCGGCCGAGATGCAGGGGGCCACCAAGGTATTCGCCTTCTACCGCAGCCTGCTTGACCAGCACGCGATCCCGTCCGACGCGACCGGCTGGGGCTGGGAGGAGGAGGACACCAATTTCGCGCTTGGCCAGTACGCCATGGTGATCGATGGGCCATGGATGGAGAGCCGCGAGCAGCAGAACCCGAAGGAGATGGCCGACGTCGCGATCACGGCACCGCCGACCAGCGACAAGCAGGCGACATTCTTCGAGATCAACCCGTTCTACGTCTTCAAGGCGACTGCGCACCCACAGCAGACACTGGAACTGGCGGCGTTCCTGACCGGCAAGCAGTTCCAGCAGGCGGTGCATCCGCAGAACTCGCCGCGCATGGACGTGAGCAGCGCCAACAAATGGGGCCAGGACTTCATGAAGCTGGCGCCGACCGGGGTGGTGTTCCCGCCGGTCCCGCTGGGCGGCATCACGCGCGACATGCAGCAGGCGATCGGCCGCGTGCTGCTGAAGGACGAGGCGCCGGCGAGTGTCGCGAAGTGGCTTGGCGGAGCGATCAACCGCGATCTGCGCCAGGCCGGGCAACTCGGCGCCGCGGGCTGAACGGATGCGGGCGGCAATCGCCCCTCTGGTACAGGGCCGGCCAGCGGCACGGCCGGCGCGCGCCGGCCGAAGCCCGGGCCGTGCCGCCCAGACGTACCGCACGGCGCTGCTGTTCCTGACACCGGCGGCGTTGTTCTTCTTGGTGCTGATCGCCTATCCGCTGCTGCGCGTGCTATGGCTGTCGTTCCACTACGCCGACCTCGTGAACCCGACCGTCAGCGGCTTCGCCGGTTTCGACAACTTCGCGACCGTGCTGGGCGACGAGGAGTTCGTGTCCTCGCTCTGGCACACCGTGGAATGGACGGTGCTGTCGGTCGCCGGCGAGTATGCACTGGGCTTGATCGCCGCACTGGCGCTGGCGCAGCCGGTGCGGTTCCGTGCGGCATTTCGGGCCATCGTCATCATCCCCTGGTTGATCCCGATCGTCGTTGCCGGTCTGGACTGGAGCTGGATGCTGGCACCGGAATACGGCGTCCTTAACCTGTGGCTGGTCAAGCTCGGGATCCTGCACCGTCCGTATTTCTTCCTGGGCCGCATTGACTCGGCATTGCTGACGGTCACTTTCGTCAACATCTGGCGCAGCTTTCCGTTCTATGCGGTCAGCCTGCTGGCCGCCTTGCAGGCAATCCCGCGCGACCTGCACGAGGCGGCGGCCATCGACGGCGCCGGCACCTGGCGCCGCTTTCGCGTCATCACGCTGCCACATCTGCGCGGCGTGTCGCTGACGCTGATCTTCCTGCATGTGGTGTGGACCGCGATCAATTTCGACTTCATCTGGGTCATGACGCAGGGTGGCCCGCTCGCCGCGTCCGAGACGCTGCCAATCCTGATCTACCGCTATGCCATGCAGAACTTTGACGTGGGCGCCGCCTGCGCGTTGGCGAGCATGATGCTGGGCTTCATGGCTACCATGTTCTTCGTCTACTACTACGCGGCCCTGCGCCGCCGGGACGGTCGCGCCGCGGGGGCCGGCGCATGGTGATCGGCCGATCCCGGCGGATCGCCTATGCCGCGAGCAGCTATGCCGTGCTCATCCCGCTCGGCGTGTTCTGCCTGTTCCCGTTCCTGTGGATGCTGGATACGGCGCTGAAGCCGTATCACGAGGTGCTGACCGGCCATCCGACATTCCTGATAGCCGCGCCCACGCTCGACAATTTCCGCAACGTGCTGGTGCACTCGCCGATCCCGATCTATTTTCGCAACAGTGTGGTTGTGGGCGTGGCGACCACGCTGGTCACGTTGATCGTCTCGATCTTTTGCAGCTACGTACTGAGCCGCTGGCCTCGGCTGCGGCCGGCGCAGGCGGTCGGCGGCGCATTGGTGCTGTCGCAGATGGTGCCGGGCGTGCTGCTGCTGGTGCCGCTTTACATCCTGATGCGCTCGCTGCACCTGCTCAGCACCTATGCTGCGCTGATCCTGACCTATTGCACCTTTGCCATCCCGCCTGCGTCTTTCTGCTGAAAAGCTTCTTCGACACCATCCCGCGTGAGTTGGAGAAGGCGGCCGAGCTGGATGGCTGCCGGCGGATCGGGTTCATCTTGCGCGTGCTGCTGCCACTATCCACGCCCGGTCTGCTGGCGATCGGTCTGTTCGTGTTCGTGACCGCCTGGAACGAGTTCATGTTCGGCTACGTGCTGATCGATGACGAGGCGCGGCGCACGCTGACGCCGGGCATCATGATCTTCAGAGGCATATGACGATTGGGGCAGTCTGATGGCGGCTTCGGCGATCTGCGTGCTGCCGGTTGCCGTCTGCTTCATCTGGTTGCAGCGGCTGCTGGTGCAGGGTCTTGCCGCGGGCGCGGTCAAGGGCTGATCGGGGAGAAGCCAGCGACTGCCCGAACCGCGCATCGACGGGACCGCCCGGCGCTGGTAGAGGGGCGAGCCTCGCACCGGAGGCATTCCGTTGACCAGCCTTGCACCCGACCCGACCACGCCGTTCCTATCGCCCGATCAGGCGGTCGATCGCCTGTCCGAGCTGCACCTTCAGGCTACCCAATCCCTGCGCGAGGCGCTGGCCCGCTTCGCCAGCACGGGGAGGCCGCCGACCGAGGCCGAGAGTGCCCGGTTCCGCTATCCGGAGCTGCGCCTGTCCTGGACCCCCGCCGGGCCGATGCCCACGCCGCGCCGGGCCTGGGCCAAGTTCCAGGAGCCGGGCCACTACGCCACCACGATCACTCAGCCCGCGCATTTCCGCCGCTATCTGCTGGAGCAGCTGACCCCGCTCGCCGAGGAATACGGCGCGCGCATCAGCGTCGGTCGCAGCGAGCAGGCGCTGCCCTACCCGTACGTGCTGGAGAGCGGTGACGAGTTCGCCGTGGGCGGTCGCTCGGCCGCCGAGCTCGCGCGATATTTCCCGACACCGCTGCTATCGACGGTGGGCGACGAGATTGCCGATGGGCTCTGGGATCTGGCGGGCGACCGGCCGCGGCCGCTGGCACTCTTCGACGCGGTGCGGGTGGATTATTCGCTGCGCCGCCTTACCCACTACACCGGCACTGACTGGCGCTGCGTGCAGCCCTGGATCCTGCTCACGAATTATCAGCGTTACGTCGATCAGTTCGTCGAATGGGGCATGGCCGAGCTGGCGTCCGCGGACGGCGCGCATGAGCAGCTTGTGCTGCCGGGCGGCGGGGTGGTGCGGCGCGGCATGGATGAAGACGCGGCGCGGGCGCTGGTGGCGGCCGCGCCGTGGCATCGCTTCCAGATGCCCGCCTATCACCTGCTGCGCCAGGGCGGCGCGCACGGCGTCAGTATCGTCAATATCGGCGTGGGGCCGGCCAATGCCAAGAACATCACCGATCATCTGGCGGTGCTGCGCCCCCATTGCTGGCTCATCATCGGCCATTGCGGCGGGCTGCGGCAAAGCCAGTCGATCGGCGACTACGTGCTGGCACACGGCTATCTGCGGCGCGACCGCATCCTGGACGATCTGATCCCGGCCGAAGTGCCGGTTCCGGCACTGGCGGAGGTGCAGGTGGCTCTGCAACGTGCGACGGCACAGGTGACGGGCGATGCCGGCGAAGCGCTGAAGCGGCGCCTGCGCACCGGCACGGTGGTCAGCTATGACGACCGCAACTGGGAACTGCGCTGGTCGCAGGAGCGCAGACGGATCAATCTGTCGCGCGCCATCGCGGTGGATATGGAGAGCGGTACGCTGGCAGCACAGGGCTACCGGCTGCGGGTGCCGTACGGCACCCTGCTGTGTGTCTCCGACAAGCCGCTACACGGCGAGATCAAGCTGCCTGGCGCGGCCAGCGCGTTCTATCAGCGCGCGGTGGGCGAGCATTTGGCGATCGGCCTGGCGGCGCTGGATCTGCTGCGCGCCGACATGGGCGGGCTGCACTCGCGCAAGCTGCGCAGCTTCGACGAGCCGCCGTTTCGTTGACGCCGGCGGCAGCGTGGCGGGTCAGCGGTCCGGCAGCCACAGGGCCGGTTGATTCTTGGCCCGGTGCAGAGAGTGGGCCACGAGTAGGCCGTTATCCGCATAGGTTCCGACAACCAGGACCGCGCTGCCCGTGGCAGGATTGGGAACGTCGCCACCGCGACCGATGGCGGTAGTGTCGGCCAGCAGCAGTGCTCCGGTCCGCTTGCGGATGGTCAGCACGGAGCTGTTGGCCGCTTGCACTCGGCCAAAGATAGCGTGCTCGCCTGGCCGGAGAACCAGCCTGGACGCGGCGATCCGGTTCGCTGCCGCCCGGGCCGCATCCATCCTGGCCCGGGCTGCGGGCCTGATATGATCGCCCAGGCCGAAAATCGTGAGTTCGCGATCGCTGGCGACATAGACCCGCCCATTCGCCACGGTCGGCACGAGGTCGGCGTCGGCCCCCACGTTTGGCCAGGTGCCGGCAACTGACGAGTAGATGACGGTTCCGGTCGAGGGATCGATGGCGAACAATCTCACATCCGCCGGATCGCTGTCGGTCGGCCGGCCCACGGCCCAGATGATGGCGCTGCCGGGCTGCTCCTGATTTGAGGAGATGCTGGTGAAAAACCCGCCATCCTGGCCGGTGGTGATCGTTGTCCGTTTGTCCTGTGTGAGTGCCGCCGACGATGTCGAGGTGTGAAGCACCCAGGTCGTCACGGCATTGCCGCCGCTGGTGACGAGACGTGCCACACCGTCGGAGCCCACGAAATAGGATGGGCCGCAAAAGCACGGTCCCACTTGATATGCCGCGAGCGGTGCGCCGCGACGTTGTGCGCGGTCGAGCAGGTACAGCCAACCGTCCTTGCCCGCCGCGGCAACAAGTGTCGGCATGCCGGGCTGGCCGGGCAGCAGAATTGCGCCGCCCGCGCCGAAGTCGAGATCGCGTTGATCAAGTATGCTTTCGTCGCTTGGCGTGAACACCGCTCGCGCCAGTGACAAATCGGGCGAGACGCGCACCACGCTCTCGGCCATGTTCTCCAGCGCGTTGTACGTGGTCCCGCTGCGGTCCGAATTGCCGGTGACGAAGTAGATCGGCGCATTCGGCCCCGCGGCTGACGGCCCGTAGCCCGACATCCAGATCGATGACAGGAACATGTGACCTGGCGCCGTCGCTCGCTCGTCGGTGAGTTCGTCATTCGCGAGCGGCGTCAGCGAGGGCACGTGCCAACCAAGCAGCCATCCCCTGGATACGGCGTTTTTGTCGCAATAGCTCGAGAAGGCAACATAGATGGCGGAGCCTGACAATAGGAGCGCCGAGCGCTGCCGCGCATTGGCCGCGGCGAACACGTAGCGCGAACCATCCGTAAGCTGATGCGCTGCGCGGATCACCACCGGTGCCACGATATCCTGAAAGCTGTCCAGGGCGAGCTCATGCAGCCGATACACCGGGACGTCGTTCTCATAATTGTCGGTAACCAGATAGAGGGCGTTGTCTGCAATCGAGATCGCCGGGGTCGAGGCGATTCCGACGTTGGGTCCGTTGTCGGGACAGGTCGAGAGGGACGATTGCGGTACCGGCGTGCCGAGCTGGCGCCTCAGCAGCACGGCGCCGCTGAAGGCGTCGATGCCGTACACGGTATCGTTCTCGGTCACGACGTAGACGACGTTATGCGTGCCCTGTCCGACGATCGACTGGTGGGTGACGACCAGCGGCTGTGCATCCACCTGCTCGTCCAGCACGACGGAGTGTTGCAGGCCGAACTGGCCGCTGCCGACGGTGGCGACGGTGAGGCTCGTCTCACGCGGATTCCAGCCGGTGCGCAACGTGTCGTTGTGATAGTCCGTGACCGATGCCGCCAACCCCAGAATGGGCCACATGCATAGGGCCGCCGCTACTGCGATCACCCGGATGCGTGCTGCCGAAGGCGTGCTTTCGTCGGTCATGGCAGATCCATGTGCTGCGAGTGCTGCGTTGCACCGAAGATCGGAACGAAAGGACAGTGCGGCGCGGTCAGGTGCCGTGCTTCAGGGATGTCGGTTCTTCGGCAGCCGTGAAGGGCCGGCCACGAGGGATCCGGCATGGAGTGGTGGCCGGCTTAATCCGGTCCAATGCGACAATGAATATCGCTTGGCAAGAATTAACGAATCGAATATCTATCCAATGCAAACACAATCGTCATCGCTAACGAAAGAGTGACCGCGTCGGCGAACCACTCACTCGGTCGATTGCGTCCCGTGCGGCGGATGGCCGCTGACCAGGCCCAGCGCACCGCTCACCGCCAGGCCGAACGCCGCGTCGAACCCCACGCCGGAGGCGCCCCAATGCGCGGTCCGGCCGTGCCAACTCGCGTCCCAGTTGGCGATCCAGCCATGTGCCGCGTCGCTCCAGGCGAGTGTGCCGGTGATCGGCAGCAAATCGGGATCGGCGAGGGCCGCGCCGTCCGTGAGGTCCGCCGCGCGCGGGAGGTGCAGGGGCATGAAGAAGTGGTCGGCCGCGTCGGCGAAGGATTCCGGCTGGCCGAAGAAGTGGTAGCCGTCGCTGGTCAGGACGTAGGTCTGCCGCGCGCCGCGTACCAGCACCACCGGCAGCAGGGTCGGACGCGGGCCGGTATAGGGTGCCTCGCCGAGCTGTCGCAGCGCTGCGTCGATGCGCGCAGGGCTCAAAGCGCACGGTCAGGTAGTACGGGCGGTCGTAGCTGCCCTCGGAATCGTTGACCTTCAGCCCGGCCATCCGGTCCACGTAGTCGTAGTCGATGACAAAGCTCTTGGCCTTCTGGCCGAGCGCGGTCACGCGTGGATCCTGCGCGAGCGCGGAGTCGCCTGACACTTTCACCAGCACATCGGCCAGGCAGGCGGCCATGCCGGCAGGCCGGCTGCGCATGTCGGTGCCGGTGACGACGACGCGGGCCTCGTACAGATGCAGCGGCGGCGGCTGGGGGTAGAGATGCGCCGGGCCTGGCGGGGATGCCGCGTGCGCGGTGCCGATCCATCCGGCGATGCACAGGAGGGCAATCCACAGCCGACAGGCCATCCTCGACCTCATTCGCAATGCGGCGGACAGCCTGCGGCAGAAACCGGCGCCGGACAAGCGGCAGGCCGGGCCGGGTTACGCCAGGACGAAGTATCCTGCGGCTTGCGCCTCGTGTTCGAGTGCGGTGACAGGCGCGTAGGCTGCGAGATCCAGGATTTCGATACCAGACCAGCCGAGCGGTGAGGCCGATGGGCCGCCGGCAATCTCGGCCAGGACCGAGCGCAGCGCCGCGAGTTCAGCATCCGGCGTGCCGAGCGCGGTCACAAAGGGCAGGCTGGGCGTGGCGGCGGTCTGCGCGAGGATGCGCGTGCCCTCCAGCAAGTCGGGCCGATGCCGCGCCGCGAGTCCGTGCGTCACGCAGTCGATCGCGGCGACATCAGCAGCTCCCTCGCACACCGCGCGCAGGCTCTCCAGGTGCGCGCCGGTTTCCAGCACCGACGAGAAGAACGCACGGCCGCCGGCGAGCGGCGCCACCAACGCCCGCAGCAGGTTCATACCGCTGTTGCTGTCGCGGCCGTTGACGGCGCAGCGCCGGCCGCGCAGTGCTGCAAGCGACTTTACCGTCTCGGTGTCTCGCACCACGACGAAGCTGCGATGCAGCACGCCCTCGCATCCGGGAAAGTCATAGACTGGTGCGGCCACCACCCGCAGCGCACCGGCAAACTCGGTCAGCAGCGGATAGCCGCAAGTTTGCGCCAGCAGCAGCGCCGGATCGCGCCAGATCGCCCGCAGCGGGCGGTGGCGGTCAAGCGTCTCGGGCAGGTCCGCGATCCCAGCCGCGCGCAGATGCGAGCGCAGATCGGCCCAGAGCGCGTCGTGTTCCGCCGCGAGCCAGGAGAAATCGTACATGCCGAGGCTGGCGGTGCGCGTCATCGGTCGGGGTCCAGGGTCAGGCGCAACAGGAAGGCCGGAATGTCAGGCGGCTGTACCACCGCCTCGCGCACCAGCACATCGAAGCGTCGCATCAGCGCGCGGATGTGCTCGGTCCAGGTGAACACGAAATAGATGCCGCCGACGAAAAGGGCCGCGCGGGCACTGCCGAACACGGTGAACGGCACCGAATAGCAGCGCTTGCGGTCGAACAGGAACAGGCGGAAGCTGGGATAGAGCTCGCGGCAGAGACTCGCGATTCGCTCGATCTGCTCGATACGGTCGCGCGCGGAAAGCCCGGTCCAGATGCCGCGCCCCTGCGCCAGCTCCTCGATCGCCTGCACGCAGGCGCAGGCTTCGATCTCTGTATCGGGCTGCTGCAAATAGAGCAGCCGGCTTTCGACGCTGTCCCAACTGCGCGCCGGCGCGTCGCCCGCCGCGTGGTGATATTCGTGACGCAACACCGCCTGCGTCTTGAGCAAATCCGGGAAGCTGACCGGCACGGTGCGGATCTTGCTGCCGGCCGCCTCCGTCATCCACTGGAACATGCGATCATCGATCGGCACGTCCTCGTGCGGCTCGATCTGCATGACCTCGCCCAGGCTCGCAGCGCCCGGATGCTCGCGCTGCGACAGGCCGAGCAGCCAGTCGGCCGAGACGCCGCAGGCGATGGAGATGGTTGCCAGCGTCTCGGCGCGCGGCAGGCGCGGGCTGGCATCGCTCAGCAACTGCGCGAGCGTGGAACGGTCCAGGCCCACGGCGCGCGAGAAGCTCGACTGGTTCATGCCGCGCTGCGCCATGACAGTCAGCAGCCGGTCGCGGAATCCGAGGGCCGAGGGACGCGAGGGATTCACGTCTTCTACAGACCTGTTCGTTTGGTAAGCATGTGCGGTTATAGCGCGACATCTCGGACATTTCAACGCAACCGGCGCTGCTGTAGAACAAACTTCGAAGACACTGAGAGGGCAGGGTTTTGCACGGCAGGCGGCGACGCGGGGTGGAATGGCCGACAGCGGCGCTGGTGGCGGTGATCTATGCCGCCTGGCTGCTGCTGACCTGGTTCCACACGGCGCTGCCCTGGCCGCTGCTGTTCGTGGCCGGCGCCTGGACGGTTGCGTGGCACGCCGCATTGCAGCACGAACTGATCCACGGCCATCCCACCCGTCACCCCTGGCTGAACCGGGCGCTCGGCCTGCCGCCGCTGCTGCTGCATCTGCCGTACGACCGCTATCGCGCGCTGCATCTGGCGCACCATCGCGACGACCGGCTGACCGATCCTCTGGACGACCCGGAGACGCAGTATTTCACCCTGTCCGGCTGGCGCGCGCTGGGTCCGTTCGGCCGCGGCGCGGTGCGGGTGACGGAGCGTTTGGCCGGGCGGCTGGTCATCGGCCCGATCTGGGCCATCGGGCGCTTTGCGTGGGAGGAGGCCGGAGCGGTCCGCCGCGATGCGCCGGGCGTGCGGCGCGCCTGGACGTGGCATGCCGGCGGGCTGGCGGTCGTGCTGGCCTGGGTGGTTGGGGTCTGCGGCATGAACCTGTGGACTTACGCCGCATGCTTCTGGCTGCCGGGCATGGCCTTGCTGCTGCTGCGCTCCTTCGCCGAGCACCGGGCGGCGCCGCACCCCGAACACCGTACAGCCATCGTCGAGCATGCGCCGGTGCTGGGCCTGCTGTTCCTGTTCAACAACCTGCACCTGGCACATCACGAGCGCCCCGGCCTCGCCTGGTATCGCCTTCCGGCATGGTACCGCCACGAGCGCGAGCGCATGCTGCGCAAGAATGGCGGCCTGGTGTATCGGGGCTATGCCGACGTGATGCGGCGCTACCTGCTGGCCCCGCATGATCAGCCGGTGCATCCGCGCTATCAGGCGATCCCCGCGCCTGTGCTTGCCGGCACCGCGAGTGCCGAGCTGTCCGGCGCGGGTGCGGTCGGCGTGAGCGCCTAGCGTTACAGTTGCGGACCGTGCAACCGGTTGCCGAGTTCCGGACGCCAGCACCGGGACCGTGGTGTCGTCGGCGTGCAGCACCTGGCCGGCCCGGACCCGGCCCAGGTAGGCCGCGTTCGATGGGGTGCCGCCACAGCCCCGGCAGCACATTCCGGTTCGTGGGTGACGGTCCGGAATGACGACACTCGCGCGCCATTGCCGGCTTGCTGCCGGTCACGAGTGGGACCGTCCGGTTCGACGGCCACCCTTCTCCGGCTGCAACCGTAAGGAGTGGAGCCTGCTGCGGCGCGAAATGGCGGTGATGTTCCAGGATCCGCTCGGCTCACTGCTCACTCAGCCCTCGCCTGCGCGTGCTGCTGGTGGAGCCATTCGCCATTCACGGTGCGCACCATGCGATGAGGGCGGAGGTGGCGCGGCTGCTCGATTTCGTATCGGTGCAGGGGGAGATGCTGAACCTGCCCGCGCAGTTGAACCCAATCCGAGCGGACGGCGGAGCAGCCCGAAACGTCAGCCCTTGACGGCTCCCCCGGTCAGGCCCGCGACCAGCGTGCGTTGCAGGAACAGGCCGATCAGCACCGGGGGTGCCGCCGCGAGCAGGCCGGCCGCGGCGAGCAGGCCGTAATCGGTGATGCGCCCGGTGGCCAGGTTCGCAATCGCCACCGTCAGCGTCTGTGCCTGGCTGTCGCTGGTGAACAGCAGCGCGTAGAGGAACTCGTCCCACACGATCAGCACCGACAGCAGTACCGCGGTGCCGATGATCGGCCGCGCCAGCGGCAGCGTCACGTGCAGGAGCGTGCGCCACAGCGCGGCACCGTCGATCGCCGCCGCCTCCTCCAGCTCCGCGGGGATCGCGTCGATACCGCCCTTGATGAGCCAGATCGCGAATGGCAGCACGATCGTGGTGTCGGTCAGGATCAGCGCAAGCGGGGTGTTCAGCAGGTCGAGCGCCGACAGGATGCGGTACATCGGCACGACGAACAGGATCGGCGGCAGCATGTAGGTCGCCACGATCACGTACAACAGCGCGCCGTGGCGCCCGCGCAGACGGGAGAACACCCAGGCCGCCGGTATCGCCAGCACGAACGAGATCGCGGTGACTGCCCGCCGCCACGATCAGCGTGTTGCGCAGCGACGCTACGAACATCGCTCCCTGGCTGTTGGCGGCAAGCGACAGCAATCGCCCGTAGCGCGACAGGTCGAGCGCGCGCGGCACCCAGCGCAGCGGCAGCGTGGTCAGGTCGTTGATGCTGCTGACGCTCATCACTACCAGCCAGGCGAGCGGGGCCAGCACCACCAGGGCGACCAGCAGCAGCGCGGCATGAGCCGCCGCCGAGGCCACGCGGCCGCGCTTCATGCTGCCGCCTGCTGGCGCCGCAAGGACATGACGTAGCCTGCGATCAGCAGCAGGCTCAGCAGCACCGACAGCAGCGACAGGGCCGCCCCATAGCCGCTGTGGTGGAATGAGAACGCCTGCTGATACACCAGGATGGCGAGCGAGCGGGAGGCGTTGAGCGGGCCACCCCGCGTCATCACCCAGATCACGTCGAACACCTTCACCGCCTCGATCACGCGCAGCACCACCACGATGGAAAACGGCACCAGGATCGAGGGCCAGGTCACGGCCAGGAAGCGCGCCCAGACGCCGGCGCCGTCGATGGCGGCCGCGTCGTGCAGCTCCTTCGGCACGCCCTGCAAGGCTGCGAGCAGGATCAGCGCTACCAGCGGAAAGGTCTTCCAGATATCGGCCGCCGCGATCGCATATAAGGCGATACCGGGATCGCCCAGCCAGCTCATGTACTGCCCGATCACTCCGGTCTGCGTCAGCGCCGCGTTCAGCGCGCCGAATTCGGGATCGTAGATCACCCGCCACATCAGCGCGTTGATCACGGTCGGCAGCGCCCAGGGCACGATCAGCAGCCCGCGCACGAAGCCCCGGCCGACCAGCTTCTGGTCGAGCAGCAGCGCCACCAGCAGACCCAGCACCATCTCGATGCCGATGGTCACGATTGTGAACGTCACCGTGACGCGCAGCGCCTGCCAGAATGCGTCTGAGGACAGCGCGCGCCGGTAATTCTCGAGGCCAACCCAGCCGCCGCCGCTGCCGATCAGGGCGGCGGAGGTGAACGACAGGCGCACCGTCTCGACCAGCGGATAGCCGATGATGGCGGCCAGAACCAGCAGCACCGGAGCCAGCAGCCAGACGGCGCGCCGCTTGCGCATGCGCGCCGTTGCGACGGTCCTCAGTCGTTCCCGCCGAGCGCCTTGGCGGCGGCCTGGAGCGCCGCGGCCGGCTCCGCGCGTCCGGTCGCAATCTGTTGCAGCGACTGCTGGAGCGTGGTCGAGAACTGCTGGTAGTTCACGACCTCGGGGCGATTGGTCATCACCGCGAACGATGCTTTCGCCGCCGCCAGCAGCTCGGTCCGGCCGGCGATCACTTTCGGATCGTCGAACGAGCCTTTCCACATCGGCAGGCTGTTGGTGGCGTAGGCGTCCTGCACCTTCTGGGACGTGAGATACAGGATGTAGTCCCATGCGGCGTCCTTGTGCTGGCTGTTGCTTGGGATGCACAGCGGCTGCGAGCCGTTGGTCGCACCCACGTCACCCGGCTTCAGCCCGGGTGCGGCCACCACTCCGACCTGGCCCGCGATCTTGGTGTCGTTGCTCGGCGTGTTGGCGCCGTCCCACATATAGGTCCAGTTCAGGGCCATCGCCGCCTGCCCGCTGGAGAACACGCGTTTCACGTCGTCCTCGACATATTCCAGCGAATGCGGGTTCGTGACCTTGTCCTTCAGGATACTTTGCGCCATCCATTTCGCGGCTTCCAGCCCGCCACCGGTCTGGAACACCGGCTTGCCCGCGGCATCGACGAACTTGCCGTCGAAGCCGGCCAGGATCGCCGCATAGTCGGCGGTCAGTGCCTCGTTCTGGCTCCAGCTCGAGACCAGCGGATATTGGACGATGCCCTTCTGCTTCAACAGGATCGCGTCCTGTTCGACCTCGGCCCAGGTGCGTGGCGGCGTGGCGATCCCGGCCTTGGCGAACATCGCCTTGTTGTAGAACAGGAACTTCGAATCGACGATCCACGGCAGGCCGTAGAACTTGCCCTGGTACTCCGCGCTGCCGAGTGCTCCGGTCAGGATGCCGTTGCGCAATTCCGGGGTCATGCGCGACGTGACGTCCTCGACGACGCCGTTGACGGCGTATTCGGGCGTCCACACGCTGTCGGACAGGACCACGTCATAGGCGTGGCTCGATCCCTTCGCCAGCACGGTCTTGTCGTGCAGCGCCTCGTACGGGACGAACTCCAGATCAACCTTGATGCCGGGATGCGCCTTGGCATAGGCGTCCGTCATCGCCCTGATATCCTGCTCGCTGTAGCCGGCCTGCGCCTGGAACAGCGCGTGCAACGTCGTGTCGGCGGCCGCGCCGCGCGCCACGCCCTGCAATCCCACCGCCATCGTGGCGATAGCGACTATCGATCCGATCCGCATGGCTCGCTCCCTGGGTTTATGGTTTCAGTCGTTCAGTGACCATCGAGCATTCGCTGCGCCAGTCCCGGCTCGCGCCAGAAATCGATGGGTCTGGCCGGGCCACGTGGGCGGAACGGCAGCGTCACCTTGCGCCCAAGACCCGCCGAGGCATAGGCCGCGAACAGGATCTCCTGCACCACGCGACCATCCTCGCCGGTTGAGCGCGGTTGTTCGCGACCACGCACGCAGCGGGCGAAGTGCTGCATTTCCTGCGGGAATCCATAATTATACAGCTCGTCGAACACCGGCCAGGACCAGCCTTGCGTGCCGGGCGCCTTCTCGACCGCGTAGCCATATCCGGTTTCGCTATAGGTCGGCAGCGCGTTGCCCATGTGCAGATCGGCGTAGGTAACGCCGTGCGAGCCGAGCACCTCGATCCTGTCCTCCATGCCACCGCGGCGCGCCCAGCTATCCTCGATGATGCCGAGCGCCCCGTCCTCGAACTCCAGGATGACGTGCGCGGTGTCGTCGCCTTCCGTCCTGTCGCCGTGGACCTGTGTGCTCAGCGAGGCGTACACGCTCCTCACCGACCGGCGGCCCAGGAACCAGTAGCAGAACGCGATGCCGTGGCATCCGAGATCCATCAGGCAGCCCCCGCCCGCCTGATCCATGTTCCAGAACCAGGGCGAATGCGGCCCGAAATGTCGCTCCAGCTGTTTGACCTGATGCACACGGCCGAACGCGCCCTCATCGGCCATCTGCTTGGCCTTCACGTATTTCGGCGTGAAGAACAGTTCCTCCGCATACATCAGCAGCACGCCCTGGCGCCGGCAGATCTCGATCATCTCGTCGGCTTCGTCGAGCGTGACGCAGAGCGGCTTCTCGCAGACGACATGCTTGCCCGCCCTGGCGATGTCTCCCGCCATCGCCGCGTGCAAGCCGTTGGGGGCGGTGATCGTCACCATCTCGATGTCCGGCTCGCGCAGCATCTCGCGGTAGTCGAGGAAGTGGCGCGGTATGCCGTAGCGCTCGGCCAGGTGCCTGGCATTGCCGGGGGTGGGCGAGGCGACCGCCACCACCTCCGCCTCGTCGGGCAGGATCTGGAAGGAGGCGGCGTGAATATCAGCCTCGAAGCGCGAGCCGATGATGCCGACCTTGACCTTGCCCCTGGACACCGTTCCGGCCGCCCTTTTTGACGCTTCCCAGCAGAGTAATTCCAGTGCATTGAAGTTTGCAAGCGTCAGGAGGAAGGAGTGGCGGAGAGCCTGGTGGCGGGGCGGGGCACCCGGCTCGGTCGGGCCGGGGAACGGGCGCGGCGGGAGAACCGGCGCAGCGTCTTCGAGCTGATCCAGCGTCGCCTGGCCACCAGCCGGGCCGAACTGACCCGCGCCACGTCGCTGAGCCCGCAGACCGTCTCCAACATCATCGTGGAGCTGCAGGCGGCCCGCCTGATCGAGCCAATAGGGCGCGTCTATGGCGGCATCGGCCAACCGCCCGTCACCTATCGCGTCAACCCGTCCGCCGGCGTCTCCATCGGCATCCACGTCGATCGCGGCCATCTGCGCGGGGTGCGTGTGGACGCGGCACTCAATGTGCTCGTGCAGACCGAACGGGCGCTCGACGCCCGCTCCGCCGCCTCGCTGCACCGCGCGGTGTGCGCGCTGGCGCTGGAACTCGCCCAGCCGGACGGCGCGGTGCCGGTCTGGGGGCTTGGCGTGGCCGCACCTCGTCTGGTCGATTCGCGCGTGACCAACCGCCGCGCGCTCCAGGGCCGGCTCTGGGCGGAGCTGTACGCGGGCGGCTTTGACGCGCGCCTCGCCGATGAGCTGGAACTGCCGGTCATCATCGAGAACGACGCCAATGCCGGCGCGCTGGGCGAAATGGCGTTCGGGGTCGGACGGGAACTGTCGAGCTTCTGTTACCTGTTCGTCGGTCGCGGACTTGGATGCGGCATGGTCGAGCGGGGCCGGGTGGTCCGCGGCGGCTGGCGCAACGCGGGCGAGATCGGGCATGTGCCGCTGCCGGACGCATCCGGCGAGGCGATCGAACACGGCCTGTCGATCGATGGCCTGCTCGCGCATCTGCACGCCTCGGGCGGAGCTCGGCTCGTGCCCTCGGTGGCCTCGCTCGCGGCGCGGCACGCGACGGGAACCGCCGCTTGGCTCGCGCGGGCGGCGCCACTGCTGCGCTGGATCGCGATGCTGTTGGAAACCATGCTCGACCCGGAACGCATCGTGGTCGGCAGCTACCTGCCACGGCCATTGCTGCGGGATTTGATCGCCGGTGCGGAGCCGCTGCGCCACTCCATCTCCGCGCGCGAAGGCCGCGTGAGCTCGCGGCTCGTCCCGGACGCGGGCGGCCATAAGGCCGTGGCGCTGGGCGCCGCCATTGCCCCGCTGCTGGCCGCCCTCGATCCGGCGCCGGAAGAAAACTGGGCTGTCCAGGGGACGCTGCCGGATATCTATGCCGCCCATCCGACTGCTGGAAGGCGCCTTGCCTAATGCAACACGTTGGAATTACCTTCCGGCCGCTGCGACCATGAGGTGGTGGATGCGCTGCGTGGCGCTGGACAGTCCGGAGGCCATCGGCCGAGCGGTCGCATGCGACATCGCCGGTCGCATCGCGGCAGGCCCGCATGATCGCCCCTTCCTGCTGGGCTGTCCCGGCGGCCGCAGCGCGCGACCCGTCTATGCGGCGCTCGCGCGCGAACGGTTGGATCTCCGCGCGCCTGGTGATCGTGATGATGGATGAATATCTGTGGCCATCCAGGGGCCGGCCTCGCCTGCGTGCCGGCCAGCGTGCATTACAGTTGCCGCCGGTTCGCCCGCAATGAGATCGCCGGTGTGCTGAACGAGCGCCGCGATCCCCGCGAGCATATGCCGCCAGACAATATCTGGCTGCCCGACCCGGCCGATCCCGCCGCCTACGACGCGCGCATCGCGGCGCACGGTGGCATCGGCCTGTTCATCCTCGCCTGCGGCGCGGGCGACGGCCATGTGGCGTTCAACCCACCCGGC
This sequence comes from uncultured Pseudomonadota bacterium, assembly GCA_963838805.1. Taxonomy (GTDB): domain Bacteria; phylum Pseudomonadota; class Alphaproteobacteria; order Acetobacterales; family Acetobacteraceae; genus CAVRQM01. The sequence continues at coordinate 38,296 of CAWISK010000013.1, forward strand.
AGCGCGCGCGACAGCCGTACGCGAATCGTGACCCTGGCCGAGCAGACGCGGCAGGACAACATGGCCACTTTCCCGGATTTCTCCTCGCTCGACGAAGTGCCGCGCCACGGCGTCACCGTCGGCGTAGGCACCATCGCCGAGCACTCGCACGCCGCGGCGATGATCGTGTGGGGTGCCGACAAGCGGCTCGCATGGCGCCGGCTGAACGCAGGCGGACGAATACGAGCCGGATTGGCCGGCGAGCGTGATCGCAGCATGCCGGAACGCCACTCTGTATGGCGACCGCGCGGCTTGCGCGGGTTGATCCGTGCAGCGTGAGTGTGCAATCGGAGTCGACATCGGCGGTACCAAGATCGCGGCCGGCCTGGTGGAGCGGGGCAGCGGTCAGGTGCTCGCGCGGGTTCAGGTGCCGACCGCGCCGCGCGAGGGTGGCGCTGCGGTGCTGGGCCGAACCCGCGAAGCGATCGCCGCCATGCAGCGGGTCGCGCGCGAGCAGGAGCGTCGCATCCTTGGCGTGGGCCTCGGCGTGCCCGAATTGGTGTCCAACCGCGGCGAGATCGCGAGCGCCTGGAACTTTGACTGGCGCGGCATCGATCTCGCATCGGTTTTGCATGAGGACCGGCTGGTGGTCGAGAGCGACGTGCGCGCCGCGGCCTTGGCGGAGCTGCGACATGGGCATGGGCGCGGCCTGGGCAGCTTCGCGTTGATCGTCATGGGTACAGGATTGAGCTATGCCCTGTGCGTCGAGGGCCGGATCCATCGCGGCGCGCGCGGCTTTGCCATCCATTTCGCAACCAGCAGCCAGCAGCCCGTCTGTTCGCATTGTGGCCGGCAAGGCCCGTTCAACCTGGAGGGACTGGCGTCGGCTGGCGGACTGGCCGCCACCTATGAGCATCGGACTGGCGCGCCGCCGAGCGATCTCGGCACCCTGATCGAAGGCGGCCGCGACGCCACGGGTGCGGTGCTGTTCGAGCAGGCCACGACCGCCCTCGCGGCGGCACTTGGCCAGATGGTCGACATGCTTGATCCTGACGCGCTCGTGCTGAGCGGCGGTCTGTCGCGCTCACCTCGCTTCGTGGCGGCGCTGGCACGCAAGCTTCCGGCCAGCATCTTTGCCGAAGGGGCCCGAGACGTGCCGCTGCTGACGAGCGCCTGCGGCGCGGATGCCGGCATTGTCGGCGCCGCCTGCGCGGTGTTCGCTCTCGCCTGATTTCGGGCGACGGAGGTTCCGACGCCGAAGCGGCGCCTGGTGCACGCGCTACTTGCCAATGCCGGCGGTCAAGCCGCGGACGAAAAAGGACTGGCTGCCCAGATAGACCACGACCAGGGGCAGGATCGACAGCAACGCGCCGGCCATCATCAGCGGTTCGTTCGTGGAGTAGCGACCCTGGAACAGGGCAAGCCCGGCCATCAGCGTCCGCTGCTGGTCGTTCTGAAGGAACACCAGCGCGAACAGCAGCTCGTTCCAAACCCAGATGGAGTTCACGATCACCAGGGTCGCGGTGGTGGCGACCGACAGCGGCATGACGATACGGAACAGAATGTGTCCGGGAGAAGCGCCGTCGATCGTCGCAGCCTCGATCAGCTCGTTCGGCAGTTCACGAAAAAAATTGACTAGGAAGAAAATCGAGAACGGAACCAGCAGGCCAGTGTACACCAGGATGACGGAGGGCAGGGTGTTGATCAGCCCTGTCCGCACCATCAACGTAAACAGCGGCACGACGAGCGCCACCGGCGGGAGCGCCATTAGGACGATATTCAGCTCCACGAACACGTGCCGGCCAAAAAACCGGCCGAATGCGACTGCATAGGCCGCCAGCACGGCGATCAGCGTCGCGACGCCGACCGGGACGATCACGACCAGCACGCTGTTCAGCGTCCAGCGCGTGAACGGCATCACGGTGAACAGCTCCAGGAAATTGGCGAAGGTCGGCGCAAGCGGCAATCCGGTCGGGTCGGCCGTGTAAGCCTGTGGTGTCTTCAGCGCGGTCTGAATGACGAACCAGAGCGGGTAGAGCGAGACGAGGCTGAGCGGGATCAACACCGCCTGCTGGCCGGCGGAAATGGCCAGGCGCCTCACCTGTCCGCTCCTGCGGCATGCGCGCGGAGGCGGAGATAGGACGCTATGAGCACGCACGCGATCAACAGAAGCACGACTACCGCGGCGGACGCGATGCCAATGGCACCGTTCTCGAAGCCGTCCTTAAAAATGTAGTGTTCCATGACGCTGGAGGCTTCCGCTGGGCCGCCCTGGGTGAGCACGAAGACGTAGGTGAAGATCGAGGACAGGACCGTGATCGCCTGGACCACCATGAAGAACTCGATGACGCGCCGGATATATGGGATTAAAATAACGCGCTGGACCTGCCAGCCGGTCGCACCGTCGATTTTCGCCGCTTCCACCAATTCCTGGGGCACCGAGAGCAGAGCGGCGACGAACACGACGACCCCGAACCCGAGCTGCTGCCAGATGATCACGCCACCGATGGTCGGCACAACCATCGCGGCGGAGCCAAGCCAGTCCTGGGCCATGAAGCCGAGACCCCAGTAACGCAGCTGCACGTTCAGCACTCCGTTCTGCTCCAGCAGGTAGCTGAACACGAGCCCAACCGCAGTAGCCGGCAGGATATAGGGGAGGAAGACGATAGCGCGGTGCTGCTTCCAGCCGCGCACCTGCGCGTTCAGGGTGAGCGCGATGGCGAGTGCCAGGACGGTCATGATCGGCACCGCGGCCAGCAGCTTCAGATTGTTCTCCACCGACTGCAAGAACACCGGATCCTGCCGCAGGGCGTCGTAGTTCGCGGCACCGACATAGACCAAATCGCCAATCGAGCCGGAAAAAAAGCTGAAGCGGGCAACTTGACATAGAGGGTAGAGAAACGCGCCGAGGATCGCGGCTACCGCAGGTGCGACGAACGCATAGGCCCAGGCGCGGCCACGCCTCCGCCCGCGGCGCCGCGGCGGGCCCTGGTCGACGCGGCACAGAGTTCGACGTTCGGCGACCGCCGTGCCCGTGCTGTATCGGATCGGCTCGATCGGCTTGTCTCAGCTCTTGCCCGCGGCCCATTTCTTGAACTGCTGGTATTCCGGTACCTGCTGCACGCGCCATTTTGCAATCACGCAGTTCCAGATCTCGACGGCCTGGTCGGGACTACCGGACCTGGATGTGATGAGCTCTCCCGCCGGCAGGTCCGCGTCGTTGTCCACTTGTGGCGGCAGATAATTCTCCAGCCACACGGAAGTCGTCGCGGTGTCGAGCTTATAGAGCTGCTGCGCCAGCGGATCGGTGATGGCGGAGATCGGAAAGCGTTTATCGGCCGGAAACGCACCGGTCTGGTCGTACAGTGCCCGCATGTTGTCCGGCTGGTGCAGGTAGGTGATGAAAGCCGCGTCGGCCGCCTTGTTCGTCGACCAGCTGGTGATGAACTCGTCCGAGGACTGCGTGACGTCATAGACGTCCCGGAGCTTGCCATTGCCCCAGCGCGGCGGCATCGCAACGCCGATGTTCGCTGCTCCCACCGACTTTGCCCAGCTCAGCACATTGCCATCCGTGGTGAACGACATTGCGACTTTCCTTTGGGGGAACAGCGTCCAGCCTTGGTTCAGGTCGAGCGAGGCGACATCGGAGTTGAGGTAGTCCTTCTTCACCAGATCCTGCATCAACCCATAGAGATTGCGCAGCAATCCGTCGAGCTGCGCCATCGTGAATCCGCCGGTGTTGCCGATGGCAGACTTGATCTCATCGACTGAGTTCAGCTCCTGCGTCAGGTAGATGGCAAGCATCCACGCGCCGAAATAGCCGTCCTTGTTGCCCATGCCAAAAGGAGTAATGCCGTGCGACTTTAGCGCGGCGCAGTCGGACAGAAAGTCGTCCCAGGTCGCTGGCGGCTTGTCCGGGTCCAGGCCGGCTCGCTTGAACAGCTCCCTATTCCAGACCAGATGCACGCCGATCAGGTAGATCGGCGCTGCCACGATCTTTCCCCCGTCGGTATTTTCGCTGGTGTTCACCCATTCACCGGTCTCGCTTGCCTGCACGTAGTCCGAGATCGCGACGGCGGCCTTGTTCCAGTATGGTGCCAGCGTCGGCAGCGTCGCCCATTGCGTATCGATATCCGGGCCGGAGTGGCTCTGCGCCGCAAGCCGGAACGCGCCGATCAGCGTGTCGGTGGATTGTGGCACGATGTTCAGATGCACGTTCGGATGGCTTTTCTCATAGGCGTCGGCCATGCCATGCATCCACTTGTCGATGCCCGGAATGTCGCTCTCGCCCCACCACCAATACGTGATCTTGGCCGAGCCGGCGTTGGCGGATTGTGCCTTGGCGGGGCCGGCGATTGCCAGGGCCAGCGACGCTGCAAGGAGTGCGGCGGTGACAGTGAACAGACGCGGCTGTGGCCTGCCATTGGTCGAAATCCGTCCCATTTCTACCTCGTTTTTTGGCTGTTATGCCGTCATACGCAAGGTTCGGTCCGGCACTCACTCCGGATCGCGATCGAACACCCCCAGAACATCGAGCCGGCCTTTGAAGGCGGTGTATCCGCCGTCGCAGACATGAATGCCGCCGGTAAGATACCGGGCGCGGTCGGAGATCAGGAACAGCGCCATCTCGGCGACGTCCTCCGCGCTCATGATCGGCGTCAGCTGCATCGCTTCGATGCGCGCGCGCAGTTCCGGCACGTCAAGGAAACCGCGCTGGTGTGGGGTATCGATGAAGCTGGGACACAGCGCGTTGACGCGCACGCCCTCCGGCGACAGGCCGGCGGCTAGCGAGCGCGTCATCGCGACCACGCCGCCCTTGGCTGCCGTGTAGGCGTCGATGCCGGCCTGTCCGATCAGCGCATCGGCCGTCGCCATCAGCACCATGCTTCCGGAGCCTTGCTGCAGCATCTGGCGCCCGACATACTTGCAGACGTGGAAGGTGCCGGTGAGCACCAGGGAAATGATGGACTCCCATATCGCTTCCGGCAGTTCCGTCGCGCGGCGATCGTGCTTGTTGACCAGCGGCACGGACATCGCCGTGTGTACCAGCCCATCGATGCGGCCATTGCGTGCGACGACGTCCGCCACCATCGCCTGCACGGACTCACTGCTGCGCACATCAACTAACGCAGCCGTACCGCCGCAGTCGGACGCGACGCGGCTCGCCGCGTCCAATGAAACGTCCGCGACAACGACATGTGCGCCGTCACGCACGGCCAGTCGGCAGGCGGCTTCGCCGACGCCCGATCCTCCGCCGACGACCAGAACCAACTTGTCCCGCAACAGCGCCGACATTGACGTTCTCTCGCTGCTGCGAGAGAGCTAATGCTACTGTCAGGCCGGGGTCAAGCGCCGGTCGCCGCGGTGGGGATATGGATGCCGCGAGGCGGAACGGCGACGCGTGAGCGGACGCGAGTTCTTGTGCATGACCGCACGATCCGGATCGGTGCGTCTGCCGCTTTCGGTGGGGTTGAATGCACGGCTCTGGCGGTCGCCCATCATCCCTGCTCCGACAACCCGCTCGTCGGTGATGAGATCCGTCATGCCGGGAACAGGTCACGGCGGCGGTGCAGCCGCTCGGCAAGATCGTCATAGGGGCTGGCCGCGAGGCGCGATGCCGCGCGTTCGGCGGCACCGGCGTCACGCCGCGTGATGGCCTCGGCCACGTCGCGATGCATGGGCAGGCCCTTGGCGAAAGAACCAGGCGCCTGTGTGGCCAGCTCCACCGCCATCGTGGCGAGCGACGCCATGAGCCGCCCGAGCCGTTCCAGTAGGGCGTTGTGCGATGCTCGATAGATGCTGCCATGAAACACGAGGTCGCGCTCGCCGATCAGCTCTGGCGCGGCCAGGCATTGCTCGAGTTCGCGCGTAGGCGCGGTTGATGGCGACAATCTCGGCGTCGGTGGCGCGCTTCGCCGCCAGCAGCGCCGCTTTCGGTTCGGCGATCAGACGGAACTCCACCAGGTCGAAGGCGTGGGCGGTCCGCCCCTCCGCCAGGCCCGCCGCGCCGGAGTGCCAGCTCAGCACCTGCGCATCGAGCAGGTTCCAGTCTGACGGGTCGCGGACGCGCATGCCCAGCCGCGGGCGGACGGCGACCAAGCCTTTGCTCTCCAGCACCTTTACCGCCTCGCGTAGCGCGTTGCGGCTGACGGCGAGTTCGGTCGCCAGCTGCGCCTCGGTCGGCAGCGAGCCCGAGCCGAACTCGCCGGCAATGATCCGGCGCCCGAGGCGCTCGACAATGGCGTCGTGCAGGTTTCGGCGTGGAATGGCGCTGTGGCGGTCGGGCGGATTGTGCGTGTCCATCCATCAACGTCTCTAGGTCAGCTCGGCTGTTTTCTCTTGCTTGGTAGGATGATCCTATGACAAGCTTCGCGCGGGTGCAACGGCAAAGAATTGAGCGCGGGACGGGGCGGCACAATGAAGATCGCGCGGCTGGAGACGTTCCCGATCAGCATTCCCTATACGCACGCCGAAATCAGTTCGCGCGTGCGCCGTGGCGGAGTAAGCGATGTGATCGTCAAGCTGACCACTGATGATGGGCTGGTCGGTTGGGGTGAGAGTTGCAGCGGCCCGGATACGCTGTCCGTCGAGCAGGCGGTGCGGTCCATGGCCCCCTTCGTTCTCGGCCAGAGCCCCTGGTCCACCGAGGCGATCGCTGGCGCGGTGTACTCCACCGGGCTTTGGGATCGCCGGATGGCGACCGGCAATTTCGCCTTCGCCGGGATCGACATGGCGCTGTGGGATCTGTGCGGGAAGATCCTGTGGGCAGCCGCTCCATCGGCTTTTCGGCGGCGCGGTTCGATCCGAAATCGACTATTTTTGCTACCTCGCGCGCGGCACGCCGGATGCGTTGGCGGCGCAGTGCCGCGCCGGTATCGATGCCGGCTATCGCTGCTTCTACCTCAAGGTCGGCGTGGACAGCGCCGGTGAGGAATCGATGCTGGAGGCGGTGCGCGCCAGCATCGGCCCGGCGGCGAAGATCCGCATCGACGCCAACGAGGCCTGGACGCTGGCCGAGGCAGTCCGTCTCCTGACGCGCTGGAACCAGCGCTATGACATCGACTTCGCGGAGGCGCCAGTTCCGGCCTTTCCGCTGTCGCAGATGGTCGAGCTGCGCCGGCGCGTGCCGGTGGCGCTGTGCATGAACGAGGGCCTGGAGAGCCAGGCGAGCACCGTGCAGGCGATCGAGGCCGGGGCAGCCGATGTGCTGTGCTTCAGCCCGTACTGGGTCGGCAGCCTGCGCCGCTGGCACACGCTGTCGCACCTGGCCGCGTTGCATGGCATCGGCGTCTGCAAGCACACGCATGGCGAGTTCGGGATCGCCGCGGCGGCCGCGCAGCATATCCTGCTGACGCTGCCCAACGCAGTTGCCGGCGCGCAGCAGACCAGTGCTGTCACGCAGGACGATATCCTGGACCAGGCGCTGCCGATCGCGCGCAGCGCGCGCTGGGGGCTGATCGACGGACCGGGGCTGGGCGTCACCATCTCGGAGGAGAAGCTGCAGCGCTATCACGAGGCATTCCGTCGTGACGGGCAGTTCCTGCCCTATGCGGGATTGCAGGGATGAGGACAACGCGCTGAACCAACAGAACAGGGAGGAGACTGTCATGATGCTTTTGACGAGACGCGCTGGCCTTTGTGCAGTGGCAGGTGGATCGACCGCGTTACTGTTGGGCGGTAGGGTTGCCGCGCAGCAGATGGCGGATGTCGAGACGATCCATCCCGGACGGCTCGTAGTCGCCTTCACCGGCGACATGCCGGGCACGGGCTGGGAAGGCGGCAAGCTGGTCGGCGCGGATGGCGAGATGCTGCAGACGATCGCCGACCGCCTCCATCTGAAGATCGAACCCGCGCAGATGGACTGGTCCGGCACGATCGCCTCGGTCACGTCCGGCCGCGTGGATCTGATGCTGGGCATGATGGGCTGGCAGAAGAAGCGCGCCGAGATCATGCTCCTGACCGACCCGCTCTACTACGCGGGCACGCGCATCACCCAGCGCAAGGAGACCGACTACCACTCGCTCGCCGATCTCAAGGACAAGCGAATTGCCATGATGACGGGCACCATGGCGGTGGGCGAGGTCAAGAAGGTTCCGGGCGCCGACGTGGCGCTGTTCGATACGCTGGATGCAGCGGTAAGGGCGCTGATCGACAAGCGCGTGGACCTTGCCTTCGTCGACTCGCAATCGGTGCAGTACATGACGCAGAAAGATCCCTCGCTGCCGATCAAGCTGCTGTCGATCTCCGACCCGTACACGCCGCAATTCCCGGCAACGACGGCGAAATGGAACGTGGTGATAGGCATTCGCAAGGAGGCGCCGAAGCTCGCTACCGCGATCGACCGCGAGATCGACGCCATGTGGACGAGCTGCGAGAACCGCAAGATCGCCGCTAAATACGGGCTGGGCGAAGCTTACTGGTTCACGCCGCCCGAACACAACGACCGCGCCGGCGTGGATCGGCCGGCTGACTGGGTGCAGCCCACGGACCAGGGCTGCGCGTGAGCGAGGTCGTGCAACCGCCGGGTGAAGCTCGGCGGCTGCGCGGCATGGCTGAACAGGCGCATGACGGACCGGTGCTGCGCGCGCTCGATATACGCAAGAGCTTCGGCAGGGTCGAGGTGCTCAGCGGGATCTCGCTCGAACTGCGAGAGGGCGACCGGATCGCGCTGATCGGTGCCAGCGGCTCCGGCAAGTCTACTTTCCTGCGCTGCCTGAACTACATCGAACGGCCCAGCTCGGGCCACGTCTACCTCGACGGGATGCTGTTCGGAGAGAAGCGGGCCGGCGATGCATTTCTGCCGATGAGCGAGCGCGAGCTGGCGGTACAGCGGCGGGCAGTCGGGATGGTGTTCCAGGGGTTCAATCTGTGGCCGCATCTGACCGCGATCGAGAACGTGGCGTTGGCACCGCATCGAGTGCAGGGGCGCGGCCGCCAGGCGGCGCGCGAAATTGCCGCGGCGGCACTCGCTAAGGTGCGGATGCAGCACAAGGAGAACGAGTATCCCGACCGCCTGTCGGGGGGACAACAGCAGCGCGTGGCAATTGCCCGGGCGCTGGCCCAGAACCCGCGCGTGATCCTGTTCGACGAGCCCACCTCCGCACTCGATCCCGAGCTCGTGGGCGAGGTGCTGCGCGTGATCCACGAACTGGCCGAGGAGGGCCGCTCGCTGGTTCTGGTCACACACGAAATCCGGTTTGCGGCCGAGGTGTCGAGCCGTATCGCCTTCATGGAAAAGGGCGTGCTGGGCGAGAGCGGACCGCCCGCGCACCTCCTGGAGCACCCGCAATCGCCTGGGCTGCGGCAATTCCTCGGCCACCTCCTGTCGCGATAGGCGGCGTGTCGCTCGCGCCCTTGCTTCCGCTGCTCCTGCTGGGGGCCTGGACCGCGCTACGCGTAGCGGCGGGCGCGCTGGTGGTCGCGATCATCCTGGGCCTGGCGCTCGGCTCCGCTGCCGCATCGGCGGGGCGCGCGATACGCGTGTTGATCCTGGCGTATGTCGAGTTCTTTCGCGCGATCCCGGCGCTGACTCTGTTGTTCGCTATCTATTTCGGGCTGCCCGCCGTGGGCATCGTCGTGCCGTCGATCCCGGCGGCGATTATCGGTCTCGGACTGATGGGCGGGGCCTATCTGTGCGAGGTGTTTCGCGCTGGGCTCGGCGCGATCGGGCGCGGCCAGCGTGAGGCTGCCCGCTCGGTGGGCATGACGCCGCTCGCGGTGCTTGCCTATGTCGTGCTGCCGCAGACCTGGCGCATCGTGCTGCCGCCGATCGGATCCTACGCCATCATGCTGCTCAAGGATACCTCGGTCGCGTCGGCGATCGCCGCACCGGAGATTATGTTCTACGCGCGCCAGCTGGTGAACAACACCTTCCGGACGACCGCTATCTATCTGCTGGTCGCCGTGATTTATCTTGTGCTGAGCCTGACACTTGCTCGGGCCGTAGCCTGGCTCGAACGATGGAGCCGGATGGGCACATGACGGGATTCCTCTCGGTCTATGCGGAGAACGGCGCAGATTGGATCACCGCGTTGAACCAGGCGGCGCAGTTCACGCTGCTGATCAGCTTTGCCGCGTTCGTCCTCGCCATTCCTCTGGCTTTTGTGCTTATGCTCGGTCGCACCAGCCGCATCGCGGTCCTGCGCCGGACCTCAGGTGCGGTGATCGAGACGGCGCGCGGCATCCCGACTCTTGCCTGGCTGTTCCTGCTCTATTTCGTGCTGCCGCAGATCGGCATCCTGCTGAGCGAGATCGCGGTCAGCATCCTCTGCCTGGGCCTGATCGGCGGCGCCTATCTGTCGGAGGTGTTTCGTGCAGGATTCGTGGCCATTCATCGCGGACAGCGCGAGGCGGCGGCGTCGGTCGGCCTGTCACCTGTCGGAACACTGCGCTTCGTCATCATGCCGCAGGTGGCGCGCATCGTGTTGCCACCGTCGCTCAACGTGCTGGTAAGTCTGCTCAAGGAAAGTTCGGTCTGCGCCCTGATCTCGACACCTGAGCTGATGCTGCGCGCGAAGGATCTGGCCACGGATGACTTCCGGCCGTTGCAAGTCTATCTGCTGGTGGGCGTGTACTACTTCGCACTCGGTTGGCCTCTGTCGCTAGCCGTACGGCTGCTGGACCACCGCCTGAAGCGGAGCCGGGTCGCTCCGACGTAGCCAGAGCACAACTGTGCCGGTCCGATTTGTGCCGGCGCGGGTGGCGGCGATGTCGCGTTCGGACAACACGGTTCTGTGCTGATTGACCAAGACGCCGTCCGCGGACAGGGTGCGCGCGCCCGACGGGCTCGGCCCGCAGCGTCTCAACGAGCCGCACCGCTGGTCGCCACGGCGAAGCGCAGCACGCCGGCGTCGGAAACGGTCCATATCGCCGAAGTCAGCAGGGCGGTCGACGAGACCGGCGCCGCCGCCGACACGGTGCTGGCTCGGCCCCCGCGCTGTCGCGCCAGGCCGTGCTGCTCGCCAGTGAGGCGGACAGCCTCGTCCGCGGGGTCAGGGCCGCCTGACGTCGTTCAGCGGGTCGCGCCGCCCGCGACCCATTGCGCGATCCGGCCGCGTTCCGCGTCGGTCATGCCGGTAACGTTGCCGAGCGGCATGGCCTTGGCCTGTACCGCCTGTAGGTAGATGCGCTGCGCGTTCGCGGCGATCTCGTCGGCGGTATCGAAGCGGATGCCGAGCGGCGCCGCATCGATCAGCCTGGGCTTGGCGGAATGACACGCTACGCAACGCTGTTGGATGATGGGCTGAATGTCGGCGAGCGTCATGGGCGCCGCCTGTGCCGCGCCGGCCTGCATCGTGGGTGCGCGCGGTGCCAGCCAGATCATCGCCAGCACGACCAGCACGGCGCCGGCGGCGGGTAGCGGCCAGACCTCGCGCCCGAGATGGCGCAGCACGAAATATTGCCGCACCAGCGCACCCGCCAGCATGATGAGCGCCAGGATCGCCCAGTTGTGCGGGTTGCCATAGGCCATCGCGTAGTGGTTGCTGATCATGCAGAACACGACCGGCAGCGTGAAATAGGTGTTGTGGACCGAGCGCTGCTTGGCCTGCTTGCCCGGCTCGGGATCGGGCGTCTCGCCGCGCGACAGCGCCTCCACCATCATGCGCTGGCCGGGGATGATGACGTGATAGACATTGGCGCTCATGATCGTCGCCATCGAGGCGCCGACGATCAGGAAGGCGGCGCGGCCGGAGAAGAGATGCGTGGCCACCACATCCCACAGCAACACCAGGGCCGCCACCGAGATGCCGAGCGCCCGCTCGTTGTGGCTCAGCGCGTTGCATAGGATGTCGTAGAACGCCCAGCCGATCACGAGCAGGCCAAGTGCCGCGAGGATCGCGAATTGCGGCGAGATGTCGGCCACGCTCCGGTCGATCAGATAGGTGTCCGGCTGGGCAAGATAGAGCACGGCGAACAGCGAGAAGCCGGAGAGCCAGGTCGCGTAGGACTTCCATTTCGACCAATGCAGGTCGTCCGGCATCCGTGGCGGCGAGACCAGGTATTTCTGGGAATTGTAGAAGCCGCCGCCATGCACCGCCCACAGCTCGCCAGATACCCCGCGTTCGCGCGCGGCCGGATCGGATGCGGGCTTGAGGCTGAGATCCAGCATGACGAAGTAGAACGACTCGCCGATCCAGGCGATCGCCGCCACGACGTGGAACCAGCGCAGCAGCAGGTTCAGCCAGTCGCCAAGATAGGCCAGCATCGCCGTCCCTCCTAGCTGCCGCGATAGGTGCTGAAGCTCCAGGGCGAGGCGAGCAGCGGCACATGATAATGCTGGCCCACATCGGCGACCCCGAAGCGGAGCACGATTTCATCCAGGAAGCGCGGTTGCGGCAGGGTCATGCCCTGGGCGGCGAAATAGTCGCCGATGGAAAAGACAAGGTCGTATTCGCCGACGCGCAGCGCGTCGCCTTCCAGCAGCGGACGGTCGCAGCGGCCGTCCGCGTTGGTGATGGCCCGGCACAGCGGGTCCGCGCCCGTGCCCCGGGCGTGCAGGGCGATGCGCACACCGGCGGCCGGCCGGCCCTGCGCCGTATCCAGCACATGCGTCGTCAGCCTGCCCATGCCGCATTCCTCCCGCCCTGGCTATCCGCCATTGTCACCACACTATACTCCAGGAAACGCGGCTGTGTTGAGTAATCCACGCCATAAGCAATACCCGATATAAGCGGGCGCATATGTTGCCGCGGGCAGGGCAGCGCAAGGAAACGTCCCCGCGCATTGCAGCATCGCCGATTCTGTTCGTGACATGGATTGGCAATTCTGCTTTTGATAGGTCGCCATATGCGGGTCGCGCTGTCCATTCCGCGCAGTGCCGGTGGCGGGCGGGGGAAACACCATGGCGAAAATGACGGCGGCCGCGGCGGCGGTGCTGGTAATGGAAAGCGAAGGCATCACCACCGCGTTCGGTGTCCCCGGTGCCGCCATCAACCCGCTCTATGCAGGGCTGCGCACACGCAATCGCATCGCGCATATCCTGGCGCGGCATGTCGAGGGTGCGTCGCACATGGCCGAGGGCTACACGCGCGCCCGCGCCGGCAATATCGGGGTGTGCATCGGCACCTCTGGCCCGGCCGGCACCGACATGATCACCGGCCTGTATTCGGCGCTGGGTGACAGCATCCCGATCTTGTGCATCACCGGCCAGGCGCCGCGCGCGCGGCTGCACAAAGAGGATTTCCAGGCGGTCGATATCGAGAGCATCGCCCGGCCGGTGACGAAATGGGCGGTCACGGTGCGCGAGCCGGCCCTGGTGCCGCGGGTGTTCCAGCAGGCGTTCCACGTCATGCGCTCGGGCCGGCCCGGGCCGGTGCTGATCGACCTGCCGTTCGACGTGCAGATGGGCGAGGTCGAGTTCGACGCGGAGACCTATTCGCCGCTGCCGGTCTACAAGCCGCGCGCCACGCCCGCGCAGATCGAACGCGCGCTGAGCCTGCTGAACGAGGCCGAGCGGCCGCTGATCGTCGCCGGCGGCGGCATCATCAGCTCCGGCGCGTCGCCGCTGCTGGTGGAGTTCGCCGAACTGACCGGCGTTCCGGTGGTGCCGACCTTGATGGGCTGGGGCAGCATCCCGGACGACCACCCGCTGATGGCGGGCATGGCCGGGTTGCAGACCAGCCAGCGCTACGGCAACGCCACGCTGCTCGCGTCGGATTTCGTGCTGGGCATCGGCAATCGCTGGGCGAACCGGCACACCGGCTCGATCGGCACATATACCGAGGGGCGACGCTTCGTGCATGTGGACATCGAGCCGACGCAGATCGGCCGCGTGTTCGAGCCGGATTACGGGATCGTCTCCGACGCTCACGCGGCACTGGAGCTGTTCTGCGAGGTTGCCCGCACCTGGAAGCAGCAGGGCCGCCTCAAGGACCGCGGCGCGTGGCTCGGCGAATGCCGCGAACGCAAGGCGACGATGCTGCGGCGGACGCATTTCGAGCAGACCCCAGTCAAGCCGCAGCGCGTCTATGAGGAAATGAACAAGGTGTTCGGCCGCGACACCTGCTATGTCAGTAGCATCGGCCTGTCGCAGATCGCTGGCGCGCAATTTCTGCACGTGTTCAAGCCGCATGGCTGGATCAATTGCGGTCAGGCCGGGCCGCTCGGCTGGACCATTCCGGCGGCACTTGGCGTGCGGGCCGCCGATGCCGAGCAGCCGATCGTGGCTCTGTCCGGCGATTTCGATTTCCAGTTCCTGATCGAGGAGCTGGCGGTCGGCGCGCAGTTCAAGCCTGCCCTATCTGCATGTCGTGGTGAACAACGCCTATCTCGGACTGATCCGCCAGTCGCAGCGCGGCTTCGACATGGATTATTGCGTGCAGCTCTCGTTCAACAACGTCAACGCGCCCGCCCTCGGCGGCATGGGCGTGGACCATGTGGCGGTCGCCGAGGGGCTGGGCTGCAAGGCGCTGCGCGTCACCGATCCGGAGCAGATCGGGCCGGCGTTGCGGCAGGCGCAGGCGCTGATGGCGGAGTTCCGCGTGCCGGTGGTGGTCGAGGTGATCCTGGAGCGGGTGACGAACATCTCGATGGGTACGGAACTCGACAAGATCACCGAGTTCGAGGATCTGGCGCAGGCCGCCGCCGACGCGCCGACCGCGATCGCGCTGCTGGACTGACCGGGAATGGATACGACCACGCGGATAATGCAGACACGATCTTGGCGTCATGCTGATGGGCCGGCTGGCCGAACTGGCGCGCTACAGCGATGATCCGGACGCGCTCACCCGGCTCTATCTGTCGCCCGCCCATGCCGATGCCGCGCGGCAGGTACTGGGCTGGATGCGGCAGGCGGGCATGGTTGCCGAGATCGATGCGGTCGGCAATGTCGTCGGCCGTTACGACGCGAGCGCGCCAGGGGCGCCGGTCGCTGCTGCTTGGCTCGCATATCGACACGGTGCGCAATGCCGGGCGTTACGACGGCAATTTCGGCGTCCTGGCGGCCATTGCCGCCGTGACCGCGTTGCACGAAGGAGCCGAACGCCTGCGGTTCGCGATCGAGGTCATCGCCTTCGGCGACGAGGAGGGCGTGCGCTTCCCTGTGGCGCTGAGCGGCTCGCGCGCGGTCGCCGGCATCTTCGATCCGGCGGCATTGGACGCGCGCGACGCGGAGGGGATCGCGATGCGTGACGCCCTGACCCGCTTCGGCGGCGAACCCGCGCGCGCGGCGCAGATCGGCCGCGATCCGAGGCAAGTGCTTGCCTATGTGGAATTGCACATCGAGCAGGGGCCGGTGCTGGAGCGCGAGGGGTTGCCGGTGGGCATCGTCACCGCGATCAGCGGCGCCAGCCGCTTCGCCGATTCGAGTCGAGGGTGAGGCCGGCCATGCCGGCACCGTGCCGATGGCCATGCGCCGCGACGCGCTGGCCGCAGCCGCTGCGATGATCACCGCCGTCAACGCGCTGGCACGCGGCACACCCGATCTCGTCGCCACCGTCGGCCGCATCGAGGCCCGTCCGGGTGCCGTGAATATCATTCCGGCAACGGTCGAGTTCACCATCGACCTGCGCTCGGCCAGCGACCCCGCGCGCGAGGCGGCAACGGTGCAGATCGCCAGCGACCTCGCGGCGATCGCCGAGGCATATGGCACGACTGTCTCGATCACGCGCACCCACGAAGCGAAGGCGACCCCCTGCGCGCCCTGGCTGCAGGATGAGCTTGAGCGCGCGGTCACCGCCACCGGCATCCGCCCGCTGCGGCTGCCGAGCGGCGCGGGGCACGATGCGATGGCGGTGGCCTCCCTGTGTCCCGTCGGGATGCTGTTCGTGCGCTGTCGTGGCGGCATCAGTCACCATCCGGACGAATCCATCATTGCGGAGGACGCGGCCCGCGCGACCGAGGTTCTGTTGCGCTTCCTGCGCGATCTCCGACCCGTGCGAAAGGATTAGAGGCGATGCGAGCGGCATCCCATGACGAGGCGATCCGCGCCTTCCTGCGCGACGGCCGGGAGGCGCAGACCCGTTTCCTCGCGGAGCTGGTGCGCGTCCCGTCGGACAACCCGCCCGGCGATTGCGCGGCGCCGGCCGAGCGCGCGGCGCGACTGCTGGAGGCGCTGGGCCTGTCCGTCGAGCGGCATCAGGTGCCGGAGGCCGTGGTGCGTGGCAGCGGCATGGTGAGTGCCACCAATCTCGTCATCCGCCATCGCTTCGGCCACGGGCCGGTGGTGGCGCTGAACGCGCACGGCGACGTGGTGCCGCCGGGCGAGGGCTGGACGCAGGATCCGTATGGTGCCGCGGTGGTGGATGGCTGGATGTACGGCCGCGGCGTCGCGGTCTCGAAATCCGATTTCGCGACCTATGTCTGGGCGCTGCTGGCGTTGAAGGCATCGGGTGCCGCGCTCGGCGGCACGGTCGAGCTGCATCTGACCTATGACGAGGAGGTGGGCGGCGAGATCGGCCCGGCATGGCTGCTGCGCGAGGGCATCAGCAAGCCCGATCTCGCCATCGGCGCCGGCTTCTCCTATGCCGTGGTGAATGCGCATAATGGCTGCCTGCATCTGGAGATTCAGGTGGACGGGCGCTCGGCCCATGCCGCCATGCCGGGCACGGGCATTGACGCGCTGGAGGCCGCTAACGCGATCCTGACGGCGCTCTATGCGTGGCGGCCCAGCCTCGCGCAGCGTACCTCCCGCATCGAGGGGGTCGGCAGTCCGCAGATGACGGTCGGGCTGATCCGCGGCGGCATCAACACCAATGTCGTGCCCGACCGGGTCGTGCTGCGTCTCGATCGTCGCATCATCCCCGAGGAGAAGGCCGCCGAGGCCGAGACGGAGCTGCGTGCCGTGATCGATCGCGCGGCACAGGGATTTCCACAGGCCCGCGTCACGGTCCGGCGCATCCTTCTGGCCGAGCCGCTGGTGCCGTTGCCGGGCGGGGCCAAGCTGGCGGAATTGCTGTGCGCGCGCGCAACACAGGTGATGGGCGAGAAGGTGACGGCGAAGGGCGTTCCGCTCTATACCGACGCGCGCCACTACGCGGCGGCCGGAATCCCCATCGTGCTGTACGGTGCCGGGCCGCACACGATCCAGGAGGCGAACGCGCATCGCGCGGACGAGCGCCTGCCCCTGCCGGATCTCCACAAGGCGACCGAAGTCGTGGCCCTCACGCTGCACGATCTGCTGACGCAGGCTGAAGGCCAGCTCGCATGAACGAGGCGATTGCCAGGCCGACACTCGCCGAATTGTCGGTCGGCCAGCGAGGCGGATTTCGTCACGGCGCTCGACGGCATCTATGAGCATTCGCCCTGGATCGCGCAGAGAGCCTGGAGCGCGCGCCCGTTCGCAACGGCGGAGGCGCTGCGCTCGGCACTGGCGGCGACCGTGGCCGGGGCTGAGCGGGCCGAGCAAATGGCATTGGTGCGCGCCCATCCCGAACTGGCGGGCCGCGCCGCCGTGCGGGGCGAGCTGACCGAACTCTCCCGGCAGGAGCAGGGCGGTGCCGGCTTGGACCGCTGCTCGCCGGAGGAATTCGCGCGGCTGACGCAGCTCAATGCCGAATACGGCGCGAGATTCGGCTTTCCGTTCATCATCGCCGTGCGGGGCCACACGCGGGCCAGCATCATCGAGGCGCTGGCGATGCGGCTGCGCAACGCCGCGGACCAGGAGTTTCACGAATCGCTGCGCCAGATCGACCGCATAGCCGCGATCCGGCTGCGCGAGCGGCTGGCACCTGCCGAAGGAGAGACGTCGGGCGAATAGACGGCAAGCTGGCGCCAACGCTGCTGCCAGGAGATCACAACAAGACCAGAGTGGGAGAAGACAATGTCCGCCTCCAGAGCTGCCGTCACGACCGCGACCGGAGCGTTTTCGAACGACGACCCGCAGCTTGGCGTCCATCAGGTTGACGGGGTCCCCGTCCTGCCGAAGCTGCTGGCGCTCGGTATCCAGCACGTGCTGGTCATGTACGCAGGCGCCATCGCCGTGCCGCTCATCATCGGCGGCGTCATGCACCTGCCGAAGGAGCTGGTGGCGCTGCTCATCAATGCCGATCTGTTCGCGGCCGGGGTGGTGACGCTGATCCAGTCGGTGGGAGTGTGGGCGTTCGGCATCCGGCTGCCGATCATGATGGGCGTCACCTTCGCGTCCGTCAGCCCGATGGTCGCCATCGCCACCACTCCGGGCCTCGGTCTGCCCGACATCTATGGCGCCATCATCGTCTCCGGCCTGTTCGGCATTGCCATCGCGCCGTTCTTCAGCAGGCTGCTGGTGCTGTTCCCCTCGGTCGTGACCGGCACGGTCATCGCGGTGATCGGCATCTCGCTGATGGAGGTGGGCGTCAACTGGGCGGCAGGCGGCTTCGGCAACCCGCATTACGGCGACCCACTGTATCTGGCGCTGGCGCTGGGTGTGCTGGTCTGCATCCTGCTGATCACGAAATACGCGGGCGGCTTCTTCACCAACGTCGCCGTGCTGCTGGGGATCGTGATCGGCTTCCTGGCCGCAATGGCGCTGGGGTTGGTAAGCTTCGCCGGGCTGCGGGAGGCGCCCTGGGCGGCCGGCTGTCTATCCCTTCGCCTTCGGCTGGCCGCGCTTCGCGATCCTGCCGATCATCACGATGTGCCTCGTGATCATCGTGACGATGGTGGAATCCACCGGCATGTTCCTCGCTGTCGGCGACATTGTCGGGCGCCCGGTGAAGCAGACGGATCTGCGGCGCGGATTGCTGACCGACGGGCTGGGCACGATCATAGGCGGCGTCTTCAACACCTTCCCGTACACCTCGTTCTCGCAGAATGTGGGACTGGTCGGCATTACCGGCGTGCGCAGCCGCTGGGTCACGGCAATGGGCGGGCTGATCCTGGTGATCCTGGGGCTGGTGCCGAAGCTCGCGACGGTCGTGGCGTCGGTGCCGCAATTCGTGCTGGGCGGGGCGGGCATCGTCATGTTCGGCATGGTGGCGGCGACCGGCATCCGCATCCTCAGCCATGTCAATTACGAGCGAAACCGTCACAACCTTTATATCGTCGCGATCAGCATCGGCGTCGGCATGATCCCGATGCTGTCGCCGAAGTTCTTCGCCCACTTGCCGGCCGCCGCCGGCACAATCCTGCATAGCGGCATCCTGCTGGCGACGGTCTCGGCCGTGCTGCTCAACCTGTTCTTCAACGGCACGAAGTCAGTGCAGGAGACGGAGGCGGAGCTGTCCGTGGCGGCCCATAGTGCCGAGGCCTGAACCGGGGTGCCCCCGACCGCGCGCACAACGCTGATCCGCAACGCGCGCATTGTCGCCACGATGGACGATGCGCGTCGCGAGATCCCGGACGGCGCCATCCTGGTGCGCGGAAATCGCATCGAGCAGATTGGCCCCACGGCCGACTTGCCTGTGGCGGCGGACGAGGTGATCGACCTCTCGGGTCATGTCGTCCTGCCCGGGCTGGTGAACACGCACCACCACATGTACCAAAGTCTGACGCGCGTCGTCCCGACGGCGCAAGACGGCGAGCTGTTCACGTGGCTAAAGGCACTCTACCCGATCTGGGCAAGGCTCACGCCGGAAATGATCCGTGTCTCGGCGCTGACGGCGATGGCCGAGCTGATCCTGTCCGGCTGCACGACCAGCAGCGACCACCTTTACCTGTTTCCCGATGGCTGCCGGCTCGATGACAGCATCGAGGCGGCGCGCGAGATCGGCATGCGCTTTCATGCGACGCGCGGCAGCATGAGCGTGGGCGAGAGCGCGGGCGGCCTGCCGCCGGACGAGCTGGTGGAACCCGAGGACGCGATCCTGCGGGATACACAGCGGGTGATCGAGACCTATCACGATCCCGCGCGGCTCGCGATGCTGCGAATCGGTGTGGCGCCCTGCTCGCCGTTCTCGGTCAGCCGCGAACTGATGCGCGATTCGGCGGCACTCGCGCGCCAATACGGGGTGGGTCTGCATACGCATCTGGCCGAGAACGTGAATGACGTTGCCTATAGCCGCGAGCGGTTCGGCATGACTCCGGCGGAATACGCCGAGGATCTCGGCTGGGTGGGCGGCGATGTGTGGCACGCGCATTGCGTGCAGCTTGATCGCCTGGGGATCGCGCTGTTCGCCCGCACCGGCGACCGGGGTTGCGCATTGCCCTTGCTCGAACATGCGACTCGGTTCGGGGATCGCGCCGATCCGCGCGATGCTGGATGCCGGGCTCAGGGTCGGGCTGGGCGTGGATGGCAGCGCGTCGAACGACGGCGGCCATATGCTGGGAGAGACGCGGCAGGCGATGCTGCTGCAACGGGTGGGCTACGGCCAGGCGGCGCTGAACGCGCGCGAGGCGCTGGAGATGGCGACGCGCGGCGGGGCGCAGGTGCTTGGGCGCGACGATGTCGGGCATCTGGCGCCGGGCATGGCGGCCGACATCGTGGCGTTCGACATGGATGGGGTGGGCTTCGCCGGAGCCGGGCACGACCCGGTAGCAGCCCTGGTGTTCTGCGCCCCGGCCGGCGTGTCGTTCAGCATGATCGACGGTCGCGTGGTGGTGCGTGATGGCGAGTTCGTGCGGCTCGATCTGCCGCGGGTGCTGGAGCGGCACAACCGGCTGGCGGCGATGCTTGTGGGCGGAGAGGCGTGACGCCGGGCGCTACGTCTCCCTGGCATGGATGCAGTCCATGATCGCGCGCGACATGTCGCCATAGTCGCGCGTGTTCGCCAGTTCGCCCGCGATCCGATAAGCGTGCATCACCACGATCCGGTCGGCCAGCGTGATCAGCTCCGGCATGTCGGACGAGATCACCAGCACCGCCCGTCCCTGAGCCGCCAGATCGCGAATCAGGCCGTGGAGATACGCCTTGGTCTTGACGTCGATGCCGACCGTCGGCTCGTCGATGAACAGGATGCCGACACGCGCCGCCAGCCACTTGGCCAAACTCACCTTTTGCTGGTTGCCGCCCGACAGATTGGCGACTGGCGTATCGAGCGATGCCATGCGCACCTCGAGCCCGCGCAGCACCGGCAGCACGTGCCGGGCGATGCGCCGGTCGCGCAGCCAGCCAAGCCGGTTGCGCAGACGCCGCCATAGCGTGATGCCGGCATTGGCGAGCACGCCATGCAGCAGGATCACTCCCTCCTGCTTGCGGTCCTCGCTCACGTAGCCGATGCCGTGCCGGTGCAGCGCCTCGGCCACGGAGGCGACGCGCACAGGCCGCCCGCGCACGCGCACGGAGCCTTCAGTGATGCGATCGAGCCCGATCACCGCACGCGCCAGCTCGCTGCGCCCGGCCCCCACCAGGCCATACAGGCCCAGCACCTCGCCGTCATGCAGCGCGAGATTGATGTCGCGATGTCCGGCCTCCGTTGCCAACTCGCGCAATTCCAGCGCCGCATCACCCGGCGGGCGTGACGCGCCGAGATCCAGGATCTGCTCCGGCCGGCCGATCATCAGCTGCACCAGATCCTGCCGCGCGAGGCCCGACATCTGCACGCCGTCGCAGGCGTTCTCGCCGTCGCGCAGCACGGTCACGGTGTCGCACAGTGCCTGCACCTCCTCGAGCTTGTGGCTGACGAAGGCGATGGCCACCCCCTGATCGCGCAAACGCCGCAGCACGCCCAGCAGCGCCTCGGTTTCGTGCGGCGTGAGCGAGGCGGTCGGTTCGTCCAGCAGCAGCACACGCGATTGCAGGGACAGGGCGCGGGCGATCTCGACCATCTGCATGGTGGCGACATTGAGCCGCGACACCGGCTCGCGCGGATCGATGTGCAGGTCGAGCAGGCGCAGCCAGCGCGCGGCCTCCTTGTGCAGCGCCGCGTAGTCGAGCGGGAGCAGCGTGCCGAGCGCCACCCGGTCGAGCAGCAGGTTCTCGCCCACGGAGAAGCGGGGAATCAGGTTGCGCTCCTGATGCACGACGCCGATCCCGGCGGCGATCGCATCCGTGGGATGTACGAAGCGCATCGGCCTGCCGTCCATGCGGATGAGGCCCGCATCCGGCGGATGCACGCCGGTAATGATCTTGATCAGCGTCGATTTGCCCGCGCCGTTCTCGCCCAGCAGCGCATGGATGCTGCCCGATCCGAGCCGCACGGAGACGTTGTGCAGCGCGCGCACGCCCGGAAACGACTTGCCGATGCCGGAGAGTTCGAGGGTGACGGCCATGTCAGGCCGGCTGTGCCGCGCGCATGCGGGCGAGCCCCACCGCAGCCAGGATCAACAGCCCCAGCAGCAGTTGCACGTAGTATGGATCGACCCGGAACAGCACGAGCGCCTGCGCGATCAGCGCCACCAGTGCAACACCGCAGACGGTGCCCGCAACGCTCGCGTGGCCGCCGCTCAGCAGCGTGCCGCCGATCACAGGCGCCGCGAAGGAGGGGATCAGCCAGTCGTCGCCGATGGTCGGCTGGCCGAGTTGCAGCCGCGCCACCGCCATCATGCCACCGGCCGCAGCCAGCACCCCGGAGAGGACATGGGTCGCCACGATCACCCGCGAGACACGGATGCCAGACAGCTCGGCGGCATGGATGTTGCCGCCGACGGCCAGGATCTGCCGCCCGATCGGCAGGCGCGCCAGCATCCAGCCGACAGCAAGGGCGGCCAGCGCGGCAGGGATCAGCAGCACCGGCACCGGCCCGATCCCGGCATTGCCGGCCGCCTTCACGCTGGCCGGGATGCCGTAGAACGGCTGGGCCTGGGTGATGCCGAGATTAATGCCCTTGAATGCGGCCATCGTCGCCAGCGTCACGATAAAGGCGGACAGCCCGGCCCGCGCCGTCAGCACGCCGTTGATGGCGCCGCACACGCCACCCAGCAGCAGCCCGGCCACGAGCGCCAGCGGCGGGGGCACGCCCCAGACCTGCATGATGCCGCTGAACGAGACCGCGACCAGCCCGCCGATGGCGCCGACCGAAAGGTTCATCTGGCCCAGTGCGATCACCACCATCTGCGCCAGCGCGATCAGCGTGGACAGTGCCACCGTGTCGAGCAGCACGAAGATGTTGAAGGCGGAGAGAAAGTCCGGCCGCATGGCCCCCAGCACCGCGACCGTGACCACGACCAGCACGGCCAGCCCGAACCAGTCGGTGGCCAGCAGGCGGCGCATCAGCGCAGCCCCCCACGCATCAGCGCAAGCCCAGGATGATGCGATGGCGCCCTTTGTCGATCAGCACGGCACCCAGCAGCAGCACACCCAGGAAGAACTGCACCCAGAACTCGCCGACATGCAGCAGCAGCAGCCCGCTGTTCAACACCGTCACCAGCAGGCCGCCCAGCACGGCGCCCGGCACGGACACAAGCCCGCCGGCCAGCAGCGCCCCGCCCAGCACCGGCCCCAGAAAGGCCGGCAGCAGCCAGTCCTGGCCGAGATTGCCGGCCATGGCAGGGATCGCGGCACCGTTGCGCAGGGTCAGCAATATGCCGGCGATTGCCGCCAGCAGCCCTGCCAGCATGTGGCACAGCACGATGGTGCGCGGCACATTGATGCCGGAGAGCAGGGCGGCGCGCGGGTTGGCGCCCGCCGCCAGCATGGCGCGGCCCAGCGAGGTGTAGCGGTACAGCAGATGCAGCAGCGCCCCCGCCGCCAGCGCCACGGCCAGCATCGGCGAGACCACGCGCCACCAATGGATGCGGGCGAAGCGCAGCAGGCTATCCGGCAATTGGTTGAACGGCTGTGCATGCGTCAGCACGATCATGGCGCCGAAGAAGATGCTCATGGTGGCGAGCGTCACCACGAAACTGTGCATGCGGCTGCGCACCACCAGCACGCCGTTGATCAGGCCGAGTGCGGCGCCGGTGCCGAGCGCCCCAACCAATCCCGCGGCGGCCGGCAGATGCAGCCCCTGCATCAGCCAGCCGGCCGCCATGCCGGCGGCGACGCCGATCGCCCCCACCGAGAGATCCAGCCCGCCAGTGACGATGACTGTCATCATCGACAGGCCGACCAGGACGTTGACCGCCCCCGACCGCGTCAGCGCGAACAGGTTGAACGGCGAGGTGAACCCGCGCGTGAGCCAAGCGAAGCCCAGACAGAACAGTACCAGCAGCACCACCAACCCGAACTCGACCGACAGCAGGCAGGCGCGGAGCCGCGCGCCGGCCGCCGCGCGGTCGGCTACGGACAGGTCAGATATTTCTGCTGGAAGTCCGCCAGCAGCGTCTTGGTCACGGCGCGCATCGTGTCGAGATAGTGATCGACGTCCGCCGGCCCGGCCAGCGCCGTCCCGCTGTCGATGAACCGTGTCGTCTGTGCGGTATGCGCCCACGGGGCATCGTCCTTCACCTTGCAGCCGGATGCGAGCTTGGCCATCACATAGCTGCCGACATAGCCCTGGCCGTACGGGTTCTGCAGCATCGTGCCGTCCACATAGCCGTCCTTGATCGCCTTCAGAACCACCGGGTCATGGTCGATGCCGATCATGTGGATGCGCTTGGTGCCGATCTTGCGCAGCGCCTCGGACGCGACGACCGCGGGAATCCAGGCGGTGGTGATGATGCCGTCGATCTTGCTGCCCTGGGTCGCGAGGAAGCTGTTGATCTTGTCCTGCGCCGGCTCCGGCGCGTCGATGTCGGCGATGGTCTGCACCAGCGTCACCGCACCGTTGGTCTCGGCCACCGCCTTGGCCACGTTGTCCATGCGCAGCTTGGTGTTGGGATCGACCAGGAAGCCGGTGAAATGGGCGATGCGGCCGTGCCCGCCCATCGCCTTGATCAGCGCCTTGGTGCCGAGATAGGCCGAATGGCCGGTATCGGTGCCCATGCAGAACAGCGCCTTGGACGGGTCTTGCAGGCAGCCGGCAAGCGCGATCGTGGGGATGCCGTTATCGGCCAGCTCGGCCACGATCGGGCGCGTGCCGGTGGCGTCGCCCGGGAAGATCAGGAAGGCGTTGTAGCCCTGTGCGGCGAGGCTGCTGATGAGGTCGTTCTGCTGCGACAGCGTCCAGCTCGGCGGCACCTTGTAGTCGGCGGCGCCGAGGTGGAAGTCGCGCACCGCGTCCGCACCCGCCTGCGCCCAGGCGGCGAAATAGGGATGCGGGCCGCCCGGTACCAGCGCCACCTTGGTCGATGCCGGGTCAGCCCGGACCGGCGTGGTGAGGCCTGGTGCGGCGAGTGCAGCGACCGCTATGGCCGCAAGCAGGATGCATCTCATGGGCGTGGACCTCCCTCGATGTCTGCGCGCGTTGGACGGCGCTATCCGAGCAGCATCGCGCAGCTTCCGGGCGATTGGAAGTCCAGGAAAAATCGTTCATTATCTGCCGATGGCGGTGCGGCGCATGGCAGCGGTGATCCGGCTGCGCCCGGAGCAGGCGGCCGAATACGAACGCCTGCACGCTTCGGTCTGGCCTGAGGTGCTGGCGACCATCGCCGCCTGTAACATAAGCGACTACACGATCTTCCTGCGCCGCCCGGAAATGCTGCTGTTCGCCGTCTGGACCTATCACGGCGAGGATTTCGTGGCTGACATGGCCCGCATGAAGGCCGATCCCGCGACCCGGCGCTGGTGGGAGCTGACCGACCCGTGCCAGGAGAAGCTGGCGAGTGCCGCGGCGGATGAGTCGTGGGCACCGATGGTCGAGGTGTTCCACACCGACTGAGCACGAGCGACCCGAAATCCGCTTGCGTTCACAGGTCGCCTGGCTATGCCTGGGTGTTCACGTCCCATCCCCGGCGGCGGATGTGAGCGCGGCACCGGAGGGGCCCGGCCCATGAGCTTTCCCGTCACTCTCGTCGATCTTGCCGGCTCCGTGGCGCTGCTGCTCTGGGGCGTCCATATGGTGCGGACGGGGGTGCAGCGGGCCTTCGGGGCGAGGCTGCGAAGCTTTCTCGGCAGCGCGCTGCGCAACCGCTTCAAGGCGTTCCTGGCCGGCCTGGGTGTCACGGCCATCTTGCAGAGCAGCACGGCGACCGGCCTGATGGTCACCGGCTTCGCCACCGCCGGGCTTGGTCGACCTGGTGCCGGCACTTGCGGTCATGCTCGGCGCCAATGTCGGCACGACGCTGATCGTGCAGGTGCTGTCGTTCAACATCGCCGAAATCGCCC
This sequence comes from uncultured Pseudomonadota bacterium, assembly GCA_963838805.1. GTDB lineage: Bacteria > Pseudomonadota > Alphaproteobacteria > Acetobacterales > Acetobacteraceae > CAVRQM01. The sequence continues at coordinate 64,214 of CAWISK010000013.1, forward strand.
CGGCGCTGATCCTGATCGGCGTGCTGATGTTCCGCAGGGCCTCGGCCGGTCCACGTGATTTCGGCCGGGTGCTGATCGGCCTCGGGCTGGTGCTGATGGCGCTGCACCAGTTCGTGGAGCTTCTGACGCCCTACGAGGACGTGCCGAGCCTGCGCATGTTCCTGGGTGCCGTGTCCACCCAGCCCGTGCTGGACGTGCTTCTTGCCGCGGGCCTGACCTGGGCCGCGCATTCGAGTGCCGCCATCGTCCTGCTGGTGGTGTCGTTCGCGGCCGAGGGAACCGTGCCGCCGGAGGCGGCCTTTGCGCTGGTGCTGGGCGCCAATCTCGGCACCGCCATCAACCCCGTGCTGGAGGGGACGACCGGCAGCGATCCGGCCACCAAGCGGCTGCCGCTCGGCAATCTGCTGAACCGGGTTCTGGGCGTCTGCGTGGGTCTGGCCGTGCTGCCGGCCATCTCACCTTGGCTGGTAACGATGGTGCCGGACAATGCCCGCGCCGTCGCCGATTTCCACACCGCCTTCAACCTGGTCCTGGCACTCGTGTTCTTCCCGCTGCTCACCCCTTACGCAGCGCTGTTGCGGCGATGGCTGCCGGCGCGGGTGGACCCCGGTGATCCCGGCCAGCCGATCTATCTGGACCCGACGGCGCGCGAGACGCCGATCGTGGCCCTGGGCGCCGCCGCGCGCGAGGCGCTGCGGCTCGCCGACGTGCTGGACAGCATGTTGCAGGGCCTGCGCGAGGCGTTCGCGAAGGGAGAGCGGCGGCAGATCAGCGAGACGAAACGCCTCGATGATGTGCTCGACAAGCTGAACACCGCGATCAAGGCCTACCTGACAACGCTCGATCCGGAGGCGTTGAGCGACGACGACCACCGCCGCGCCATGCAGATCCTGGCTTTCGCCACCAACCTGGAGCAGGCGGGCGACATCGTGGACCGCAACCTGCTGGCCCTGGCCAGCAAGAAGCTGAAGCGCGGGGTTGCGTTCTCAAGCGAGGGCGAGGCGGAGCTGCTGGGGATGATCGACCGGCTGATTGTGAACCTTCACGCCGCCGCGTCGTTGTTCGTGACCGAGGATGAGCGGGCGGCGCGTCTGCTGGCAGCCGAGAAGGAAGCGTTCCGCAGCCTGGAGGCGGCCGCCACGGCTTCGCATTTTGCACGCCTGCGCTCCGGGCGGCTGGATTCGGTCGAAACCAGTTCGTTGCACCTGGATGCGCTGCGCGACCTCAAGCGCATCAATACGCACCTTGTGGCCGCAGCCGCCTATCCGGTGCTGGAAAGCAAGGGCGAGCTGCTCTCCAGCCGGCTGCGTCCCGACGAGTGAAATGCTAAGAGGCGGACCGTGGCAATGGATGACCGCTATGACACACATGCGATTTCGTAGGATCGGCATGACGTACATCGTGCTCGCCGCGGCGTTGCTGGCGGCGCCCGCCGCGCTGCGCGCCGAGACGTCTGCTGGTGCCGTCTTCCAGTGCGGCGCCGGGGATCAGGCGCCGGCCATCAACGCTCGGCTGGCGGCGGCCGGTGCCCTCCAGATCGCCGCGGGCCAGTGTCTCCTGGGAAGCCCATTGCGCCTGCCATCCGGTACCACCCTGATCGGCGCCGGCATGGGGCGAACGATCCTGAAGGGCGTGCCGGGGGCCACGTTCAATCTGATCGAGATCGGCGGCGGACCCGGAGCACCCGGCCGCTCGGCGGCCACGACGAACGTGGACGTATCCGGGTTCACGCTTGACGGGGCGGCGGCGAGCGGCAGCACGGCGCCGAAGGGCGACAGCGGCATCATGGTGTGGCCCGCCGCGAGCGGCATCCGGCTGCACGGGCTGGAGATCACCGGCAACGGCAATGGCGGCATCTACATGATGGGGCACAATGCCACCATCTCCGGCAATCTGATTCACGAGAACTGGCACAACGGCATCTACGTCTCGGGTGTGTTTGACAGCTTCGCCGGCCCCGTGACGATTTCCGGCAACACGGTCCGGCGCAATTCGCTGGCCCGCGCGCCCGGCTGGGGCAGGACACATCCCGGCGAGCCTGCATGGGACGGCATCGACTGCGGCCCGAACCACACCGGATGCGCGATCCTGAACAACACGGTGATCCAGAACGACATCATCGTGCGCGACGCTTGGACCCGGCATAGTCACGGCTGGAGCGGTCCGGACCAGATCATCGGCAACACCATCAGCGACAGCAACCAGTCCTGCATCGATGTCGCGGCGCATATCGACGGGTTCGAGGTCAAGGATAATCATGTGAGCAATTGCGCGCCGGATGCGATCAACGTCGTCGGCATGGCGAAGAACGGCATCGTCAGCGGCAACGTTGTCACCGGTGCCGGGCGTTCCGGCATCGCGATCCGCGGTACGGGCAGCGACATCCGGGTGGTGGGGAACCGGGTTAGCGGCGCGCGGCGCGCGGCCTATTTTGTCCACGGCACATCGAATGTGACGTTGCAGGGCAATGCGGGCGCTCCTGTGAACACGATGCAGGCCGGGGCCGGCCTGTCCCTGCAATAGGCTGCATCAGCGCCCGGCCAGCGGCCAGAAATACGCAATCAGCGGCACCCCCATCGCCACCACCAGGAACGATAGCGGCAGGCCGAGCCGTGCATAGTCGCCGAACCGATAACCCCCCGGTCCCATGACCAGCGTATTGCATTGATGGCCGATCGGGGTGAGGAAATCGCACGCGGCCCCGAGCGCCACCGCCATCAGGAACGGATCGACCGACAGATGCAGGCGGTGCGCCACGGCGCCGGCGATCGGGCCTAGCATCAACACCGATGGCGCGTTGCTCAGGAACGGTGTCACGACCATCGCGGCTACCAGGAACACCGCCAGCACCCCCGTGGGCGGCAGGTGCTGCGCCATTCCCGACAACGCTCCGGCGATCAGGTCGGTGCCGCCGGTCCGTCGCACCGCCTCGCTGAGCGGAATCAGGGCGGCGATCAGGAAGATCACGTGCCACGGAATCGTCTGATAGGCTTCCTCCGTCGTCAGTACGCGCAACAGCAGCAGCACCACGGCGGCGGCGAAGAAGGCCACCGACACCGCCGCCAGATGGAACGCCACCACCAGCATCACCGCCAGCAGTACCAGCGCGGGAATCCAACTGCGCCTTGCCTGTCCCAGCTCAAGCTGCCGCTCGGCCAGGGGCAGCACCCGCAGTTCGCGCAGCACCTCGGGCAAGGCGGTACTCTCGCCGCGCAGCACCAGCACGTCGCCGGCGCGGAAGCGCAGCACCGCGAGGCGCTGGATGATGCGCTCGCCCGCCCGGCTCACGGCCAGCAACGCCGCGTTATACCGCCCGCCCAACCCTGCCTGAGCGGGCGTGCGGCCGATCAGCGGGGAGTTGGCGGTGACCACGCCCTCGATCACGCTGTTGCCCTCGTTCGCCTCGCCTGCTCCCTCCATGTGCAGCCGCGCCCGCGCCATCAGCCGCTCCAATTCGGCCGGCTCGCCTTCCAGCAGCACGACATCGTCGGCTTGCAGGCTCAGCGACGGGGTGGGCGTCAGCCTACGGAACCGCTCGCGAATCACGGCCGCCAGCGAGACCTCGTCGCCCGCCATTTGCTCGAGCGCCGAGACTTTCTGGCCGACCAGAGGGTTGTCGGCCGGCAGCCGCGCCTCGACCATGTAGCCGCCGGTCGGGAAGGCAGCGTCGATGGCGCTGACGCCGCGCCGGTCGCGCGGCAGCAGCCGGTAGCCGAAGGACAGGAACAGGCAGCCCAGCACGGCGATTCCGAGCCCGACCGGCGTGAAGTCGAACATGCCGAACGCCCGCCCGGTCAGTTCGCGGCGCAGTTGCGAGACGATGATGTTGGGCGATGTGCCCACGAGAGTCACGATCCCGCCCAGCAATGCCGCGAACGACATCGGCATCAGCATCGCCGAGGCGCTGGTGCCGGTGCGGCGGGCGAGTTGCAGCGCCACCGGCATGAAGACGGCGAGCGCCCCCACATTCTTGGTCAGGAGCGAGAGCAGGGCCGTGGCCCCGACCAGCGCCGGTACCTGTACCGATTCGCGATGCAGCCGCACCAGCAGCGGGCGCATCACGGTCTCGACGATGCCCGAGCGGTCGATCGCGGCGCTGACGATCATCGCCGCCCCGATGATCACGACGATGTTGTCGGAAAAGCCGACAAAGGCGCGGTCGGCCGGAACCACGCCGGTCAGGATGCCGGCCAGCAGGGCCAGGACCGCCACCAGATCGTAGGACAGCCGGCCCCACACGAACATGAGGACGGTGGCAACGACGATGGCGAAGGCGACCGCCTGGTCCGTGGTCATGGCAGCCACCGATGCGCGGGATGGGCAGCGCTTGTCCTCGGGTGCATGATGGGCGCGGCGTTCATCCTCGGGATCATGCTCCTTGCGCAGCCGATCGTGCGCGCCTCGCGTTGCAAACGTCGTTCCCGCCCGTCCCTTCGTCGGGCATTGTCCGTCGGTTCCCTTACGATGCCCCAGCCGGAGGGAGGAAGCCAATCGACCAGACCCCGACGCCCACGCGCCAGGATGGAGCGTCCGTGACCCCGCCCGGTCGGCGCGATCGGCGGCTGGCGTTGCTCGCGGCGCTCCTGCTGCTGCTGGCCGCGGTTGCCGGATCGGGTACCTATCTGACGAGCCAGCAGGCGTCGCGCGCCCTGGCGGCGGCGCCGAGCCTGGATACGGCGCTCGTGCCCGCGCTGTCCCACCTGCTGACCCGGCTGCGGCTGCTGATCGCCGTTGCGGCCGTGGCAGCGGTGCTGGCCTGCGTGCTGCTGGCGGCCCTGGCGTGGCGACGCCGACGACGCCAGCTTGCGGCCGATGCGATGCTGGCCGGCGTGCTGGAGAACGCGCCGGTCGGCCTGGGCTTCCTGGACCGCGAATTGCGCGTGCGGCACATGAACCGGGCGCTGGCGGAGATGGGCGAGCGCGCCCTGGGCACCGAAATTGGCCTCGGCATTTGGGAGGTGCTGCCGAACCTGCGCGATCAGCTCGAACCGCGGCTGCGCGGCGTGCTGGCGGACGGTCGGCTGGTGCCCAACGTGACCGCCGAGGCCGCCTCGGAAGCTGGCGAGGTGCGGCAGTTCCTGATGAGCTTCTTCGCCCTGACCGGTCCGGGCCGCGCCCCGGAAATCGAGGGGGTGGGTCTGGTCGTCCGCGATGTGACCGCGCGCCGCCGCATGGAGCAGCGGCTGCACCTGAGCGAGAAGCGGTTCCGCTCGCTGGTGACGGCCAGCACCGCCATCGTCTGGACGGCCACGCCCTCCGGCGTGTTCGATGGCCCGCAGCCGCAATGGACCGCCTTCACCGGCCAGGATACCGAAGCGATCTCCGGCATGGGCTGGCTCGATGCCGTCCATCCGGATGACCGCGCCGCCACGGTGGAAGCCTGGAGCCGGGCGGTGGCCGACGCTGAGCCGTACGGCATGGAGCATCGCCTGCGCCGGCATGATGGGGTCTGGCGGTGGATGTCGGTGCGCGCGGCGCCGATCATGGACGTGGCGGGCGTGCGCGAATGGGTTGGGGCACATACCGACATCCACGACCGCCGCGAGGCCGAGCAGGCGGTTGCCGAGGCGCGCGACGCCGCCGAGGAGGCGAACCGCGCCAAGAGCCAGTTCATTGCCAATATGAGCCATGAGCTGCGCACCCCGCTGTCGGCGGTGATCGGCTACAGCGAGATGCTGGAGGAGGAGGTCGAGGATCTCGGCCAGAACCGGCTGCTGGACGACATCGGCAAGATCAAGGCCAGTGCCAGGCACCTGCTGACCCTGATCAACGACGTGCTCGACATCTCGAAGATCGAGGCCAATCGCATGACGGTCTTTGCCGAGGATTTCGACGCCTCGGCCGTGCTGCGCGAGGTCGCAGCGACGGTGGAGTCGCTGGTGCGGCGCAAGGGCAACAGTTTTGCTGTCGAGATTCCGGGTGATCTTGGCACGCTGCACACCGATCAGGTCAAGCTGCGCCAGTGTCTGTTCAACCTGCTGAGCAATGCCGGCAAGTTCACCGAGCGCGGTACGGTGACGCTGGCGGCACGGCGCGAGGACGCGAGCCTGGTCTGCGCGGTGAGCGATACCGGGATCGGCATGACGCCTGAGCAAGTGGACAAGCTGTTCCAGCGCTTCGCCCAGGCGGATGCGTCAACCACGCGCCGCTTCGGCGGCTCCGGGCTGGGGCTTGCCATCACCCGCGCCTTCGCCGGGCTGCTGGGCGGCGAGATCACGGTGCAAAGCCAGTCGGGACACGGCTCGACATTCACGCTGCGCATCCCGGTCGAGCTGCCGGAGCGCGCCGAGAGTGTCGATTCCGAAGCCTCGTCCGGCGACGGCGGGCCGGGCTCCGGCTCCTGCGGACCCGATTCCTGCGTATTGGTGATCGACGACGATCCGGCGCAGCGCGAACTGCTCGGCCGGTTTCTCGAACGCGAAGGATTCCAGGTGCGCGGCGCGGCCGACGGCCGGATGGGACTGGCGCTGGCGGCCACGCTGCGGCCGCGCGCCATCCTGCTCGACGTGGTCATGCCGGGCATGGACGGCTGGGCGGTGCTGACCGCGTTGAAGGCCGACCCCGAACTGGCGACGATCCCGGTCGTCATGGTGAGCTTCGTGCGCGAGCCGGCGTTGGGTGCCGCACTGGGCGCGGAGGAGTTCGTGACCAAGCCCGTGCAGTGGGAGGAGCTGCGCCGCATCATGGATCGTTTCCGCGACGGCGTGGGCGACGTGCTGATCGTCGATGACGATGCCGGCGCGCGCGAGCGGTTGCGCGGCGCGCTGACGCGCGACGGCTGGGACATCGCCGAGGCGGCCGACGGCAGGGCCGCGCTGGAGCGGGTGGCCGCGCATGTGCCGAGGGTGGTCCTGCTCGATCTCATGATGCCGGTGATGGATGGCTTCGCCTTCCTGCACGCGCTGCGCGAGCGGCCCGGTTGCGAGCACGTCCCCGTCATCGTGCTGACCGCACGCGATCTGACCGTCGAGGACCGCCAGCGGTTGGGGGGCGCCGACCGCGTGCTGGACAAGGCGCAGTCCACCCTGCGCGAGATTGCGGGTCAGGTTCGGGCGGCCGTCGGGACGGAGGAAGCCGCAAGTGTGGAGAAGCCTTGATGCGCGTGCTGCTGGTCGAGGACCACGAGGAGATCTGGGACTTCCTGTCGCGCCGCCTGCGCCGGCGCGGCCACGAGGTGAGTGTCGCGACCGACGGGCAAGCCGGCGTGCAGGCGGTGCGGTCCGAGCATCCGCAGATCGTTCTGATGGATATGAACCTGCCGGTGATGGATGGCTGGACCGCGGCGCGCGCGCTGAAAGCCGATCCCGCGACCGCCGGTATTCCGATCATAGCGCTGACCGCGCATGCCATGTCCGGTGATCGCGAAAAGGCGCTCGCCGCAGGATGCGACGACTACCATCCGAAGCCCGTGGATTTCTCGCGCCTGCTGGAGCAGATCGATTCGCTCGCCGGCAGCACCGCGACACCGGCGGGGCGTGCCTCGCCTTGAGCGGGCAGGCGGCGCGCGCCCTGCCGTCGCCGCGGGCGGTGCTGGAGGAGCGGCTGGCGCTGAAGGTACTGGACGCCTGGCTGCAGAATCGCCACCAGACCCTGGAGCCGCTGACGGTTAATTTGCGGCGACTGGACCCGGTCCAGCGCCTGGCGGTGCTGCGGATGGTAGCGGTCGCCATCACGTCGGCGCGGTCCAGCCCGGAGCGGTCGGCTGCCACACGGTCCTGGCTGGCGCTGGCGGGAGCGGACGATGCAGCACTCGCGGCGCTGGATCGGGCGCTGGCGCGACCGCCCGCGCTGTCCGAGGCGCTGCGTGAGCTGTCGCGGCGCCATGTCGAGGCGCTCGCCTATGCGGCCTGTGTCGCGGCCCTCGATGCACGCGAGCCGGCCAATCGGCTGTTCCTGGATTTCCTGGCGGCACGGCTGGTTCTGCCGGCAAGTGCCGTGCGCGGCATCAGCCGCCGCTTTCGCCAGTAGTCTCGCTCGTCTCGGGCGGCGCTTCCGTGGCCGCGTGCAGCGCTGCCTGCAACGTTCCGCTGTCGAGCAGCAGGCGGCGGGACAGGTCGCCGAGCGTGATCCATCCCACGACCTGCCCCGTGTCGTCCTGCACCGGCAGGCGGCGCAACTGGTTGGATGCCATCACGTCGAGCGCCGTCTGCACCGTGTCCTGCGCGTGGCAGGCGATCGCCGGGCGCGAGATGATCTCCGCGAGCCGGGTGCGGGCGCAGTCCAGTCCGCGCGCTACCACGCGATACAAGATATCGCGGTCGGTGATAATGCCTTCCAGATGGTCCGACGTGCCGACGGGGAGGGCGCCGACATCGAGTTCGCCCATCAGGACGGCGGCATCGCGCACCAGGGCGTCGCTCGTGATGAACTCGACGTCGCGCGCCATCACATCGGCCACAAGCATGCTATCCTCCGCCCTGGCGCGTCAGGCCCGGCCGTTGCCGGGCGTCTGCGCTCCCTGGAGTTGTAGCAGCAGCAGCGAGCGGCCGGTCACCTGATAGGTGTCACCGACCTGGAACCGCCGGCCACGCACCTCCTCCGGCTGATTGGTGTCGATGCGTAGACGCCACAACTCGCCGCCCTCGCAGGGCGGCAGCGTGAAATCGACTACGTCATGATAGGCGTTGAACACCAGCAGCAGAGTCGCGTCGCGCCCCCGCCTGCGGATACCGCTCACCCGCGCGCGCCCGTCCACCAGCATTCCGAAGCAGCGGGTCGCCGGATCCTCCCATTGCTCGGCTGCCATTTCGCCACCCGAAGTGTCGATCCAGGTGATGTCGCGCACGCCCAGATCCTCATTGTACGCCTGGCCGAGGAACCGGCCGCGACGCAGGATCGGGTATTCGTGGCGCAGCCGGATGAGCGTCTGCACGAACCGGATAAGCCGCTCCCCGCGCGGCGTGATATCCCAGTCGAGCCAGCTGATCTCGTTGTCCTGGCAGTACGCGTTGTTGTTGCCCTGCTGGGTGCGGCCGAACTCGTCGCCCGCCAGCAGCATCGGCGTGCCTTGCGACAGCAGCAGGGTGGCCAGCATGTTGCGGATCTGGCGTTCGCGCAGCGCTTCGATCTCGGGGTCGTCCGTCGGTCCCTCGACGCCATGATTCCAGCTGCGGTTGTCGGAGCTGCCGTCGCGGTTGTCCTCGCCGTTCGCCTCGTTGTGCTTCTCGTCGTAGGTGACGATGTCGTTCAGGGTGAAGCCGTCATGCGCGGTGATGAAATTGATGCTGGCCCAGGGCCTGCGGCCGGTGTGGTCGAACATGTCGGGCGAGGCGCAGAGGCGTGTCGCGAGGTCGGGCGCCATTCCCTCGTCGCCCTTCCAGAACGCCCGCACCGTGTCGCGGAAACGGTCGTTCCACTCCGCCCAGCCGGCTGGGAAGGCGCCGACCTGATAGCCGCCCGGACCCACGTCCCACGGCTCGGCGATCAGCTTGACCTTCGACAGGACCGGATCCTGCACGCAGACGTTGAGGAAGCTGCTGGTCGTGTCGAAGCCGTGCGGCTCGCGCGCCAGGATGGTGCCGAGGTCGAAGCGGAATCCATCGACGTGCATTTCCTGCACCCAATAGCGCAGGCTGTCCGCCACCATCTGCAAGGTGCGCGGATGCGACAGGTTGAGCGTGTTCCCGGTGCCGGTATCGTTGATGTAGTAGCGTGGCTGGTCCGGCAGCAGCCGATAGTAGCTGGCGTTGTCGATGCCCTTGAAGGACAGCGTCGGCCCGCGCTCGTTGCCTTCGGCCGTGTGGTTGTACACGACGTCCAGGATCAGCTCGAGCCCGGCCTGGTGCAGGCGGGCCACCATCTCCTTGAACTCGGCGAAGGCGAAGTCCGGGTTGTGCGCGTAGCGCCGGGCCGGGGCGAAGAAGGCGATCGTGTTGTAACCCCAATAGTTCCTGAGGTTTCGTTCGAGCAGGTGGCTGTCGTCGAGGAACAGATGCACCGGCAGCAGCTCGACCGCGGTGGCACCCAGGCTGCGGATATGCGCCAGCACGTCGGGCACGGCGAGCCCGGCATAGGTGCCGCGCAGCGAATCCGGCACCGAGTGGTGGAGCTGCGTCAGGCCCTTGACATGCGCCTCGTACACCACCGTCTGTTCCCAGGGCGTGCGTGGCGGCAGGTCGCGCCCCCAGGTAAAGGCGGAATCGACCACCCGCGATTTCGGCATGAAAGCAGCGCTGTCGCGCTCGTCGAAGGTCAGGTCGTCGCCGCTCTCCATGACGTAGCCGAACAGCGCGGGATTCCATTCCAGATTGCCGATCAGTGCCTTGGCAAAGGGATCGAGCAGCAGCTTGTTGGGGTTGAAGCGATGGCCCGCCTCCGGTTCGTACGGGCCATGCACGCGATAGCCATAGATGGTGCCCGGACGCGCGTCCGGCAGGAAGCCGTGAAAGATCTCGTCGGTGTATTCCGGCAATTCGAGCCGCTCGATCTCGGTCTCTCCGGCATCGTCGAACAGGCACAGCTCGACCTTCGTGGCGTGGGCCGAGAACAGCGCGAAATTGACGCCCAGGCCGGTCCAGGTGGCACCCAGCGGGTTCGGTAGCCCCTCGGAGACGCGGAATGTACGATCGGACGCCATCGTGATCTGGTCTCCCGGTGGGTGGCGGTGGGTCGGCGGGCGAGGTAGAACGGTTTACGCGGCGCGCGCAACTCCGCCGCGCGGCGCCGGTTCGGCCGCCGGTCCCGGGTGGGCCGCGTCGAGGCAGAGCTGGACCGCATCGCGCAGCGAGGCCACGTGCTGGTCGGCACCCAGAGTGGCGCGCAGGCGCTCGTCGTGCAGCATCGGATCGTCCTCGGCCCACAAACCGACCAAAATCCGCGCATGCGGCGCACGCTGGCGCAGGCGGCGGATCAGGTAGCGAAGATGCGAGGGGGTGCCGGCGATCTCCAGATAGCAGACGCACACCATGGCGATGCCCTGCACGTCGAGCGAGGTGATGTTGTCGCGCGATGCGGCGGCGTAGCCCGCGACTCTGGCACCCAGCCCGTGCTTGCGCAGCAGCTGCGCCAGGATCGAGGCCGCCGCGTCGTCGAGCGGTCCGCGCCCGGCCAAGCATAGGACCGGCGTCGCATCCTGCCAGCCCGCCGCCAGGTCCGCGGGCGCTCCGGCGGTTTCGGTCGGTGCCGGAGTACGTGGCACTGCCTGTTCTGCGCGGCTGGGCGCCACGACCGCGGAATCGGTCGCGGACGGCTGCGGATCAGCGTCGTCATGCGAGTCGAGATCGGCAATCAGGTTGCGCGCCGCCGTCTTCATCCGCTCCAACTGCAACTCGGTCAGCACCTCACGCAGCGCGTCGTTGGCGGCCAGCTGCAAGCCTCGGATCGCCACCTCGTCGTAGTAGGTGGAGAGCGAGCGGTCGCGCAGCAGCACCTCTGCCTGATCGTACGCCTCGTCCGGGTCACCGGCCAGCATTCGCTGATAGAGGCTCTCTGGCGGAGTGAGCGCGGGACGGTCGCCCAACAGCACGTCCAGGAACTCCAGCCGATCCACGTGCCGCCCCAGCACCACGAGGCAGAGCGTGAGCGGGGTGGACAGGATCAGTCCGATCGGTCCCCACAGCCAAGTCCAGAACGTCGCCGCGACGATCACCGAGAACGGCGACAGGCCGGTGCTGTGCCCATACAGCATCGGTTCGACCGCCTGACCCATGACGAACTCGGTGCCGGCATACAGGACGAGGGTCCAGATCAGCATCGACCAGCCGGGTTCGACCGCCGCCGCCAGTGCCAGCGGCATGGCGGCTGCAATCCATGGCCCGACATAGGGCACGAAGCGCAGCAGCAGCGCCAGCACTCCCCACAACGCCGGTGAGGGAACGCCGATCAGCGTCAGCCCGCCGCCGATGATGACGCCGAAGGCGGTATTGACGCCGAGCTGGCTGAGAAAATAGCGGCTGAGCCGGTTCGCCGCATCGTTCATTGCCATTGTGGTGCGGTGCAGGTCGCCCGAGCCGAACAGGCGAATCAGCCGGTCTCGCAGATCCTCGCGTTGCAGCAGGATGAAGATGGCGAAGATGACGACGATGACCACGGTGGATAGCGGCGCCACGACCGGCGTCAGCACACGCCGCGCCAGATTGAGCGGGGTGGGCGTCGGCTGCTGCACCTCGACCGGCACTGGCTTCGGCGCGGTTCCCGTCGGGGCGGCGTTGGTGGATGGGGCGGGCGCTTGCGGCTGGCTGGCGCGCTGCATCTGCTGGCCCAGCCCGCGCATGACCTCCGCCAGCCGGCCCAGCGTCATGCTCCGCAGGGTCTCGAACTTGCGCTGTATGGTGGTTTCATAGCGCGGGGCATCGCTCGCGAGGCTTGCGACCTGCGTGCCGATCAGTCCGGCCACCCCTACGATCACGCCGATCGCCAGCAAAACCGCAAGGATGACGGGGAGCACCCGCCCCAGGGGCAGCCGCCCCAGCAGGTTGACGATGGGTGCGAGCAGAAAGCTGAGCAGCACGGCGAGCGTGACGGGGATCAGCACCTCGCGGCCCAGATACAAGGCGGCGATCACAACGACCCCGACCGCCAGGGTCAGCAGGCCGTTCACGCCGGGAATCTCGGCCGGAACGACCTGAGCCGGTTTGCGGGCGCCGGCCGGGGGTGGCAGGGAACTTGGCATCGAGGGCGGCTCCAGCGGGTCGCGCGAGATGTGCATCGAGTATGCCTCATCGCGCGAGGGCAACGTGCGACCCGCCGCTTCGATCCGTGATGCCCGTCAGGGCCGGCGGTTTTCCAGCACGCGGCGCAAGGCGGCGCAGCCCTGGTCCATGAGGGGAGCGATCCGGCCCGCCCGATCATCGGGAAGCACATCCGTGATCCAGACGAAGCGGCTGCTTGCGTCGGCGCAGGGCAGCACCTGCATCGACGCGCTGTGGTGGACGAGCGTCTCGTCGAGCACGGTGTAGGCGACCCGGCGGCGTTCATCGTCGATGGCTATGATGCGTTCACGCAGTACCGGGCCGTGGGCGAAGGTCACTGTCCGCACGTCGCCATCCAGCCGCGCATCGACCAGCACGCCGGCGAACAGGCGATGCGCGTTCCCCACGTCGTGCAGCGCCGCCCAGGCCGCATCGGCGGGGCAGGCCAGTGAGACCTCCCGGACGATGGAGACCATCAGCTTGCCGCCGCGAGGCAGACCGCCTCGACATTGTTGCCGTCCGGGTCGATCAGGAAGGCGGCAAAATAGGTGGGGCCGTAATCGGGGCGCGGTCCCGGTCCACCGTTGTCACGGCCGCCCGCGCGCAGGCCCGCAGCGTGAAACCGGGCCACTCTATCGCGGTCGGCGGCGCGGAACGCCACATGGGCGCCGCATCCGGCCGGTGGCGCGGACTGCGTCAGCCATAGCGCGGGCTCGCCCTGGGGACCGAAGCCGGCGCCCTGCTCGTCGCGCGAGCAGAGTTGCACGCCGAGGGGTGCCAGCGCCGCCTCGTAGAAGGGGACGCTGGCCGCCAGATCCGCCACGCGTAGACCGATATGATCGTACATGCGACCTCCTGTGTGTTGCGAGGTCAGGGTAGGGCCGGGGTGCTCAGCCGTTCTTGGACAATCTTGCGGTCCGGGGCGCCCAGGCGGCGATAGGCGCGAGGCGACACGCCGGCCGCGCGGTGGAAGCTGCGGACGAAGTTCGAGAAATCGTTGAAGCCTGCGTCGAAGGCGATGTCGGTAATGGATCGTTCGCCGTCGAGCAGGGCACCGGCCGCGTTCCGCAGGCGGCACCGCAACAGGTGCTGGTGCGGCGTCACACCGAGCACCTGCTTGAACACACGCAGGAAGTGAAACGGGCTGAGGCCGCTCTGGCGGGCGGACTCGTCCAGGCCGATCTCCTCGTGCGCGTGCGCCTCAATCCACCGTGCCGCGAGCAGCGCGCGCCTTCGGTCCCTGGCGGTCGCGAGTTTGCGTTCTGGCGTGATGCCCGTCAGCACGGCAATGAAACGCGAGACCAGGGACAGCCCCACCTCGCGCAAGCCAAGGTCGGTGCGCCGCTCGGCCGTTCTCTGTGCCAGTTCGCCCAGCATGATCAGTTCGGCCAGCGGCGGCGCCGCGCCGAAACGCCATAGCTGCCTGTCATCGCCCAACGTTTCGGCCAGCGCCGGGGTCATCTGGAACGACAGGCACTCGTCGCGGCAATGGTGATGGTCGTGGCTGCACGTGAACTCATCGCCTGGATAGCCGATCAGGAACGAGCCGGCCACCAACTCGTGCACGCGCCCGTGCGACTGGCAGGCGAAGCTGCCGCGGCGGACATAGGAAAGCGAGAACCGCTGATGCAGCTCGGCGAACGGCTTGTCCGCGGGCGTTGCATCGCATCGATAGTCGACGATCGACAGTTCGCCGTCGCACAGGATCGTCCTCGCCATCGTCCGTCTCCTCAGCCCTTGACGCCGCCCATCGTCAGGCCGGCCGACATATAGCGCCGGAACGCATAATAGATCAGCAGCGGCGGCACGGAATAGATGATCGAGGCTGCCATGAGATAGTTCCAGGGCGCGTCGTCGCTGTTGAGGAACTTGCCGAGCACCACGGGCACCGTAATCGTGGTGTCCGACGACAGCAGCAGGAACGCGTACAGGTACTCGTTCCAGGCCAGCAGCAGCGCATAGGTGCCGATCGCCACCAGCGCCGGCGCCATCAGCGGCAGATAGACGCGCCAGAACACCTGCGGTGCCGAGGCACCGTCGATGCGCGCCGCCTCGTCCAGCTCGCGCGGAATGCTGGCTCCGTACTGGGCGAAGATGAAGATGGCATAGGGTGTGGCGAAGGTCACTTCCACGGCAATCACCGACCACGGGTTATCGACCAGTCCATAGTCGTTCATGATCCGGTAGAACGGGATCGCCAAAAACGAGGCCGGGATCACGTAGGTCAGCAATGCGGCGTTGGTCAGCAGCCAGCCGAGGCGGATGCGCAGGCGTGTGATGGAGAAGCTGGCGAGCGAGCCGATCGCCAGCGTGAGCAGCGCCACGGCGACGCCAATGAACAGCGAGTTGCGCATCTGCAGCCAGTATTTCGCGAGATACCAGTAGCTCTCATGGAAGGTGGCGGCGAAGCTGGCGAGGCTGGCATTGACCGGCCAGATATTGTTGCTGGCGACCGCGTCCTTGTCCTGAAGCGCCACCAGCAGCATGTCGTAGAGCGGCGCCAGGGTCCACACCAGCAGCAGCAGCCCGAGCAGCAGGGCGCCGGCGCCGTTGGCGCGACGCCGCCAGACGCGACCGGCCGCACTCATAGCTGCACCTCGCCACGGCGCAGCCGCCGCATCAGCAGGACCACCAGCGGGATCAGCAGCGGCAGGGCCGAGATCACCGCGGCCATGCCCATATGCGGATCGCTCAGCTCGAAGGCGTCGCGGATGCCGAGCGTTGCCAGCACATGCGTCTGCAAGGCCGGGCCGCCGCCGCTCACGAAATGCACGGTGTTAAAGTCGCCCAGCGTCCAGATGGTCGAGAGCAGCGTGCAGACCGTGTAGAGATTGGCCATGATCGGGAAGGTGACATGCACGAAGCGCTGCACCGCGCCGGCGCCGTCCATCTCCGCCGCCTCGTACAGTTCGGATCGGGATGGCCATGCGCCCGGCCAGGAAGATCAGCGTCCAGAACGGCAGCCATTTCCAGATATAGGCGGCGATGTTCGACGCCATCGCGAGGCTCGCCGTGTCGAGCCAGGGCGGCCCATCCATCTGGAACAGATCCCACAGCACGTTGTTGATCAGCCCCCACTGGCTGTTCAGCATCCAGTGGAAGGCGATGAAGGTGGGAATGGCCGGGACCGCCCAGGGCAGGATGAAGATCAGCAGCAGCCCCTTCACCCAAAGTCCTGGCCGCATGAAAAATCCCGAGAGCAGCAGGGCCAAAAACAGCTTCAGGTTCACGCCGATCGCGAGATACAGCAGCGTGTTGACAATTGTGCGTGCGTAGATCGGATCGGCGAACAGCGCGCGGTAACTGGCCGGATGGCTGCCTAGCGCCAGCCCGTAGCCCACCGGAAACACCACGAAGGCCAGGAACACGGCGATGTAGGGCAGCACGAAGGCCACCGCCCACATCGTCTCCGAGCCGCGCAGGCCGCCGCGCGCCGCGGCCTGCACGATACGCCGGTCTTCAGGGCGCCGCGTATCGATCGCCGATGCGCGTGCCACCGGGTTCGGCCCTACTGCTTGGGGACCGGGTATTTGGCGAAGATGGCGTCGATCTGCTTGAACGCCTGATCCGCCGCCTGCTCCGGTGTCATGCCGCCCTGCATCACATTAGCCTCGGCCTTGCCCCAGACCTGTTGCGCGTTGACGTCGGAATAGGCCGGGTTGAAGGCATGGAACCAGGGCTGCGTCGGCCCGTCGAGTTCCTGATGCACGGCCACGGGAATGTGCGGGTCGGCGGGATTGGTCCAGAACGGGTCGGTCTTGACCAGCGACGGCATCACCGGCAGCCAGCGCCCGCGTGCCGCGACCAGATAGGCGTCGATCACCTTCGGCTGGATCATGTATTTCATGAAATCCTTGGCCGCCGCCACGTCCTTCGCACCCTTGGGGATGAAGGCGAGCTTCACCGAAACCAGGCTCGTGACCGGCTTGCCGTCGGGTCCCAGCGGCGGCGGCTGGGTCAGGATGTCGTGGTCGTAGAGTTGCTTGTTCTGCGCCTGCGCCACCGGGATCGACAGCGAGGCGTTCGGCGTCATCACGATCTGCTTGGCGTAGAAGGCGCTGTTGTTGTCCGGATCGCCCCAGTTGATCGCACTCGGCGGCACGAAGCCTTGCTTGTATGGCGTGGTGAGTGCTGTGAGAGCCTCGACCGCCGCCTTGCGTACCGCCGGGTCATCGGTGTGCAGCTTGCCGTCGGGGGTCACGAGCTGCCCGCCATAGGCCACCAGGAACTGGTTGAAGAGATAGGTGCTGTCGGAGTCCTTCGTCGCCATCGAGTAGCCGAGCCCATAGACGCGGCGGCCCTTCTTGCGCAGCTTCTTCTGCACGTCCTCGAAGAACCTGAAATAGGCATCCCAGGTCTTCGGTATGTCGGCGACCGTGTAGCCGGCCGCCTCGATCATTGGGCGCCAGACGAAATAGTGCAGCGCCTGCTGCTTCAGCGGGATGCCGTAGAAGCTGCGCTTGTGCGCCGCGTTATCATACAGGCTTGCCGCCGTCAGCGCGGTCTTGCTGTATTCGGTCCGCTGCGTGTCCACAACGTCGCTCACGTCCTCTACCCGATCGTTCCAGGCTGCCTGCGGCAGCAGCAGGAAGTCGGCGTTATCGACGTAGCACAGATCGGGCACCTGGCCTGTGGTCATGGCCGAGATGATCTTCGCCGGCAGGTCGGAACCGTTGTAGATGGTGAGATCGACCGTGTTGCCGGTCTGTTTTTCCCAGGCGGCGACCATCTCCTTCAGCGCCTGGTCCTCGGCCGGGTAGTAGCCCTGGTTCCACCAGACCGTCACCGTCTGCCCCGCCCGCGCGGAGTGGCCGTGGAATGCGACGACAGAGGCCGCCACGCCAAACGCCGTCGCAAAAGCCAGCCAACCGCGTCTTGTCATATGCCGTTCTCTCCCTGTTGCTTGTTATGCGGCCAGAGGCTCGTGCCGAAGCGGCACGCCGCGGGGCATTCCCGTGCCAACCAAATCATAGCGCCCGGAGCGGGGCAAGCGCCGCGCGGCCGGGCGGGGCCGCAAGCTCTTGCGGAGCTCCCGATCCTGTGAGCGAATCCGCTTCGTCGCCCAGCGCGGGACCACGAGAGGGAACCCCATGATCGCCACCGCCGTCACGATCACATGCACCGAGGATGGGCCGCTGCAAGTGTCGGGACCGATCTCGATCATGGACCATACAGGTGCCGTGGTAACGGTGGCCGCCGACGAGGACGTATGGCTGTGCCGGTGCGGCGCCTCAGCCAGCAAGCCGTTCTGCGACGGCTCGCACGCGACGAGCGGCTTCAGCGGCGCGCTGGCCGTCTGACGCTCCCGGCCACCGGTCGGGCCTGGACGCGTTAACCGTTCCAATGCACAGTGCCGCGGGCGCGCTGCAAGCAACCAAGAACAAAGCGGGAGGATGGACGACGATGCGCAATTCCGGTCACGGATCTCTGATCAGCCGCCGGCAATCGGCGGGCCTGCTGGGCGCGGGCATCCTGTCGGTCGCCCTCGGCGCGCCGCGTCTGGCCAGGGCGGCCGAGAAGACGATGACCACCGTGGTCAAGATCGCGGGCATTCCCTGGTTCAACTACCTCAACGAGGGGTTGGAGGCGGCGGGCAAGAAGTTCGGCATCCAGACCTCGATGGTCGGGCCCGCGCATGTCGATCCGGCGCAGCAGGTGCGGCTGGTCGAGGATCTGATCGCCAAGAAGGTCGATGTGATCGGCCTCGTGCCGCTGGACGTGAAGGTGCTGGCGCCGGTCCTGCAACGTGCCCAGCAGGCCGGCATCATGGTCATCACCCAGGAAGGCCCGGATCAGGACGGGCGCACCTGGGATGTGGAGCTGCTCAATTCGCGCGTGTTCGGCGAAATGCAGATGCAGTCGCTGGCCAAGAACATGGGCGAGAAGGGCGAATACGTCGTCTATGTCGGGACGCTGACGACACCGCTGCACAATCGCTGGGCCGACGCCGCCATCGCCTACCAGAAGGCGCACTACCCGAACATGAAGCTCGCGACTAGCCGCTTCCCGGGGGCCGACGAGATCGACACCTCCTCGCAGGTCACGCGCGACGTGCTGCAAGCCTATCCGGACGTGCGCGGCATCCTCGGCTTTGGCTCGAACGGTCCGATCGGCGCCGGCAACGTGATCCGCGAGCGGCATTTGCAGAACAAGATCGCGGTCGTGGGCACGGTGATCCCGTCGCAGGCCAAGTCGCTCATCAAGGCCGGGGTGATCCGCGAGGGCTTCCTGTGGAGCCCGAAGGATGCCGGGCTTTGCGATGGTCGCGGTGGCAAGCCTGGCGCTGAACGGCACGAAGTTCGAGACTGGCATGGAGATTCCCGGCATGGGCAAGGCGACGGTGGACGTGCCCGGCAAGCTGGTCAGCGTCGATCGCATCCTGGCCTTCGACAAGCAGAACATCGACAAGATGATCGCCACGACCGGCCTCTGACTCTGCGATCCGGGGGCGAAGTCCCGCCCCCGGACGCCTCTCGCGCGGGTTCCGCCGTTTGCCGCCATTCCTGGAACTGACCGGCATCTCCAAGCGCTTCGGCGGCGTCATGGCGCATGTCGGACGTCGATCTGACGCTCGTAGCCGGCGAAGTGCATTGCCTGGCCGGCGAGAACGGGTCTGGCAAATCGACCCTGATCAAGATCATCTCCGGCGTGCAGCCGCCCGATCCGGGCGGCCGCATCGTCATCGACGGGCGCGAGTATCCGCATCTGACGCCCGCCGACAGCACGCGGCTCGGCGTCCAGGTGATCTATCAGGATCTGTCGCTGTTTCCCGATCTGACGGTGGCCGAGAATATCGCCTTCGCGCAGCATCTGGGCCGCGTGCACGGCGTGCGCCGGAGCCGGATCGAAGCCGATGGCGCTTGCGGCGATGCAGCGCATCGGCATCGAACTCGACCCCGTGGCGAAGGTGGCCGAGCTGTCGATCGCGCAGCGCCAGCTCGTTGCCATCTGCCGCGCGCTGGCGGCCGAGGCGCGGCTGGTCATCATGGACGAGCCGACCTCCTCGCTGACGCGCCACGAGGTCGACTCGCTGCTCGCCGTCACCGGCGAGCTGAAGCGGCGCGGCATCGCCATCGTCTTCGTCAGCCACAGGCTGGACGAGGTGCTGGAGATCGCCGAGAAGGTGACGGTGCTGCGCGACGGCCGCAAACTCGGCACCTTCGCGGGCAGCGAGATGACCAGTCGCCGCCTCGGCGCGCTGATGACCGGCGGGCAGTTCGACTACACGATCAATGTGCCGGATCTGTCGGATGCCAAGGTCGCGCTGTCGGTGCGCAATCTGTCGCGGCAGGGCGATTACGAGGATATCAGCTTCGACGTTCGCGCCGGCGAGATCGTCGGCATGATCGGCCTGCTCGGGTTCCGGGCGCACCGAGCTGGCCTTGTCGTTGTTCGGGATGCGGCCGCCCGATCGCGGGGAGGTGAAGCTCGCGGGCAACAGAGTCAGTCTCGCCTCCAACCGGGCGGCGATCGAGCAGGGGATTTCCTACGTCTCCGAGGACCGGCTGTCGCTTGGGCTGGTGCTCGACCAGCCGATTTCGTCGAACATCGTGCTGGCGATCCTCGAGAAGCTGGCCGGCGCGCTTGGGCTGGTGCGCGCGGACCGGCGGCGCGAGGCGGTGCGTCGGATGGATCGAGCGGCTCGGCATCAAGGTGTCAAACCCGGAGAACCCGGTGCGGACGCTTTCGGGCGGTAATCAGCAGCGCGTGGTGCTGGCCAAGTGGCTCGCCACGCAGCCCAAGGTGCTGCTGCTGGACAGCCCGACCGTCGGCGTGGATATCAGCGCCAAGGACGGCATCTATGCCATCGTCCGCGATCTGGCGGCGCGCGGCATGGCGGTGCTGATGATCTCCGACGAGGTGCCGGAAGTGCTGTACCACAGCCATCGCATCCTGGTGATGCATGGCGGCCGGCTGCGCGGCAGTTTCCATCCCGCCCAGGTGAGCGAAGCCGCCTTGCAGGAAGCGATCGATGCGTAGGGCGCTGCCGCGCTTCTTCCACACCCATGAGGGCCGGCTGCTGGTCGTCGTGGTGGCGTTGGGGGTGTTCCTGTCGTTCGCCACCGCGTCCTTCGCCACGTTGCAGAACGCGGTCGATCTGCTGACCTCTTACGCGTTTTCCGGCATGCTCGCGGCGGGTCTGCTGGTCGTGCTGGTCTCGGGCGGCATCGACATCTCGTTCACCGCCACCGCCTCGGTCGCGCAATACATGGCCATGTCGGTCGCCAACGCCTATCCGATCGGCTGGCTCGGCGTTGATCGTCGATCGCCGGCGGCATCGGCACCGCGCTCGGCCTGTTCAACGCGCTGCTGGTCGGCACGCTGCGGCTGTCCAGCATCATCGTCACCATCGCCACACTCAATTTGTTCTTCGGCCTGCTGATGTTCCTGACCGGCGGCAACCAGATCTACTCGCTGCCCGACTGGTTCGCGAACGGCGCCAACTGGGTCGTCTATACCGACGCGCAGCAGAACGCAGTATGCGGTCAATTTGCAGATGCTGGGGCTGGTCGCGGCGTTCGCGCTGACCGCGCTGCTGCTGACGCGGACCAGTCTGGGGCGGCAGATCTACGCGCTCGGCAGCAACGCCGATGCGGCGCAGCGCGTGGGCATCAAGGTGTTCGGGCTGAACCTGCTGATCTACGGCTATATGGGGTTCGTCGCCGCCATGGCGTCGCTGGTGCAGGCGCAGAACGCGCAATCCGTGGCGCCCAACGCGCTGGTGGGGCGCGAGCTGGACGTGCTGGCGGCGGTGGTGCTGGGCGGCGCCAGCCTGACCGGCGGGGTGGGCACCGTGTTCGGCACGATCCTGGGGCTGATGCTGCTGGCCTTCCTGCAGAACGGGCTGCTGCTGCTGGGTGTGTCGTCCTACTGGTCGCAATGCTTCACGGGTGCGGTGATCCTGGCTGCGGTCAGCGCGCTGGCGCTGGAGCAGCGCCGCCGTTCGGGTACCGCGCGGGCGGCGGCGTGAGCGAGGCCGACCGCCAGACCGCGCGCGCGCCGGGGTGCGCTCTCGGCGCGTCTCGATCCCGTCACGCTTGCGGCTGTTCGGCCTGCTCGGCGCGCTGCTGGTCGTGCTGTTCCTGCTGGTTGGTCCGCGCATGTTCGGCGCGGCTTCGATCCGCTCGATGGCGTTCCAGTTGCCCGAGCTGGGCATCCTGTCGCTCGCCATGATGGTCCCGCTGCTCTCCGGCGGGCTCGATCTGTCGATCATCGCCACCGCCAATCTCGCGGCGCTGGCGATGGCGTATGGGTTCACGCATTTCGGGCCGGCCCCCGGCGGCGTGGCGCTGCTGGGGTATGTGCTGCCGTTTCTGGCCGGCTTTGCCGTGGCGGCCGTGATCGGCACGCTGAACGGCGTCGTCATCGCCTATCTCGGCGTCTCGCCGATCCTGGCCACGCTCGGCAGCATGACGCTGGTGAAGGGGATCGCGGTCGGGCTGACCCATGGCGGCGTCATTGCCGGGCTTCCCGGCCTTCGTGGTGTTCATCGGCAACGGATCGGTGGCCGGCATTCCGGTGGTGCTGCTGGTGTTCGCGCTGGCGGCGGTGCCGGTGTCGGTGCTGCTGACGCGCACGCCGATCGGCAATTTCATCTCCATGATCGGCTCCAACGAGCGGGCGGTGCGCTTCTCGGGCATCGACACGCGCCGCGTGATCATGCGCATCTACCTGCTGTCCGCGCTGCTCTCCGCCGTGGCCGGCGCGCTGATGATGGCGCGCTTCAACTCCGCCAATGCCAGCTATGGCGAGAGCTATCTGCTGGTCACCATCCTGGCGGCGGTTCTGGGCGGCATCGATCCGGCCGGTGGGTTCGGGCGGGTCAGCGGACTGGTGCTGGCGCTGGTGATCCTGCAACTCGTCTCGACCGCCGCGAACCTGCTCGACATCAGCCAGTTCCTGAGCCTCGCACTGTGGGGCGCCATCCTGCTGTCGGTGGCCGGCGTCGGGCGGCTGCGCGCCTGGCTGGGCCCGCGCCTGCGCCGCGCGGTTCAGCCGGTGGGGACTGGCCGGCGATAGGTCACGCGGGTTGCGGCCAGCAGGGCCAACGCGAGCAGCACCGGCGGAAACACGACCCAGTTGACCGTGGCCCAGCCATAGGCGGCAAGCAGCTTGCCCGAGGCGAACGATCCAACGGCCATCGTGCCGAACACCAGGAAATCGTTGAAGGACTGCACCGTGTTGCGTTCCTCCGGCCGGTGCGTCTCCAGCACAAGGGCGGAGGCGCCGACGAAGCCGAGATTCCAGCCGAGACCCAGCAGGATCAGGGTCGCCGAGAAGTGCAGTGTGGTGGTGCCCGTCAGGCCGCAGCTTGCCGCCAGCAACGTGCAGCAGAGTCCGGCGGCCACCACGCGGCGTGCGCCGAACCGGGCGATGACCGCGCCCGTGAAGAAGCTCGGCCCGTACATCGCGACGACGTGCCACTGGATCGCGAGATTGGATTGCGGCACGGCAAGCCCGCACAGATGCATGGCGAGCGGTGCGGACGTCATCACCAGGTTCATCAGCGTGTAGGAGACGACGCCGCAGACGACAGCGACCAGGAAGCGCGGCTGGCGCGCGATCACGCGGAGCGGCCGTCCGGCCCCGCGCGTGGCTGGCGGGGGCTTCGGCAGATCAACGCCCGCCAGCACGGCCATCGCCAGCAGCGCCACGAGCGACTGTGCGACATAGCTCGCGGCAAACAGGTAGGGCTGCCAGAGCGACATGGTCCAGGTCACGAGCTGCGGCCCGAGCACGCCCGCGAATACGCCGCCGGCCATGACCCAGGCGACTGCCTTGGCGCGGAAGCTGCCTTGCACGCCGTCAGCGGCGGCGAAGCGGAAGGATTGGACGACGGAGGCATAGAGGCCGCCGCAGAGGGTTGCGAGACAAAGCAGGGCAAACGAGCCGATGACCACGGCAAGCGCCGCCAGCAAGCCCCCCAGCGCGCCGAAGCTGGTGCCGATAAGGAACGCGCGGCGCCGCCCGTGTTGGCGGGAGATCCAGCCGGCGGGCAGGGTTCCCGCCGCCATGCCGACGACGAATACCGAGACCGGCAGGGTGGCGTAGCCGGGGTCCGGCGCGAGTGTCGCGCCGATGATCGACACCGTGGCGAAGATCACCGTCGAATTGGCACCCCCCAATGCCTGCGCGGTCGCCAGCCGCAGGAGATTGCCGCGGGCGCCGCGCGGTCTGGCGTCCAGGGCACGGTATTGCTGCCCCTCGGGTTCGACGTAATCCACGGTGTCGCCTTCTGACGGGAGTGCTGCCTGAGCCTAGACCACCCGGCGCTGATGATCGATCATCCATGTGTCACGGATGCAAGGAAACGAGCCAATGCCCATGGACCTGACGGCCCGCCGCGCCGCTTTTCGCGCCCTGCATCAGGAGGGCTGCTTTGTGCTGCCCAATCCCTGGGATATTGGGGGCGCCCGACGCTTGCAGGCGCTAGGCTTCAAGGCCCTGGCCTCGACGAGCGCGGGCCATGCCTGGGCGCTCGGCCGCCAGGATGGCGAGATCACGCTGGAGGAGGCGCTCGATCACCTGCGGATGCTGACCGCCGCCACGGATCTGCCGGTGAACGCCGATTTCGAGGGTGGGTTCGCCGACCAGCCGGAGGATGTGGCGCGCAATGTCGAGTCTCGCCATCGACACCGGCATTGCCGGCTTGTCGATCGAGGATCGCACCGGCCGCGAATTGTATGACAAAGCCCTGGCGGTCGAGCGCATCCGTGCGCGCGCGCGCCGCCATCGACCGCAGCGGGCAAGGCGTGCTGCTGGTCGGTCGTTCGGAAGGCTTCCTGATGGGCCGGAAGGAGCTGGCGCCCACCGTCGAGCGGCTGGTCGCCTATGCCGAGGCGGGTGCCGATTGCCTGTACGCGCCGGGCGTCAGCGACCTTTCGGAGATCGCGGCGATCGTCTCGGCGGTGGCACCGAAGCCGGTCAACGTGCTGCTCTGGGGTAAGGAGATGCGGGTCGCCGATCTCGCCCGCGCCGGCGTGCGCCGCGTCAGCACAGGCGCCGCGCTCGCGGCCGCGGCCTGGGCGGGATTCGACCACGCGGCGAAGATGCTGGCAGAGGAGGGCGCACTGCCGCCCCGCCGCTGAGGCGCGCGTCAGGCGGTCTCGCGGAACAGCTCGCGGCCGATCAGCATGCGCCGGATTTCGCTGGTGCCGGCGCCGATCTCGTACAGCTTGGCGTCGCGCAGCAGGCGCCCGGTCGGATAGTCGTTGATGTAGCCGTTGCCGCCGAGCGCCTGGATCGCCTCCAATGCCATCCAGGTCGCCTTCTCGGCCGCGTACAGGATCGCCCCCGCCGCATCCTTGCGCGTTGTCTGGCCGCGGTCGCAGGCGCGGGCCACCGCGTACACATAGGCGCGCGCCGCGTTCATGGTCGTGTACATGTCGGCGATCTTGCCCTGCATGAGCTGGAATTCGCCGATCGGCTGGTCGAACTGCCGTCGCTCGTGGACATAAGGGAGCACGACATCCATGCAGGCGCGCATGATGCCGAACGGCCCAGCCGCCAGCACTGCGCGTTCGTAATCCAGGCCGCTCATCAGCACCGCGACGCCGCCGCCGACGTGGCCCAGCACGTTCCCTCCGGCACCTCGCAATCCTGGAACACCAGTTCGCAGGTGTTCGAGCCGCGCATGCCGAGCTTGTCGAGCTTCTGCGCGGTGGAAAAGCCGCGAAACTCTCTCTCCACCAGAAACGCGGTGATGCCGCGCGGGCCGGCGGCCGGATCGGTCTTGGCGTAGATCACCAGCGTCGCGGCATCGGGGCCGTTGGTGATCCACATCTTGCTGCCGTTCAGCACGTAGCGGTCGCTGCGCTTGTCGGCGCGCGTGCGCATCCCCACGACGTCCGAGCCGGCGCCCGTCTCGCTCATCGCCAGCGCGCCGACATGCTCGCCGCTCAGCAGCTTCGGCAGATAACGCCGCTTCTGCGCCTCCGTGCCGTGGCGATGGATCTGGTTGACGCACAGATTCGAATGCGCACCATAGGACAGACCGACCGAGGCGGAGGCACGGGAGATTTCCTCCATCGCCACGACGTGCTCGAGATAGCCCATGCCAGCGCCGCCATAGGTCTCGGCCACGGTGACGCCGAGCAGGCCCAGATCGCCGAGCCTGCGCCAGAGATCGCCGGGGAACTGGTTGCTGCGGTCGATCTCCGCCGCGCGCGGCGCGATCTCGGCCGAGGCGAACGCCTCGACCTGCGCGCGCAGCAGGTCGGCGGTCTCGCCCAGGCCGAAATCCAGCCCCGGCAGGCTGTTCGCGGATGCCATGCGGGACGCCCCCCGATCGTGCTGAGCCGTCCGGCCAAACTCGGTTCGGCTTGAAGGCGAGTCAACCGCGAACCAGATACCAGGGGCTTCACGGGACTCTTTTCAGGGAAACGTCGATGCCGGATGCACGCCCTCCAACGACGGAAGCCCCGCGCGCGGCGGTGCCCGCTGCGCCGTCTGCCGGCGGCGATCAGGAGACCGTGTTCCTCTCGGGCATCCAGGCGCTCGTGGAACTGCTGGAGTTGCAGCGGCGCCGTGACGCGGCGGCGGGGCTGGACACGGCGGGCTTTGTGTCTGGCTATCGTGGCTCGCCGCTGGGTGGGCTCGATCAGGCGCTCTGGCGCGCGCAGAAGCGGCTGCTGGCGTCCAACATCCGCTTCCAGCCCGGCATCAACGAGGAACTGGCCGCGACGGCGGTCTGGGGCACCCAGCAGGTCAAGCTGTTTCCCGGCGCCCGGCATCAGGGCGTGTTCGGCATGTGGTACGGCAAGGGTCCGGGCGCCGACCGCAGCATGGACGTGTTCAAGCACGCTAACGCCGCGGGCACCGATCCGCATGGCGGCGTTCTGGCCGTGATTGGCGACGATCACGGCGCCAAATCCTCCACGCTGCCGCACCAGAGCGATCACATCTGCGCCGCCGCGATGATTCCGGTGCTGAGCCCCGCAGGCGTGCAGGATCTGCTGGATCTCGGCATTCACGGCTGGGCGATGTCGCGCTTCTCCGGCTGCTGGGTGGCGCTGCGGGCGGTTTCCGACGTGGCGGAGACTTCGGCGGCAGTGCTCGTCGATCCGCTGCGTGTTGTCTCCAATCCACCGACGGACTTCGCCGTGCCGCCGGATGGGCTGGGCATCCGCTGGCCGGATACGCCCTTGCAGCAGGAGCTGCGGTTGCAACGCTACAAGGTGTATGCGGCCGTGGCCTACGCGCGCTGCAACGGCATCAACCGCGTGGTGATCGACAGTCCGGCACCCCGGTTGGGTATCATCAGCAGCGGCAAATCCTATCTGGATGTGCGCGAGGCGCTGACACTTGCTGGGCATCGACGAGGCGCACGCCGCCGAGATCGGCCTGCGCGTCTATAAGGTCGGCATGACATGGCCCATTGATCCAGTCGGCATCCGCCACTTTGCCGAGGGGCTCGAGGAGATCCTGGTGGTCGAGGAAAAGCGCCAGGTCATCGAGTACCAGCTCAAGGAGGAGCTGTACAACTGGCGCGAGGACGTGCGCCCGCGCGTGGTCGGCAAATACGACGAGAAAGGCGAATGGGATTTGCCGATCGGCCGCTGGCTGCTGCCGCCGACCGGCGAATTAGGGCCGGCCCGCATCGCGCGGGTGATCGCCGAGCGCATCCGGCGGTTCTATACCAGCCCACGCATCCGCGACCGCTTGGCCTTCCTCGACGCGCAGGAGAATGTGCTGGCGCAGCGCCGCACCGATATCGCCCGCGTGCCGCATTACTGTTCCGGCTGTCCCCACAACACCTCGACCAAGGTGCCGGAGGGGAGCCACGCGCTCGCGGGTATCGGCTGCCACTATATGGCGGTGTGGCTCAATCCCACCCAGACCCAGACCTTCAGCCAGATGGGCGGCGAGGGCGTGCCCTGGGTCGGGCAGGCGCCGTTCACGAAATGCCGCACGTCTTCGCCAATCTTGGCGACGGCACCTATTCGCATTCCGGATCGCTCGCCATTCGCCAGGCGCTCGCGGCCGGTGTACCGATCACCTACAAGATTCTGTTCAACGACGCAGTGGCAATGACCGGCGGGCAGCCGGTCGAGGGTGCGCTTACGGTGCCGAAGCTGGTGCGGGAGGTTGCGGCGGAAGGCGTCGAGCGCATCGTCGTCGTCACGGACGAGCCGCGGAAATATCGCGGGCGAGCTGCGTCTGCCCGATAACGTTCCTGTGCGTCACCGGGATGATCTGGACGAGGTGCAGCGGTCGCTGCGGGAATA
Source organism: uncultured Pseudomonadota bacterium (assembly GCA_963838805.1). Classification (GTDB taxonomy): domain Bacteria; phylum Pseudomonadota; class Alphaproteobacteria; order Acetobacterales; family Acetobacteraceae; genus CAVRQM01. The sequence goes on from CAWISK010000013.1 coordinate 92,070, forward strand.
CCCCGGCGTTTCGGTGCTGGTCTATGACCAGACCTGTGCCGCCGAGAAGCGGCGGCGGCGCAAGCGCGGGCTTTATCCCGATCCGGCGCGGCGCGTCCTCATCAATGACCGCGTGTGCGAAGGCTGCGGCGATTGCAGCGCCAAATCCAACTGTCTCTCCGTGGTTCCGCTGGAGACCGAGTTCGGACGCAAGCGGCGCATAGATCAGTCAAGCTGCAACAAGGACTATTCATGCGTCGAGGGCTTTTGCCCGAGCTTCGTCACCGTCGAGGGCGGCAGCCTGCGCCGGGGTCAGATGCTGCGTGCCGGAGGGGAGGGGGAGGCCTTGCCCGAGCCGTCGCTTCCCGACCTCACCGAACCGTACGGAATCCTGGTGGCGGGCGTTGGCGGCACCGGGATCGTGACGATCGGTGCGCTGCTGGGCATGGCGGCGGCGCTGGAAGGCAAGGGCGTCTCGACGCTCGATATGGCCGGGTTGGCGCAGAAGGGTGGCCCCGTCTGGTCGCATATCCGCATCGCGCCGAGGCGGGATGCGCTGTACGCCGCGCGCATCGCTGCCGGCGAGGCGCGGCTCGTGTTGGGGTGCGACATCGTCGTGGCGGCGGCGGACGAAACGCTGCAAAAGATGCGGCCTGGCTTCTCGCAAGCGATCATCAACAGCGATCTTGCCATCACCAGTGATTTTGTTCGGACCTTCGCGGCCCAGGCGCGGACCGGTGACGTGGCGCATATCCCGGACCTGCAATTTCCGCTCGACGACATGACCCGGCAGATCGCCGATGCCGCGGGAGCGGAGGCTGTGACGCTGGTGCCGGCGACCCGGCTGGCCACCGCGCTGATGGGCGATTCGATCGCCACAAACTTGTTCATGCTGGGGTATGCCTGGCAAAAGGGGTTGGTGCCATTGCGTGGCGCGTCGATCCTGAAGGCGATCGAGATGAACGGAGTGGCCGTGCCGATGAATGTGGCGAGCTTCCTGTGGGGACGTCGCGCCGCACTCGATCTACCCCGCGTCGAGGAGGCGGCGCGACCGCGCATGACCGAATCCGACTCCGAACGCCTGTCGTCCGACCTCGACGAGGTGATCGCTCGGCGCGTGGCGGATCTGACCGCCTACCAGGACTCGCGCTATGCCACCCGCTATGCGCGGCTGGTGCAGCGCGTGCGCGAGGCGGAGCAGGCGCGCTTCCCTGGCCGGGATGCGCTGTCGCAGACCGCGGCGCGCAATTTCTACAAGCTGCTGGCCTACAAGGACGAGTACGAGGTGGCGCGGCTGCTGACCGCGCCTGACTTCGCCGGGCGGATCGCCGCGATGTTCGAGGGTGAGTATCGCATCGTGTTCCATCTCGCCCCGCCGCTCTGGGCGAAAGCCGATCCCGCGACCGGCGAGCCGCGCAAGCGCGCCTATGGGGCCTGGGTGCTCCCGCCACTACGATTGCTGGCGCGGCTGCGGCGGCTGCGCGGCAGTTGGCTGGACGTGTTCGGCCATACCGCCGAGCGTCGGCAGGATCGCCAGTTGATCGGTCATTACGAGACGCTCGTCGAGGAACTGCTCGCCACCGTCGATGACCAGAACTACGCGCTGGCCGTGGAACTTGCGGCGATCCCGGAGCAGATCCGCGGCTATGGTCCGGTGCGCGCGCGGCATTTGCGGCACGCGCGCCGGCACGAAGATGATCTGCTCACCCGGTTCCGCGGCGGGCACCATCCGGCGCGCGAGCGTCGCGAGACGGTCTCCGCCCCTGTGCTGCTGGCCGGCTGACGAAGCCTCGATGCCGGTCCTGGAATCGAGCGTCGATCCGCATTCTCCCGAATATCGTGCCAACGCGGAGGCGATGCAGGCGCTGATGGCCGATCTGCACAGCGTGGCCGAGCAGGTGCGCGAGGGTGGTGGGGCAGCCGCGCGGGCGCGGCATCTGGCGCGTGGCAAGCTGCTGGTGCGCGACCGCATCCGCGCGTTGCTCGATCCGCTCTCGCCATTTCTCGAAATCGGTCAGCTTGCCGCGCACGGCATGTATGAAGAGGAGGTGCCTTCCGCCGGGATTGTCACGGGAATCGGCCAGGTGGCCGGGCGCACCTGCATGATCGTCGCGAACGACGCCACGGTGAAGGGCGGCACGTACTACCCGATCACGGTAAAGAAGCATCTGCGCGCACAGGAGATCGCCGCCCAGAACCGGCTGCCCTGCCTCTATCTTGTGGATTCCGGCGGCGCCAATCTGCCGAACCAGGACGAGGTGTTTCCGGACCGCGAGCATTTCGGTCGCATCTTCTATAACCAGGCGACCATGTCGGCAGATGGCATTGCACAGATCGCCGTGGTGATGGGATCCTGCACCGCCGGCGGCGCCTATGTGCCGGCGATGGCCGACGAAAGCGTGATCGTGCGTGGCCAGGGCACGATCTTCCTGGCCGGCCCACCGCTCGTGAAAGCCGCGACCGGCGAGATCGTGACGGCGGAGGATTTGGGCGGCGCGGAGGTGCATAGCCGCATCTCCGGTGTCACCGACCATATCGCCGAGAGCGACGCGCACGCGCTCGGCATCGCGCGCCGCATCGTCGCCAATCTCGGCGATGCGAACCGCCCGGCGGTGGCACCCCGCACCCCGCTGCCGCCGCGTCGCGATCCGGGCGAACTGTACGGCATTGTCTCCGCCGACCTCCGCACCCCGTTCGATGTCCGCGAGGTGATCGCGCGCATCGTCGATGACAGTGCGCTGGACGAGTTCAAGCGCCTATACGGACCCACGCTCGTCACTGGCTTTGCCCATGTCTGCGGGTATCCCGTCGGGATCGTCGCCAACGATGGTATCCTGTTCTCCGAGAGCGCGCAGAAGGGGGCGCATTTCATCGAGCTGTGCGCGCAGCGCGGCATACCGCTGCTGTTCCTGCAGAACATCGCGGGTTTCATGGTGGGACGCAAATACGAGGCCGGCGGCATCGCCAAGGACGGTGCGAAGATGGTGACTGCGGTGGCGACCGCCGCGGTGCCGAAGTTTACGGTCGTTATCGGCGGCAGTTTCGGTGCCGGCAATTACGGCATGTGCGGGCGCGCCTATGGGCCGCGCTTCCTGTGGATGTGGCCGAACGCGCGCATCGGCGTGATGGGCGGCGAACAGGCGGCCTCGGTGCTCGCACAGGTGCGGCGCGACGGCATGGAGGCGCGTGGCGAGATCTGGCCGGCGGAGGATGAGGAGGCATTCAAAGCACCAATCCGTGCGCAGTACGAGGCGCAGGGACATCCGTATTACGCGAGCGCCCGGCTGTGGGACGATGGCGTGATCGATCCCGCACAGACGCGCCGCGTGCTTGGTCTTTCGCTGTCTGTCAGCCTGAATGCGCCGGTCTCGCGCACGCGCTTCGGCGTGTTCCGGATGTGAGGCGGCAATGAGCGCAGTGCTGGAGACGGTGGACCGGCGCGGTGTCGCCACGCTGACTTTGAACCGATCCGCGCGGCACAACGCGCTGGACGGTCCCATGATTGCCGAACTGACCGCTTCATTGCAGCGGCTGGGCGCGCGGTCCGAGATCCGGGCGGTGGTGCTGGCGAGCACGGGCGCCACCTTCTGCGCGGGCGCCGATCTCGGCTGGATGCGCCGCATGGCGGATGCTGACGAGGCGAAGAACCGCCGTGATGCCGCCTCGCTCTCGGCGCTGATGCACACGCTGGACCGGCTCGCCAAGCCGACCCTTTGCCTGGTGCAGGGTGCGGCCTATGGCGGCGGGGTCGGGCTGGTGGCGTCCTGCGATGTGGTCGTGGCCTCGGAGCGGGCGAGCTTCTGCCTGAGCGAGGTGCGGCTCGGCCTGATTCCGGCGGCGATCAGCCCTTATGTGATCAACGCGATCGGCGCGCGCCAGGCGCGCCGCTACTTCCTCACTGCCGAGATGATCGCGGCAGTGAGCGCGCGGCAGATGGGGCTGGTGCATGAGGTGGTGGCACATGCGGGCCTGGAGGACGCCCGCGAGCGGCTTTTGCATGCGCTGCTGCAAGGTGGGCCGGAAGCGCAGGCAACCGCGAAGGATCTGCTGTTCCTGTGCGAGGGGCGCGTGGTCGACGCGCAATTGTCGGAGGAGACGTCGCGCCGTATCGCCGAGCGCCGTGCCTCCGCGGAAGGACGCGAAGGGCTGAGCGCGTTCCTGGACAAGCGCCGCCCCGCCTGGCGCGGGGAGTAAGACCGTGTTCCGCACAATCCTGATCGCCAACCGTGGCGAGATCGCCTGCCGCGTGATTGCGACCGCGCGCTGCCTCGGCATCCGCTCGGTGGCGGTGTATTCCGAGGCCGATGCGCACGCGCGTCACGTCGAGCTGGCCGACGAAGCCATCATGATCGGGCCAGCACCGGCGCGCGAAAGCTATCTGGCGATCGACGCAATCATTGAGGCGGCACGCCGATCCGGTGCGGAGGCAATCCATCCGGGCTATGGCTTCCTGTCGGAGAACGCGGATTTCGCCCAGGCCTGCCTGGATGCCGGCATTGCCTTCGTGGGGCCGCCGCCCGCGGCGATCCGCGCGATGGGCTCGAAGGCGGCAGCGAAGGCGTTGATGGCGCAGGCCGGCGTGCCTGTAGTCCCCGGCTATCACGGTGCGGCGCAAACGTTCGCAGCACTTGCCGAGGAAGCGGCACGCATCGGCTATCCGGTGCTGATCAAGGCCTCCGCGGGCGGTGGCGGCAGGGGAATGCGTGTCGTCGCAGACACCACGCAGCTGGAGGAGGCCATCACCGGCGCGAGGCGCGAAGCGCTCGCCGCGTTTGGCGATGATCGGCTGCTGATCGAAACCTATCTGGAACGGCCGCGACACATTGAGGTGCAGATCTTCGCAGACACCCACGGCAACGCCGTTTCGCTGTTCGAGCGTGACTGCTCGATTCAGCGCCGCCACCAGAAGGTGATCGAGGAGGCCCCGGCACCCGGCATCGACGAGACACAGCGCCGCGCCCTGGGCGTGACCGCCGTGACGGCGGCGCGCGCTGTCGGCTATGTGGGCGCCGGCACGGTGGAGTTCATCGCCGAGCGCGGGCGGTTCTACTTCATGGAGATGAACACGCGCCTGCAGGTCGAGCACCCGGTGACGGAGATGATCACCGGCCAGGATCTGGTGGAGTGGCAGCTTCGCGTCGCGTGCGGCGAAGCTTTGCCGCTGCGCCAGGAGCAGCTGACCATTCGCGGTCACGCGATCGAGGCGCGGGTGTACGCCGAAGACCCCGAGCGGGAGTTCCTGCCTTCGATCGGTAATCTCGTGCATTTGCGCCAGCCGCGCGACAGCGCGCATATCCGCGTCGATACCGGCGCGCGCGCAGGCGATGCGATCACGCCGCACTACGATGCGATGATCGCCAAACTGATCGCATGGGGCGAGGATCGCGCTGAAGCGCTGCGGCACCTGGCGGCGGCACTTGCGGAGTACGAGATAGTGGGCGTTCGGACGAACCTCGACCTGCTGCGGGCGATCGCTGCCCATCCGGCTTTCGTTACGGCGGATTTCGATACTGGGTTCATTGCGCTGCACAATGAGGCGCTGCTGGCAGCGCCCCGGCCGGATCGGGTCGTCGCCTGGGCGGCGTGCGCAATGGCTGTGCTGGCCGAGTTTCAGGATCGGGCTCGTGCGCTGGCCCAGCGTGCGGGCGATCCATGGTCCCCCTGGAGCCTGGGCGATGCCTGGCGCATGAATGGCGAGGGCTATCAGGATCTGCTTCTGCGCGATGGCGAAGAGACCATTGCGATCCGCGCGCATCCAGGGCTGGACGGGAGTTTTCTGCTGGACATGCCATCAGGTTCCGTTCACGTCACGGCCGCCACGCATGAAAGCGGCATGGCGTTGCGCGTGAACGGCGTGCTGCACCGCGCCCGCGTGGTGCCGCGTGGCGAGGAGCGTGTGGTGATCCTTGCCGGACGCAATCATGCGCTGCGAATGATCGATCCGCTTGTGCCGCCGCGGCTGGCGGAGACAGGCTCGGATCGGCTGGTCGCACCGATCCCCGCGCGCATCGCGCGCGTGCTGGTGGCGTCCGGCGACTGCGTGGCGAAGGGCGCACCGTTGCTGGTGCTGGAGGCGATGAAGACGGAACTGACCCTGCGCGCGCCGGCTGAGGGAATCGTGGCTGCCGTGCACCACGAAGCGGGCGCGATGGTCGAGGAAGGCGTCGAACTGGTGACGTTCGCGCCATGAACCTCCCGGCTCGGGTGCGGATTGTCGAAGTGGGGCCACGCGACGGCTTGCAGAACGAGCCGGGCGTTGTGCCGGTCGAGCAGAGACTGGCGCTCATCGAGGCACTCGCACAAGCGGGACTTACATGCATCGAGGCCGGCAGTTTCGTCTCGCCCGTACGCGTGCCCGCGATGGCCGGCACTGCGGAGGTCATGTCGCGACTGGCCCGCAGACCAGGAGTGGCCTACCCCGTCCTGGTGCCGAACCTTCGGGGATTGCACGATGCCATGCAGGCAGGCGCGCGGGAGGTTGCGGTATTCGGCTCGGCATCGGAGACATTTTCCCGGTGCAACATCAACTGTTCGATGGCAGAAAGCCTGGCCCGCTTCGCGCCGGTGGTGGAGCAGGCGCGGGCCGCAGGAATGGGCGTGCGCGGCTACGTCTCCTGTGTGTTGGGCTGCCCGTACCGAGGGGAGGGTCGCACCCGAGGCCGTGCGCGACTACGCGGCGCGGTTGATCGAACTCGGCTGCGATGAGGTCTCGCTCGGCGACACGATCGGCGTCGGCACGCCATTGCAGGCGCGGCGGCTGGTCAAATGCGTGGCGCGCGACGTGCCGATCTGGCGCATCGCGCTGCACTTCCATGACACATACGGCCAAGCCCTGGCGAACATCCTGGCCTGCCTGGAACTTGACATTTCGGTGCTGGACAGCGCGGTGGCGGGACTGGGCGGCTGTCCTTATGCGAAAGGTGCTACCGGGAATGTCGCAACCGAGGATCTGGTGTACATGCTGGATGGCATGGGAATCGAGACTGGCGTCAACCTTGATCGTGTGTGTCAGGCCGGGACTGCGATCTCGCAGGCGCTGGGCCGCCGGACCGCGTCGCGGGTGGGCAGGGCACGCGGGCCTAGCGCGAGCGCGGCAGCATGAGTGCGTAGATGGACACGGAGACGGTGATGAGCAGGCCATAGATGAACTGGGTCCAGAAGCCGGTGAGACCCACGGCGATGATGCCCGGCTCCAGCGAGGCGATGATCAGCACGCCGATGAATGTCCCGATCATCGTGCCCTTGCCGCCGAAAACCGAGGTGCCGCCGATGAACACCGCCGCCAGTGTTGTCAGCAGATAGCCCTCGCCGGTCGTGGCCCAGAAGAACAGCATCTGGTTCAGCAGGAACACACAGGACAGGGCGGAAAAAAATCCGAGCTGGACGAAGCAGGCGATCTTCACGCGATCGGCCGCGATGCCCATCATGCGGGCGCTTGCCTCGTTGTCGCCCACGAACAGAACGTGGCTGCCGAAGCGATGCCGCTTGTAGATCAGGCCGAGCAGCACCGCGCAGCCAAGGAACCAGACGAATTGCATGGGCACGATGCCAAAAAGCTGACCCACAAACAATCTGTGGAACGGGTCGGCGGTGACGTCGGCCAGCGGCACGCCGCGACCCTGCGTCAACACGTTCACCAACCCTCGCCAGAGAAACATCGTGCCGATCGTCGCGACGATGGACGGCACGCCCACCTTCGTGACCAGCAGCCCGTTGCCGAGGCCAGCCACGGCCCCCACCAGCAGGCAGGCGGCAAGGGCCAGGGGAAAGCTGTGCGTGTGGGCATAGAGGGTCGCGAATACCCAGCCGGACAAGGCGTAGATGGAAGGAAAGCTGAGGTCGATCTCGCCAAGGGTGACCACATAGGTCGCCGACAGCGCCATGATTCCGTAGAACGGAATCGAGATCATGAACGAACGGTAGATGTCGATCGACAGATAGGTCGATGGTCGGCTGATGATGAAGATGGCATACAGCAGCAGCAGCATTCCCGCGGTGCTCACCTGCACCCGGTTGCGCTGCCACCATGGCGCGGAGTGCGAAGCCTCCCCCAGCGAGGCTGGAACCGCCATGTCGCTCACGCGGGCAGGCCCATCTGACCGGCATCGTGCAGCTCGATCATGCGCTCGATCAATTGCTCGCGCGACAGCTCGCTGCGATGGAACTGGCCGGCGACGCGGCCGCGGTCCAGGATCACGAATCGGTCGGCTACGTCATGCACATGGAATATGTTGTGATCGATGAAGATCGCTGACTTGCCCTGGTCGCGGATGTTGCGCACGAAAGCCAGCACCTTCTCGGTCTCCTTCAGCGACAGGCCCATGGTCGGTTCGTCGAGGATGATCAAGTCGGCGTCGAAATACAGCGCCCGCCCGATCGCGACACCCTGCTTCTCCCCGCCCGACAGGCCCACCACTTCGCTATCGGCGGTGATCGCCCGCGAGGTGAACCCCATGCTGGTCCGCAGCAAGCGTTCAGTTTCGCGCTTCTGCGCCTTGATGTCGAGAAAGCCGAGCCAGGTGGTGCGCTCCCGGCCGGCGAAGATGTTGCGCCACAGCTCCTGCTGATCGGCGAGCGCCCGCTCCTGATACACGGTCTCGATGCCGCGCAGCCGCGAGGCGCGAACATTGCGCAGCGTGAGGCGCTGACCCTTGAAATGGATCTCGCCCGCGCTTGGCGGATGCACGCCGGTGACGATTTTGATCAGGGTCGATTTGCCGGCTCCGTTGTCGCCGACCAGCGCCACGATTTCGCCGGCGGCGATGTCGAGATCGACGCCGCGGATCACCTCGACACGGCCGAACGATTTGCGGATGCCGCGCAGCGATAACAGCGGCGCCGCACCGTGGAGGCCACTCCCGGCACGCGCGTGCCGGGAGATGCCAGCCGGCTCGGTCAACGGATCGCCTCGGCGGCGAGCGGAGCCAGCTCCGTGACGTTGGCCTTGGTGATCAGCGCGGCACCGGTATCCACGTCCATGCCGGCGAAGCCGAACTTCGACGTGAGATAGAGTTGCAGGATGGGCAGATAGCCCTGCAGGAACGGCTGCTGATCGAGCACCACCGCGATGTCGCCATCCTTGATGCCCTGCACGGTGGCGGCCGAGAGATCGAATCCAGCCCCGCAGATGGCGCCGGGTTGCTTGCCGGCGGCGCGCATGTATGCCGGCAGCGTTGCCGTCAACGCGCCGTGATCGGTGATCACCGCCTTCATCTCCGGATGCGACGCGGCAAAGCTCGAGAAAATGGGGATGCCCTGCGCCGCGTCGCCGTTGACCGCGTCGGAGATCTCCAGGTACTCAGCCTTGACGCCGCCCGCCTTCAGCGCGTCCAGCACGCCCTTCGTGCGCTCGCCGCGGCCGGGCTGGCCCAACAGGCCCCAGACCAGCGTCATGTCGCCCGGCTTCAGCCCGCACGCCTTGATCGCCGCCTCGCCTAACGTCTGTCCGCTGGTGTGCAGTTGCACGCCGACATAGCCGAATCCCTGCGTCTTGTAGGCGGCCTCGGCTTTCGGTAGATCGACGTTCGATGTCGTGACGACGATGCCGGCCTTACGAGCCTGATCGATCAGTGAATCGAGCGCCGCGTCGCCCGGATGCCCCATGATGGAGATGCCGGTGGGCTTGCGCGCGATCGCTTCGCTGAATTGCTGCACCATCTTCTGCGGATCCCAGTCGGACCAGACGTAGTCCACTTGGCAGCCGGTCTGCTGCGAGGCGAGCCGCGCGCCATTGTAGACGATCGAGGCGAAGCTGTCCCCTTCCGAGCCGCCGGGGAAGAACACGAACCGCTTGCCCGCGCAGCTGAAATCGGCCGCCGACGCCGAGCCGGCACACAGGGCGATGCCCAGGCCCACTAACGCTGCCACGCTCTTCATCGAATTCCTCCCGCTTTGTTGTTGTTCGATACTCAAGGGCTTACGCTCGCGCCGGCCCGGTGCTGGTTGCCTTCCAGACCGAATTGGCCGGAATCGCCTCCACTTCAGCGAGCGGCTCGACATACCCTTCCATGGACCGGAATTTTGGCAGCCGAGGCTGGACGATATCGCTCCAGAAACGCTCGACATCCTCGAAGGTACGCAGCCGGCTGTCCCGGCGCGGCTCGTATGCGGCAAGCAGTTCATCGGCCTTGCGCGTGAGGAAGACGAGCTCGTCCGCCACCATCCGATCACCGACCCGGCGATCCGCACGATGGGCGTCGCGACCCATCGCGAAATACTTGCCGGCACCTCCCGGCTCGACAGGTGCCAGCGGTAGCGCCGGCAGCCGGCCCATATCGACGCAGGCCGGTTCGAGCGAGGCGAGCAGGGATGTCTCCACCTTGCCCGCGTGGTCGCCGCCCGACTGGCCGTCGTTGTCGAACCCCGGAACATTCGCCTCGAAATCCGGCAATCCGAACAGGCGGGCGGCGACATAGGGTTGCAGCAGCGAGACCAGCGTCTTCAGATCCTCCCAGTTCGGCCCGTAATGTCCGGTGAGCAGGATGACGGCATGAAAGCCGATCGCCTCGGCGGCGCGCACGTGGTAGCAGACGTTCTTGAAATGGATCCACGGCGGCACGGCGGATAGCCATTTGCGCGGCACTTCGCCGATTTCGCTGCGCGCCCAGGCGGCGTAGAATCCGACCTCGTGGATGTGCCAGTAGTCCGGAGGGGCCACGATGCCCCCGGAGACTTCGGCGGCGCGGATGCATAGGGCGTGCGCCTTCAGCGCGTCCAGGCCAAGCGCGTTCTGCGGCCCATGCGGCTCGCACATGCCGTACGGAAGATAGAGCAGTGGGCAGCGCGCGAATGCCGCCTCAAGCTGATCGGGAAACATGCGTTCCCAGCGGACCTCACGCATCGCTGGCCACTCCCGGCAGGTTCGTTGCACGTCATCATAGGCTCGCGCCCACCGCGCCACTCGTGCTCCGTCCGGTGCGAAGCGCGGTGCCAGAAGCAGCCGCGCCGAGGCCCAGGCTGCGAACTCCAGCAGCGCCTCGTCGGCGCCGTGCCGGCCGACAAACTGCGCGCCGAGCGGCATTCCGCCCGGCCCCAGCGTGACCGGCAGGGCGGCGCATGGCGCGCCCATCAGCGAGAACGGCAGGCTGAAGATGGCATCGCCGGTGTTGTCCAGGCCCAGCGGCGCCTCGCCCGTGGCGGCCGGCAGGAGCAGGGCGTCGAAGCCATCCATCACCGCGTCGAACGCCTCACGCATCGCCCGCATCTGCGCGAGCGCGTCAGCGTGGGACGCCCATTCCGTCCGGCCGCGCGCGACGAAGGCGGCGAGCCTAGGGCTGAGCCGTCCCGCATAGGGGGCGAGCGCACGCGCTGCCTCGGCGGCGACGATGCGCTGATGCAGGGACTCCGCCGCCGCGAACTCGGGCGGCAGCGTCAGCGTCCGCAATTCGGCGCCCGCCGCGGCGAGGTCGCCGGCGACGGCGTCGATGGCCCCATGCACCCAGCCCGGCGCGCGGGCATCAAACGGCGTGCTCAGCCGTGCCAGGCGCGGGCGGGACGGGCAAGCCGGCCAGTTGCCATCGAAGTCGAGCAGGACTCGGCCGAGCAGCGTCAAGTCGTCCGCACCCGCGCCGAACCAGCCGAGCGAGTCCAGCGAGCGCGCCAGCTCATGCACTCCGCCGAGATCGACGCGGCCCACGCTCGCTTTGAAGCCGAACACGCCGCAATAGGAGGCGGGCCGGATCACCGAGCCGCCGGTCTGGCTACCCAGCGCCAGCGGCACCATCCCTGCGGCGACCGCAGCCGCCGACCCGCTGGAGGAGCCGCCGGGGGTGCGTCCGATATCCCAGGGATTGCGGGTGGGACCCGGCTCGAGATAGGCGAACTCCGTGGTCACGGTCTTGCCAACGACTACGGCGCCGGCGGCCTTGAGTCTGTGGACGCAGGCCGCGTCGTCGGCCGGCACGTGCCGCAGGCCGAGCCGGGAGCCGTATTCGATTGCCAGCCCGGCGGTGGCGATCGTATCCTTGACGGCGATCGGCAACCCATGCAGCGGCTCGACAGCACCCGCCGCATCAAGTTGCAAGGCGGCACAAGGCGCGTCCGGATCGAGCCGGGCGAAGGCCCGGACGCGGCCGTCCAAAGCGGCGATGGCGCACAGCGCTCCCTCGACCATGCCGACGGCGGTCCTGCCGTCGGCAGCGGCCCGCAAGGTGTCTGGCAATCCTGGATGATCCATAGGCTGGTCCCGTGACCGCTTGCGAACGGCACTACCGGGCCGCCTCATTGCCGTCCAATGGCGTTTCGTGATGGTGCCATATAGGAATTGGCATGATGGCCGGCAGAGAGATGTCCAGCACCATGAAGCACCTTGGCCCCGACTTCCTCCTGCGTTCCCGCCTCCGTTTGCGGCATTTGCGGCTGCTGCTGGCGATCGACGAGCACCGCAACTTGCAGCGTGCGGCCGTCAGCGTCAGCCTCTCGCAACCGGCGGCGTCGAAGCTTGTGGCCGAGCTTGAGGACATTGTGGGCGCCGCCCTTGTTCGAGCGCCGGCCGCGAGGGTTGCAGCCGAACGCCGGCGGCGACGTGCTGATCCGCCGCGCGCGGATCGTGCTGGCGGAGCTGACCGAGACCGGAGCGGAGCTGATCGCCTTGCAGCGCGGCCAGAGCGGGTCGGTCAGTGTGGGAGCCGTCACCGCGCCGGCCCTGGAGCTTCTGGTCCCGGCCGTGGAGAGCATCGGCCGTTCGCACCCGCTGTTGCAGATCGCGATCGAGATCGCGACCAGCGACCGGCTGGCCCGCCGCGTGGCGGAACGCAAGCTGGATTTCGCCATCGCGCGCATTCCCACTGACCTTGACCCGGCGCTGTTCGAGTACGAACAGGTCGGCGAGGAGGAGCTGTGCTTCGTGTGCCGCCAAGGGCATCGACTTGCTGCGTGCGGGCCGCAGATTGGCACTGAGCGACCTTGTGGACCAGCAATGGGTGCTGCAATTGCGCGGCACGCTGTTGCGCCATCGGGTGGATCGCCTGTTCCAGGATGCGCGGCTGCCGCCGCCCGAGCGCGTCATCGAGAGCGCCTCGTTCGACGTGAGCTTCGCGATCGCCGCCCGGACCGACGCGCTGACCGTGGCAGGCCGGGCGCTCGCCGATCTCTACTGCCCATCCCGCCGGTTCCGTATCCTGCCTCTCCGCCAGCGCATCGGGCTCGAGGCCTACGGCTTCATCCGGCCGCGCGGCCATCCGCTTTCGCCCGGTGCCCAGATACTGCTGGACGAGACCCGCCTCCACGCCGCGGCGCACGCCTGAGGCGCTTGGCCGGGCGAGTTGTTCTGTCCGGTGGACGGGCCTACCATCCGCCGCATCCAGCGGCGCCGCCCCGGGCGGCCCGGTGCAACCCAGGGGGAGATGTGGCGCACATGAAACGGACGATCGCGGCTGCCGTAGCCGCTCTGGCGCTGGGATGCGCCGCGGGCGCGCAGGCCAAGACGCTGGTGTTCTGCTCGGAGGGTTCGCCCGAGAACTTCAACCCGATGCTGAACACGACCGGCACCACCTTCGACGCCAACCGACCCGTCTATGACCGGCTGATCGAGTTCAAGCCCGGCAGCACCTCGCTGGTCCCGGGTCTGGCGGAAAGCTGGGACGTCTCGGCCGATGGCAAGACCTACACGCTGCACCTGCGTCACGGCGTGAAGTGGCAATCCAACAAGCTGTTCAAGCCGACCCGCGACTTCAACGCCGACGACGTGCTGTTCTCGTTCGACCGGCAGTGGAAGGACTCCAACCCGTACCACAAGGTCTCCGGCGGCGGGTACGACTATTTCGGCGACATGGACATGCCGAAGCTGCTGTCGTCGATCGACAAGGTGGACGACTACACGGTGAAGTTCACGCTGACCGCACCGCAATCGCCGTTCCTGGCCGATCTGGCGATGGATTTCGCGAGCATCCAGTCGAAAGAATACGCCGACACGCTGATGAAGGACGGCAAGCCGGAACTGATCGACCAGCAGCCGATCGGCACCGGGCCGTTTGAGTTCGTCGCCTATCAGAAGGATTCGACGGTCCGCTATCGCACCTTCAAGGGCTTCTGGGGACCGAAGCCGCATATCGACAATCTGGTGTTCTCGATCAACACCGACCCGGCGGTGCGGCTGGCCAAGCTGCGCGCCAATGAGTGCCAGATCATGGACTATCCGGCGCTGGCCGACCTCGATTCCATCCGCGCCGACAAGAAGCTGCGATTGCAGCAGCAACCCGGTCTCAATATCGGCTATCTGGCATTCAATGTGCTGAAGAAGCCGTTCGACGACAAGCGCGTGCGGATCGCCCTCAGCATGGCGATCGACAAGAAGTCGATCATCTCGGCGGTCTACCAGGGCGCCGGCCAGCCGGCGAAGAACCTGATCCCGCCGACCATGTGGGCCTATAACAACGACATCAAGGACTATCCGTACGACCCTGCGGCAGCGAAGAAGATGCTGGCCGATGCCGGATACGCGAACGGCTTCAGCACCGATCTGTGGGCGATGCCGGTGCAGCGTCCGTACAACCCGGACGCCAAGCGCGTGGCCGAGCTGATGCAGGCCGATCTCGCGAAGGTGGGCGTGCAGGCGCATATCGTCAGCTACGAATGGGGCGAGTACCGCAAGCGCGCCCAGGCGGGCGAGCACCAGATGGCGCTGTTCGGCTGGACGGGCGACAATGGCGATCCGGACAATTTCTTCGTTCCCATCGTCGGCTGCTCGGCGGCACGCATCGGCGGCGGCAACCTGACGAAGTGGTGCGACCATCACTTCGACGACCTGATCAACAAGGCGGCCACGCTGTCTGCCGAATCGGATCGCGCACCGCTCTACAAGGAGGCGCAGGTCGTCATGCATGACGAGGCGCCGATGTTCCTGATCGCGCACTCGATCGTGTTCATGCCGATGCGCGCGAACGTCACCGGCTATTCCATGGATCCGCTTGGTTCGCACGAGTTCCGCTCGGTGAACCTGAAATAAGTGCTGCGCTTTGCCGCCAGGCGGCTGGGGTTCGTCATCCCGACCTTCATCGGAGTGACGTTCCTCAGCTTCCTGCTGATCCATTTGGTTCCCGGCGATCCGATCCAGGCGCGCGCCGGGGAACACGGGATCTCTCCCGAGCGGCTGGCGCTGCTGCGGCACCAGTACGGGTTCGATCAGCCGCTCTGGCGCCAGTTCGTCGATTACATCGTGCAGGTGCTACACGGCAATCTGGGCACGTCGATCGTCACTCAGGACTCCGTCTGGCATGAGTTCACACAGCTTTTCCCGGCCACCGTTGAACTCGCCGTCTGCGCCATCATCTTCGCGATCGTGGTGGGCTTGCCGCTCGGTGTGATCGCGGCGTCACGGCGAGGATCGGCATTCGACTACCTGCTGATGTCCACATCGGTCGTGGGCGCGTCCATGCCGATCTTCTGGCTAGGACTGATGGCCATCCTCGTATTTTCGGTGTTTCTCGGCTGGACCCCGGTTTCCGGGCGCATCAGCGATCAGTTCTACGTGGTTCCAGTCACGGGCTTCATGCTGATCGACAGCCTGTTCTCCGACGACAGCGGTGCGTTTGCCTCGGCGGTGAGTCATCTGATCCTGCCCTCGATCGTGCTCGGCACCATCCCGCTCGCCACCATCGCGCGCATGACCCGCTCCTCGATGCTGGAGGTGCTGAACGAGGACTACATCCGCACCGCGCGCGCCAAGGGCCTGGGGACGCTGCGGGTGATCGTGGTCCATGCCCTGCGCAACGCGCTCATCCCCGTCGTCACGGTGATCGGCTTGCAGACCGGCACGCTGCTGGGCGGGGCGATCCTCACCGAGACGATCTTTGCCTGGCCTGGCATCGGCCACTGGCTGGTCGCCTCCATCCAGCGGCGGGACTATCCGGTGCTGCAGGGCGGCGTGCTGCTGGTGGCCTGCCTGGTGATGCTGGTCAATCTCGGCGTCGATCTCACCTACGGCCTGCTCAACCCGCGGATCCGCCGCTGATGGCGACGCTCGAGACCCTGGTCGTCGATCCGGTCGAGACGGCGCCGCCGCCGCGCGGATGGGTGCTGTTCTGGCACGCCTTCGCCGAGAATCGTGGCGCCGTGGTGGGGTTGTGCATCATGGTCGTGCTGGTGGTGCTGGCGGTGTTCGCCCCGGTGCTGGCGCCGCATTCGCCGATCGCGCAGTTCCGCGAACATTTCCTCACCCCGCCCGCGTGGAATCCGCAGGGCGTCGCCGGGTTTCCGCTCGGCACCGACGATGTCGGCCGCGACATCCTCTCGCGCCTGATCTTCGGTGCAAGATTGTCGTTGATGATCGGCGTCGTGGTCGTGACGCTCGCTTTGTCGTCCGGCACGGTGCTGGGGTTGACGGCCGCCTTCGCCGGTGGGGCGCTCGATGTGCTGATCATGCGGCTCATGGACATCCTGCTGGTTTTCCCGAGCCTGCTGCTGGCCATCGTCGTGGTGGCCGTGCTGGGGCCGAGCCTGTTCAATGCCATGATGGCGGTGGCGGTGGTTGGCGTGCCGAACTACACGCGGCTGGTGCGTGCCTCGGCGCTGTCGGAACTGTCCCGCGACTATGTCACCGCGACGCGCGGCGCCGGTGCGGGGCCGTTGCGGCTGATGTTCGTCACCGTGCTGCCGAATTGCCTGGCACCGCTGATCGTGCAGGCGGCGCTGGGGTTCTCCGGCGCCATTCTGGACGCGGCCGCACTGGGATTCCTGGGTCTGGGCGCGCAGCCGCCGACACCGGAATGGGGCACCATGCTGGCAGGCGCGCTGCAATACTACCAGCGCGCCTGGTGGGTGCTGGCGTTTCCGGGATTTGCCATCCTGATCACCGTGCTCGCCTTCAACCTGATGGGCGACGGGCTGCGCGACGCGCTCGACCCGAAGCTGAGGCGCTGATGCCGCGTCTTCTGGTCCGCAATCTTTCGGTGGAGTTCGCGACGGCGCGCGGCCGCTTCCGCGCCGTGGACGGGATCGACACGACGCTGGACGAGGGCGAGATCCTGGGCGTCGTGGGCGAATCAGGGTCGGGCAAGAGCGTGTCGATGCTGGCGGTGATGGGACTGATCGCGCATCCCGGCCGGGTCAGCGCCGACGAATTGCGCTTCGGCGACGCCAACCTGCTGCGCCTGTCGCCGCGCCAGCGCCGGCGGCTGGTCGGCCGCGACATCGCCATGATCTTTCAGGATCCGATGTCCTCGCTCAATCCCTGCTATCCGGTCGGCTGGCAGATCGCCGAGTCGCTGCGCACCCATGAAGCGGTTCCGCGCCCCGAGATTCGCGGGCGCGTCGTGCAGTTGCTAGGGCAGGTCGGCATTCCTGCGCCGGAATCGCGCATGGGTGCCTTTCCGCACCAGCTCTCGGGCGGCATGAACCAGCGCGTGATGATCGCCATGGCGATCGCCTGCAACCCGCGCCTGCTGATCGCCGACGAGCCGACGACGGCGCTTGACGTCACCATCCAGAAACAGATCCTGGAGCTGCTGGTCGAGTTGCAGCGCCGCAACGGCATGGCGATGGTGCTGATCACGCACGACATGGGCCTGGTGGCGGAAACCGCGCATCGCGTGCAGGTGATGTACGCGGGACAGCTGGTCGAGGAGCAGCCGACGGAGCGCCTGTTCGCGGCACCACGCCACCCCTATACGGCCGCATTGCTGGACGCGCTGCCGGAACGCGCGATCGGCCACCTCCGGCTGCCGACAATTCCCGGCATGGTGCCCGGCATCGGCGACCGGCCGCGCGGCTGCCTGTTCCACCCACGCTGCCGCTTCGCGACACCGCATTGCGTGGCCGTTCGCCCGGCGCTGACCGGCCCCGCCGGCGCCCGGGCGCGCTGCCACTACCCGCTGGATGCGGCCGGCAATCCCACGCTCCATCCGGCCGAAGCCGGTCTGCCCGCATGAGCGACGTGCTGATGGAGGCGCGCGACTTGCGGCGCAACTATGCGGCCGGCGGCGGCCTGTTCGGGACGCCGGGCGTGGTGCGCGCGGTCGATGGCGTGTCCTTCACGCTCGCAGCGGGGCAGACGCTGGCGGTCGTCGGCGAATCGGGATCCGGCAAGTCCACGCTGGCGCGCATGGCAACGTTGTTCGAGCCGCCCAGTGGCGGCGAATTGCTGATCGATGGCAGACCCACGGCCAATGTCACGCGATCGGCGCGGCGGCGGCTGCGCCTGTCGGTGCAGATGGTGTTCCAGAACCCCTATGGATCGCTCAACCCGCGCAAGACCGTGGGCCAGGCGCTGGAGGAGCCGCTGGTCATCAACGGACAGGGCGACCGCCGTAGCCGGCGGGCGGCGGCCGCCGCGATGATGGCCAAGGTCGGGCTGCGCCAGGACCAGGCGGGGCGCTACCCGCACATGTTCTCGGGTGGCCAGCGGCAGCGCATCGCCATCGCCCGCGCGCTGATGCTCAATCCGCGTGTCGTCGTGGCCGACGAGCCGGTTTCGGCGCTGGATGTGTCGATCCAGGCGCAGGTGCTGAACCTGATGATGGACCTGCAGGACGAGTTTCAACTCGCCTATCTGTTCATCAGCCACGATCTGTCGGTCGTGCGTCACATCGCGCGCGACGTGCTGGTGCTGTATCTCGGCCAGACCGTCGAATACGGGCCGAAGGAGCGGATTTTCGCGGCGCCCCGTCATCCGTATTCGCAGATGCTGCTGGCGGCCACACCCTCGGTGGACAGGGCGCACCGTGTCGCCGCCGCCACGGTCAGGGGCGAACTGCCGTCGCCGCTCAATCCGCCGCCCGGCTGCCCGTTCCAGACGCGCTGCCCGCACGCAACCGAGATTTGCCGCGTGGAGCGGCCCACCCTCCGCGAGGTGGGCGGGCACGCTGTCGCCTGTCACCACGCGGAGCGGATTGCGGCTGGTTAGGCGGGGCGGACGAAATCGAGCAGGTCGCGGTTGAACCGCTCGATGTGGGTGAGAAACAGGCCATGCGGCGCGCCCTCGTACACCTCAAGCCGCGCGCCCGGCACGAGTTTCGCCGTGACCCGCCCGCACAGGTCGAGCGGTGCGGACACGTCGCGATCGCCATGCACGACCAGCGTGGGCAGGCGGATGGCGGTCATCTCGCCGCGGAAATCGGCCTGCTCGACCGCTCGGTTGCAGGCGACCAGCGCCTGCATCGAGGGTCGCAGCATCATGTCCTTCACCCAGTCGATGATCGCGCGCGACGTGTCGGGCATCACGAACGGCCTTGCATTGTCCTCCAGCCAGCCCGGATAGTCGCGCAGCAGGCAGTCGCGGCGAAAGCTCTCGAGCGCAGAAGCCGGGAAGCCGCCGGGATTGTCGGCGGCTTGGCGCACGTACGGCGTCGTGGTGCCCAGGAACACCAGCCGGGCCACGCGGCCGGTGCCGTGCCGCGACAGGTAGCGCACCATCTCGCCGCCGGCCATTGACATGCCGACCAGCGTCACCTCGCGCAGGTCGAGCGTTTCGATGATTCGGGCGAGATCGTCGGCCAGCGTGTCGTAGTCGTAGCCGCCGCCGGAATCACCGGAGGCGCCGTGGCCGCGCCGGTCATAGGCGATGCAGCGCAGCCCGCTCTCGGAGAGCGGAGCCATCTGATAGGCCCAGGAATCCGAGCAGAGTCCCCAGGCGCTGACGAACAGGACCGGTTTCCCGGTGCCCCAGTCGCGATAGAAGAGCTCGGTGCCGTCCGGCGCCTCGATGAACGAGCGGCGCGGCTTGGCGCGCGACGAGGCGTGGGGCAGGTGCGTGTCCATGTTGCGTTTCCTTTCCGTGCAGGGCTTCAGGCGGCGATCTGGTCGAGGAAGCCGGTGACGCTGCGCAACCGCCCATCCTCGGCCAGCACGCCGAAATCGGTGCCGTGGGCGATCGACGGCTGGCCTTCGGCGCCCAGCGTCCAGGAGAAGCGGATCCGGTCCGCGTAGCCATCCGGCTGGCCCGCAAGCGCGAAACGATGGCCGGGGAAGCGGGCATGGACGGCGGCAACCAGCGCGTCGATCTGGTCGCGCCCCTGGCCCTGCATCAGCGGATCGACGTAGCAGGCATCGTCGGTCCAGACGGCTTCGATCAGCCCCTGGCGGCGTGCCGGGTCGGCTTCGTTCCACAGGGCGATGTAGCGGTCGGCAACGGTGGCGGCGTCGGTCATGTCGGTCTCTCCTCACATGGTCCGGTGCGTCCGGAATGGCGCCATCATCGGTGCCGGGCGGAGGGGCGTCGATTACCTCGCAGGTCATGGCGCCGCTCGGCGTGTCGAGCCCGGACGGCCGGATCGGGGGCAAACCGTGCAGGCGCCGCTTGTCTCCGCGCGGCACCTCCCCTACCTCCCGGCGCATGAGCAGCGACACACCCCCTTTCGAGGCGGCGCCCGCCCCGGCGCCTCCTCCCCAGACCACTGACGAGGTGATGCGGGCGGCCGCATCCCGGATCGCCGAACTCGAGGCCGAGCGGGACGACTACAAGGACCGCTGGATGCGCGCCGAGGCGGAGACCCAGAACGCCCGCACCCGCGCCCGCCGCGAGATCGACGAGACGCGGCAGTTCGCGGTGCAGAAATTCGCCCGCGAAGTGGCCGAGGCGGCCGAGAATCTTCGGCGCGGCCTGGACAGCATCCCCCCCGCCCAGCGCGGCGAGCCGGAACTGGCGGCCCGGCTGCGCGAAGGGTTCGAGGGCGTCGAGCGCAGCTTCCTGGCCCTCCTGGAGCGTAACGGCATCCAGCGCACCGACCCCACCGGCGCCCTGTTCGATCCCAACCTGCATCAGGCGATGGGCGAGCAGGAGAGCGCCGAGCACCCCCCTGGCACCGTGCTCCAGGCCTGGACCCCGGCCTGGACGCTGAACGGAAGGCTGCTGAAGCCGGCGATGGTCATCGTCGCCCGCGCCCCCGCCGCCGCCGGGGCACGGATGGACACCACCGCGTAACCTTCGCCGGCCAGATTTCCGCCCGCCGCCCTTGCCCCGGCGCGGCCGGCTGCGCATATCCGGGGCTGATTTCCCACAATCGGGGAACCGGGCGGTGCTTCGGGTCGCCCATGTTCCGCCACAGAGGAGTATTCCATGAGCAAGGTCATCGGCATCGACCTGGGCACCACCAATTCCTGCGTCGCGATCATGGAGGGCAAGGATGTCCGCGTGATCGAGAACAGCGAGGGCGCGCGCACCACCCCCAGCATCGTCGCCTTCAGCGACAGCGGCGAGCGGCTGGTGGGCCAGTCCGCCAAGCGCCAGGCCGTTACCAACCCCACCAACACGATCTACGCGGTGAAGCGCCTGATCGGCCGTCGCTACGATGATCCGATGGTGGCCAAGGACAAGGCGATGGTGCCGTACGGCATCGTCCGTGGCGACAATGGCGATGCCTGGGTCGAGGCGCGTGGCGAGAAATACGCGCCGTCGCAGATCAGCGCGTTCATCCTGGGCAAGATGAAGGAGACCGCCGAGGCGTATCTCGGCGAGAAGGTTGCGCAGGCGGTCATCACGGTTCCGGCCTATTTCAACGACAGCCAGCGCCAGGCCACGAAGGACGCCGGCAAGATCGCAGGGCTCGAGGTGCTGCGCATCATCAACGAGCCGACGGCGGCGGCCCTCGCCTATGGCATGGACAAGAAGAAGGGCGGCACGATCGCCGTCTATGACCTCGGCGGCGGCACGTTCGACATCTCCGTGCTGGAGATCGGCGACGGCGTGTTCGAGGTCAAAAGCACCAATGGCGACACGTTCCTGGGCGGCGAGGATTTCGACCTGCGCGTGATCGACTACCTGGCCGACGAATTCAAGCGCGACCAGGGCATCGATCTGCGGCGCGACAAGCTGGCCTTGCAGCGGCTGAAGGAAGCGGCCGAGAAGGCGAAGATCGAGCTGTCCTCGTCGAAGGAGACCGAGGTCAACCTGCCGTTCATCACCGCCGACGCGACCGGACCGAAGCATCTGGTGATGAAGCTCACGCGGGCGAAGCTGGAAAGTCTGGTCGATGACCTGATCACCCGCACGCTCGACCCGTGCCGCGCGGCACTGAAGGACGCCGGAGTGAAGGCCAGCGAGATCGAGGAAGTGATCCTGGTCGGCGGCATGACCCGCATGCCCAAGGTCATCGAGACGGTGAAGCAGTTCTTCGGCCGCGAGCCGGCGCGCAACGTCAACCCCGACGAGGTGGTGGCGATCGGTGCGGCGGTGCAGGGTGCGGTGCTGAAGGGCGACGTCAAGGACGTTCTGCTGCTGGATGTCACCCCGCTGTCGCTTGGCATCGAGACGCTGGGCGGCGTGTTCACCCGGCTGATCGACCGCAACACGACGATCCCCACGAAGAAGAGCCAGACCTTCAGCACCGCCGATGACGGGCAGACCGCGGTGACCATCAAGGTCTATCAGGGCGAGCGCGAGATGGCGGCCGACAACAAGGCGCTCGGTCAGTTCGACCTGGTGGGCATCCCGCCCGCGCCGCGCGGCGTGCCGCAGATCGAGGTCACATTCGACATCGACGCCAACGGCATCGTCTCGGTGCAGGCCAAGGACAAGGCCACCGGCAAGGAGCAGCAGATCCGCATCCAGGCCAGCGGCGGCCTGTCCGACGCCGACATCCAGAAGATGGTGCGCGAGGCCGAGGCGAACGCCGAGAGCGACAAGAAGCGCCGCGAGTTCGTCGAACAGCGCAACCAGGCGGACAGCCTGATCCATCAGGTCGAGAAGACGCTGCGCGAAAACGAGGGCAAGGTCTCCGCCCAGGACAAGGGCGAGGCGGAAGCGGCTCTGGCGGCGGCTCGGTCGGCGATGGAAGGGCAGGATGCGGACGCGCTGAAGCAGGCCACGGAGCGGCTCAGCCAATCGGCCATGAAGATCGGCGAGGCGATGTACAAGGCGCAAGCTGGAACGGAGGCCGGCGCGCAGCCGGAAGCCGGGCCGCAGGCGGCCGGCAGCACGGCCAACGACGATCGCGTCGTCGATGCCGAATTCGAGGAAGTGGACGACAAGAAGAAGTCCGCCTGAGCTTGCGAGGCTGGCGGATGAGACGATGACGATGCGGGGCGCCCGTGCCGGGCAGGCCGGGCGCCTTGCGTCGTTTGGGGCAACGAGGGCGGCGATCCGGCTGCTGCGAGTGGAGGCCGCGTAGGGGCTGGGATGGCGAAGCACGATTACTACGCAACGCTTGGCGTCGCGCGCGATGCCAGCGCCGACGATCTGAAGAAGGCCTACCGCAAGCTCGCGATGCAGCATCACCCGGACCGCAATCCGGGCGACAGGAAGGCCGAGGCCAAGTTCAAGGAGTTGAACGAGGCCTATGACGTGCTGAAGGACGACCAGAAGCGCGCCGCCTATGACCGTTTCGGCCATGCCGCGTTCGAGAATGGCGGGGGTGGCCCGGGCGCGGGCGGCTTCGATTTTGGCTCCGGCGGCATCGGCGACATCTTCGATCAGATGTTCGGCGAGTTCATGGGCGGCCGGCGCGGCGGGCGCGGCCCGCGCGGGGGCGCCGATGTCCGGGTGAGTGCCGAGATCGACCTGGCAGAAGCGTTCTCCGGCATCAAGGTCGCCTTACGTGTACCGACCCGTGTGGCGTGTGAAGCCTGTGCGGGGACCGGCTCGGAAAGCCGCGACAAGGGGGCCGAGACGTGCCCCACCTGCGGCGGCCACGGCAAGGTGCGGGCGCAGCAGGGCTTCTTCGTGGTCGAGCGGACCTGTCCCACATGCGGCGGCCAGGGTCGGGTGGTGCGCAACCCGTGCCGTATCTGCCACGGTGCGGGCACGGTGCAGCGCGAGCGCAGCCTGGAGGTGATGATCCCGGCTGGGATCGAGGACGGGATGAAAATCCGCGTGGCCGGGCAGGGCGAGTTCAGGCGGCGCCGGCGCGCCGCCGGGTGATCTCTACGTGCATGTCAGCGTGCGGCCGCATCCCTTGTTCCAGCGCGAGGGACCGCACCTGTTCTGCCGCGTGCCGCTGCGCATGACGCAGGCGGCTCTGGGTGCCGAGATCGATGTGCCGGTGATCGACGGCAGCCGCGCGCGGGTGAAGATTCCGCCGGGCACGCAGACCGGCGACCAGTTCCGCCTGCGCGGCAAGGGGTTCACCGACACGCGCCGTCCGGGACGCGGCGATATGCAGATTCAGGTCGTCGGTCGAAACGCCGCAGCATCTGACACGCCGCCAGCGTGAGCTGCTGGAAGCCTTCGAGGCCGAGGCCGAGGGCCACACCCAGGGCAGCCCGGAGACTCAGGGCTTCTTCGAGAAGGTGCGCGAGTTCTTCGATGGGCCAGGGCGGGAGTAGCGCGCGTCCCGGGTATCGTTCTGGCTATGCTGGCAGCAGCCCGACCAGCCGCTCCGCTTCCGCGACGATCGGATCGGCAATCGCCGCGGCGCGCCGCGCACCCGCGCGCAGCACCTGCTCGACATGCCCGGGATCGGCCAGCAGTCGTCGTGTCTCCGCGGCGATCGGCGCCAGCTTCTCGACCAGCAGCGCGGTCAGCGCCTCCTTGAACGCGCCGAACCCCTTGCCGCCATGCTCGCGCAGGACAGCGGCGGAGTCGGTATCGGCGAGCGCGGCATAGATTGCCACCAAGTTGCGCGCCTCCGGCCGCCCCTCCAGCCCGGCGGGCTCGCTCGGCAGCGGCTCCGGATCGGTCTTGGCCCGGCGGATCTTCAGTGCGATCGCGTCCGCGTCGTCGGTCAGGTTGATGCGCGACTGTTCCGACGGATCGGATTTGCTCATCTTCTTCGTGCCGTCGCGCAGGCTCATCACCCGCGCAGCCGGTCCCAGGATCAGCGGCTCGATCGCCGGGAAGAATTCGGTGCCGTAATCGTTGTTGAACTTGGCGCGGACGTCGTTGGCCAGTTCCAGATGCTGCCGCTGATCGTCGCCCACCGGCACGCGCGTCGCGTGATAGGCGAGGACGTCGGCGGCCATCAGGTTCGGATAGACGAACAGGCCGGACGAGGCGGCTTCGCGATCCTTCCCTGCCTTGTCCTTGAACTGTGTCATGCGCGAAAGCCAGCCCATTCGCGCTACACAGTTGAACAGCCACGCCAGCCGCACATGCGCGTGGACGGCGGATTGGTGGAACAGGATGTGCCGCTCGGCGTCGATGCCGCAGGCCAGCAGGGCCGCTGCCATCTCCCGCGTCTGCCGGGCAAGTGCCGCCGGCTCCTGCCAGACGGTCAGCGCGTGCAGATCGACCACGCAGAACAGACATTCATGGTCGGCCTGCAACGCCACCCAGTTGCGCAGAGCGCCGAGATAATTGCCAAGCTGCGGGATGCCGGACGGCTGGATGCCGGAGAAGATACGTTGCATGAGCGGTCGTTTTCGTGGTCAAAGGCAGGCGGGTCAATCCGGGGACCGGCCCCGCCGGTATCGCGGCCGTCTCAGATCGGCGCCCGCCGCTCCACCTCCGCGGGCTCCATCTTCACCAGCGCCTCGTAATCGCGCAGCAGCGTCTCCGTCACCTGCCCCGGCGTGAAGCTCAGCGTGTCGATCTGGCGCACCGGCGTTACTTCCGCCGCCGTGCCGGCCAGGAACACCTCGGAGGCGCGTCCCAGCTCCTCCGGCCGGATCGCCCGCTCATGCACCGGCATCTGCCGCGCCCGCGCCAGCGACATCACGGTGCGCCGGGTGATGCCGTTGAGAAAGCAATCCGGCGTGGGTGTGTGCAACGCACCGTCCATCACGAAGAAGATATTCGCCCCGGTGGCTTCGGCCACCTGTCCGCGCCAGTCCAGCATCAGCGCGTCCTGGAACCCGGCCTTCTCGGCTGCGTGCTTGGACAATGTGCCGATCATGTAGAGGCCGGCCGCCTTGCTGGCGGTGGGTGCGGTCTCCGGGTGCGGTCGCTTCCACTCGGCCATGCCCAGCCGCACGCCCTGCATCCGGGCGTCGCCGAACAAATTCGGCCAGGCCCAGGTGGCGATGATCAGGTGCACTGTCGTGTTCTGGGCGGAGACCGAAAGCTGCTCCGCCCCACGCCAGGCGAGCGGCCGGACATAGGCATCGGTCAGACCATTCTTCGCCACGACGTCGCGGCAGGCGGCCTCGATCTGTTCGGCGGTATAGGGGATTTCCATGCCCAGGATGCGGGCCGAGGCGATCAGCCGCTCGGTATGGGCGCGCAGCTTGAAGATGCGTCCGGCATACGCCCTCTCGCCCTCGAACACGGCGCTGGCATAGTGCAGCCCGTGGCTCAGCACATGCAGCTTGGCCTCGCGCCAGGGGACCATGGTCCCGTCGTACCAGATGAAGCCGTCCCGATCGTCGAAAGGAATGATCGCCATTGCAGTCCGCCCCGAAAGATCGTTGCCTCGTGAACGACGAGGCTAGCCGTGGCGTTGCAAATAAGTCAACGACACTGACGTAAACGCGGGACATTCCAGCCATGCCGGACGCCGATGCCTGACCCACGGACCTCGCCCCCCGGCAGCAGCCTGCTGTTTCTGCGCGAGGAGGACATCCGCACGGCCCAGGATCTCCTGTTCTTCGCCTACCGCGATTTCACCCTGGCCGCCGATGCGATCCTGGATGAGCTGGGGCTGGGCCGGGCGCATCACCGCGCCCTGCATTTCATCGGCCGCAATCCCGGCATAACTGTCTCCGACCTGCTGGCGATCCTGCGCATCACCAAGCAGAGCCTCGCCCGCGTGCTGACCGATCTGGTGGATCGCGGCTACGTGGCGCAGGCGCAGGGTCAGGCCGATCGGCGCCAGCGGCTGCTGACCCTGACGCCGGCGGGGATGACGCTGGAGCGGCGGCTGTTCGAGCGCCAGCGCGAGCGCCTGGCCGCCGCCTATCGCGAGGCGGGTGGTCCGGCCGTGGATGGGTTCCGCCGCGTCATGCGCGGCATCATGGACGAAGCCGCTCGCGCCAGCCTCGACCGGCCGCGCGCGCCGCCGCCGGGCGAGGGCGCACCGCCCGCCGACCCGGGCCGCCCGCCGGCGCGGCGCCGGTCGGCCTGAGCCATGTCGTCCGGCCGAGCGCCGCACGCCGCTGCCGAGGCCGAGGACGCGCTGATCCTGGTGGTCGATGACGACGCCCGACTCCGCTCGCTGCTGCAACGCTATCTGAGCGAGAACGGGTTTCGCGTCAGCACGGCCGAGACCGCCGGCGATGCGCGTGACCGGCTGCGCTTCCTGCAACCCGATCTGCTGGTGCTGGATGTCATGATGCCGGGCGAGAGCGGGCTTGACCTTACCGACGCGCTGCGCCGCGAGTGGGCCGCCGAGGGCCGTCCCCCACTGCCCGTGCTGATGCTGACCGCGCGCGGCGCGCCCGAGGATCGTATCGCCGGATTCGAGGCGGGAGCTGATGACTATCTCGGTAAACCCTTCGATCCGCGCGAATTGGTGTTGCGCATCCGCGCGATGCTGCGGCGCGCGGCACCGCCGCCGGTCGAGACCGCGCCTCCTGCTCCCACCGGGCAGCTGGTGCTGGGGTCGTTGGTGTTTGATCCTGACCGGATGGAACTGGTCGGGCCGCGCGGCAGCGTGCGCCTGACCGGCGGTGAGGCGGCGCTGCTCAGCTTGCTCGCCCAACATGCCAATCTGGTGCTGTCGCGCGAAGCCATTGCCCAGGCGCTCGGCACGGACGATGCGGGCGAGCGGGCGATCGACGTGCAGGTGACGCGGCTGCGCCGCAAGATCGAGGCCGACCCGCGCGAGCCGCGGTTCCTGCATACCGTGCGCGGCCGCGGCTATGTGCTGAAGCCGGGCGCCTGAGTCGTGGTCCGCGTGCCCCTGCCGCGGCAAAGCCGGGTGGTGAAACGGGTGCTGCCGCGCTCGCTGCTGGGCCGCAGCCTGCTCATGATGCTGGTGCCGCTGGTCATCACGCTCGCGGTGGCCCTGCAGATCTTCTACGGCAGCCATCTCAACATCGTCTCGCGCCGCTTTACCGGCGCCGTGGCCGGCGAGATCGCGGCCACCATCCAGATGCTGAGCCGCTATCCCGATCACGCCGATCGCGCCTGGGTGCTGGCCCGCGCCTGGGAGGATTTCAACCTCAGCGCGCGGCTGGAACCCGGTGCCAGGCTGCCCGAAGCGATGCGCCGCTCGCGTCAGGCGAACCTGCCGGGTCCGGTGGACGACGATCTGACGGCGGCGTTGCAGGAGCGCGTCGGGCTGCCTTTCGCGCTCGATTGGGACCGCGACCCGCAATTCGTGCTGGTGCGGGTGCAGCTGCGCGACGCGGTGCTGGACGTGCAGGTGCCGCGCAAGCGGCTGTTCACCGGCACGCTGTACCTGTTCGTGGCCTGGCTGCTCGGCACGGCGCTGCTGCTGTTCGCCATCGCCGCCCTGTTCATGCGTAACCAGGTGCGCGCCATCCGCCGCCTGGCCGCCGCTGCCGAGGCGTTCGGCATGGGCCGCGACACCGGCCCGATCCGGCCCGAAGGGGCCGTGGAGGTGCGCCAGGCCGCGACCGCCTTCAACCGGATGCAGGAGCGCATCCGCCGCTTCCTGCAACAGCGCACCGAGATGCTGGCCGGCGTGTCGCACGATCTGCGCACGCCGCTCACCCGGCTGCGGCTGGCGCTGGCGATGATCCCGCCGGAGATCGCGGCGGCCAACGATGTCCCTGGCATGACGGCCGATGTCGAGGAGATGGACCGCATGGTGGGCGGCTACCTGGCTTTCGCCCGTGGCGAGGGGGTGGAGCAGGCGCGCGAGACCGATCTCGGTGCCATGCTGGGCGAGGTCGCCGCCGCGGCCACGCGCGGCGGCGGCAGCGTGCGGGTGGAGGCCGCGCCTGGCCTCTCGCTCAAGCTGCGGGCCGATGCGGTGCGCCGGGCGCTGGCCAATCTGGTGGACAATGCCAGCCGCCATGCGCGCAACGTGGTGCTGACCGCCCAGCCCTCCGGGGCCCGGCTGGTGCAGGTGACGATCGACGACGACGGCCCCGGCATCCCTCCGGAACGCCGGGAGGGAGTGTTCAAGCCGTTCGAGAGCGGTGCCGAGGGTGGCACCGGCCTGGGCCTGACCATTGCACGTGACATCGTGCGCGCGCATGGCGGGGACATCTCGCTGGAGGACTCGCCGCTTGGCGGTCTGCGTGCACGGATCGTGCTGCCGGTATAGAATGGCGGCCCGAACCGGGCCGTGATGGCGTTCGTGCAACGCGAACCGCCGGTCCGGCGAAAGAGACTGCGATGTTCCGTGTCATCCTGCTCCTGCTCTGCGCGGTGTTCGCGCTCTCGCCCCCGCGGGCCTGGGCGGCGGCGACGCCCTGGGTCGGCACTACCCATGCGGCCGCCCGGCTGATCACCGCCGAGGCCGCCACCGGCTCGGCCGCGCATATGGATGCCGGGCTCCAGATCAGGCTTGCCCGTGGCTGGCATGCCTATTGGCGCACGCCAGGCGATGCCGGCGTGCCGCCCTCGATCGATTGGAAAGGATCGGAGAACCTTGCGGGCGCCGATATCGCCTGGCCGGCGCCGCGGCGGCTCGTGGTGAGCGGGCTGCAGAACGCGATCTACCGGGATGACGTGGTGCTGCCACTGTCGCTCACACTGGCCGACCCGGGCCAGCCCGCGCATCTGCATGCCGAGGTGGACTACGCGGCCTGTGCCGAAATCTGCGTGCCGTACCATGCCAGCCTGGATCTTGCCGTTCCGGCCGGACTGGCTAGCCCCGATCCCGAGGCGCCGCTGATCGTCGCCGCCCGCGCCCGCGTGCCGGGCGATCTGGCTGAGGCGCGGCTGCGGCTGGTTTCGGCGGTAGTGGCCCCGGTGGCGCATGGCTCGGCGCTGGCGGTGACGCTGGCGAGCGACGCCGGCCCGCTGCACGCGCCGGACCTGTTCATCGAGGGCATCGACCAGATCGCACCGGGTCAGCCGCGCGTGAGGCTCGATGCCGGCGGACGCAGCGCCCGCCTTGTCGTGGCACTCTCCGGCGTCGAGCCGAGCAAGCTGGCCGGAAGACCGCTGACCTTCACATTGGTCGATGGCGGACGCTCGGCCGAATTTGCTGCGGCACCACGCGTCGGCGTGCTGCCGAGCGGCGGCGGAGACGGCCTGCTGGCGATCCTGGCGATCGCCCTGCTGGGCGGGCTGATCCTGAATGCGATGCCCTGCGTGCTGCCGGTGCTGTCGCTGAAGCTGCTGGCGGTCGCGGCGCACGCCGGCGACGGGCGGCGGCGGGTCCGCGCCGGATTGCTGGCGACGGCGGTGGGGGTGCTGTTCTCGTTCGCGTTGCTGGCCGCGACACTGATCGGGTTGAAGGCGGCCGGAGCGTCGATCGGCTGGGGTATCCAGTTCCAGCAGCCCTGGTTCCTGGCGGCAATGGCGGCGCTCACCACGCTGTTCGCCGCCAGCGTGTGGGACTGGCTGCCGATCGGGTTGCCCGGCCTGTCCAGCGTCGCCGGGGTGCAGTCCCGCCGGCCACTGCTGGACGCTTTCCTAACCGGCGCATTCGTGACCCTGCTGGCGACCCCGTGTTCGGCACCGTTCGTCGGCACAGCGGTCGGTTTCGCGCTCTCGCGCGGCCCGGGTCAAATTGTTGCGGTGTTCGCGGCCCTGGGCCTCGGCATGGCGGTACCTTACCTGCTGGTGGCGGCTGCACCCCGACTGGTGCGGCTGGTGCCGCGGCCGGGGCCCTGGATGGTGTGGTTGCGCCGGGTCCTCGGCGTGCTGCTGGCAGGCACGGCGGCTTGGCTGCTCTCGGTGCTGGCGCTGGTCGCCAATCCGCGCGTGGCCCTGTTCGCGGCGGCCGCCCTGGTGTTTACGGTCGCCTTGCTCGCATGGCGGAGCCGCACCGAGTATGGAGTGCGCGTGCTGGGGCCGGCCGCCGTGGCGGCGGTGGTGCTGGCCGTGCTCGTGCCGGCCTTGGCCGCTCCGATCGGCCCGGCGCAGCGGCCGACATCGGCGGCGGCGATGTGGTGGCAACCGTTCGACGCCACCGCCATCGCGCCACTGGTCGCAAGCGGCCGCGTCGTGTTCGTCGACGTGACGGCGGCATGGTGTCTGACCTGCAAGGTCAACGCGCTGACGGTGCTGGATCGCGACCTCGTGGCGGGGCGGCTGCGCGGCCCCGGCGTGGTGGCCCTGCGCGCCGACTGGACCCGTCCCGATCCGGCGGTCACCGCTTATCTGCAAAGTTTCGGCCGTTACGGCGTACCGTTGAACGTGGTGTACGGCCCGGGCCGCCCGGACGGCATCGTGCTGCCGGAGCTGCTGACCGCGCGGGCAGTCACCGACGCCCTGACCCTTGCCGCTGGTCCGGCTTCGGGCGGGATCGCCGAACGGTAGGGCGGCGCCGTGGGATTCTACGCGCGCCATATCGTACCTCGGCTGATCCATTGCGCCATGCGCAACGCGGCGCTGCAGCCGTTCCGCCATCGCATTATCGACGCGGCGGAGGGCGAGGTGCTGGAGATCGGCCTCGGCTCCGGGCTGAACCTGCCGCTCTACGGCGCGCAGGTGCGACGCGTGATCGGCCTGGAACCCTCGGCCGCCCTGCTGCGGCGGGCGGCCGCGGTACAGGCGGCGGTTCCGGTCACGCTGCTTGAGGGGTCCGCCGAGGCCATTCCGCTCGACAGCGCCAGCATCGATGCTGTGGTCACGACCTGGACCCTTTGCACCATTCCGGATGCCGACGCCGCCTTGTCCGAGGTGCGGCGGGTGCTGCGGCCAGGCGGGGTGCTGCTGTTCGTCGAGCACGGGCGGGCGCCGGAGCCCGGCGTTGCGCGCTGGCAGGACAGGCTGGACCCACTATGGACCCGGCTGGCCGGCGGCTGCCATCTGAACCGGCCGATCGATGCGCTGTTGGTCCACAACGGTTTCCGGCTGGATCGCCTACAGACCTCGCGCATTCCAGGCCCGCGGACGCATACGTTCCTTTACGAAGGGCGGGGCCGGCCAGGATGATGGGTCCGGGCGACGGCGGCATAGGCGCGTGGATGGCGGCATGATGGCCGGAATGGGCCTCTTGGGCGTGTTCGGCGTGCTGCTGCTGGTGCTTCTGGCCCGGCGCTGGTGAAATATCTGTCCTTCAGCGCCCGAAACTGACGCTCAGACCGCTACCCTGACGCCGCCGCGGGCTACCCCGTCTTGTCGGCCCCCTGGCGCATCAACGCCTTGACCTCCTCCATTGCCTCCGTGAAGCGCTGGTTCAGCACGGCCAGCGCCTCGCCATTGGCGTGCTGGATCAGTTCCGACAGCTCGCGCGTATTGGCGACCGCGCGCTCATATGCCCGCTTCAGCAGCTCGGCCTGGCGTGCCGCCTTCGCCTGCGGAGGGACGTCGGCGGCGCTCAGCGTGCGCATGGTCTCGCCGAGTTCGGCCATCGTCTGTTGCATGATCTCGAGATGCCGCTTGGCGACGGCCTGCGCACCCTCCATCGCCGCCTGGTTGGCCCGCGTCAGCGCCTCCATGTTGCGCTTATGCGCGCCGATCAGCGCCTCGGAATCCGGCATGGCGGGGAGGCGCATGGAAGCGAACATGCGCGTGAAGTCGTCGGCCGCGGCGCGGGCCTGCTCCATCGCGTTCGACATGGCGCCCGCAAGCGGCGCACTGCCAAAGGGGACATTCCCGGTCTCGGCTGGCTTGTCGCTGGACATGCGCCCACTCCCTCGGATTGACCACGCCAAGTGTTACGGCCGAAGCCTTGCGGCCCCAAGCAGAACCTTCGCGGCAGTCAGGAAGCTGGCGAGATGGGCGGCTCCGGCGTGCCGGGCAGCGGCGGTTCGTTCCCGTCGGGCGGCGGGGCAACAGGCGGAACGGCGTCGCCGTCATCCGCCTCCCCCGCGATTTCGGAGCCGGCTGCCGCAGCACTTGCTTCCTCGGTCGGGACGGGTGCCGCGCGACGGCCTCCGCCGCTTAGCCAGGATTCGGCCCGCTCGGCGCGGTTGAGCGCCTTGTCGAGTGCCGCCATCGTCGCTGACAGATCCTCGCTATGGTCCCGCTCCCAGGCACGCAGCGCACACATCCACACCGCCACCAGCCCGCGCGCGCGCAGGCCGCCGCGCAGGCCCTGTGCCGAAATCCCTGCGCCTTCCAGCATCCAGGCCATGCTGGCGAGGGTTGCCGCACCCAGCATCAACGTCAGCCCCGGCTCGGCCGGCAGATAGGTTTTGAGCGCCAGCACGCCCGCACGATGCGTCTGCAAAAAGTCGACCCGCCGCATCAGCAGGTCAAAGAGCCGATCGCGATGGGTGCCCTCGGTCGTCGCCTGCGCCAAGGCGTGCTGGTCGGCCAGCCTGCCGAAGCGTCCCAGAATGCCGGCCCGTCCGAGGAACCGGCCGCGCGCGCGGTCGAGCGGCAATCCCGCCTCCCGCGCCGCCGCACTGACGCTCACATGCCGCCACCCCCGTTCGCCGGCGAGGCTGAAGGCAGAGGCGACCAGTGCCGAATCGAAGGCGCTATCCTCCATGTGGGTCATATAAGCGGTGGGCGCCTCCGTTTCAGCCCGCGAGCGCGCGCGAACGTTGCGTGGCGGCGGCAATCGCCCGCGAGACCGCACGCGGCCAGGCGTCCTCCTGCATCAGCACCGCCAGCGCCTGCTCGGTGGTGCCTTTCGGGCTGGTCACGGCCTGTCGAAGGGACGCGGCATCGGTGTCGCCGGCATCGAGCAGCGCGCCGGCGCCGGCTATGGTCCGCCGCGCCAGGAGCCGCGCCAGATCGGGCGGGATGCCCTGTTCGCACGCGGCCTGCTCCAGCAGTTCGGCGAGCAGGAACACATAAGCCGGGCCGCCGCCGGAGACGGCGGTGACGGGGTCGAGCAGCGCCTCGTCGTCCACCCAGGCGACCTCGCCCACGGCGCGCAGCAGCGTGTCGCAAAGCGCGCGCTGCGCCGCCGTGACACCCGGCCCCGTGGTCGCCACCGTCACGCCCCGCCGGATCGCCGCTGGCGTATTGGGCATGGCCCGCACCACCGGGGCGTCGCCCAGCAGCGGCCGCATCCCCGAGATGCCGCGCCCCGCCATGATGGACAGGAACACCGCACCACCGAACCGCGCGTAATGGGGCAGCGCCGCCTGCGCGTTCTGTGGCTTGATCGCCAGCACCACGGCCCGCGGCGCGAAACCGGCTGGCAGTTCCTCCAACTCGCCGATCACGCTGATCTGGGGACCGGGTGAGGGCGGACGCGCCGGATCGACCGCAAAGGACGGAGCCAGCCCATGCTCGCACCAGCCGGCGGCCAGGGCCGCGCCCATGCGGCCGAAGCCCGCCAGCAGGATCGGCGGGATCATGCGTGCGTCAGGCCTCGCCCACGCATTCCAGCATCGCCGCCTCCATCGCCTCGGCCGGCGTTTTGCCGCCCCACAGCACGAACTGAAAGGCGGGGTAGAAACGCTCGCACTCGGTGATGGCGATATCCACCATGTCCTCGAGACTCTCCGCCGAGGCGCCGGGCGCGCCGCGCAGCAGCACCGAGTGGCGGAACAGCGGCGTGCCCTCGTCGCCGTCCATGCCGAAATGGCCGATCCACAGCCGCTCGTTGGCCAGCGCCAGCAGCTCGTACAGGGCGGTGCGCCGCCGTTCCGGCACCTTCATCTCGAAGGCGCAGGTGAAGTGCATGGCGCTGATCTCGTGCGACCACGAGAAATACAGCCCGTAATCGCACCATTTGCCGGGTGCCTCGGCCGCCATTTCGGCGTCGTTGCGGCGATCGAACTGCCAGTCATTGGCCGAGGCGATCTGCTCGAGCACGTCCAGCGGATTGGCCGAACGCTCGTGATGATGACCGAGTTGAGCCGACATGGGGATCTCCCGTGACTGAGGAGGGCCCCGGCATGCGCCGGGGCGGATCGTCGAAGGGTCGGCGCGCGGCGGCTTTCACACGCCAGCGTTGCCAGCCTACCGGGGCGAGTTTCCGCGCCGCAAGAGGAGACGTGGAGTCTTCACACGACGGATGAGCCGCACGCGCCAAGTTGATGGTGCAAGTGCCTCTCAGGCGATCATGCCGGGGCTGCCGCCAAGCGGGGGCGCGTCCGGCGCCTCCAGCGCCGCCACGCGCTGCTCCAGAGCATCGAGTCGCGCCAGTGCCAGGGCGAGTTTCGCCTCGGCCTCCTCCTGGCCGGCGCGGGCATGGGCGGCCATCGCTTCCACCGCCTCGACCTCGTCGCGGCGGACCAGGTTCAGGGCGCGCACCGCCTCGTCCACCCGCGCGCGGGCCAGTGCCTCTGCCTCGTCGCGCAGACCGGCCAGCGCGGACATGGCACCCCCGGCCACGCCGGCGATGTCGTCGAAGAAGCGGGGGCGTTCGGTCATGTCGCGGTTCCTCTCAAGCGGGCGGCGGGGCTGGAGTGCCGCTCCAACCCCCCGTATATGGTGCCGCCCATGATCGTGGTCACTGGCGGCGCCGGCTTCATCGGCTCCAACCTGCACGCCGCCCTGGTGGCATCCGGCCGCGAGACGGTGGTGGTCGATCGCCTGGGCGCCGACAGTCCGGGCAAATGGCGCAATCTGCGACACCATCCGCCCTGCCACATCGTCGCCCCCTCGGCGCTGGACCGGTTCCTCACCGCCACCCCGCGCCCGGAGATGATCTTTCATCTCGGCGCCATCAGCAGCACCACGGCGGTCGATGGCGACGCGGTGTGGGAGAGCAATGTCGCCCTGTCGCGGCGGATCTGGGACTATTGCGCCGAGCGCGGGGTGCGGCTGGTCTATGCCTCCTCGGCCGCGACCTATGGCGATGGCAGCCACGGGTTCGACGACGATCCAGAGCGCCTCGCCGGGCTGGCGCCCCTGAACCTGTATGGCTGGAGCAAGCATTCGTTCGACCTGCAAGTGGCGCGCGCGCTGGCCTCCGGCGGGCCACGGCCGCCACAATGGGCCGGGCTTAAGTTCTTCAACGTCTACGGTCCGAACGAGTACCACAAGGGGTCGATGATCTCGGTGGTGAAGGTCATGTACGACCAGGTGGCGGCGGGGAGCAGGCCCACGCTGTTCCGTTCGGATCGCCCGGATGTGCCGGACGGCGGGCAGAAGCGCGATTTCATCTGGGTGGGCGACGTGGTGGACGTGATGCTGTTCCTGCTCGACACGCCCGCCGTCTCGGGCCTGTTCAATGTCGGCACCGGCAGGGCTCGCAGCTATCGCGATCTGGCGCGAGCGGTGTGCGGTGCGGCTGGCGCCCCGGATGAGGTCGAATACGTGGACATGCCGGAGCGCCTGCGCGGCCAGTACCAGTTCTTCACCGAAGCGTCGATCGGGCGGCTGCGCGCGGCCGGCTACTCGGGCCAGTTCACGACGCTTGAGGAGGGCGTCGGGCGCTATGTGCGCGACTACCTGGCCGGCCCGGAGGCGTACGTCTGATGTTGCCGGTTCTGCTGTTCCCGCAATTCGATCCGGTGCTGGTGCATATCGGGCCGCTGTCGATCCGCTGGTACGCGCTGGCCTATATCGCGAGCCTGCTGCTGGGCTGGCGGCTGGTGCGGCGGCTGGCGCAGCGCCCGCCCGCCATAGCGAGTGCCGTGCAGGTGGACGATTTCCTCACCTGGGCGACGCTGGGCGTCGTGCTCGGCGGGCGGCTCGGTTACGTGCTGTTCTACCAGCCCGGATTCTTCCTCAGCCATCCGCTGCGGATCGTCGCCGTGTGGGGCGGCGGCATGTCGTTTCACGGCGGCATGCTGGGGGTGGCGGTCGCCATCCTGCTGTTCTGCCGCTACCACCGCATTCCGATCCTGGGTTTCGCCGACCGCATCGCGGTGGCCGCGCCGATCGGCCTGGGGCTGGGCCGCGTCGCCAATTTCATCAACGGCGAGCTGTGGGGCCGTCCGGCGCCCGACTGGCTGCCCTGGGCGATGATCTTCCCCACCGGCGGCCCGATCCCGCGGCATCCGAGCGAAATCTACGAGGCGCTGCTGGAAGGCGTGGTGCTGCTCTGCGTCATGCTGCTGCTGGCCCGGCGCGAATCGCTGCGCGCGCGCTTCGGCTACCTGACCGGCGCCTTCCTGGTGGGCTACGCCATCGCCCGCATCGTCAGCGAGTTCTTCCGCGAGCCGGACGCCTTTCTGGGCTTCCTGTTTGCCGGCGCCACCATGGGCCAGTTGCTGTCGCTGCCGATGCTGGTCGCGGGCTTGGTGCTGATGGCGCGGGCGCGGAGGCGCCCGGTCTCGGTCACGGCGTCCGCCTGAGGTGGAGCGGCTGGACGTGTTCTTCGCGCGGGCCAACGCGACCTATTACGCCACGCGCGATCCGTTCACCGATTTCACCACCTCGCCCGAAATCAGCCAGGTGTTCGGCGAGCTGCTGGGCGCCTGGGCCGCGGTAGTCTGGCAGGCGATGGGATCGCCCGATCCGGTGATCCTGGCCGAGGCGGGGCCGGGGCGGGGCACGCTGATGGCCGACGCACTGCGCGTTGTCGGCCGCACGGCGCCCGATTTCGCCCGCGCATTGCGTCTGCACCTGATC
The DNA here is from genome assembly GCA_963838805.1 of uncultured Pseudomonadota bacterium. Classification (GTDB taxonomy): domain Bacteria; phylum Pseudomonadota; class Alphaproteobacteria; order Acetobacterales; family Acetobacteraceae; genus CAVRQM01. The sequence continues at coordinate 129,307 of CAWISK010000013.1, forward strand.
GAGACCTCGCCGCGATTGCGCGCCATCCAGGCCGAGCGGCTGCCGCAAGCCGCATGGCACGATCGCATCGAGGATCTGCCGCCGGGGCCGCTGCTGCTGCTGGCCAATGAGTTTTTGGACGCGCTGCCGATCCGCCAGTTCGTGCGCACCGCCGAAGGCTGGGCCGAGCGCCATGTCGCGGGGGGGCAGTTCATCGACGTGCCGTGTCCGCCGCCGGAGCGGGACGAAGGCGATGTGGTCGAAATCTGCGAGCCGGCGCGCGCGCTGGTGGCGCATCTCGCGGCGCGGGTCGCGGGGCAGGGCGGGGCCGTGCTGTTCCTCGACTACGGACCGGAGACATCATCCTCCGGCGACAGCTTGCAGGCGCTGCGGCACGGCAGGCCCACCGACCCGCTGGCCGAGCCGGGCAGCGCCGATCTGACCGCGTATGTCGATTTCGCCACCCTGGCCGAGATCGCCCGCGCCGCCGGTGCGGCCGTGCATGGTCCGGTGCCGCAGGGCCTCTTTCTCGCGCGTCTCGGCCTGTATCCGCGTACGCACCGTCTGGCGCAGGGACAGAGCGTGCGGCGGGCGGCGGCGCTGCTGGACGCGGCGGGGCGGCTGGCCGAGCCGGAGCGCATGGGACGGCTGTTCAAGGCGCTCGCGATCTGCGATCCCGCTCTGCCGATGCCCCCCGGTTTCTCCTGGCCGTGATCCCGCCCATTCTGCGCAGCCCGGCGCTGCCGGTGCGCCACGGCTTCTTCACCCGCGCGGGCGGCGTGTCCCTGGGCGGTTATGCCAGCCTGAACTGCAACATTTCGGGCCAGGACGAGCCGGCCCGCGTGGCGGAGAACCGCGCCCGCGCCGCCGCTGGCCTGGGCTGCGCCGTGGACTCGCTGCTCGGCGTGTCGCAGGTGCATGGCATCGTGGTCGCCGTGGTCGATGACCCTTGGCCCGCCGGCGCCGGGCCGCGCGCCGATGCGATGGTGACCCGACGCCCCGATCTGGCGCTCGGCATCGTCACCGCCGATTGCGCCCCGGTGCTGCTGGCCGATGCCGAGGCGGGGGTGGCGGCCGCCGCCCACGCCGGCTGGCGTGGCGCAGTGGCCGGCGTCCTGGAGGCGACGCTCGACGCCATGACGCTCCTGGGCGCGGTGCCGGAGCGCATAGCCGCCGCGATCGGCCCCTGCATCGGCCAGGCCTCCTACGAGGTGGGTGGCGACGTGCATGGCGCGGTGCTGGCGCAAGATGCGCGGGACGCGATGTTCCTGGCGCCGGGGGCGCGCGACGGGCACTGGCAGTTCGACCTTGGCGGCTATTGCGCGGCAAGGCTGCGTCGCGCGGGCGTGGCGCTGCCCGATCGCATTGCGGCCGATACGGCGGCCGAGCCGGATCGATTCTTCAGCCATCGTCGCCGCACCCTGGCCGGCGGCGGCCCGATCGGGCATCAGCTTTCGGTGGTGATGGTGCGGGCATGATGGCGGTGCGGCGATTCGGGTGGATGGCGGTTTTGGCGTGTGTGGGTCTGGCCGGTTGCGGCGACCTGCCGCAGCCCTTCGCTGGCAATCCGGGGGCGACTGCAAGGCGGCTGTCGCAGCCGCCGCCCTCGCGCCTGCTGGTACTACCCGCGACTGCGGCGCTGCTGCCGGATGCCGGAGTCCAGGGCTTTCCCGAGGCGCTGGCCGGGGCGTTGCAGGATCGCGGCGTGCCTGCGGTCGCCGCCTACGCGCATAAGGGGGACTGGCGGCTGGTCGTCACCGCGGAACTGCAGGCGAACCAGGTAATGCCGCGCTTTGCCGTGCAGAACCCGCTCGGCAAGCCGCAGGGCAGCGTGCAGGGTCCGCCGGTCCCGGCCGACGACTGGCAGACCGCCAGTGCGGACACACTGCAGCGCGAGGCAGAGGCCGCGGCTCCCGGCATTTCCAGCCTGCTCGACCGCATCGAGGCGGCGCGCGAGGAGAGCGACCCGAACAGCCTGCTGAACCGCCCGGCGCAGGTGGTGATCAAGGGCGTCACCGGCGCCCCCGGCGACGGCGACACCTCGCTCGCGCGGCAGATCGGCCTCGATCTCGGCAAGGGCGGCGTGGTGGTCCAGAAGACGCCAGAAAATGCCGACTTCGTGGTGGAGGGCCAGGTGCATACCGTGCCGGCCGGCAAAGGGGTCGTCCGCATCGAGCTGCAATGGATCGTCACCGACGCCCAGGGGCGGGAGGCGGGGCGGGTCGTGCAGCTCAACGAGGTACCGGAAGCGGCGATCTCCGGCCTGTGGGGCGACGTCGCCATCGCCGCCGGGCAGGAGGCGGCCGGCGGCGTGCGCGACGTGATCGACAAGCAGCTGCGGGCACCATCCAATGTCGGCCGAAAGAAGCCGCCGCCGCATCCACCTACCTCGTGAGATGCGGCCTTTGCCAAACTGTCACACGTTGCTAGAGATGCCCCGCCCGCCAGGAAGGCTGCCCGCCACCCCATGAAGATCGTCTCCTGCAACAGCAACCGGCCGCTGGCCGAAGCCGTGGCCGCTTCGCTGGGATTGCCGCTCACCCGCGCCTCGGTGCGGCGCTTCGCCGACATGGAAGTGTTCGTCGAAGTCCACGAGAACATCCGCGGCGAGGATGTGTTCGTGGTGCAGAGCACGAGCTATCCGGCCAACGACAATCTGATGGAGCTGCTGATCGCACTCGACGCGCTGCGCCGTGCCTCGGCGCGGCGGGTGACGGCGGTCATCCCGTATTTCGGCTATGCGCGGCAGGATCGCAAATCCGGCCCGCGCACGCCGATCAGCGCGAAGCTGGTGGCGAACCTGATCACCGAGGCGGGTGCGAACCGGGTGCTGACGATGGATCTGCACGCAGGCCAGATCCAGGGCTTCTTCGACATTCCGGTGGACAATCTCTACGCGGCGCCCTTGTTCTCGCGCGACATCCAGCAGCGTTTCGACGGGCGCGACATCATGATCGTCTCGCCCGACGTGGGCGGCGTGCTGCGCGCGCGCGCGGTGGCGACAAGGCTCAACTGCGACCTGGCCGTGATCGACAAAAGGCGCGAGCGCGCCGGCGTGTCCGAGGTGATGAACGTGATCGGCGACGTGTCCGGCCGCCACTGCATCCTGGTCGATGACATCGTCGATTCCGGCGGCACGCTGTGCAACGCGGCGGCGGCGCTGATCCGCGACGGCGCGGCCTCGGCCAGCGTCTATTGCACGCACGGCGTTCTGTCCGGCGGTGCCGCCGCGCGCATCGCCGCCTCCCCGATCGAGAGCATGACCATCACCGACAGCATCCTGCCCACCGAGGCAGTGCGGCTCGCCGGCAACATCCGCCAGCTCAGCATCGCCTCCCTGCTGGCCGAGGCGATGCGGCGGATCAGCGACGAGACCTCCGTCAGTTCGCTGTTCGATTGATGCAGCACGACACGCTTCGCCCCGTCCCCTTCTGGTTCCTGCGCCACGGCGAGACCGACTGGAACGCGCGCGGATTGAGCCAGGGCAATGTCGAGGTGCCGTTGAACGCGGTGGGCCTCGCCCAGGCCGAGGCCGCCGCCCTATTGCTGCGCGGGCGCGGCATACGCAGCCTCGTCTGCTCGCCGCTCGGCCGCGCGCGCGTGACCGCGGGGATCGTGGGGGCGGCACTCGATCTGCCGGTGGAGATCGAGGACGGGCTGCGCGAGGTCCGCTTCGGCGTGCAGGAGGGGCAACCGATGGCCGAGTGGTTCCGCGAATGGGTCGCGGGCACGATGACGCCGGAGGGGGCGGAAACCTTCGCCGCCCTGCGCGCCCGCGCCGTCGCCGCCATCAACGCGGCGCTGGAGCGGCCGGCGCCGGTGCTGGTGGTGGCGCACGGGGCGTTGTTCCGGGCGCTCCGCGCCGAGATGGGGCTGGAGCCGGACGTGCGCCTGGCCAATGCCGTGCCGCTGCTGTGCAGCCCCGGCCATCCGTGGCGTCTGGAGCCGGCCGAGCCGCTGGCCGCGTTGCGCGCAGCGTCCTGACATGATGCCGCGCGTCACGATCGCGGATGGCATCGCCCGCGCGGTGATCCGTCCCGATCTGGGTGCGGGGCTGGAACGCTACGAACTGCTCTCCCCGGCCGTGCCGCTGTTCGATTCGGCGCCGCGTTCGGGGCCGGCGCCGTTCCGGCTGGCCTGCAACCTGCTGCTGCCCTGGTCCGGGCGCATTTCCGGCGGTGGGTTTTCGTTCGGCGGACGGTTCCATGCGCTGGCGCCGAACCTGGAGGGCGAGCCGTGCCCGATCCACGGCAATGGGTTCGAGTCGGTCTGGACGGTGCAGCATGCCGGGACGGGCTCGGTTCGGCTGAATTTGGAGAGCGATGGTCCCGGCCCATATCGCTACGCGGCGACGGTGCGCTACGCGCTGGGGGCGGGACCGCTGACGATGGCTCTGTCGATTACGAACCGCGCCGCGGTGGCGTTGCCGTATGGGCTGGGATTTCCACCCGTGGTTCCCACGCACGCCGCAGACCACGCTGCGCTTCGCGGCGCGCACCGTGTGGTTCGAGGATGCGCGGCATTTGCCCGCTGGTTCGGCGGCTGTGGCGGCGCATCCGGAATGGGATTTTTCGACACCGCGGACGCTGCCGGAAGGTTGGTTGCACGGCTGGTTCAGCGGGTGGGACGGGGCGGCCACGATCGCTTGGCCGGAGCGCGGATTGGCGCTGGATGTGAGCACGCCGGCGCCGCTGGGGTGCTGCGTGCTTTACTCACCGAGCGCGGAGAGCGGGTTCTTCTGCTTCGAACCGGTTAGCCATCCGGTCGATGCGCACAACCTGTCAGGCGGAGCGGAGGACGGTGGACTAAAGATATTGGGTACGGGCGAGAGTTTGCTCGCCAGCACGACGTTAGCTCCGCGCCGGCTGTAGAAGGCCTGTCCAGAAGACCCGCTAGTCCGGAGACCGGAACATCAGGGCCGGGGCCTGATGGGTCGGTCCATCCGAGATAGCGCCTCCAATGCCCTTACAAACTTTTTTCCCGAAGCGTCGGCCTCATCTCCCTTTATCCAGGGATCAAAGAAGCCGTTCGTTCCAGACGGGTGCGTGATGTGCACCCAGATCACACCGGGAGTTTGGTAAGCGACTTCATTGATGCTCTCGAACCGTGAACCATAAAGCGATCGTACGAGGTTCCTGCATCCCTCGATGTAGGGGTCACCGGTGCCGAGCATGACCACAAGCCGGACGCTGTTAGGCAGATTGGCGAGATATCGTCTCAGCACAGCGTCGAACCAAGTCCCTCACCGGTTCAATTCTGAACGCTTTGGGCATGATTGCGCCCGTGCACTCTCTCCGTCCGCTCTTAAGGTATTCAGGCGAGATAGGCTACACCGGACGAGTGAACCGAACGCGAAGTCTCGCTCGGTCGCAGCAGGAATTGTCGTTTCAACAGTCTCGCGGTTTCCGAAAGGACACCAATTCGGTGCAGAGCAGCCGTCAGGTCGAGAGCGCATTCTTTTGAACGGAATAGCCTCAAATGGCCCACTTCGGTACGCGTCCAGCTCTGAGCTGAAACCTTTAGAAAACCCCAATACGAGTATCGCGGGATGGTCCGAGCCCCAAGCTCCCGGGTCGTTGACGGCCTGCCAAAGACCGACCTCCTCGACTTCGTTAGTGGTGGTAAGCACTTGCGGCAGGCGATGCGTCCGTGACGCGGTAGGGCAGTTCGTTCAAGCACGAGTCTGTTCCTCTGATGGAGCGACACGGCAAACAAGCACTGGCACTCTGCCGTTGCAACAGCGAATTGTAGGCGACGTTCTCGGTCTGTGCTCTGGCCGGGGAAACGAAGCCTGGCTACCTCCCCCGATCCCCGCCAACAGCCCCCATCCACCAGATAATCCCCGCCGGTGCAAAACCCCGCCCGAGACCCCGCCAGGAACGACACCATCTCGGCCACCTCCTCCGCCTCGGCGATCCGCCCCAGCGGGTGTGCGGCCCCGAACCTCCGGAACACCGCCTCCACATCCGCCTCCTCGCCATCGAACCGCCGCGCCACCATCGCCAGCATGGCGTGCGCACCGAGCAGGGGCTGACCGAATTGACGCGGATGCCGTCCGCCGCGTGATCCGGCACCATCGCCCGCGTCAGCGCGTGGATCGCCCTCTTGGTCGCGATACAGGCGGCAACACCCTATTTAGCAGGCACAGCCACGAACCGAGGCGAGATTGACGATCGGCCGCCCGCGCCCCGGACTCCCGGCCGCTTCATTCACACACCATCACGCTCAGGCCTTCAGCCACGCCTTCTCGCAAATCCGCCCGTTATCCATGTCGAACCCGCTATGCGGCGTGTGCCCGCCCACGCGGTCGGTGTGCGCGTCGAGCCAGTCGCGGAAGGCCGGGATCAGCGCGCCGCCGTCGTCGTGCAGCATCGCCTGCATCTCGTAGATGGGCGCGCGGCGCTTGGTCTCGTCCAGCTCGGCGCGGGCCTGCGCCAGCAGCGCGTCGAATTTCGGATTGCGCCAATGCGTCTCGTTCCACACCGCGTCGGAGCGGAAGGCGATCGCAAGCATCTGCGTCGCCGCCGGCCGGCCGCCCCAATAGCTGGTGATGAACGACCCCTTCAGCCAGACATTGTCAAAATACCCGTCCGCCGGCTCCTTCTTGATGGTGATCGGAATGCCGGCCTGGGCGGCATTCGCCTGGAACAACTGCGCCATGTCGGTGGCGCCGCTGAACGCCGCCTCGGACGATTGCAGCACGATCTTCGGATCGGCGATGCCGGCGCGCTTGAAATGGAACCGCGCCTTGTCGGGATCGTACGCGGTCTGCGCCAGCTCTCCGTTATGGAACGGGTCGCTCTCGGGGATCGGGTGGTCGTTGCCCGCACGGCCATAGCCGGAGAACAGCGTCTTCAGCACCTCCTGGCGGTTGATCGCAAGTTTCAGCGCGCGCCTGATGTCGGGATTCGAATACGGCGCGCGATCGACCATCATCGGCATGTTGGCGAACCATCCGCCGGGTGCCCTCACCACCTGCAATTTCTTGTTGCGCTCCAGCAGCTTCACGGTCTTGGGATCGACGCGATTGATCGCGTCCACCTGGCCGGACAACAGGGCGTTCAGCCGTGCGGAGGAATCGCCGATCACGGTGATCACGGCACCGTCGAGATGGCCGCGCCCCGGCTTCCAGTAATCGGGGTTGCGCTTGAATGCGATGCGCACGCCGGGATCGAAGCTCTCCAGCAGCATCGAGCCGGTGCCCACCGGATGCGCCCAATCCTTGAACCCGTCCGGCACCATCATGATGTGATAGTCGGTGAGGTTGTACGGGAAGTCCGCGTCGCCCGCCGCCAGCGTCACGCCGACCTGGTAGGGCCCAAGCTTCTTTACCTCGGTCACGGCCTTCATCGAACCGGCGGCGCCCGATTTGTTGCCGGGGCCGCGATGCAGGTTCAGCGAATACGCGGCGTCGTCGGCGGTGAACTCGTGCCCGTTCGTGAACTTCACGCCGTGGCGCAGGTTGAACACCCACTCGGCAGCCCCCGGCTTCGCCTGCCAGCTTTCCGCGAGTTCCGGGATCAGCTTGTTGTCCGGCCCGTTCTCGACCAGCCCGCTCCACAGCGCGAAATTGACCGAGACGCCGACACTGTCGGTGGTGAGCGTGAAGTCGAGCGTGTCCGACGTGCTGCCGCCGGCCAGGCCCAGCCGCAGGATACCGCCGCGGCGGGGCGTCTCGTCGGCGGCGAAGCCGGCCAGGGGGGAGGCGGCGGCCAGCGCCGCGCTGCCGGCCAGCACGGTCCGGCGGGTGAACAGGGTGGTACTCATGGACCGGATCTCCCCTTGATCTTGTTCAGACGTGGTGGCGCGGAATCGTGACCTGCCACTCTCGATGGGCGATGCTCCGCTCGCCTTCCCAGGCGCCCAGCGTCGCGTCGATGACGAAGTCGGTGGCGGTCGCGCGCAACAGCGTGCGCGTGATCGAGCGTGTCTGCCAGTCCCCCCGGCCCATCCGCATGTGGAAAGTGACCTCCGCCTCGGCGCTCAACGGATCGCTCGCCTGGATGCGGAACCGATCATGCGACCACAATTCGTATTCGAGGCCGCTGGCGTCGATGCGATAGCGGCCGCTGTCGTCGCGTGCCTCGGTCGTGGCGGTGCCGGTGTGCTGGTCGAAGATGGCGCGGCGGAAGCTTTCCGGCGCGCGCAGGAAGGTTCGCGCCAGCGATGCCGCGGCTTCCGGCGGCGGCAGGTCCGATAAAGCCGCGTCGGCCGCACCCGCCCGACGGCGCGGCAGGGTCAGGCTTGCCGCGTCCAGGGTCAGGCTGGCCGGGGCCGGCGAGGGCCAGACGAGCGGCCAATACGCGGTCGAGAGCGCGAGCCGGACCCGGTGGCCGGCGGGAAACAGGTGCGCGCAATCGCTCAGCGCCAGCCGCACGCGAATCGGCCGCCCTGCCGGCACGGGCGTCGGCTGGGCGTGATCGCCGCGATGGGTCAGGTTCAGCACGCCATAGCTGACGCGCAGGCTGGCGCCGTCGGGGGACACGTCGCAGAGCCGTGCCACCAGTACGGCGTCCGGCCGGTCGGCGGTAAGCGTCGCCTCCAGCACCGGGGGCCCGGCGATGCCGAACGGTTCCGGCAGGGCGCCACTGTCGAACACCACCGAACACCCGTCGTCCCGGCGCTGGTCGCCCGGCTGCTCGCCGCCGCTGCCGTAGGCGCACCACACACCGGCATCCGCACCGCAATCCTGCGGCGACGAGACGATCAAGCCGCCGCAGGACGCCGGACCCGGGGAGAGTGTGTGGGCGCCGAAGTACCACCTCATCTCTGCCACGTTGGGCGATGGCCAGGATGGTTCGCCGAGCCAGCGCCCGGGCCGCTCGGCATGGTCGGTGGCGGGCGGGACATAGTCCTCCTGCCACCAGCGCAGCATCGGGCCATCCATCGCATCGTTGTCGATGCCCTTCAGCCAATGGTCCCACCAGCGCACCGCATGCTGCAGGAAACCATAGGCGGGGCCGGGCGTGGCGAAATGCGGGTATTTGTGTGCCCACGGGCCGATCAGTCCGCGACGCGGGCAGGTCAGACGCGCCAACATGCGCGGCACGGCGTTGCTATAAGCGTCCGCCCAGCCGCCGATCAGCAGGCACGCGGCGGTGATCGCCTCCGGATCCTCGCAGACCGAGCCATGCACCCAATAGGCATCGCGCGTCTGGTGTTCGAGCCAGGTGCGCAGCAGCAACGGCTCGGCGTGCAGGCGTTCGAGCCACATCTCGCGCCAGCGTTCACCCACCACCGCCGGGTCGGGCGGCCGCGTCTGGTAGCCGAACATGGTGCTGGCCCAGCGCAGATTGTCGAGCAGCAGCGCGCCGCCCATGTAGTGCACGTCGTCGGCGTAGCGATCATCGGTGCTGCACAGCGAGATGATCGCGCGCAAGCCGGCCGGTCTGCGCGCCGCCACCTGCAACGCGTTGAAGCCGCCCCAACTGATGCCCATCATGCCGACTGCGCCGCCGCACCAATCCTGGGCCGTGATCCAGTCGATCACCTCCAGCGCGTCGTCCTGCTCCTGCTTGAGGTACTCGTCGAGCAGGAGCCCGTCCGAGTTGCCGGTGCCGCGCATGTCCACACGCACGCAGGCATAGCCGTGGCCAGCCACGTACGGATGCGTCAGCGCGTCGCGAGCCGCGGTGCCGTCGGCCAGCCGGTACGGCAGATATTCCAGCACCGCAGGCACGGGCTTCGCGCGCGCGTCCTCGGGCAGCCAGATGCGCGCGAACAGCCGCGTGCCGTCGGCCAGTGGGATGAAGGTCTCGACCACCCGCACCGGGCGCGGGAAGGCCGAGACGTGTTTCATGCTGGGCGCTTCAGGCCTGGGCGAGACCGGCGGTCAGGCGCTCGGTGTACCAGGTGCAGAACATGTCGCACATGTATTCCGAGCTTGCGTACGGCCCCGGCTGATAGGCGTCGCTCGCCGCGCCGGCATGGGCCCAGCTCACGAACGAGCCGTCCTGCTCGTTGGTGGCCTTCCACACCGCGGTCAGATTTTCCACGTCGTAGTCCTCTCCCTCCACCGCGTCGCGATCGACGAGCCAAGTGGTGCGGACCAGAGTTTTGTCGGCCGCCAGCGGCAGGGTGGAGAAGGTCACGGCGTGGTCTCCCAGGAAATGAAACCAGGCGTTGGGCTGGGTATGCAGATGCAGCGTGCCGAGACGCGCATTGGTGAAGCCGCCGACCAGCTTGCGGACAGCGCGGCTGGCGTCCAGCGTGTAGCTCTCGCCGGGGCCGTCCAGCGCCAGACGCTCGACGCGGAACCCGGTCGGCCGGCCGTACAACTTCTCGATCGCCTGCCATGGCAGGCCGCTCTCGTCCCAGATCGCTTCCATTTCGTGCTTGGTGCGCAGGTAGCGCGCGTAGTCTTCCTTCTGGTTCTCCGGAATCTCGTACTCGCCGAAGAAGTGGAACAGGCTGCACAGCAACTCCGGGTGGCCGCCACAATGGTAGCACTCGCGGTTGTTCTCGATGGTGAGCTTCCAGTTGCCTTCCTCGACCGTCTCGGTCTGGGCCGCAACCTTGCAGCGGGCGATCTGGTGCGGTGCCAGGTATGGCGTCAGCTCCGCCGCCATGCTTTCGAAATCATCGGGCGGTGTGTCCGCGAGACAGACATAGAGCAGGCCGGCCATGTTGCGCAGATGCACGGGCTTGAGGTTGTGCGCGCCATCGCCGACGCAGGACTTCATGATCTCGGCGTGGATCAAATCGCCGGAGAGATTGTAGGTCCACTGATGGTACGGGCACACGATGTTGCCGGTAATGCCCTTGCGGTCCAGCAGCAGGCGGCTGCCGCGGTGGCGGCAGACATTGTGCCAGGCACGCACCTGTCCGTCGTCGTCGCGCACCAGGATCACCGAGTTGGCGCCGATCTGCACCGTCACGTAGTCGCCCGGCTCCGGCACCTCCGGCTCCGAGCCCACGAAGATCCAGTGGCGCCCAAAAATCTGTTGCAAATCCAGTTCCAGCATCTCCGGACTGGTGTAGAACGGAGCCTCCAGCGTCAGGCCTTGCTGGCGGCGGGCGACCATCGCCGCGATGTCGGCACGGGAGAGTGGCTTCATCCTAGATGTCCTTTGCGAAGCGCAGGCCGTCGAGCACGGCTGCATGGATGTTGCGGCTGGCCACCGCGTCGCCGGCGCGCAGCAGCCGGAACCGGCCGCCGGAATTGCGCACGACCGCCTGCTGGCGGCCGTCCAGCAGGGCCGGGTAATCGACCTCTCCGAGATTGGTCGAGTGCGCCACCAGGGCCTGGTACAGCTCGTCGGCCGGCAGCGTGCCGTGTTCCACGACGACCTGATCGACGATCCGCTCCTCGGTCCGCGGTCCGTAGTCGCTGCCGATCGTGGCAACCAGGTGATTGCCGTCGCGGCGCACTGATTTCAGCCGGCTGTTGATGGTGATTCGCACGCCATGGCGGGTGAAGTTGCGGGCATAGATGGCGTGATTGAGGCCGCCGATCTCCGGCGCGAAGAACCGCTCGGGGGTCACGATCTCCACCGCACTTCCGGCCTCGGCCAGCATTTCGGCCGCCTGCATCCCAGGATGGTTGCCGTTGTCGTCGAACACCAGCGCGCGCGGCGCCGGCTTCACCTCGCCGCTGGCGATGTCCCAGGAGGAGACGACCAGCTCGCCGCCGCTCTCCAGCACGTCGGTATTGGGCATCCCGCCGGTGGCGATGATGACGACGTCCGGATTCTCCGCGAGCACCGTGTCCGCCTCGGCGTAGGTGGCAAAGCGCATCTCCGCGCCAAGACGCTCAAGCTGCGCCAGTCGCCAATCGACGATGCCGATCAGTTCCTTGCGGCGCGGGTTGCGCACCGCCAGCAGGATCTGGCCGCCCGCGCGCTCCGTGGCCTCGAACAGCACGACTTTGTGGCCGCGCTCGGCGGCGACCCGCGCCGCCTCCAGCCCGGCCGGTCCGGCGCCGACCACAACAACCCGCCGCGCCGGGCCATCGCTGCGCGCGATCGTGTGCGGCAGGCTGGCCTCGCGGCCGGTGGCGGGATTGTGGACGCACAGCGCCTCGTTGCCCTCATAGATGCGGTCGATGCAGTAGCTGGCGCCGACGCAGGGGCGGATGCTGTCCTCCTCGCGGGCGATCACCTTGCGCACGATATGCGGGTCGGCGATCAGCGCGCGGGTCATGCCGACCATGTCCAGCTTGCCCGCGGCGATCGCGTGCCGGGCGGTCGCCACGTCGTTAATGCGCGCCGCGTGGAAGGTGGCGATGCCGGCGGCCTGACGCACCTCGCCCGCGAAATCCAGATGCGGCGCCGAGCGCATCCCGGCGATCGGGATGACGTTGACGATGGCGTTATCGGTCTCGATATGCCCGCGAATGATGTTGAGGAAATCGACCACGCCGCCGCGCGCGAAGCGGCGGGCGATCTCCATGCCGTCCTGCCGCGACAGACCGATTTCCCAGTCCTCGTCCGCGACCATGCGGACGCCGAGGAGGAACCGCGGGCCGACCGCCGCGCGCATGGCCTCCAGCACCCGCACCGAAAACGCCATGCGGGCGTCGAGATCGCCGCCGAACGCATCCTCGCGCTTGTTGGTGGCGGGTGACCAGAACTGGTCGGGCAGGTGGCCGTAGGCATTGATTTCCAGCCCGTCCAGCCCGGCGGCATGCATCCGCTGGGCCGCTGCGGCATAATCGGCCACCACGCGGTCGATGTCCCAGTTCTCCATCGCCTTGGGGAAGGAGCGATGCGCCGGCTCACGCACCGGCGAGGGGGCCAGAACCGGGAGCCAGTCGGCTTTGTTCCAGGCGGTGCGTCGGCCCATATGGGTAAGCTGGATCATCACCGCCGATCCATGCTCGTGGCACTCGTCGGACAGGCGCCGCATCCAGCCCACGATCTCGTCCTTGTAGGCGAGCAGGTTGCCGAACACTGGCGGGCTGTCGGGCGAAACGACGGCGGAACCGGCGGTCATGGTGAGTGCCACGCCGCCGCGGGCCTTTTCCACATGGTACAGGCGATAGCGGTCCTTGGGCATCCCGTCTTCGGAGTAGAACGGCTCGTGCGAGGTGCTCATCACCCGGTTGCGCAAGGTGAGATGCTTCAGTTGGTAAGGCTGAAGCAGCGGGTCGGTCGTGGCAACCGGGGGGACGGCGTTCATCCGGTCAATCTGCACCCCGAGCCGCGAGCTTTCCAGCGGCGCCGGGGCGGTGCATGGCACTGTTCCTTTTTTCGATGCGACTCAGCCGCCGGGGTGGGGCACCGAGAGGACGAACAGCCGGTGCTGGGCGATGTCGATGTTGCGACGCATCGCCTCGGACCAGACGCGATTGGCCGTGGCCTCATCGTGGAACGGCCCGTGGCATTCTTCGGCGCCGGGTTCGAGGTCGCGAAAGCCGGGATCGGCGAAAACGCCGCCCCAGACAAAGTAAAGGTAGCGGTCAGGCATCGTCGTGGACAGGCAGCTTCGGAGTGTCAAACATGGTGGCATCCTCTTTTGGCATGGCCGGAAGGCCCTTTCGCGCCGCACCACTACCACTATGATGGGCCGGATGCAGCGCTTCTCCGCTCTCTCGCTCCTGCGCCATGCGGCCTCCGGCCATGCCGGCTGGCGACCGCAATGGCGCGATGCCGCCCCCAAGCCCAGCTATGACGCGGTGATCGTGGGCGGCGGCGGGCACGGGCTGGGCACTGCCTTCTACCTCGCGGCCCAGCACGGGATGTGCAACATCGCGGTGCTGGAGCGTGGCTGGATCGGCGGCGGCAATACCGGGCGCAATACCACCATCATCCGGTCCAACTACCTGTTCGACGAGAGCGCCCGGATCTATGACCACGCCGTGAAGCTGTGGCAGACGCTGAGCCAGACGCTGAACTACAACGTCATGTTCAGCCAGCGCGGCGTCATGATGCTGGCTCACACCGTCCATGACGTGCAGGTGTTCAAGCGGCACGTCCATGCCAATCGACTGAACGGCGTGGACAATGAGTGGCTGACGCCCGAGCAGGTGAAGGCATTCTGCCCGCCGCTGAATATCGCCCCCGGGATGCGCTATCCGGTGCTGGGCGCCGCCTTGCAACGGCGCGGCGGCACGGCGAGGCACGACGCGGTGGCCTGGGGCTATGCGCGGGCGGCGGACTCGCTTGGCGTGGACATCGTGCAGAACTGCGAGGTCACGGGCATCCGCCGCGGCCATAACGGCGCGGTGCAGGGCGTGGAGACCACGCGCGGCTGGATCGCCGCACCCAAGATCGGCGTGGTGGCGGCCGGGCATACCAGCGTGCTGATGAACATGGCCGGGTTGCGGCTGCCGCTGGAAAGCTATCCGTTGCAGGCGCTGGTGAGCGAGCCGATCAAGCCGGTGGTGCCCTGCGTGGTGATGAGCAACACGATCCACGCCTATATCAGCCAGTCCGACAAGGGCGAGCTGGTGATCGGCGCTGGCACCGACGCCTATACCAGCTACACGCAACGCGGCGGGCTGCATGTGACCACGCACACGCTCGATGCGATCTGCGAGCTGTTCCCGCAGTTCCGGCGCATGCGCATGCTGCGCAACTGGGGCGGCATCGTCGATGTGACGCCGGACCGTTCGCCGATCGTGGCCCGGACCTCGGTGCCAGGATTGTACGTGAATTGCGGCTGGGGCACCGGCGGCTTCAAGGCGACGCCGGGCAGCGCCCACGTCTTCGCCCATACCATCGCCCGCGACGCGCCACATCCGATCAACGCGCCTTTCACCATCGAGCGGTTCCGTGACGGTCACCTGATCGACGAAGCCGCCGCGGCCGCCGTTGCGCATTAGAGGGCTGCATGCTGCTGATCGACTGCCCGTATTGCGGCCCGCGCAACGAGATCGAGTTCGCCCATGCCGGCGAGGCCCATCTGGCGCGCGACCCGGCGCGGAACGACGATGCGTGGGGCGACTATCTGTACGGGCGCAGTAACCCGAAGGGCGTGCACGCCGAGCGGTGGCGGCACGCGCATGGCTGCCAACGCTTCTTCAACGCGCTGCGCGACACCACCACCGATCGGTTCCTGGCGATCTACAAGGTGGGCGAGCCTCGCCCGGAGTTGCCCTGATGCGCCTCGCATCCGGCGGGCGCATCGACCGCGCCCGGCCGCTCTCTTTCAGTTTCGACGGGCGCACGATGCAGGGGTTTGCCGGCGACACGCTGGCCTCCGCACTGCTCGCCAACGACGTGCATCTGGTCGGGCGCAGCTTCAAGTATCATCGCCCCCGCGGCATCCTGGCCGCCGGCTCGGACGAGCCGAACGCGCTGGTGCGGGTGCGCGACACGCCGAACCTGCGCGCCACCACGGTCGAGCTGTATGACGGCCTGAGTGCCGAGAGCCAGAACCGCAACCCGTCGCTGCGTTTCGATCGAGGCGCCATCAACGATCTGCTCTCGCCCCTGCTGCCGGCCGGGTTCTACTACAAGACCTTCATGTGGCCGCGCAGCTGGTGGCATCGCGTCTATGAGCCGGCGATCCGCCGCGCCGCCGGGCTGGGCGGCGCGCCCAGCCGACCCGATGCCGACCGCTACGCGACGCGCTTTGCGCATTGCGAGGTGCTGGTGGTGGGAGCGGGCCCTGCTGGTCTTGCTGCCGCGCTTGCGGCTGCCTCCCGCGGGGTGCGGGTGATCCTCTGCGACGAGCAGAACGAGCTGGGCGGCAGCCTGCTGGCAGCGCAAGGCGCGACCATCGGCGGCCAGCCGGCTAGCGAATGGCTGAACGCCACATTGGCCGAGCTGAGGCGCGCTGGCATCGTGCTGCTGCCGCGCACCACCGCCTTCGGTTACTTCCCACACAATCTGGTGGGTCTCGCCGAACGTTGCACGGATCATCTGCCAGCACCGGGAGACCGCCCGCGCGAGCGGCTGTGGCAGGTGCGCGCGCAGACGGTGGTGCTGGCTGCCGGCGCCATCGAGCGGCCGCTGGTGTTTCCCGGCAACGACCGGCCCGGCGTGATGCTGGCCGATGCGGCGCGTATCTATGCCGAGCGATATGCCACGCTGCCAGGGCGTCGTATCGTGGTTGCCGCCGCGCATGACAGCACCTATGCGGCCGTCCTCGCCTTGCAGGCGGCGGGCGCGCGGGTGGAGGCGATTGCCGATCTCCGTCGAGCGGCGGACGGCGCGCTGGTGCAGCAGGCGCGGGCGGCGGGTATCAGCATCCATCAGGCCACGACTGTCACGGCCACGCGCGGGCGGCTGCGGATCTCCGGCGTGACACTCTCGGATGGGCAGACCGTCGCCTGCGATCTGTTGCTGATGGGCGGCGGCTTCACGCCGAGCGTCCACCTGTTCAGCCAGTCGCGCGGCAAGCTGCGATATGAAGCCGATTCCGGCACATTCCTGCCCGGCGAGCCGGCCGAGCGCACGCGCTGCGTCGGTGCCTGCAACGGCACGTTCGGGCTGGAGCACGCACTCGCGGAGGGATTTGCCGCCGGGGGCGTGGCCCGGCGTCTTCCCGCCGCCGGACTGCCGCCGATGGTCTTGTCGCCACCACCGCCGGAGGCAGCGCCCGGCAAGGCGTTCGTCGATTTCCAGAACGACGTGACGGCGAAGGACATCAAGCTCGCGGCCCGCGAGGGGTTCCGCTCGATCGAGCATGTCAAGCGCTACACCACCACGGGCATGGCCACCGATCAGGGCAAGACATCGAACCTGAACGCGCTGGCGATCGTCTCGGCCACGTTGGGGGTGCCGACGCCGCAGGTGGGACTGACCACGTTCCGCATGCCGTACACGCCGACCAGCTTCGGCGTGCTGGCCGGCACGTCGCGCGGCGAGCTGTTCGATCCGGTGCGCACGACGCCGCTGCACGCGCGCGCTGCCGCGGCCGGGGCGGTGTTCGAGGATGTCGGCCAGTGGAAGCGCGCACGCTACTTCCCGCACCCGGGTGAGGACATGCACGCGGCGGTGCTGCGCGAGTGCCGCGCCACCCGCGCCGGCGCCGGGGTGTTCGATGCCTCGACACTCGGCAAGATCGAAGTCGTCGGGCCGGATGCCGCCGAGTTCCTCGATCGCATGTACACCAATCCCATGCGCAAGCTTGGTGTTGGCCGGGCGCGCTACGGCGTCCTGCTGCGCGAGGATGGGTTCGTGCTCGATGACGGCATCGTGGCCCGCCTTGCCGACGATCGCTTCCACCTTACCACTACCACCGGCGGCGCCGCGCGCGTGCTGGCCGGGATGGAGGACTACAGGCAGACCGAGTTCCCCGAGCTGCGCGTGTGGCTGACCTCGATCACCGAGCAATACGCTACCGTGGCCGTGCAGGGGCCGCGTGCGCGCGATATCGTGGCGCCGCTGACCGACGCTGATCTGTCAATGCCGCACATGAGCGTGCGCGAGGCGAATGTCCTGGGCCGGCCGGCGCGGGTGTGGCGTGTCAGCTTCACCGGCGAACTCGGCTTCGAGATGAACGTGCCGCCCGATCACGCGCCCGCCGTGTGGGATGCGGCGATCGCCGGCGGCGCGGTGCCGTACGGTACCGAGGCGATGCACGTGATGCGCGCCGAGAAGGGCTACATCATTGTGGGCCAGGAAACCGACGGCACGGCGACGCCGGACGATGCCGGCCTGTCCTGGGCGGTGGGCCGCAACAAGCCCGATTTCGTGGGCAAGCGTTCGCTTGCTCGTGCGTCGATGGCCGACCCGGCGCGCAAGCAATTGGTGGGACTGTTGACCGACGATCCGGCGCTGGTGCTAGACGAGGGGGCGCAGATCGTGGCCGACCCGGCGCAGCCGATTCCCATGACCATGATCGGCCATGTCACCAGCGCCTATCACAGCCCTGCGCTGGACCGTTCGATCGCGCTGGCAATGGTCTCCGGCGGCCGCGCGCGCGAGGGTGCGACGCTGCACGTGCCGATGCCCGACCGCACCATCGCGGTGCGTGTGGTGGCGCCGGTGTTCTACGATCCGCAGGGAGTGCGGCTCGATGGCTGAATTCGCGATCCTGCCCGATTGTGCGCGTTACAGCCTGCGGGGCGATGCAGAGATGCTGGCGGCGGGCTGCGCCAGCTTCGGGGTGGCACAGCCCGGCGTGCTGCGCGCGACCGAGGCGGACAGTCGCGCGGCGCTGTGGCTGGGACCGGACGAACTGCTGTTGCTGGCACCGGCCGGGACTGCCGCACCCGATGCGGGGATTGTCGTCGATGTCAGCGGCCGGCAGATCGCGCTGATGCTCGGCGGCCCGGGCAGCGAGACCATGCTCGCCGCTGGTTGCCCGCTGGATCTGGACAGGTTCGGGCCGGAGGCTGCACGCGCACCTTGTTCGGCAAAGCAGAGATCGTGCTGTGGCGCACTGGCCCGTCCGCGTGGCGGATCGAGGTCTGGCGCAGCTTCGCGAGCTACGTGCAGGGGCTGCTGGCGCAGGCGGCGAGGGACTGGCCATGATTCCCGTCTGGAATCCCGAAAAGGACGACTCGCTCGTCTGCATTGCCGTGCATGACGAGACGCATGACGTAAAGACCTTCACCTTCGCCGCCGATCCGCCGCGGCGCTTCGATTTCCTGGCCGGCCAATTCCTCACCTACACCTTCGTCGTGGACGGGGCGGAGATCAACCGCTGCTACACGATTGCCTCGCCGCCGACGCGCCCGGATCGGGTGCAGATCACCTCCAAGCGCGTGCCGGGCGGCGCCCTGACACCCTGGCTGCACGCGACACTGCGGCCGGGGACGCGCGTGCAGGTGGGCGGACCCGCCGGCGAGTTTTCCAACAGCCTGCATGAGGCGGACAAATACCTGATGCTGTCCGGCGGCAGCGGCATCACGCCGGTGATGAGCATGGCGCGGGCCGCGCTCGATCTGGCGGCCGATGCCGACATCCTATTCGTGCATAGCGCGCGCAGCCCGGCCGACATCATCTTCCGCACCGAGCAGCATATGATGGCGGCGCGCAACAAGCACTTCCGTCCTGTGGCGATCTGCGAGACGGATTCGGCCGGCGAGACCTGGCAGGGCTATCGTGGCCGGCTGTCATTGCCGATGCTGGAACTGATCGCGCCGGACCTGATGCAGCGCGAGGTGCTTTGCTGCGGTCCGGCACCGTACATGGCGTCGGTGCGCTCGATCCTGGGTGCCGCCGAGTACCCGATGGCGCGCTACCATCAGGAGAGCTTCGACTTCGCCACCCTTGCCGTGGAGCAGCCGCACGTGGCGGCCGAGGTCTGGAGCAGGAACAGGCGCCGGCCTCGTTCCATGTCGAGTTCACCAAGAGTCGCCGCACTGTCGAGTGCGGAGCGGAAACCTTCGTGCTCGACGCCGCGCGCGCTGCCGGGTTGAAGCTGCCGAGCTCCTGCACCAAGGGCATGTGCGGCACCTGCAAGTGCCGGCTGGTCTCGGGCCGCGTGGACATGCACCACCAGGGCGGCATCCGCCAGCGCGAGATCGACGCGGGGCTGGTGCTGATCTGTTGCAGCAAACCGCTGACAAATCTGGTCGTGGAACGATAGGCGGCGACTTTTCGGTCTCTCTACCAGACGCCGGGGATGAGGCGGTAGCGCACGCGCGCCGCATAGTCGCCGTAACCGGCAAGACCTTTGCGCAGCGTGGCTTCTTCGACGAAGATGCGAATGGCGAGAGTGCCAATGATCAGCGGCAGCACCAGCAGCCCGAGCCATGATCCGAGCAACAAGGGCATTCCGATCATGTAGACCGTCGCACCCGCGTACATCGGATGGCGCACGATCCGGTACGGGCCGGTGCTGATCACCCTCTGTCCGCGCTCCGCCTGAATCCTGACCACCGGTGCCGCGAACGAGTTCTCGCGGAACGCAAGCCAGACGATGAAGAAGCCGACCGGGACCAGCACGGCGCCCGCATCCCTTAGCGCGTTGCGGTACATGCGAGAGGCGCCAGCGCTTGGCATCTAGCGCCATCAGAACCAGCCAGCCGTGCCAGACGACGATGACAAGGCCCATGAACACCTTGTCCCAGAACGCCTGACCCTGCTGGAACACGCCGCCCATGCGCTCCTTGAGCAGTCCGGGATCGCGCCACGCGAGCCATGCCGTGATGGCGAGGCTGCACAGGACGAACTCCGCCATGAAGACCCAGGCGCCGCGCCAGGCCAGCGTGCCCCCGGACAGGAACAGCAGCGCGCCCATGAACACGGTCCAAAGCAGGGCCTTGGCGGAATCAGTCCACGTCATCGACGGCCTCCCGGGCTTCGGTCGAGCCCGCGACCATATCCGGGATTCCCGCGGATGGCCTGTGCGGCCTTGTTGCGTCATTCCAGTCGGGCCTGTACTGCCGGTCCCATGCCCGAAACACTTGCCGGCCTGCTGACCCTTCTGGCCTCGGGCCGTGTGGTGGTGCTGGGCGACGTGATGCTCGATCGCTACGTCGAGGGCGAGGTGCGCCGCATCTCGCCCGAGGCGCCGATCCCGGTACTGCGGCGCTCCGGCGGCTACGCGGTGCTGGGAGGGGCCGCCAACGTCGCGCGCAACGTCGCCTCGCTGGGCGCACGCGCGGTGCTGGTGGGGGCCGTCGGCGCCGATGCGGCAGCGGCGGAGATCGACGCACTGGCGTCATCCTCGGGTGGAATCGAGACGGCCTTGGTGCGCGCGCCGCATTGGCCCTCGACGGTCAAGACCCGTTTCGTCAGCCACGGGCAGCAATTGTTGCGGCTGGACGAGGAATTGCCGCTCCCGCAAGCCTGTGCCGCGCCGCTGCTGGAGTCATTCCGCGCCGCGCTGGATGAGCGGCTCCGTCGTCGTGCTGTCCGACTACGCGAAGGGGGTGCTGTCCGATGCGGTGCTGCAACAGGCCATCGCCCTGGCGCGGTCGCGCGGCATTCCGGTGATCGCCGATCCGAAGCGGGCCGAGTTCGCCGCCTATCGCGGCGTCACCGTTCTCACGCCCAACCAGGCCGAGGCGGCGCGAGCGACCGGGGTCGAAGGCACTGACGACGAGCAGGTGGCCGAGGCCGGCCGGCGCGCGCTGGTCCAGGCGGGGGCCGAGGCGGTGCTGGTCACGCGCTCGGATCGCGGCCTGACACTTGTGCGGCATGATCAGGCGCCGCTGCATCTGCCCACCCATGCGCAGGCGGTGGCCGACGTATCGGGCGCCGGCGACACGCTGGTTGCTGCCTTCGCACTGGCGCTGGCCGCCGGCGCTGGTCTGCCGGAGGCGGCGATGCTGGCCAATGTCGCGGCCGGGATCGTGGTCGGCAAACCGGGCACGGCGACGGTGACGCGCGCTGAACTCGCGGCGGCACTTCGCCACGAGCAGCTGGAATCGCTCGACGGCAAGATCGCCGCCTGGCCCGAGGCGCGGGCGCGCGTCGCGGCGTGGCGGGAGGCAGGGCTTCGCGTCGGCTTCACCAATGGCTGCTTCGACCTGATCCACCCCGGTCATGTTCGTCTGCTGGCGGCTGCTCGCGCCGCCTGCGACCGGCTGGTAGTGGCGCTCAACACCGACGCCTCGGTGCGCCGGCTGAAGGGGGCGGGGCGGCCGGTGCAGAGCGAGGCGGCGCGCGCACTGGTCATGGCCGGCATGGCGCCCGCCGATCTGGTGGTGCTGTTCGACCAGGATACGCCGGAGGAGCTGATCTCGGCCCTGCTGCCGGACGTGCTGTTCAAGGGCGCCGACTACACGATGGAGCAGGTGGTGGGGGGCGATATCGTGCGCGCGTATGGCGGCACGGTGCGGCTGATCCCGCTGGAGCCAGGGCATAGCACGACGGCGATGGTGGGGAGGATGGCGAACGGCGAATCGCCTTGACCTTCCCACGATGGCAGGGTTCACGGTGACGGCCTTTCGTTCGGGCGAGGCATGTTCATGAGCGATCTGCTCCCGCGCTCGGCCAGGCGCTGCTCATGGCCGTGGGCATGTTCTGGCAGGTGGGCTGGAGCCTGGTGCTGGGCTTCGCCATCTCGGCCATCTTGCAAGCCGTCGTCAGCGGCCGCGCGATGACCGCAGCCCTCGGCCGCGCGGGCGTGCGCGAGATCGCGCTGGCGACTGTCGCGGGTGCGGCGAGTTCGAGTTGTTCCTATGCCTCCGTCGCGGTCGGTCGGACCCTGTTCAAGAAGGGTGCGGCGCTGATCCCGAGCCTCGCCTATGTGTTCGCCTCGACCAATCTCGTGATCGAACTGGGGATCGTGCTGTACCTGCTGATGGGCTGGCAGTTCACCGCCGGCGAGTGGATCGGCGGCGTCGTGCTGGTGGTGATCCTGAGCCTGCTGGTGCGCCTGACCTATCCGGCGCGACTGGTCGAGGCGGCGCGGCACCATCCGGAGCCGGGCGTCGGGCATGAGCACGGCGATACCGCCGAGGCTGGCGGCACCTTGGCGGAGAAGCTGGCACGCCGTGAGACCTGGGTGCAGGTCGCGCGGAACTTCACGATGGATTGGTCCATGCTGTGGAAGGATCTGCTGCTGGGCTTCCTGATCGCCGGCGCGCTGTCGGTGTTCGTGCCGACCGGCGTGTGGCAGGCGCTGTTCGTCAAGGGCGCGAGTCCCTGGGTACAGGTGCCGGCCAATGCGCTGCTGGGCCCGATCGTGGCGGTGCTGTCCTTCGTCTGCTCGATCGGCAACGTGCCGATGGCGGCGGTGCTGTGGGGTTCGGGCGTCAGTTTCGGCGGCGTGCTCGCGTTCCTGTACGCCGATCTGATCGTGCTGCCGCTGCTGGATGTGTACCGCCGCTACTACGGTTGGAAGATGGCGGCCTATATCGCCGCCGTGTTCTACGCGACGATGGTCGTCCTCGGCGCTGATCATGGATGTGGCGTTCAATGCGCTGGGCTGGATTCCGCTGCGGCGCCCGGACGTGCAGGCCGAGATGGTGCGGTTCTCGCTGAACTACACGTTCTGGCTGAACGTCGTGTTTGGGTTGGTTGCGGTCGTGCTGTTCATGCTTGCGCGCGGCGGCACCCGACGCAGCACGCCGCTGGCGAGCGTCACGCGCACGCTCATCACCATCATCACTGAGGAGACATGCTCATGCATCTGTTCAGCCGCGCTCTGTCCCTGGCTATGGGCGTCTCGCTGCTCGTGGCGCCGACTCTCGCGCAGCAACCCGCAAGCAGCGGATCAGCCTCGCCCGCGCCGATGCAGCCGATGCCTGGAATGGCTGCCGCCGGTCCTGCCGACCGCGCCATGACGGCCGGGATGGAGAAGATGAACCGGGCCATGAGCAGTGCCCCGATGACCGGCAACCCCGATCAGGACTTCGTTGCAATGATGATGCCTCATCATCAGGGCGCCATCGATATGGCGCGCATCGAGCTGCAGTACGGGAAAGATCCCGTGTTGCGCCGGATGGCGAGAGACATCGTTTCGGCGCAGGAGAAGGAGATTGGCGAGATGCTGCGCTGGCAGGCGAGGCATCCGCATACCCCATAAAGGCAACCGCTCTCGGCGATCTTGTCGGGCGGCACGCGCCGCAAACGGCGGAAGATATCGCCGGGCTTACCGGGGTAGAGGCGAGGGCTGGGCGCGGCGGGAGCGTAACTTTCCGGCTCGCGTCGTCAGCTGGATATCGGCACGGTCTCTGTGCGAAGACTTCTATGACTGTTCTGGAGAGACAATAAGAACAAGCCGAACAGGGGAATGATGAAGTCCATGTAGAAGATGATCCCGGCATTGCCCGGCGCGAAA
This sequence comes from uncultured Pseudomonadota bacterium, assembly GCA_963838805.1. Classification (GTDB taxonomy): domain Bacteria; phylum Pseudomonadota; class Alphaproteobacteria; order Acetobacterales; family Acetobacteraceae; genus CAVRQM01. The sequence continues at coordinate 152,857 of CAWISK010000013.1, forward strand.
TTATGCGTTGCTACCATCTGATAGACATGTCCAACAGCGGCGCCAAGCTGGAAGATTGCAGGGCCGAGGATGGCCGCCAGGCGCAGGTCGAAGCTTTTGAATGCGGCCAGAAAGCCTACGGCCGCGAAACCCAGGCTGGCCGTGGCGACCTCGAACTGAAACGGACTGTCCGGCCAGCCGATATAGGCCGCGGATATCCGGCCAAAGGCGCCGTGCATGACAAAGTTGTAAAGGAAGTAGACCCCAACCGCCCAGAACACATACCACGCAATCAGCTTCTCAACGACGATCGCCCGTCCAAGCGGCCCGGCCGAACGCAGGAGAGCCACCGCGGAAAAGATCAGGCCAACCACAAAAAAGGCCAGCGCGTAGTTGGCCAGGACGAAGGTGAGAGTGGCCCGGACGATGTTCGCCATTGTGGCGTCTCCCGCATCGAGTCACAGAACTGTGCGCTTCGGGCCTCAGAGTCGCGGCGGCCACAAGCCATCGCCCACCGTGCCCGGATGGTTGGGCGACGCCAAGCTTAGCCTGGATTGCTGACCGAAGGTAGGGGCCTTGGCGTCCCGTGCTGCCGGGGCGGTTCTCTCTCATGTCACGAACGCGAATTGCCTTTCGAGCGCGGCACCGACAGTCGAAATGGAGAAGTTGAGCAGAAGGTAGAGGCCGGCCACGAGCGAAAATGTCAGCAGACTATCGCCGACGGTCTGCCGAACCAGCGTCCCGCTCCCGGAAAGCTCCATGAGCCCGACTACGGAAGCGAAGGAGCTGTCCTTGATGACCGCGACGTACACGCCGACGGCCGGCGGAACGAGAACACGTATCGCCTGCGGGGCCACGACGGTGATCTGTGTGGCCCAGAACCCGAGCCCCAACGCACTCGCCGCGTCCCCCTGTCCCGGCCCCACGCTGCGGAAGGCGCTTCGCACCGCTTCGGACATGAGCGCGCCCGTCTCCATCGTCATCGCGACGATGGCGGCCTGGAACGGTGAGAGACTGACGCCGGTGGCATAGCTGAGGCCGTAATATGCCCCGAAGAAAAGGAGCAGGGGCGGGATTGACCTGAACGCCTCCGTGAAAGCCGCGCAGCCGAGGCGCAGCAGGCGCGGGCCGTAGCAGCGGGTCAATCCAAGGCAGAATCCGAGCAGCAATCCCGCGGCAAGGGCGATGGCGCTCAGTAACAGCGTCATCCCAAGGCCACGGATGAACACGGGCCAGTAGGTCCAGACATTGCCGGTTGCAAACACGTCCGACCCTAGACCCGGCGGAGGCGGGAGAGCCGCCGATCATACATGGTGGCCATCGCCGCGACCGCCTGGCACAAAACGATATAGATGAGCGCGGCGACAAGAAAGGTTTCCATATACCGAAATGACGAGGATCCGGAAGCGAGCATCCAGTCGGTCATGTCGTGAACGCCGATCACCGCCGCGATGGAGGATCCAAGAGTACACCTACGCATTGATTGGCGTAGGTAGGGATGATCGCCCGGACGACCTGAGGCAGGACAACGAAGAGTTCCGTTTGAAGCCTATGCAGGCCGAGCGACAATGCCGCCTCGCGCTGCCCCCGGACAATCGTCGCGTAGCCTGCACGGAAAATCTCGGCCAGATACGCGGTGGAGTTCAGGATCAATGCAAGGACGGCGGCCCAGAACCCGGACAGCCGCAACCCAATCTGCGCCAGCCCAAAGAAGCAGACATAAAGCAGGATCAATAGCGGGACGTTCCGGAAGACTTCGATATAGACCCGTACCGCAGGGCCAACCACGGGCCCCCCACGCATTCGCGCCTTCGCGAGCACCAGTCCAAGCAGGGTGCTCGCGAGCAGCGCGATGGCGCTGATTTCAAGTGTGACGGAGACTGCGGTTGGGAGGCTCCGGAAATAAGGCGTGATAGCCGCAAGGTTGAACTGGTACATTGGCCTGGAACGTCACACCGTCGCCGCTCCCATTGTAAAATCAGTCCTGGTGCAGCGGCGGCATCTTGAAGCCGAATGCCTTTTCAAACAGCTTCGCGTTGTCTCCGGAGTCATTTAGCTGCCGTACGAACGTGTCCACGATGCGCCACCAATCGAAATCGCCAGCAGGCAGCCCGATACAAATCTCCTCATATGACCAGTCTCCCGGCAAATTCCGGAACGAGGCGCCTTGCTTGGAAATCAGCAGGGCATTCTGCAGGCTGTCCTGGAGCTGAGTATCGACCTGGCCGGAGCGGAGGGCCAGGAACGCATCATTGGGCGAATCGAAGGCGATGACCTGCGCCTTTGGCGCGATCTTGGCGGCGGTCGTACCGGACGTGCCGCCGCGCGGAACGCCGATCTTCACACCCGGAGCATTCAGTTGCGCGACCGTTTGCAGCGGCGAATCCTTTCGGACCATGAAGATGGAACCGACGATCAGGTACGGTCTGGTGAAGGCTATCGCGGTGGAACGCTCGACCGTGTTGGTGAAGCTCGCAACCGCAACATCCGCCTTTCCCGTCTGCAAGGCGGTGATGCGGCCGGGACTGTCAACGATGAGGAAGTCCGGGGTGACCTTGAGCGCGCCCGCCAGCGCGCGAGCGATATCGACATCATATCCGGTTGGCTGGCCGTTCGGCAGGAACGCGCTGTAGGGTGGGTTGCCCTGCAGGGTCGCGACCCGCAGCGTTCCACGCTTCTGCACCGCGGAGAGGATCTGGCTGCCTTCGGCCTCGGCCGCTGTCGTGAGATAGCCGACCGTTGCCGATGCGACGGCAAGCGAGATGCTCGCCTTCATCAATGCGCGTCGAGTGTCCATCCCGAGTTCCTCCTTGGTATGCGGGCGCGCCGCTTGCCGCGTGTTGAAAGTATGCTATGTCAGACAATCGGACTGTTGCAAGCGTTACCGCCTGGGTTCGTCGCGGTGCAGGTGCAAATCTCCCCCGTGGCTTGTGAGCCGAAGGCGTTACCGCCCCGCCGCCGCCCTTCGCAGCCGGTCGTTGATCGCCGCACCCAGCCCCGTCTCCGGCACCGGCATCACGGCGGTGCGGCGCCGGCCGCTCGCATCCAGCGTGCGCAGCCCATCGAACAGGCGCGCCGCCGCCTCGACCAGATCGGAGCGCTCGCTCAACTGGAACACCGCGCCGGCGCCGGCCAAGGGCGGCCCGAAGGCCAGCAGCGCCTCATCTTCCGCCACCGTGCGCGCACCGAGGCGCACCGGCAGCCGGGCGCATAGTGCGACGCCAGCATTCCGGGCGAGCGGGTCGCGCCCGCCTCGTCGGGCAGTGGATCACCGGCCCTGCCGCCGCCTCGATCGCCTCGCGCGTCACTCCGCCCGGCCGCAGCAGCACCGGCTGCTCGGCGGTGGCGTCCAGCACCGTCGATTCCACGCCGACAGGACAGGGGCCGCAATCCAGCACCGCCGCAATGCGTCCCGCCAGCCCGTCCAGCACGTGCGCGGCCGTGGTCGGGCTGACCCGGCCGGAGGGATTGGCCGAAGGGGCCGCCAGCGGTCGCCCCACTTCGCGCAGCAGCGCCAGCGCCGCCGGATGCGCCGGCACCCGCACCGCCAGCGTGTCCAGCGCCGCCGCCGCCAGCAGCGACACCGGGCTGTCCGCCCGCCGCCGCAGCACCAAAGTCAGCGGCCCCGGCCAGAACCGCTCCGCGAGCAGCCGGGCGAGCGCGGAGGGCTCGACATGCTCCCAGGCCGCCTCGGGCGTCGGGAAATGGCAGATCAGCGGGTTGAAGCGCGGTCTTCCCTTGGCCTCGAAGACGCGCGCCACCGCCATCGCATCGGTGGCGTCCGCGCCCAGGCCGTACACCGTCTCAGTGCCGAACGCGACCAAGGCACCGGATCGCAGCAGCGAAGCCGCTTCGGCAATACCGGCCGGGTCGGCCGCGAGAAGCCGCGTCAATCCAGGCCCGTGCAGATGAAGTGGGGGTTGTCCCAGCCCGGCTTGCCATAGCGCAGGGCCGCACCGTCCAGCGTGCGCACCGCACCGCCCGCCGCCTCCAGCACCGCCTGCGGGGCTGCCGTATCCCATTCCATCGTCCGGCCGAAGCGCGGGTAGAGGTCGGCGGCACCCTCGGCCAGGCGGCAGAACTTCAGCGCCGAGCCAGCATTGACCACCGCCGCCACCTGGCGCCCCGCCAGGAACTCGGTCATCCGTTCGTCATTGGCGTGGCTGCGGCTGGCAATCACCGTCGCGCCTTCCGCCGGCGCGTGTCGCGCCGCGATGGCACGCTCGCCCACCGTGCTGCGCTTCCAGGCGCCGCGCCCGACGATGCCGCCGAACAGCTCGCCCTGCGCCGGCACGCCCACCACGCCCAGCGCCGGGCGCCCGTCGCGGATCAGGCCGATGCAGACCGCGAAATCGTCGCGGCCGGCGGCGAATTCGCGGGTGCCGTCCAGCGGATCGACCAGCCAGAATTGCGGCGCGGCGGCGGCGACGTGGCCGGCGGCGATCTCCTCCTCGGCGACCACGGGGATGTCGGGTGCCGCGCGGCGCAGCGCCTCGACGATCAGCGCCTCGCTGGCATGGTCGGCCTCCGTCACGGGCGAGGCGTCGGTCTTGTGCCGCGTGTCGAAGCCGCGAGCGCGCACGGCCAGGATCATGGCGCCGGCCTGGCGGGCGAGGTCGGCGGCGAGGTGGAGCAGGGCTGCATCGTCCATGCGCGCCTCATACCGGCGGTCGGGATGGCTGCCTAGCGGCCGCGGCGTAGCGCGGCGTGAAGTCGCTGCTACACTTCCGCCCCCGCCCTTCGCTTCGGAGCCGTTCATGCTGGATGTGGCCTTCGTTTCCCCCGCTCCGCCGACCTCCGGCGCGTTCCTGCTGCCGTTCTTCGAGGGCGCGCTGGACAGTCCGGCCTTGCGGGCGGCCGACAACGCGACCGGGGGCGCCGTGTCGCGGGCGCTGGCGGCGGCCGAGTTCAAGGGCAAGCCGGGCCAGACCGCGACCATCCTGGCACCGGGCGGCGGCCTGTCGCGCGTGGTCGCGGTGGGGTTGGGCAAGCAGGCGGAGCTGTCGCCGCTGGTGCTGGAGGAGGCGGGCGGACATGCCGCCGCGGCCCTGTCGCGCGAGGCCGAGGTGGCGGTGGCGGCGCGCACGCTCTCGGCCGAGCAGGCGGCGCACCTTGCGCTGGGCATGGTGCTGCGCGCCTATCGGTTCGACCGCTACCGCACCAGGGAGAAGCCCGAGGACAAGCCGCTGCTGGCCCGGCTGTCGGTCCGCGCCGAAGACCCCGAGGCGGCCGCGCGCGCCTTCGAGCCGTTGCGTGCCCTGGCGCACGGCGTGTTCATCACCCGCGATCTGGTGAGCGAGCCGCCCAACGTGCTGACGCCGACGGAGATGGCGACGCGGATCCAGGCACTCGCCGAACTCGGGCTGGATGTCGAGGTGTTCGGCCCGGCAAAGCTTCAGGAGCTTGGCTTCGGCGCCATGCTGGGCGTGGCGCAGGGCAGCGCGCAGGAGCCGCGCATGGTGGTGATGCGCTGGAGCGGGGGCGGCGAGGGGAGCACTCAGCCGCCGGTGGCCTTCGTGGGCAAGGGCGTCACCTTCGACAGCGGCGGCATCAGCATCAAGCCGGCCGGCGGGATGGAGGACATGAAATGGGACATGGCCGGCGCCGGGGCCGTCGTGGGCACGATGGCGGCACTGGCCGGACGGCGCGCCCGCGTCGATGCGGTGGGCGTGGTGGGACTGGTCGAGAACATGCCCTCCGGCACGGCGCAGCGGCCGGGCGATGTGGTGCGCACCGCCTCCGGCCAGACGGTCGAGATCATCAACACCGACGCCGAGGGCCGCATGGTGCTGGCCGATCTGCTGCACTATTGCCGGGAGCGGTTCGCGCCGCGCTTCATGGTGGATCTGGCAACACTGACCGGGGCGATCATCATCGCACTCGGGCACGAGCAGGCCGGCTGCTTCAGCAACGACGACACGCTGGCGGCGAACCTGGCCGAGGCAGGGCGCGAGACCGGCGAGCGGCTGTGGCGGATGCCGCTGGCCGATGCCTATGACAAGGCGCTGAAGAGCGACATCGCCGACATGAAGCATGTGGGCGGCAGGCCCGGCGGCGCCATCACGGCCGCGCAATTCCTGCAGCGCTTCGTCGGGGACTTACCCTGGGCGCATCTCGATATCGCCGGCGTTGCCTGGGCCAGCAAGGACGCGCCGCTATACTCCAAGGGCGCCTCCGGCTACGGCGTGCGGCTGCTCGATCGGCTGGTCGCCGCGCATTACGAGCCGTGATCGTCGGATCGTGGCGGAGATCGGCTTCTACCACCTGACCCGCACCGGGCTGGAGCAGGCCCTCCCGGCGCTGCTCGGACGGACGCTGGCTGCGGGCGAGCGCGCTTGCGTCGTCTGCCCGGATGCCGTGCTGCGAACGGCGCTGGATCGGGCATTGTGGGCGTGCGCCGAGCCGGTCTGGCTGCCGCATGGCGGTCCGGAGGATGGCGATGCGGATTTGCAGCCGATCTGGCTCGATTCGGACGACACGGCGCCAAACGGCGCGCGTTTCCTGTTCCTGGTTGGTGGCGCCGCGAGCGCGCGGCTGGATGTCTTTGCTCGGGTGTTCGATTTGTTTGACGGGAAGAACGAAGCCGCTCTGCTGGCCGCGCGCGAACGCTGGCGCTCAGCCAAGGCGTCCGGCCACGTCCTGGCCTATTGGCAGCAGGGCGAGCGGGGATGGAAGAAGCGCGACTGACCAACATCCAGGCGTCACAGGTTGCCTGGCAGCCGGAACGCCTGCCCGGGGGCGAACGCGCTGATCGGTCCCACGGCAGGCCCATGGGACAGGCCCAGGCGGTCGGTCGGTGCATGCGGGGTGAGACACATGCGCCGACCTGTCTGCGTCGCCTATGCGCCGTGATGTGGGCTGCCAAACCAGATGCTGTGCCGCTCGACCTCGAATGCGGCCTGGGCTCGCGAGATTCCCAGATCCTTGAGCATCCTGTCGTCAAGCTGCGACAGCTCGCGGCGGGTTGCCCAGTTCTGCCTTGCCCGTGCGAAGCCTTGCCAAATCCGGGCCAGGGGCGTCGTGATTTGCCGTGCGGTCATCGTGGCCTCCTGTGCTGCGATGTTGCACAGGAGAATGGTGTTTCGCGGGAAATAAGGGAAACGAATTGAATTGATGGTCGGAATCACATATATTGATGGCCATGACCCACCCCTTCGCCATTGACCCCGACCTGCTGCGCGCCTTCGCCTTCATCGCGGAGGAGGGCAGCTTCACGCGCGCCGCCGAGCGCGTGGGCCGCACCCAATCGGCCGTCTCGATGCAAGTGCAGCGGCTGGAGGCGATGCTGGGCAAGCGCGTGCTGCAACGCGGCAAGGGCGGCTCGGTGCAGCTCACCCCTCATGGGCAGTATCTGCTGGAACGCTCACGCGATCTGCTGGCCTTGAATGACGAGATCTGGACTGCGTTCCATGCGCCCACGGTACACGGCACGGTGCGGCTCGGCACTCCGGACGACTACGCACTGGCCTATCTTCCGGGCGCGTTAAAGCGGTTCGCCGACAGTCATCCGGCGGTCGAGGTGGACGTGCTGTGCATGCCCAGCACCGACCTGTTCGCGCGGCTGCGCGCCGGGGAACTGGACGTGATCCTGTGCAGCGAAGGTCCGGAATCGATCTCCTGGCCGGAAAAGGTCGAGTTGTGGCGTGGACCGCTGCAATGGATCAGCGCAGAGCGCAATTCGCCGCATCGTCGCGACCCGCTGCCGCTGGCGCTGGCCGCTGGCGATTGCTGCTGGCGCCGCGCCGCGTTGCGGGCACTGGACCAGGCCGGCCGCCGATACCGGATCGCCTACACGTCGGCCACCCTGGCCGGCACCCATGCTCCGGTGCTGGCAGGCTTGGCGGTGACGGTTTCGCCGCTCACCTGGCTGCCGGAAGGCGTCCGAGTGCTGCCCGCGGCGGAGGCACTGCCGTTGCTGCCGGACTGCTCCATCCTGTTGCTGAAGGGCCGCGAGCCGCGCGAGCAGGTCGTGGAGGTGCTGGCCCAGCACATCATGGCGAGTTTCGGCGTCGTCGCCGCGGTCGAGGGCGCTCAAGTCGCCGCTTGAACGCGGCATCGCATTAGTCAACACAAGTTTACGCAACCGGGCCGAATACACGAAAAGTTGACGCGAGCGCCCTCCGAGCAGGTAGCCCTTCGGTAACCCTCACGGGTTCGATTGGGGCGGTTCACGACCGCCATGCCGTTCTGGCGTGGATCGCCGACCCCCGTCGCCTTCCTCGACTGCCTGCCTTTCACAGCAAGATTGGAAAACCCATGACCCGGACGTTAAAGGCGGCCCTGTTGGGCTGCGTCCTCGCGTCTCCCGCCTGGGCCGACCAGATGGTCACGCTCCCGCCCATGCCGCCGCTGCACGGTTCCAACCAAGTAGCTGCAATGGTGCTGCAGAATCCCGGCAAGACGGGAATCGTGGCGCATTATCTCACGACCGGCATCGTCTTCCCGCCTGGCCTCGTGCCGAGCGGGCACGCGCTGCAAGCCGCCCTCGGCGGCCTCGGGCGAACGACGCCCGTGCAAATGGACGAGCGCACCCATTGGGGGGATGGTTCGGTGCGCACCGCGGCGCTGAGCTTCCTGCAGCCGGCGCTCGGGGCCGGGGTGATATCGCCCGTGGTGATCGAATTGAGCAATACATCGCCAGGGCGGACCCTGAGCCTCGCTTCCTTCACGCCGGGTGTCGCGACCGTTGACGTGACCTTGGGCGGCCATGACTATCATCTCGACGTCGCGAACCTGCTGGCCTCCGGCAAGCCTAGCTATTGGTTGCAAGGGCCGATCGCGACGGAGGCGCGGGTGGATGCCCCGATCACCGGTGCCATGCACGTGACGATCGACGCGCGCGTGTACGCGGACGGCAGCGCCACGCTGGATGTCACCTATGGGAATGACCTGGCACTCGCCCACGGCGGCCCTGTCAGCTACAGTGCTGCGATCAAGCTGGGCGCCGTGACCGTGCCGCCTGTGGCGATTCATTCTCAGCAGCCGTTCACCGACTGGCATCGGACGGTCTGGTCGAAGGGTGCCCCGGTCGTCAATGTCGTGCATGACATCGCGACGCTCGAAAGCACCGGATCGGTGCCGCGCTATCCCCTCCGCCCCGGCGTGTCGCAATCGACGCTGAACGGGCAGGTGGCGCAGGGATCGTGTGCGCCGCTCGGCCCCTGCGGCATCACCCCGTACATGCCGACCACGGGCGGCCGCGAGGATATCGGCGTGGTGCCGTTGTGGGACGTGGTACTGGCTGCAGACGCAGGCGCCCGCGGCCGCGGCCTATGCACTGGCGCAGGCCGACGCCGCGGGCAGCGTGCCGTGGCACGTCGAGCAATCGGCCGGCGTGCCGGTGCTGGTGCCGCAGAACCCTATGTTCTGGGCGGATGACCGCTGCGCGGGGAATGGCGGCAAGAACTGCTCCCCCATGTCCTATGCCGCTGCCATCAGTGGCAGCGGCATCACGCCCGACACCGCGCATCAGCCGGGGCTGTCCTATGTCGCCTATCTGCTGACCGGCCGGCGTCACTATCTTGACGAATTGGCGGCACAGGCAGGGTTTGGCGTGTCGTCCGCCTGGCCGGGGGGCATCCGTGTTCCGGCCAACTCCATGCTGGTGATCGGTCCCGCCCAGCAGTTGCGCGCCGGCGCCTGGACATTGCGGGAACTCATGTTGGCTTCTCTGGCGGAGCCGGACGGCTGGGCCCTCCACTCGTATTTCGCGGGCGGAGTCCAGACCAATCTGGCCTGGATTGCTGCCGACGCCCCAAACCCGAAAAAGGGGCAGCTTACTGGGTGGGTGGATGGGTTCTACGGCAACGGCACTGGCGAATGGGCGCCCTGGCAGAACGACTTCCTGGCACTGGTGCTGGAACAGGCCGTGCATGCGCAGGTGCCAAATGCGAGGACGGCGCTAGCGGCGATGACGCCGTTCCTGCAGAACCGCTTCCTGCAGCCGGCAAACGTGTTCTCGCCATTCAACGCCACGTCGTACGGCCTGAAGGTTGGACCGAGCGGCAGCGCCGACTACACGACATGGTCGCAAGTGCAGCAGGCAACGACAACGAACGGCACGTCGAACACTGCCGCACCGCTGGGGCCGCCGCCCGGCACCTGGGCGCTGGACTATGGCGTTGCGGCAACCAGCGTCGTCAGGGCGTTGCCTGCCTCGGCTGCGCAACAGGCGGCGATGGCGTGGATCAACGCCCATCCGGCCGCGACCTACGGCATAGGCGGCAATGCCAATCCCGCCTGGGTGATCAATCCCTGATACCGACGGGCCGAGCCTGAACATCCCTGGCCAGGCAATCCGCCGAACTGAACCGGATTGCCTGGTCGGGATTGCCTTTGCCCATGTGACGAGCAGGGCCGAGGCGTAGTCCGAACGCATCGGCCCTGCTCGTCACATGGGCAGGGCCGGCCCTGTCTTTGCTGCGGGTGCGAAGGTTGCGCTATCGCGCCTATCGCCTTAATTCAGCCACATCCGGACCGGGTTCCGGTGGCGGCGATCGGGCCGTCCCGATATGGGAGATGACGCATGGGCGACCAGCAGGGCAGCGGCTCCGTCACCATCACGCTCGACGGCAGCAATCGCTCGGCGACCTTGCCGCTGATCGAGGGCACGCTCGGTCCCTCGGTGGCCGATATCCGCAAGCTCTACGGCGAACTGGGCATCTTCACCTTCGATCCCGGCTACGGCGGCACCGCCGCCTGTGACAGCAAGATCACCTATATCGACGGCGACGCCGGCGTGCTGCTGCATCGCGGCTATCCGATCGAGCAGCTGGCCGAACATTCGACCTTTCTGGAAGTGGCGTATCTGCTGCTGAACGGCGAGTTGCCGAACGCGCAGCAGCGCGGCGTCTTCGAGCAGGGGGTCATGCGGCACACCATGGTGCATGAGCAGCTGCGCAGCTTCTTCAACGGCTTTCGGCGCGATGCGCATCCGATGGCGGTGATGTGCGGCGTGGTGGGTGCGATGAGCGCGTTCTATCACGACAGCCTGCACATCGATGACCCGGAAAGCCGCCGCATCAGCGCCTTCCGGCTGATCGCGAAGCTGCCGACGATCGCCGCCTGGGCGTACAAATACGCGATCGGCCAGCCGTTCATGTATCCGCGCAACGACCTCAGCTATGCCGAGAACTTCCTGTACATGATGAACGCGGTCCCGGCCGAGCCGTACCGGGTAAATCCGGTGCTGGCGCGGGCGATGGATCGGATCCTGATCCTGCACGCCGATCACGAGCAGAACGCATCGACCAGCACGGTGCGGCTGGCCGGCAGTACCGGGGCCAACCCGTTCGCCTGCATCGCCGCTGGCATCGCGAGCCTCTGGGGGCCGGCGCATGGCGGTGCCAACGAGGCGGTGCTGAAGATGCTGGCCGAGATCGGCCATGTCGATCGCATCCCGGACTTCATCGAGCGGGTGAAGGACAAGAACAGCCATGTCCGGCTCATGGGCTTTGGCCATCGGGTCTACAAGAACTTCGACCCGCGCGCGAAGATCATGGAGCAGACTTGCCACGAGGTGCTGAACGAACTTGGCATAAAGGACGACCCGCTGCTTGACCTGGCCGTGGAACTGGAGCGGATCGCGCTTTCGGATGACTATTTCACCAGTCGGAAGCTGTATCCGAACGTCGATTTCTATTCGGGTATCATCCTGAAGGCGATGGGATTCCCGACCAGCATGTTCACGGTGCTGTTTGCGGTGGCACGCACGGTGGGCTGGATCAGCCAATGGCAGGAAATGGTCGAGGATCCTGCCCAGCGCATCGGCAGGCCGCGTCAGATATACACGGGCGCCCCTCGCCGTGACTTTGTGAGCCTCGCCGATCGCTACTGATCCGCTTCAGTCTCGTTACGGGTACGTGAGTACCAGGCAAACGGCCGGCGCTCCCTCTCGTTTTGTTGACAAAAATTCACGTCGTACATGGTGGCTGTGGATAAAGTCGCTCACATTGTGTTGGTAAGAAATCTGAAATACACATCCCAAGTGACTCTTTTGACTCGCGATTGCCGGAGAAGTAAAACGTAGCATTAATTCCCTTGAAGAAGAACGTTGATCAGTAATTTACGTGGAAAATACGAAGACTCGAGTCCTATTCACTACGGATGCTGCACAGATCTGCGAGTCCTGTAAAGTATTGCCGCTCACGGGTATTTGAGGTTCTGCCCGCCTGCGTTAGCGTTCTTGTGACGGCCGATTGAGTCGGCTGTCTCGCCAAAGGGACCACACGGAATGCACTCGTATAGGAATTTGGATGCGCTGGTACAGGCAAGACTGCGGACATGGCCGCAGCGCCCACCCGGGCTGGACCGCGCGGGAAAGGCGTCCGAAGCTTGGATGCGCGGCCGTCCTGCTGATTTGATGGGATTTTATCAGCCATACCTCAAGCTGCCCGGCAGCAATCGGCTGCGCACCCTGCCAGATGGGCTCTGGCTGTGCTTCGGCGGGACGCCAGTGGAAATCTTTGTGGATATCTTTGCCATCGAAGCGTGCGGGTCGCTGTCCAACCTGCTCGACAAGCGCAGCCGCTTCGCGCCCAGCACGCAATCGCTCATGGCGGTATGCCCCGTACCTTGGCTGCTCGCCCCGGTTTCGCCCACCGACAAAATGCCGCGCTGGGTGGCGACACGCGTCCTCGATCGCGAACCCGCCGTGCCGCTGATCGTGCCGGTGCGCGATACGCGTGTGATGTACGCGCTGAAGCAGCGGCATTATAACGGTTTCGTCTCCTGCCAGATTCCGCATCCGCACGAGTATTTCGTGCCTATGGATGCGCTGGTGGCCGAGGACGCGGCGGACGATCCGGCGATGCGCGCCTTGGTGGCGCGCGCGTCCACCAGCGCCAATTTCCTCAGTGTGCCATAGTCATGCCGGCAGAGACGAAAGCAAGAACCCGCGCCTCGTCAAACTCGGCTCTCTGGCCCTGGGCGACGATGCGGCCTTCGCGCATGCAGAGGATGCGGTGCGCGATCGCCAGCACTTCGTCGATCCCGGAGCAGGTCAGACAGATTGCCAGACCGCTTCCAGCCAGTGCGGCGATCAGCGCGTGGATCTCGGCCTTTGCCCGCACGTCCACACCCCGCGTGGGATCGCTGAGCAGCAGTGCCGCCGGCGCCTGTGCAATCGAGCGCGCGAACAGCACGCGCTGTTGGTTGCCACCGGAAAGGCGTCGCACCTCCTCCTCGGCGGCACTCAGGCGGACGCCGACCTGCGCCATGCGTTGGCGTGCGAGGCTGCGCAGCCGCGCCCAGCCAGGCCAGCTCCAGGGCGCTGTGCGTTGCATCGGCGCGGTAGCGATGTTCCAGACCGGCGAACGATCGAGCCATAGGCCCTCGACCTTGCGGTCCGGCGGCATGTAGACGAGACCCGCACGCAGTGCATCGGCCGGGTGGCGCAACCGCACCGTCCGGCCGCGCACGACGATGTGTCCCTCCATCGGCGCGGCTCCGCCCAAGCCGCGCAGCAGTGCGTCGGTGCCCGAGCCCTCAAGGCCGGCCAGGCCAACGATCTCACCCGGATGGAGCGCCAGCGTGAGCGGTCCCAGTCCGGGACCGCGCGCATCCTGCACGGCGACCAGCGGCTGGGCCCCGACGTCGAGGGCACGAGGGCAGGGCGCCGGAGCCATCTCCCCTACCATTGCCCCGGTGATCTGCCGCATGTCGATCCTGCCGCGCGTCCAGTTCCCGGCAATGCGGCCGTCGCGCAGAACCGTCACGGTATCGGCGATGCTGGCCGCTTCGTCGAGGCGGTGCGAGACGAACACCACTGCCGTGCCTCGCGCGGCGAGCGAGCGGATCACCGCCAGCAAGGCGGCCGCTTCCGGCTGCGAGAGTGCGGAGGTCGGCTCATCCAGGATCAGCACGCGCCCGCCCGCGTACAGCGCCCGACCAATCTCCACCAATTGCCGCTGGCCCAGCGGCAATGATCCGACGCGCGCCGCCAGGGGGACGGCGAGCCCGAGGCGAGCGAGCACCGCGGCGGCCCCGGATCGTCCGCGTGCAATGTCCCGCAACCCGGAGCGATGCAGCGGCAGCGCCGCCGCGGTGACGTTCTCGGCCACGCTGCGGTCGCCAAACAGCATGAGTTCCTGATGCACGACGGACACGCCCGCGCGCTTAGCGGCCAGCACGTTGCCCTTCGGCAACCGGCTGCCGAGTAGTTCGACATGACCCTCATCCGGCGCCACCGCGCCGGACAGCACGCCGATCAGCGTCGACTTGCCGGCGCCGTTGGCCCCCAGCAGCGCCACGACCTCGCCGGGGCGCACCCGCAGCGACACACCGGAAAGCGCCTGCACACCGCCATAGCGCTTGCCGATGCCGCAGGCGGCGATCGCGTCGGGCATCATGCGCGAAACCGCTTCTCCCGCTCCAGATAGGCTGCCACGTTGTCCTTCGTGACCACCTCGTTAGCCATGAAGTAGTTGCCGCCGGGGAGGGGCAGCCGGGGCGCGCCCAGGGCAACGCGCTGATAGACATACATGACCGGCGCGTAGCCTTGCAGATACGGCTGCTGACCCACTGTGCCGTCGATCACACCATCGCGGATCATTTCCAGTGTCTGATACATCAGATCGGTGCCGACGATCGGCCAGCGCGCGTTGGTCTCCTTCTTCACCAGACCGGCGGCCGCTGTGTCCGGGCCGCATAGCGGCATCATGGCCGCGAGGTCGGGATGGGCGCGGGCGATGTCGCGAATGGTGGACCGTTCACTGGCCATATCGCTGGGGTTGGTGTTGAACACGCCGATCGCATCGAGCCCGCCTGCCGCGACGCCCTTCTTCGCGCCCTCGATACGCAGATCGAGCGCCAGCAGACCGGGCGCGCAGTTGGTCAGTGCCACCTTGCCGCGGCCGCCCGCCAGCTTGGCGAGCATCTGTCCCTGCACTACCGCGGCACCGACAAGATCCTGGCCGAAAAACAGTTCGCGCGCACTGTGCGGCGAATCGCTGTTGGCGCAGACGACGACCACACCTTGTTCAGTGGCGCGCTTGATCGGCGCGATCCAGGCATCCGCCTCCAGTGGGATCACGACGATGCCCTGATAGCCGCTGGCGACGAGCTGGCGGAACTGGGCGATCTGCGCGACCGTGCTGCCGTCGGGCACACCGGTCCACAACATGTCCACGCTGACCTGCGCGCCCGCGTCCTGCGCGCCGACCTTGGTGGGCGTGAAATAGGGATTTGTCGTATTGTAGCAGGAAAAGGCGATCTTGACCGGCTTCTTCAGATACGAATTGGTCCATGCCACCCAGGGCTGGGCGGCACACTGGGCCTGCGCCGGCAGCGTGCGCCCCAGCAGCGCTCCGGCGGCAGTCCCGGCGGCGACGCCTCCCAGAAACCCGCGCCTGTCGCTGTATTGCATCGTCGTTTCTCCCCCTTGATGGATGCGCGATCTACGCTTGCGGCTTGCCGGCCCGCGCGCTGGCATTGCCCCGCCGTGAAAGCCAGGTGAGCGCCATCGAGGCGATCAGCACGAGCCCGGACACGCCTTGCGTCCAGCTCGGCGACACGCCCCACAGGACGATCAGGTTCTCGATGATGCCGATCACGGCCAGGCCCAGCAGAATACCGGCGATCGAGCCGCGTCCGCCGGTCAGTTGCACGCCGCCGATGATGGTGGCCGCCAGCACGGTCAGCTCGTAGCCGGTACCGGCCGTAGGCCCCGCGGTGTGCAGGTAGGCGACCGAGCATACGCCCGATATTGCGGCGGTCAGGCCCGAGAACGACAACAGCAGCAATCGCGTGCGGCCGACGCGAAACCCGACGAGCCGGGCCGCAAGCGGATTGCTACCCACCGCGAGAACCCGGAAGCCGAACGCGGTGCGGCGCAGGGTGAGGTCCGCGAGCAGGGCCAGAGCGAGGAACAGGACGGTGATGATCGGGATTCCGCCGATGCTGCCCTGGCCGAACACGTCGAAGAAGCCGGGCAGGGGCGGCATGCCCGTCACCGGAGATCCGCCGGCCAGCACGAGTGCCAGGGCGCGGTACACTCCCAGCGTAGCCAGCGTCACGACGACCGCCGAAACCTGGATCAGCTCCGCGACCACTCCGTTGATGAGACCGCAGATCGTGCCGGTCGCCAGTCCAGCCGCGATGGCGACCCACAGCGGCGCGCCGCGGTTGAGCGCCAATGCGGTGACGATTGCCACCAGGCCGAAGATCGACCCTACCGAGATATCGATTTCGCCGGCCATCAGCGCGAGGCCCACGCCGATCGCGAGGAAGCCCAGGAAGGTCATGCCCTGCAAGATGTCGGTGAGATTGTCGAGCGTCAGGAAATACGGGCTGCTCGCCGCGCCGACGATGAAGAAGATGATGACGGCGGCAACGATGCCGCGCTCCTCGAAACCGAGCCAGAGTCGCAAACGCGAGCTCGCGATTGCCGGAGTGGGATCATCCTGCACGGCTCGTTCCGACTGCATTTCGCTCCCGGTGCCTCGGATGGCGGGTCACGCCGCTTGATCCTATAGGATATAGATTATAGTCTCCGGCCGATGGTCGATGTCAATCCCTCCCTGCCATTGCAGCCGTCACGGGCGCTGAGTCGCAGCGCGCTGGCGGCCCGCGCCTATGACGCCATGAAATGCATGATCCTCGACCAGGAGATCGCGCCGGGCGCACATCTCGCTATCGATGCGTTGGCGCAATCGCTCGGCGTATCGCCAACTCCGGTGCGCGAGGCTCTGGCACGGCTGGAAGGCGATGGCCTGATCGTGCGCGAGGACAACGGGCGTCTGCGCGTGGCGCTCCCGCTCGATCGCGCGGCCTTCGAGGAACTCTACGCCGTGCGCCTGGAAATCGAGCCGCTTGCGGCATCGCTGGCGGCCGGCGGTGCGAGCGACGCCGAACTGGCCGGGCTACGCGATTGCATTGCGCAGATCACTCCCGCTGCGGGAAGCGGCAGCTCAGCCGACTATGCCGCCTTCGTCACCGCCGACGCGGCGTTCCATGAGACGATTGCGCGCGGCGGCCGCAATCGCTTCCTGGCAGACACAGTGCGTCATCTGCACATCCATCATCGCCTCGCCTTCCTGTATCGCCGTCGCGGAATCGTCGATTGGCAGGTCGCCGGGCGCGAGCACGCGCAGATCGCGGACGCCATTGCGGCGCGCGCGCCGGAACGCGCGGCACATTTGATGCGGGCGCATATCGAGCGCTCCCGCGACGTGCTGCGCACCGGCTTCGGCAATGTCACACTGCTCGAAACGGCCGCGCAATCCGCGCCGCCGGCAACACCGGCCTGACCGGCCCGCCAGGAGAGTGCCGCATGGATCCGATCACCCGCGTAGAGCTGTCGATGTTCCGCTTCGAAGTGGCGGGGCTCGGGCTGCCGGCGCATGGCGCGGCCGGGGTGGGCAATCTGATCGCCGCTGAAGGGCGGGCGCATGCCCGCCCTTCGCTGGGCGGTGCGGGTCGAGACGCGCGACGGGGCGCGCGGCGAGTATGTCACCCACTGGGTCGGCACGCCGTCCTCCTTCGCGCAGGCCGCCATGCTGGCGCCGCATCTGCTGGGCCGCGACCCGCTGGCGCGGGAGGCGATCTGGCAGGATCTGAAGCGCGAGGTGCGGGCCTACGACCACATGGGGCATGGTCCGCTGGACATAGCACTCTGGGATCTGGCCGGTCGCCGGCACGGGGTCTCGGTGGCGCGGCTGCTGGGCGGGTTCCGCGCGCGCCTGCCCACCTATGCCAGCACCTATCACGGGCAGGAGGAACCGGGCGGTCTCGACACCCCCGAGGCCTTCGCCGCCTTCGCCGCCGCCTGCAGCGCCCGGGGCTTCGCCGGGTTCAAGATCCACGGCTGGCATACCGGCGACGTGCAGCGGGAGGTGGCGACGATCCGCGCCGTGCGCCGCGCGGTGGGCGAGGGGTTTCCGCTGATGCTGGACCCGGCCTGCCAGTTGCGCACCTGGATGGACGCGCTGACCGTGGGGCGCGCCTGCGACGAGGCCGGATTCTTCTGGTACGAAGACCCCTACCGTGATTCCGGCATCGCGCCCGAAGGCCACAAGCGCCTGCGCGAACGGCTGCGCACGCCCTTGCTGGTCTGCGAACATGTGCGCGGGATCGAGAGCAAGGCCGCCTTCATCCTGGCGGGCGGCGGCGACCTGATCCATGCCGACCCGGAATACGATCTCGGCATCACCGGGGCGATGAAAATCGCCGCCTTCTGCCAGGCGCTCGGGCTCGACCTGCAATACCATGCCTGCGGGCCGGCGCATCGGGCGGTGATGGCGGCAACGCCCAACACCCATTTCTACGAGCTGGCGCTGATCGGCCCGGACATGCCGAACGTCGTGCCCCCGGTCTATGCCTGCGGCTATTCCGACCAGCCCGAGGCGGTGGGGCCGGACGGCTGCGTGCCGGTGCCGGACGCGCCGGGGCTGGGGGTCCAATATGACTGGGACTTCATCGAGCGCCACCGCGAACAGCACCTGATCTTCCCGCTATAGAGGCGGCGCGGGGTTGCCGCGGCAAGGCAATTCGTCTACATCGCGCCCGCCGCACCCGTAGCTCAATTGGATAGAGCACCAGACTACGAATCTGGGGGCTGGGAGTTCGAGTCTCTCCGGGTGCGCCAGCTTCTCGATGGCCTGGCCGAGGGCCGGCTTCACGACTTGGCAGGCCGGGAATAGGCGGCCGGC
The DNA here is from genome assembly GCA_963838805.1 of uncultured Pseudomonadota bacterium. GTDB lineage: Bacteria > Pseudomonadota > Alphaproteobacteria > Acetobacterales > Acetobacteraceae > CAVRQM01. The sequence goes on from CAWISK010000013.1 coordinate 171,483, forward strand.
CCGGGCAGTCCTGCTCCAGAGACATTGGGCACGGACGCTCACGCGACGCGAATAAACCGGCGACCCCGGGAGTCTCCCCCTGCGCGGGCATCGGCCCGCGCAGCGACGGCGCGTGCGCGCCATCGCTTCAAAAGGAGCTACGGAGGTTGCCATGAACCGTGCCGCCTGCCTGCTCGCCGGCTTGCTGGCGCTGAGCGCCTTCCCGCCGGCCTTCGCCGGAGAGTTCAATGAGGACGGCAACATCCTGATCTCGGACCAGTTCAACAACCGGGTGATCGAGGTGGACCGCCACAAGAACATCGTCTTCCAGTTCGGTTCCGGAAATCCCAACCTCTGCAATCCCGGTCCGGGAGCGATCATCGCGCCCAACGACGTGGAGCGGCTGGCCCTGGGTCTCACCCTGATCGCAGGGACCGGAACCTCGACCTGTCCCGACAACCGGGTGATCGTCGTCGATCGCCTTGGCGACATCCTGTTCCAGTATGGCCAGGCCGGCGTGTCCGGGTCCGGGCCGAACCAGCTGAACGTGCCGGTGTTCGCGATCCAGGATGCGTTCGGAAATTTCCTGATCACCGACCAGGGCAACAACCGCATTATTCTGGTCAGCCTGTTCGGGACCGTCCTCTGGACGTACGGACCGAAATCCGGCCCCGGCGCCCTGAACAACCCCAACAGTGCCGAGATCCTGCCCAACGGCCACATCCTGATCGCCGATGAGAACAACAGCCGGGTGCTGGAGATCGACTGGTTCGGCCATATCGTCTTCGAGTACAGCAAGGGCCTCAACATCGTGGCGTTCGCCAGCCGGCTGCCCGACGGCGACACGCTGATCGTCGATTCCGGCAACAACCGGGTCATCGAGATCGATCAGGAGCAGCGGATCGTCTTTCAGTACCGCACCAACACGAAGCCCGGCAGCAACCCCAACCCCAATCCGACCAGTGCCATCCGGCTGCGCAACGGCGATACGCTGATCGCCGACCAGTTCAATGACCGGGTGATCGAGGTGACACCCGACAAGAAGATCGGGTTCCAGTACGGCATGACCAATGTGGTCGGCAACGGACCGGACCAGCTCAATGCTCCCTATAATGCCGTGGTGATCGGCCAGTACATCGGTGTCACGCCGCCGCCCGGCAACTGACCGGGTTCGGGCCGGGGTCCGGGTGGGCGTCCGTGGGGCGCTTGCCCGGCATCCGGCCTGCCGCTAATTCGGGTGCCTCGGAACCTCCCGTTCTGCATCCCGAAGGAGTCGGCCATGAACCCGTTCGCCACCCGCATGCTGGGCCGTACGGGCGTGGGCCTCACGCAGCTGGGGTTCGGCGCCGCTCCGCTGGGCGATCTGTTCACCAAGGTTCCCGAAGCGGAGGCGCAGGCGACGCTGGAGGCAGCCTGGGACGAGGGCATCCGCTACTTCGATACGGCGCCCTGGTATGGCCGCGGACAGAGCGAGCACCGGGTCGGACGCGCGCTGTACGACCGGCCGCGCGGCGAGTTCGCGCTGTCCACCAAAGTCGGCCGGGTGCTGCGCGCAAGCCCGGACGCGGAGCATTTCGACCGCGGCTTCTGGACCGGCGGCCTCCCGTTTCCGCACCATTTCGACTATTCGTACGACGGCATCATGCGGGCGTACGAGGATAGCCAGCAGCGTCTCGGCATTCCGCGCATCGACCTGCTGCTGATCCACGATCTCGATTTGTGGCATCACAAGACACCGGCCGCAGTGCAGGCCTGGATGACGCAGCTCTCCACCAGCGGCTGGCGCGCGCTGTCCGAGCTGCGCGGCGCCGGACTGATCCGCGGCGTGGGCGCCGGCGTGAACGAGCTGGGCATGATCCCGCGCTTCCTCGACGTGGTCGATCTCGACTTCTTCCTGGTCGCGCTCCCGTACACGCTGCTCGATCAGGAGGTGCTGGAGGCGGAGTTCCCGCTCTGCGTGGAGCGCGGCATCGGCTTCGTGATCGGCGCGGTCTTCGCCTCGGGCATCCTGGCGACCGGTGCCGTGCCCGGTGCCAAGTACAAATACGCCGATCCGACGCCGGAGGTGATCGAGCGGGTGCGTCGGATCGCCGCCGTCTGCGCGCGCCATGACGTGCCGCTTGCCGGCGGCGGCGCTGCAATTCCCGTTCGGCCATCAGGCGGTCGCATCGGTCATCCCCGGCGCCCTCAACCCCGATCACGTGCGGCGCAACGTCGCGAGCTTCCGGCACGCCATTCCGGCCGCGCTTTGGGAGGAGCTGAAGCACGACGGCCTGCTGCGCGCCGACGCGCCGGTGCCTGGCGAGTGATTGCGGCGCGGGTTGCGCAAAACTCTGCCCTGGCATGTGATCCCGGTCACTAACCCTTAAGCGGGCCTCGCGTATTTTCCTCCGGGACTAGCCGGGAGATTGCCATGTCGGAGGGCCTGCACACCGCGTCGCGCCACGTGCCGAAGACCTCGCGCCGCCGAGTTCTGGAGCAGGAGGGGCCGATTCTGGTGGCGATCGCCGTGCTGTTGTGCGCCTGGCTCGTCCTGGCGCTCGGCGTCGGCTAGAACGAGGGGCGCGGCCCCGATCCCGTGAAGTCCTGCCGTCTTCGCGTCAGGAAGTCGTACTCCGCCGCCACGAAATCCAGGAGTGCCCGAACCGATGGAAGCAACCCTCGCCTTGACGGGAAGGCGGCGTGGATCATCCCGGTTTTCGGTAACCATTCAGGTAGGACGTCGATCAGCCGTCCGGCCTGCAAATCCTCTTCGACCACAAATGTCGGAAGCTGGCAGATACCGACGCCGCGCAGGCCGCGAGGCGCAGCGCCACCATGTCCTCGCTCACGAAACGCGGCCGATGCCGAATGGTCGCGGTGGCGGCATCGGGGCCATCGAGGCGCCATTCGTGTTCGCGCTTCGCCGGCTCCCATGCGAGGCTCGGCAGGGTAGCAAGGTCGGCGGGAACGAGCGGGCGGGAGACTCCCTCCAGCACGGAGGAACTCGCGACCAGTCGCTGCGGGGCTCTCTGCCAGCTTCCGGATCACAAGATCGCTGTCGTCGAGCGGCAGGACACGCACGCGGATGGCGAGATCGAATCCTTCCCGGATCACATCCACACGGCGGTTCGTGCTCTCCAGCAGCACCTCCACCTTTGGGCATTGGACCATGAAGCGCGCGATCATTTTGCCGAGCTGGAAATAGATCAGCGAAGACGGGCAACTCACTCGGACGACACCCTGCGGCTCCGACCGCAGGCGGTCGATGGTTTCCTGCGCGGCCTCTGCCTCCACCATCATGGCCAGGCAATGTCGGTAGTATTCGCGGCCGATCTCGGTCACGGCAAAGCGCCGGGTCGAGCGCTGGATCAGCCGCACACCGAGATGCTCCTCCAGCAATCCGATGCGCCGGCTGAGCCGTGAGCGCGGGATGCCGAGTTTGCGGGCGGCGGCCGCGAAACCGTTCTGTTGCACCACCTCGACGAAGAAGCGGAGATCGTTGAGATCCTGCACGGCACCCATTGTCCTATCCATGGGACATAGTAGCGCAATCCTGGCCCCTACCAGCGGGTTTGTCGCCTTTCCATCTCGGTGCAGACACAGGCGCCGATCCGGGCGCCACCAGGAGGAGAAGCACAATGAGGAAGATTTTGGGGTCTATAGCGCCCCACGGCCGCACTGGGTTGGAGACGGTTTCCCCGTTCGCTCGCTGTTCTCGCACGCCAGTCACGGCCAGCATGTCAGCCCCTTCCTGCTGCTCGACTACGCAGGTCCGGCCGATTTTCCGCCGGCGGAGCAACCGCGCGGCGTCGGCGTCCATCCGCACCGCGGCTTCGAGACGGTGACCATCGTCTATAAGGGCGAGGTCGAACACCGTGATTCGACCGGCAAGGGCGGCACCATCGGTCCGGGCGATGTCCAGTGGATGACGGCCGCTGGCGGCATCCTGCATGAGGAGTTCCACTCCCACGCGTTCACCCGCAGCGGCGGCACGCTCGAGATGGTCCAGCTCTGGGTCAACCTGCCGGCCAAGGACAAGAACGCGGCGCCCGGCTACCAGACCCTGCTCGACCGCGACATTCCGAATGTGGACCTGCCGGATCAGGCCGGCACGCTGCGGGTGATCGCCGGCGAGTACGAGGGCCATCGCGGGCCTGCGCACACCTTCACGCCGATTGACGTCTGGGATGTGCGCCTGCGCCAAGCCAGCACGGCGTCACTCACTCTGCCCGAAGGCCATAGTCTCGCGGTGGTCGTGCTGAAGGGGGCCGTGCAGGTCAATGGCGATGCCACGGCACGGGAGGCCCAGCTCGTGCTGCTGGATCGCACGGGTGGCGGGATCACGCTCGAAGCCAGTGCGGAAGCCTCGCTGCTGATCCTGAGCGGCCAGCCCATCGACGAGCCGGTGGTGATGCACGGTCCCTTCGTCATGAACACGGCCGACGAGATCAGGCAGGCGATGCTCGACTTTCAGAGCGGCCGTTTCGGCACGATCGCCGCCTGAGGCGAAGTCCGGACTGCCGCCTGGCCATGTGCGCCTTCCCGCGGTAGCACTTTCCGATGCCGCCCGGGCGAGGCTCGGGCGGCGACAGTCAATCCGGAAAGACAAGCAGCATGCCGATGTCCATGTACGCCCTGGCGGTCGAAACCTATGTTCCGGTACTGCGTACCCTTTCGGGGCTTCTTGACAAAGCGGCAGATCACGCCCGGTCAAACGGGACCGATGTCGCCGAACTGGCCCAGGCGCGGTTGGCTTCGGACATGTATCCGTTGACCCGGCAGGTCGAGTTTGCCTGTCATATCGCCAAGGACGGGGTCGCGCGCCTGGCCGGTCGAGAGCGGCCAGACGAGGAGAGGCGGGAGCTGGCGTTCGCGGATCTGAAGGTGCTCATTGCGCAGACCATCGACGCGCTCAGTACCTTATAAGGCAGACGCCTTTGCCGGGTCGGAGGCGCACAAGATCGAAGTGCCGCTGCAAGGGCCGCTGGTCTTCGAGTTCTGACGGGTTCGACTTCCTTCGCAGCTGGTCACTGCCCAATTTCTATTTTCACGTCGTCACCGCCTACGACATCCTGCGCCACAGCGGCGTGCAGATCGGCAAGCGCGACTACATGAGCCACGTCGCCAGCTACGTCCGACAGCGCAGCCAGGCCTGAACCGGCCTGCCCCGTCCATGCCGAACATTGGACGAGCGTCGCACGATATGGCCGCTTACCGCGCCGCCACCTTGCCGCGCGGCGCCACCGGCTGTGCATCCCGCCGCAGCCGGTGCTCGCCCAGCAGCAGCAGGATCGGTGCTGCGATGAAGATCGACGACGACGTGCCCACAATGATGCCGAACAGCATCACCCAGGCAAAGCCCGACAGGGTGGGGCCGCCGAACAGGGCCAACGGCAGGGCTGCGAGGAACACCGTCATCGACGTGCCGAGCGTGCGGTTCAGCGTCTCGTTGATCGACAGATCGATCAGCTCGCGCAGCGGCATCGTCTTGTACTTGCGCAGATTCTCACGCATCCGGTCGTACACCACCACCTTGTCGTTGGTGGAGTAGCCGATCACCGTCAGGATCGCGCCGATCATCACGAGATCGAACTGGAACCGCGTGATCGCGAGGAATCCGATGGTCTTGGTGACATCCAGGATCAGCGTCACCACGGCACCCACCGCGAACTGCCATTCGAAGCGGAACCAGATATAGACCAGGATCATCAGCAGCGAGATGCCGAGCGCCAGCATCCCGTTGCGGAACAGCTCGGCCGAGACCGACGCGCCGACCGCCTCGGTGCTCAACAGCTTCGTGCCAGGCTGCGCCTGTTCCAACCCTGCGCGCACGCGGGCGACCATCTGCTCGGTGCCGGCTTCGGTCTTCTGCGTCTCGAGCCGGATCAGCACGTCATTCGCGTTGCCGAAGCGCTGCACCTCGGGATCGGGTACGCCGTGCGCCGCGAGCCCGGCGCGCAGCTTGGCGAAATCCGCCACCTGGGGCGTGCGTGCCTCCATGACGATGCCGCCGCGGAAATCGATGCCAAGATTGAGACCCGGATAGAAGAACAGGAGCACCGAGGCCGTGGACAGCACCGCCGAGGTCAGCAGGCCGAGAAACCGCCCGCGCATGAACTTGATGCGCGTGCCGTCGGGCACCAGGCGGAACAATCGGTCGCATGAACATCTCGGTGATCCCCCCTCAGACCGGCAGCAGGGCCGGGCGGGTGGCGACATACCACCGCACCATCATCAGCCGCACCAGCATGGTCGCGGTGAACAGCGTCGTGACGATGCCGACCGTGATCGTCACGGCGAAGCCGCGCACCGGCCCGGTGCCGAAGATGAACAGCATGACATGGGCCAGGAAGGCCGTGGCATTGCTGTCGATGATGGTGGTGTAGGCGCGGCGGAAGCCCACCTCCATCGCGTTCAGCGGCGTGCGGCCGTTTCTCGTCTCCTCGCGGATGCGCTCGTTGATGAGAATGTTGCTGTCCACCGCCATGCCGAGCGTGAGCAGGATGCCGGCCATGCCGGGCAGGGTCAGCGTGGCCTGCAGCAGCGACAGGATGCCCACCATCATGATCAGGTTCACCACCAGAGCGATGTTGGCCATCCAGCCGAACAGTCCGTAGAACGTGCCCATGAAGCCGATCACCAGCAGGAAGCCCGCGATCAGCGAATAGGCGCCGGCGCGGATGGCGTCCGCACCCAGTTCAGGCCCGACGCTGCGCTCCTCGACCACGGTCAGCGGCGCGGGCAGCGCGCCGGCCCGCAGCAATACCGCCAGATCGTTCGCGGTCTGGGCGTTGAAGCTGCCGCTGATCTGGCCGCGCCCTGCGGTGATCGGCTCGTTGATGCGCGGCGCGCTGATCACCGTGTTGTCCAGCACGATCGCGAACGGATGGCCGACATTGGCGGTCGAGACCTCGGCGAATTTGCGTGTGCCGATGGAGTTGAAGGTGAAATCGACGACCCATTCATTGGTCTGCGGGTTCAGGCTGGGGCGGGCGTCGGTCAGATCGGCGCCGTCCACCTCGACGCGGCGGCGCACCGCGATCTTGGCGCCGGGATGGCCGTCGAGCGGCAGGAAATCCACCCCTGGCGGCGGGGTGGCGCCCGGCACATTGGGGTTCACCGCCTCATCGGTCAGGCGGAAGGTCATGCGTGCGGTCTTGCCGAGCAACTCCTTGATCCGGTTCGGGTCGCTGACGCCCGGCAACTGCACCACGATGCGGTTGCTGCCCTGGCGGGTGATGATCGGATCGGCGACGCCCGAGGCGTCGATGCGGCGGCGCACGATCTCGATCGACTGATCGACCGCTGCGATGCCGCGCGCGTTCAGTGCCGCGGGTGACAGGGTGACGGTCACGCCCTGCGGGGTCTGCGCCACATCCAGATCGGGCCGCGCGGACGGCCCAGGAGCCTCGTTGGTCGCCAGCGCCCGCAGCGCGTTGGCCGCCGCGTCCTGCTTGGACGGATCCCCCATCTTGGCCAGCAGCCGCTGCTGCGGCGCCTGCACGGCGACGGTAAACGGCCGCAATCCGGCCTTGTCCAACGCCCGGCGCGCACCGTCCGCGAGGCCGTCCAGCCGCTCCTTGACGACCGCGTTCATGTCGAGCTGCATCAGCAGATAGCTGCCGCCGCGCAGGTCGAGCCCGAGATGCAGGGCACGCCAAGGGCAGGCCGGGGATCGGCGCCGACATCACGTTGGGCAGAGCGAACAGCACCCCGAGCGCGCAGAGCCCCAGGACGAGCCAGGTCTTGAGGCGGCTGAAATACATCATGGCGAGAAGTCTGCTCCATCGGGGACGGGCCGCCCGTCACGCTCACGGCCGGCCCGGCGGCGGCGGAGAATGGCGATAAGCCCCCCTATGCGCAACAGGCCGCTTCGGACCATACCCTGAGGGGGCAATTCCTGGAGAGGGTTTCATGCAGGCGTCAAGGCCCGCTGACCGGCTGCGCGTGGGGGTTGCGGGTTGCGGCCATTTCGGCCGGTTCCACGCGCTGAAGCTCGCCGCCGCCGGGCGGGCGACCCTGGTTGGCGTGCATGACCCGGATTCAGGCCGCGCCGCGGCGCTGGCGCGCGAGACCGGCAGCAGCAGCCTGACCTGGGAGGCGTTGCTGGCGGCGGTGGACGCGGTGGTCGTCGCTGCCCCGGCCGAGGCGCATTTTCCGCTGGCAGCACGGGCGCTGCACGCCGGGCGGCACGTGCTGGTGGAGAAGCCGATCGCCGCGACCCTGGACGAGGCCGATGCCCTGGCGGGCCTCGCCGCCGAGCGCGGGCTCGTGCTGCAGGTCGGCCATCTGCTGCGCTATTCGGCCGAGCATCAGGCGATCAGCGCGCGGATGCGCCGGCCACTCTACCTGGACTGCGTGCGCATCGCCCCGTTCAAGCCGCGCGGCACCGATGTCTCGGTGATCCTGGACCTGATGATCCACGACCTCGATCTGGTGCTGGCGCTGGTGGACAGCCCGATCGCCAGCGTGGACGCGGTGGGCGCACCCGTCGCGAGCACCCACGAGGACATCGCCAATGCGCGCGTGCGCTTCGAGAACGGCTGTGTCGCGACGATCACGGCGAGCCGCATCTCGCTCAAGACCGAGCGGAAGATGCGCCTGTTCAGCCAGGAGGGCTACATGTCGGTCGATTTCACCGCACGCAAGCTGATGATGATCGGCCGCGAGCGCGGCCTGCCCATTCCCGGCACCGGTGGCGGTCGCATCGAGGAGACCACGTGGCGCGAGCACGACGCGCTCGAAGCCGAGCACGCGGCGTTCCTGGCGTCGGTGCTGGACAAGGCTCCCGTGGTGGTCGATGCCGCCGCCGGACGGCGGGCGCTGGCGGCGGCGCTGGCCGTGACCGACAGCATGGCGGCGTCGCGCCGGCTGGCCGAGGCGTCCGGGCTGATCCGCGCCGACGCCTCGTGACAGCTGGTCTGCAATCGCCGAAAGTGTCGCGGCGACGCAAGGGGGAACGTAAACCGGATGGCGCGGCGGATTTGGCCGATTGCGGCCGTGCTGGCGATGCTGCTGGTGATCTGGTACGCGGCCGCGCTGTGGCTCAATTTCGACCAGGCGCAGGCGCTGGCCGATGAGGGCGCCTCCGCCCGCGACGTGCTGTTCTCCACGCTCTGGCTCGATCGGCCGCTGCTACCGGCGCCGCATCAGATCGCGACTCGAGCTGTACGACAGCATCGCGCTGCATCCGGTCCTGTCGCCAAAGAACCTGCTGTTCCATGCCGGCGTCACGGCCGGCGCCGCCTTCGCTGGTTTCCTGATCGCCATCGCGCTCGGCATGGCGCTCGCCGTCGCCATCGTGCATGTGCGTGCGCTGGATCGTTCGCTGATGCCCTGGATCGTCGCCAGCCAGACTGTGCCGGTGCTGGCGATCGCGCCGATGGTCGTGGTGGTGCTGGGCAATATCGGCCTGACGGGGCTGCTGCCTAAGGCGCTGATCGCGGGCTATCTCAGCTTCTTCCCGGTGGCGACCGGCATGGTGAAGGGATTGCGCTCGCCGGATCCGATGCAGCGCGACCTGATGCGCACCTATGACGCATCGACCGGGCAGGTGCTGGAGAAGCTGCGCTGGCCGGCGTCGATGGCGTTCCTGTTCCCCAGTCTGAAGGTGGCCGCGGCACTCTCCCTGGTCGGCGCGATCGTGGCCGAGTTGCCGACCGGAGCACAGGCGGGGCTGGGCGCGCGGCTGCTGACCGGTTCGTATTATGGCCAGACGTTGCAGATTTGGGCGGCGCTGGTGATGGCATCCGTGCTGGCGTTGCTGGCGACCGGGGCGGTCAGTGCGGCGCAGGCGGCGTTGTACGGGCACGGCGGCGGTTGAGGGCAGGGCCCCACCCGGGGTGAGGGAAGGCTCCCCCCCTGGAGGGGGATGGCGGGCGTCATGACGCGCCTGCGTAACCTCGGCCCGCCGCTGCTGTTCGGGCTGGCGTCCTGGCCGCCTGGCAGGTCGTCTGCATCGGTTTCGGCGTCCCGCGTATCCTGCTGCCGCCGCCGTCCGCCATCGTTGCGGCGTTTCCCACGCATTTCTCGATGCTTGCCGCCGATTTCGTGCAGACGGTGCTGCGCTCGGTCGTCCCCGGGCTGGATCATCGGCTGCGGCAGCGGGCTGCTGGCGGCCGTCGCGCTGGATCGCTCGCATTTCCTGCGCGCCGGCGTGCTGCCGCTGGGCGCCCTGGTCAGCGCCATGCCGATCGTGGGCGTCGCCCCCATCATGGTCATGTGGTTCGGCTTCGACTGGCAGAGCAAGGCCGCCGTCGTCGTCATCATGACCTTCTTCCCGATGCTGGTGAACGCGACCGCGGGACTCGCCGAAGCCGGGGTGATGGAACGCGACCTGATGCGCAGCTACGGCGCCGGCTACTGGCAGACTTTCTTTCAGCTACGCCTGCCGGCTGCCATGCCCTTCGTGTTCAACGCGCTTAAGCTGAACGCGACCCTGGCGCTGATCGGTGCCATCGTGGCCGAGTTCTTCGGCACGCCGATCGTCGGCATGGGCTTTCGCATCAGCACCGAAGTCGCCAGGATGAATCTCGACGTCGTCTGGGCGGAGATCGTGCTGGCGGCACTGTCGGGCGGTGCGGCGTTCGCGCTGCTGGGGCTGGCGGAGCGGGCGGTCACGTTCTGGCATCCGTCATTCCGTAACTGAGAAAAAGGGGGAGTTCCGGGCATGAAAACATGGTGGGTCGCGGCGGCAGCCGCGGTGCTGCTGGCGCAGGGCAGCGCGCACGCGGCGGACAAGCTGACATTGCAGCTCAAATGGGTCGCCGACGCGCAGTTCGCCGGCTATTACGTCGCCAAGGCCAAGGGCTTCTATGAAAAGGAAGGGTTGGACGTCACGATCAAGCCGGGCGGCCCGGACATCAACCCGAGCCAGGTGATGGCCGCGGGAGGTGCCGATGTCGAAGTGGACTGGATGCCCTCGGCGCTCGCCGCGCGCGAAAAGGGGGTGCCCTTGGTCAACATCGCGCAGATCTTCGAGAAATCCGGCATGGAGCTGACCTGCCGCAAGGATAGCGGCATCACCTCGCCGGAGCAGTTCAAGGGCAAGACGCTCGGTGTCTGGTTCTCGGGCAACGAGTACCCGTTTCTCGCCTGGATGAGCAAGCTGCACCTGCCTACCAATGGCGGGCCGAATGGCGTGACCGTGCTGAAGCAGGGCTTCAACGTCGATCCGCTGCTGCAGAAGCAGGCGTCCTGCATCTCGACCATGACCTATAATGAGTACTGGCAGTTGATCGAGGCCGGCATGAAGCCGTCGCAGCTGCACGTATTCAAATACGAGGATCAGGGCGTCGCCACACTGGAGGACGGGCTCTACACGACCGAGGCGAACCTCAAGAACCCGGCGATGGTCGATAAGCTCGCGCGCTTCCTGCGGGCCTCGGTCGAGGGCTGGAAATACGCGATCGCCCACCAGCCTGAGGCGGTGAAGATCGTGCTCGACGCCGACACGACCGGCGCGCAGACGCCGGCACATCAGAAGCGGATGATGAGCGAGGTGGCCAAGCTGATCGCCGGCGATCCGCACGGCACCGGCTATCTGGAGCCCGCCGCCTATGAGCGCACGGTGGACGAGTTGATGAGCGGCGGCAGCGACCCCGTCATCACCAAGAAGCCGGAGGGCGCCTGGACGCACGCCATTTTCGACAAAGCGTTCGGCAAGCAGGGCTGAGCAGGCGGAGGGAGCGCCGCGCGGCGCTCCCACTCTGCATCCGTAGGAGAACAGGAATGACCGCGGGCACCATCAGGCTCGGCGTGGCGCCAATTGCGTGGACCAATAGCGATCTGCCCGAGCTGGGCGGCGAGACGACGCTCGAAACCTGTTTGCAGGAGAGCCGGGCCGCCGGCTTCACCGGCACCGAGACCGGGGCGAAGTTCCCGATGGATGCCGCCGTGCTGCGGCCGATCCTGCGCGCGCACGATCTGGCGCTGGTGTCGGGCTGGTTCTCCGGCCGGCTGCTGGAATTGTCGGTGGAGGAGGAGAAGGCGCGCATCGAGAATCAGCTCGCGACATTCGCGGCCCTCGGTGCGCCGGTGCTGATCTATGCCGAGACGACCGGCAGCGTACAGGCGCGGCAGGATATGGGTGTCGGCAAGCGGCGGCGGCTGAGCCCGGAGGAGTTCCGCACGCTGGGCTCCAAGATGACGGAGCTGGCCCGGCACATGGCCGCGCGCGGCGTGCGCATGGCCTATCACCACCACATGGCGACCGTGGTGGAGACCGATGACGAGATCGACGCGCTGATGGCGGCGACCGGGCCGGAGGTGGGGCTGCTGGTCGATACCGGCCACAGCCTGTATGCCGGCGGCGACTGGCTGGCTATGACGAAAAAGCACGCGGCGCGCGTCAACCACGTCCATTGCAAGGACATCCGCGAGAGCGTGCTGGCGCGCGCGCGTGCGGCCGACATGAGCTTCCTCGATGCCATCCTGGAGGGCGTGTTCACCGTGCCGGGCGATGGCTGCATCGACTACGACGCCTTTGCCACCACGCTTGCCGGCATCGGTTATGGCGGCTGGGTGGTGGTGGAAGCGGAGCAGGATCCGGTCAAGGCGCCCCCCTATGAATACGCGCTGAAGGGCCATGCGCATCTGTCGCGCGCCTTCGCCCGCGCGGGCTTCACGATCGAGCAATAGGAACCAGAGTGATGGACGGGAATGCGATGCTCACGGGCAAGATCGCGGCGGTGACTGGCGGCACGCAGGGCCTGGGCGAGGCGATCGCGCGCCTGTTCGCCGCGCGCGGCGCCGCCGGCATCGTCATCTGCGGGCGCAACACGAAGCGCGGGCAGGCCGTGGCGGACAGCCTGGGCCTGCTCGCGCGTTTCGTCGCGGCCGATCTGGCGCAGGTCGCGGATTGCCGGCGCGTCGTCGCCGAGGCCGATCGCGCGTTCGGCCGGCTCGACGTGCTGGTGAATGCGGCGGCGATCACCGACCGGGGCACCATTCTCGACACCTCGCCCGAGCTGTTCGACACGATGTTCGCGGTCAATGTCCGGGCGCCGTTCTTCCTGATGCAGGATGCTGCGAAGCTGATGCGCCGCGACCGGGTGGCCGGCTCGATCGTCAATATCCAGAGCATGTCGGCGCATGGCGGTCAGAGCTTCATCACCGCCTATTGCGCGTCGAAGGGCGCGCTCTCGACGCTCACGAAGAATGTGGCGTTCTCGCTGATGCCCGACCGGATCCGCGTCAATGGGCTGAATATCGGCTGGATGGACTCGCCGGGCGAGGCGGCGATCCAGGCGAAGTATCACGATGCCGACCCGGACTGGCTGGCGCAGGCGGAGGCGAAGCAGCCGTTTGGCCGCCTCATCAAGCCGGACGAGGTGGCGCGCGCGGTGGCCTATCTGGCGAGCGACGAGAGCGGGCTGATGACCGGCGCGGTGATCGATTTCGACCAGCAGGTGAGAGGGGCGGGGGACGCGCCGTCACACCCGCTGCGGCGGCTGGCGGACGCCTAACCCCACCCGGCGCTCCGCGCCCTTGGTCCGCTCCGCGGCCCAAGCCCCGTGCCGGGGAGGGAAACCCGCCTCACCCTCCCCATTGTGGGGAGGGTGGCCCGAAGGGCCGGGTGGCGAACTGCGATTCGCTAGGCTCGCCGCCAAACCCGCTCCGCCTCACCCGGCAGGCCAAGGCCGCGGTACACCGACTGCAACCGCCGCAGCGTCGGAACCGAGTGCGGATTGCCGGCGCGGCGCATCTCCAGCGCCTGCTGGGCCGCGACCATGCGACCGCTGCGCATCAGCGCGTCGAGCATGATCTGCTCGAACAGGTCGCGCTGCGCGTGGCTGCCGCCGATCTCGGCCATGCGCGGCAGCGCTGGTCCCAGCCGGGCCGCGGCGCGGGCATGATCGCCGCGGGCATAGGCCAGCAATCCCTCGCAGGCGGGCACACAGACCTCCATCCACGCCGCGCGCGCGATGGGTGCCGCGTCCGCCGCCGTGGCGCGAATACAGTCCAGCATCGCCTCGGCTTCCCGGCGCCCGGCGCGCGCCAGGCCGTACAGGTACTGCATCGACAGGAACGGCTGCAGGTGGTCGTCCACCCGCGCCAGCAGATACGGCACCAGCGCCTCCCAGCGGTCGCCCACATCGACACCGGCCAGTTCCAGCCGTGCCAGCAGCGAGACGGCGCCGATCTGGTCCTGCGAATACTCGGGCCAGACGCCCCAGATATGCGTGTCGTAATAGTCGAGTACCGAGCCGGCATCGCCCTGCTCGATCTGCACCAGCGCCAGGTGCCACCAGTTATGCGTGTGCATGAACGAGTTGAGCCGGGGCCAGCCGTGCTTCACGCCCTCGAGGAATTGCCGGCTCTCATCATTGCGGCCCTGGGTCAGCATGACATGCGCCAGCGCGTGCTGCGCCCAGGGCTCGTCGGGCTGGAGGTCGAGCGCCGCACGCGCGCTGCGCTCGGCATCCGGCAGCATGTGGCACTGTTCATAGGCAAAGGCGATCAGCCCGTGCGCGTGGGCGACCTCGTGGTTGGCCTCCAGCACCGGCCCGGCGATCCGGAGCATCCCCGGAGCATCGCCAAGATTGAACAGGTGGTACTGGGTGAGCTTGGCGAGCGCCAGCTCGCGCGGATGCTCGACCGCGGCCTGCTCACCGATGGCGATGGCCCGTGCCACATCGCCCTCGACCCAGACGCGCGCCGCTTCGACCACCATCCGTTCGCGTTCCGTAAGTCCCGGCGCAGACGCTTGCGCACGCGCCGCATAGGGTCGGGCACTGGTCGGTGCCGTGCGTGTCTCCATCAGCATGTGCAGCATGGCGGCATAGGCCTGCGCCAGCGCGCAGCCGGGATCGGCGTCGGCCGCCCCGATCACCTTCGCCGCGCGGCGCTCATAGCCGAGAAACCCCTGGGTGAAGTCGTCCAGCGCCCCGCGCGTGCCCTCGCTCGCCCCGGTGATGGCCTGGCCGCGCCAGTCTCGCATCGGTCCTCGCATCGGTCACGCCATCCAGGGCGGCGTGGGTAGCCCCTTGCCGCGCAAAAACTCGGGGTTGAACAGCTTGCTCTGATAGCGCCCGCCGCCATCGGCCAGGATGGTGGCGATGGTGTGGCCCGGCCCCATCTCGCGCGCCACGCGGATCGCGGCGGCCACGTTGATGCCCGCCGAGCCGCCGATGGACAGGCCTTCATGAATCAGCAGGTCATAGATTTGCTCCAGCGCCTCGGCATCGGGGATGCGCAGCGCGTCGTCGATGACCACGCCCTCGAGGTTGCCGGGCACGCGCGACTGGCCGATCCCCTCGGTGATCGAGCTGCCCTCGACCGCCAGATCGCCCGACTTGACCCAGCCGTACAGCGCGCTGCCCTCGGGGTCGGCCAGCACGATGCGCACCGACGGATTGCGATGCTTCAGCGCCAGGCTGACGCCGGCCAGCGTGCCGCCGGTGCCGCAGGAGCAGGTGAAGGCGTCGATCTTGCCGTGCGTCTGGTGCCAGATTTCCGGGCCGGTGGTGGCGCGATGACCCTCGCGATTGGCGAGGTTGTCGAACTGATTGGCCCAGAGCGCCCCGGTCCCCTCGGCTAGGCGCTGCGAGACATGCACGTAATTGCCCGGATCGCGATACGGCTTGGCCGGCACCAGGCGCAGATCTGCGCCGATCATGCGCAGGAAGTCGATCTTTTCCGCACTCTGCGTCTCCGGCATGACGATCACGCAGCGATAGCCGCGAGCGCTGCCGACCAGGGTCAGGCCGATGCCGGTGTTGCCGGCGGTGCCCTCGACGATGGTGCCGCCCGGCTTCAGGCGGCCGGAGGCTTCCGCCTCCTGGATGATGGCCAGCGCCGCGCGGTCCTTGACGGAGCCGCCGGGGTTCATGAACTCGGCCTTGCCCAGGATCGTGCAGCCGGTCGTCTCCGAGGCAAGGCGCAGGCGGATCAGCGGCGTGTTGCCGATCGCGGTCGCCAGATCATCGGCGACCGGCGGTGCCACGGTCGCGTGTGCCACGGCATGGGAAGACGTGTGCGGCATGTCGGATCCTGTGGTTGAAACCATGCGGCCGGCGTGCGATGGCCGACGATCCCAGTCAAGCACCGGAGGCGCAGATGGTCGAGAACGTGAGCCCACGTGATGCGTGGGACGCCCTGCTGGCCGATCCGCAGGCGCAGCTGGTCGATGTGCGCTGCGACGCCGAATGGGTGTTCGTGGGCGTCCCCGACCTGGCGGAGGCCGGCAAGCAGCCGTACCTGGTGCCGTGGCAGATGTTCCCGGCGATGCAGCTCAACACCGGCTTCGTCGGCGCCATGCAGCACGCCGGCGCCAATCCCGAGCAGCATCTGTATTTCATGTGCCGCAGCGGCCAGCGCAGCGCCGCCGCGGCGCAGGCGATGCAGGCGGCCGGCTTCAGCCATGCCTACAACATCGCCGGCGGATTCGAGGGGCCGCCCGATGCCGAGGGGCACCGAGGTCGCGTTGAAGGCTGGAAAGCGGATGGCCTGCCCTGGCGGCAGCGATAGGGATGGGGACGCCTTGATCCTCCCGGCATCATGCACGATATTCTGTGCATGACAGCATGGAGACGGTCATGGCGAGTGCTACAGCCGTAGCTGGGGTGCTGGGCGGCGTGGGCGCTGTCCGACCGGGGCGCGCGGCCGATCTCGCCCTTGCGCGCGCAGTGCGGGACGGGCTGCCGTTCGCGATATTGGAACGCCTCATCGCCGATGGCGTGGTGGACGAGCGCGAGGTGGAAACTCATTTCATCCCGCGGCGCACTTTCTATGCCCGGCGCCAGAAGGCGACGCTGTCGCGCGAGCAGAGCGATCTCGTTGTGCGCCTGGCCCGCATCCAGGCAATCGCCGACGAAGTCTTCGGCGATCGCGTCAAGGCACATCGCTGGCTGCGCAAGCCCAACGGCGCCTTGGAGGGGCAGGTGCCACTCGCCTTGCTTGATACCGACGAAGGTGGCCGGCTGGTCGAGGCGGTGCTGGGCCGCATTGCCCACGGTATCGTCGAATAGTCGGACAGCGTGCGCGTGTGGCGGCTGGCCAGCGGGTCGCATGGCCAATTGGACGGCGAGGGGGCGCGGCGTTTCGGCGGTCGCTGGAACAGTCCAGGCGTGCCTGTGGTCTATGCCGCGAGCCATCTCACGCTGGCACTGCTCGAGCAGCTTGTTCATTTCGAGCCGGAGGATTTGCCCGACAGCTTCCGCGCCTTCGCAATCGATCTGCCAGAGGGCGCTGCCGTCGAGGTTCTCGAAGCACCGTCTGCGCCGGTCGACATCGCTGCCAGCCGCCTGCACGGCGACGCCTGGGCGGCCTCCCTGCGATCAGCGGCCCTGGTCGTGCCCTCCGTGGTCATCCCCGCGCGGCTCACCCCCGGGGATATTCCCACGACGGAGCGGAACGTCGTTCTCAATCCGCGCCACGTCTCGGCTGCCGCCTGGCGCGCGACCGAAACGTCGTTCAGGGTTGATCCGCGGCTGCGGCCGGCGGTGCCGCCGACGCAATGGGCGGGATAGGCGAGACCACCGGGCCGCCCGGCACGTCATATGTCACCCGCAGCACCACGAACCACGGATAGCGCGTATCGAGCGGCTGGTCCGGCGTGGTGCCGAGCCGTCCGTCATCGGTCACGGGGACGTGCTTCATCGTCACCGCGTCATCGACATTGCCGCCGATGACGCTGATGATCCCGGGCGACTGCGCCACCACGATGTCGCAATGGGCCGGAAACGCGTCGGCCGGCAGATCGGCATAGCGCAGCGGGCGTGGCGTGCGCGAGGTGCAGATGATGTCGCCGGGAACCGGCGCATACTGGTCGATCGGATAGGCGGTGACGACCCAGCCATTGTCCTGGCCGTGCGCCTCCCGCCACGCCGCGTCGATATAGGTGTGGTGCGAGGGTGAGTATGGAAACCGCCCGCCAGCCCCCGAGATGCGCATGACGTAGCTGATGAACGCTGCCGACCAGGCATACTCGCCGTCTTCCTCCGCCGGGAACACGACTCCCCAGGCATCGTGCATGCCGGTCCAGGAGACTTCGGGCCGCGAGAAATCCTGGCCTTCGTACCAATACTCGCCGACCCGCTGCCACAGCCCTTCGAAACGTTCCGGCTTCTGGTCCGGCAGAGGCGGGGGACGAGCGCCGGGCGGGTCGTCATCGACCGGCTGCCCGAATACCCGCCACTCGCGCAGGGCGATGGCGATCGCGGCATCGCGCGAGAACGGCTCGAAGGGTTTGGTGGCGAAGTCCGGCACGTTCGGCGTGGCGCGGACGACGACCGGGCGAACGCCGGGAACAGCGGGCTGCGGCACCTTGGTCGTGGCGCAGGCACCCAGCAGCCAGCAGGCCGCAAGGGGCCAGGAGATGACGGTACATGGCGATCAATGCGTGTTCGGGAAACAGCGACAGCAGCCCCGGCTCGGTGGCCGCGCAGCGTCCTCGCTCTGTGATGAGCCCGGTCACGAGCCGTGCCGGCGTCACGTCGAAGGCCGGATTCGCAGCCGCGCTGCCGTCCGGCACCACGCGCACGGTCTCGATCGCACCGGTCGCGGTGCGGCCGGTGACCAATGCCACCTCATCGCCGCCGCGCTCTTCGATCGGGATCTCCGCGCACCCCGTCTGCAATTCGCCAGTCGATCGTCGTGGACGGGGTGGCGACCCAGAACGGCACGCCATTGTCGCGAGCGGCGAGCGCCTTGAGGTAGGTGCCGATCTTGTTGGCGACGTCGCCCGCGCGGGTCACGCGGTCGGTGCCGACGATCACCAGATCGACCTCCTCATGCTGCATCAGATGGCCTCCCGGCATTGTCCGCGACCACGGTGTGCGCGACGCCGTGCTGTCCCAGCTCCCACGCGGTCAGGGATGCACCCTGGTTGCGCGGGCGGGTCTCATCCACCCAGACATGCAGGTCGATGCCGCGCTCGTGCGCCATGTAGATCGGCGCCAGCGCAGTGCCCCAGTCCACCGTTGCCAGCCAGCCGGCATTGCAATGGGTCAGCACCTCGACCCGCTTGCCCGGCTTGCGCGCAGCCACGTCCTCGATCAGCACGGCGCCATGCCGGCCGATCGCCTCGCACTGCGCCACATCCTCGTCGGCGATGCTGGCCGCCTCGGCATAGGCGGCGGCCTCGCGCTGCTCGGGGCGGGTGTTGCGCAGCCGGGTCAGCATCCGCTCGATCGCCCAGCGCAGATTGACCGCGGTGGGGCGCGTCTCCAGCAGGGCCGCGCACTGCGCCTCCATCGCCTCGCTCGACGGATCGACGCGCATCGCCAGCGCCACGCCATAGGCGGCCACCGCACCGATCAACGGCGCGCCACGGACCTGCATGGAGCGGATGGCATGGGCCGCCTGCTCGGCCGTGGTCAGGCGCAGGATCTCGAATGTCCAGGGCAGCTTTGTCTGGTCGAGGATATGCACCGAGCGACCGTCAGCGGGATCGACCCAGACGCTTCGGTAGGGAGTGCCTTCGATCTTCATGGGGGCGGGAGAATCCTCAGTCGCGTTGGTGCAGCACGCAGATCAGCGTGAATAGGCGGCGCGCGGTGGCAAAGTCGATGGCGATCTTGCCGGCAAGGCGGCCGGCGACCAGCCTCGCCCCCTCGTCGTGCAGCCCGCGGCGTCCCATGTCGATCGCCTGCAAGCGCGCGTCGCGACCCTCCTCGATAGCCGCTTCATGGCTGTCCACGAGCATGTGATAGTCGCGCACCAGCCTGCGGAATGGGCCGAGCGCCAGAGCGTGCGTCACCAACGCCGTGCCGTCCGGTCGCCGCACGTCGAACACCAGCCGGCCATGCGCGATCGACAGCGCCAGCGCGAACCCGCCGCCGATGTCAGCCGAGACACCGCGCAGCGCCGGCAGAAACCGTCCCTCGGCCTGCAAATCGGCGATCGCCCGTGCCCGCTCGGCTTCCTGCAACGGCGACAGCGCAAGCATGCTCGACTCGTCCAGAGTGACGCTGAGCAGATGGCCTCCGGAAGTCTGGCCGCCTGGTCGCTCAGCCTTCATCGGCTGATTTCAGCAGTCCGAGCCTGAGCGCCAAGCCCACCGTGCCGCCCTTGATCGGTCGCAGCAGCAGCAAGGTCAGGATCGCCGCGAGCGGTACCCAGATCGAGAAATGCACCCAGAGCGGTGGCGCGTAGGCTTGCTCCAGCATCAGCATCCCGAGAATGATGATGTGGCCCACGGCAAAGATGGTGAAATACGGCGGCGCGTCATCGGCGCGGGCCAGGCCCAGCGGAGCCCCGCAGTTCGGGCAGCTCCTGGCAACGCGAAGATAACCATTGAACAGCCGTGTCTGGCCGCAGCCCGGACAGCGGCACATCAACCCACGGCCGATCGCGACTGCCAGCGGCGGCTGTGGCCAGGGCGGCTGCTTGCTCGCACGGTCCGGCGTCCATCGAACTACGGCTGTGTCTGGCACGGGCAGGTTCCTGTTCAGTGGGGCCGCGACCTTGGCTTGGTTCGCGACACCACGGCTCTCCTAATGATAGCGACTCGGCTCGGCATCAAGCGGTGGCAGTCACGGAAGCCGCCTGTCGGCACGACGGCGGACTGCCGCGACGCAGTCCCGGATTGTTGTTCCACCGCGCTGCCGGCGCGGTGGCGGCCGCGCGCTCGGAAATATTTGCATCCGCGTGCGCGCGAGATGCACGCTTTCTGTTGACAGCAGAACGCGCGAGAGCAGATAGCGTTAACAGGGTCGCAAGCGCACCGATTCGCGTGTCGCTACCGATGCCGGGCTCACCCTCGGGTGAGAGAAAGACCTGATGATGATGCGTCTGGATTTAGCGAAACGGGAGTGGTGCGGGGCAGCGTGGGCCGCCCGCCCGCACCGTACTCCGCCGCGGTGGCGGGGCCGACGTGTGGCACGTCGGCGGAACTGCGCGATCGACCAATCGTTCGTGCTGGGGACCAAACATCGATGAACAATTCAGGGAGCCTTCGGTAATGAGCAAGGACGACAGCAGCGATCATACGGACGCACAGCCCTTGGCCATGCGCGCGTCCACTCGCAAAGCCGGTGGGCGCGGTGCCGGTCGCGGCGCCGCGACGCGGGCCGGTAGCACCGCACGCAAGTCGTCGGCCGCGCGTGGCACGAAGGCGGCGACGGCAAAGGCCAAGGCGACACGCGGGACCGCCAAGACGGCTCGCGCCGCCAAGACCACGCGCGGTGCCGCCAAGACCATGCGCGGTGCCGCCAAGACCACGCGCGGTGCCGCCAAGACCACGCGCGGTGCCGCCAAGACCACGCGCGGTACGGCCAAGGCGACGGCGGCCAGGCGCACAACGCGGGCGAGCGCCTCGGCCAAGGCGCCGGCACGCAAGACCGCACGCGCGGCTGCCGCTAAAACCTCGGTGCGCAAGACCGTTGGCCGTGCTGGTGTGGGCGGACGCAAGGCGGCGGCAGCGACCCGCGGCACGCGCATGGGCGCGCGCACCGCGACCGGCCGCGGCAAGGCAGCGACCAAGGCGACCGGCACGCGCCGAAGCGCTGCGGCTAAGACCGCGACCACGACGCGCCGTGGCGCCGCACCGAAGGCCGTTGGCACTCGCCGCACTGCGGCTGCAAAGACGACCACCCGCCGTGCATCTTCCGCCAAGACCGCGACGCGCGCGCCGGCCGCGAAGAAGACCATGCGCGGCATGGGCCGGACGCCCCGTGCGGCATCGAGTGTCGTGAAGGCACCGCGCGGACGTCCCGCCAAGGTCGCCGCGGCCGAAGCGCCGGCACCGAGGAAGATTCGCCGTCCTCGTAAGGCCAAGATCGAGATGCCGATGACCGAGTCGGCTCCCGCCGAAAATCACGAGGAGACGATGACGACCGAGCACGAGGAATAGGCAGACCAGCCAACCCCTACCGCGAGGACGACAGGCCGGGCGTCAACTCCGGTCTGTCGCTCCTTCAGCCGAACCGCCGCAGCAGGTCGTCGACCTGTGTCGCGGTGAGCAGGCGCGGTGTCGCGCCGCGCAACAGCAGAAACAGTTTCGCCGCTTCTTCCAGTTCTTCGGCCGCATAGACGGCATCCGTCAGGGTCCGGCCGCTCACCACCGGCCCGTGATTGGCCAGCAGCACGGCGCGCGCGCCGGCCGCCGCCTGCTTGATCGCGGGCTCCATCGCCGGATCGCCGGGCCGATAATAGGGCACGAGCGGCATATGCTGTCCAATCCGCATGACAAAGTACGGGGTGAGCGGCGGGATCGGATTTGCCTGATCCGCGTCGGGCAAGCAGGCGACGGCGGTTGCCATCGTCGAGTGCAGATGCACCACCGCGCCCGCCTCCCGGCGTGCCGTGTAGAAGGCGCGATGCATGAACACCTCCTTGCTCGGCGGATCACCGCTGACATGGGCGAAACTCGCGTCGAGCTTCGAGATGTGCGCGGGATCGAGGCGGCCCAGGCAGGAATTGGTGGGCGTGATCAGGTAGCCGTCATCCAGCCGCACGCTGATATTGCCGGCGCTCCCCACCGAAAGCCCGCGCGCGAACAGGCTTGCGGCCAGCTCGGCCAACAGCCGGCGCGTCGCCTCCTCGGTCAAGGCGCGTTTCCGTCCAGCACCGCGAAGCTGCGCGGGAAGAAGTCCGGACGGCCGAAATTGCCGCTCTTCAGCGCCAGCAGCATCGGCGGGCCGGCATCGCCCTCGGCGAAGGTCCAGGGCACGCCCGGGTCGATCTGCGGCCCGATGCGCAGCCGGCGCAGCCCGAGGCGCGTCACCACGGCACCCGAGGTTTCGCCGCCGGCCACGACCAGACGACGGACGCCGTGCGCCACCAACTGTTCGGCGATGGCGGCCAGCACGGTCTCGATCATCGTTCCCGCGGCCTCGCGCCCCAGTCTCGCCTGCAACGCGGCAACCTGATCGGGCGGTGCCGAGGCGGCGATGAGCAGCGGCGCGCTGTCGTCTTGCTGGTTGAGCCAGCTCGTCGCTTTCGCGACCAGCGCCGCGGCATCCGGGCTTGCCAGCGCGTCCAGCTCGAGCGTCGGCATCTGCTCGCGCGCAACGCCGATCTGCGCCAGCGTCGCGCGCGAGCACGAGCCGGCCAGCACCGCGCATCGGCCCGCCACGCCCGGCAGCCGGTCCGCATCTTCACGCGCCGGCATCTGCGCCGCTCGCGCGAAAATTGTCGGGCAACCCGATCGCGATGCCTGAGCCGCCGGTCACCAACGCTTGTCCCGCGAGGGCCGTGCCGATCGCACGCAGTTGCGCGTCGCTGACCGCATCGACGATGGCGTAGCGCCGCCCCTGTTCCTTCAGGGCGGTCATGGCGCGGCGGATCGCGACGGCGCCCTGTTCCACGGTCGCGAACGGGATCAGCCCCACCGTGCCATCGGTCTGCCGTCCCAGCACGCGCACCAGATTGGCATCCGTCATCGGCGTCAGCGGATGCTTCTCCATGCCGCTTTCGCTGAGCAGGGCGTGGCCCACGAACAGATGGCCCTGAAACACCGTGCGGCCATTGGTCGGGAAGGCGGGACAGGCGATGGCGAAACCGCAATCGAGGGATGCGGTCAGCGCGTCGGCGACCGGGCCGATATTGCCCGAAGGCGTGCTGTCGAACGTCGAGCAGTATTTGAAGAAGAACTGCACGCAGCCCGCGCGGCGCAGCCAGGCCAGCGCCGCCAGGCTGTCCGCCACCGCCTGCGCGGGCGGCGTGGTGCGCGATTTCAGTGCGACCACCAGCGCATCGGCGTCCGGTACCGGCTCACCCTCGCGCGGCAGACCGAGCAGCTGCACGCAGCGCATTCCCTGGCTGACCAGCATGGAGGCGAGATCGGTCGCCCCGGTGAAATCGTCGGCGATGCAGCCGAGCAGCGGCATGGTCATTCCCCCAGCGCGTTCATGGTCATTCCCCCAGTGCGTTGGCGAATCGGAGCGCCTGTGCGCCCCACGATGGCAGGGCCCGGCCCCGCGCCCAGGCGGCCTCGGCCATGTCGCGGCGCAGATCGTGGTCGAAAATGAGCCGGCGCATACCGTTCGAGAGTGCGACGTGATCGCCCGGTGCCGCAATCACCGCCGCGTGGGGCGGCACAGAATCCGGCGACCGCCGCACCGGCGGCAGCCGCGATGGGAACGCCGCGTCGCAGCGCTTCGGCGATCGTCAGGCGATCGCCCCCGTCCACGGTCGCCAAGGCGAACAGCCCGGCATCGTGCCAAAGCTGTTCCAGGGCCCGCGCATCACCCGCGTCGGCGAAGTGGGTGCGCTCACCGATGCCGGCCTCGCCGACCAGGCCCATCAATGAAGGGTCGCGGGTTTTGCCGGCGATAGCCAGTGTCCAATCAGAGATCCGGCAGCCGTGCGAGGGCGCGCAGCAGTGCTGCGTGATCCGAGCGCGGCCAGAGGGTGTCGATCGCGAAGATCACGCAGGTCGAGATGCGCGCGGGCCCGTCACTGCGCGCCAGGTCCGCGACGCCGGGTTCGATCACGCGGATGCGTTCGGCCGCGACGCCGAACTCCGCAAGCCGCTGCCGTGTGTCCTCGGCCGTGACGATCACTCGGCGCAGGCGGGGCAGGAGCGCCAGCATAGCGTCTCGCGGACCCGGTTCGCGGATGAAGGCGACGGCGCCACGACCGGCGAGCGCGTCGCCAAGCCGGGCGAAAGCCGGCAGGCAGAGGCTGTCCACGATCATGCGCTCATCGGCGCTCATGCCCTCCAGCATCGTCGCAGCGGCGGCCCGCGTTGCGTCATCCGGGTGTGCGGGCCCGAGCGTCGTCACGGCGACCTGGTGGCCGAGGCCACGGAGCGCCGGCACGATGGCACCAAGATAGGGATCGCCGGCACGGAGCGCGTGGGCGAGTGCGAAACGCAGATGCATCAGCCGGCACCGCCACGTGTCGAGCTATCCATGAGCCTGTTCTGCCTCGCCACTGACGGAGCGGTGTCACCGCCGAGGCAGGCTAGACGCGAGGGCGTGGCCTTGTCGAATGCGTCGCGACCTTGCGAACCATCATACGCGCGACGAGAGGCTGATCGGCCGCACACAGCTGAGCGGCGTGCCTGCCACCCCGTAGCGTGGCGCGAGGTGGGACTGGGGCAGGGCCCGCAGCAACGTCGCGATCACCTGTCCCTGCACGGCAATTGCCCGCTCCAGCAGGCGCTTGTTTTCGTCGCCGGCGTCGGCCAGCCGGGCCGCGATCTGCCGCGCCAAGGAGAGCTGGTCCGGCGGCAATGCGTGCAGTTCGGGCTGCGCCGCCACGAAGCGCCGCGTTTCAGCCTCCTTGCGCGCGAACAGCGCCACCGCGCGCGCGATGTCCAGCCGGCGCAGCGCGTCGTTTTCCTCGGTCAGCGTACGCGCGAGTGCCACCGCCGCGGTGATGAGAGTTCGGTTCATCGCCGGTCCTCCTGCGTGCGCAGCATCTGCCGATAGACCGGTGCCGCCAGGCCCAATCCGCCGGCGCGCGCCGCGGCCTTGGCAAGCTCCTGCGTCAGCATCGGCCGCCACGTCGCTTCGCCGTCGCCGCCGCCCATCGGGGCGTGCGCCGTGTCCACCGTGTCGAACATTGGCGCGAGTAACGCGCCCAGTGCCATCGCCTCGAAATCCTGTGCTGCCTTCCATGCCCGCGCATGCGCGGGGTCGGCCAGTTCCGCCGCGTCCGGCGCACCCGAAATCGGCAGGACGGTCACCTCACCACCAGATCGGCTTGCAAGGCGCCCGCCGCCTTGATCGATTGCAGGATGCTGATGAGGTCACGCGGCCCGACGCCCAGGGCGTTCAGGCTGGCCACCAGATCGCGCAGCGTGACGCTGCCAGGCACGATGCCGAGCTTGCGGTTATGCTGGTCGTCGATCTGGATGCTGGTGCGCGGCACGACGGCGGTCCTGCCGCGCGAGAACGGGCCGGGCTGGCTCACCTGCGGCGTTTCGGTCACGCGGATCGTCAGGTTGCCCTGGGCGATGGCCACCGTGCTGACGCGCACATTGGCGCCCATGACGATGGTCCCGCTCGCCTCGT
Source organism: uncultured Pseudomonadota bacterium (assembly GCA_963838805.1). Classification (GTDB taxonomy): domain Bacteria; phylum Pseudomonadota; class Alphaproteobacteria; order Acetobacterales; family Acetobacteraceae; genus CAVRQM01. The sequence continues at coordinate 197,351 of CAWISK010000013.1, forward strand.
CGATCACCACCACGGCGGGGCTGTCCGGCTCGATGCGCAGATCCTCGATGCGCGCCAGCGTGTCCACCGCGTCGCGACCGGCCAGATCGAGCTCGACCGTGCGCGGGTCCGTGGCGCGCGCGATGCCCGCTCCGAGTGCCGCATCGACCGCCGCGGCCATGCGCCGGGCCGTGGTCAGGTCGGGGTTGCGCAGGTCCAGATGCAGGATGCGGCGGCCGGCGAGCTGGTTTGCCACCTCGCGCTCGACAGTGGCGCCATTGGCGATGCGGCCGGATGTCGGCACGCCGCGCGTGACCGAGGACGCCGCACCGCGCGCACTGATGGCCCCCGTCACCAAGGCACCCTGCGCCACGGCATGCACCTCGCCATCGGCACCCAGCAACGGTGTGACCAGCAGCGTCCCGCCCGTGAGGCTGGTCGCGTCGCCCAGGGCGGACACGGCAATGTCGATCCGCTCCCCCGTGCGGGCGAAGGCGGGAAGGTCGGCCGTGACCATGACGGCGGCCACGTTCTTGGTTTGCAGCTTCGCGATCTGGTCGCGGGTGTTCACGCCCAGCCGTTCCAGCATCCCCACCAGCGACTCGCGGGTGAAGACGGCGCTATCGAGGCGGTCCCCGGTGCCGGCCAGCCCCACCACCAATCCGTATCCGACGAGCTGATTGTCGCGAACACCCTCCACGTCGGCAATGTCCTTGATGCGAATCTGCGCGTGGGCCGCCGTGGGCAGCAGAACGGCACAGCACAGCATCAGGGCCGCGAGAACGCGCATGACGCTGTTGTCGCGTCTTCCAGTGAACCAATCGTCAAGCCCGATCGCGCAAGCTGTGTGCGGCAATCAAGGAACCGAGCATGCTGCCGATCCGGAGTCTGCCCTCGCCCGCCCCGTCCGCCCCGTCCGCTCGCCCTCCGGCCGGAGCGGGTGCGGGCTTTGCAATCGCCGACGATCCGCGTGCAAGCAACCCCACCGCAACCGGGGCGAGCGAGGTGTCGCTCGGCGGCATGCTGGCATTGCAGGAGACGGAAGGGCTGCCGGTGCTGGACAGAAGCGCGGTGCGCGACCGCAGGGCGAGGCGGCGCGGCCGCGATGTGCTCGACGCGCTGGCCAGCCTGCAACGCGGAGTATTGGGGGAAGGGGTGGGAGCCGACACTCTGCATCGCCTGGCGCAGCTTGCGGCCGAGCCGGCCGAGGCCGCCGACCCGGCGCTCGGCCTGATCCTGTCGCAGATCCTGCTGCGCGCCCGCGTCGAGCTGGCCCGTTACGGTTTCGTTTAGGCAGCGGTCGCCCCTTGTGGCGCGGGCGCGGCATGGCTATACGCCCGGCACGCTCACTTGGCGGGGGCCTGCCTCCGCTCCGTGGGAACGCCGATACGCCGCAGGAACGCTACCATGATGGTCACGCTGCCGCCGGACTACGTGCCCTCGGATGACGAGGTGTTCATGAGTCCGCAGCAGGTGGAGTTCTTCCGGCGACGGCTGCTGCGCTGGCGGGCAGACCTGCTGCGCGACGCCGATGGTACCTTGGCGAGCCTGTCCCAGGGGGGCATCCACGAAGCCGACGTGACCGACCGCGCCAGCGTCGAGACCGACCGGGCGCTGGAACTGCGCACCCGCGATCGCGCGCGCAAGCTGGTCGCCAAGATCGACCAGGCGTTGCAGCGGGTCGAGACCGGGACGTACGGCTATTGCGAGGAAACCGGCGAGCCGATCGGCCTGAAGCGCCTGATCGCCCGTCCGATCGCCACCCTGTCGATCGAGGCGCAGGAGCGGCACGAGCGCATGGAGCGGGTGCATCGCGACGATTGACCTCGTTCCGATCAGCCGCGAGCGCATCGCGGCGACCGAGCGCGCGATCCGCCGCACGTCGCTGACGCTCGAACGACCGGGTGGGGGTCGCGACGAGTTCTCTGCGAGTTCCAGAGCCGGCGAGTCTCACGCCCCGTAGTGCTTGAACCACGCCAGCATCCGCGCCCAGCCGTCCTTGGCGTCCGCTTCCTTGTAGCTCGGGCGGTAGTCGGCGTGGAAGCCGTGGCCGGCATCCGGATAGATCACGATCTCGACCGTCTTGCCCGCCTTGCGTGCCCGGTTGGCCGCCGCCTGCACGTCGGCCATCGAGATGCTGGTGTCCTGGCCGCCGTACAGGCCGAGCAGCGGGCATTTCAGGCTTGCCGCCACGTCGCCCGCCGTGTGCGGCTGTATGGTGCTGGTGGGGCCGGCCACCGGCCCGTACCAGGCAGCCGCGGCCCTGAGGTCGGGATTGTGCGCGGCATAGAGCCAGGTGGCACGGCCGCCGCGACAGAACCCTGTCACGACAAGGCGGTCCGGGTCGCCGTGGTTCTCTGCCGCCCAGGCGGCCGTGCGGTCGAGGTCGGAGAGAAGCGTGGCGTCCGGCGCGCGGCTGATCACGTCGCGGATGATCTGCTTGACGTCGGACATCTTCGACAGGTCGCCGAGGCGGGCATACAGCTCCGGCGCCACGGCCAGATACCCCGCATGGGCCAGCCTGCGGCAGATGTCGCGAATATATTCGTGGACGCCGAAGATCTCCTCGATCACCAGCACGATCGGAAATGGCCCGTCGCCCTGCGGGCGCGCCGTGTAGGCCGGCAGGCTGTCGCCCGCCACGGGCACCTGCACCGTCTCGGCCACGATGCCCTCCAGGCCGGTATGGATGACCTGCGCCTCGACCCGTGCTGTCGCCAGGGTCAGGCCGGCGATCAGGCCGCCTGCCATCACGCCGCGACGCGGCAGCAGAAACCGTGTCAGGGCCGCCAGCCCGGCTTCCGGGGTGTTCGCCTCAGTCCTGTCATCCATCACCGCCTCCAACTCCGCTGCCCAAGATAGAAGGGGGCGGCACAATGCGGCGCAACCCTTTGGCGCGGCTCAGCGACCTGTCGGCAGCGAGAGCTGGCTCTCGCCATAGTGGTGGATCTGCGTCGCCTTCAGGCCCGGCGCGGTGACGCGGACATAGGGCGCCGGACCCTCGGTCACCAGCGCATAATTCAGGATCACCGCCGGTCCGCCGATCAATACGGGCGCTCCGGGGAGCAACTCGGCGGTGATCATGTCCGACCGTCCCTCCACCCTGAGAGAGCGGCAGCCTCCGCGCAGCACGGTGCGCAGCCCGTCGCCCTGGATCAGCACGTCCCGCCCGCCGCAGGCCAGATCGTACGGAGAATTCGCATTCACGACCAGCAGCGGCGGGGGCGCCAGAACCGCGGCAAGGCTGGGTGGGCGCGGATCGGGCAGAACCTGGTTGTCGGCACCGCTGGTCTCCGCTCGGGGCGGTCCGGCCGCGAAATGGTACAGCACCCGGTTGTCGTTGCCGCTCACGCGCACCGGGCTGCCGGGCACCAGATTGATCGCCACGACGTTGCCGGAGCCGTTGATCGCCAAACGGCTGCAGGCACCCCCGATGCTCAGGCGGTTGCCGGACCCACGCACCAGCGCCTGGCCGCCGTGGCAGTCGAGCGAAGCGGCCGCACCGTTGCCGGTGAAGATCGCCTGGGCTCGCGCCGGCGTTGCGAGCAAGGAAGCGGCGCCGGCCAGCGCCAGCAGCGTCAGGGCCGAGCGATGATCCATGCAGCCTCCAGGCGCGGCGGCGCCGCGTGTTGTCTCGCGGTCAGGTCGCGGTCACAGCGGCGCGCAGGTTCTCGTCGATCCGTGCCAGGAACGCCTGCGTGTTGAGCCAGGGCTGGTCGCGGCCGATCAGGACCGCAAGATCCTTGGTCATCGCCCCGCTCTCGACGGTCTGCACGCAGACCCGCTCCAGCGTCTCGGCAAAATGCGTCACATCGGGCGTGTCGTCGAACTGCCCGCGATAGGCGAGGCCGCGCGTCCAGGCAAAGATCGAGGCGATCGGGTTGGTGCTGGTCTCGCGCCCGCGCTGGTGCTCGCGGTAGTGCCGCGTCACCGTGCCGTGCGCCGCCTCGCTTTCGACCGTGTGGCCGTCCGGGCTCATCAGCACGCTGGTCATGAGGCCGAGGCTGCCGAAGCCCTGCGCCACGATGTCGCTCTCCACGTCGCCGTCGTAGTTCTTGCAGGCCCAGACATAGCCGCCCTCCCACTTCAGCGCGCTCGCCACCATGTCGTCGATCAGCCGGTGCTCGTAGGTGAGCTTCTCCGCCTCGAAGCGGCGCCTGAACTCGGCGTCGTAGATTTCCTGGAACACGTCCTTGAACATGCCGTCATAGGCCTTGAGGATGGTGTTCTTGGTCGAGAGATACACCGGGTAGCCGCGTGCCAGCCCGTAATTCAGCGAGGCGCGCGCGAAGCCCTCGATGCTGGCTCGGGTGTTGTGCATCCCGAGCGCCACGCCGGCGCCCTTGAAATCATGCACCTCCAGCACGAGCGGCTCGCCGCCGCCCTCCGGCTGGTACTGCAGGGTGACGCGGCCGGGGCCGGGGATCTTGGTTTCACTGGCGCGGTAGATGTCGCCATAGGCATGGCGGCCGATGACGATGGGCTTGGTCCAGTGCGGCACCAGCCGCGGCACGTTGGCGCAGATGATCGGCTCGCGGAAGATGGTGCCGTCCAGGATGTTGCGGATGGTGCCGTTCGGGCTGCGCCACATGTGCTTCAGGCCGAACTCGGCGACGCGCGCCTCGTCGGGGGTGATGGTCGCGCATTTCACGCCCACGCCATGACGCTTGATGGCGTGCGCCGCATCGACCGTCACCTGGTCATCCGTCGCGTCGCGACGCTCGATCCCGAGGTCGTAGTAGTCAAGCGTGATGTCGAGATAGGGCAGGATCAGCTTGTCCTTGATGAAGCCCCAGATGATCCGCGTCATCTCGTCCCCGTCCAGCTCAACCACGGGGGTCTTCACCTTGATCTTCGCCATGCCGTCCTCTGCCGTCATCCGTCGCGGCCGCTCATACACACGATAAGAACCCGCCCGGCAAGCGCGCGGGGCGCGGGCGCGGACGGCATTGCGGGGACCGGCCCTCACGCGATAGGTCTGGCAGCATGGGGGGAGCGGGCCGAGTGGGCATACCGGGCACTCGCTGGCGGCGCCGCCAGGCCGCGCTGAGGGTTTTCGTCATCTGCACCGCCCTGGTGATGACCGGATTGACCTGGGATCTCACCTGGCTGTCGATCCGCGCGGAGATGCGCGCGTCGCAGGTGGATGCGGAAAGCTACGTGACCAACCTGGCGCTGGCTGTGCAGTGGCCGCTCAGCCTCGAGCTCCAGGCACTCGATCGCGCGAGCACGCGCGTGAGCAGGCAATGGAACCCGGATACCGAGAGCCTCGATCCGCGCCGCGGCTTCACCGATCTCCGGGACGAGACCTCTCGTGACGTGACTGTCCTGGACGGGCTCGGCCGGGTCGTGGCCGCGACGCGATCTGCGCGGCTGGGCGCGAGCATGGCATCGCACCCCTCGTTCGTCGCCCGACGCGACGAGCGTGGCGGGGATCTGTTCATCGTGCCCGGCGCGCAAGGAAAAAAGACGGCGGAACGCTGGCAGATCGAGGTGTCGCGGCGGCTGGACGGACCGGGCGGCCGCTTCGCGGGCGCGGTGGTGGCGATCTTTGACCCGTCCTCGCTGACCGGCATGCTGGAGCAGGTCGATATCGGTCGGCTCGGCCTGATCGCCCTGGTGCCGGATGACGGCACCATCCGCGCGCTCGTTTCCGACGACGCCGGGCATGTCAGCGGCGTCGGCGGCTCGGCCATGGTCCACGCGGCGAAACGCATTCCGCGCGGCGTCTGGACCGGACCTTCGGCGCCCGACGGCATAACCCGCGTGCATGCATTTCGGCGACTGGCGAGGCGGGGCCTGACCCTCGTGGTCGGCATGGACCGCACGGTCGCGATGCGATCGGCGATCGTCTGGGCGACCACGGCGCGATCCTTTGCCGCGGGTATCACGCTGGCGATCACGGCGATCACCTGGCTGCTGTGGCGCGGGTTGGCGGCGGCGCAGCGCAACGCCGAACAGGCCGCCGCCGACCACGCGCGGCTCGAAGGCGCCTACCGACAGGCCGAGCAGGCGAAGGCCGAGGCGGAGGACAAGGCAACACAACTCGACTGTGTGATCACCGGCATGTCCGACGGGGTCATGTTGCTGGACGAGCAGTTCCGCCTCGCGGTGTGGAACGAGCGGTATGCGCTGTATACCGGGGTGCCTCGCGAGTTGCTGCGGGCGGGTGCCGCGATGGAGGATTTGCTGCGCGCCCAGGCTCGCGGCGGGGAGTTCGGCCCGTTAGCCGACGACGCGCGGATCGAGGCGGAGGTCGCGACACGGGCCGAGCGCCTGCGCGCCGGGTGTTTCGCGGCCGTCGCGGAACGCGTCAGGCCGACCGGCCGCAGCGTCGAACTGCGCCGCAGCGCTCTGCCGGGCGGGGGTATCGTGACACTCTATACCGACGTCACGGCCCGGCATCAGACCGAGACGGCACGGGCCGAGGCGCGCCGCATCGAGGCCGAGGCAGCGGAGCAGAAGGCGAGCTTCGTGGCCGTGGTCAGCCACGAGATCCGCACGCCGCTGAACGCGGTCCTGGGCAGCCTGGCGCTGCTCGATCAATCGGACCTGTCCTCGTCCCAGCGGCGTCTGGCCCTCGCCGCGCGCGAGGCCGGGCAGGCGTTGTTGGACCTGGTCAACGACGTTCTCGACATGTCGCGCCTCGAAGCCGGGCGACTGGAGCTGCACCCGGACGTGGTCGACCTGCGCGCGCTGCTGTCGGGCATCGAGGCGCTGTTCCGCGCCGACGCCGCCGTGCGCGGCATCCATTTCGTGGTGCAAATCGATCCCGATCTGCCGAGCGAACTCCGCGCCGATCGCGGCCGGCTGCGGCAGGTGCTGATGAACCTGCTCGGCAACGCCGTGAAATTCGCGCTTCCTGGTCCGGTCGTGATTCGGGCGGTGCGGCATTGGGACGGGAATGGCCGGGCGATGCTGCGGCTTTGTGTCTGTGACAGCGGGCCGCGCCTCGCGCCGGAGGACGCGGCGCATCTGTTCCGGCCATTTTCGCGACTGGGCAGCACGGATCGCGCCGGCGTGCCGGGGACCGGACTCGGCCTCGCGATCTGCGCGCGGCTGGTGCGGCTGATGGACGGGCAGGTCGGGGTGGATGAAGCGGCCGAGGGAGGCAACGCGTTCTGGCTGAATCTGCCTCTGCTTGTCGCCGAGCCAAGGGAGCAATCGTCGCGGGCCATCGAGGGCGTGCTTGGGGTGCGGGAACGGTCGCTGCGCCGGATCTCGCGGGCGCGGATTCTTCTGGTCGAGGACATTGCCTCGAACGCCGTGGTGACGGCCATGCTGCTGCGGCGCGCCGGGCATTGCGTCGATGTGGCCCAAAGCGGCGCGCAGTCGCTGGAGATGGTGCAGGTCCGCTTCTACGACCTGGTGTTCATGGACCTCGCCATGCCGGCCATGAGCGGATACGAGGCGATGCGTGGGATTCGCGCCCTGCCGGGTACCCCTGGTACGGTACCCATTGCGGCCCTGACGGCGACCACGGCGGCCGATGATCGGCGACGATGCGAAACAGCCGGAGTGGACGCGGTCTTGCCAAAGCCGGCATCGCTGTCCGATCTGGTCGGTGCCATTGAGCGTCTGTCACGCGCGCCGCGGGATCGGTCGCGCCGGCCGGCGGCAGTGCGCGCCTCGGCTGCGTGGGCGGACGACGATGGCGCAGGCAGCGACGAGCCGATCGACATCGCGCGATTGACCGGGCTGCGTCAGGCGCTGGGGGCGGCCCGCCTCGCCAGCCTGGGAGAGCAGTGCTTCGCGGAAACCCGCCAGCGCCTGCCGTTGCTGCTGCAGGCACTCGCGCGGGGCGATGCCCCGGAAGCCGTGGCTGGCGCACACGCGCTGGCTGGAATGGCCGCGACCTATGCGCTGGCACGGCTGGAAAATAAGTTTCGTTTTGTAATGACAACAGCGAGCGCCGGCGAGATGGCCAAGGCGCGAAGCGTGGCGGAGCGGCTGGAGGAGGACTTGACGGTCGCGCGCGCCGCGCTGCGGGCCGCCCTTGCCGATGAGGCGCTTTCGGCATGAGGGTCTATCTAGCCGGCCCCGACGTGTTTCTGCCCGACCCGCTGGCCCGCGGCAGGAAACTGAAGGAGATCTGCGCGGAGCATGGGTTGACCGGCGTGTTTCCGCTCGATCCGCCGACCGACATGCGTGCCGGCTGGTCGGCGCTGCCGCAATGGCGCCGGATCGCGTTGTGCAACGAGGCGCATATCCGCAGCTGCGGCGCGCTGATCGCGAACCTCACGCCCTTCCGGGGACCGAGCGCCGATCCGGGAACCGTCTTCGAGCTTGGCTTCATGCGCGCGCTGGGCAGACCGGTGTTCGCCTGGAGCAACGAACCCCGACCCTTCGCGCCCCGTACCCTGGCCTGGCTCGACGATTTGGCCCGGCCCGATGGACGGGACGGCTGGCGCGACGGCAACGGCATGGCGATCGAGTCGTTTGGCTGCACCGACAATCTGATGATCGACGGCGCGGTGGCCGAGTTGGGAGGCGTCATCGTCCTGGGCGCCACAACGCCGGATGCGACCTGGACCGATCTGGAGGCGTTCCGCCGCTGCCTGGCCCGTCTGGCGGACCAGCTCGGACCGCGGCATCGGAGTGGGCCGGCTCAACGCCAGGAGCGATAGCCGTAGCCGCCGCCGACAAAGACTCCGCCCGCTGCCGGAGGAGGTGCGTAAGCGTAGCCGGGGTACCCGTAATAGTACCCGGGGTAGCCGTACGGGCCATAGTAGCAGCCCCCCAAAGCAAGCATTCCCGCAAATGCCACGGCAGGAAACAGCGCCTTGCGCAGCACGGCAGCAGTCCAGCGTCCGGCTCGGTCTCTCATGCGGTCCTCCATCGGGGCTGTCGTACCCGGCTCTCACCGGCAACATCGTCGGCGAGTCCTGGCCCCGCAAGGCGTCTGCCGTCGAAGTGACCCAACGTTACAAGTCTCAACCGGGTGTGACCCTACGCGACACTGGCGACGCAGATCCGCCACGTTCGGCGGCGACAAGGGTTGCGCGCAACGATCTTGTCAGCCGTCCGTTTTAGCGGCGATGAGACGTGCTCTGTCTCCCGTCGCGGCGGCGCCCGCGACGGATGAACCTGTGAGGTACCTGCGTGCGAACCCAGCAAACCTTGTTCCGGCTGACTACCGCGGCGGCAATCGGAGGTCTTGTTTTCGGGCCGATGGCGGCCCAGCTCGCGCAGGCCCAGACCGATGCGGCAGCCGCTTCCAGCAGCGCGGCCGGCGCCGCGACACCGGCTGGCGATCCTCCGGCGCGGGTCGGCCGGCTGGCGAGCCTGTCCGGGACCGTCTCATTCCACACGGCGGATGCGGACCACTGGGATGCCGCCACCCTGAACTTTCCGGTGACATCGGGCGACGCCTTCTGGACCGAACCGCAGGCCGCCGCAGCGATCGAGGTTGGCGCGACCCACATCGCCCTGAACGAGCAGACCGAGCTGGACATCGACACGCTTGACGACAGGGCCCTGGCCGCGACCGAGCCGCAGGGCGAAATCTATGTGCGCATCCCCTCCGTCGTGAACGGAGAGACCTATACCGTGGTCACACCGCGCGGCTCGGTCGCCATCAATGGAGTCGGCCGCTTCGCCATCGCGGCAGGCGATACGGACACGCCGACCACCGTGACCGTGGTCGAGGGATCGGCGCAGGTGACCGGGCCGAACCTGTCGCTGTCCGTGGGGGCGCACCAGACCGCCACGATCACCGGAACGGACAATTTCCAGGGTAGCGTTGGCGCCGAATCCGATGACGCCTTCCTGACCGCGCAGCTTCAGCTCGAGAAGCAGGCCCCGCCGCTGGCCGCCCCCGCCACGACGGCCACCGCCTCCACGACGGCCACCGGCTCCACGACGGCCACCGCCGCCGCGAGCACGACGCTGCCGCCGGTCGTGCAGCAGATGACCGGGTCGGTTGCGTTGCAGACACAGGGCGACTGGTCGCAGAGCAGCGAATACGGTCAGGTCTGGTATCCGCCGGTGCAGAGCGGCTGGGTGCCCTATCGTGACGGGCATTGGGCCTTTGTGGCGCCTTGGGGCTGGACCTGGGTGGACAACGCCTCCTGGGGCTTTGCGCCGTTCCATTACGGGCGGTGGGTCGAGGTCGGCGATCGCTGGGGCTGGACGCCGGGTGTCGGTCAGCCCGACTATGGCCAGCCGGTCTATGCGCAGCCGGTCTACGCGCCGGCACTCGTCAACTTCGTCGGCCTCGGCGCCGCCGTGGCAGTCGGCGCGGCGGTGGGTGTCGCGGCCGGCTTCGCGCTGGCTGGCGGCTTCAACGGCAACATCGGCTGGGCGCCGCTCGGCTGGCGACAGCCGTATATCCCGCCATACTTCGTAAGCCGGCCATATCTCACGCAAATCAACCAGCGCTATGTCCAGCGCACGACCCTGAATAACATCACTAACAACTACACGCACATCTATAACAACAACCACACCGTCAATAATACGGTCATCAACAACTACTACGGCAAGCAGGCCGGCGCGACCTTCAATAAGAGGGGTGCGACCGTCGTTCCGGCCGCCGCGATGGTCCGCTCGCAGCCGGTGGCCCAGAACGTGGTCCACATGACGCCGCAGCAATTGACGCGGGCTCGGCCGCTGGCAGCGGCACCCGTGCGGCCCACGGCGCAGACCAGGGGCGTCTCGACCGCCGTCCTGCAGCGCGTCAATCCGCCAGCGGCGCAGGCCCTGAAAGCGTCGCCGCGGGCCGCCGCTCCCGGCCCGGCGGTGCGGCCCATGCCCGTGCGGGCTCCTGGCCAGCCGGCGAAGGGACCGCTGCCGCGACCGCCCCTGGCGCCGCCGCCTTCAACTCCACGAGCGAACCAGCCGGCGCGTCCGGCGGCTGCCGCGACGGCCAGCCGCAGCCGGCCCCACGTCCCGCCCAGCCGGCCGCACCTGGTCCTGTGCGGCCGGCCGCACCTGGTCCGGCGCAGCACCCGGCGCCCGCGCCGGCACAGCGGCCAGGGGGTCTGCCTGCGCTGGCAACTCCGCATGAAGGCACGCAGCCGGCGCGCCCGGGTGCCGCACCTGGGCCAGCGATCACGCCGCATCCCGGCGCCCCGAGGCCGGCCCAGCCGGCGCCGCGTCCGGGCGAGACTGCGCCTCGCCCTGCTCCCGCGCCGCATCCGGCGCCGGCGCCCGCACCGGCACCGCATCCAGCGTCGGCGCCAGCTCCGCGTCCGGTTCTGGACTCCGGTGCCGGTTCCGCATCCCGCACCGGCGCCGCGCCCGGCACCTGCTCCGCTCCGCACCCGGCGCCGGCTCCCCGACCGGCGCCGGCCCCCCGCCCGGAGCCGCGCCCGGCCCCGGTGCCGGCTCCGCACCCTGCGCCAGCTCCCCGGGCGGCGCCGGCGCCACGCCCAGAACCGCGGCCCGCACCTGCTCCGGCTCCGCGTCCCGCGCCCGCTCCTCGGCCGGCTCCTGCTCCGGCGCCGCGACCGGCTCCGCCGCCACCTCCGCGCCCGGCCCCGCCGCCACCTCCACGCCCGGCTCCGCCGCCGCCCCCGCGCCCGGCTCCCCCGCCGCGGCCGGCGCCGCCGCCGCCGCATAGGCAGTGCCCGCCGAACGTAAGGGCCTGCTGATTGGAGGGACCGGCGCGCAGCCGCAGGGCTCGCGCCGGTCCAGCCTTCATCGTGGTGGCGTCAGGCGAACAGCCGCTCGACCACCGCGCGATGCGCTTCCAGCACGAGATGCCGGCGCACTTTCTGCGTCGCCGTCATCAACCCATTCTCGATGGTAAACGGGGCGACCGTCGCGTGACGACGGATGCGCTCCGGCACCGCCAACCGCTTGTTGACCTGAGCCACGGCAGAGGCCACGGCGACATCATCGGCGCCATCCTCGGGCACGATCAGGGCTGCCACATTCGGTCGTCCGTCACCGAACACCACGGCTTGGGCGATCGGCGGCTCGGAAACGAGCAATCCCTCCAGCCGCGCCGGGGCCACATTCTCGCCGCCGGACAGCACGATCAGGTCGCGCTTGCGATCGGTGATGCGCAGATTGCCGTCCAGTTCGATCACGCCCACGTCGCCGGTGTGCAGCCAGCCGTCGCGGATGACCGCCTCTGTCTCGGCGGGGCGGTTCCAGTAGCCGTCCATGACGAGATCGCCCGCGACGAGGATTTCGCCATCCTCGGCCAGCCGCAGGTGGACGCCGGGCAGCGGCCGGCCGACCGTATCGATGCGCGTCGCGTCCGGCGCGTTGGCCGAGATCACCGGTCCTGCTTCGGTCTGGCCGTAACCCTGCATCAGCGCTACGCCGAGCCCGCGGAAGAACCGCCCGACCTCCGGCTCCAGCCGCGCGCCGCCCGACATCGCGGCCCGGAACCGGCCGCCGAACCGCGCGCGCACGCGGCGGCGCACGAACTCGTTCAAGGGTTGCATCCATCAGGCGATCGAGCGGGCCAAGGCGGTGGCCCTCACTGCGCCGCGTGCCGAGCTCCATCGCTCGCTCGAACAGCATGCGCTGCCAGGGCGCCTGGCGATGCACATGGGCCAGGATGCGTGCGCGGATCACATCCAGCACGCGCGGCACCATCGTCATGATCGTGGGCCGGACCGCCAGCATGTCGGCCGCCAGATGTTCGACGCCCCGGGCGTAGGCGACTTCGGTGCCGATGCTGAGCAGGAAGAACTGGCCCGCCGTGTGTTCGTAGCTGTGCGACAGCGGCAGGAAGGACAGATACACCTCGCGCCGCAGCCGAAGCGGGCGCAACAATTCGAACGCACCGCGGCAATTCGCCAGGATGGCGCGGTGCGGCAGCATGACCCCCTTCGGCGCGCCGCCAGTGCCCGAGGTGTAGATGAGGCACGCCAGCGCGGACGCAGGGATACGCGCCGCCGCCTCCGCCACGTCATCGGGCGCGCGGTCGGCCTCCGCGATCAGGCTCGACCAGGGCCGCACGGTGGGCGCTGCCGGCGCGCCTTCGTCCATCGCCACCAGCATGTCGAGGGGCCCCGCTTGCAGCAGCCGTGTGGCCAATGCGGGTGTGGAGGCAATCGCCACGCGTGCGCCGGAGTCGCGCAGCAGATGCGCGTGATCCGTGACGGTGTTGGTGACGTAGGCCGGCACCGGCACGGCGGCGAGGGCCAGCAGCGCCGTCTCGGCGATCGGGAACTCGGGGCGGTTCTCGCTGACCAGCAGCACGCGGTCACCGGGCGCCACGCCGGCCGCGCGCAGCGCGCGTGCCGCCGCCGCCGCGAGTCGGCCGAAACGGCCCCAGTCCATCCCCTGCCAGGCGCCATCGCGATGGAACCGCAGCATGGGGCGGTTCGCCCAGTCCCGCGCGCGCGAGAACATCAGGGTGGCGAGATTCGGCCAGTCCGGGTAGCTCTCGTCCTCGTCTGCCTGCGCCACGCTTGCCGCGCCCCCTGCGTCCGCCTTGCCCGGCTGTCCGGGACGAGGCCTTTGACCTAGGCTGTGCGCACATTACATCGCTGGCAACCCATTCATAGGACCGACATGCCTGACGGAACCGCCGTCCCCTCCGTCGCCGGCGACCTGCCGACGTGGGATCTCGCCGACCTGTTTCCCAGCCCGGACAGCCCGGCACTTGCCTCCGCCCTTGACGGTGCGGAGGCCGCCGCCCGTGCCTTCGCGCGGGCCAACGCCGGCAAACTGGCGGCGCTCCCGGGGCACGACCTGGCCGGCGTGCTGGAGGAATACGAGCGCATCGAGGAGGTGCTCGGCCGCGTGATGTCCTACGCGCAGCTGCTGTTTAGCGGCGACAGTACCGATGCCGCGATCGGCCGCTTCTATCAATCGATGAGCGAGCGCGTGACAGCGATCAGCAGCCATCTGATCTTCTTCTCACTGGAGCTGAACCGCATCGACGACGCGGTGCTGGAGGCGAAGCTGTCCGATCCGGCTCTCGCGCGCTGGCGGCCGTGGCTCTAGGATTTGCGCGTGTTCCGCCCGCATCAGCTCGCCGACGATCTCGAACGTCTGCTGCACGAGAAGGAGGTCACCGGCCGAGCCGCCTGGTCGCGCCTGTTCGACGAGACTGTGGCCGCGCTTCGCGTGCCGGTGGCGGACGAGCGGCTGACCGTGAGTGCCGCCCTCAACAAGCTCTCCGACCCCGATCGCGCGACCCGCGAGACGGCCGCGCGCGCGATCGGTGCCGTGTTCGGCGACAACATCCGCCTGTTCGCGCTGATCACCAACACGCTCGCCAAGGACAAGGAGATCATAGACACCTGGCGCCACTATCCGCGCCCCGGCAGCTACCGCAATCGCTCGAACATGGTCGAGGACGAGGTGGTGGATGCGCTGGTCTCGGCGGTCACGGCGGATTATGCGCGGCTGTCGCATCGCTATTACCGGCTCAAGGCGCGCTGGCTGGGCCTGGAGCGCATGCAGCATTGGGACCGCAACGCGCCGCTGCCGGGCGATGACGACCGGCAGATCGGGTTCGGCGAAGCACGCGACCGGGTGCTCGAACTCCTATCGCGCGTTCTCGCCGGAACTGGCCGATATCGGCGCGCGGTTCTTCGAGCGTCCCTGGATCGACGCGCAGTTGCGTCCCGGCAAGGCGGGCGGCGCGTTCGCGCATCCCACCGTGCCGTCGGTGCATCCCTATCTGCTGCTCAACTATCATGGCCGCACGCGCGACGTGATGACGCTGGCGCACGAGCTGGGACATGGCGTGCATCAGGTTCTGGCAGGCGGGCAGGGGTATCTCATGGCCGGCACGCCGCTGACCTTGGCCGAGACGGCGAGCGTGTTCGGCGAGATGCTGACCTTCCGCGCGCTGCTCGACGCCGAACGTGATCCGGCGCGACGGCGCATCATGCTGGCCGGCAAGGTCGAGGACATGCTGAACACGGTCGTCCGGCAGACCGCCTTCTACCGCTTCGAGACCCTGCTGCACGACGAGCGGCGCGGCGGCGAACTCGTGGCCGACCGGATCGGCGAGCTGTGGATGCAGGTGCAGAAGGAGAGCCTCGGGCCGGCCTTCGAGTTCACCGACGAGTACAAGGTGTTCTGGTCGTACGTGCCGCATTTCATCCACTCGCCGTTCTACGTGTACGCCTATGCGTTCGGCGATTGCCTGGTGAATGCGCTGTATGCCGTGTTCCAGTCCGGGCATCCGGACTTCGCGCGGAAATACCTCGACATGCTGCGCGCCGGCGGGACGAAACGGCATCGCGCGCTGCTGGCACCCTTCGGCCTCGATGCATCCGATCCCGCTTTCTGGAAGCGCGGCCTCGACGTGATCGCGGGCTTCATCGACGAACTGGAAACGGTCGCCGGATGACCGATCGGGAGGACCACGGCAATTTCTTCGGCGAGGTCAAGAGAATCGCCCGCACCTCCGGAGCGGTGGGCGGGATCGCCGCGCGCGTGGTGGGCAGCAGGGCATTCGGCATCAGGACCGATCGCGCCGCCCACGCGGAGGATCTGAAGGCGATCCTGGGCGGCCTGAAGGGGCCGCTGATGAAGGTGGCGCAATTCCTGTCCACGGTGCCGGACGCGCTGCCACCGGAATATGCCGAGGAGCTGGCGCAGTTGCAGGCCAACGCGCCGCCGATGGGCTGGGCGTTCGTGCGGCGTCGCATGGGCAGCGAGTTGGGGCCGCACTGGCATGACCGCTTTCGCCGTTTCGGCCAGGAAGCGGCCGCGGCCGCGAGCCTGGGGCAGGTGCATCGCGCGACCCTGCCGGACGGCACCGAGGTCGCGTGCAAGCTGCAATATCCCGACATGGCCAGCACGGTGGACGCCGATCTGCGACAATTGCGCCTCGGCCTGTCGCTGTATCGCCGCATGGACAACACCATCCAGCAGGACGAGGTGTACCAGGAACTGGCCGAACGGCTGCGCGAGGAACTGGACTACACGCGCGAGGCGGCGCAGATGCGGCTGTACGGCCTGATGCTGGCGGGTGAGCCAGGGGTGCATCTGCCGGTGCCGATCGACGGCTACTGCACGCGCCGGCTGCTCACCGCGACCTGGCTGGATGGTCGGGCCGTGATGAGCCGGCTGGCCGAAAATCCCCCCCTCGCGGAGCGCAACCGCATTGCCGAGGCCCTGTTTCGGGCCTGGTATGTGCCGCTGTACCGCTATGGCGTCATCCACGGCGATCCGCATCTCGGCAATTACCAGGTGCGCCCCGATGGCAGCGTCAACCTGTTCGATTTCGGCGCGATCCGGGTGTTCCGGCCGCATTTCATCCGGGGCGTGATCGACCTGTTCCATGCCGTGCGCGACAACGACGACGATCTGGCCTTCCACGCCTATCAGAGCTGGGGCTTTGCCGACATGAATCGCGAGAAGATGGCGGTCCTCAACGAGTGGGCGCGCTTCCTCTACGAGCCGCTCTTGCAAGATCGCGTGCGCCGCATCCAGGAGACCAACGATCCGCAATATGGCCGCGAGGTCGCGCAGCGCGTCCATGCGGGACTGAAGCGCGTGGGCGGCGTGCGGCCGCCGCGCGAGTTCGTGCTGATGGATCGCAGCGCCATCGGTCTGGGCAGCGTATTCCTGCGTCTGGGCGCGGAGCTGAACTGGTCGCGTATGTTCCGCGATCTGGTGGCGGATTTTGACGCGGAGGCGCTGGCGCGGAGGCAGTCGGCGGCGTTGGCGGAGGCAGGGGTGCCGGGGGCGGCCCTAAGCGGAACCACTGCCTGACGAGCACGGTCGGCAGACTTGAAGATAGGATCTTCCGGCGAAAAGCCGAGCGAGGTGGC
>CAWISK010000014.1:0-123552 GCA_963838805.1 uncultured Pseudomonadota bacterium
GGCGGCGAAGGTCGGCCACCGCCTCGTCAACCGCTTCGTCCAGGGTCATCCCCATTTTCAGATACAGCACCACCGCGCGCGCGGTGCCGGCGCGGATGGTCATCTCCCCGGTATGCGTGCAGGCAGCGGCGCCGTATGATGTGTCGGCGTACGATCCCGGCACCAATGATCGGGCTATCGCCCAGCCGGCCGGGATACTTCCAGGCCCAGCCGGATGTGCTGGTGGCCGAGACGAGATTGCCCGCCGCGTCGGCCGCCAGATAGACGGTGGTATCGCGCACCCGCTCCGGATCGGCGGCCGCGCGGCAGATTTCGGCGAGTGCCATGTCGTCCAGACGGTCGATCGCATCCGCACCCGCCACGCGCGCGATCAGCTCGCGCCAGGCCCGGCGCAAATCCTCGATCAGATTATCATCAGGATCGGCACCGATCTCGCGGGCGAAGCGGGCAGCCCCCTCGCCCACCAGCAATTCGTGCGGAAGACACTGCAACACCTGGCGTGCCACGCTCACGGGATGACGGTAGCCACGCAGCGCGCCGACGCCACCTGTGCGCAGGGTCGTGCCGTCCATCACGGCGGCGTCGAGTTCGACCTGGCCCAGTATGTTCGGCCAGCCGCCGCGGCCCACGCTGCGCACGGCGGGATCAGCCTCGACCAGCCGGATGCCACGCTCGACCGCATCCAGCCCGTATGCGCCCGCGCGGAGTGCTTCGACGCAGGCGGCGATGCCGGGCGCACCTTCGGAATTGGCAAGCAGGAGCATCGCGGACCTCAGAACTGCATCTTTTTGAGAAAACGCTCGATGCGCTCGCCCTGCCCGCCAGCGAAAAACGCGTCCACAGGCTCGTTGGCCACGACCTGCCCCTGATCGAGAAAGGTGATCCTGTTCGATACACGGCGCGCGAACTCGATCTCGTGCGTGACGAGGATCATGGTGGTGCCGGTCCGGGCGAGGCCCTCGATGACGGCCAGAACCTCGGAAGTCATCTCCGGATCGAGTGCGGACGTTACCTCGTCGAGCAGCAGGTGACGCGGCTGCATGGCGAGGGCGCGGCAAATGCCGATCCGCTGCTGCTGGCCGCCCGACAGTTCGGCCGGGTAGCTGCGCGCCTTGTCGGCGAGCGCCACGCGCTCAAGCAGGGTCATCCCGCGCGCATCCGCCTCGGTCTTCGGCAGCTTCAGCACCCGCCGCGGTGCCAGGGTAATGTTGTCGAGCGCCGTCAGATGGGGATACAGATTGAATTGCTGGAACACCATCGCGCAGTGCTTGCGAATTTCGGTGGCGTTGCGCTTCTCGCGCACCGACAGGCCATCGACGCGGATGTCGCCCGAGGAGATCGTCTCCAGGCCGTTGATGCAGCGGATCAGCGTGCTCTTGCCGGAGCCGCTCGGCCCGAGCACGGAGACCACCTCGCCGTCCGAGAAGCCGAGCGAGACCCGTTTCAGCACCTCGGTCCGGCCAAACGCCTTGGTCAAATCCTGAATCTCAATCATTGGCCTATGCCCGCTGCGAGGTCCATGCGGATTTGAGCTGCATACGGCGTTCCGCATAGCCCGCGAGCATGGATAGCGGTTTGGAAACGGCAAAGTAGAGCGCGCCCACGATGGGCCAGACGATGAATGGCTGAAGCGTGCGGATGTTGAGGATCGAGCCGACCTTGGTGAGGTCCATGACGTTGATCAGCGCCACCAGCGACGAGACCTGGAGCTGGCCAACCAGCAGCACGATCGTGGGCGGGATCATGGTTCGCACCGCCTGCGGCAGGATCACGTCGCGCAGGCGGTTCCAGTATCCCAGCCCATAGGCTGATGCCGCTTCCCACTGGCCGCGGGGCACCGCGTCGAAAGCCGCGACCACGATGACGGTGATGAAAGCGCTGGTGTTCACGGAGAGCGTGGCGACGGAAGCGGTGACGGGATCGAGACCGAAGCCCAGCACCATCGGCAGGCCGAAGAACACCAGAAAGAGCTGCACCAGCAGAGGCGAGTTGCGGAACAGCTCGACATAGACCGCCGCCAAGACGGAGAGCACGGGCACACGCTGATGGCGGATCAGCGCCAGCAGAAAGCCGAGCGCGATGCCAATTACCGTCGAGGCGCCCAGACCCCTAGCGTGACACCCAATCCCTGCAACAGGAGAACCGCGTCGTGCGGCACGAGCGTCGTGTACTGGAAGCGCTGCATGTGTGTCCGCGGCCTAAGGCGACCGGCTCGTCTCGCGGCCACCCCTCGCCGGCTGCTTAGCAGCCGGTGCAGGGCTCACCGATCCCCGCAGCATCAATTCGACGGGCACCCGCGCGAGCGTGGCGGCGACAGGCTTGCCAGCAATCATGTCGACCAGAACGCGCACTCCCTCGCGGCCGAATTGCTCCGCCGACTGCCGGATCGTCGTCAACGGCGGCTGCAGCAGATCGAGAAAGCTCATGTCATCGAAGCTCACCAGCGACACGTCCTGCGGAACCCGCACGCCCGCCGCACGAGCCGCGCGCAGCACGCCGAAGGCCAGCATGTCGGCCGCGGCAAAGATCGCGGTCGGGCGTACAGCCTGGCGCCACAAACGATCGAAAGCCTGCCGTCCGAAATCCTCGTCATATCGGCCCGTGAGGATCATGGCTGGATCGACCGTCAGCCCGGCGTCCGCGAACTCGTGGTGGAATCCGGCCAACCGTTCGTCCACGCTGATCATCCCGGACAGGCCGCCGACGAAGGCCACGCGTCGGTGTCGCTGCTCGATCAGCAGCCGCGCGGCAAGGCGGCCGCCGCGCTCGTTGTCGGCAAACAGGCGCGGAACCTGAACGCCGGGCACGTCCTCGTCCAGCAGTACGACCTTCTTCAGCGCGTTGATGCGGCGCACCAGTTCGGTGCTGCCCGGATGGTTGGTCAGCAATAGGATGCCGTCAAGCTGGCGGTCCCCCAGCTTCGACAGGAACTGAAGCTCCCGGCTCTCGTCGTTGCGCGAGTTGAACACCGACAGGCTGTAGCCCAACGCCGTCGCCTCCGCCTCCGCGAAGCTCGCGATCTCGGCAAAAAACGGATAGCTGA
Organism: uncultured Pseudomonadota bacterium; assembly: GCA_963838805.1. GTDB lineage: Bacteria > Pseudomonadota > Alphaproteobacteria > Acetobacterales > Acetobacteraceae > CAVRQM01. The sequence goes on from CAWISK010000014.1 coordinate 3,044, forward strand.
TATCGGTCGTCACCAGCCCGAGCGTCTCGCTCGACCCCGCGCTCAGCCGCCGGGCAATGGCGTTGGGCGTATAGTCGAGATGGCCCACCGCGTCGTCGATCCGCTTGCGTGTGTGCTCGGGCAACTCGATGCGTCCGTTCAGATAGCGCGAGACCGCGCCGACGGACAGTCCAGCCTCCCGTGCCACGTCGCGGATTGTCGCCCTCACCGCCCCGATGCTCCCGACTTCGCGGTTTACACAGAAATTAAACCGGTTTACTCTCTTGCGTCAACTGCGATGATGCGACAGCGGACGCGCGCCGCGCGAAGCCGTGGCGACACAGGAGCCTTGCATGCCCGTCCGCGAACCGCGAATCGAGCTCGCGGAAATCGACCTTCCCGATTTCGGCGAACCGACCGTGGAACCGTCCGTTCCGTCCGCCATCTACGCGGAGAGGGTTGCCGCGGCGCTGGACCGCGCCCGGCAGCATGGCCTGGATGCTCTGGTGGTGTTCGGCGATCGCGAGCACATGGCCAATGTCGCCTACCTGACCGGCTACGACCCGCGTTTCGAGGAGACCCTGCTGGTGCTGCGCCACGGCGCCACGCCGGCGCTCCTGGTCGGCAACGAGGGCTGGGGCTATGCCGAATTGGCGGCCGGACAGTTCGACCGCGTGCTGTTCCAGACCTTCAGCCTGATGGGCCAGCCACGCGACCGCAGCCCATCCCTCGCCGATATTCTGGGCTCACTCGGCATCGCGGCCGCCCAACGCATCGGTGTCGCCGGCTGGAAATATTTCGGCGCGGGCGACAAGGGGCTGGGCGAGACGACGCTGGAGGTGCCGTCCTATATCGCCGACGCATTGCGCCAGCTCGCCGGGCCGGACGGTCAGGTGGTGAACGCGACCGAAATCTTCATGGCGCCCGATGATGGCTTGCGCGCCATCAACGACGTGGACCAACTCGCAGCCTTCGAGTTCGCCGCCACCTGCACCTCGCAAGCGCTGCGCCGCGTGCTGTTCGGCATGAAGCCCGGGATGCGCGAGTACGACGCGGTGCGGCTGATGGGCCTCACTGGAATGCCGCTCGGGGCGCATCTGATGCTGTCGAGCGGCGAGCGCGCGCGCTATGGCCTGCCCAGCCCCTCCAGCCGCGTGATCGAGCGCGGCGATCCGTTCACGATGGCGTATTGCACCTGGGGCGCGCTGACCGCACGTGCCGGATTCGTGGTGGCCGACGCGAGCGAGCTGCCACCCGGCATCCAGGACTACGTGGACAAGCTGGTCACGCCATATTTCGCTGCGGTCGTCGCCTGGTACGAAGCAATCGGCATCGGCGTGGAGGGCCGGACGCTGCATGCCGCGATCCACGACCGGCTCGGCGACCCGTTCTTCGGCATCGGCCTCAACCCGGGCCACCTGATCCATCTCGACGAGTGGATGCACTCGCCCATCACCGCCGATAGCCAGGTGCGCCTGCGATCCGGCATGGCCCTCCAGATCGACGTCATCCCGGCCACCAACTCGCCCTGGTTCACGACCAACATCGAGGACGGGATCTGCCTTGCCGACGCGACCCTCCGCTCCGAGTTCGCGCGCCGCTATCCCGAGGCCTGGGGGCGCATTGAACGCCGGCGTGCCTTCATGATCGAGACGCTGGGCATCCGGCTGCGCCCGGAAATGCTGCCCTTCAGCAATATCCCGGCCTATCTGCCGCCATTCCTGCTGGCGCCGCGCCGTGCGATGGTGGCCCGCCGTCCGGCCTGAACATGCAGAAGACACGAGCATGCCGCTCCAGTTCCATGTGATCGCCGCCAACCTGCCCTATCTGCTGCAAGGGCTGCTGGTGACGGCGCTGGTCAGCCTCGCCACGCTGCTGCTGAGCTTCATCCTCGCGATCGGGCTTGCCGTGGTGCGCGTCTCGAAGCGGCGCGCGTTGCAGTGGCTCGGCAGCCTCTACATCGACGTGTTCCGCAACACGCCCTTCATCGTCCAGCTTTTCTTCTTGTATTTCGGGCTGCCGGAGATCGGCATCATGATCGGGCCGATCGAGACCGGCATTTTGGCGCTCAGCCTCGCTACGGCGGCGAGCAATGCCGAGGTGATCCGCGCCGGCATCGAGACGGTGGATCGGGGCATCGTCGAGGCCGCACAGTCCTCGGCACTCTCGCCGATGCAGATCTACCGCTACGTGATCCTGCCGATCGCGCTGCGCGTGGCCTGGCGGCCGCTTGGCAGCGTGTTCGTCAATATGGTGCTGACCACCTCGATCCTGTCCACGATCACCGTCAACGATCTGATGGGCAACGCGAACACCGTTTCCTCCACGACTTTCCGACCGTTCGAGGTGTATCTGACGGTGCTGGTTCTCTACTGCCTTGTGACGTTCATCGTTTCGGCCGGGGTCAAGGTGACGGAGGTGCTGCTAGTCCGTACCCCCGCGCGCGGGCCGCTATCAGCCGATCTGAGCCGAGAGAGCCGGTTTGGCCAGGGAGAGAGAAATTGACGCGCCGGGGCTGCCGGACCAATCTGCCGCCATGATCCTGCTGATCGACAACTACGACAGCTTCACCTTCAACCTCGTGCACTTCCTGGGCGAGCTTGGCGCCGTGTGCGAGGTCCACCGCAACGACCGCCTGACTGTCCAGCAGGCTCTTGCCCTGCGGCCGGAGGCGATCGTGCTGTCGCCCGGCCCCTGCACGCCCAACGACGCCGGCATCTGTCTCGACCTGATCACGGCCGCGGCCGGTCGCGTACCGGTGCTGGGGGTCTGTCTCGGCCATCAGGCGATCGGCCAGGCATTCGGCGGCCGGGTGGTACGCGCTTCCGGGCCGATGCACGGCAAGACCAGCCTCATCGCGCACGAGGGCACCGATCTGTTCGAGGGGCTGCCCAGCCCGTTCCAGGCGACGCGCTATCATAGCCTGGTCGTGGAGGCGGAATCGCTCCCGCCCGTGCTGCTGCCCACGGCGCGGACCCAGGATGGCGTGATCATGGGATTTCGCCATCGCCATTTCCCTATCTTCGGCGTGCAGTTTCATCCCGAGAGCATCGCCAGCGAACACGGTCACGCCCTGCTGGGCAATTTCCTGGCGATCGCCAGAGGCCGCAACGCCCCCGGCAAGGCCGCCTGAACCCGCCACCGTGCTATGACGGCCAATCTCAAGCCCGTGCTGGCCCGCCTGGCGCAGGGCGAAACCCTTGATGAGGACGCGGCCGAGCAGGCCTTCGACATCATCATGGCCGGGGAGGCCACGCCGGCGCAGATCGCCGGATTGCTGATGGCGATGCGGGTGCGCGGCGAGACCGTGGCGGAACTGACCGGGGCCACGCGCGCCGTGCGTGGACGCATGCTGGCGGTCGAGGCGCCCGACGGTGCCATCGACGTCTGCGGCACCGGCGGCGACGGGGCGGGCACGCTCAATGTCTCGACCGCCGTGACGTTCGTGCTGGCCGGGTGTGGCGTGCCCGTCGCCAAGCACGGCAACCGCGCCCTCTCCTCGCGTACCGGCGGGGCCGATGTGCTGACCGCCCTCGGCGTCAACGTGGACGTGCCGCTGGAACGGCTGCCCCAGGTGCTGCGGACGGCCGGCTGTGCCTTCCTGTTCGCGCCGCGCCACCACGCGGCGTGGCGCCACGCGACCGGACCTCGCGTCGAACTGGGCACGCGCACGATCTTCAACCTGCTCGGGCCGATGGCCAATCCGGCAGGGGTCAGGCGACAATTGACGGGCGTGTTCGATCCGGTATGGGCACGGCCGATGGCCGAGAGCCTGCAACGGCTCGGCACGACCGCGTGCTGGATCGTGCATGGGGCGGGGCTCGACGAGCTGACCGTTGCGGGCGAGAATCAGGTCGTCGCCATGGCAGACGGCGCGGTGCGCAGCTTCACGGTGACAGCGGCCGATGCCGGACTGGCCGAGGCACCCGTCGAAGCCATCCAGGGCGGCGATGCGGCCCTGAACGCGGCTGCGCTGGCGGCGTTGTTGCGGGGTGCGGCCGGCGCCTACCGCGACACCGTGCTGCTGAACGCCGCCGCGGCCCTGATCGTGGCTGGACGCGCGGGCGAGTTGCGCGAGGGCGTAGCCTCGGCGGCTCGGGCGCTCGATGACGGCGCGGCGCTGGCCGCGCTAGACGCATTGCGGAGGGAGACCGCATGAGCGGGCAGGCAGCAACGCTGGACAGCAACGCGCTGACCCGGATCTGCGATGACACCCGCGCCGAGACGGCGCGACGACGCGAGCGGGTCACCCTGGAGCAGATGCGCGCCCGCGCCATTGCGGGCGGCGAACCGCGCGGCTTCGGCCATCGCCTGATGCGTGCCTGCGTGCCGGGCTACGCGCTGATCGCCGAGCTGAAGCGCGCCTCGCCGTCGGGCGGCGACATCCGGCCGGATTTCGATCCCGCCGCCTTGGCCCGCACCTACGCCGATGCGGGTGCGACATGCCTCTCCGTGCTGACGGATACACCCCATTTCAAGGGCGGCCCCGAGGATTTGCGGGCCGTCAGGGCGGCGGTCGATCTGCCGGTGCTGCGCAAGGATTTCATCCTCGATCCGTGGCAGGTCTATGAGAGCCGTGCGATGGGCGCCGATTGCATCCTGCTGATCATGGCGGCCCTCCAGGACGATCAGGCGGTCGAACTGGAGAGTGTCGCACGGATGCTCGACATGGATGTCCTGGTCGAGGTTCACGACGAACGAGAACTCCAGCGGGCGCTTGGGTTGCAGACCAAGTTGATCGGGATAAATAATCGCAATCTTAATACGTTACAGACAGATTTGCGCACGACACATGAATTGAGCCCGTTAGTGCCGCCGGACCAATTCGTGATTGCCGAGAGCGGCATCCGCAGCCATGCCGATGTTCTGGCGCTCGCGGATCTCTCGGTGCGTTGCTTCCTGGTCGGCGAGAGCTTGCTGCGCCAGGAGGATGTGGGACTCGCCACCCGCCGGCTGCTCGGCACCGTTTCGTGAGCCAACTCACGCACATCGACGCGGCTGGCCGAGCCACGATGGTCGATGTAGGCGACAAGCCGATCACGCAGCGGATAGCCACGGCCACCGGCCGTGTGGTCATGCAGCCAGCGACCCTCCGGCTCATTGCCGAGGGCGGGGCGCGCAAGGGCGACGTGTTCGGCGTGGCACGCCTGGCCGGGATCATGGCGGCCAAACGCACCGCGGATCTGATTCCGCTGTGTCATCCCCTGCCCCTATCGTCCGTCGCGGTGGAACTCGCCCCCGAAGGCGAGGATTGCGTCGCGATCTCGGCCACCGTACGCACCACCGGGCGGACCGGCGTCGAGATGGAGGCGCTGACGGCGGTCTCGGTGGCGGCACTCACCATCTATGACATGTGCAAGGCGGTCGATCGCTCGATGCGGGTGGAGGCGATCCGCGTGACCGCGAAATCGGGTGGCGCATCCGGCGATTTCGTCCAGGCCTAACGCGGTGATCGACATCGAGGAGGCCCGCCGGCGCATCCTCGCCGGCCTGCGCGCAACCTCGGCGGAGATTGTGGCGCTGCCCCACGCCTGGGGTCGCGTCACGGCTGCTCCGGTGCTGGCCCGCCTGACCCAGCCGCCGCACGACGTCTCGGCGATGGACGGCTACGCCGTGCGCGCGGCGGAAGCCGGTGTGGGGGCGAGGTTGCACGTGGTCGGAACCGCCGCCGCCGGCCATCCGTGGGAGGGGCGGCTCGGCCCCGGCGAGGCGGTGCGCATCTTCACTGGCGCCGTGATGCCGGCGGGCGCCGACAGCGTGCTGCTGCAGGAGCATGCCGGGCGCGACGGAGCCAGCCTTGTCGCCAGGGAGGCGTCAACGCCCGGGCGTCACATTCGCCGGACCGGCCAGGACTTCATGGCGGACGAGGTGCTGCTCCCTCCGGGCCGACGGCTTTCTGCGCGGGATGCCGGCCTGGCGGCGGCGGCGAACCATCCCTGGCTTGCGGTGCATCGACGGCCGCGCGTCGGCATCCTGGCGACCGGCGACGAGATCGCCCTGCCCGGCGAGCCGATCCCGCCCGGCGGCATCGTCAGCTCGAACACTCATATGGTCTCGGCGATGGTGCGCGCCTCGGGTGGTCACCCCTGCCTGCTGCCGATCGCGCGGGATGACCGGACCTCCCTGGCGAACGCCCTGGATGCGGCCGCGCAGTTCGACTTGCTCGTGACCAGCGGCGGGGCCAGCGTGGGCGAGCACGATCTTGTGCGCGAGGCGCTGCTGGCGGGCGGCATGGAACTGGATTTTTGGAAGGTCGCGATGCGGCCCGGCAAGCCGCTGCTGCATGGCCGGCTGCATGGGCGGCCGGTGATCGGGCTGCCCGGCAATCCTGTCTCGGCAATGGTCACCGCGCTGCATTTCGTGTGCCCGGCTGTTGAGCGGCTGTGCGGCTTGCCGGGTGCGCCCCCGGCCACGCACCGCGCCACCTGCGCCACCGCGCTCGCGGCGAACGACGATCGCGCCGACCATCTTCGGGCCACCCTGGAGATTTTGGCGGACGGATCGCTGCGCGTCAGCCCATCCAGCCGTCAGGACTCGGGTATGCTGCGCGTGCTGGCCGGTGCCGACGCGCTGGTGCTGCGTGAGCCGCACGCGGCCCCGGTGCCTGCGGGTGGCCCGGTGTCGGTGATCCGGTTGGACCTGCGGGGCCTCTGACGACTTTCCGCGCCACAGCGCGCTTGACCGACACACGAGAGCATCCGTAGAACATGAAGCTCGTTGCCGGTTTGTTCCGGCGCTCCGGTCCGGGGAGACCGTCTCCATGTTGACGCGCAAGCAGCACGAGTTGCTGATGTTCATCGATCAGCACCTGAAGACGACGGGATTCTCCCCGAGTTTCGAGGAGATGAAGGAAGCCCTCGACCTGAAGTCGAAATCCGGCATCCACCGCCTGATTTCCGCGCTGGAGGAGCGCGGCTTTCTGGCGCGCAGGCGCCACCGGGCGCGAGCGCTGGAGGTTGTCCGGCTGCCGGGAGCAGCGCTTCAGGCCGAGGAAGCGGCGGAGCCGGCCACACCCTCCGGAGGGTTTGTGCTCAATGTCATCCGCGGCGACTTTCGCGGCAGGCTCCAGGGCGTGCGCACCGCCAAGGAGGTGGGCGCGGTCGAGTTGCCGCTGTATGGCCGGATCGCCGCCGGCCTGCCGATCGAGGCGCTGCGCGACGCCGGCAGCCATATCGAGGTGCCGGTGGCCCTGGTCGCTGGCGGGGAACACTACGCGCTCGAAGTGTCGGGCAACTCGATGGTCGATGCGGGGATCCTGGATGGCGATACCGTCATCGTCCGCAAAGGGGAGACGGCGGAAAACGGACAGATCGTCGTGGCGATGATCGACGAGAGCGAAGTGACGCTGAAGCGGCTGAGGCGGCGCGGCAATTCGGTGGCGCTGGAACCTGCGAACGCCCGCTACGAGGCGCAGATCCTGCCCGCCGACAAGGTGAAGGTGCAAGGCAGGCTGGTAGGCCTGCTGCGCCGCTACTGAACGCGACAGCCGCCTGCATTGCCCGCCACGGCATGCACGGGCTAGGAACAGGCCGTGGATCTGCTGGCGGCCCTGCGCACCTTCGTCCAAATCACTGAAACCGGAAGTTTCTCCGCCGTTGCCCGCGAGGTCGGCGCGACCCAGCCCGCCATTTCGCGGCAGGTGGCGCAGTTGGAGCAGCATCTCGGCGTGCGCCTGCTCCAGCGCAGCACGCGCAGCCTGACCTTGACCGAGGATGGCCGCGAGTTGCTGACCCATGCCCATGTCGTGCTGGACACCGTGGCCGAGACGGAGGCGTTCATCGGTCGCCGCCGCGGTTCGCCCGCGGGACTGGTTCGGGTCGGCTGCCCATCGGTCTTCGGCCGCCTGCAAATCGCCCCGCGCATCGGTCTGCTGATGGAGCGCTACCCGGATCTGGCGATCGAGCTGCTGGTGGAGGACGATGTGGTGGACATGGTCCAGCACGGCCTCGATCTCTCGGTGCGGGTGGGCGAGATCGCCGATCCCTCGCTGGTGGCGCGGCGCATCGGCATGACGAGTGCGCAGACGGTCGCCTCGACCGTGTATCTGGAGCGCATGGGCGAACCCCGCCACCCGCGCGACCTCGCGGCGCACGAATGCGTCCTGTTCAGCCGCGCACAGACGCCCACCGAGTGGATTTTTGAAGGACCGGAGGGCGAGATCTCGGTTGCCGTGAAGGGTCGTTTCCGCAGCAACGGCATCGAGGCGGTGCTGGCGGCGGTGCTGAGCGGATTGGGGATTTCCCGCGTGCCGGTCTGGATGGTCCAGAACGAGATCGACAGCGGTCAGGTCCGCCAGGTCTTGACGGAGTGGCACCCGAAGCCGCGGCCCATCTACATCGTCTATCCGTCCAGGCGCTTCCTGGCGCCGCGCACGCGCGCGGTCATCGATTTCCTGGTGGAGGAGTTCCGCACCGATCCGGTCATGGTGTCGGAAGGCAACGGATAGAGCGCACCCGCCGGGGAACCGCGCCCGGCCCGGGGTGGGCGGCCCCTGTGCCCTGTCGTGGCAGGCTTTGCCGGGCCTCCCTTCCGGCCCGCGCAACGGTTGATCGACTATAGTCCGGGATGGCGTTCCCAGACGCCGCTCCGGGTCGTTCTGCTCGGCGTGAACGGGCTGGGCGGCAGCGACGATGACATGCTCATGATCGCCCGTGCCGGCGTGAAGAACGGCCCGAAGGCAATTCAACTCCGCCGGCTCCCCGCGGCGACCGGCGCCCAGAATGCCGCCGGCAATCGCGGGATAGCCGACATGCCCTTCCGTTTCCGCCGCACCTTTCGCATCCTGCCCGGCTTGCGTCTGAACCTCAGCAAGGGCGGCCTGTCCGTCTCGGCTGGCCGGCGCGGCGCAGCGCCACCGTCGGCTACGGCAAGTCCCGCACGACGGTCGGCATACCCGGTTCCGGCGTGTCCTACACCACGACGAGTAGCACCGGACGTCAGCATTCTGGCACCGGAGGGCGCCCCCCGCGCCAGCATCTGGAATTTCACCGTCGGGATCGCGCTCCTGCTCGCCATCGCCTGGTGGCTCGGCTGGCTCTGAGACACCGCCACGGGAGGCGGATCAGCCCAGTGGCGGAGGGGGCGGGATTCGAACCCGCGATGGCTCGCGCCATGCCAGTTTTCAAGACTGGTGCCTTAAGCCACTCGGCCACCCCTCCGATGACATCGTTGCACCAGCCTGCACGCCGGCTCGGCTTGGCGCACCCAGGGCATTGATCTGCCCAGCATAATTGGCAAGAGCAAATGAGTTTCAACACCGCTGCCTGAAACCGTTCGGTCATCCTCCCGAGCGGGCAGGATAGCCGCCCCGCATCCTGAGTACCAAGCCGGCTGCCGGAAGCCTGGGCGCTACTGTGCGGCGACCTCGACCCCGGCCGGTGCAGAGGCCGACCCGGCCTGCTGCGGTTGCAACACCCCCACCGCCGCCCGCATCCGCCGGTCGATCGACATAACCGAGAACTCATCCGTCACAAACCGCAGCCCCGCCTCGGCTAGAGCCGCGTTCTCCGCCGCGTCATTGTGCAGGGCGCAGACACGGGCGGCCAGGGCTTGCACATCGTCGGCGATGCACGCCGACCGCAGCTCCGGCGGGAGCACAAAGCCTTCCAATGCCGCGGCGCTGCCGACGCATGGGATTCCAGCGGCCAGGCTCGCCACCGCTTTCGCCGCCAGCCCAGCCCCGGCCCGTTGGGTGGCCACGGTCAGCCTGACGCGATCGAGGACCGCTTCGGTATCGGCAGCGTCGCCCATCATCTGATCAACGATGACAACCCTCTCGCGCGAGAGGGTGCGGATCGGCTCGGGCATATTGCAGCCGGCCACGATGCAGGTGATCGAGGGGTCGATGGCCCATACCGCCGGCATCAGGATTTCCAGCAGCCAGGCAGCCGCGTCGTAATCCGCATACTGCTGGAAATCGCCGATGAATCCGACGCCCTGGCGATCGGCAAACCCGACTCTTGGCCGGACGTGGCTCGACCGGCCAGGCGACCATATGCACGTTCGCCTTGGGCACCCCTCTGCGCAGCAGATCCGCTTCGAGCGCCGAGGAGGTGATGACAGCCTGCGCTTCCCACGCCGCCATCATCTCGCGCGTCCGCAGGGCCTCGCCTTTCTCGATGCCGACAGCCCAGCGTTGCAGACCCGCCCGGCGCAGCATGCGCACGAAGAACAGATTGTCGACGTCGAACACCACCCGCGCCAACGGACAATAGTAACGCGCGAGAGCAGCGTATTTCTCGAAATTGGTAATTCGATGGATCAGGACAGTCTCGTATAGTCCTCGATTTCGGCGCAGCACGTCCTCGACCGACAGCGACAAGGGCGGCCGGTGATAGCTGGCGCCGATCCCCTCCACGGACGCGACATGCGACGCAAAATCCTGGCGGAAATCAGCCGCGGCGAACTCCACCGCCGCTCCAAGGCGGATGAGCGACTCCATGTGGGCCAGCAAGGCTCGGGCGCTGTCATCGAGGGGGCGGGCTGCCTCGCCGATGACAAGAATCCGCCGCGCGGCGCCGCCGGCGCCCTCGGTGATGGGCATCGGCGTGTCGGCATCGTCGTGTTCGCCCAGCACGCCGGCCCATCGCTCTTTCAGTTCGGCGATTTCGGCGGGCAGTTCCGCTCCCTCACCGCCCGGCATCGACTGGCGCAGAGCGATCAGCTGTTCGATCTGGTTGGCCACGAACCGCAGAGGAGCGTCGAGATCCTTCTGTGTCTGCGCCGTCGTCGCCGCCACCTGGAGCGCGTTCTCGACGGTTCGCTCCAGCGCCGGGTCAAAGCCGGGCGCCGGCTCCACGATATACGGCGAGTCCTCCAGTTCCGTCCCGTCGGCTGCCGAGCGCGCGCGCACAATATGCCGGGAGAGGGCGGAGAGCCCATTCGGAAACATGAACTGAAACCCGCAATGGCGCTGGTCCTCGGGGAGGGTCTTCAGACCAGCCCGCAGATCGTGGGCGACGACGTGACCGACCACCTCCTCGTTCAAGAGGATCTCGATCGTGACCTTGGTCTCAGGCGAAGAGGCGTCCAGGGCCCAGCCCCAGACGCCTCTCCAATCCGCACGCCCAAGCTTACCCTTCAGCGCAGTCACGGCTCAGACGCGATGGGCGAAGCCGACGCGCCAATCAGGCGGCGCGCCGCTCGATCGTGCTCTGCCCAGGGCGCGGACGCAGGGCCACGTGGGCGGCGCGATCGCCGGCAAGATCGGCCTTCGCCTGTAGCAGTCCCTCGGCCTTGTCTGCCAGGAAGGCGATCACCCGGTCGACCTCCGCAACGGAGGCGGCACTGGCCGCCGCGTCGTGCAACGCGGCGCCGAGCTTCTCGCGCCCGACGACCGAGAGCGGGGTAGCCGCCTCCAGCATGTAGGGCGAGCCGAACAGCTCCGCCTTGTCCGCGGCGCGGCGCACACTGACCGAGTGGCGTCGATAGGGAGACAATCCTTCGGGCAGCTTCACATTGAAGCCGAACCGACCTTCCCGCATCTCGCCGTCGATACGGACCGTGCGATTATGGTTGGCGATCACCTCGCCCACCACGTCCCCGTTGATCACGATTTCCAGAACCACCGGCGCGGCGCTGTGCCGCGTCATAGGCAATGCCCTTCACGGCGCCGCCGCTCAGGTTCTCGATCCAGCCCTTCAGTTCGCCGAGACGCTCCTGCGACGGTGCGCCGAGTCCCGCCCGGGCGTCGATGCGACGGCGGATCGCCTCGACCACGAAGCCGCAATCCAGGCGCGGTGCGCAGTAGGGCTTGATAAGACCCTGCGCCTCATGCGGATAAAGAACCGCGTAATCCTGGGCGTTGTCGTACACCACCCGGTTACCCCGCGCGCAGCCGGTCTCGGCCGCGGCGCCCTCGGCAAAGATCACCTCATGATCCTCGAACTCGAGATTGTAGTACTCGACCGTATCCTCCACCGAGCAGCGCAGGACGGAGGTGCCATTGATCAGGTTTGCCGACTCGATCAGCACACCGTCCACATACATGGCGTGACAGGGCGACAGGTAGAGGTCGCGGCTCGGCAAACCCTCGGCCAGGGCACCCTGCTTGATCAGGATCGGCGCCACGTGCGGCTCGCCCGCGACCACCGAGGCGGAATAGCTGCGGCGCCCGATCCACTTCACGGGCTTGGCCTCGCCAGACAGGGTCACAACCCGGTCACCGACGGCGATGTTCTCGATCGCCACTTCGCCGCGCTCTGTCCGGATGTGGGTGCCGGGCAGGAAGCAGGCGACGCTGATATCATAAGCGCCGGACCCTGTCGGCGGTCACGATAAAGCCGGCCTGCAGGCCGGTGCCAATCAGGCTCAGGCTGCCGACGGCGCTGCCGTTCTCGGTCAGGGTCAGCGTGTCCGTGCTCGAATTGTAGCTGGCGCCGTTGATCGGCGTGTTCACCTGGATCGTATCGCCAAGCTGGAAGCCGGTGATGGGGCTGTCGGTCTGGCTGAATCCGGCAAGGTTTTGCAGGTCCAGATTGCCGTCCGTGCCGGTGAAATTGATCGGCGACAGGAAATTGAGGCTCGTTCCACCCTCGACCAACGTGCCATCGGTGCCGATGTTGATGTTCGAGCCGAACCCCAGCGAGGCCCCCGCCACGTCGAGCGTGGCCCCGTTTTCGACGGTGATGTTCCCGCCCAACGCGTTGGCCAGCAGGAACGTGGTCACGTCCGTACCCGTCCCGGAGATGGTCAGCGACCCGCCAAGGTCCACAATCCCGAGATATATCGAGCTGGTGCCGTTGTCGATTGTTGTCGGATCGAAGGGTGTAACCAGCAACCCTAGATTGAAGGACATGCACTCGCTCCCTGGTGGCCTGTCACCTGGGGGGACTGTAGGGTACACGGTTCGTTAACGCAAGCGTTTGAAGCAGGCTCTTTTCGCGACATGTGAATGGCCGGGCCACGCACCCCTGCCCACCCCCCGAGCCGCCGCGGCCCAGGGTTTCTGGCTTCTATCCGCCGCGTCCCGGCGCGTTCACATGGTGCCGGATTAAAGACGCTCGCGCGGAGATGATGGCCGGCGCCTCCGCCCCCCGTCTCACAAAATGGTTAGCGGCCGCGTGTGCGGGCTTTTCAGGCCGCCACCCGCTCCACCCGGACATCCTTGACATCGCGGAATACCAGGGCCGGATGCAGGTCCGCCGTGCGCCGCAGCATGAACGCGCTGCTGGCGAGGAACACCGGGTCGCCGTCCACGTCGTCGGCGATGGCACTGCGCTGCGTGTCGACGAATCGGTCCAGTTCGGACCTTTCTCCCGAGACCCAGCGCGCAAGCTGAAACGGCGGCGTCTCGTAGCCGATGCCCACGCCGTATTCGGCAGCCAGCCGGGCCACCAGCACGTCGAGCTGCAAGGTGCCGACCACACCGACCATCGCCGGGCTGCCGTCGCGCGGGCGGAACAGCTGCACTACCCCTTCCTCCGCCAGTTCCTGGAGGGCCTGCCGCAGCTTCTTCGCCTTCATCGCATCATCGAGCCGCACGCGGCGCAGGATTTCGGGCGCGAAATACGGCACGCCGACGAAGTTGAGATCCTCCGACTCGGACAGCGTGTCGCCGATGCGCAGCGTGCCGTGGTTGGGGATGCCGACCACGTCGCCCGCGAACGCCTCGTCGGCGATCTGCCGGTCGCGCGCGAAGAAGAACTGTGGCGCGTGCAGCGGAATGAGCTTGCCGGTGCGCACCTGTTTCAGCCGCATCCCGCGCGCGAGCCGGCCGGAGCAGATTCGCGCGAAGGCGATCCGGTCGCGATGGTTCGGGTCCATGTTGGCCTGGATCTTGAACACCAGCGCGGTCAGGTTCGGCTCGGTTGCCTGCACCACGCGGGTATCCGCGGGCTGCGCGCGCGGTTGCGGGCCATACGACGCCAGGCCATCGAGAAGATCGGCCACGCCGATCTCGCGAATGGCGCTGCCGAAGAACACCGGCGTCAGATGCCCGGCGGCGAAGTCCGCGTGCTCGAATTCCGGCAGCGCCGCGCGAACCAGGTCGAGTTCCTCGCCCATGGCGATCAGGCGCGGATCGGATTGGGCCAGGACCTGCGCCGTGTGCAGCGCGCGGTTCAGGATGTCGTAGGTGCCGACGAAATCCGCGGCGCGGCCGACCGGCCACGTAACCGGGGCGGTGTCGAGCGCCAGTGCCGAGGAGACTTCATCCAGCAGCGCGAACGGATCCTGGCTCTCGCGATCCATCTTGTTGATGAAGGTCAGGATCGGAATGTCGCGCAGCCGGCAGATCTCGAACAGCTTGCGGGTGCGCTCCTCGATGCCCTTCGCCGCGTCGATCACCATGACGGCGGCATCGACGGCGGTGAGGGTGCGGTACGTGTCCTCCGAGAAATCCTCGTGGCCCGGCGTGTCGAGCAGGTTGAACACGCAGCCCGCATACTCAAAGGTCATCACGGAGGTCACGACGGAAATGCCACGCTCGCGCTCGATGCCCATCCAGTCGGAGCGCGTGCGCCGCCGCTCGCCCTTGGCACGCACGTTGCCGGCGAGCTGGATCGCTCCACCGGCGCGCAGCAGCCGCTCCGTCAGCGTCGTCTTGCCGGCGTCGGGGTGGGAGATGATCGCGAAGGTGCGGCGCCGCGCGATTTCGGCCGCGGCGTCGCTCACGCCAGCGCCGGTGTCGCGCGCAGACGTCCCACGTCGATGCCGCGCCAGTTGCGCAGCACGGGCGAGGCGAGCGGCGCCAGCACGTCCGCCAGATCGGGCAGCAATCGGCGGATCACCGACGCGGTGACAATTTCCGCGGCGCGTCCCGCACCATCGTCGCATTTGAGGGCGATGCCGAGACCCAAGCTCGGCAGCGCCACACAGAACACGCCCTCGGCTCCCGTCTTGCTGAACACCGCCGCTCCGGCGCGCTGCATCAGCTCCGTATCGAACCGGCCGGTGCCGGCGACCATGAACGGGTGTGCCGCGACCGCCGCACGCAGCCGGGCTGCGGCGGCGGCGCGATCGGGCGCCAGTCCCTCGCCGGAGCCGAAGCGCGCGAAAGCCCGCGCCAGCGCGCGCAGCGGGATGGCGAAGGTCGGGATCGAGCAGCCGTCCACCGCGCGGTTGCGCTCGTCGAGCATCACGCCGGTCATTTCGGAGAGCGCGGCCGTCACCGCGCGCATCGTTGGGTGGTCGGGCGCCACATAGCCGGCCGGATCCTCGCCGCGATCGCAGGCAAGGCAGACGAAGCCCGCGTGCTTGCCCGAGCAATTGTTGTGCAACATCGTCGGCTGCTGCCCCGACGTCGCCAGGGCGCGGGCGGCCGCGTCGAAATACGGCCAATGCACACCGCATTCCAGCACCTCGGCCGAGCGGCCGACCCGGCGCAACATGCTCCCGGCCGCTTCGGTGTGCGCTGGCTCGCCGGAGTGGGACGAGCAGGCGAGCGCCAGTTCCTCGTCGGTGAGGCCGATCCGATCGGCCGCCCCGCTCTCGACCAGCGGCAGCGCCAGCAGCGCCTTCACCGCCGAGCGCGGGAACACCGGCTGGTCGATATCGCCCAGCGCAAGCACGGCGCTGCCCTGCGCATCGACCACGGCCACGGCGCCGCGATGGCGGCTCTCCACCCACGCGCCGCGCGTGGCCTCGACCAGAACCGGGTCCATCGGGTTCGTCCCTGCTCGCGCCTCAGCGCGAGTAGAACTCGACCACCAGGTTCGGCTCCATTTGCACCGGGAACGGCACGTCGGAAATCTTCGGCGTGCGCGCGAAACGGCCCTTCATGGCGCGGTGATCGACTTCGAGATATTCCGGCACGTCGCGCTCCGCGCTCTGCGAGGCGTCGAGCACCATCGCGAGCTGCTTGGACTTCTCGCGCACCTCGATCACGTCGTTGTCGCGCAACGAGATAGCTCGGGATGTTGACGCGCTTGCCGTTCACGGTGACGTGGCCGTGGTTGACGAACTGGCGGGCAGCGAACGGGGTGATGGCGAACTTCATGCGGTACACCACCGCATCCAGCCGACGCTCCAGCAATTCGATCAGGTTCTCGCCGGTGTCGCCCTTCCGGCGCACGGCTTCCACGTAGTATTTGTGGAACTGCTTTTCGCCGATGTTGCCGTAATAGCCCTTCAGCTTCTGCTTGGCCATGAGCTGGATGCCGAAATCGGTCGGCTTCTGCTTGCGGCGCTGCCCATGCTGGCCGGGGCCGTAGTCGCGCTTGGCCAGCGGCGATTTCGGGCGGCCCCAAAGGTTCACGCCCAGACGGCGATTGATCTTATACTTGCTCTCGACGCGCTTGGTCATGCGCGATGCCCTTTCGGCTCGATGCGCCTCCCCTCTACGGCTGGGGTCATGGTCGCTTGTTGCACCGGTAGGCCCTTGTGCGAACGCACAAAGGCGGGCGCGTGCCCCGAAGGCACGTCCGCGTTCCCGGCAATGCGCGGGGGTTAGGCCGCTCCCGCCGGGTTGTCAACCGACAGGCGCTGCCGGTACTGGCGGGGCCATGATCACGCGCGGCGACATCCTCATGCTGGGCATTTCCGCAGGCGTCAGCGGCGCCCTGATCGGCGGCATGATGCTGGGAATCGGGCTGGGCCTGGTGGTGGCCGGGGCCAATATCGGCTGGCTGCTGATGCTCCCGGCGGCACCGGCCAGTTGCCTCGTCGGCTGGTTCATGGCGCGTCGGCTGGTTCGCCAACTGGACTGAGCCCGAGCCGCTCCAGCACCGCCTCGGGGCTGCTCCCGGGCGGCACCGGCACGATCTGCCGCGGATCGGCGATGCGCATGACGCTGACGGCACCCTCCGGGCAGAGGTCGAGGCAGTCCGTCTCGACAGCCCGCACGATGCCTTTCAGCCCATGCTTGCGGATGTGGATTTTCATCGCCTCACGCAGCGTCATGTCGCGATCCGGGCCGAAATGGCGGCCATCCAGCTTGGCGGAGCATTTGCGGCAGACGAGGACGAGATCGCGCCAGGGCACGGGTTCGGCTTGAATGCCGCTCAGGTCGTGGGTCATGCGGCGTGTCTTAGGGGGCGCCGTCCGGTCCGGCAAACTCTGGCTGTCTCTCTATCCTTTGACGGCCCTTCGCCCGCGACGCCGTGCTTCCGCTCACGAAGCTCCGGCCCGGACGGCCGCATTGGCCGAACCGACGCCGAGTTCACCGAGAGCGGCTTGCCGATTGGTGGGCCCGGTGGGGCTCGAACCCACGACCCCAGGATTAAAAGTCCCGTGCTCTACCAACTGAGCTACAGGCCCGCCCCGATATGGCCGCGCCGACGCCGCGCGGACGCAGGCGCTTCAACGCCAAGGTGGCGCCTGCGTCAAGCGGCGGTCGCCAGACCGCTGGTTTCTGGCCGCGGCTAGGACTTCACGTCCGCGGCCACGCGCATATGCACGATCCGGTCGGGGCTGCTCACCGTCCCGCTGCCGCCGCTGCCGCGCTTGATGGCGTCCACGTGTTCCATGCCAGAGACCACCTGCCCCCAGATCGTGTACTGCCCGTCCAGGTTCGGTGCCGGCGCGAACATGATGAAGAACTGGCTGTTGGCGCTGTTCGGGTCCGAGGTGCGAGCCATCCCGCAGGTGCCGCGCAGGAAACGACGAGTGTTGGTGAACTCGGCCGGCAAGTCGGGCAGGTCGCTGCCGCCCGTCCCGGTCCCGGTCGGATCACCGCCCTGGGCCATGAAACCCTCGATCACGCGATGGAATGGCGTGCCGTCGTAGAAGCCGCGGCGGGCCAGGATCTTGATCCGCTCGACTGCTTTCGGGGCGATTTGCGGCAACAACTGGATCACCACCCGACCGTCTTTCAGGTCGATGTAGATCGTGTTCTCGGGGTCGAGCGCGGGAGCGGCCTGGGCGTCTTCAGACATGAGAATCCTTGAGAATGGTGCGGCAGCAAGCAAAACAGCCAGTGTGCGGCGGTGCATCGAACCTCCTCGAGTTCAGTCTTGTTGCGAGGCCGGCCGGGCTACGTCCCAGCCGTGTCAGCGTGCGCGCGAGCGTGAGCGGCGGCACGAAGCTCGTGATATCGCCGCCCAGCACCGCAATCTCCTTGACGAAGCGCGAGGAGATGAACTGGTGCCGTTCGCTCGCCATCAGGAACACCGTCTCCACCTCCGGGTCCAGCCGGTAATTCATGCCGGCCATCTGGAACTCGTAGTCGAAGTCGGATACCGCCCGCAGGCCGCGCAAGATCACCCGGGCACCCACCTCGCGCGCGAAATCGACCAGCAGACAGTCGAAGGCGCGAACCTCGATCGGTGTTCCGGTGCGCTCGCTCACTGCCTGCAACTCGGCTTGCACCAGTTCGACGCGCTCGCGCAGCGGGAAGAATGGATTCTTGCCGATATTGGTCGCAACCCCCACGACGAGCCGCCCGACAATGCGCGCGCCGCGGGCAATGATGTCCAGATGACCGTTCGTGATCGGGTCGAAGGTACCGGGATACACTCCGGCACCGAACGCGGGCGCCCGCTCGATCACGCGCCGTCGTCCGGGTCGCTGCCCTCGTCCTGCCCTTCCTCGCCACCCAGGCCGTCCTCGACGGCCGCCGCGGTCTCCACCACCGGGAACACGCTGGTCACCCGCTCATCCGCGTCGAGCCGGAACAGCGTGACCCCCATCGTCGTCCGGCCACGCACTTTCAGCGAGTCGGCGGGCAGCCGGATCAGCCTCCCCGCATCCGTCACCAGCATCACGTCGTCACCCGGCTGCACAACGAAAGTGCCAGCCACGGCAGTACCGGTTCGCGGCGAAAGCGTGATGTTGGCAAACCCCTGCCCGCCCCGCCCCGTCAGGCGGTATTCGTACGCGGAGCTGCGCTTGCCGAATCCACCATCCGTGACAGTCAGCAGGAACTGCTCCGCCGCTTCCAGCGCCTCGGCGCGCTCGGGGGGCAGCGTGATCTGCGCGACATCCGCCTCCACCTCGACGCTTTCCGCCTCCTCCTCCTCGCCATTGCGGCGGCGCGCCGATGCCAGGCGCAAATAGGCGGCGCGTTCGTCCGGGCTCGCATCGACGTGTCGCAGCACCGACAGGCTGATGACCGCGTCGCCTGCTCCCAGGCGGATGCCGCGCACGCCGGAACTGTCACGGCCGGCGAACACGCGCAGCACGTCCTCATCGGCCTCGGAAACGGATGCAGCGGCCGGCGTGGGTCGCCAGCAGCACGTCGTCGCCCTCGCGGCAGGTGGCGACACCGATCAGGCGATCGCCCTCATCCAGCTTCATGGCGATCAGCCCGGAGGCACGCACGTTGCGGAAATCCGACAGCCGGTTGCGCCGCACATTGCCGTGCGCGGTCGCGAACACGAGATGCAGATTGTCCCACAGCGTTTCGTCCTGCGGCAGCGGCAGGACGGTGGTGATGCCGTCCGATCCCAGCTCCGGCAGCAGGTTGACCAGCGCGCGGCCCTTTCCGGTCGGGCTGGCCTCGGGCAGGCGCCAGACCTTCTCGCGATACGCCTTGCCGCCGCTGGAAAAGAACAGCACCCATTGATGCGTGTGTGCGTTGAAGCTGCGCGTCACGATGTCGTCGCCGCGCGTACTGGCGGCCGAACGGCCGCGGCCGCCGCGGTTCTGCGCGCGGAATGTCTCGAGGGCGGTGCGCTTGATGAAGCCGTCGCGGGTCATGGTCACGACCATCTGCCCCGGCTCGATCAGGCTTTCGTCATCCTGGTCGGCGATGCCCTCGACGATCTGCGTGAGGCGGGGGGTCGCGAGCGCCGCCCGCACCGCCAGCAATTCCTCGCGCATCACCTCCAGCCGGCGGATCGGGCTCGCGATGATGGCGAGCAGGTCGGCGATGGTGGTCGCTACCTCGCCCATCTCGGCATCGATCTTCTCCCGCTCCAGCCCGGTCAGGCGCTGCAGGCGCAGGTCGAGGATGCCGCGCGCCTGCTCCTCGGTCAGCCGCACGGTGCCCGAATCCGAGATCACGTTGCGACTATCCTCGATCAGGTCGAGCAGCGGGCGCACGTCGCCGGCCGGCCAGTCGCGCGCCATCAGCGCGTCGCGCGCCGCCGCCGCGTCGGGGCTGGCACGAATCAGGCGGATCACCTCGTCGATATTGGCGACAGCAATGGCGAGGCCGACCAGCAGGTGCGCGCGCTCGCGCGCCTTGCGCAGATCGTGCCGGGCACGGCGCAGGATCACCTCGTCGCGAAAGCGGATGAAGACCGACAGCGCCTCGCGCAGGCCCAACAGCTTCGGCTGGCCGCCATCCAGCGCCACCATGTTGACGCCAAAGCTGGTCTGCAACTGGGTGAAGCGGAACAGCTGGTTCAGCACCACCTCTGCCGTCGCGTCGCGCTTCAGCTCGATGACGATGCGCATGCCGGAGCGGTCGCTCTCGTCGCGCATGTCGCCGATGCCTTCGACCTGCTTGGCGCGCACCAGCTCGGCGATGCGCTCGAGCAGGCTGCTCTTGTTCACCTGATACGGGATCTCGGTGACGATGATCGCCTGCCGGCCACCGCGCAGATCCTCGAACTCGGTGCGGGCACGAACGACCAGGCTGCCGCGGCCGGTCTCGAAGGCACTGCGGACGCCGGAGCGGCCCAGAATCATGGCTCCGGTGGGGAAGTCCGGGCCGGGCACGATGGTCATGAGCGCGTCGAGCGAGATGTCCGGGTCGGCGATCATGGCCAGCACGGCGTCGATGATCTCGCCCGGATTGTGCGTGGGGATGTTGGTCGCCATACCGACCGCGATGCCGGCGGAGCCGTTGATCAGCAGGTTCGGGAACCGCGCCGGCAACACGGTTGGTTCCTGCTCGGTCTCGTCATAGGTCGGCTGGAAATCGACCGTCTCGCGGTCGATGTCGGTCATCAGCGCCATGGCGGCGCGCGACAGCCGCGCCTCGGTGTAGCGCATGGCCGCCGGATCGTCGCCGTCCACCGAGCCGAAATTGCCCTGCCCGTCCACCAGCGGCACGCGGATGGAAAAGGTCTGCGCCATGCGCACCATCGCGTCGTAGATCGCGCTATCGCCGTGCGGGTGGAAGCGGCCCATCGTGTCGCCCACGGTACGGGCGGATTTGCGGTACGGCTTGTCGGGCGTGTTCCCGCCCTCGAACATGTCATACAGGATGCGACGGTGGACTGGCTTCAGCCCGTCGCGCGCGTCCGGAAGCGCCCGGCTGACGATGACCGACATGGCATAGTCGAGGAAGGAGCGGCGCACCTCCTCCTCGATGGTCACGGGCTGGGTGTCGTGCCCGCCGCCGGGCGGCACGGCGCCGCCTGCTTGCGGGCTGTCAGGATGGTCGGTCAAACGGGTCTCGGATCAGGGTTGCGGAGAGGAACACAGATGGCGTTCCGTGCGCGGGAATCCTACCACACGGGTTCCGCCGAGGCCAATCGCGGCCCCGGTGCCGTCACGGAGCCGCCATGCAGGCCGCCGACCTCCGCCGGCTGATCGACCACACGATCCTGCGCCCGGACGCCACGGAGGCGATGGTGCGCCGCATCTGCGCCGAGGCACTGGAACACCGGTTCTGGTCGGTCTGCGTCAACCCGATCGCAGTGAAGCTGGCCGCTGCGGCCTTACGCGGGACCGAGGTGCGGATCTGCTCGGTCGTGGGCTTCCCGTTCGGGGCGACGCCGCCGCGCGCCAAGGCATTCGAGGCGGAGCAGGCGGTGGCGGATGGTGCGGCCGAAATCGACATGGTGATCGCCCTCGGGGCGCTGAAGGACCGGCGGCACGACGCGGTGCTGGGCGACATCGCCACGGTGCGCGGCGCCTGCCCGGGTGCGGTGCTGAAGGTCATCATCGAGACGTGCCTGCTGGACGACGCCGAGAAGGAGACCGCCTGCCGGCTGGCCGCCGAGGCGGGGGCCGATTTCGTGAAGACCTCCACCGGGTACGGAGGCGCCGGCGCGACTATTGCCGACGTGGCGCTGATGCGCCGCGTGGTGGGTAGGGCGCTAGGGGTGAAAGCCTCCGGCGGGGTGCGCGACTACGCCACGGCCCGGGCGATGGTCGACGCGGGGGCAAGCCGGATCGGGACAAGTTCGGGGGTGGCGATCGTGAGCAACGCGGCGATGGGCGAGATCGACTACTGATTCCTCACACGAAACGGCGGCTACGGCCGGCTCGACCCGCTTACCCGAACGCATACGCATCCATCCGCAACATGCTGAACATGGCACTCTCATGCAGTCGCCGCGCCGGCGCTCGCGGGCCGGCGGCGCCGAGCGCCACGAAGAACGGCAGCAGATGTTCCTCGGTCGGGTGCTGTTCCTTCGCGTACGGCGCCCGCGTGCGATAGTCCAGCAGATCCCCGACCCGCCCCTCGCGCACGGCCGCGTCCATCCAGTTGGCGAACGCCGCCACATCCGGCGTCGCCGCCGCGTCCTCCGCCTGCCCCCTGAACCGCCCGAGATCGTGGGTCCAGCTTCCCGAGCCCACGACCAGCACATCCTCGCCGCGCAATGGCGCGAGCGCCGCGCCGAGCCGCAGATGGTGCTCGGGGCCGAGATGGGTCTGCACCGACACTTGCAGAACCGGAACGTCTGCCGCCGGATAGGCCAGCAGCAGCGGCACCCAGGCGCCGTGGTCCAGGCCGCGCTCGGGATCGAGCCGCGCCGCCATGCCGGCGGCGTCCAGCAAGTCCCGCACCCGAGCCGGCCAGCGCCGGGTCGCCGGGCGCCGGGTAGGTGAGCCGGTACAGCGCCTCCGGAAAGCCGCGGAAATCGTGGATCGTGCGCGGGTGCGCGGCAGCACTCACCTCCGGCCGCGCCGTTTCCCAGTGGGCCGAGGCCACCACGATCGCGCGCGGACGCGGCAGGGTCGCGGCAAGCCCGGCCAGGAAGTCACGCGCCGGCGATGGGCTGAGAGGCAAGGTGGGCGCGCCGTGGCTGAGGAACAGGGTGGGAAGCATGGGCGACCTCGCTCCAGGTGCGATGGACGTGCCACAGGCCTAGCACGATCGCGCGCTGCTGCAATGCAGCAACGTGGCTTCCGCCGTGGCTGGGACACGGGGATAAAACGTTTTCCGATCCGCCTGTCGTGAAAAGACCTTGCCGATGCCGCCCCTGCCCCTGATCGCGCTTGCCATTGCCTCGTTTGGCATCGGCACGACCGAGTTTGTCATTGTGGGCCTGCTGCCTGATGTGGCGCGCGACCTCGGTGTCGCGGTTCCGCGCGCCGGGCTGCTGGTCAGTCTCTATGCGCTGGGCGTGGTGTTCGGGGCGCCGCTGATGACGCTCGCACTGGCCGGGCTGCCGCGCCGGCGGGCATTGCTGGGGCTGCTCGGGCTGTTCGTGCTGGGCAACGCCGCCTGTGCGCTGGCGCCGAGCTACTCGCTGCTGCTGGCGGCACGGCTGCTGACCTCGCTCACGCACGGCACGTTCTTCGGGATCGGCGCCATCGTCGCCGCCGGGCTGGTGCCGCCGCGGCAGCGCTCGCGGGCGATGGCGCTGATGTTCTCGGGGTTGACGCTCGCCAACGTGCTGGGCGTGCCGGCCGGCACCGCGCTGGGGCAGGCCTTCGGCTGGCGTGCGACATTCTGGGCGATCGTGCCGCTCGGCGTCGTGTCCATGCTGGCGGTGGCGCGCTGGGTGCCGCGTTTGCCCGCCACGCCCAGTGGCCGCCTGCTTCGCGAACTGGCGGTGTTGCGGCAGCCGCAGGTACTGCTGGCGATGACGATCAGCATGCTGGCCTCGGCCAGCCTGTTCAGCGCACTGACCTTCATCACACCGATGCTGGAGCAGGTCACGGGATTGCCGCCGCGCGAGGTGGCCTGGGTGCTGGTGCTGTTCGGCATCGGCATCACCGCTGGCAATCTCGCGGGCGGCCGGCTGGCCGACTGGCGGCAATTGCCGGCGCTGGTCGGCATTCTCGCGTCGCTCACGCTGGTCCTGGTGGCATTCGGCCTGGCGTTGCCCAGTGCTGCGCCGGCGGTGCTGGCACTGGTCGCCTGGGGAGCCGTGCAGTTCGCCTGCGGCGCGCCGCTGCAAACCCGGGTGGTCGAGCAGGCGCGCGAGGCACCGAACCTCGCCTCGGCGCTGAACCAGAGCGCCTTCAATGCCGGCAACGCCGCCGGCGCCTGGATCGGTGCCACGGCGCTGACGGCGGGGCTGCCCTATGGGCAATTGCCGTTCGTGGCGGCGGCGATCGCCTTCGCGGGATTGCTGGCAGCGCTGGTGGCGACGCTGCTGGAGCGTCGCCGCGCGGGGACTCGCGTCGCTGCCGCGTAGCGTCAGTGCCCGGAATGCGCCCCGGAGAAATCCGGCGCGGCGATACCGGACGCGGCGAGCTGTTCGACCAGGGCTGACTTCAGCCGCTCAAGCCCCGCCTCGCTGCTGGCTTCGGCACGGGCCACCAGTACCGCCTGGGTGTTCGACGCGCGCAGCAGCCACCAGCCATCTTCGGTGCGCACCCGCACGCCGTCGATGTCGGACAGCTTGGCATGCTGCTCGCGCAGCCGCCCGGCCACTTCCTTGATCACCGCGAACTTGCGCGATTCGTCCGCCGCGAAGCGCAGCTCCGGCGTGTTGACCACATGCGGCAGCGACAGCCGCACCGCCGAAAGCGGGCCGTCCATGCGCGCCAGCACGCCCAGCAGCCGCACGCCCGCGTACAGCGCGTCGTCGAAGCCGTACCATTTGTCTGCGAAGAAGGTATGGCCGGACATTTCGCCCGCGATCGGCGCGCCCGTCTCGGCCATCTTCGCCTTGATCAGGCTGTGCCCGGTCTTCCACATCAGCGGCTGTCCGCCGGCCGCGGCGATTTCGTCGAACAGCACCTGGCTCGCCTTCACGTCGGCGATCACCGTCGCACCCGGATGCTGCCGCAGCACGTCACGCGCCAGCACGATCATAAGCTGATCGCCGGCCAGTGGCTCGCCGGTGTCGTCCACCACACCGATGCGGTCCGCGTCACCGTCAAACGCGATGCCGACATCGGCGCCGCGCGTACGCACCTCCGCCACAAGCGCATCGAGATTCTTCCGCACGGTGGGATCGGGATGATGGTTCGGAAAGCGTCCGTCGATCTCCGGGAACAGCACGGTGTGATTGCCCGGCAAGGACGCGACCAGCCGTGTCAGCACCTCGCCCGCCGCGCCATTGCCGTTGTCCCACACGACGTTCAACAGCCGGTCGCCGCCGTCCCAGTCGGAGATCAGCCGCGCCACATAGTCGCTGCTGATATCGATTGTGCGCTCACTGCCCTCCGCCTCATCAACCACGTGGCCGACCGCCGCCATCTCGCCGAGCTTCCTGATGTCCTCACCGAAGAACGGCTTGCGACCCAGCATCATCTTGAAACCGTTGTAGTCTGGCGGGTTGTGGCTGCCGGTCAGCATCACCGCGCCATCCGTCGGCTGAGTGGTTGCTGCATAGGTACAGCATCGGCGTGGGGCCGCGGCCGATGCGCACGACCTCCATGCCCGATTGCTTCAGCCCCTCGACCAGCGGCCGCTCCAGCTCGGGCGAGGACAGGCGGCCATCATAGCCTACCGCCACGGTGTGGCCGCCCGCGCGCGCCACCACGCTGCCGAAGGCACGGCCGATCGCGAAGGCATCGGCCGGATGCAACGTCTTGCCGACGATGCCGCGGATGTCGTACTCGCGCAGGGTGGTCGGATCGAAAACGTGCTTGAAGCTCATCTCTGCACCGCCTCGGCTTGCTCGGGTGGGTGTATCACGCGACCGGCTCGATCACTTCATCGATGTAGGTGCGCAGAAAGGCGCGGACCGCGTCGGCCAGATCCGGACGCTTCAATGCAAAGGCAATTTGCGCTTCGAGGAAACCTACCTTGTCGCCGCAGTCGAAGCGCCGGCCGACGTAGCGCAGCCCGTGAAACGGGACCTGCCCGATCAGCTTGGCCATCGCGTCCGTCAGCTGCACCTCGTTGCCGGCGCCACGCTCCATCTGTGACAGATAGTGGATCACCTGCGGCAGCAGCACGTAGCGGCCGATGATCGACAGGTTCGACGGCGCCACGTCCGGCTTCGGCTTCTCGACCAAGCCGCGCACCTCGACCAGACTGCCGTCGTCCGCGCCGATGTCGAGAATGCCGTAGCGATTGGTCTGCTCGCGCGGCACCTCCGCCACCGCGACCACGCAGCCGCCGGTCCGCGCATAGGCATCGGCGAGCTGGCGCGTGCAGGGCACATCGGCCAGCACCAGATCGTCGGGCAGCAGGATCGCGAACGGATCATCGCCGATGAAGGCGCGGGCACACCAGATGGCGTGGCCGAGGCCCAGCGGTTCCTGCTGGCGCACCGTCACGATCGAGCCGGGCTGCATCTGCTGGTCTTGCAGCGCCTTCAGCTCCTCGTACTTGCCGCGCTCGCGCAGCACCGCTTCCAGCTCAAAGGCGATATCGAAATGTTCGACCAGTGCTGTCTTGCCGCGGCCGGTGACGAGACAGAACTGCTCGATTCCCGCGGCGCGCGCCTCATCCACCGCATATTGGATCAGCGGCCGGTCGACGACCGGCAGCATCTCCTTCGCCGTGGCCTTGGTGGCAGGCAAGAATCGTGTGCCCAGGCCCGCGACGGGCAGCACGGCTTTGCGCAGCGGCTTGATCACGGACCCGTTATCCTCCTGCCTGTCGTTCCGAACCAAAACCGCCGGGAGGCGATCAGTTGCACGAGTGGACTGCCGCGGGCAAGGCGCGGGTATCAGCCCAGCAGGACGTCGCGGGCCTGATTGATGCGGGCGGCGAGCCAGTCCGAACCGCCGCGATCCGGATGCGCTGCTTGCATCAGCCGCAGATAGGCGGCCTGGATCGTCGCGCGATCGGCGCCGCGCGCAAGGCCCAGGACGGAGAGTGCCTCGTCGGTGCTCATGGCGCTGCTGCGCGGCTGTGACTGCGGGCGTGCCCCGGCCGGGCGCTTCGGCCGAGGCGCGCGGAAGCTCCAGAGCAGCGGCCCCAGCGCGCCCAGGGTCACGAGGCCCGCGACCTCCTTTCCCGCCAGCATCATGAGAGCAGCCAGCAGCAAGCCGGCGATGCCGGCGAACCAGATGCTGAACGCCTTGATGGTGCGAATCTGCGCGCGCGAGAACATGCCGAGCGCTGACATCACGACTAGAAGGGTCAGCGCGCCGAGAAGAAGCGGGATCATGCGTTCGGGCTCCGTGCCTCGGGCGTGGCGGCCAGCGGGCCCGCCTGAGCATCGAGGCCGCCGCCCTCATGATGCGCGCACACCCGTTCCATCGCAAAGGTCCCGCCAGCACGAGCGGACGCGCCGGCTTGCAGGAGCGAACCCCGGCCGTTATCCTCGCGTAAGAAACTGGACGCCTTCGATGACGCGACGCGCCAACCCCGACGGACTCACCGATGGCAACAGCGGCAGGGATCGCCGCAACCGGCCCATTCCCGGATTTGCGTCTGCCATAGCCCTTTGCGGATGTGTGCTGATCTTCGGGCCTGCGCTCGCCGGCCACGCGCATGCTCAGCGCCCCGCTTCAGGTCCTCCGGAATGTCCCCCGCACGAGATGACAGTGACGCGCAACGCACATCTGATCGTGCGGTATGAAGGACAGGCCGATTTGGGAATCTGCCTGCAGCGCGTGGGCGGCGAGCCCCAACCGGCCTGGTTCGGCATATGGCCGGCAAGCTGGCCCGAAGGTGCGGCGGCCTTGCAGGCAGCCCGCGAGGTGCTGGCGGGACCAGAAGGTACGAGCAAGAGCTTTACCGCGTCGTTCGACTGGATCGGCAACAGCTTCGCGTCCAGCGCGGTCTGGCGATTTACGGTCCGCAATGAAGGCATCGTTGCCGTGCCCGTCTCCGGGCAGACGCGCCGGGCGGTCAAGATCGGCTGGGAAGAGCAGAGCCTTGGCCGGCCCTACACCGCGTACGCCGAGTTCATAAAGGATCTCGACACGGGCGTTATTCTTGCGCAGAGGTTCCGGACCGTGCTCGGCAGCTCGACGATCGCGACGGATTTCTGGTCCAGATATGGAGGCGGGCTCGGCGTCGTTCCCGATTTCCACGTTACTGCAATGCAGTAGTCAAGCCCTGCACGTCGCTCAGAAAGCGTTCGCGACGGTCTGCCGGTAGGCGATCGCCCAGGCCATCATCCTGCTCACAAATGCCCGATGATCCGCCGCGATGTTATGCTTGTTCCAGTCGCTGCCTGCCCAGCTATGGCCGGCATCGTCCGGCAAACCGGCCAGAACCGGGTTGACGCATACCCGCACGTCAAGGAAATCCAGCCGTGATCCGCTGGCCAGTGCGAACTGCGCGCAGAGCATCGTGTTCGGAACGGAGCCCATCGACTTCAGCTTGGCGAGTGTCGTTGCCCAGAAATCGCTCGGGTTGTCGCCGAGCTGCATCATCTCGTGATTCACCATCATGCAGTCGAAATTCTTGTTCGTCTCACTCGCGTTGGCAAAGAACACCACGTCGCGCCGACGGCACTGCGCGTCTGCCCGCCAACCGGCGGCGCTCCGGGTGATGTTGGACGAGACGGCCACCATCGCGACGAGGTGGCCGTCAGATGTCTGGGCCAGCCATTTCGTCTGCATGTCCAGGCTCTGCCCGCCATTCTGTACAGGGTTGGCAGTCCTTTCGGAGACGGGCGCCCAGTCGCCGGGAGGCAGCTTCAGCGTTGCATGGCCCACCGCAACGGTGGCGGTCCCCAGGACTCCCGGCGTATATAGCCAGCTCTGGGCTCGCGCCATCCCGGGTGTTGCGAGCAAGCCGATCACCATAAGCCAGCACGTCGCCCACCGAGCAGACACGATCGGTCCATCCTTGCCGTTCCATCCGACAGTCTACCGCGATCGGACCGGAAGCGCAAGGTTCCGGGGCACGCGCCAGTGCCGCGCCTTCCAGGCAAGTCCTATTGCAATGGCGCTTGCGCGTGCGCCGCAGCCGCCTGCTTCGCGGCGATCGCGCTGATATTGGCGATGCCGCGCGCGGTGACACTCGGCACCAGCACATGGATCGGCCGCGACATGCCCAGCAGCAGCGGCCCCACCGGCAGCGCGTCGGCCGCCGCCTTCAGCAGATTATAGGCGATGTTGGCGGCATCCAGCCCCGGCATGATCAGCAGGTTTGCGGTGCCGGACAGGGTGCTGTCCAGCACCATGCGGTTGCGAATCGCCTCGTTCAGCGCCGCGTCGGCATGCATCTCGCCATCCACTTCCAGGTCCGGCGCACGCGCGCGGATCAGCGCCAGCGCCTGGCGCATCTTGCGCGCCGACGGCGATTTCGACGCGCCGAACATCGAATGGCTCAGCAGCGCCGCCTTCGGCTGCACGCCGAACCGCGTCACCGCCTCGGCCGCCAGCACCGTCATCTCGGCGATCTGCTCGGCGGTTGGTTCGGGCACCATGTGGGTGTCGCAGATGAACAGCACGCCAGCTTGCAGGATCAGGCAGGAGATCGCATAGATGCGCGTGACCTCCGGACGCTTCGGCACGATCGGCAGGATGTATTCGACATCTGCCGCCACCACTCGCCGGCGCCGCCGCAGATGGCGGCGTCGGCATGGCCCGTGTGCTGCAGCATCGCGGCGGCGATCGTCGGGCAGCGTGCGCAGCCGCCGCGCGGCGGCCTCCGGCGGCGTGCCCGCGGCGGCCGGACCAGGCGCTGATACTCGGCGATCATCGGCGCGCAGATCGCGTGGTCTTCCGCCGGGTCGATCACCTGCACCTGTCGCCGACAGATCCATGCGCAATCCCATCGCCCGCACGCGCGCCTCGATCACCTGATGGCGGCCGATCAGGATGGGCCGGCCCACATCCTCGTCGAGCACGGTCTGCACGGCGCGCAGCACGCGCTCGTCCTCGCCCTCGGCATAGACGATCCGCGCATCGCTGCCGCGCGCCGCCGCGAACACCGGGCGCATGAGCTGGCCGGAGCGGAACACGAACCGCTCCAACTCACGCTCATAGGCAGCGAAGTCGGTGACCGGGCGAGTGGCAACACCGCTCTCCATGGCGGCGCGCGCCACGGCCGGCGCGATCTTGATGATCAGTCGTGGATCGAACGGCTTGGGAATGATGTAGTCGGGGCCAAACACTGGCGCCGCCCCGCCATAGGCCGCGGCCACCACCTCGCTTGCCTCGACGCGGGCGAGGCCGGCGATCGCCTCGACCGCCGCCAGCTCCATCGCCTCGTTGATGGTCGTGGCGCCCACGTCCAGCGCGCCGCGGAAGATGAACGGGAAGCACAGCACGTTGTTGACCTGGTTCGGCGTGTCGCTGCGCCCGGTTGCCATGATCGCGTCCGGCCGCGCCGCGGCCACCGCTTCCGGGTCGATCTCCGGGTCCGGATTGGCGAGTGCCAGGATCAGCGGCTTGTCGGCTAACAGCGTCAGCCATTCGGGCTTCAGCACCCCCGGCGCGGACAGGCCCATGAACACGTCGGCCCCCGCGAGTACGTCGTGCAGCGCGCGTGCGTCGGTCTGCCGCGCATAGGGCGCCATGCGCGCATCCAGCCCCTCACGCCCGGCATGGACCACGCCCTTGATGTCGGTCAGCGTGATGTTGGCGGCGGGCAGGCCCATGCGCACCAGCAGATCGACGCAGGCGAGCGCCGCGGCACCCGCTCCAGACGTGACCAGCTTCACCCGCGCCAAGTCCTTGCCTTGCAGCAGCAACCCGTTGCGGATCGCCGCCGCGACGGTGATCGCGGTGCCGTGCTGGTCGTCGTGAAAAACCGGGATGTTCATGCGCGCGCGCAAGCTGGCCTCGATGGTGAAGCATTCCGGCGCCTTGATGTCCTCCAAATTGATCGCCCCGAAGGTCGGCTCCAGTGCGGCCACGACATCACAGAAATGCTCGGGATCGCGTGCGTCCACTTCGATATCGAACACGTCGATGCCCGCGAATTTCTTGAACAGGACCGCCTTGCCCTCCATCACCGGCTTCGCCGCGAGCGCACCGATATTGCCGAGCCCGAGCACGGCGGTCCCGTTGGAGATCACGGCCACCAGATTGCCGCGCGCGGTATAGTCGCGGGCGCTTGCCGGATCGGCGGCGATGGCAAGCGAGGCGGCGGCAACACCCGGCGAGTAGGCCAGCGACAAATCGCGCTGCGTGGCCATGCGCTTGGTCGGCTCGATCTGCAATTTCCCGGGCCGTGGCAGCCGATGGTAGTCGAGCGCTGCCCTGCGGAAATCCTCGTCCATCACCGTCCCCCCGGCGTGCGGCCTGCGATCGGGCCGGCTGCGGCCGAGCCTATCACCCATCGGCGCGGTTCGGCCAAGCGGGACGGGTCAGGTCCAGAACGGTGCGCAATGGCGGAACCGCCGCCAGCTGCGTTCGGCGCGTTCCCGCGCATCGCCCTCGCGCGCGGCGACAAAGCCACGCACCAGGCCCGCGGCCAGGGCGCGGCCGGCTCCGCTGCCGAGCTGACCCATCAGCCCCGCCGCCGCCGCACCGTCGTTCAGGTGGCCAAGCCGTTCCTGCACGGTGGCCAAACGGCGTGCGAAGCGAACCGAGCCGCGGCCCGGGAACGCGGGTGCGAACAGCTCGCACGCGTAGCGCAACCGCTTGCAGCTTATGCGCAGCGCGTGCAGCTCATCGAGACTGCGATCGGTGAAATTTCGGCCGGCGCGAAGCACGTCGCGCATTCGCCGCTGCAAGGCATGGCGCGCATATTCGGCAATGTTCCCACCGAGGGCCGCCGCCCGCCCGGCGGCCGCCTCAGGCTTCGGCCGGAACCCATCCCTGCCAGGGTCGTGTCGCCGCCAGTTCGGCCAGCTTCAGGCAGGTCCGCCGGAACTCCGGCCCCTGCAACGAGACGGCCAGCGCTGCGTACTGGCTTCGACGCTGCCGTTCGGCAGCGGTCAGCATCCGGCTGATTGCCCGCTCGGACGGAAACGCGGCCGCGATGGTCCGTCCCAGGCCCCCCAGAAACACATCCCAGTCGCGCACACCGCCCAGCGCCCGGCCGAGCGCCCGCAACGAGTCCTGCGCCGCGTCCAGCCCGGGACAATCGGCGGCTCGGCCGAACAGTTTCAGGGCCGAGCGGAGGCGTCGCAATGCCACCCGCATCTGATGCACCGGCTCCTCGCCCGCATCGGGGCTGACCAGCGACGCCCAGTGCAGCAGCACGTCGCCAAGCTGGCTCACGAGGGTCGCCAGCGCCTCGTCCACCGTGGCCGACGCCGCGAGCGTCGGCGCGCCCAGATGCCGGGGCGGAATGGCGAGGCCGCGCAGTGCCGCTGCCTCGGCGGCCAGCGTCGAACGCGGTACCGCAAGACGCACCGTCCCGGCCAGCGCTTGCGCCTGGGCGAAGATCTCCGAGTCCGCTCCCTCCAGCACCGCGCGGCACGCCGCCCGCTGCCCGTTTTTTCCGTCCAGCATCCCGTTTGCGACGCTGAGGGCCGCCATTCCGAAGGAACCGATGTTACGTAGCCGGCGCACCCCACCCTCGAACCTGCCAACCTCCAGCAATGGGTCCAGCGGACCCCGCCGCAGCACGTGCTGCAAAGCCCCGATCAGCCCTTCCGGACCGGCCGCCTCGGCCAGCAGCGGTGCCGTTGAAGCCGCGAGCCATCGCCCGGACGCTTCCGTGGGATAGAGTCCCTCGAGCCGCCAACGCGTCCGGGCACCGAGGCGCTGCTCCGCCACGGCCACGCCCGCGGCGGCGAGAGCGCCGTCCGCCGTGTCGTGCCACACGACTGAGAGGGCCGCGTGCCCTACCCGCCTGCCCTGCCGCCACGGCGCCAGTATCGGGGTTCGCCAAAGAGACGCGGCGTCGGCCGGGTCGAGCGCAAGCTCCAGCACCGATCGCATCTCGGCAGAGATGTGCGCGGCTTCGGTCAGCGCATCCACCGCCTGCCCCTCAGGCCGTGGCCCCGTGCGCCGCCCCGGCGGCGAGGTCGCGCGGGGCCACGAAGCGCTGCAGCCTCCCGCCGCCCTCGCCCAACTCCGACCACGGGCCGGCAATGGCAAACTCCACCAGCGCGCCAGCCGGCAGCCCGGACGCGAGCCGGCGCATGTCCGCATGCGCGAGGCTCATGGTCTGATTGCCCACCAGCAGCAGTGCCAGTTCGTGCAGGCCGGGATTGTGGCCGACCAGCAGCACGCTGCGCGCGGTCATGGCAACGTCGTTCAACACGCCGAGCAATTGCCGCGCCGAGGCGAGGTAGAGCGCGTCCAGCGGCTCGACCAGCGGGGTATCGTCCCACGGCTCCAGCGCCTGCAAGGTCTGCATGGTGCGCCTGGAGGGCGAGACCAGCACGATGTCCGGCGCCAGCCCGATATCGTGCATCACCTGCCGCATCGCCGCGGCGCTGCGCTGGCCGCGAGGGTTGAGCGGCCGGTCGCGATCGTCGAGGCTCGGGTCTGTCCAGGACGACTTGGCATGACGCAGCAACAGCAATTGACGCATCGCGCGACGGCCCACTCCTCCGGGATGCGGCTTTGCGCCGCTCTGGGCTCGGACTATGCCACGTCGGCGGCGGGATGTCGCGACCGCCGAGCGGGCGGCGGCGCCCCGCCGGCCGCCTCTGCGCCGGTCAGACGAACGAACTCGCGGTCAGGTGGCTCACGCCCACGAACTGGATCTGCGTGTTGTCGGACAGTTTGAGGTACGTCGTTCCGTTCACGACCCGGGCGGCCGCCAAATCGCTCTGCACCTCGTTCGCGCCATAGCCGATGAGCTGGACGTGATCCGTTCCCAGCTTGAAGTTCTGCAGGATGTCGAAACCGCCGCCCTGCCCGTTCACCTGGGCGTAGAGATCCGCCCCGGTCCCGCCGGTGATGCCGGCGAAGCCGTCGCCCAGGAAGGTCGTCGTGCTGCCCGACCCCTCGGACACCTGGTTGGTTCCGGAGCCCATGACGAAGGTGTTATTTCCGGTCGAGTTGGTGCCGACGAGCGTCATGTTGCCCCCGGCCGCGCCGACGAAGCTCACCACGTTGCTGGCGCCCCCGTTGAGGAACACCGCGTTGTTGCTGCCCGCCATAAAGACGCTGCTGCTGCCGAAACCGGCGACAACCGTCGTATTGCCTTCGGCCGAGCCGACATAGGTGCCGCTGTTGGTGCCGCCGTACAACACCCCGCCGCCGCTACCCTCATACGCGGCGCTGGGGCCGGCGCCGCCCACGAAGGTGCTGGGGCCGGTGCCGCCGACGAAGGTCGTGGAGCCCTTGCCGCCGAACACCCGGCCGCCGCTCGTATTTCCTTCATAGGCCGTGAGCGATCCGCTCTGCTCGACCGCCGTCGTCGCTCCGGCGCTGCCGCTGCCGGTGGCAACGAAGGTCATGACGCCGCCCGTAAGCCCCGTGAACGCCGCGGTTCCTCCGGCCGCGAACACTACATCGGTTCCGGCACTCTGCACCACGGTCGCCGCACCCTGCGCGACCGCCGTGTTATGCCCGGTGCCCAGGAAGAGCTGATTGCCGCTCGTGCCGAGACCGGTGAAGAACGTGTCGTTTCCGGCGCCCCCCACGAGCGTATCGTTGGACATGGCGGTGACCAGGGTGTCGTTGCCGCCGTTGGCGATCAGTGCCACGTTGCCCACGGTTCGATCGTACAGCGTGACCGAATTGCTGCCGCCCACCTGGAGACCGCCAGTGTTGGCCTGCACCAGTAGCGTGCTGCCGGCCGGCGGATCGGGTATGTACTGAATCTGAGCGGAGGGGAGAACCCCCGCGTCGGCGATGTCACTGGCAGTCAAGTGCAGGCGCTGGGCCATGACGAACTCCGTTCTGCTTGGCTCGGATGGAGCGGGCCGCGTTCCGACGGCTTGGCGCCGAATCCGCTGGAAAGATGCTTGCGTCATCGCACGGACGAGCGCCGCGGTCCACAGCGCAACGGTCGTGCGGCGATGCCAGGCGGCAGGCGCGCCGCTTCAGGCCGAGGCCGGCGCGATGTGGCTCGCTTCGTAGAGGAACCAGGCCCGGCGCTCGGTCTCGTCGATATAGACCTCCAGCACGCTCGCGGTCGCCACGTCCTCGTGCTCCTCGCAGACGCCGTGCGCCGCGCGCATCCGCTTCGCCAGCTCCGCATTGTCCTCGCGCAGCTCCGCCAGCATGTCCTGCGGCGTGACATAGGGTGCATCGTTGTCGGCGATGCGCTGGGTGCGCGAAATCTCGCCGATCGAGTGCAGCGTAAGGCCGCCCAGCTTGCGCACGCGCTCGGCCAGCGGGTCGGTCATGGCGAAGATCTGGTCCGATTGCTCGTCGAGCAGCAGGTGATAGTCGCGGAAATGCGGCCCGCTCATGTGCCAGTGGAAATTCTTGGTCTTGAGGTACAGCGCGAACGTGTCGGCCACCAGGCCGTTGATGGCCGCCGCGATGTCGCGCGTGGCGTTGGCCCCGAGATCGTTGGGGGTGGCGAGCGGCGGCGGTACGGCGCGGGTTTCGTGTTTACTGGCCATCGGGCGGAATCCTTCCGTTCGGTTCAGGGTCGCGAGACCGCCGCATAACGAATTTCGCGGCGGATCGATCCATGAGGGGCAGCCGCGGGACGCAAGGCCGTGGCAGGCGCCACTGGCCCACTCTCCGGCGCGCCCATCAACGCGTCAACAGGGGAACCCGATGCGTCGTGCCGCAACGAATGCTGCGAGCCGGAGGGCGCCGAGTGTTACGGGCGCGCCACCGGCAGCATCCGGCCCAGCACGCCGTCGCGCCACACGTAGTGATGGAACAGCGCCGCTGCTGCATGAACGCCGGCCAGAATCAGGATGGCGTTGGCGGCGAGACCATGCCAGCCGCGGATTGTTCGCGCTGTCGCCAGCGCTGAGAAGTCGAGCTTCGGTATCGCGACCGCGCCCCACAGCGTGCCGCCATGGGTGAGCCAATTGGCGATCCCCAGCAGCGCGGTGCCGACAAGCAGAGCATACAAGCCATAATGCGTGGCCTTGGCCGCCAGGTGCATCGCCCCTCGATCGGCTGCCGGCAGCCTGCGCCCCGGCCCGAGCCGCCATGCCAAACGGGCGAGCAGCACCACAATCAGCAGCAGCCCGAGCGTAATGTGGCCGGAGCGGATCAGTGTCGCCGGTGCCCCGTGGCCAGCCCAGCCGATCGCGTGCGCACTGACCCACAGCACCGCGACCAGGATGGCCGTCACCCAGTGCAGGGCGACCGTCGCGGAGTCGTACCGTATCGCTCGGGTGGCACCGAAAAGGGTTGGCGGCATCGTCGTCTCCGTTCGCTGGCGAGTTTCCGCCCCGAAAGAAAATGGAGACGCAGCGCGCGAAACAAACTTACAAAAGCATAATTATCATTACAAGAGCTTAATCGACTCCGGCGGGGCACCGTCGCGCAGGTCGATCCAGGAAAGATGCCCCCCCTTGCCCGCGCCGGTATCCAGGAAGACCGCGCGGCCTCCGTCCTTGCCGCGGCGCACGTAGGGCCGGCCATCGCCGCTGCGCCGATCGTGCCCGACATACACCGTGATGCCTTCCGGAATGCGGTCCACCCATCGCAGGCTCCGCTCCGGATAGCCGTCCGCCTGCATCCGTCCGGTCGGCTCGCCGTACAGCGCGCGCGCCAGCACGCCCTGGACGTGCCCCGCGGGCGGCGGCGGCGGATCGCTGTCCAGCATTGCCGTGTGGAAGCCGCCATGCACGAACAGCTCGCCACCCCGCCCGTTGCCGCGTTGCAGCCAGGCGGGTGCCCTGGCGATCTCGACTGCCGCGCGGGCGCGCAGGCCGTCATCGAGCTGCGCCAAAGTCGCGGCGAGCTGACCGTCGATGCGCACCGCCTCGCCGCGGATCGCGCGCGCCAGCTTCAGGTCGTGATTGCCGATCACGAACAGACCGCGCCCCTCGTCGATCAACCGGAACATCAGGCGTAGCGCCCCGGCGCTGTCCGGCCCGTAATCCGTGAGATCGCCGAGCTGCACCACAAATAGGTCGGTCTCGGCGGCGGCGGCAAAGCCGCGGGCATCCCCATGCACGTCCCCTACCACCCGCACGTCCCGATCGGACGGCAGCGACAGGGAGGATCGGCGCGAGGACGCGGGATCGGCCTTCATACCCGGGTTATACGAATCTGGCCGAGGCTTGGGATGCGTCACACCCCTGTGAGGATGGGCGCGGCACCGCCCATCGGAAAGCTGAACAGCCGGTCGCGCCCGAGCAGGAACACCCGCCCGCCGCGTGGAAACAGGCGCGCGATCGGCGGCTGGCGCACGTCCAGACCCCCCGCATAGGCGCCCAGCGCCGGCAGCATCAGCCGCCGTCCGTCGGTCACGAAGCAGGCACGCGAGACTACGGCCCCACGCGCCGGCACCTGTGCCTTGGGATGGTAGTGGCCGCTGATCTCGCCGCTCACCGGGCCGTGCGCCGCCTCATGGCGGAACAGCAACGCCCCGCTCTGCCACAGCGGCGCCGCCTCGCCGCCCATCCCCTTGGGCGGATGCGGATCGTGGTTGCCCAGCACCCAGACGAAGCGCTCCACGGCACCGGTGAGCGTGCGCAGCCGCGCCGCGTCGTGCGGTTGCAGCCGTGATGCCGCTTCGCGATCGTGGAAGCTGTCACCCAGCGCCAGCACGGTGCGCGGCGCGTAGCGGCGCAGCAGGCCGGCCAGCCGGTCCAGGGTCGCGCGCGTGTCCCAGGGCGGGAGCAGGTGGCCCTGACCGGCGGCCGAGGACGCCTTCTCGAAATGCAGATCGGCCACGGCCAGCAGCCGCTCCGCGGGCCAGAACAGCGCGCCCAAGGGGTCGAGCATCAGCCGCTCGCCCGCCAGATGCACCGGCGCGGGCGTCATCCGGCGTGCCGTCCGGTGCTGCGTCGCCGCGTCGCAGGGGGCGGGATCGGCGCGGTCAGCTCGAATGGCGGCGGTTCAATCGGTCCGGTCGCGTCGGCGACGAGCGCCGCCTCCTCCAGCAGCAGGTCGTCGCCGGCCGCGTGGCGCACGCTCTCGCGCCCGACCTCCAGCAGCACAGGCACGGCAAGCGGGCTTACGCGCGACAATGCCATGTGGCGCACCCGGCCCTGGATGCGGGCCAGCATCCCGGCGACGCGGCCGAGATCGGTGAGACCTGACGCGGCATCGGCACGGGTCGCGCGCAGCAGCACGTGATCCGGCTGGTGCCGGCGCAGCACGTTGTACAGCAGGTCGCTGCTCACCGTGACCTGGCGCCGGTTCTTGGTGGCGCCCGGATGCTGCCGCTGGATCAGGCCGGCAATCACTGCGACGTTGCGAAAGGTCCGCCGCAGCACAGAGCTCTCCGCCATCCATGCCTCGACATCGTCGCCCAGCATGTCGTCCTCGAACAGCCGCGCCACATCGAGCGGCTGACGCGCCGACCAGCAGGCCAGCACATAGTCGGTTGCGACGAAGCCCAGAGGCTGCATGCCGAACCGCTCCATGCGCCGCGTGACCAGAAGCCCGAGCGTTTGGTGCGCCTGCCGCCCCTCGAAGCAATAGGCGACCAGGAACCAGCGATCGCCACGAGGGAAACTCTCGACCAGCAGATCGTCGGCACCCGGCAGGCGCGAGCGGGCCTTCTGCAAGGCCAGCCATTCCTGCACCGACGCGGGGAACAGGTGCCATGTCCGCGAATCCTGCAACATCCGCCGCACCCGGTCGGCGAGGTTGGTCGTCATCGGCATCCGACCACCCTCCCAGGTAGGCACCTTCGGCTCGCCGCTACCGCCATCCTCCACCTCGACCACCGTCTCGCGCAACCGCAGGAAGCGCAGCAGGCGGCCGGCGAACATGAAGGTGTCGCCGGGCGAAAGAAAATTGGCGAACGCCTCCTCGACCTCGCCGATCATGCCGCCGGCGCGGCCGGCATAACGCACCTTCAGCGTGGGGGCATCGACGATGGTGCCGATGTTCATGCGGTGCTGGCGGGCGATCCGCTCCGACCGGACATGCACCGCGCCCTCCGCATCTCGGAACAGCTTTCGATAATTCTCATAGGCTTGCAGAGCATAACCGCCATGTTCCACGAAGCCCAGCACATCGTCGAAATCGCGACGCGAAAGGCCGGCATAGGGCTGCGCGCGGCGCACCTCGGCGAACATCGCATCGGGACGGAACGGGGCGGCGCAGGCGCAGCCCAGCAGGTGCTGCGCCAGCACGTCGAGGCCGCCGGGTCGCGGCGGATCGCCGTCCAGCGCGCCGGCGGCAGCGCCCAGGATGGCGGCCTCGCACTCCAGGACCTCGAAACGGTTGGCCGGCACCAGCAGCGCCCGGCTCGGCTCGTCCATGCGGTGATTGGCCCGACCCACCCGTTGCAGCAGCCGCGACACGCCCTTCGGCGCGCCCACCTGCAACACCTGATCGACGCCGCCCCAGTCGATGCCGAGGTCGAGCGAGGATGTGGCGACCACGGCCCGCAAGGTGCCGGCCGCCATCGCCGCTTCCACGCGCTGACGCTGGGGCAATTCGAGACTGCCGTGATGGATGGCGATCGGCAGCGTGTCAGTGTTCAGCCGCCACAGCGCCTGAAACAGCAATTCCGCCTGCGCGCGGGTATTGACGAACACGATGGTCATGCCCGCCTCGCGGATGCGGGCCAGAATCTCCGGCGCGCTGGCCAGACCCATATGCCCGGCCCAGGCCAGCGGGCCGGCCGGCAAGACCATGCCGATCTGGGGCGCGGCCCCGCCCTGCGCCTGGATCAGCCGCGTGCCGCCGCACTGGCCATCCAGCGAGACGTAGTCCAGCAGCGGGCGCGGATGCGCCACGGTGGCAGAAAGGCCGATGCGGCGATGCTCCGGAGCCAGGATCGCGAGCCGCGCCAGGCAGAGAGCCAGTTGATCGCCACGCTTGGTGCCGGCCAGCGCATGGGCCTCGTCGATGACCACCCGCCGCAGGGGGCCGAACAGGTGCCCCGCATCCGGCAGCGAGATCAGCAGCGCCAGGCTCTCCGGGGTCGTCAGCAGGATGTCGGGCGGCTGTTCGCGCTGCTTGCGCCGCGCGTCCGCGCCGGTATCGCCGGTGCGGGTGGCGATGCTGACCGGCAGCCCCATCTCGGTCACGGGCCGTGTCAGGTTGCGGGCGATGTCGGCCGCCAGCGCCTTCAGCGGGCTGACATAAAGTGTATGCAGCCCGCCCGCCCCATTCCCATGCAGCGCTACCAGGGTCGGCAGGAACCCCGCCAGCGTCTTGCCGCCGCCCGTCGGTGCGAGCAGCAGCACGTTCTCCCCTCGCCGCGCTGCATCGAGCACCGCAAGCTGGTGGGGTCGCGGCGCCCAGCCCCGTGCTGCGAACCAGGAGGCGAAGAGTTCTGGCAATGTTCCAGCCACGCCCCAGCCATAGTCGCTGCCGGGGCCGCTCAACAAGGCGCCATGAGCTTTCGGCAACCCTGCCAAAATTTCATGCTGCGCCGCAAAACAGGGCTTGCGTAAACCGTTAAACGGGCTATCTTGTGCGTCGCAGCAAGGCGCTTGGCGCCTTCCTGCTTCTTGGACGTTTCCTCCCTAAACTTGGCGGCACCTCACGGTGCCGCCATTTTTTTCGTGGGCGCAAGCCAAGGCGCGCCGTCCAGCAGGCCTGGGACAATCGGGGCCCAGGGCGTTGATGAGGTCGCCCGCGTGGGCACGAACCCGCGCGAAGCCGGGGCTCTTCGTGAGCCGCGTCTCGTCCATGTACAGGTGCCGGGAAATCTCGATCTGCAAAGCATGTACCCGCTCACGCGGGCGACCGTAGTGGCGGGTGATGTAGCCGCCGGCATAAGGATCGTTGCGCCGCACCGAATAGCCGAAGCGGTTGAACGCCTGCTCGACGAAGCGGGTGGCATGGGCGGCGCAGGCGGTGCCGTGGGCGTCCCCCAGCACGATGTCATTCGCCGGCTGGCCTGATCATGCCCGCGGCCGGCATGGAATGGCAGTCGATCAGCAGGCACAGGCCGAACCGGGCGCGGGTCGAAGTCCACCAAATCGTGCAGCGCGTCGTGGAACGGCTGCCAGCAGGTGCGCATCCGCTCGACTGCCTCGGCGAAGGGCAGCTTGCGGCCGTAGATGCTCTCGCCGGACGCCACCACCCGGGCGATGGTGCCAAGCCCGGCGCTGACGCGGGCGCTCGCCGTGTTCACCCAATCCGGCAGCGCCTCCTCGAACATGGCCGGGTCGAGTTCCCATTTCTCGCGATTGGCGTCGCAATAGGCACGTGGAAAGTTCGCCGTCAGCAGTGGCGCCCCGCGCCAGGGGAGCGGCGGAGAACAGTTCGTCCACGAAGCAGTCCTCGCTGCGCCGCAAGCCGCTCGCATCGAGCCGGCTGCCGGCCAGGAAGTCGAGCGGATAGTCAGACCCGGAATGCGCCGACACGAACACCAGCGGTGCGGTCTGCTCCGCAGGGCGATGCAGCAGGAAGGGCACGCGGGCGGTGACGGGAAGCGGCAGGTCCATGCCGTATAGAAGCGGTGACCGGGCGGTACTGCAATCCGCCCCGCCGGCCCGAGTGTCAGTGCAGCGCCGGTGTGAAGGCAAAGGCGAAAATGCGGCCGTCGCCCGCGACGTACAGGCGCCCATCGGCAACCAGGATGGTATTCAGGTGGCGCACCTCGGCTGCCGCGTCCGTGGCGCCCCCGCCATTGAACAGCACCTGCCCGGTGTCGCCGCGAAAGCCGTGCAGGCGCTCGTCGCCCTCGCCTCCTGCGATCCACACGACCGGGTTGGCCCTGCCATCGATGGTCGTGACAACCGGCACCCCGGCGCCCGCGAAGCTGCCGCACCACGCCGTGCGCAAGCCCGGCGGCGTTCCGGGTGTGATCAGGAGCGTGACCAGGGTGGGACTGCCGGACAGCGGCGGACAGGAGGAGCCGCTGGCGTGGAACGCGACCATCGCCCCGCCCGAGGCCGGATAGACGGCGCCAGCGGTAATGATCGGGCCGTCCGCGACGGCCTGCACGAGCAGTTGGCCGCCGATGCCGCCCAGTTTCGTCCTGTCGAGCACGTAAGCATTGCCGTCCTTGCCGAGCGCCAGCAACAGCTTCTGGGCGCCCCCGCCGGGCACGGGCAGATCGATCGGCAAGGGCCCGGTGCCGCCAAGATCCGCATCTCGCTCATCGAGCTGCTGCCAATTGCCGGGCGCGAAATAGTCGCGCGGATCGGCCGAATGTGACAGGTCGAGCGGCAGCCGGATGATCGCCTCGCCGTCGCCCCAGGGTACTGGCGCCAAGCGTGTTGCCGGTCGCGGCGAACATGGAGGTGCCGTCGAAGGCGATGGCACCTTGCGACCAGATGCCGCCCTTCTCCGCGCGCGTGCCCCAGATCGCCGCCACATGCGGTCGCGGCGCCACGTCCAGGCCCACCACCCAGCCGTGGTAGGCTTGGCAATCGCCGAGATTGCCGCCGAACGGCACATAGAGCCGCCCGCGCACAAGGACCAGCGCGCCGCGCTGGTTCTGGATCGTCGGCGTGAAGAACACACCATGCCGCCCCAGTTCATCGGCCAGATCGACCGGCCAACCCGGCAGCACCGAGCCGTCCTTGAGCGAAAGCCCGAACACCAGATGCTGCGCCAGGCCCGTCTTGCGGCTGACAAAGGCATCCAGATAGATCGCCCCGGAGGACGCATCGATCACTGGCGTCCCGGTGATGCCGACCGGGCTGATGTTACCGCAGGGCAGGTCCGAGCGCGGCACGATCCGGCCCAGGGCAGTCCGCCAGATCGCCGCACCGGTCTGTGCATCGATCGCCTGCACCACGTTGGACTCGGTGGCGACGATCAGCATCCCGTGCGCGGCGCCGGCCGGCTTCCAGTACAGCGGCTGCGCGTAGATGTGGCCCTCGACCCGGCCATCGAAATCGCGCACCCGATGCGCGCTGGCAGCGGCCGTCCAGGTCAGGCCCGGAACCACATAGCGGCCGGTGCGCGCCGAATCCCCGTGATAGGTGGCGACCGTGTCATCGGCCGCCGCCGGCGAGATTGACGCGGCCAGGAGCAGGCCCGCGCTCAGCGTCATCACAGACAGCAATCGCATACGCGTCGCTCCGTCCCGGAAGGTCAGCCTCAGCCTCGCTGCTCCAGTCTATGACGTGAGCGCTCAGTCCGTAACAGGACGATCGGCGGCAACGAGGCTTGCCCGCCACCCCTCGCGCAGGTTTGCGAGAGCGGTCGGCGGCGAGGCGATGGCGGCGCGCGCGAAGTGCCGGACCCGTGCCTTGTCGTGCTCGGCGGTGATGTATTCGACCGGCGACTTGCCGTCGATCCGGGCCAGCATCAAGGCCGGCAGCAGGGCGGCGGTCCTGCGTTCCAGGGAACCCGCGTCCTCCCAGCCGGCGCCGCCCAGCCAGGCCGTGGCGAGCGCGTCGAAACAGGCGAGGAAGGCGTCGGCCGCGGACGGTACCCAGACGCATTTCAGCAGGAGGTGGTTGAGGCAGAACGCGGCGTCAAAGGCGGGATCGCCATAGCAGGCGCATTCGGCGTCGAGCAAAACCGGGCCGCCTGACCCCGACGAGCGTGGTCCGCACAGGATGTTCTTCGGGCTGACATCGCCATGCACCAGGGCGATGCGCGCCTCCAGCGTGGCCCGCGCCAGTGCGCGCAGGCGGGGGGCGAGATCGGCGTGGTGCAACGCCGCCGCTTCGAGATAGGGGTCCAGGCGGATTGCCTGGAACAGCGCCTGATTGGCGAAACGCGCGGCGAGCGCGGGATCGCGCGCGGTCGCGGAATGGATCGCCGCCAGCACACGGCCGACGGCTGCGGCAAAGCCCGGATCGGCGCGGCCGTCGCGCAGTTCGGTCTTCCATACCGGATGATCGGCCGGCTCCAGGAACGTCATGGCAAACATCCCGGCCGCCGGATCATGCGCGAGCACCTGCGGCGCGGAGCCCGGAGCGATTTCGTTCGCGAGGCGCAGCCACGCAACCTCGTGCGCGTTGCGGCTCGTCGGCACCTGCCAGTCCTGCTGCACGCGCAGCTTGGACAATGCGCGCTTGAGGGCAAAGATGCGGCCGTTCGCCTCGACCCGAAGAATGTCCGAGGCCACGCCGCCGGTCAGCGGCGTCAGCACCGCCGATGCCGGATCGCCGACAAGTCCGCTGTCATGCAGGAAGGCGGCAACCGCCGGATCGGGCGGAGTGGGGATGGCCGTGGCTAGGGACATGGTCCGGGGACTTGCGCCTCGCGCGACGCGTGTTTACGAACGGCGCGCGGATGGGCGCGTAGCTCAGCGGGAGAGCACCACCTTGACACGGTGGGGGTCACAGGTTCAATCCCTGTCGCGCCCACCATCCGAACCCACTGATTTCGCTCGCGCATCTGGCCCCTTCCGTGTCTGATGCGGACTAACCGCGCGCCCGCATCAGGCGTGCCTTGTCCCGCTGCCAGTCCCGCGCCGCGATCGCCTGCCGCTTGTCCGCCTTTTTGCGCCCCTCGCCCACGCCCAGCAGCACCTTCGCGCGGCCGCGGTCGTTGAAATGGATCTGCAACGGCACCAGGGTCACGCCCTCGCGCGCCACGGCACCCAGAAGCTGGTTGATCTGCTTGTGCTTCAGCAGCAGCTTGCGCGGCGCGCGCGGCTCGAAGCGGCTCAGCACGCCGCCCTGGTATTCCGGGATATAGGCGTTGAACAGGAACATTTCGCCGTCGCGCTCGCCGGCCCAGGCCTCAGTCAGCGTGGCGCGGCCGTGACGCAGGCTCTTCACCTCCGGCCCCTTCAGCACGATCCCGGCCTCGACCGTCTCCTTGATCGTGTAATCGAAGCGCGCCTTGCGGTTCTGCGCCGCGATCCCGTGGCTGATCAGGCCGGATTTCGGCTTGCCTGTCTTGTGTTCGGCCAAGCTCCGCGCCTCAGTTCAGCAGCCCGACCTCGACCATCGCCGCGCGCACGCGGGTCCGCGTGGCCTCCGCGACAGGGGCGAGCGGCAGGCGGCAGGCATCCGTAGCGTGGCCTAGCAGGCTCGCGGCATATTTCACTGGCCCGGGGCTGGTCTCCGCGAACATCGCGTCATGCAACGGCAGCATGCGCTCCTGCAACTCGATCGCGCGTGCGGGCCGACCCTCAT
Organism: uncultured Pseudomonadota bacterium; assembly: GCA_963838805.1. Lineage (GTDB taxonomy): Bacteria > Pseudomonadota > Alphaproteobacteria > Acetobacterales > Acetobacteraceae > CAVRQM01. Next base: position 47,791 of record CAWISK010000014.1, read on the forward strand.
TCCAGGCCGCGTGCATCTCGCTGCACAGGCGCGGCGCTACGTTGGCGGTGACGCTGATGCAGCCGTCGCCGCCGGCGGCAAGGAAGGCGACGGCGGTATGATCCTCGCCGGAGAGCTGGACGAAATCCTTCCCGCAGGCGCGGCGCGTATGGAGAGGACGGGCGAGATTCGCGGTCGCATCCTTCACGCCGACTACGTTCGGATGCCGCGCCAGCCGCGCCATCGTCTCGACACTCATATCGACCACGCTGCGCGACGGAATGTTATAGATCAGCAACGGCAGCTCGGCCGCGTCGGCGACCGCGGTGAAATGCAGGAACAGCCCCTCCTGCGTCGGCTTGTTGTAGTAGGGCGTCACAACCAGCACACCGTCGGCACCCACCTTGTGGGCGTGCCGCGCCAAGCTTACCGCCTCGGTGGTGCTGTTCGAGCCGGCGCCGGCGATCACCGGCACCCGGCCGCGCGCGACCGAGACGGTGATCTCGACCACGCGCCGATGCTCGTCATGCGTGAGCGTCGGCGATTCGCCGGTGGTGCCGACCGGCACCAGACCGTTGGTGCCTTCGGTGATCTGCCAATCGACGAAGCTCTCCAGCGCGCGCTCGTCCACCGATCCGTCCGAGCGCATCGGCGTGATGAGAGCGACCAGCGAGCCTTTGAACATCATCCGAAACTCCAGCGAGTGGCGAAAGCTAGGCGGCCGGGGGGTGCGCCGCAAGGCGGCGGCTTGCTACCCTGTGGCCCATGCGCGCGCTGCTTCTCACGAGCCTGCTCCTTCTGCCACTGGCCGCGCGGGCCGGCACGGCGGAAATCGGCGCGGGTGTCATGGAGCTGGTGCATGCGGACCGCTGGGCAGAGGCGGACGCGGCGGCGGCCGCCCTGCCCGATCCGGTGGCGCGCAAGCTGGTCACGTTCTACCGCCTGCTGGCGCCGGGTGCCGCACGTGTGGCCGAGATCGACGCGTTCCGCGCCGCCAATCCCGGCTGGCCGTCGCAGGCCACGCTGCGGCGAAGGCGCGAGGAAGCGATCGCGGCCGAGCCGGACGACGAAGTGGCGCTGGCCGCCTGCGACCGCGAGCGGCCCGCGACCGCCCCTGCCCTGATACGCTGTGCCGAGGGCGATCTGCGGCAGAACCGGTTCGAGGATGCCGCCGCTGCCGTGCGCGCGGCCTGGATCGCTGCACCGCCCGATGACGCCTGGGAAACGAAGTTCCTGCACGACTGGGGCCAGGCCATCGGCCCGTCCGAGCAATGGCAGCGCTTCGACCGGCTTGCCTGGTCCGATACCGCCGGCGCCGCGTTGCAGGTGCAGCGCCTCGCGACCGAGGACCAGCCGCGCGCCGAGGCGCGACTGGCACTACGGCGTGACGACCCGCAAGCGGCGACCCTGCTCGCCAGCCTTTCGCCCGAACAGCGGGATGCGCCCGCGATGGTGCTGGAACAGGCGCGCTGGCTGCGGCGGGCCGGCCACGACGACCAGGCCCTGGCATTGTGGATTTCCCGCGGCGCCGCCGCCGAGCGGGCCGCACCCGCTGAGCGGCGCGCGCTGTTCTGGAACGAGCGCAACATCCTGGCACGGCGGCTTCTAGCGGCAGGAGATGCAAAGGGCGCCTATGCCCTGGCGGCGGGGGCGGCCCAGGCGGCACCGGAGCAGGAGGCCGATGCCGCGTTCCTGGCCGGGTGGATCGCGCTGCGCCGACTATCGGACCCATCGCTGGCGGAGAAGCATTTCGCGGTCGTGGCCCAGGTCTCGCGCGCGGTGATCACGCAGGCCCGCGCGCATTACTGGCTGGCCCGCGCCGCCACGGCGATGGGCGATGCCGCGCGGGCGCAACGGGAATACGCGGCGGCTTCGGCCTATCCCTCGACCTATTATGGGCAACTGGCGATTCTGGCGGGGCGCGCGGACCCCGCGCGGCTCGACGCACGCATCGTCGCCCGGCGCGATCCCGTCTGGGACCGTGCGCAGGCGCTGGCGTTCGCCACGAGCGAACTGGTACGGGCCAGCATCTGGCTGGTGGCCTGGGGCGAGCCAGGCCGCGCCGCCGCCTTTCTGTTGGCTCTGGACGAGGCCGGACCGAATCCCACGAGCCAGGCCCTCGCGGCACGGCTGGCGACCGGGTTCGGGATGCCGCAGACCGCAGTGAGCCTCGCCCGGCTGGCTGGCCGCTCTGGGGTGGTACTGCTCGATACCGGCTGGCCGGTCGCCGCCGCAATCCCCCGCAACAGTCCGGTGGACGCCGCCCTGGCGCTCGGCATCATCCGCCAGGAGAGCAGCTTCGATCCGGCGGTGATCAGTCCGGCCGGCGCGCGCGGCCTGATGCAACTGATGCCCGCGACCGCTGCCGCCGAGGCGCGCGGCCTGGGTGTCACGGCTTCGGCTGCCGCCCTCACCACTGATCCCGGCCTCAACGTCCAACTCGGCAGCACCTATCTGGCCGCGCTGTTGACGCGGTTCTCGACCTCGGTCCCGCTGGCGGTCGCGGCCTACAACGCCGGCCCGTCGCGCGTGACCGGGTGGCTCGCCGTCAATGGCGATCCCCGGCCCGGCAGCGGCGCGGATGGGCCGGACATGACCGACTGGATCGAGCTGATCCCGTTCAGCGAGACGCGCAACTACGTACAGCGTGTCCTCGAGAACGCGGTGATCTACCGGGCGAAACTGGGCGAGACCGCGTTCGAGCCGGTGCCGTGGCCGCATTCGCCCGCCTGATCGCGAGCGGCTGCGGCCTCGGCTACGCGCCGCGGGCACCCGGAACCGCCGGATCGCTGGCAGCGGTCCTGCTGGCCGGCGTGCTGCTCGCCTGGGGACCGCCCGCCTTGCCCGTCGCCGCACTCCTCGCCATCGTGGCGGGAGCCTGGGCCATTCCGGCGGCGCACGCGGCCCGTGATCCCGGCTGGGTGGTGATCGACGAGGTTGCCGGCCAGTGGATCGCGGCACTCGGCCTGCTGCGGGCTGACTGGAGCTGGCACGGATGGAAAGGGTTGCTGCTGGCCTTCATGCTGTTCCGCGCCCTGGACATCGCCAAGCCCGGCCCGGTCGGCTGGGCGGACCGACGCACGGGACCGGTCTGGGTGATGGCCGACGACGTGATTGCCGGGCTGATCGCGGCCGCCGTACTCTTGGGCGCTGCGCGGAGCAGTCCCGGGGCTGCTCGACCTCTAGGCGATGCGGACGCAGGATGGCGAGCATGGACGAGGTCAGGCCGCACCCGGAACCGCCGCTGCTGACAGCCGAGGAACGCCGCGCGCTGGGCCACGCGCAGCGGGCGCACATGCCGCGTGGCGCGCACGGCACATGGTCGCAGGCGGCAGCGCAGCGCGACCCCGTGGCGCTGCTGATCGCCGCCGATCAGGGCCGGCTGCCAGCGCTACTGCCGCTGCGCTATCAGCGGATGCGGGCCGATCCGTTCGCCTTCCTGCGCGGAAGCGCGGCGCTGATGGCGGCGGATCTGGCGACCCTGCCCGACACCGGCCTGCGGGTGCAGGCCTGCGGCGACGCGCATCTGGCGAATTTCGGCGCCTACGCCTCGCCCGAGGGCACGCCGGTCTTCGACATCAACGATTTCGACGAGACCCTGCCGGCGCCGTTCGAGTGGGACATCAAGCGCCTCGCCACCAGCATCGTGCTGGCCGCATCGGTGCGCGGCCTGGCCGAGAAGGCGTCCCGCGCCTTGGCGCGCAGAGCGGCTCTGGCCTATCGCCAGCAGATGGATGCGCTGGCCGCCCTGCCGCCGCTCGAGGCCTGGCGCACGCGCATAGATTTGGAGCGCGCCATCGAGGAGATCGGCGATCGCGACGTACGCCGGCGCGAGCGGCGCACCCTGGCCGATGTGGTCGCGGCGAGCAGTGCCGCCTATCGCCACCTGGTCGCATCGGACGGCAGGCTGCATCTGCCGGAGCGACCACCCGCCGTGTTTCGCCTGGGCGCCGAGGAGCCGATCGCCCACGCCGCCTTTGCCGCCTATCTCGACAGTCTTGCCGAGGAGCGGCGGGTGCTGGTCGAGCGCTACCGGCTGCGCGACGTGGCGTTCAAGGCGGTGGGGGTCGGCAGCGTCGGCACGTTTTGCGCGCTAGGGCTGTTCGCCACCGCCGACGGCGAGACGCTGATCCTGCAACTGAAACAGGCCGGGACGAGCGTGCTGGCTCCCTATGCCGGGGCCAGCCGCTATGCGGATCAGGGACAGCGCGTTGTGGTGGGACAGCGGCTGCTGCAAGCCAGCACGGACGTTTTCCTCGGCTGGGGGCAGGCGCCGTCCGCGGCGATGCATTTCTACGTCCGCCAGCTCAAGGACTCGCATATGGCGAAAATCGGCGTGCGCATCGAGGGCGATGCGCTGCGGTTCTACGCTTCCCTGTGTGGGCGCACCCTGGCGCGCGCCCATGCCCGCGCCGGCGACGCGGCGCGGATCGCGGGCTACCTGGGGCAGAGCGACACGTTCGATCAGGCGATCGACAGCTTCGCGCGGCTGTATGCGGGGCAGATGGTGGCCGATCACGCCGCCTTCTGCGCCGCGATCGCCGACGGGCGGATCGAGGCCGCCGCGCCGTGATCGACCCGGCCATGCTGGCGCAGGCCGAGGCGCTGCTCGCTGTCTATCGCGCGCGCGGCAGGCGGTTGGCGACGGCGGAAAGCTGCACCGGCGGCCTGATCGCGGCCACCCTGACGGCGATCGCCGGCAGCAGCGACGTGGTGGAGTGCGGGTTCGTGACCTACTCCAACGGCGCCAAGACGGCGATGCTCGGCGTACCGGGGGCGCTGATCGCGCGGGTGGGCGCGGTCAGCGAAGCGGTGGCGGCGGCGATGGCCGAGGGCGCGCTGGCCCGCAGCGAGGCGGATGCGGCGGTGGCCGTAACCGGCGTCGCCGGGCCGGGCGGCGGCAGCGCCGAGAAGCCGGTGGGGCTGGTCTGGTTCGGCTGCGCGCGGCGTGGCCAGCCCTCGCATACCGCGCGAGAGATCTTTGCCGGCGATCGGGCCGAGGTTCGGCGCGCCACGGTGGCGCGCGCCCTGGCGATGTTGCTCGCGGCGGCGCAGGAGGATTAACCCATGATTCCCGATGATGCCGTCCTGATCCCGATCGACATGCAGCGCGCCTTCGATAGCCCACCCTGGCCGCGCCGGAACAACCCGGCGCTGGACGAGAACGGGCTCACGCTGCTGGAGCGGTGGCGGCGGCTCGGCCGCCCGATCATCCATGTGCGCCACGACAGCGCGCAGCCGGGATCGACCCTGCGACCCGAAGCCCCCGGCCATGAGTTCCGCGCCGGTTTCACGCCGGCGCCGGGCGAGCGTCTTGTCGCAAAATCGGTCAACGCCGCCTTCATCGGCACCGATCTCGATCTGCGCCTGCGCCGGATGGGCGCCCGGACTCTCGTCCTTTTCGGCATCGCCACTGACCAGTGCGTCTCCACTTCTGCGCGGGTCGGCGCCAATCTCGGCTACGAGGTGATCGTGGTCGGCGATGCCTGTGCCACGTTCGACCTGCCGGACGCCAACGGCGGCACCATCCCGGCCGAGGAGGTGCATCGCGTCCACCTCGCCACCCTGGCCTTCGAGTTCGGGCGCGTGGTGGGCATACGGGACGTGCTGGGCGCGTAGACGCCGGATCGCCGGCGGGAAAACCAGGACCGCCCGTTGGCGCGGCCGGATCGTCGAGCCATGTCGCTCGTTAGGGGACATGGCAGCCTTCGCGGGCTCAGGAGTGGAAGCGATGTCCGGGCATACGGTTCTGACTGCTCACACGGTTGAAGACTGCATCATCGACCAGGACTGGGGCCACTACAGCGCCGAGGATCACGCCATCTGGCGGGTTCTGATCGAACGCCAGCAGCAGACCCTGAAGGGTCATGTCTGCCAGGAGTTTCTGGACGGGCTTGCGGCGCTCGGCATCGGCCCCGAGGGCGTGCCGAATTTCGACCGCATGAATGCGAGGCTGCGGCGCCTGACCGGGTGGGAGGTGGTCGCGGTCCCCGGGCTGATCCCGTCGCGACCTTTCTTCCAGATGCTGGCCAATCGCCAGTTTCCGGCCGGAACATTCATCCGCGGCCGTGAGCAGATCGACTACCTGGAGGAGCCCGACATCTTCCACGATGTGTTGGGCCACGTGCCGCTGCTGACCAACCCCGCCTATGCCGACTACATGAACGAATATGGCCGGATCGGGCTCGACGCCGTCGAGCGCAAGGGGGTGAAGTTCCTGGCCCGGCTCAACTGGTACACGATCGAATTCGGACTGATCCGCAAACCGGAGGGCATTCGGATCTATGGTGCGGGCATCGCCTCGTCATTCGGCGAGGCGAGATACGTGATCGAGGATCCTTCTGCCAACCAGTTGGGCTTCAGCCTCGATCGCGTCTTGCGCACCGGCTACTACATCGACGATTTCCAGGCGGCCTACTTCGTCATCGATCGGTTCGAGGACTTATTCGCCCTGCTGAAGCGCACGGATTTCACCGGCCTGTTCGAGAGGCTCCGGGCGCTGCCCGCCTATACCCCATTCGAGATCCTGCCGCAGGACGTGGTCATCCGGAAGGGCACCGGCCAGTTCTGGCACGATTTCCCGTCGATCAAGACCAAGCTCAAGTGAGTCTCTCGCGCGGCCGCGCGTCGATGCTCTGCCACGTGGACGTCTCGGCGGCGCGGAACACCGCGTCGATCACGCGCATGTTCGCCACTGCGTCCTCGATCGGCCAGTCCAGCGCCTGCTGTCCGAGTACCGCCCGGCTGAAGGCGTCGCCTTGCAACGTGTACTGGTCGGCCACCGCAAACGATTCGACGCGCGCGTGCCCTCCGGCCAGATCGCTGCCGTCGTCGATGACGATGCGGCATGGGCTGGCAACCGGAGCGTTGAACGGGATCAGCAGCTCCAGCCGCGCGCGCGTGCCGACCACGGTGACGCGCTGGTGCGGTGCCAACTGGGTCGCACAGGTGAAGGTCAAATGCCGCGCGCCGGGGAACTCGAGCAGCGCGCTGGTCAGGCGGTCGATGCGCATCACAGGATCGCGATCGATGCTGGACGCCACGCGCACCGGCTCGGCGCCGAACATGTAGCGCGCGGTGTTGATGGCGTAGCAACCGATATCGAACAGCCCGCCGCCGCCAATGTCGCTCTGGTTGCGCACGTTGGACGGATCGTCGAGGAAATAGCTGAAGAAGGTCTGGATCGCCCGCACCTCGCCCAGCGTGCCGTCCTGCGCCAGCGCGCGGGCGCGCTGCCACCACGGCGTATGGCGCACCATGAATGCCTCGGCGACGATCCGGCCGGTCCTCGCGCGCGCCGCCAGCAATTGCTCGGTCTCGGCGGCGCTGAGCGCGATCGGCTTTTCGCACAGCACGTGCTTGCCGGCCTCCATCGCGCGGATCGTCCACGGCACATGCAGATGGTTGGGCAGCGGGTTATAGATCGCCTGGATGTCCGGATCGGCCAGCAGCGCCTCATAGCTGCCATGGGCGCGCGGGATGCCGAGCCTTGCCGCCGCACGCTCGGCGGTGGCTTGATCACGCGAGGCAATCGCCGCGATGCGCGACAGCGTACCGCGCTGCATGGCCGGAATCACCTTTTCCGTGCCGATCTTCGCCGTGCTCAGCACGCCCCAGTTGACGTGTTCGGCCATCGCTCAATGCCCTCCCCCCGCTCCGGCGGGCGCCATGCGCGGCCGCACCGTCAGCATGGTCAACGGGATCGCGATGAAGAACGCAAGGGCCATCAGCAGCAACACGTCGTTATAGGCCAGGGTCAGCGCCTCGCGCTCGACCATCAGCGCAATCTGCTTCAGGGCCATCAGCGGCGCCTCGTGGCCGGCGGCGGGTGTCATCGCCCAGGTCATCATCTGGTAGGCGTTGGCCGCACCCGCGCGCGCCCAGGTCACCTGCTCGTCCAGATGCAGCGTATGCACGGCCATGCGCGCGGTCGCCACCGTGTTGATCATGGCGAGCCCGATCGCACCCCCAAGATTGCGCATCAGATTGTACAGGCCCGAGGCGTTCTTCAGCGATTGCGGCGGCAGGGTGCCGAGCGCCAGCTGGTTGACCGGCAGCATCACGAACATCATGGAGAAGCCGCGCAGCATCTGCGGCAGCAGCAGCTCCCAGAACGCCGTCTCGTTGGTCAGGTGCCCCATCCACCACAGCGAGGCGCCGAACATCGCCAGACCGCAGGCCAGCATCACCCGCAGATCGACCAGCGGTGCCAGCTTGCCGGCAATCGGCGAGGCGATGAACATGGCGATGCCGGTCACGAACATGGTCTGGCCGATCTGCATCGAATCGTAGTGGCGCACGCGTCCCAGGAACAGCGGGATGACATAGACGGTGCCATACAGACCCAGGCCCAGCACCAGGCTGAACAGGCAGCCGAAGGCGAAGTTGCGATCGCGGAAAGCGCGCAGCTCGACCATCGGATCATGCCGGGTCAGCATCCGCCACAGGAACAATCCGCCGGCCGCGGCCGACACGATCGCCAGGGTGAGGATCGTGTCGTCGGAGAACCAGTCGTTCCGGTTGCCTTCCTCCAGCACGTATTCCAGCGTGCCGAGAAACGCCGCCATCAGCAGCAGTCCGTACAGGTCGAAGCTGCGCGCGACACTGGGATCGGGCCGGTCGATGCGCACGAAGCGCCAGACGAGAGCGGCGACAATGATGCCGAACGGCACGTTGATCAAAAACAGCCAGTGCCACGACAGCACCTGCGTCAGCCAGCCGCCGAGCGTCGGGCCGATGGTCGGCGCCAGCGTCGCGACAAGCCCGATCAGCACCGAAATCTGCGCCCGCCGCGCGCCGGGGAACAGCAGGAAGGTAGTGGCGAACACCGTGGGGATCATCGCGCCGCCCAGGAACCCCTGCGCAGCGCGGAACACGATCATCGTGCCGAGGCTGGCGGCGAAGGCGCAGGCCAGCGAGAACACGGTGAAGCCCAGCGCGCTGATCGTGAACAGGACGCGCGTGGACAGCAGCCGCGATAGCCAGCCGGAGAGCGGGATCATGACGATCTCGGCGATCAGATAGCTGGTCTGCACCCAGGCCGCCTCGTCCGGGCTGGCCGACAGCCCGGCCTGCACATCGTCGATCGAGGCGCTGACGATCTGGATGTCCAGGATCGCCATGAACATCCCGAACACCATCGCCATGAAGCCGGTCCAGTCGCGCCACGTTAGCGCGCGCTCCGGCATGGCCGGGGACGGCATGGCTAGATCCCCAGCCGCGTGCGGAGCTGGCCCAGGATGCCGAGGCGCTTCGCATCCGGCCCGCGCGTGTCCACCTCCGCCGTGACCGACAGGCCTGCGCGCAGCCAGGATGCGCGGGCAGCCACGGCGGGGTCGATCGTGACCTTGACGGGCACGCGCTGCACCACCTTGGTGAAGTTGCCGGTGGCGTTTTCCGGCGGCAGCAGGCTGAACAGGGCGCCGGTGGCCGGGGCCAGACTATCCAGCCGCCCCTCCAGCGCGGCGCCGCTGTCGATGTCGGCAATCAGCCGGACCTTCTGCCCGGGCGCCATATGCCGGAGCTGCGTCTCCTTGAAATTGGCGGTGACGTAGAGCGCCGAGCGCAGCGGCGCCACGGCGATCAGTTGCAGCGCTGGATTGACGTGCTGGCCGAGCTGGGCGGCGCGGTTACCCACCACGCCATCGAAGGGCGCACGGATCACCGTGTCCGCCAAATTGCTTTCGGCCAGCCGCACGGCAGCCTCGGCGCTCGCCTGATGCGCCTCTGCCTCGCCGATCCGGGCCTCGGCCACGGTCAGCGCATCGACCGCACTCTGCCGCTGCGCCTGCGCGGCAGCGAGCGAAGCATCGGCCTTGCGGCGCGACGCAACCGCCGTGTCGTCCGCCGCGCGCGCCATCCAGCCGGCGTGCGTCAGCGTGCTGGCCCGCCCGGCTTCGGCCACGGCGCGGGTCTGCTCGGCCTGTGCCTGAGCGATCGCCGCGTCGGCCTGTGCGATCGCGGCCCGGCTCTGCTGGGCCTGGCTGCGCGCCGTGACGATCGCCGCTGTGGCCTCGGCTTCATTGGCACGCGCCTGATCGAGCCGCGCCTGCCAATCCCGCGCGTCGAGGGAGATCAGCTTTTCCCCGGCACGGACATGCTGATTGTCGGCCACATGGATCGCCGCGACGTCGCCCTCGATGCGCGGACCCAGCACGGCGATGTCACCCGCGACATAGGCATTGTCGGTGCTCTCGATGAAGCGCCCCTCCGCGATCCACCAATTGCCGAGGATGGCCAGACCCAGCACCACCAGCAGAGCGCCGGCGACGCGCAGCCAACGCCTGGAGCGCCGCGGGCGGGATGCCTCGCTGAGTGCGGGGGACGGCGCCAGGGACGGTTTCTCGGTGACAGCATTCATGGTCGGTGCCTTTGGGCCGCGCTTGAACCGAACGGTTCAGTTCAGCGGCGGCGCAGGAACTTGCCGTTCCGACGCCGCGTTCGTCAAGGGTAAACTGAACTGTTCAGTCTGGTTTTCCTTGACAGCGGGCCAAGGCAGGAGCATCAGGCGCATATGAGCCAGGCTGTCCTGCCGAGAACCGACTCGCCATCCCTCCAGGAGCGCGCGGCCGGAGTGTCGGGCGAGTCCTCGCCGAAGCGGCGGGCGATCCTCGATGCCGCCGAGTCGCTGTTCCTGGATCACGGCTACGGTGCGGTCAGCATGGACGCCGTCGCCCGCCAGGCCAGCGTATCCAAGGCGACCCTGTATGCCTATTTCACCTCGAAGGACGAGCTGTTCGCCACCATTGTTGCGGAACGGGGGTTGAGCTATGTCCTCGACGAGAGCCTGTTCCGCGATGACCCGGCGGACCTGCGTGCGGCGCTGCTGGCCATTGGCGGTGCGGTCCTGCGCTTCCTGCTGCAGCCGCGCACGCTGGCTATCTACCGCATTGCCGTGGCCGAAAGCATGCGCTTTCCCGAACTCGGCCGGGCTTTTCTGGAGAGCGGCCCGCATCGCTGCCTGGCGCGATTCGCGGCTTGGCTGGAGCGCCAGGACCTCCCGCTCCTTGTCTCCGAACAGGCCCGACACACTGCAGCGATGCAGTTCACGGCACTGATCCGTTCCGGCGTGTTCCTGCGCGCGAGCCTGGGCGTACCCCCGGTGCCGGACGACGTGGAAATCGAGGCCACCGTCGCGGCGGCCGTGGATACCTGGATGGCCGCCTACGGCCGGCCGCGGGAATCGCAGCCGGCCTGAGGCGCGAACGACCTACTGTTGAGCCGGGGCGGCCGGTCCAGGGGCCGGAGCCGCGGGGGACGGAGCCGCGGGGGACGGAGCCGGCGCGGTGGTCGCCGGTGCCTGGGTGCCCTGCTTCGCCGCGCGACGAGCGGCGTGCTGGGCGCGGGCATAGGCGTGGATATCCGCCTCGGTCACATACCCCTTGTGGTCCTTGTCCATCGCCTGGAAGTGACGCGAGACATAAGTCCATTTCGCCGCGTTCGCCTCCTCCAGCGTGAGGTGGCCATCCTTGGCGGCATTTGCCGCCTCGAAGCGCTGGTGCAGCGTCATCCGTTTCGCGTGCCGTGGGGCCTTGTGCGGGACCGGGGCCGGGGTCGTAGCCGGCGCCGTCGTCTCCGGCGTCGTGGTCTCCGGAGTGGCAGCCCCGGGCGCCGGAGCGGCTGGCGCGGGCGCTGCCGGAGCAGTGGCGGCGGGCGGCGCCGGCTCCTGCGGCGTGGTCTGCGACAATCCGGGTGTCGCCTGGAATGCCAGCAGCGCCGCAGCCGCAACGGCGGAGGTCAGGATTCGCATCGTCGAGTCTCTCCTTCTCATGGTCCGCGCAGGTTACTCCCTGCGCCGGCTGAGGCGCACGTCTTACGCGAATCGTGCGACGCGCGCATCACGTCGAGAGCACTGCGCGCACAGCCGTGATCGCCTGCCGCACGTGCTCCTCAGTCACGTCCAGATGGGTGCAGGCGCGCGCGCGGTAGCGGCCCATCGTCGAAATCAGCACACCGTGGTCGCGCAGCCGCGATGCCAGTTCTTCAGCCTCCCGTCCGCTGCCGGACGTATCGAAGAACACCAGATTCGTCTGCGGCTGCTCGACCGTGACGCCGTCGATCTGCGCCAGGCCGCGCGCCAGGCTGCGCGCATTGGCATGATCCTCGGCGAGTCGGTCGACATGATGATCGAGCGCATACAGGCAGGCGGCGGCGCAGATGCCGCCCTGGCGGAGCGATCCGCCGAGTCGCTGCTTCCAGCGCCAGGCGCGGTCAATGAATTCGGCGCTGCCGCAGAGCACGGCTCCGAGCGGCGCGCCCAGCCCCTTGGTGAAATCGAGCCAGACACTGTCATAGCCCGCGACCATCTCGGCCGGTGCCACACCGGACGCGACGACGGCGTTCATCAGCCGCGCACCATCCATATGCGTGGCGATGCCGCGCGCATGGGCGAGTTCGGCCACTTCGTCCAGGGCGCGCAAATCCCAGACAGCACCTCCGCCCAGATTGGCAGTCTGCTCGACCGCTACCAGCGTCTGCGGCATGTCGTAGCGTGAGGGTTGCGCCACGAGGGCCTCGCGCAGCGTGTCGGCCGAGAACATGCCGCGCGGGCCGGCGAGCGGCATGATGTGGGCGCCGGTCAGCGCCGCGGCACCGCCGCCTTCGCTGTTCAGGACATGCGCCGTCTCGTGCGCCAGGATCGCGTCGCCGGGTCGGCAATGCGTGAGAATGGCAATCTGGTTGCACATCGTGCCGGAGGGCAGGAACATCGCCGCCTGCTTGCCCAGCAGAGCCGCCATGCGGTCGCACAGCGCATCGATCGTGGGATCAAGACCGGCCTGCTCGTCGCCCACCTCGGCCGCCATCATCGCCGCCTTCATGGCGGGGGTGGGCCGGGTTTGCGTGTCCGAGAACAGATTGACCCGAACCGGCGGTTGCCCCGGTTTCGGGCGAAGCGGCGAATAGACCATTCAGGTGCCTTGAGAGTGGATCGGGCGCGGGACTCGTGGCCGCCAGCGCGTCGACGGTCAGTGGCGGACCATAGACGTCGCGCGCGCGCTTGAGGAAGGCATTGACCATGCGGCGCACGGCCTCGTGGAACACCACACCGATCGCCGCTTGCAGCAAGCGGCTGCGAAACTCGAAATCGACGAAGAAGTCGATCTTGCAACCCCGTGGGTCCGCACCGAACTTCCATTGGTTGTTCAGGTAGCGGAACGGGCCATTCTCGTACTGCACCTTGACCAGATGCGGCGGCTGCAGGGTGACGCGACTGCCGAAGCTCTCGCGGAACGGTCCGAACGAAATCGTGAGATCGGCGAGCAGCCGCTCCGGGCTGCGCGATTTTACCCGTGCCGCTGCACACCAGGGCAGGAATTGCGGGTATTTATCGACATCGGCCACCAGGTCGAACATCTGCTCGGGTCGGTAGCCGACGATCCGGGATTCGGCATGGGTCGGCATCGGCTCAGGCGGCGGCCAGCAACTGCGCGCGAGCCGCCCGCAGATGCGCGAAATCCGCGTCGGCGTGGTACGAGCTGCGGGTCAGCGGCGTGGCCGACACCATCAGGAATCCCCGTGCCCGCGCCGTCGAGGCGTAGTCGGCGAATGCTTCCGGAGTCACGAACTCGGCCACCGCCGCGTGCTTCAGGGTCGGTTGCAGATATTGCCCGAGCGTCAGGAAATCGACATCCGCCACGCGCAGATCGTCCATCACCTGGGTCACTTCGGCCCGGCTTTCGCCCAGGCCCACCATCATCCCCGATTTGGTGAAGATCGTGGGGTCGAGCCGCTTGACGCTGTCGAGCAGGCGCAGCGACTGGAAATAGCGCGCACCCGGCCGGACCGTCGGATAGAGCCGCGGCACCGTCTCCAGATTGTGGTTGAACACGTCGGGCCGCGCGTCCACCACCGTTTCGATGGCCCCTGGCTTGCGCAGGAAATCAGGGGTGAGCACCTCGATCGTGGTCTCGGACGCCGCCTGTCGCAGCGCGCGGATCACGGCCGCGAAATGCGCCGCACCGCCGTCCGGCAGGTCGTCGCGATCCACCGAGGTCACGACGACATGGCGCAGCCCGAGCTTCGCCACGGCATCGGCGACGCGCGCCGGCTCGCCTGTGTCGAGCGGTGCGGGCACGCCGGTCGCCACGTTGCAGAAGGCGCAGGCGCGGGTGCAGGTATCGCCCATGATCATCATGGTGGCGTGACGTTGTGACCAGCACTCGCCGATATTCGGGCAGGCCGCCTCCTCGCAGACCGTGACCAGCCGGTTCTCGCGCATCAGGGCGCGGGTCTCGAAATAGACCGGGTGGTTCGGCGCGCGCACGCGAATCCATGAGGGCTTCGGCGGCGCGGGATTGTCCGGCCGCGCCGCCTTCTCGGGATGGCGCAGCGGGCCGGTCCGCCCGCCCTGCGCGCGGTGGTCGATTTGCAGGCGCGTGGTCATGGGCACACTTCCGGTGGCGGCCTAGAAGTGGATGGCGCGTCCGTAGGCGTCAAGCACGGCCTCGTGCATGGTCTCGCTCACGGTCGGGTGCGGGAATACCGTGTGCATCAGCTCGGCCTCGGTGGTTTCGAGCGTCCGGGCGATCGCATAGCCCTGGATCATCTCGGTCACTTCGGCACCGCACATATGCGCCCCCAGCAGGGCGCCGCTGGCGGCGTCGAACACGACCTTCACCATCCCCTCCGGCTCGCCCATCGCGATCGCCTTGCCGTTGCCGATGAACGGGAAACGGCCGACGCGGACCTCGTGGCCGAGTTCCTTGGCGCGTGCCTCGGTCAGCCCCACCGAGGCGACCTGCGGCCGGCAATAGGTGCAGCCGGGAATGTTCGTCCAGTCGATCGGATGCACGTCGGCACGCCCGCGATCTTCTCCACGCAGACCACGCCCTCGTGGCTCGCCTTGTGCGCGAGCCAGGGCGGCCCGCAGACATCGCCGATGGCGTAGACGCCCGGCTCGCCGGTGCGGCAATAGGGATCGATCAGGATATGGGTGCGGTCGACCCTGACGCCGGTGCCCTCGATGCCGATGCCCTCGACATTGCCGACGATGCCGACGGCGGAAATCACCCGTTCGACCGTGATCTCCTGAGCGTTTGCCAGCGGCCTCGACCGTGACCGCGACGCTGTCCGCGCCTTTTTTCGCGGCCTTCACCGTGGCACTGGTCAGGATGCGGATGCCCTGCTTCTCGAACGCCTTGCGGGCGAAGGCGGAGATCTCGGCGTCCTCGACCGGCAGGATGCGGTCGAGCACTTCCACGACCGTCACCTCGGCGCCCATGTTGCGGTAGAAGCTCGCAAACTCGATGCCGATGGCGCCGGAGCCGATCACCAGCAGCGATTTCGGCATCGCCGGCGGCACCATCGCTTCCTTGTAGGCCCAGATCAGCTTGCCGTCGCTCTCGATGCCCGGAAGCTGCCGCGCGCGCGCGCCGGTGGCGAGAATGATATGCGGCGCCTTCAGCGTCGCGACCGGCTTGCCGTCCTTCTCGACCGCCACGGTCTGCTTGCCGGCGAGCTTGCCGCTGCCGTCGAACACCGCGACCTTGTTCTTCTTCAGCAAATGACCGACGCCCGAGGCGAGCTGCTTGGCCACCGCGCGCGAGCGCTTGACAACGGCGGGCAGGTCGAAGCGGACATTGTCGGCGGCGAAGCCGAAATCGCCCAGATGGTGCAGCAGATGGTTGATCTCGGAGCTGCGCAGCAGCGCCTTCGTCGGAATGCAGCCCCAGTTGAGGCAGATGCCGCCGAGATGCTCGCGCTCGACCACCGCCGTCTTCATGCCGAGCTGTGCCGCCCGGATCGCCGCCACATAGCCGCCGGGGCCACCGCCGATGACGACGAGATCGAAGGTTTGGGAGTCAGGCATGGTTCAGGCTCCGAGGAAGGTGTCGCGCTGCACCGTTATTGTCATGGCCGGGCTTGACCCGGCCATCCGGTGCCGCGGCAAACTGCAAACTGAGGTAAGGGTGCGTCGATGCCGGGCGGCTGGGTGTACATCATAACCAACATGCCCTACGGCACGCTCTACACCGGCGTAACAAGCAAACTTGCAAGACGAGCCTGGGAGCACAGGGAGGGCGTGGTAGAAGGGTTTACCAAACGCTATGGCCTCTCGCGGCTCGTTCTTCGCAGAATCTCACGAGAGCATTCAGGTCGCGATCCAGCGCGAACGGAACATCAAGCATTGGCCACGAGCTTGGAAAATCGGGCTGATCGAGAAAGCGCAATCCGAACTGGGAGGACCTCTACGATTTTCTTGCGCGCGGCACCTGATGGCCGGGTCCAGCCCGGCCATGATGGGGCCGTGCCGACGCGGAACTGGCTCAGCCATCGCCGGCCATCGCCGCGAGCCTCTCGCCGCTCAATCGCTGCACGGTGTATTCGGTCAGCGCCTCGGCCCCGATGCTCTGATAGAACCGCACCGCCAGGCGTGTTGCTGTTCTTCACCCACCACTGCACACGCTCATAGCCGCGATCGACCGCGAGACGCGCGAGATGGGCGAAGATCGCCCGCCCGATGCCGCGGCCACGCGACGATTCGTCCACGAATACATCCTCGACATAGATGCCGAGCCGACCGCTGAACGTGCTGACGATCGCATGCCATAGTGCGACGCCGACCGGCTCGCCCGCGTCGAGCACCACGATGCCGTGCAGCACAGGTGGCGTGCCGAACAGCAGCCGCGCATAATCGGCCTCTGTCGCGATGACGCGCTGCTCCAGGCGCTCCGCTGTAGCAATGCCTCGCACCGCGCGTGCGATCAGCGCCTCGTCGCCCGGTGTGACGTCGCGAAAACTCAGCGTCACAGCATCAGGCTCAGCGGATCTTCGGCAATGCGCTTGAACTCGGCCAGCCACTCGGCACCTTGCGTGCCGTCCAGCACGCGGTGATCCACCGCGAGCGTCACGGTCATCACGGTCGCCACCGCGAGCGCGCCGTCATGCACCACGGCCCGCTGCAAGCCCGCGGCCACGGCCAGAATGGCCGCTTGCGGAGGGTTTATGATGGCGGCGAAATTGGTCACGCCGTACATGCCCATATTGGAAATCGAGAAACTGCCGCCCTGATATTCCTCAGGCTTCAGCTTGCCGGTTCTTGCTCGGGCACCGAGATCGCGCATCTCGGTGCTGATGGCAGCCAATCCCTTGCGATCCGCCTGGCGCACGATCGGCGTGATCAGGCCATCGGGGATCGAGACGGCAACGGCGATATCCACGTCGTCGTACAGCACCACGCCCTCATCCGTCCAGGCGCTGTTGACATGCGGCAGCCGCCGCAGCGTCACCGCCGCGGCTTTCAGCACCAGATCGTTGACCGAGAGCTTGAACGCGCCCGCCCCTTCCTTCGGACTCTTGGCGTTCAGCTCCGCGCGCAATTTCAGCAGCGCGTCAATTTCCACGTCGATCGACGCATAGTAATGCGGGATGCTCTGTTTCGCCTCGGCCATCCGCCGCGCGATGGTGCGGCGCATGGAGCTGTGCGGCACCAGCCGGTGCGGTGCCGTGATCGCCACGGGTTTCGGCGCCGGTCCCGCGACGGGCGCCGCTTCGGCGGGTCGTGGCGCCGCGGCCGGAGCGGGCCGGGCGCCGCCGGCACGGGCGGCTTCGATATCGGCGCGGACGATGCGCCCGTTTGGCCCGCTGCCTTGCAACACGGACAGGTCGATGCCCGCCTGCTTGGCCATCCGCCGCGCGAGGGGCGAGGCGAAGATGCGCTCGCCGGCCGCATGGCCGTTCGGTGCTGTCACTTCTGGCGCCGTCATAGGAGCCGGTTCCGCCTCGGCCTTCGCCGCCTCGCGTTGCGGGGCGGGCGGAACGGGCGTGGCGGACGGCTTCGGGGCCGGGGATGGCGCCGCGGACGGCACCGCCTCGCCCGGCTCGACCAGCACCGCGATCGGCGCATTCACCTGCACACCCGATGTGCCATCGGCGACAAGGATTTTGCCCAGCACCCCCTCGTCCACCGCCTCGACCTCCATCGTCGCCTTGTCGGTCTCGATCTCGGCGATGACGTCGCCGCTGCGCACGCTGTCACCTTCCTTCTTGAGCCAGCGCGCCAGCGTGCCCTCGGTCATGGTGGGCGACAGCGCGGGCATCAGGATGTTGGTCGCCATCACACGATCCTCTTCACGGCATCGACCACCCAATCAGGCTGCGGCAACGCGAGCTTCTCCAGGTTGGCGGCATACGGCAGCGGCACATCCAGCCCCGCCACGCGCACGGGCGGCGCGTCGAGCCAGTCCCAGCACTGTTCCGTCACCTGCATGGCGATCTCGGCACCGATGCCCGCGAACGGCCAGCCTTCCTCGATGCTGACCAGCCGATTGGTCTTCTTGACGCTCTCGACGATGGTCGCGGTGTCCAGCGGACGCAGCGAACGCAGATTGATCACCTCGGCCGAGATCCCCTGCGCCGCCAGCGTCTCCGCCGCCTTCATAGCCACGCCGACCATGATGCTGAACGCGACGATGGTGACATGTTCGCCCGCGCGCTCGATCTTCGCGCGGCCGAGCGGCAGCACGAAATCCTGCGCCTCCGGACAGTCGAAGCTCTGGCCGTAGAGAATCTCGTTCTCCAGCACGATCACCGGGTTCGGGTCACGGATCGCCGCGCGCAGCAGCCCCTTCGCATCGGCGGACGACCAGGGGGCCACCACCTTCAGCCCGGGGCAATGTGCGTACCAGCTCGCATAGCACTGGCTGTGCTGGGCGGCGACGCGCGAGGCAGCGCCATTCGGCCCGCGGAACACGATGGAACAGCCCATCTGGCCGCCGGACATGTACAGCGTCTTGGCCGCCGAGTTGATGATCTGGTCGATCGCCTGCATGGCGAAGTTGAAGGTCATGAACTCGACGATCGGCCGCAGCCCGTTCATCGCCGCGCCCACGGCCATGCCGGTGAAGGCGTGCTCGGTGATGGGCGTGTCGATGACGCGGCGATCGCCGAACTCGGCGAGCAATCCCTGGCTGATCTTGTAGGCACCCTGGTACTGGGCAACTTCCTCGCCGATCAGGAACACGCGCTCGTCGGCACGCATCTCCTCCAGCATCGCATCGCGGAGCGCCTCACGGACGGTGATGGCGCGCGTCGGCCCCCAATCCTTCTCGGGCGCCGGAGCGGCGAGAGTTGCGGGAGCGCGCGCGAGCGGTACCAGCCTGGGCGATGGTCGTCTCGTCCTGTGCCTGGACGCGCGGCATGGCGGGCGCTTCCTTGCGCGCGGGCGGCACGGCCGAGACATCCTCGCCATTGCCGCCCAGCACCGCGATCGGCGTGTTGACGGCGACGCCCTCGGCGCCCTCATCGACGAGGATCTGCGTGAGCTTCCCCTCATCGACCGCCTCGACCTCCATCGTCGCCTTGTCGGTCTCGATTTCGGCGATGACATCGCCTGCGCGCACCTCGTCGCCGATCTTCTTCAGCCAGCGCGCGAGCTTGCCCTCGGTCATGGTGGGCGACAGCGCCGGCATCGAGAACCTGGGTGGACATGACGTTCATCCCTCCACCAGCACGTCCGTCCACAGCGCGGACGGATCGGGCTCGGGACTGGACTGCGCGAACTCGGCCGCTTCCTGGATGATGCGCTTCACGTCGTCGTCGATCGCCTTGATCGCCTCATCCGTGACACCGTCGTCCTTCAGCCGGCCGCGCGCCGTCTCGATGCAGTCGCGCTCCGTGCGCATCTTCTCGATCTCCTCGCGCGTCCGATACTTGCCTGGGTCGGACATCGAGTGGCCGCGATAGCGATAGGTCTGCAACTCCAGCAGGATCGGCCCATTCCCGGCGCGGCAGCGCGCGACCGCACGTTCGGCCGCGCGCCATACCGCCTCCACATCCATGCCGTCCACCTGCTCGCCCTGGATGTTCCAGGGCGCGCCGTTCTTCGACAGATCGTGGCTGGCCGAGGAGCGTTCGATGCTGGTTCCCATGCCGTATTTGTTGTTTTCGATCGCGTAGATGCAGGGCAGCTTCATCAGCGCCG
This sequence comes from uncultured Pseudomonadota bacterium, assembly GCA_963838805.1. Lineage (GTDB taxonomy): Bacteria > Pseudomonadota > Alphaproteobacteria > Acetobacterales > Acetobacteraceae > CAVRQM01. The sequence continues at coordinate 67,691 of CAWISK010000014.1, forward strand.
CGATGTTGAAGCTTTCGAAGACCTGTCCCTGGCTCGACGCGCCCTCGCCGAAATAGGTCACGCACACGCGGTCGTTGCGGCGATACCAGTTGCTGAAGGCAAGCCCGGTGCCCAGGCTCACCTGTGCGCCCACGATGCCATGGCCGCCGAAGAAGTTCTTCTCCCGGCTGAACATATGCATCGAGCCGCCCTTGCCGTGGCTGTAGCCCGTGGCACGGCCGGTCAGTTCAGCCATGACACCCTTCGGGTCCATGCCGGTCGCGATCATGTGGCCGTGGTCGCGATAGGAGGTGATGATCTGGTCGCCCTCGGACAGCGCCATCTGCATGCCCACCACGACCGCTTCCTGGCCGATATAGAGATGGCAGAAGCCGCCGATCAGGCCCATGCCGTAGAGCTGCCCGGCACGCTCCTCGAAGCGGCGGATGGTCAGCATGTCGCGATAGGCACGCAGCAGCCGCTCGCGTCCGATGGCCGGCTGGCCGCTCTTGGGCGAGGCGGCCGGGGCGTCCTGCGGGGCGGCCTTGGCACCGCGCTTCCTGGTCTCAGCCGTCGCCTGAGCCATGTTGTCCTCGTTCCTTATTCTGGCCACGGTTTGGCACACCTAGCGGCAGCATCGCGGCGCGACAAGCGCGGTCGCCCGGCCGCCTTGCGAGGCAGCAATGCAGCAAGCCTCGGCGGGGGTGATCGCCGCGAGGCGGCAGGCAGCCTAGAACAGGTGTTCCGACGGCTTCAGCGTGACCACGAGATCGGTGGGCTCCGCCAGGTTCAGCATCGCGCGCGCCCGCTCATCCAGAGCGTCCTCATCGAGATGGCTGTTGCGCATGCCGGAGACCCGCTGCTGCCAGGCGGCGAGATCGGCCTGGACGGCAGTCTGCTGGGTTTGCGCCACACGCAGGTCGCCCTGCCGCAGCGCATAGGCGCGCAGGCCGTGGTCGCCCCGTGCGGCGCTCCACAGGAAATATCCGGTGATGGCCGCGAAGATCAGCGGCGCAACTATCGCCCGGGCCCGCCGCCTGAGCATTCGACCCAATGCCATTGCCTGTCCGCCCGCCCCCCTGCCGAGACTCCATCGCCGGCCAGTCTGCCCGCGCCAGTCTGCCGCGCGCCAGTCTGCCGCGCCGACCGCGGCCTTGCCTCTGCCAAATTCCCGCCCGGACCCCGCCATTGTCGGATCGTTGGATGCTGTTGCGGGCGAACATCACCCCGTCATGCAGCAGGAGGTCGCCCATGCGTCTTCGCCAAGCCGCCATCGCAGCCCTGGGCCTCGTCGCCGCCCTGGCCGTGATCTCACCGGCCCGTGCCGACCACGATGACTGGGGGCGCTGGCATCACTGGCATCATTGGCACGGGCCCTGGGGCTATGTGCCGCCGCCGGTGATCGTGGCACCCCCGCCGCCCGTCTATTACGCCCCGCCGCCGCCTCCGCCGCCCCGCTACTACTACTATTACGGCTACTAGGAGCGGCGCCCGAGAATCGTCCGGCCGGCATAGCGCCCGGCCGGCCCCAGCGCCTGCTCGATGCGGATAAGCTGGTTGTATTTGGCGGTGCGGTCGCTGCGCGCCAGGCTGCCGGTCTTGATCTGGCCGCAATTGGTCGCCACCGCGAGGTCGGCAATGGTCGAATCCTCGGTCTCGCCGGAGCGATGGCTCATCACCGCGCGAAGCCCGGCCCGATGCGCCATCTCGACCGCCTCCAGCGTCTCCGAGAGCGTGCCGATCTGGTTCACCTTGACCAGGACGGCATTGGCCGACCGCTCGGCGATGCCGCGCGCCAGCCGTTCCGGGTTGGTCACGAACAAATCGTCGCCTACCAGTTGCAGCCGGCCGCCAAGGCGCTCGGTCAGCAGGCGCCAGCCCTCCCAATCGTCTTCCGCCATTCCGTCCTCGATCGAGGCGATCGGATAACGGGCGACCAGATCGGCCAGATAGTCGGCCATGCCCGCGCTGTCGAAGCTGCGTCCCTCGCCCTCCATGCGGTACTGGCCATCCGTGAAGAACTCGGTGGACGCGCAATCGAGGGCGAACACCACGTCCTCGCCAGGGCGATAGCCGGCTGCCTCGCAGGATTTGGCAATGAAGCCCAGTGCGTCGTCGGCGGATTTCAGAGCCGGCGCGAAGCCGCCCTCGTCGCCGACATTGGTGTTGTGGCCGGCGGCGGACAGCGCCTTCTTCAGCGCGGCAAAGATCTCGGCGCCGATGCGCACCGCGTCGGCGATGCTGCCCGCACCGACCGGCTGGATCATGAATTCCTGGATGTCGATCGGATTGTCCGCGTGCTTGCCGCCATTGACGATGTTCATCATCGGCACCGGCAGGGTGCGGGCGAACACGCCGCCGACATAGCGGTAGAGCGGCACGCCCTGATCGGCGGCGGCGGCCTTCGCGGTGGCCAGCGACACGGCCAGGATCGCGTTGGCACCCAACCGCGCCTTGTTCGGCGTGCCGTCGAGGTCGATCATGATATCGTCGATGCGCACCTGCTCGCCGGCGTCGATGCCGCCGATCGCGTCCAGGATCTCGCCCTCGGCATTGGCGATGGCCTGGCGCACGCCTTTGCCCCCGTAGCGGGATTTGTCGCCGTCGCGCAGTTCGATCGCCTCGTGCGCGCCGGTCGAGGCCCCGGACGGCACCGCGGCCCGGCCTTCGGCGCCGGAATCGAGGATCACGTCCACCTCGATCGTCGGATTGCCGCGGCTGTCGAGGATTTCCCGGGCGATGATGTCGGCGATGGCGCTCAATTGGTCTCTCCCGGAATGTGCGCCCGCCTCGTAACACCGGCAGCAGCGACCCGCCAGATCGGCCGCCTCAATGCAGCTTGACGCGCGGCTCCGGCCGCTCGGAGCGGTTCCGGCCGAGCAGGCCCCACAGCACGGCGCGACCGCCATGCAGGGCGGCCAAATGCATCTTGTACAGCGAGCGATAGACCAGGCGCGCGAACATGCCCTCGATGAACAGGCTGCGGCCGACCAGGGCACCCATCAGATTGCCCACCGTGCTGTATCGACCAAGCGAGACCAGCGAGCCGAAATCGCGATAGGCATAGGGTTCCAGGGGCTCGCCGGCCAGCGCGATGGCGGATCTGGCGGACCATGTGCGACGCCTGCTGGTGCGCCGCCTGCGCGCGCGGCGGCACGGGCTGGGCAAATCCGGGGCGCGGACACTCGGCGCAATCGCCAATGGCGAAAATGTCGGGATCGCGCGTGGTCTGCAACGTCTGCGTCACGACCAATTGGTTGATGCGGTTGATCTCCAGCCCGTCCAGGTCGCGCAGGATGTCGGGCGCCTTCACGCCAGCCGACCAGACCACCAGTTCGGCGGGCACGAACTCCCCGCCTGCCAGCACCACGCCGTCCGCGCGCACCTCCTCCACGCGCGCGCCGGTGCGCACGACGATTCTCAGCTTTTGCAGCAATGCGAGGGTCGCCCCGGAGATCCGTTCCGGCAGGGCCGGCAGGATGCGCGGCGCCGCCTCGATCAGCACGATCTTGACGTCGCGCTCCGGGTCGATGCGGTCGAGGCCATATGCCAGCATGGCGCGCACGGTGCGATGCAGTTCGGCCGCGAGTTCCGTCCCCGTGGCACCAGCACCGATGATAGCGATGTGCACTTGGCCCGGACGGACCGGCTCCGCCTGCGCATTGGCCCGCAGGCAGGCGTTCAGGAGGCGCCGGTTGAACCGCGCCGCCTCCTCGGGCGTCTCCAGCGGCACGGCATGGGCAGCGGCTCCCGGCGTACCGAAATCGTTGGTGATGCTGCCGATAGCGATGACAAGGGTGTCATAAGGCAGCGTGCCGGCCGGTGTGATGAGGCGGCCTTCGTCGTCGTATGTGGCGGCGATATCGATTTCGTGCCGGGCGCGGTCGAGCCCTGCCAGCGCCCCGAACCGATACGTGAAGTGGTGCCAGGAGGCCTGCGCAAGATAGGCCAGTTCGTGCTGCGAGCGCCGCAGACTGCCGGCGGCGACAGAGTGCAGCAGCGGCTTCCAGAGATGCGTGCGGGCGCGATCGACCAGGGTGATGCGGGCCTGGCAGCGCTTGCCGAGGGAGTCGCCGAGGCTGGTGGCGAGTTCGAGGCCGGACGCGCCGCCGCCGACCACGACGATGTGGTGAAGGGTAGGAGCTTGCGCCAGCATTGGGTCGCGTTCAGGGCGTGCCGCCACGGTCGAGACCCTCCAGAGTGGCTTCTGACCAGAAGGCCCGCACCCAACCCTCTTCCAAAGGGGAGTGCTTGCTCCTCCCTCTCCCTTGGGGAGAGGGCCGGGGTGAGGGCGGCTCGCGCGGCGCTGCAATAAGCTAGGATGGCAGCTCGGCTTTTCCCAACCGATCGAATTCCGCCAACCTTCCGACGAGCCCCCCCATCTCCCGCAACGGCACCATCGTCGCCCCATCGCTCGGCGCGTGGTCCGGGTCGGGGTGGCACTCGATGAACACCGCCGCCACCCCGACCGCAAGCGCTGCGCGGGCGAGGATCGGAGCGAACTGCCGCTCTCCGCCCGATGCGGTCCCCTGCCCGCCCGGCTGCTGCACGCTGTGGGTCGCGTCGAACACCACCGGATAGCCGGTGCGCGCCATGATCGGCAGGGCGCGGAAATCCGTGACCAGCGTATTGTAGCCGAACGAAGCCCCGCGCTCGCACAGCAGGATGCGCTCGTTCCCCGTTATCGCGATCTTCGCCGCGACATTCACCATGTCCCAGGGTGCGAGGAACTGGCCCTTCTTCACGTTGATGGCCGCGCCTGTCTCTCCCGCCGCCACCAGCAGGTCGGTCTGGCGGCACAGAAAGGCCGGGATTTGTAGGTACATCGACCGAGGCTGCCACCGGCGCGCACTGGTCGGGCGCATGCACGTCGGTCAGCACCGGCATGCCGAACCGCTCGCGGACCTGCGCCAGAATCTCCAGCCCGCGCGCCATGCCGACACCGCGCGCGGCACCGGCGCTGGTGCGGTTCGCCTTGTCGTAGCTGCTCTTGTAGATCACCCGCACGCCGCTCGCAGCCGACACCTCGTCCAGTGCGGCGGCGCATTCCATCGCGTGATCCAGGCTCTCGATCTGGCAAGGCCCCGCGATCAGCACGAACGGCAGTTCGTTGCCGATAGCGATGCCGCCCACATGCACGATCGTCATCGCAAACCGCAGGCGAAGCGATCCAGGCGGGCCGTCGGGTGCGGCGGGCCTGGATTGCTTCGTCGCTGCGCTCCTCGCAATGACAGTTGTACCTTAGACAAGACGCGCCTGCCTCACCGCCGCGGCGATGAACTCCCGGAACAGCGGATGCGGATTGAGCGGCTTCGACTTCAGCTCGGGATGATACTGCACGCCCACGAACCAGGGATGGCCGGGGAACTCGACGATTTCCGGCAACACGCCGTCTGGCGACATGCCGGAAAAGCGCATCCCCGCCTCCTCCAGTCGCTCGCGATAGCGCACGTTCACCTCGTAGCGATGGCGGTGCCGCTCGTGGATTTCCGGCGCGTCGTCATAGATCGAGCGCACCAGCAAGTCCGGAGCGAGGATCGCCGGATAGGCGCCCAGGCGCATCGTGCCGCCCAACTCGCCATTCGCCTCGCGCCGCTCGATCTCGTTGCCGCGCGCCCATTCAGTCAGCAGCCCTACCACCGGATCGGCGCAGGGTCCGAACTCGGTGCTGCTCGCACCATTGATTCCCGACAGATGCCGCGCCGTCTCGATCACTGCCATCTGCATGCCGAAGCAGATGCCGAAAAACGGCACACGCCGCTCGCGCGCGAAGCGCACCGCCTCGATCTTGCCCTCGCTGCCGCGCTCGCCGAAGCCGCCGGGCACCAGGATGCCATGCACGCCGTCCAGCCGCTCGACCGCGTGCGGCTGCTCGAATACCTGGCTGTCCACCCAGTTGAGATGCACGCGCACGCGATTGGCGATGCCGCCATGCGTCAGCGCCTCGGCCAGCGATTTGTAGCTGTCCGGCAGGCTCGTGTATTTGCCGACCACGGCGATGCGCACATCGCCCTCAGGTGCCCGCACCGTATCCACAATGCGCTGCCACGCCGAGAGGTCCGGCGGGGTCTCGTGCGGCAGCCCGAAATGGCGCAGCACCTCACGGTCCATCCCCTCCTGGTGATAGCGGATCGGCACCGCGTAGATCGTGTCCACATCCAGCGCCGCGATCACCGCCTCCGGCCGCACGTTGCAGAACAGCGCGATCTTGCGCCGTTCGCCATCCGGGATCGGCCGGTCGCAGCGGCACAGCAGCATGTGCGGCTGGATGCCGACATTCTGCAATTCCTTCACCGAATGTTGCGTCGGCTTGGTCTTGAGCTCGCCCGCCGAGGGAATGAACGGCACGAGCGTCAAATGCACGAACATGCTGTGCTCGGACCCCAGCTCGTTGCCGAGCTGGCGGATCGCCTCCAGGAACGGCAGGCTCTCGATGTCGCCCACCGTGCCGCCGATCTCGATCAGCGCGAAATCGACTGGGCGGCCGTCCGCATCATTCGCGTCGCGCGTGATCGCCTCGCGGATCGCGTCGGTGATATGCGGGATCACCTGCACAGTGGCACCCAGATAGTCGCCGCGCCGCTCGCGCGCGATCACCTCGGAATAGATGCGCCCGGTCGTCGCATTGTCGGCCTTGGTCGCGGGAACGCCGGTGAACCGCTCGTAATGGCCGAGATCGAGGTCGGTCTCCGCGCCGTCATCGGTGACGTACACCTCACCGTGCTGGTAGGGGCTCATCGTCCCCGGATCGACGTTCAGATACGGGTCAAGCTTCCGCAGGCGCACGGAATAGCCCCGCGCCTGCAACAGAGCGCCCAAGGCTGCCGATGCGATGCCCTTGCCAAGCGAGGAGACCACGCCGCCGGTGATGAAGACGAACCGCGTCATGGGCGGTCAGACTACAGCGCCGCCGAGTTCGCGCGAAAGTCCGGGCATCAGAAAGGCTGGGCGTCAGTTCGTCGGCACCGGCGGCGCCGGGCGCGCTGGCACGGCCGGTAGCGCCGGCTTCGCGGCGGGCGCGGTCTTGGCGCCGGGTGGGAGCGCCGGGGCGCTTGTCGCCGGCGGCACGTCGAGGATGCTGGTGCGGCCGACGCCACCGGTGCCGCGATTGAGCAGAGCGAGCGCCAGCGACAGGGCAAAGAAGATCACCCCCAGGATCGCCGTGGTGCGGGTCAGCAGGTTCGCCGTGCCGCGCCCGCTCATGAACGCGCCCATGCCCTGCGACGTGCCGATGCCCAAGCCGCCGCCCTCGCTGCGCTGGATCAGCACGACCCCGATCAGCGCGAGGGTGACAAGCAGATGGACGATCAGCAGGACGGTGGTCATCGGTTTTCCGGGATGCGTGCGCGCCTTCTAGCGTCAGCCCGCCGGCTTGGAAAGCGCGCCCGAAGCCTGTGCGATCGCCAGGAACGCGGCCGGGTCCAGGCTGGCGCCGCCTACCAGCGCGCCGCCGACATCGGGGATGGCCAGCAACTCCGCCGCGTTGCCGGGCTTGACCGAGCCGCCATACAGGATACGCACCTCCCGCCCCGCCGGCCCGAACTGGCGTTCCAGCTCCTCGCGAATGAAGGCGTGCATGGCGGCCACGTCATCGGCCTTCGGCACACGGCCGGTGCCGATGGCCCAGATCGGCTCATAGGCGACCACGCCCTTGAAATCCTTGGGCAGCGATCCCTCGATCTGCCACCCGACCACTTCGGTCTCGTCACCGCCGCTCCGCTGGTCCTCCGTCTCGCCCACGCAGACGATCGGGGTCAGGCCGGCCGCCTGTGCCGCCAGCGTCTTGGCGCGCACCTGCTCGTCGGTCTCGCCATGCGCCGCCCGGCGCTCGGAATGGCCCAGGATCACCCAGCGCGCTCCGGCGTCGAGCAGTTGGGCCGCCGAGATATCGCCGGTATGCGCGCCGTTCGGCTCCGCATGGCAGTCCTGCCCGCCGAGCGCCACGACGGAGCCGGCAAGCCGGCGCGACAGGCTGTGGATCAGGGTGGCCGGCGGGCAGACCACGAGATCGCAGGCGAGCGATGCCGCGGCATCTTGGAGCGGAGCGACGATCCCCGCCGCCTCCTCGAATGTGCCGTTCATCTTCCAGTTTCCGGCGATCACCTGCCGCATGGGCGCTCCGTTCGATCAACCGGGCGTCGGTAGCCCAGCGGGGCGCGGCTGGCAAACCGGCCGCGCCGCTCCTATGGTGCCGCCCCTCTGCTTCCGCTGTGGCCACAGGATTCTCGATGCTTTCCACCTTCCGGGGCTTGACCAATACCTGGCCCGCTCGCGTGTTCTTCCTGCTGCTGGCGGCGGCCTTCGCGCTGTGGGGTGTTGCCAACAAGAACCCGTTCGGCGCCGACCAGAGCGCAGTGGCAACCGTTGCCGGGCATACGATCGAGATGCCGCAAGCCGAACAGGCGTTCCGTAAGCAGCTTGAGCAGTTGCAGCGGGCGATGGGTGCCAAGGCGGAGATTCCGCCGGCGCTGCGGCGCACGGCGGCGATCCAGACGGTCGAGCAACTGGTGACGCAGGCCGCCATGCAGGGGCGCATCAGCGATCTCGGCTTGGCCGTGCCGGACAGCGCCTTGCGGGATGCCGCCTTCGCCATTCCGCAATTCCACGGTCCGGACGGCAAGTTCGATCACGCCACCATGCTTGCGGTACTGCGGGAAAACGGCTTGTCGGAAGCGGGCTTCCTCGATCTGCTGCGGCAGAATCTCGGGCAGGAGCAGCTGCTGGGCGCGGTGCGGGCGGGTGCCGACGCCCCGATGCTGCTCGATGACCGGCTTTTCGCCTTCCTGCACGAGACCCGGGTGGCGGATGCGGTCGATCTGCCGTTTTCCGCCGCAGCGGCCCCGCCCGCCCCCACCGAGGCGCAGCTGAAGCGCTGGTACGACAACCATCCCACGCAGTACAGCAGCCCCGAATACCGCAAGATCAAACTGGTCGTGCTGTCGCCGCAGACGGTCTCGAAGGATATCGCGGTGAGCGACGAGGAGCTGCGCGCGGCGTACCAGCAGCACAAGGACGAGTATGTGACCCAGCCACGCCGGTCGGTGCAGGTGCTGACCGCACCCGACGAGGCGGCCGCGCAAAAGCTCGCGACGCAATGGAGCACCGGCGCCGACTGGGCGACCATGCAGAAGGCGGCGCAGGATGCCGGCGCCACGGCGGTCGAACTGGACGCCGCGACCGAGGCCGAGTTCCCGGCGCCCGAGCTGGCGAAGGCGGCCTTTGCCACCAATCCGGATACTGTGGCGCTGCCGGTGCATGGCGCGCTTGGCTGGTACGTGGTGAAAGTCATCAAGGCGGAGCCAGGCGGCACCGAGAGTTTCGAGGCGGCAAAGCCTGCCTTGCGCGCGCGTATCGTCGCCGATAAGGCGGCCGACCTGATCGATCAGCGCAGCGTCAAGATCGACGACATGCTGCAGGGCGGCACGACGCTCGACGACTTGCCGGGCGATCTCGGCCTCGCGGCTCTCACCGGCACGCTGGACGCGAAGGGCAATACGGAAGCGGGCAATCCGGCGCCGATCCCCGGCTCGGAGCAGCTGCGCGCGGCGATCGTCGCCGCCGCGTTCCAGGCGCACAAGGGCGACCCGCTGAAATTGCAGCAGGGGCCACCCGGTCCAGGGGGCGTCGTCTCGTCGTATTTCGCGCTCAGCGTCGAGGACATCCTGCCGCCGGCGCCGAAGCCATACGACACGGTCGCCGATGCCGTGCGCGTGGACTGGACAGCCGACGCCCGCAGACGCGCGCAGGACGCGGCGGCGACCAGGCTGATGACAACGGCGCAGAGCGGCACCAGCCTTGCCGATGCTGCCAAGGCCGCCGGCCTCACGATGCATCGTCTGCCCCCGGCGGGACGGTTCGCGCCGGTCGAGGGCGTGCCGCGGGCCCTGGTGGCGCCGCTGTTCGGGATGCGGCAGGGCGAGACCACGATGGTCGAGACGCCTGATGGCTTCGTGGTCGCCACGCTGGCGAAGATCGACACCGCCGACCCGAAGACCGATCCGGTCGGGCGAGCCCGGCTGGTGGAACAGGTCAACCAGCAACTGGCCAACGACACGCAGGCGAGCTTCGTCCTGGCGGTGCGCAACGCGGCCCGGCCACGGGTCAACCAGTCGCTGGTCGATCAACTCGTGCAGCCTGGAGACTGACATCGTGCAACTCGCCACGCCGCCTGTGGATTCAGGCTTCGCGTCGTTCCGCGCTGATCTGCAGGCTGGCCGCGGGCATCTGCTGTGGCGGCGTGCCGTGGCCGATCTGGAAACCCCGGTCGCGGCCTTCCTGAAGCTGGCGCACGGGCAGCCCAACGCCTTCCTGCTGGAGAGCGTCGAGGGCGGCGCGTCGCGGGGGCGCTACTCCATCATCGGCATGGCGCCGGATCTGATCTGGCGCTGCCGTGGCGGACGGCCCGAGGCGAACCGCCATGCCCTGTCGGCGCCGCACGCCTTCTCTGTCGATGACCGCCCGGCGCTGGACAGCCTGCGGGCCCTGCTGGCGGAAAGCCGGCTCGACCTGCCGCAGGGCCTGCCGCCCATGTGCGGCGGCGTGGTCGGCTATCTCGGCTACGACATGGTGCGACAGATCGAGCGGCTGCCGGAGAAGAACCGCGACTTCGCTCGATCTGCCCGAGGCGTTGCTGCTGCGTCCGAGCCTGTTCGCCGTGTTCGACAACGTCTCCGACCTGCTGACGCTGGCAGCCCCGGTCTGGCCGCGCGATGACGTGTCGGCCGAGACCGCCTGGGCTGCCGCGCAAGGGATGCTCGATCAGGCCGAGGCGGCGCTGGCCCGGCCGCTGCCGCTCGCAGCCCCCCGTGTGACGCTGCCGGCGATTGCCGAGCCGTCATCGAATTTCACGCACGAGGGCTTCGTCGCGGCGGTGGAGCAAGCGAAGGAGTATATCCGCGCCGGCGACGCGTTCCAGATCGTGCCGAGCCAGCGCTTTTCCGTGCCGTTCGCGCTGCCGCCCTTCTCGCTGTATCGCGCGCTGCGGCGAATCAACCCGGCGCCGTTCCTGTTCTTCCTCGATTTCGGCGGTTTCGCGGTGGTGGGCAGCAGCCCGGAGATCCTGGTGCGGCTGCGCGACGGGATCGTGACAATCCGACCGCTCGCGGGGACACGACGCCGAGGCGAGACGCATGAGGAGGATCAGTCGCTGGCCGCCGAGCTGCTGGCCGACCCCAAGGAGCGGGCGGAGCACCTGATGCTGCTCGATCTCGGCCGCAACGACGTGGGCCGGGTAGCGGAGATCGGCAGCGTGCGAGTGACCGAGAGCTTCGCCGTCGAGCGGTTCAGTCACGTCATGCACATCATGTCCAACGTCGAGGGCCGGCTGTCCCCCGGCCTGGCGGCCGTTGATGCCCTATCCGCGGGCTTTCCGGCCGGCACGCTGAGTGGCGCGCCGAAGGTCCGGGCAATGGAGATCATCGAGGAGCTAGAGCCGGAGCGGCGCGGCATCTACGCGGGCTGCGTGGGCTATTTCGCGCCCGACGGCACGATGGACACCTGCATCGGCCTGCGGACGGCCGTAATTAAGGACGGCACCATGTATGTCCAGGCGGGTGCCGGGATCGTCGCCGATTCGGACCCCGAGGCGGAATATCAGGAGACGCGGCAAAAGGCGCGGGCACTGTTTCGCGCCGCCGAAGAAGCGGTCCGCTTCGCCGCCGGATAGCGCTTATGGCGCCACCGGCTTTTCGTTCCTCAGTACCCGTAGCCCGGCGGGGGCGGCGGCGCGTAGTAGACGGGCGGCGGCGGCGGTTGCGGCGTGGTCGCGGCACCGCCTACCGCGCCGAGGGCGCCGCCGGCAAGCGCGCCAATCGCCGCACCGCGGCCACCGCCAGCGATGCCGCCGATCGCCGCTCCTGCTCCCGCGCCCAGCAACCCGCCTCCCACGGCGCGCTGACCCGGATCGTACGGGTTGGTGCAGGCGACCAGGCCCATCGGCGTGGCGAGGGCCAGGCCGATGGCGACGAGCCTGGAGCGGAGCGAGCGGGACATCGTGGCAATCTCCTCAATCAGCATGGCCAAGCCACCATAACGACCCGGGTGCCGGGACGTTCCGCCCCCGCACCCGGATTTGGCTCAGACTTGCCTGCTCAGTGGATGGCGCCGTTGAGCAGGCTCGGGAAGAACAGGAAGTTGCTGACGCTACCGCCGCCATAGACGACGTTCTTGACCTGATCCACCGATCGGGCAAAGGCGATGGAATTGCCATTGGCATCGGCGATGTGAGCCACCCGGTCGCTGTACGGCCCGATATCGTCCGGCGCGTGGGAGAGATGCCGGCGCAGCATCGAGACCTTGTTGGCGTCCTCTGTGAGGGAGCCGGGCCGCTGGATCAGGTTCGCCCGGATGGCGCCGCCGTGATAAGCCTCGACCGCCAGGATCCCGGCCGCCGCAGCCAGCACCGAGAGATCGCTCGTGAGATAGCCCGCGGCGCCGCTATAGGCGGATACGCCCACGTCCTCGAAGATGTATGCCCCGAGCAGGAAGCTCAACTCGTCCTGGAACGGGTTGAAGGTGCCGGTTGGACCCACGATGCCGGCGGCGCGGGCCAGCGTGGTGAAGCTGTTCAGCAGGTTGATGTTGGGTTCGGCCACCGCGGCGGAGCCGAGTGCCGAACGCAGGAACAGCACGTGGTTGTGTTCGTCCGTGGCGATGGAGTTGGCGATGGCGCGGATCGACGGCGTCATGAATGGCACCGCCGAGCCGCCCCAGGTGACACCGCCCTGTTTGCCGACGCCCGTGGTCTCGTTCGCGGGCAAGCCCATGCCTGTGGTGGCGCGCAGATAGAACTCGGCCTCGAGATATTCGAGGTTCAGGGCGAAGTTCAGCACATCGGGAATCGAGGGTGCGCTCTGCGCCTGAGCGGGCACCAGCTTCGAGGTGACGGCAAGGGCGGTGCCGAGGGCGGCGGCGCCGAGACCCGCGGTCTTCAGCAGGGAGCGGCGGTCGGGGCTGGAGGCAGAGCCGGTCTGGTCGAGGGGCATTTCGCTCTCGCTTTTCTGATGGGATGCTTGGAGCGGCGTGCGGCGACGCCGGCGATCCCGGGATCGCATGGCCCATACGGGCCCCCTCGCCGGTTGGATGCGGCGCGGAGCGGGATTAGCGTTCACCGTGTGTTGAAGATGATGGCCGCTGGCCTGGAGTGACCTCCCGGCGGGACAGCACGCGGCTATCGCTCGCGGACCGTCCGACACTGTCGGCCCAGATTTTCAAGTGCCTGACTTGGATTTGGCAAGTGCCTGACTTGGATTTGGTCGGAGCGGCGGGATTCGAACCCACGACCCCCAGTCCCCCAGACTGATGCGCTACCAGACTGCGCTACGCTCCGGCCCGAGGGTGGCTGTAGCAGTCGTGCGGCCGCCCCGCAATCAGGGCAGGAGCGCCCGCAGGGCCTCGAGTTCGGTCAGGGCGTAGCGCAGCAGCGCGCGCAGCCGGGCGATCTCATCCGCCCGGCCGGAATCGTCAGCGAGGCGCGTCTCCTGCGCCGCTTCTGCAGCGGCACGGCGCGGCTCGGACGGGCGGGAGACGAGCCCCGGAATGGGTAGCTCCGGCTCGACGGACTCCCCGTGATCGTCGGTGGCGCGCTCGCCGGGCGCCGGTGGAGGGATGTTGTCGGACAACTTGCCGCCGCCCTCGCGCAGCAGGCGCTGCACGCCCTTGATCGTGTAGCCCTGGATGTAGAGAAGGTCGGAAATCCGCCGCAGCAGCGCGATGTCGTCCGGCCGGTAGTAGCGCCTGCCGCCGCCGCGCTTCAGCGGCCGCACCTGAGCGAACTTCGTCTCCCAGAAGCGCAGCACGTGCTGCGGAATGTGCAGATCGTCCGCCACCTCGCTGATGGTGCGAAAGGCGTTGGGCGCCTTTTTCAGCCGGCCGCGCGCATCCTCGGGGGCACCTGTCTCGTCGTCGCGATGTTCATCCGCTTGTGGCGCGTTCGGCCCTGCGGCGAGGGCGGTCGGTGTCATTCCTCATCCCCGCCGGCAGCCGGCGGCTGCACGTGGTTCACATGCGCCTTCAGCACCTGGCTTGGGCGGAACACCAGCACCCGCCGCGGGAGGATGGGAACCTCCACGCCGGTCTTCGGGTTGCGGCCCACACGGCGACCCTTCTGTCTCACAGAAAAAGTGCCGAACCCGCTGATCTTGACGGATTCCCCTGCCTCAAGGGCCGCCGCCACCCGGGCCAGCACCGTCTCCAGCAAATCCGCCGATTCGTTGCGCGACAGGCCGACCTGGGCATAGATCGTCTCGGCCAGGTGGGCGCGCGTGACCGTCTTCATCCGACAACGCTAGGCAGCCGAGCCGGGCGCGTCAACAATCTTTGCAAAACAAGCCGTTGGATCGCTACAGCCGGATAACCGCCGAACCCCAGGTGAGGCCCCCGCCCAGCGCCTCCAGCACCAGAAGCTGGCCGCGCCGGATGCGGCCGTCGGCCACGCCGTCGGCCAGCGCCAGCGGGATCGAGGCGGCCGAGGTATTGGCATGGCGGTCCATCGTCAGGATCACCCGCTCCGCCGGCAGGCCGAGCTTGCGGCCGACGGCGTCGATGATACGCGCATTGGCCTGGTGCGGCACCAGCCAATCCACCGCGTCGATGGTCAGCCCGTTGGCCGCCAGCGCCTCCGACACCGAGCTGGCCAGCATGGCGACGGCGTGGCGGAACACCTCCCGCCCGTTCATCACCAGATGGCCGGTGCGCTCCGGCAGGCCTACCGCCCCATCGACATACAGCAGGTCGCCGAGCCGCCCGTCCGCGTGCAGATGGGTGGACAGGATGCCACGATCCTCCGGCCCCGCGTCGCTGCCTGCGGTCAGCAGCACGGCACCTGCGCCGTCGCCGAACAGGACGCAGGTGCCCCGGTCCTGCCAGTTGAGGATGCGGGAATAGACCTCCGAGCCGATCACCAGCACCGAGGCGACCTGCCCCGTGCGCAGCATCGCATCGGCGACCGACAGCCCGTAGACGAAGCCGCTGCACGCCGCCGCGATGTCGAACCCGAAACCACCCGCCCCGAGTGCCGCCTGCACCCGGAGAGCCACGGCCGGGAATGCCTGATCGGGCGTCGCGGTCGCGACGATGACGGCACCCACGCCAGCCCCGTCGATCCCGGCATCGCGCAGCGCCGCGCGCGCCGCCTCGGTCGCCATGAAGGCGCAGGTCTCGTGCGGCTGGGCGATGTAGCGCTGGCGGATGCCTGTGCGCTCACGGATCCACGCATCCGAGGTGTCGATCGTGCGCGACAGTTCCTCGTTGCTGACCACCGTCTCGGGCAGGTAGCCGCCAATGCCCGCCACCACGGCGCGGTGCTGCGCGGCGCGGTCGCTCACGCGGCACTCGGCAGGCCGGCGATGCGGCTCAGACCCTCGCGGATGCGTTCGTCGAAACGATGGATCACCATGTCCATCGCTACATCGACGGCATGCGCGAACCCCTGCGCGTCGGTGCCTCCGTGCGATTTCACGACCACGCCGTTCAGGCCGAGCATCACGGCGCCGTTGTAGCGCCGCGGATCGAGCCATTCGCGCAGGCGGTCGAGCCCCGGACGCGCCAGCAGATAGGCGAGACGGGCCGACAGCGACGAC
Organism: uncultured Pseudomonadota bacterium; assembly: GCA_963838805.1. Classification (GTDB taxonomy): domain Bacteria; phylum Pseudomonadota; class Alphaproteobacteria; order Acetobacterales; family Acetobacteraceae; genus CAVRQM01. The sequence continues at coordinate 83,248 of CAWISK010000014.1, forward strand.
GAAAACACCTGGCGCAGCAGCCCGCCCATCAGCCGTAGCGCGCCCTCGCCCGTCTTGAGGGCGACGTTGCCGGTGAACCCGTCGGTCACGACGACATCCGTGGTGCCTGCAGCAATGTCGTGCCCCTCGACAAAGCCGTGGAATTGCGGTGCCAGATGGCTGTTGCGCAAGACCTGGGCCGCGTCGCGCAGCCGCTCGTCGCCTTTCAGCTCCTCCGACCCCACGTTCAGCAGCCCGATGGAGGGCGCGGTCAATCCCAGCACGGTGCGCGCGAACACGTCGCCCATGATGGCGAATTCCACCAGATTGCGGCTGTCGCAGGTCACGTTGGCGCCGAGATCGAGCATCACGATATCGCCGCGCGCCGACGGGCCGATGGCGGCCATCGCCGGCCGGTCGATCCCCGGCAGGGTCTTCAGCACGATCTTGGCCAGGGTGAGCAGCGCTCCGGTGTTCCCGGCGCTGACGACACCCGCCGCCTCGCCCTCGGCCACGGCGTCGATCGCGACGCGCATCGAGGCGCCGCGCAGGCGCAGCGCCGCGGTGGGTTTCATGTCGCCCGGGATGGTCTCGGCGGCATGACGAACGGTGCAGGCGGCGGCGGCCCTGCGTGATCGGGCCAGCAATGGCCGCAGCCTGGCCTCGTCACCGATGAGCAGGAAACGTGCGGCGGGATGACGCTCGGCGGCGGTGGACATGCCCGCCACCACCATGTCCGGCGCGTGATCGCCACCCATCGCGTCCACGGCCAGCGCGAACCCGTCGCTCAAGGTGCGATCCTCACACGCGGATCAGGCGCGGACCGCTCCCTTCAGCGCGCGGCCGGCGGCCACGATCTCGCGCCCGTCATAGTGGCCGCAATGGCTGCATACGTGATGCGGGCGCTTCAGCTCGCCGCAATTGGGACACTCCGCGTGTGCTTCCACCCGCAGCGCCTCATGGCTGCGACGCATGCCGCGCCGCGATGGCGAGGTCTTCTTCTTCGGTACAGCCATGGGACCACGCCCCTCCAGTCTGTGTGCCGCGCCGCTCCAGACCCGCTCCCGGCGGGTGGCGTGCGGTCACGATACGGAATATCGCAAGGCGCGGCCTCTAGCAGAGGGGGAATCCCGCCGCAAGTGACGGCCGCGCCACGCGCGTCAGCCATGCCTAACGCTTCGGGCGCCTCGGCGCCAGTCCGGCGAACGGATGCTCGGACACGGCTGCGCGGTCCGCCTCCGGCAAGGCCGCCCCCGGCCGGCGCGGATAGGGGTCGAGCCCCAGCGCCAGTTGCTCCACCGCGGCCTCGCCCAAATCGATCACGCCGGCGGTGCAAGGCACCTCGTCGATGGCCAACGGATCGTTCTCGTTCTCTCTTTCGGTTCCGGCGGGGACGAACAGGACCTTGAAATCCTCGCGGAGCTCGGTCTCGAATGGCTCCAGGCTGACCACGCACTCCTGGACGATCCGCGCCTGGAGCATACCCCGTGCCGCGACGCGATCCCCGTCCCGACGCAGGGCAAATCGGCAGGAGAGCAACTCCACCGCCGGAAGGCGCAGTCGGACCGCGATGGCGGCGCACTCGGTCGCGTTCGCCTCGATCGTGTGTTCGGACTCCTCCTGGCCGAGCCGATACAGCGGCAGCGGGCGCGCGAACTCCGGCGGCGGCTGGGCCGGAATCATGCGGCAAGCAACTCCGGCGCCAGAAAATCGGCCTGCCCGCGAGCCAGAACCGAATTGTCCTGCGCCGTGAGATGGCGGTCCTGTGCCAACGCGATAGTCGCGAGCCGCGATGCCGGAGCCAATGCCTGTGGATCGCGCCAGACGTTGCGCGACAAGGCGGCGGCGAGGCCGGCAGCGTCGCCGGCGGCGATCGGAGCCCGATAGGCTGCCGCCCGCCCGTGGAAGGCCTCCCACATTGCGCGGACCCGCTTGCCCACCCCCAGGTCGCCCACCCCCATTTCGCGCAGGTTCAGGTCCATGTCCGAGAACATTGCATCGAAGACCGCCTGTGCCAGGGCCGGTCCCGAGCGCGGCACGCCCTGCAGCCGGCGGATCAGCAGAAACGTGTGCAGCCCCACCAGGTCGAACCGGCCATCCAGCGTGTCCGGCACGCCGAGTTCGCGATAGAAGAACGGCGCGCGCGCGGCCGCTACCGCCGCGCAATAAAGTTCGTGTGCAACGCGCTCATGGCGACGCGGGCGGACAAATCCCAGCACATTCGCTCTCCCGGGGTGCCGCGAGCAGGCCAATCCTGCTTGGCGGCGACAGCCTGATCGGCCAAATTGACAGGCACGGTCCAGCGTGACAGGCCCTTATGTCTGCGCCCGGGCCGCCCCGGTCAACCGCCGCCGTCATGCGTCACTCGTTCGCCAGCCAAGGATCATGCGCTTGCCCTCGACCACCCCACGGCTGTTTCGCCTGCTCCCGGCCGCGCTGCTGGCCCTGGGCTCGGCCCCAGGCCTCAGCGCCTGCTCGCAGCCCGCCTTCATGTCCTTCGCGCCGCAATTGCGCGGCAACAAGGTGGACCAGGACGCGGTCGCGCAACTGGTGCCGGGCACCACGACGCGTACCGACGTGACGGCCCTGCTCGGCTCGCCCACCGCCCGTGCGACGTTCGATGACAATCAGTGGATCTACATCTCCGAGGTCACGACCCCCGTGATCGCCGGCACCAACGACGTACATCAGCCAGCAGGTCTATCTGCTGACCTTCAACCAGAGCGGCGTGCTCGAGAGGATCGAGCACAAGACGAAGAAGGACGGCCTGCCGGTCAGCGTGGTCGCCCGCACAACCCCCTCGCCGGGCAGCAGCGCCAGCTTCATGCAGCAATTGCTGGGTAATGTCGGCAAGCTCAACCCGGCCGGCGCCCTAGGCGACACCGGCGCGCAGGGCACCGCCACCAATCCGGGTAATTTCTGAACGGGGGACGAGACCACGCCAGAAGTGGCGTCTGTCGGGCCGTCTGACGAGCTTCGGCGGGCGTCCCCATCCGAGGTGCCGATCGGGGATCTGGTGGACGGGATTCCGGTTCCCCAGCGCTACTGGGCCATCCTGACGATTGGCCTCGCGGTCGGCATGGCGGTCATGGACGGAGCCATCGCCAACATCGCGCTGCCGACGATCGCGCGCGACGTGCATGCCACCGCTGCCGCGTCGATCTGGGTGGTCAACGCGTACCAGCTTGTCGTGACGATCTCGTTGCTGCCACTCGCGTCGCTCGGCGAGATCTATGGCTACCGGCGGGTGTACCAGACCGGCCTTGCGGTGTTCACGCTGGCGTCGCTGGCGTGCGCGCTGTCCAATTCGCTGGTCACGCTCACGCTCGCGCGCATCCTGCAGGGACTTGGCGCCGCCGGTATCATGAGCGTGAACAGCGCGCTGACCCGGTTCGTGTATCCAAGGGCGCTGCTCGGACGAGGCATGGGCGTGAACGCCCTGGTTGCCGCTGTCTCCTCCGCGATTGGGCCGACCGTGGCGGCGGGCATCCTGTCCGTCGCCTCCTGGCCCTGGTTGTTCGCGGTCAATGTGCCGGCGGGCGTCATCGCGCTCACGATCGCCGCCAGGTCGCTTCCGGCGACGCCGCGCGCGCCGCACCGCTTCGATGTCATCAGCGCCGGTTTGAACGCGCTTGCCTTCGGGCTGCTGATCACCTCGATCGACGGGCTGGCGCACCGCCAGAGTCCGCTGGCGATCGGTGCCGCACTGGCGGCGGCGGTGGCGGCCGGCTACGTCCTGGTGCGCCGGCAGCTTGAGCAGACCTCGCCGTTGCTGCCCGTCGACCTGTTGCGGATTCCTCTGTTCCGCCTGTCCATCGCCACATCGATCTGTTCGTTCGCGGCGCAGATGCTGGCCTTTGTGGCGCTGCCTTTCTACATGGAATCCGTGCTTGGCCGGACGGCAGTGCAGACCGGATTGCTGATGACGCCGTGGCCGCTGACCACGGCTGTCGTGGCACCGATCGCCGGCCGCCTGGCAGACCGCTATTCGGCGGGGCTTCTCGGCGGCATCGGGCTGGCTGTCTTTGCCGTGGGTCTCGCACTGCTCGCGGGCCTGCCCCCGCACGCCTCGACGGTGCCCATCGTCTGGCGGATGGCGGTGTGCGGCATGGGCTTCGGCCTGTTCCAGTCACCAAACAACCGCGCCATCATCGGCTCCGCGCCGCGACGCCGCAGCGGCGGCGCCAGCGGGATGCTGGGCACCGCGCGGCTGCTCGGGCAGACCACCGGCGCCGCCTTCGTGGCGCTCATCTTCAGCGCCTTTGCCTCCAGTGGCACCACCGTGGCACTGATGGCGGCAGCGGCGGTGGCCGCCGCCGCCGCCGGGGTGAGCTGCTTGCGGCTGCGGTAATCCCGGACCGCTACGCCGCCTTCGCCTGCTGCACGAGGCGGTTAAGGTTGGCCGCGACATCGCGGGCCATGCGCACGCGCTCGGCCACGTTCATCTCACGGGCGATGGCCAGCTTGTGGTCCGGGCGCAGCCGGATCAGCCCGCCCTTGCTGGTCACCCACGACACGAGCCCAGCCGGGTTGCCGAAACGGTTGCCACGGAAGCTCAGCACCATGCCCTTCGGTCCGGCATCCAGCTTCTCGATCCCGGCCTCGCGGCACAGGCGCTTGAGTGTCACGACCTGAAGCAGGTTCTCCACCTCGCCCGGCAGCGGCCCGAAGCGATCGACCAACTCGGCCGCCATCGCCTCGGTCTCGGCGTCGGAGGACAGGGCGCCGATGCGCCGGTACAGGCCGAGCCGCACCGGCAGATCGCGCACATAGGCTTCGGGGATCAGCACTGGCAGGCCCAGCCCGATGCTGGGCGTCCAGTCGCGATCATCCGCCCGTCGCTTGCCGCGCTCGGCGCGCATGTCCGCCACCGCATCCTCCAGCATCTGCTGGTACAGCTCGATGCCGACCTCGCGGATGTGGCCGCTCTGCTCGTCACCCAGCAGATTGCCGGCGCCGCGAATGTCCAAATCGTGACTGGCCAGGGTGAAGCCGGCGCCCAGGCTGTCCAGCGTCTGCATGACCGACAGGCGCTTCTCGGCTGCGGCCGAGAGTCGCTGCGTCTGTGGCCAAGTGAGATAGGCATAGCCGCGCTGCTTGCCGCGTCCCACGCGGCCGCGTAGCTGGTAGAGCTGCCCCAGGCCGAACATGTCGGCGCGATGGATCAGCAGCGTATTGACGGCGGGCATGTCGAGACCGCTCTCGACGATGTTGGTGGACAGCAGCACGTCGAACTTGCCGTCGCCGAACTCGGTCATCACGCGTTCCAGCTCGGTGGGCGCCAGGCGCCCATGCGCCTGCACGCTCCTCGCCTCCGGCACGATCTCGGCCAGGCGCTCGGCCATGCGACCCAGATCCTCGATGCGCGGCACGACGCAGAACACCTGGCCGCCGCGAAAACGCTCGCGCTGGATCGCCTCGCGCATCACCACGGAATCGAACGGCATGATGAAGGTGCGCACGGCCAGCCGATCGACCGGCGGCGTGGCGATGACGCTCATTTCCCGCACGCCGGTCAGCGCCAGTTGCAACGTGCGCGGAATTGGCGTGGCCGTCAGCGTCAACACATGCACGTCGGATTTCAGCGCCTTCAGCCGCTCCTTGTGAGCAACGCCGAAATGCTGCTCCTCGTCCACGACGACCAGGCCGAGATCGGCGAAGGTCACGGACTTTGCCAATAGCGCGTGCGTGCCGACGACGATGTTGATGCTGCCGTCGGCAACACCGGCGCGCACCTGTGCCGCCTCCTTGGCGGTCACCATGCGCGACAGTTGCGCGATGCGTACCGGAAAACCGGCAAAGCGCGCTGAGAACACGCGGAAATGCTGGCGCGACAGCAGCGTGGTCGGGACCACCACGGCCACCTGGCTGCCCGACATGGAGGCGACGAAGGCCGCGCGCAGGGCCACCTCGGTCTTGCCGAAGCCGACATCGCCGCAAATGAGGCGATCCATCGGCCGCCCGCTCGCCATGTCCTCCAGCACATCGGCGATGGCGCGGGTCTGGTCCTCGGTCTCGGCGAAGGGGAAGCGGGCGCAGAACTCGTCCCATGTGCCTTCCGGCGGCGCCAGCGTCTCCGCTTCGCGCAGCCGGCGCTGGGCGGCGATGCGGATCAGCTCGCCGGCCATGTCGCGGATGCGCTGCTTGGCGCGCGCCTTGCGCGTCTGCCAGCCTGCACCACCCAGCTTGTCGAGGCCGATGCCCGCGGTTTCGCTGCCGAACCGGCTCAGCATCTCGATGTTCTCGACCGGCAGGAACAGCTTGTCGTCGCCATCATAGAGCAGGCGCAGGCAATCATGCGCCGCACCGCCCACATCGAGCGTCACCAGCCCGTCATAGCGGCCTATGCCGTGATCCTGATGCACGACCAGATCGCCTTCCGCGATCTCGGTCGCTTCGGCGATGAACTGGTCGGCGCGCTTCTTGCGGCGAGGCGGCCGGCTGATGCGCTCGCCCAGCAGATCCTGCTCGGAGGTGACGGCCAGCGTCTCGGCGACGAAGCCGCGCTCCAGGCCGAGCGTCACCAACCCGGCCACACCCGGCGGCAATGTTTCGAGAGCGGCGAGATCGTCGGCTGGCTCGACAACAAAGCCGTGTTCGTGCAGCAGATGGCCCAGCCGCTCGCGCGAGCCGCGAGTCCAGGCGGCAACCACGAGCCGCCTGCCCTCACTCAGCCAGCGGTCCGCCTGCGGGCGCAGTTGCGTGGCGAAGATGTCGGCGCCGGCGACACGCGAGAACACCGGGCCGGGACGTCCGCCGCCATCGATGCCGATCGCCTCGTCGGGACGGGCGAAGGGCGAGAAGGTGAACAAGGAATGGCCCGCCAGCATCGCGCCCCAGTCCGTGCGGTCCAGGTACAGGCGATCCGGCGGCAGCGGCCGGTACGGAGTCTCGCCCTCGCGCGGCACCGTGCGCCGAGCGGCGTAGTGATCGGCGACCATCTCCAGCCGCGCCGTCAGCACCTCGTCGGCCTGGTGATCGAGGCTGACGGAGGTTGCCGCCCCGAGATAGTCGAGCAGCGTCTCCATGCCTTCGTGGAACAGCGGCACCCAATGTTCCATGCCGGGATGGCGGCGTCCTTCCGAAACGGACAGGTATAGCGGGTCCGACGCGGCATCCTGGCCGAACAGCTCGCGCCAGCCGGTGCGGAAACGCGCGACACTCTTGCGATCGAGCGACACCTCGCTGACCGGCCGCAGCACGAGTGTCTGCCGCTTCGCGGCGCTGCGCTGGGTGGTGGGATCGAAGCCGCGGATGCTCTCGATGATATCGCCGAACAGGTCGAGCCGGACCGGCTCAGCGGCGCCCGAGGCGAAGATATCGACGATGCCGCCCCGAATGGCGAACTCGCCCGGCTCCATGACGGTGGCGGCGCGGCCGTAGCCGTTCGCGTCCAGGAACCGCGCCAGTTCCTCGGTATCGACCGTGCCGCCCACCGCCAGCGTTCGGCTGCTGCCGTGAAACACATGACGCGGGGGCACCCGCTGCACCAGCGCGTTGACCGTGGTCAGCACGATGCGCGGACCGGATGGCGGCTCCAGCAGGCGTGCCAGGGTGGAGATGCGCTCGGATACCAGCTCCGGGTTGGGCGAGACGCGATCGTACGGCAGGCAGTCCCAGGCCGGGAAGCGGAGCACTTCGATGTCAGGGGCGAAGAAGGCCAGCGCCTCGGCGAGCCGCGCCAGCCGCCCGTCGTCGCGTGCTGCGTGCAGCAAGGGGGCGCCCGCCGTCTCCCGTGCGCGGCGGGCGAGCAGGACGGCGTCCCAGCCCTCCGGGGCGCCGTAGACGGTGGCGCCAAAGACTGTGGCGGGCGTCATCGTCCCGCCGCCTCGCGCATGGCGCGCAGCAGCGGCGTATCCGCGTCGGTGGGGATCGGCCGGCGGCCGGTGAGCCAGTCGGCCAGGTCGGTATCGGGCAGCTCCATCAGCTCCTCCAGCGCGTCCATCTCGTCCTCGGTGAAGCTGTCCAGGCGGGCCGCGACGAAGCCGCCCACAAGAATGTCGGTCTCGTGGCTGCCGCGATGCGTCGCGCGAAACAGCAGACGGCGCCGGCGCGTCTGCGCGGGCGTTGGGGCCGGCTCGGTCATGTGGCTTGCCATATAGCGGCGGGACTGGTTGCTGTCAGCCGTGACGATCGATCCTCCGGCTCCGCTGCTCGCACCCCTGACCAGCCTGCGCGGCATCGGGCCGGATCTGGCCGCCAAGATCGAGCGCGCGGCGGGCGGCGGAACGGTGCTGGATCTGCTGCTGCACCTGCCCGAAGGCTTCATCGACCGCCGCGCCCGCTCGACGCTGCGTGCCGCCGCACCCGGCAGCGTGGTCACGCTGGAGTTGGAGGTGGTGCGGATCGAACCGCCGCAGACTGCCCGCCAGCCAACTCGAGTCGTGGTGAGCGACGAGAGCGGCTTCGGCGAGCTGGTCTTCTTCCGGCAATGGCCGCGCGAGCGCCTGCCCGTGGGCGGGCGCGTGCTGGTCTCCGGCCGCATCGACGAGCGGCGGCAATTGGTGCATCCCGACCATATCGTGCCTGCCGGCCGACCGGACCGCCTGCCGGCGGTCGAGCCGGTCTGGGGCCTCACGGCGGGCCTGTTCCCCGGCCATCTGCGGCGCGCCTTCGTGCCGGCGCTGGCCGCGGTGCCGGACTGGCCGGAATGGCACGATCCGACGCTGGTTCGGCGCCGGCATTGGCCGCCTTTCCGCGCGGCCTTGCAGGCGCTGCATGCACCGGCCGAGCCGCCAGGGCCGCTACCGCGCCAGCGGCTTGCCTATGACGAACTGGTAGCCGACCAGCTCTCGCTGGCGCTGGTGCGGCGGCGGCGGCGCGAGCGGCCGGGCCGGGCACTGACCGGGGATGGTGCCTTGCGCGGCGAGGTCCTGGCGCGCTTCGGCCATAAGCTCACGCAAGCGCAGAGTGGCGCGTTGGCCGAGATCGACGCCGACCTCGCGGCGCCGCGTCGGATGCTGCGCCTGCTGCAAGGCGATGTCGGCTCCGGCAAGACCCTGGTGGCCATCCTCGCCATGCTGCGCGCGGTCGAGGCGGGGACGCAGGCGGCGCTGATGGCGCCCACGGAAATCCTGGCGCAGCAACATTGGCGGACCCTGCAACGCCTCTCGCCGGTGCCGGCCGCGCTGCTGACGGGTTCGGTCAAGGGCAGTGCCCGCACGGACGTCCTCGCCGCGATCGCGGACGGTTCGGTGCCGATGATCGTCGGCACGCACGCGCTGTTCCAGGAAGGGGTTACGTATCGCGACTTGGCACTCGCGGTGATCGACGAGCAGCACCGTTTCGGCGTGGACCAGCGTCTGCTGATGGGGGCCAAGGGCGAGCGGACCGACGTGCTGGTGATGACGGCGACACCGATCCCGCGCACGCTGCTGCTGACACAGTGGGGCGAGATGGACGTGAGCCGTCTGGCCGAAAAACCGGAAGGCCGGCCGCCGGTGCGCACAACGCTGCATCCGCTGGCCGCCTCGGGCGAGGTCTGCGACGGACTGGCGCGCGCCTTGCGCTCGGGTGCCCGCGCCTACTGGGTCTGCCCGCTGGTGGCCGAGAGCGAGGCGGCCGACCTCGCCGCCGCGGAGGCGCGCTTCGCCTCGCTGCGCGACCGGTTCGGTGCGGCTGTGGGCCTCGCGCATGGCCGTCAGGACAGCGCGGTGCGCGAGGCGGCGCTGGCCGATTTCTCGGCAGGTCGTACCAGTCTGCTGGTGGCAACGACGGTCATCGAAGTGGGCGTTGACGTGCCGGAGGCGAGCGTCATGGTGGTGGAGCACGCCGAGCGGTTCGGCCTGGCGCAGTTGCATCAACTGCGCGGCCGGGTTGGGCGAGGCCGGCGGGACAGCTATTGCCTGCTGCTGCACGATGACGCTCTGTCCGACGTGGCGCGTCGCCGTCTGCGCCTGCTGCGCGACAGCGATGACGGATTCCGCATCGCCGACGAAGATTTCCGCATCCGTGGCGGTGGCGATCTGCTGGGCACCCGGCAATCCGGCCAGCGCGGCTTCCGTGTCGCCGATCCGGTGGGCGACGAGGATCTGCTGCACATGGCCGGGCGCGACGCGGCGCTGCTGCTGGAACGTGACCCGCGCCTGGATGGCGCGCGCGGGACGGCGGTACGCCTGCTCCTCCGGCTGTTCGGACGCACCGAGGCGATGCGAACGCTGCGTTCCGGCTGAACCGCCCCAAGACCGCCTGATGGCGAGGGCCGCCCTCTCTCAGTGGACGAGTGCCGCCGCCATTTCGTGCTGCACGATGGCCGCCACCGCGAGATCCTGGTCGCCCGCCACCGCCATCTGCTCGCCGTCGGCCGCGTGGATCGCGTAGGCGCGAACGCCGTTCATCATCACGGGCTTGACATAGGCCAGCTGGGACACGCCGAGCTGACCAAGCTGCTCCGGCGAGAGATGCCGGATATCGACGGGGACGACGGGCATTTCCTCGCCGCCGGACAACTCACTACGGGTGTTCATGGTGCAATCTCCTTGCTGCCAGGCGCCCCCGCACACGGGCAACGTCGCTGCCAGCCTTTGGTTTTTGATCCAGGACTGTGAGTGCTTATTCCCCGAGAGGCGCTTCAGCCCTCGGACTGAGCCTCAAGGATCGTCCCGTCCCCTGTTCGCTCGTCGCCCAGCGCCGCCCGCTGGCCGATCTTGATCGTCTTCACGCGGCTCTCCGGCTGCGGTCGCGCCAGATCGACGTGCAGCAGGCCGTTGTCGAGCCACGCCCCTCTGACCTCGATCCCCTCCGCCATGACGAAGGCACGCTGGAACTGTCGGGCGGCGATGCCGCGATGCAGGAACACGCGCCCCTGGCTGTCATCGGTCTGCCGGCCGCGGATCACCAGCTGGTTGTCCTCCTGAGTGATTTGCAAATCGTCCATCGTGAACCCCGCGACCGCCAAGGTGATCCGCAAGCCGGTCGGCCCGGTCTGCTCGATGTTGTAGGGGGGATACCCGTCGGACGCGGTCTTGGATGCACGCTCGAGCATCTGTTCGAGATGATCGAATCCAAGGAATAAAGGCGACGTGAAAACGCGGGTAGTCATCGGGCCCCCTCCTGCGAGCGAAGCATGGCCGGGCCCCGAATCGGCAACCCGGCGGCACCCACATTGGCACGCAGGGCTTGGGTTGCAACCGGGGGGTGGCGATCGCTAAATCCCGCGAATGTCTGTTCTGGCCCCACCTCCGCCCGGCGTGGCCGACGCCGCGCTGCCGATCCTGCTGGCTCCCCATCCGGCGCTGAAGACGCGCACCCGGCGGGTGCGCGACACGGACGCCGAGATGGTGCGCGACCTGATCCCGCGCATGTTCGCCACCATGTATGCTGCACCCGGCATCGGCCTTGCCGCCCCGCAGGTGGGCAGCACGCTGCGCCTCGCAGTGGTCGATCTGATGGCCGACGAGCAGCGCTCGCCGATCGTGCTGATCAACCCCGAGATAGTGGCCCGCAGCGACGAAATCGCCACGCGGGAGGAAGGCTGCCTGAGCCTGCCCGGCCAGTATGCCGACGTGACCCGACCGGCGCGGGTGCGCGTGCGGTTCGAGGATGCGACCGGGGCCTGGCGCGAGATCGAGGCCGAGGGGCTGCTCGCCGCCTGCCTGCAACACGAGATCGACCATCTGGACGGCGTGCTGTTCGTGGATCACCTATCGGTCTTGAAGCGCAACATGATCCTGCGGCGGTTGGCGAAGGAGCAGCGGCAGAAAGCGGCCGACAAGGCGCGATAGAGACATGGCGGCTGCCCTGCGCCTCGCGTTCATGGGCAGCCCCGATTTCGCGGTGCCGGCGCTGCAAGCCCTGCACGATGCGGGGCACAGGATCGCCGCGGTGTATTGCCAGCCGCCGCGCCCGGCGGGACGCGGCCACGCCATTCGCCCCTGCCCCGTGCAGGTCCGGGCACAGTCGCTGGGGCTGCCGGTCCGCACGCCCGCCCGGCTGCGCACCAACACCGAGGAGCATGCGGCCTTCGCCGCACTCGATCTCGACGCGGCGGTGGTGGCGGCCTACGGGCTCATCATCCCCCCGCCGATGCTGGCGGCACCGCGCCGGGGTTGCATCAATATCCATGCGAGCCTGCTGCCGCGCTGGCGCGGTGCCGCACCGATCCAGGCGGCGATCCTGGCCGGTGATGCGGTAAGTGGCGTCACTGATCATGCAAATGGATGCGGGCCTCGATACCGGGCCGATACTGCTCCGCGCCGCAGTGCCGATCACGCCGCGCATGACCGCAAGCGAACTGCACGATGCACTGGCCACGATCGGCCCGGCACTGGTGCTGCGCGTGCTCGACGAAGCACCCGCGCCTGTGCCGCAGCCCGCGGCGAGCGCCACCTACGCCGAGAAGCTCACCCGCGAAAGCGGCCGGATCGACTGGACGCGCGAGCGACCGTGGCCTGGATCGGCAGGTGCGAGCGCTCAATCCCTGGCCGGGCACCTTCACCGCCCTCGCCGCCGGCACCCTCGAAGATCCTGGCGGCGGAACCCGTGCCGGGCCACGGCGATCCGGGCACGTGCTGGACGGCGCGCTCGCGATGGCCTGCGGGAGCGGCGCGCTGCGCCTGGACCGGCGTTCAGGCGCCCGGCGGTGCCGCGATGGATGCCGCCTCGTTCCTGCGCGGCCACCCGATGCCGGCCGGCACAAGGCTCGGCTGATGCCGCGCTACGCCTTGCTGCTCGAATATGACGGCACGGATTTCGTCGGCTGGCAGCGGCAGGAGAACGGATTGTCGCTCCAGGCCATCCTGGAGCAGGCCGCCGCCAAGCTGGCCCGACGGCGCGCCGGTGCAAAGCGTGGTCGCCGGCCGCACCGATGCCGGCGTTCACGCGACCGGCCAGGTGGCGCAGATCGACCTGCCGCTTGCCCGCCCGGCGGAGACGGTGCGGGACGCGCTCAATTTCCACCTCCTGCCGCACCGCTGCGTGGTGCTGCGCGCGGCAGCGGCGGACGCGGACTGGAACGCCCGCTTCTCGGCCACGAGCCGCGCTTACGTCTATCGCATCCTGAACCGCTCCGCCCGCCCGGCCCTGGAAGAACGGCGGGTCTGGCATGTGCGGGCACCGCTCGACGCGGCGGCGATGCACGAAGCGGCGAAACTGCTGCTGGGGCGGCACGACTTCACCTCGTTTCGCGCCGCCGCCTGCCAGGCCAGAACGCCGTGGCGGACGCTCGACCGGCTCGACGTGCAACGGCAGGGCGAGGTGATCGAGATCGCGGCCGAGGCGCGCAGCTTCCTGCATCATCAGGTGCGCAACATGGCGGGCACCTTGCGCCTGGTCGGCGAAGGACGGTGGCCCCCGGAGCGGGTGGCGCGGGCGCTCGCCCTGCGCGACCGCTCCGCCGCCGGTCCGACCGCGCCGCCGCAGGGGCTGACTTTGGTGCGCGTCGCCTACGAAGACCGATCCGTTCAAAAGCGGCCGTCGAGGCGCGGGTAGTTCAGGCCGCCGCGCGCAGGCCCCGGCGCCGGTGTCCATGACGGAGAGGCCGACCTCGAGATCGACGTTGGCCCCACTCAGGATGAGCCCGACGCGCTTGCCCCGCATCCGCTCCTGCTCCTGAAGAAGTGCTGCAAGCGGGGCTGCACCCGCGCCTTCGGCCAGGTTGTGCGTATCGGTCCAGTAGGCACGCATGGCCGCCGCGATCTCCGCGTCCGTCACGCGCACGATACGATCCGCACCGGCCTGGATGATCGCGAAGGCTGCCGGATCTGGCACGCGGCAGGCGACGCCGTCCGCAAACGTGTCCGCCGTCTCCGTCGTGACGATCCGCGCGGCCTCGAAGGAGAGGGCGATCGCCGGAGCACGGGCCGAAACGACCCCCACGATCCGCGTCGGAAGCCCGAGCAGGTCGCGCGTGCGAATCAATCCGCAAATTCCCGACCCCATGCCGATCGGAACGTAAACCGTATCAAGATCGGCAACGGCCCGGAACAGTTCGAGAGCGTAGGTGGCGACACCCTCGATCAGGTCTGGATGGAACGGCGGGACCGTCTCCAGATTGCGCTCGGCGGCGAGCTGGGCGGCGCGTTCGCGCGCCGCGTCGAAATCGCGGCCTGCCTCGATCAGTTCCGCGCCGAGGGCTCGCATGGCGGCGTTCTTCTCCACGCCGTTACCTTGCGGCACGACGATCGTAACGGGCACGCCCGCGCGCCTCCCCGCATAGGCGAGGCTTTGGCCGTGATTGCCGCGCGTGGCGCTGATCAGGCCGGGCACGCCCGGCCGCTCCCGCTTCAGCCGATCGAGATAGATCAGGCCGCCGCGCACCTTAAAGGCACCGGTGGGCGTGTGGTTCTCGTGCTTGACCCAGACTTCCGCCCCGGTTCGATCGGCGAGCAGCGGCCAGGCGAATTGTGGCGTGGGCGGCATGACCGCGTGCACCTTGGCGGCGGTTTCCTCGAGCGCGGGCAGGTCGAACACGGGCAAGAGCCTCCGAGTAAAGGACGTTGACAGCCACCCTCGCAGTCCTGCGATTGTGTGGGTCAATGCCAACATTGTCTGGCAGACAAGATGTGGACCCCCACTCTCAGCGGCCGAAACCCGGTGCGCTATCTGGCTCTGGTCGAGGCGCTCGCGGAGGCGATCGAGGCGGGCGCGCTGGCGCCCGGCACTCGGCTGCCCACCCACCGCGACCTCGCCTGGCGGATCGGCGTGAACACCAGTACGGTGACGCAGGCCTACCGCGAAGCAGCGCGGCGGCACCTGATTTCGGGCGAGGTCGGGCGAGGCACCTACGTGCTGGCCGGAAGCCGCGAGGCTGCCCTGTTCGCTCTCAAGGCGAGCGTCGCGGACGCGGTCATGCCGATCGACCTCTCGACCAACGTGCCCGCCGTCGATCCGGACGATAGCGGATCTGGAGCCACGCTCATGGCCCTGGCGCGTGAAGGCGCGCTCGGCACGAGGCTGTCGGCTATCATGCGGCCTCGCTGCTGCAACGGGTGCGACTGGCTGGCTCCACCTGGCTTGCCTCGCGCGCGCTGCACCTGCGCCCGGCCGACGTGGTGCCGTGCGCCGGCGCACAAGCCGCGCTGGCAGCGGCATTGCTCGGCCTGTGTGCGCCAGGTGACGCGGTAGTGGTGGAGGAGCTGACGTTCCCGGGCATAAAGGCGGCCGCGCGCCAGCTTCGTCTGCCTTTGCACGGTATCGAGATGGATGACGAGGGGGTGTTGCCGGAGGCGCTGGACCGCGCCGCGCGCGCAACGGGCGCCAAGGTCGCGGTGCTCGTGCCGACCTTGCAGAACCCGACCGGTGCCGTCATGGGCGAGACACGCCGCCGAGATGTGGCGGAGGTCGCGCGCCGGAATCGGTTGTGGGTCATCGAGGACGACGTGTACGGGGCGCTGCTGGATCGCCCGCCGCTCGCCGCCCTTCTGCGGGAACAGGGCATCGTGGTCACGAGCCTCTCGAAGACGGTCGCGGCAGGCCTGCGCGTCGGCTTTGTTGCAGGCGCCTGTGCGCCCGTCCGTGCCCTGGCCGAAGAAGTGCACGCCACGGCCTGGCCGGTCGCGCCGCTGATGGCTGAAATCGCCTCCCGCTGGATCGAGGACGGTACCGCGGCCCGGCGCGTCGCGTGGCAGCGCCTCGAAGTGGCGGCCCGGCACGCGCGGGCGCGCCGCGTGCTGGGACTGGCGGGCATTCGGTCCGACCTGCCTGGCCCTCACCTATGGCTGCGGCTCACGTCCGGATCAGATGCCGCGGCCGCGCGCTGTCTGGCGGCCGGCGTGGACGTCGTTGCCTCCTCCTTGTTTGCGGTCACGCGCGAGGCGCCGGAAGGAATCCGCCTCAGCCTCACCGCGGCGCGAAGCCGCGCCGAGTTGAGCGAGGCCCTGACGCGCCTGCGCGATGCAGGTTTCACCGCATAGTCGGTCAACCGCTGACGCCAAACTGGAACGCCTGCTCCAGCAGCAGGAACAGCAACAGCAGCGCCGTCGTCAGGGCATCGATCACCACCACCAGCAGCGCCGCACGGCCGGGCGACAGATCAAGGCCGCGATAGGCGAGGAACCAATGCAGCCCGAACTGATAGGCCAGCACGACCAGCAGCGCCGCAATCGCCAGCGGGCGCTGCGGCAGTCCGGCGCCGGCCAGCAACCCTGCCAGCAGGAACACGACAAGTGTCGCCAGGGTCGTCGTCCAGAGCGACCAGTTGAAAGCGACCGCGAATCGCCCCCATTGCGCGTCGCGAGCCCAGCGCCTGGCCATCGTCTCGGAGGCTACCAGCGGCAACAGCAGCAGGGCGACGGCGGCCGGCAGCGCCGCCAGATCATGCGCGTCGCCGCCGCCCAGCAGCGCCAGCACACCGAACACCAGTGGGAAGGCCAGCAATGGCGCAAGGCTGGCCAGCACGTCCTGCGCCCCGCCGCCGAGATGGCGAAAACCGGACGCATCGAACCGGGCCAGCAGCAACAGCCCGCGCACCACGTTGACGAGAGAGGCCGTCACCGCAGCAGCGCCGCCAGCACGTCCGCATAGATCTCGGCGAGCTGGCGCAAGTCAGCGACCGGCACGCATTCATCCGCCTGGTGCATGGTGCTGCCGACAAGCCCGAACTCGGCGACCGGGCAATAGCGAGCGATAAAGCGCGCGTCCGATGTGCCGCCCCCCGTGTCGAGACGCGGCGCGATGCCGGTCGCCCCGGCGATGGCCTGGCACAGCGCTGTGGTCCATTGCGCGGGGCGCGTGTGGAAGCTCTCGCCGCTGACCGACACGGCAAGCTGGAACCGTTCGGCGTGCCCGCTCAGCACGGCATGCAGCCACCGTTCAAGCGAGGCGCCGGTATGGCGGTCGTTGAAGCGGATGTTCAGCGTCGCGCGCGCGGCGGCCGGAATCACGTTGCTCGCCGGATTACCGACGTCGATGCTGGTGATCTGCGCCGTCGAGGGCTCGAACCAGTCCGTGCCATCGTCGAGAGGCTCCGCGATCATCGCCGCGAGTGCCCGGGTCAGTCGATGCACGGGATTGTCCGCCCGCTGCGGATAGGCGCTGTGGCCCTGCACGCCGTGGACGATGATCCGTGCTGTGAGGCTGCCGCGCCGCCCGATCTTCACGATCTCGCCCAGCCGATGCGGGTTGGTTGGCTCTCCGACCAGGCAGAAATCGGGGATCTCATGCCGCTCGGCCAGCCAGTCCAGGACGCGCACTGTCCCGTCGGCGGCCGGCCCTTCCTCGTCGCCGGTGATGAGCAGGCTGATGGAGCCCGAATGCTCGGCGTGCCGGGCGCAGGCGGCGACGAAGGCGGCAACAGCACCCTTCATGTCGCAGGCGCCGCGGCCGTACAGCACATCGCCCACGACCTCTGCCGCGAACGGATCATGGCGCCACAATGCCGGATCGCCAGGCGGCACCACATCGGTATGGCCCGCGAAACAGAAATGCGGGCTGCCCTGTCCGCGCCGCGCGTACAGGTTCGGCGTCTCCCCGAACACCAGGCGCTCCACCCTGAAGCCGATCGGCTCCAGCGCCGCCTGCACCACATCGAGCGCCCCCGCATCCGCCGGGGTCACCGATGCGCAGCGGATCAGCGCCCGCGCCAGCGGCAGCGGATCGTGCGCGTCCGCGATCACTCGCGCAGCAATTCGTTGATCGAGGTCTTGGCGCGGGTGCGCTCGTCCACCCGCTTGACGATCACCGCACATGCCAGGCCGGGGCCGGGCGAGCCGTCCGGCAGCGGGCGCCCCGGCATGGTGCCAGGCACCACCACCGAATAGGGCGGCACGCGGCCCATGAACACCTCGCCGGTGGCGCGGTCGATGATGCGGGTCGAGGCGCCGATGAACACGCCCATCGACAGCACGCTGCCGCGCTCGACGCGCACGCCTTCGGCCACTTCGCTGCGCGCGCCCACGAAACAATCATCCTCGATCACCACCGGGGCGGCCTGCAACGGCTCCAGGACCCCGCCGATGCCGGCACCGCCGCTGATGTGGCAGCGGGCGCCGATCTGCGCGCAACTGCCCACGGTGGCCCAGGTGTCGATCATCGTGGCGGCACCGACATGAGCGCCAATATTGATGAAGCTGGGCATCAGCACGACCCCCGGCGCCACATAGGCGCCGGCCCGCACCACGGCCCCGGGCACGGCGCGGAAGCCCGCCGCGCGAAACCGCTCGATATCCCAGCCCACGGTCTTCATCGGCACCTTGTCGAACACCGGGGCGCCACCAGGGCCGGGCATCAGACCGCTGTCGTTCAGGCGGAAGGACAGCAGCACCGCCTTCTTGAGCCATTCGTGGACGATCCAGGCGCCATCCGGCGCATTCCGCCCTTCAGTCGAGGGTGCCGCGACCCGCAGCTCGCCCCGCCCCAGCGCCGCCAGGACCTGCTCGACCAGCTCGCGGTCCGGACCCTGCGTCTGTCCGTCCAGTTGGTCGCGCTGCGCCCACAGGGCCTCGATCGCCGCGCGGAGCGGATGGTCGGTCATGCTGGCGGCCTCACGGCTGGGGTCTGGGGCGAACGGGGCGGACGATGCTCAGCGGGCCGGAGCGTTGTCAATCGGGCGAGGAAAGGGCGGCACGACCGCCTCGATAACCTTCGATTCATCCGGCTCGGGTCCAATGGCGCGCTCATGGAGCATGAACGCGCATGAGAGACGTCCGAGCGCCAGCCCGGCGAGCAGTTCGCCAGCCAGGACGGGCGCCTAAGACCGCTTCGGCGGTAGCCGAGGCCGACGCGGACAGTACCGGCGCTGCGCGGCGATCCCCTGCGTGACGCGCTGCTCGACAGCCGGCAGCGCTGGCGGCACCTGGTGACCCTTGCCACCGACCTCGCGTTCGAGACGGATGCACAGGGCTGCTTCGTATTCGTGGCCCCTACGGCGGTGCTCGGCTGGTCCGCGGACACGCTGGTCGGCCAATCCGCGAAATTGCTGCTGGCCAGCGGCCAGGGCGGCCCCGACGCCGGTTTCGATCCGTTTCGGGCCGCGGCCCCGCTGCGCGGCCAGCGCGCCTGGGTGCGGCGGCAGGATGGCGGCCTCGCCTGCCTCTCCTTCTCGGTCGCCCCGCTGCTGGACAGCGCCGGGCATGTGGTGGGCTCGCGCGGGGTCGGTCAGGACATCACCGAACGCGACCGGGGCGAGGGAGCGATCGCCACCGCGCTGCGCCGTACCGACATCGTGGACCATATCCTGTGGCGGATGCGCCAGGAGGTACTGGCGCCGCGCATGATGCAGGTGACACTCGAGGCGCTGTGCGGCGCGATCGGCGCCGAGGGTGCCGCGGTTCTCGACTGCCCGGGCGAGGCCGTGCTGCACCATACCGGCCATGACGCAGCGGGGGTGCTGCGCCCGGCCCTGCTGCTGCTCCGGCAAGGCGGCCCGGACGGCGCCCACGCCATCGCTCCCGACCGGCGCAGGCTGCTGGCCTGCCCCTGCCAGACCCGGTTCGGCGGGCGTGCCGGGCTTGTGCTGTGGCGCAGCCCGGAGGGCCGGGCCTGGGACGACGACGACCTGGCGCTGATCGGTTCGATCACCGGTCTCGTGCGTGTCATCCTCGAACACGAATCGATCCAGCAGGAAATGGCGCGACAGGCGCGCACCGACCCGCTGACCGGATTGCTCAACCGCCGCGCGTTCCTCGACGAGCTGAGCCGCCGGGTGGAGCGCCTGGACCGCGAGGGCGTACCCGGCACGCTGATGTTCGTGGATCTGGACAATTTCAAGCGCCTCAACGACGCCCTCGGCCACGATGTTGGCGACGACGCACTGTGCATCGCCGCCAATCTGCTGCGTGCGGCGGTTCGCCCGGCCGACCTCGTGGCGCGGCTGGGCGGCGACGAGTTCGCGCTCTGGCTGGACGGAGCCGATGAGCTGACCGCCGCCGAGCGTGCCGAGATGCTGCGTATCGAGGGACCGCGCTCCCTCGCGCACCTCTGCGAACTGCAGGGGCCGGGCGTCAGCATGTCGATCGGCATCGCTACGCGCTGGCCGGGTCGCGGCGAGGATATCGACACGCTGATGCACCGCGCGGACCAGATCATGTACGAGGTGAAGCGCGCCGGCCGCGGCCATTGGCGCGTTTCGAGATCGGACGGCTGGTGATGCGGCCAGCGCCTGCGATCTCGCTCGCCCCCCGGCGCGACCCCACCCGCGACGAGACTGCGCGAGTGCGCCTCGCCGCCAGCCCCGAGACCTCCGCCGAGTTGTTGCACGCATTAGCCACCGATCCGCTGGTAACGGTACGGGCGGCCGTTGCCCTCAATCCGTCCGCGCCGGCGGGTCTCGACTCTCGGATAGCCACGGATGGCGATGCCCGTGTTCGCGCCTTGCTCGCCCATAAGCTGGCGACATTGCTGCCGCACGTCTGCGGCCCCGAACGTGAACGGCTGCGCGAGCATGCGCTGTCCACTCTCACCGTGCTGGTCGAGGACGAGGCGGTGCGCGTGCGCGCTGCGATCGCAGACGTCGTGAAGGACATGCCGCAGGCGCCGCGCGAGCTGATCCTGCGGCTTGCGCGCGATGCCGCCATTCCCGTGAGCGAGCAGGTCATCCGCCTCTCGCCGCTGCTGACGGCCGACGATCTGCTGAGTCTGCTGGACCGGCCAGCAGGCCCGTGCACCGCCCTGGCTGTCGCCCGCCGCCCCGGGCTGGACGAGTCGGTGGCCGATGCGATCGCCGCGACCGCCAACCATGGCGCCATCGCGGCCCTGCTCCGCAACCACTCCGCCGCGATCCGCGAGGCGACGCTCGACGCCCTGGCGGCGCGTGCCGCGGCGCACGAGGACTGGCACGACCCGCTGGCGCGGCGTCCTCGGCTGAGCGCTGCCGCGGCTCGCGCGCTGTCGGAGTTCGTCGCCACGGGGCTGCTGGAAGTGCTCGCCGGTCGCTGCGACCTGGACCCGGCAATCATGGCCGAGTTGCAACAGCGTCTGACCGAGCGCCTGCAACCGGCCGCTCCCACTTTCCCGCCACGTCACCCCGCGAGCATGGACGAAGCAATGGCGAGTGCGCGGACGCTGCTCCGTGACAACCGGCTCGACGAGTTGGCGGTACTGGCGGCCGCGCAACGTGGCGATGCGCGGTTGTGCGCGGCGCTGCTCGCGGTCGCGGGGGACGTGCCGGTCGCGGTCGTTGAACGGGCCGCCACGCTGCGCAGTGCCAAGGGTTTGGTCAGTCTGGTCTGGGCCGCGGGATTTACGATGCGGGCTCGGCCGTCTCGTGCAGGACGTGCTGGGCGGGCTGGCCCCCAACGGCGCCCTGCGCGCGACTTCGAGCGGCGATTTTCCACTCGCTCCGGAGGAGATGCGTTGGCAACTCGACCTGTTGAAGCGCCTGGGGCGATGACCAGCCAGAAGGGCTCTGGCCTGTTCCTCGGCACAAATGCAATTAATGGATATTTTACGGATGTTTTACTTCCGCATTGATCCCGAAAAAACGATTTCGTCACTGACCCGGTTCCAGCCTTTCAGTGCCCGCTCGAACGAATTGTCGGGTCGAAAGGGCGAACAAACGCGATGGACGATACGAAGGTCATCAGTCGGCCTGATGATGCCACTATCACGCGAGCCGCGCGGCTGCTCCGTCCACATCGGTCCCGCACCGAACCTGCCCCGGCTGCTGGCTCGACGCGCGAGCGGCGCACAGGGACGGTATGGTTCGACTATACCGACCTGGTTCACTACTTCGAGGACAACCGGGTACCGACCGGCATCCAGCGTGTGCAGATCGGCCTGTTTCGCGCGAGCCTCGAACACGGGTTGGGAACGGCCACCGAGCGGCTGGCGGCGTGCAGCTTCGATATGCAGCGGCGCTGCTGGGTCGCCATTCCCGACGTGCTGCTGGCGTCGGTGTGCCGTGCGGCCTGTCACGCCTCGACCGCTTCACCCGGCAGCGACGACGAGGCGTGGCGCGCGCTGACCACGGCACTGCGGCAGAGCGTCGCGACCGGGCCGGCGGCCTCCTTCATTCCAGGCGACATGCTGGTGAATATCGGCAGCTCGTGGTGGATTCCCGACTACCTGCGCTACGTGAAGCACCTGCAACGCGAGCGCGGCGTGCTGTACGCCGCCTTCGTGCATGACTGCATTCCGATGCGCGTGCCGGAGACCTGCTCGGCCAGCCTGGTGGCGGAGTTCGCGACCTGGTTCGGCGAGACCATGCGCAACGCAGACCTGGTCCTGGCGAACTCCGCGCACACCGCGCGCGACATAGCGTTGCTGGGGCCTGCGCAATGCGGCCAGCCCGTCACCGCGCACGTGGTCCGGCTGGACGCACGGTTCGACGACGGACCGCAACCGGGAGCGGTGACGGCGGCGCGGCTCGACGCCGCGACCCACGCCACGCTGGGCATCCGCCGCCCTTTCGCGCTGTTCGTGGCGACACTCGAGGCGCGCAAGAACCATCTGTTCGTTTTCAAGTGCTGGCGCGAGCTGGTCGAGCGGCACGGCGACGCGGTGCCGGACCTGCTCTGCGTCGGCAAGCAGGGCTGGCTGTTCGACTACACGCTGAACTGGCTTCACGTGCACCCGAAACTGGCCGATCGGGTGCGGCTGCTTGGCACGTTGCCCGACCATGACATTGCGGCACTGTACCGCACCGCTCAGTTCACCGTCTACTGCTCGCACTACGAGGGCTGGGGGCTGCCGATCACCGAGAGCCTGAGCCACGGGCGGGTGCCGCTGGTACCGGACCACACCTCGTTGCCCGAGGCCGGCGGCGCATTCGCGGCCTATTACGAGCCCGGCTCGCAGGAGGCGTTCTGCGCCCAGGTCGAACGGATGCTGGATCGGGCATGGCGCGGCGAGATGGAGGCCCGCATCCGCGCTCGCCACCGGCCGCGCGCGTGGAGCGACGTGCTGGCGCAGCTCGTCTCCACGGTGCGCGAGGCGCCGGTGCGCGCGGCTGCCGGCAATGCTCCGTTCGCTGTTCAGACCGGCCGCATCTACAGCCTTGGCCGGCATCGACGCGGCGCCGCCACAGGCGCCGAGGATGGCGATCCCCTTCGGCACGGTATCGGCTGGCACGCCGCGGAGGATTGGGGCGGTTGGTCGCGGCTGGCACAGGCGCAACTGCTGTTCACCTTGCCCGGCCGACCGCGCGAGACCGTGCTCTACCTGCTGGTGCGCGGCGGTCCGGCCGAGCAGGTGCTGCACGTGCAGGCGGCCGGGCGGCCCCTGTCCCCCGTGACACTGTATCCCGGCCAGCGCCGTTTGGTGCGCGTACCGCTCGACCGCTCGGCCGTCGGACCCGAGCTGCTGGTGACCTTCACGGCCCCGCCCTACAGCCTGGCCGGCCATACCGGCGGCGGCGACCCGCGCGAGATCGGCTTCGGTCTCGAAGCGCTTGCCGTTGCCGACCGGCGCGACGCTGCATCGCGCGTCGAGGTGCTGGAGCACTTTCTGGCGCCCGGGTGAACTGCAGGCAGTTCATCGCGGCCCTCACCCAACCCTCTCCCAAAGGGAGTCGGGATCCGGGCGCGAAGACGGCGGCGCTACTTCCCCATCTGCGCCCGGATGCGGTCCACGTCGGCGGTGGTCAGCATTCCCTTTGTGACCACCTTGCCGTTCTCGATTGTCCATTCCGCGAAGGGGCCGGTGATGTCGCCGTACTGGTCGAAGCGGATCGGTCCGATCACGCCGACATAGCGGATCGGCTTGCCCTGCTTCAGAAGTGCCAGCGCCTTGCGGAACCCATCCGGGCCGGCCGTGACCTCGGTGCCGTTCGGATCCGTCACCTTGTAGATGGCGTCACGGATTGCCGCACTGTCGGCGTGCCCTGCGGCGGCGATGGCAAGGCCCACGATCGCACCCGCGTCATACGACTGCACCGCGGCCGGCGAGCCTGGATCGAGATTCGAGAACGCCTTGTAGTTGGCATTGAAATACGCGGTCGATTTGCTGTCCTCGGTGCCCGACGAGGTTCCATGCGCGTCGCTCAGATACTTCGCACCCACCGCCGAGATGAAGTCGCCGCTGTTCATGCCGTCGTTCAGCAGGAACCTCCGCGGACCGCCCTGGCTGATCCAGGCGCGCGCTATGGTCGCGCCATCCACCGGATAGCTGATGAGATAGAGGCCGTCCGGGTTGCCCGCCATCGCCTGCGTCACCTCCGCGTCGTACGACGACTGCTTTTCGTTGTACGGCGTGTCGGAAACGACGGTGCCGCCCAGCGCCTTGTACGCGGCGGTGAACTCGCGCGTCATGTTGACGCCGAAATCGTTGTTGACGTGGATGATCGCGAGTTGCTTGAGGCCGAGGTCCAGCGCATAGCGGGCGGCCGCGACGCCTTGCAGCGCGTCCGAGGTGATGGTGCGGAAGAACATGCCGTGCGTCTTGCCGTCCCGTCCCAGCTCGGTGAGCGTGGGCGAGGTCGAAGCGGGCGAGACCTGCACCACGCCGGCCGGGGCCGTCACCGCCGTCAGCACCGGCACCGTGATCGAAGAGATGATGCCGCCGATGATGACCGGCACATGCTCGATATCCACGAGTTGGCGCGCCGCGTCCACGGCGACCGTACCCTGACTTTGATCGTCGCGCGTGTCGGTGACGAGCTTGCAGCCAAGCACGCCGCCCGCCTCGTTCAGATCGCGGAACGCCATCTCGACCGCCTTGGCGCCGGCCTGGCCATACGCGCCGGCCGGGCCGGTCAGTTCCATGACCACGCCCACCTTGACCGTGCAATCCGCCGCCATCGCCGGCGTCGCGGCGAGCAAGCGCCGCCGCCGCCGCACATGCTAACATTTTCATCGTTCCACCCCTTTGTTCTCTCATGCGTCGCTCAGGTCGTATTTCATGATGCGTCCGTGCCGCCCCGTGCGGTCGCGTTCCAGCGCATACACGTCCCCGGCAAGCGGACGGCGCTGCGCCAGCACGGTGTCGAGCGCGGCACGGTCGGCCGCGTCCAGCCGGACATCGAACAGCGCCCGATGCTGCGCCAGATGCGCGCGATTGCGTACGCCCACGACCACCGCCGCCACATGGGGCAGGTCCAGCACATAGCGGCTTGCAACCGACGCAATGCCGACGCCGTGGCGCGCGCCGATCCGCGCCAGCCCGCGCAGCAATGCCTGGAACCAGTCCCAGCCGCCGGTATCGTCGATCACCAGCTTGTATTTGGTGAGCGACCGGTTCTCCAGCGGCCCCACGGGTTCGGCTGCGCCCAGCCAGCGCTCCGACAGGAACCCGCCGGCCACGGTGCCGTAGCACAGCAGGCGCATCCCACTCTGCGCGCACAGCGCCGATAGTTGTCCGTCCGGCCGCGCGTCCAGCACGGAATACTGCACCTGCATCGTCGCCAGACGCACGCCCGCGCTGCGCAACAGCGGCTGCATGGGCCGCGTCGAAATTGGTGCCGCCCAGCAGGGCGATGCGGCCCTCGTCCTGCAACTCGCGCAACCACAGCGCGGTGTCGATCAGGCGCGGCTGGTCGTAGTCCCACCAATGGAGCTGCACGAGATCGAGCCGCTCCTGCCCCAGCCGCTCGCAACTGCGCGCGATGATGTGGCGCACATGCGCGCGGTCGATGCGCGGCAGCAGCGCCAGATCGGGCACGAACTTCGTATGCACGCGCAGCCGCTCGCGGCGTCCGGCGTCCAGCGTCCGGCGGAAATCGCCGATCAGCGATTCCACGCCGGTATAGATGTCGGCGCAATCGAACGTCGTGATTCCGGCCTCGACATAGGCCGCCATGTCCGCCAGCGCCGAATCGTGCGCGGTCGCGCCATGGCCGCCGGCAAGCTGCCACCCACCTTTGATCAGGCGCGAGATGGTATAGTCGGGAGCAAGCGTCGTGGTCTCGATCACCGGGGCGTTGCCGTCGTCTCGGCATGGCGGAAGCGGCGCGTGCCGGTGCGGGTGATGCGCAGGCGGCTCGGGCAATTCGGGTCGGGACAGGCGATGTCCGCGTCCGTGCTCATCCAGTCGTTCGGATGCGTGGGCCGCTGCTTGGCCGCCAGCAGCGGCAGCACGGCCGCGAGCGAGTAGATCGAGATGCCCTGCCCGTCCGGCAGATGCAGCATCTCGCCGCGCAACTCGAAGTAGTCCCCCGACCGGGCGCCGCACAGGATGCGCTGCCCCAGGCGGGCAGATCACCTCCACGCGCAGGTCGAACAGCTCGAAACTGTCGTCGCGATCGGTGCCGGCTGCCATGTCCTGACCTTGTGGGGGAGCCGGCCGATCGTGCATACCGTGCCCGCACATGCAACCCCGACCTCGCCCCCGATGCTGGCCCTGAGCGGGTTGTGCCGCCGGTTCGGCGGCACGCTGGCGGTCGATGACGTGTCCTTCGCGGTCGAGAGCGGCTCCATCACCGGACTGATCGGCCCCAACGGCGCCGGCAAGACCACGCTGTTCAACCTGATCGCCGGCAGCCTGCCGCCCTCCTCCGGCCGCATCGCCATCGAGGGCCAGGAGATCGCCCACGAGCCGGTGCATCGCCGGCTGCGTCTCGGCATCGGCCGCACCTTCCAGATCCCGCGCCCATTCCCCGGCATGACGGTGCTGGAGAACGTCATGCTGGCGGCCCAACGCCAGCAGGGCGAGCGGCCAATCGCCAACTGGCTCCGTCCAGGTGCCGTCGCCCGGCAGGAGCGTCGGGCCCTGGCGCGTGCGCGCGAGATCATCGACTTCGTGGCGCTCGGCCCGCTGGCAGGCGAGCCGGCCGCGAAATTATCCGGCGGCCAGCGCAAGCTGCTGGAACTGGCGCGCGTGCTGATGGCCGAGCCGCGCCTGCTGCTGCTGGACGAGCCGGCGGCCGGGCGTAAACCCGAGCCTGCTCGAGGAGATCGTGGCGCATATCCGTGCGCTCAACGCGCGCGGCCTGACGTTCCTGATCGTCGAGCACAACATGGACTTCGTCGCGCGCCTGTGCGGGCGGGTGCATGTGATGGCGGCGGGCCGGCTGCTCGCCTCCGGCTCGCCATCCGAGGTGATGGGCGATCGGCGCGTCGCCGAAGCCTATCTGGGCTGATGACCGGCACGCTGCTTGCCGTGCGCGACCTGGTGGCCGGCTACGAGCCGGGCCTCGCCATCGTGCGCGGCGCTGTCGCTCGCGCTCTCGGCAGGCGAGCTGCTCGTGCTGCTGGGGCCGAACGGTGCCGGCAAATCCACGCTGGTCAAGGCGCTGGCCGGGCTGGTGCCGATCGAGCGCGGGACGGTAATGCTGGATGGTGCGGACATCAGCCGCACGCCTGCACATCTGCGCGTGACACAGGGGATCGCTTTCGTGCCGCAGACCGAGAACGTCTTTGCCGCGTCTCAGCATCGCCGACAATCTCTCGCTCGCCGCGTCGATGCTGCCGCGTGCGCGGCGGCCCGCGCGCATCGCCGCGATGCTGGAGATGTTTCCCGATCTGGCGCGCGGCGCGCGGCGGCCTCGCCGGGCGGCTCTCGGGTGGTCAGCGGCAGATGCTGGCGATCGCCCGCGCGCTGGTCGTCGAACCTCGCGTGCTGATGCTGGACGAGCCATCCGCCGGGCTGTCGCCGAAACTCGTCGAACAGGTGATGCGGCATCTCGCGCCAAATCAGCGACTCGGGCGTCGCGGTGCTGCTGGTCGAGCAGAACACGCGCGCGGCGCTGTCCGTCGCCGACCGCGCCTGCATCCTGGTCGAGGGTCGCGTGGCGCACGAAGGCAGCGGCGCCAGCCCTGCTCGATGATCCGCGGGTCGCCGCCCTGTATCTCGGCGGGCGTCGCGCCGCATGAACCTGCAAATCCTGCTCGATGGCGTGCTGACCGGGGCGATGCTCGGGCTCGGCGCGATCGGCCTGACGCTCACCTACGGCATTCTGCGCTTTGCCAATTTCGCGCAAGGCGAGTTCGTCACCTTCGGCGCCTACGCGGCGCTGGTGACGGCGTCGGCATTGGGTACGCTGCTGGGCGGCGATCCGCTCGGCGGCTTCACCTTTGGCTGGCGCCTTGTCCTGGCCCTGCCGATCGCGATGCTGGCAACGGGTGCCCTGGCCGTGCTGCTGGACTGGGCCGTGTTCCGCCGGCTGCGCGCGCACGGCACGCAGATCGTGCTGGTGATCGCGAGCTTCGGCGCCTCGATGGCGCTGCGCAGCATCCTGGAGTTCGCCTTCGGGCCGCAGCCCCTCTACTACAGCCGCGAGATCGCGATGGGCGTGCGCCTCGCCCCCGGCCTGCGCGCCACGTGGGACCAGTTGGCGGTGCTGGCACGGCGATCGTGCTGATGGCGGCTCTGCATCTGCTGATGACGCGCACCTGGCTCGGGCGGGCGATGCGTGCGGTGAGCGAGAACGCATCGCTCGCGCGCATCGGCGGCATCGATGTCGAGCGGCATCGTCTGGGCCGCATGGGCGATCGGCGGCGCGCTCGCGGCTGCTGCGGGCGTGCTGCTGGGCGTGCTGGTGCAGGTGCGGCCTTATATGGGCTTCGACATCCTGCTGCCGCTGTTCGCCTCGGCCATCGTCGGCGGCATCGGCAGCGTGCCGGGTGCGATGGCGGGCGGCCTGCTGGTGGGCATCGCCGAGGCTGCGGCTGTGCCGATCGTCGGCGCCGAGTATCGCGCGGCGGTGGGGTTCCTGGTACTGCTGGCGGTGCTGCTGGTGCGTCCGCAGGGCCTGTTCGGACGCGGCGCATGATCGCGAGCCTGCTCAGCTATGGCTCGTTCTTCCTCACGCTGGCGCTGATGCTGGGCATCGCCGTGCTGGGGCTGAATCTGCAATGGGGCAGCGCCGGATTGTTCAACGTCGGCGTCGCCGGGTTCGTGGCGATCGGCGCCTACACAACCGCACTTGTGACGGCCGCTCCGTCGCCGCAGCATTGGGGCGGATTCGGCTGGCCGATCGCCGCCGGCTGGCTGCTGGCGACGCTGTTGTCCGGCCTGGCGGCGTTGATCGTCGGCGCGATCACGCTGCGGCTGCGCGCGGATTATCTGGCGATCACCACCTTCGGCGCCGCCGCGAGCCTGCAACTCGTGGCGCTCAACGCCGAACGCCTGACCGGCGGCCCGTTCGGCATCGCGCTGATCCCGCGCCCATTCGCGTCGCTCGTCGGGCGCGCGCTGCCGTTCGGGCTGGCCAATCTGGCGCTGGTCGCCGCGGTCACGGCACTGTGCTTCGTCGCCCTGGAACGGCTGGTGCGCAGCCCATGGGGCCGCGTGCTGCGCGCATTGCGCGAGGACGAGATGGCGGCCGCCTCGCTCGGCAAGGCTCCGGACCAGTTCCGTTTGCAGGCCTTCGTCATCGGCTCGGCGCTGATGGGCCTCGCGGGGGCGATGCAAACACAGTTCTTCGGCTTCGTGGCGCCCGAGAACTTCCTGCCGGCACTGACTTTTCAGGTCTGGGTGATGCTGGTGATCGGCGGCTCGGGCAACAATTTCGGCGCGCTGCTCGGTGCGGTTGTGGTGTGGGGCGTATGGACTTTCACCGGCACCGCGCTGGGGGCGGTGCTGGCCGCCCGAGTGGCAGGCGCGCGGGGCCAGCCTGCGGGTGGTGGCGATCGGTGTGGTGCTGGTGCTGGTGCTGCTGTTCCGGCCGCGCGGGTTGATCGGCGAGCGGGCGACGGTGAGCCGGCACCTGGACTGAAGGACGACTGCTCGGCTGCCCCGCCTCGAGGAAGAGACGGGGGCGGGTGCCATGCCGAGGTCAGTTGCGCATCCACCACGGCGGCCAGTCGACGGCCGCCACGCAGATGATACCTCCTTCATGGCCGGGGTCGAAGAAGGAAGCGAGGCCTGCGCGATGTCGCCGAGTTGCCGACACGCCGACCGGCGCTTTCGCGGCGAAATCCGCTGAAAACGAGGCCTTCTGCTCAGTCGTCAGGAAATCCCACCAGGTCGCAGATGAAGCCTGGAGACACGCAGTTGACCCGGAGCGGCCTCAATTCGACGGCGAGGATCGGCACGAGTGCTGCGATGGCCGATTGGCGGCACCGATACCGTCGTCCCGGCATGGCCGACATGGGCCCAACCGCCGCATGCGGCGAGCTGCCGTTCTTGTTCAGAAACGGCAACGCCACTGCGCGCAAGCGAAATGCGGAAAGACCTTCTCCTCGAAACCCTGCCGAACATCGGCGAGACTGACGGAGGCGAACGGCCCCGCGCCCTTGCCGCTCCCGAAGGTCAGGACGAGATGATCGAACGGGCCAACCCGCTCGAAGGCACCTCGCACGCTGGCACTGTCGGCGGCATTCATGGCAAGAACGGGAAGGTCGCCCTGTGACGAGGTCTGGACGTCCTTCAGTTTTTGCTCGTTGCGTCCGGTGATCGTGACCTTGTTGCCAGACCCGAGGAGCGTGCGCGCGGTGGCAAGTCCAATCCCCGACGATGGCCAGCCCTGGGTCTCCCGTCCCCGCGCGCTCAATCCGGGGGCCGGGGACCGGTTCCTGAGCGCCTGCGCCGCCTCAGGATTCACGCCCGACCTGCGTTTCGAGGCAGGCGATCCGGCGACGAGCCTCGGCCTGGCCGCGGCGGGTCTCGGCTTTGCGCTGGTTCAGGCGAGCATGCGCAAGATCGTCCGATCGCCCGATGTCGTTCTCGGCGATCTGCCCTGGTATCCTTTGACAGTACACCTCCACGCGGCCTGGCGGCGCGAGGACACGAGCCGCCTCGTGACGGAATGGCTCGGCGCGTTGCGGAGCGTTTGACATGCCCGTCGGCTCTGATCGCGGACCGGCGAGCGGTCAACGGTGAGCCGGCACATCGACTGAAACCGACTGGCCCATGCGTCACGGGTCAGGTTCGATCCAGGCTTCCGGCCCCAACTCCTGCGGCGGCGCCACCTTGCGTTCCCACAGCGTATCCGAACCGGCAACGCGGCAAAACCCGAGACGGGCAAACAGGCCGGCCACGACCTCGTTGCGCGGCGTTGGCAGATATTCGCCGATCAGCCGCGCGAAGCCGGCCTGATGCGCGATGTCGAGCAGCCGCCGGAGGACGAACGGCTCCGCCGTGCGCGCGAACACGCGGCAGCTCATCACCCAACTGTCGATGCGCAGGCCGTCGCCGTCAGGCAGCGCCACCAGCGACGACACCAACCCGTGATCCCCGAAGCGGTCGATCAGCCGGAAAGCTAGCACGACGGCACGCGGCTGTTCGAGAAAGGCTGCAAGTGCTGCCTCGGTGTATCTCCGGCCCGTCAGGTTGAACTGGTTCGTCTTCTGCTCAAGCTGACTGATGCGTGCCAGGTCGGCGGAGGTCGCATGCCACACTCGCCCGCGCATCTCGAGCTTTGCCAGGAACGTGCCCAGATCGCCATCGGCAGGACGCTGGCTCTCCGCCTCGCGCCGCGCGCGGAAGGCGTCGCCACGGTGCAAATCCTCCGTGGTGTAGCGAGGCATGTCGAACCAATGCCCGCGTTCGAGCAAAGCGGTGAACGCACTCGGATCAGCGCCGAGGCAGGCGACACCCACCTGCGGCAGGAACTCTTGCACCATCGCGCACTCGGCCGGGTTGTCGTCCGCCAGGACGAGCGCGCTCACATCCAGGTTCAGCGCCCGGGCCACTCTCCCCAGGCCCTGCACCTTGTCATCCCACGAGCACTCGAACGCCGCGAAATCGGCGATGCCGAGGACAGAGTGCGGATGGGCGAACGCGGCCGCGGCCAGGGCCGGATCGTTGCGGCTGCATACCGCTAGCGCGACCCCTC
Source organism: uncultured Pseudomonadota bacterium (assembly GCA_963838805.1). GTDB lineage: Bacteria > Pseudomonadota > Alphaproteobacteria > Acetobacterales > Acetobacteraceae > CAVRQM01. Next base: position 114,752 of record CAWISK010000014.1, read on the forward strand.
GGGCGCGCAACTCCTTCAGGTAGCGGCCCCAGGCGGCAAAGGCCTCACCCACTGCCGAACCAGGCCCCAGCACGATCCCGTCCACGCCGTCGTCGCCAATGACGCCGCCCCACAGGGTGTTGTCCAGATCGAGCACCAGGGCACGCTTCGCCCGACCGTTCACGGCGCGCCAGGCGCCTCGGAACGCGGCCAGGTACTCGGGGAGGAAACGGGGGTCGAAAGGCAGTTTGGCGCTGGCGTAGAACCGCTCCGCCGCCCAGTTGCGCAAGCCGATTTCGGCCGCCAGTCGATCGAGCTCGACCCAGCCGACCTGCCCCGAAGCGGCGACCGACAGGCGCTCGTTCAACGCGCGTACCAGCCGCTCCGGCGCCGCCGGCGCCAGCCGTTCGGCCGGCCCGCAGAAGCGATGCGGCGGCGGCACGAGCGCGTGCTGCACGATTCTCGCCCCGAGCGTGTCGTTCAGGACGCTCCACAGACGCTGAAACAGCGCCACGCGCGCATCCAGCCACGACGCCACGTCGGCCTCGGTGCCAGCGATCGGCAGGTCGTTCGCGAACTCGTGCCAGTCGGGCGCCAGCACGACAAGCTCCGGGCCGAACCGATGCAGGCCCGAGCCGGAATCGAGCACCTCCTGCACATAGGCACCGAACGGGGATTGATGCAGCACGGGCCGTATGCCCTGCTGCGCGACCGCGCAGGCGATGGCGCAGCACAGCAAGTCGGTCGTGACCCCGCCGGCGACCGCGATCCGTTGCGCTCGTCCTGCGTGCGCGTCCGCGCTCTCGCGCTGGACGCGTCGGCCCGCGGCAACGATCCCGGCAAGATCGAGCGCGCCCGCGTCGCGTGGCATTCGCGCAGTCATGCGGCGGCGCGGTCCAGGGCGTCATGCACCGCGCGCAGCGGCGCGAAGCCCAGCAGATGGGCGTAGTCGCGCACGCTCTTCTTCTTCAGATCGGCGTCCGCCCCTAGAACTTCGGCACCATTCGTTTGCGCGATCCGCCGCAGCAGCCTGACCGCATGGCGGAACGAGACATGCGCCGCCTCCGGCCAGCCCGCCAGCACCTGATGCACGCCCAGCCTGTAGAGCAGGCCCGGATTGTCCTCGTCCCGCCGCGTGAGCGGCCCCAGGACCGCACACAGGGTCGCATGATCGCGCTGGCCGATCGCGGGCATCAGCGCGGCCAGCAGTCCGACATCGTGCTGATCGAGCGCCGAGTGATGCAATCCGAGAACCAGCTCCTCGGTTGGCGGCTCCGTCATGCCGCCAAAGAGACGGTCGAAGCGGATCGACAGGAGACCCGGATGGAAATTGGCGAGTAGGGTCAGGTCCGCCATTGCCATGCCGGCCTTGAGACAGGGCAGGATGAATTGATATTCTCCCAGCTCAAAGGCTCCGAACGTCATCGTGGTGCGGGGGCGCAGGGCAGGAAGCCGAGGCGAGATATCCTCGAACGTGGAGGCGAGGCCCAGGGCCAGGTGCCCGGGCCGCAGCACCGGGCTGAACGCATAGATGCGATCGGCATCCAGCAGGTCGCCGAACAGGAGCGCCGCGTACGCTCCCATGCTGGCGCCGATCATGCGCAGCGTGGTGACACCCAACGCGCGGCGAACCGCGTCAAGCCACGCGGCGGTTTCCTCGATCGAACGGGTCACTCCCGGAATGCCATTCTGGTAATAGTCGTTTTCGCGGACATTGAGATGCAGCACGAAATGAGGCGAGCCGGCGGCGGGACCCTGAAACGTAAATTGGCCGGGCGGGGTGTGCGTATAGGTGAATGCCACATCCAGCGTGGCGATCGTGCCGGGCTGAAGGCGCAGATACGGCGAAGGCGCCGCATCGGCCCACGGCGAGAGGTGTTGCAGCTCCTCCGTCATCGGCGACCGCATCCGGGCTACGCCACGCTCACGCCTTTGCGCAGCAGCGCCGCGCGCAGGCGTGCCACCGTGTTCTCGGATGTGATCTCGTCCGGACCGAAGGTGACACCATAGGTTTGCTCGATCATGCTCACAAGCACCACCTGCTGCATGCTGTCCCAGTTCTGCGCTGGTATTGATGCCGGATTCGTCCCGCAGCGACTCGGCATCGGTTTGCAGGACCAGCGCTATGACATCGTTGAGCGGAGGGATCACGCGATCACCGTGAATGACGGAACATCCTCATCGGAAGCCATGACGGCGGCCCGGTCCATGCCGGATGCTTAGCCGAGCCGGCCCGGTCATGCCATCTTGGCGTCGCTTGTGCCGTCGTTATGCTGCGGCGACAAACCTCCAAGGGGACCACCATGCGTCATCTCGTGCGCCTCGCGGCCGTCGCCGCCTTGCTGGGCGTGGCCGCATGCAGCAGTTCGTTCGGCACCGGCAGCAACCCACCCCCGGCCAAGGTCGTGGTCATGCCGCCGCCCGCCGCCGCCGTCTGTGCCAACGGCGCGGCACCGCCCTGTCAGTGACCGACAGCCGTTAGACGAGCGGCGGGAATTGGGCAGAGTGCTGCATTCCGCGCCCGCCGCATCACCTGGCCCGCGAACACCACCCCGCCAGGACTGACCGCGACGCCGGCATCGCGCAGCGCATCGGCGGTCCAGGCGTTGCACGTATGAGCCAGGGTGTAGGTAGCGGTCGCGGCATAGAACAGGCTGCCGGGATATGTCCCCGGGGCGATCAGGCGTGGGTGGCCGGCATGGTCCGAGGCGAACTGGTGCCACAGGAACTTCGACAGCCGCGCGGCGCCGCCGGGCGGCAGGTGCAGCACGACCGTCTCCGTCGGGCCATAGGCCGCATCCGGCATCACGCGCAGGCCGGTCACCAGGATCGCTGCCGGGCCTGGGAATGGACCCAGCAGGTACTCGCGCCAGCTATCGGTCCTGGCGGTGAAGAAAGTGCGCTTGCCGAAACCAAACACCAACGCACGTGCCCCCGGGAATACCGTGCGGAACACCGCGACCGGACCCGACAATTCCGCTGCCGGCACGCCGATATCCGTATGCCAGCCGTGATCGACGACATAGACCACGTCCGACCCCGCCGGGCCGCACGAGGCGGCGGGCCGCCCGGCGCAACCGGCGAGTGCCAGCACCAACGCCCAGCACGGCAGCGCGCGCACGACCCCCTAGCCGGCGCGCAGCCAGCGTTGGGAGCGCCCGAACAGGGAAATTCCGATGAAACCGCGTACCATCAGCGTCCGCCCGCCATCCTCCAGCCGCATGGTGCAGCGATAGGTCGAGCCGTTCTCCGGGTCGAGGATCTGGCCGCCATCCCATTGCGCGCCGTCCGGCTTCATGCCGCGGATGATCTGCATGCCCATGACTTTCTGGCCGCGCCGGTCGTCGGTGCATTTCTGGCATACCGCGTCACGTTTCGCCGGATCGACAATGCCCACGATCCGGCCGTACAGCGCGCCGCCCTGCTCCCAGATCTGCACCCGCCCGCTCTCCCGCCCCGTCTGGTCGGAGAAGGTGCGCCATACGCCGACAGGGCTGGCCGGCTGGGCGACTGGCCGCGACGCTGCCGGCCAGCAGCAGCACGAGGGCCAGCGCCAGCCGGGCCGCGATCATGCGTCGGCCCGTGGCAGCCAGGGAATCTGCGTGACGTCGATGCCGTCCTCGGCCAGCCGCTCGGCCTGCTCCGGGGTGGCCTCGCCATAGATGCCGCGCCGCGTGCTCTCGCCCTCGTGGATGCGCCGCGCCTCGACCGCGAAGCGATCGCCGACATACTCGCACCGCCGCTCGACCTCGCCGCGCAGCCGTTGGAGCACGGCGCGCACCTGATCAGGGATCACCGGCGCCGGTTCCGGCGGAGCGGGAGGTGTCGCGGCCGGCTCCGCGGCCGCGGGCGCCGCGATACGGCGGCGCCTGCTCGGCACCGCTGGCGCCATCAGCGCACGCGCCACTTGGCGCTCGCCGCAATGCGGGCACTCCAGCAGACCGCGTCTCGCCTGATCGTCGAACGCAGCACTGTCCCGGAACCAGGCATCGAACTCGTGGGCCGCACCGCAGCGCAGCTGGTAGTGGATCATCGATTGTTCCGGCCGGAGGCTGTCATGCGACAGACATGGCAAAGCCTGGCAGACACGGCAAGTGAGTGCCAGCCCGATCGTCAGCCCGGCGCCAGCAGCGGATCGAGCCGGCCCTGCCGGTCCAGAGCCGCGAGGTCGTCCGACCCGCCGATGTAGCGCCCGTCAATGAAGATTTGCGGCACGGTGGAGCGTCCGCCCGAGCGGCGGCGCGCTTCCTCGCGCGCCTCGGTGCCGTGGGAAGCCTCGATCTCGGTGAATGCCACGCCCTTGCGGCTCAACAGGGTCTTGGCCCGGACGCAGTACGGGCACCACGGCTGGGTGTAGATTTCGACCTTCGGCATCCAGCTCGCTCGCTCCTTGTCGGGCACAAAGGTTTGTATGGCCTCCTGGTTCGCGCAAGAGGAGGTGCCCGCGAGCGACTCCGCCGCTCATCGCGCCAGCGTCGCCCGCGCGGCCACCCGGCCGGAGCGGGCATCCACCACCACCACCCGGTCGGGACCACCGCCGGTCAGGCGCAGCACCAGCGCGTCCGCAGTGCCGCTGGCACCCGCGATGCGTGTGCCCGCCGGCTCGTCCAGCACCACCGGGAGGGTCGCCGGCGCGCCAGACGCACTCCCGACAGGTGCGCGTTTCACCAGGACCACGACCAGCAGAACCGTCCCGGCAAAGATCAGAATCCCCATGACCACCGAAATGGCGGTCAGAAACCGCACCAGCCCCCTCCCCACGCCGCGACCTCCACGCTATGTCCGCGCCATGTCGGCCGCATCGTCTCCGGGCGCAAGCACGGCCATGCCACGGGGCACCGCGCACCGGGTCGAGGCAGCCGCCGCCCATGCCGGTGCGCGCGTCGATCGATTCCTGGCCGATGCCCTGCCCGACCTGTCACGCTCGCGGTTGAAACAGCTCATCGAACAGCGCCATCTGACCCGCGACGGCGTCGCGGTCGCGAGTCCGGCCGAGCCGGTGCGGACCGGCAGCACCTACACGCTCATCCTGCCCCCGCCCGAACCGGCCACACCCGCGCCACAGGCGATGGCGCTCGCCATTCTGCACGAGGATTTCGATCTGATCGTGCTCGACAAGCCGGCCGGGCTGGTCGTGCATCCGGCACCCGGCAATGCCGATGGCACGTTGGTCAACGCCCTGCTCGCCCATTGCGGCGACACTCTGCCAGGCATCGGCGGCGAGCGGCGGCCGGGCATCGTCCACCGCCTCGACCGCGATACTTCGGGCGTCATGGTCGTGGCCAAGACCGAACGGGCCCTGGCCGCCCTCTCGGCCGACTTCGCCGCCCGCCGCATCGATCGCGCTTATCTGGCGCTGGTGTGGGGGGCGCCGAACCCGGCGCGCGGCGAGATCGAGGGCGCCATCGGCCGCGACCCGCGGGACCGCAAGCGCATGGCCGTTGTCGCGCGTGGCGGAAAGACGGCACTCACTCGTTACCGCGTCCTGGCGCAGCGGGAGACGGCACTTGCGCTGCTCGAATGCCGGCTGGCGACCGGACGCACGCACCAGATCCGGGTCCATCTGGCCTCGCGCGGGCATCCGCTGGTCGGCGATCCGGCCTATCTCAGACGCATCCCCGCAGCCTCGCGCGCACTCCCCGACCCGCCACGCGGGACATTGCTGGACTTCCCGAGGCAGGCTCTGCACGCAACCCTGCTCGGCTTCCGGCATCCGGCCACCGGCGAAAACCTCGTCTTTTCAAGGCCGCCACCGGCCGACATGCAGGGACTACTCGATCTGACCGGCCTCGCCACCCTCTAATCAGGACTGCTGCAGTCCGTTTTTGTTGACCGAAACCGCCCGTCCTGCTATACACCTGTATCTGGACGGGCCTGGATGCACCGTCCTCGACTGGCCGGCCCGTCGTTGCCGCGGACGGGGCGCGGGCCCGGTGCAACACGTCGCGCTTGCTGCATCCTGACACCCGGTTCGCACGTATTCACTGTCGAACCCGCCGGCAGCTTTGCGCCGCAAGGGCAGATCTGCCGGTCCGCATACGAGAGGAGCCTCGCATGGCCTCTGCCGTCATCAATGTCGCGCCGGAAGGCAATCTCACCCGGTATCTCCAGGAGATCCGGAAATACCCGATGCTGACCCCTGAGGAGGAACTCGACCTCTCGAAGCGCTGGCGCGACAACGAGGATATGGAGGCGGCACACAAGCTTGTCACCTCCCACCTGCGTCTCGTCGCGAAAATAGCGATGGGCTATCGCGGCTATGGCCTGCCGGTCGGCGAACTGATCAGTGAGGGCAATGTTGGCATGATGCAGGCGGTCAAGCGGTTCGACCCGGACCGCGGCTTCCGCCTCGCGACTTATGCCATGTGGTGGATCCGGGCCGCGATCCAGGAATACATCCTGCATAGCTGGTCGCTGGTGAAAATGGGCACCACGGCGGCGCAGAAGAAGCTGTTCTTCAACCTGCGCCGGCTGAAGGGCCAGATGCAGGCGATCGAGGATGGCGATCTGCAACCCGAGCAGGTGGCCAAGATCGCCCATGTGCTGGCCGTGCCGGAGCAGGATGTGGTCAGCATGAACCGCCGCCTCGCCGCTCCGGACCACAGCCTCAACGCCCCGGTGCGCAGCGACAGCGAGGGCGAGTGGCAGGACTGGCTGGTGGATGACACAGAGAGCCAGGAGACGGCGCTGGCCGAAAGCGAGGAGTTCTCGGGCCGCAAGGCCTTGCTGAACGGCGCGCTGAAGACCCTGAATGAGCGCGAGCGCCATATCCTGATCGAGCGGCGGCTGAAGGACGAGCCAACCACGCTCGAGGAGCTGTCGCAGCAATACGGCATCTCGCGCGAGCGGGTGCGGCAGATCGAGGTGCGCGCCTTCGAGAAACTACAAAAGGCGATGCACACGCAGGTCGCGGAGCGCCGTCGCGCGGTGCGCGCCGCCGCCTGAGGTGAAGCCGGATCGCCGCCCGTCAGGACTGCGATCCGGCGGTTTCCAATCTCCGCAGCAGCCGGATCGCCGTGCACAGCCCCCGGATCGAGCGGTTGTCGCGGCGTAGGACGAGAGCCAGGGTCGGTGAAGCCGGGGCGACAAGGGGGTCGCCGACCGCGAGCCGGCCGAGGCGCGCGTCGTCACGCGCGAGGCGCGGCAGCAGGGCGCAGCCGAGGCCCGAAACCCCATCCGTTCGACCAGCCGAACCCGTACCCGCTGCTCAAGTTGACGAATCCGCTGGCTGATCGCTGGCTGGGTCAGACTGGCCCGCTCCGCTGCCGCGGAGAAGCCGCCCAGGTCGATCACGCCAGCAAAGGCGTGCAGATGAGGTTGAGGCGGCGAACCCAAAGAATTCCTTATGCACGGCACAAGCCGGCAAAGCTTCTCCTGACCAGCAAACGGGGTCAAACTCGACGCCGTCACGTCTCACGGAGAGTTTGCGATGGCGGCACAGGCTCGGGCGGCAGCTTCTATCCATCTCGTCCATGTGCGCGACGCGACGGAAGCTGACATGCCGGCCGTCCAGGCGATCTACGCGCACCACGTCCTGCACGGCCTCGCCACATTCGAGGAAGTGCCGCCGACAACCGCCGAGTTGCTGACGCGGCGGGCATCCGTGCTCAATCTCGGACTTCCCTACCTGGTAGCGGAAAGTGCTGGCGTCGTCGGCGGCTACAGCTACGCCACTGCCTATCGGCCGCGCGCGGCCTATCGCTACTCGGTCGAGGATTCGGTCTACGTGCAGGATGGTCTTGGCGGCCGCGGCATCGGCACGGCCCTGCTGGCGGCACTGATCGAACGCTGCGAGGCCGGCCCGTTTCGGCAAATGCTCGCGGTGATCGGCGACAGCGGCAATGCCGGCTCTGTCGCCCTACATCGCCGGCTCGGCTTCCAGCCGGTCGGGACGCTGCTCGCGGCCGGTTTCAAGCTGGGTCGCTGGGTCGATACGGTGCTGATGCAGCGCGCCCTTGGCGCCGGGAGCACGACACTGCCGGATCCTCGTTGATCGCTCGACCCGCAACTGCCTGCTTCGCCTTCTCGCAGCTCATCTGCGTCAGTGCGGGTGCTGTCCCACGCCAGTCGCGCGCCATGGTGCCGCCGAGGGCGCGACTGGCGTGGGACAGCACCCGCACTGACGCAGATGACTGCGAGAAGGCGAACAGGCGGTTCGGGGCGGGGGATCGACGAGGATCCGGCAGTGTTGTGCTCCCGGGGCCGAGGGCACCTCGTGCGCACCGCTCAACCAGCGACCCAGCTTGAAACCGGCGGCGGGGAGCGTCCCGACCGGCTGGAAGCCGACCGCGATGCAGGGCGACAGAGCCGGCATTGCCGCATTCACCGATCACCGCGAGCATTTGCCGAAACGGGCCGGCCTCGCAGCGTTCGATCAGTGCCGCCAGCAGGGCCGTGCCGATGCCGCGGCCGCCAAGACCATCCTGCACGTAGACCAATCCTCAACCGAGTAGCGATAGGCCGCGCGCGGCCGATAGGCAGTGGCGTAGCTGTAGCCGCCGACGACGCCAGCACTTTCCGCTACCAGGTAGGGAAGTCCGAGATTGAGCACGGATGCCCGCCGCGCTCAGGGCAAACTAGGCAGTTGTCGGCAGCACTTCCTTCGAATGTGGCGAGGCCGTGCAGGGACTGGGTGCGCGGGGCCCGCCTGGACGCCGGCGTGTCAGCTTCCGGTCCACGTCTCGCACATGGACGAGATGGATAGAAGCTGCCGGCCGAGGCCTTACTGCATCGCGAACTCTCCGTGAGACGTGACGGCGTCGAGTTTGACCCGTTTGCTGGTCAGCAGAAGCTTTGCCGGCTTGTGACGTGCATAAGGAATT
>CAWISK010000015.1:0-25000 GCA_963838805.1 uncultured Pseudomonadota bacterium
GTAGGTCTGCGCGCTGTTCACGTGTAGCGCCTACAACTGAAGCGTCGCGTAGCTGTCGCCGTCCGGATATTCCCATCCAATGGGTCTTGCGCCCAGCATCGTCGAGAAATGGATTGTCCGATGTTCCTGACGCTGGAGATCTTCCAGCGACGAGGGACGCCATAGCGCGTCAGATAGGCGGGACTGGCAGCGTGGCCCATGCGCGACAGGCCCAGTGGGCGGGCAATCGACGTTCGTCCCGTATGGGTCAAGCCACAATGCGCAGTCGAACCCCTCTTGAACCAGATCGACTTGCCGATCCGTGCCCGACACCTCCAGCTCCAACTCTGGGTGAGTCGCCATGAAATCCGGCAAGGCCGGCACGATCGTCGTGCGCGCCACTTCGGCCGGAAGATCGACCCGTAAACGCCTGCGAAGTGCCACGCGATCGCCTGCGAACATCGAGTGTAGGTCATCGACTTCAGCAAGCAGATCGCGGGCACGGGCATGAAATGCGCGTCCGTCCTCCGTCAACTGTACGCTGCGCGTCGTCCGGTGCAGAAGCCTGACACCAACATCTTCTTCGAGCTTCCGGACCGCCATTGAGGCCCTCCCTTTTTGGATGCCCAGGCTATCCGCCGCGTGGTTGAAGCTCCCCATTTCCGCGACAGTTAGGAAAATCCGGATGGGTTCGAGATTCTGCATTTTCGTGCCTTGGCATTGTTCACCGCAGAGAGAACAGTATGTTCACTTTGTCGGTGTTTATCATACCCAAGAGGCACGGTAAGCCTCCGAAATTGGGTGGCCCCATAGGAGAAAGAGAAGTGTCTGAAGCCATAAGCCTCCATCATCTGCCTGAAGCTATGACCTTGCGTCGCGCCCTGTGGGCCGGCCGGATAATGAGCGCGGTTGTCGTTATCGCTCTGGTGGCAGATGGGGCTATTCAGCTTTTCGCCCCGGCACAGATCGCGAGCACCTTGCAGGAAACCGGGTTCGCGATGGACCTGACCCATGTCGTGGGTCCGATCATACTCGCCTGCGCTATCCTTTACGCCATCCCGGCCACCTCGGTCCTCGGCGCGATCCTGGTGACGGGCTTTCTGGGAGGCGCCATCTGCGCCCATGTCCGCATCGGTGAGTTGGGGTCGCCGCCGGAATCGTTTCCCTGCTTCTGGGCGCCGACATGGGGCGGCCTCTATCTGCGCGATCCCCGTATCCGGGCCATTCTGCCGCTCATCCGTTGAACCAGCAGGGGCAGTGCTCTGTCCCTCAAGATCAGGAGAAAACACATGTTTTTAGTAATGGGAATCACGGGAAAAGTGGGCGGCGCGACGGCAAGGCATTTGCTGGCGCACGGCAAGAAGGTCCGCGCGCTGGTCCGCAATCGCGAGAAGGCGGCTAGCTGGGCGAACCAGGGCGTGGAACTGGTTGACGGCGATTGGAATGATTCGGCAGCCATCGAGCAATCGCTCAAAGGCGTCGAAGGCGCGTTCGTCATGTTGCCGGCTGTCTGGGCACCCTCGCCCGATTACAAAGAAGCCAAGGCCGTGATTGCGAACTATGTCGAGGCGCTCACCAAGGCAGCGCCGCCGCGGGTGGTCGGGCTTTCGTCGATGGGTGCGAACAGGACCAGCGGGCACGGGGTAATCACGGCCTTGTCGCTGCTGGAGCAAGGTTTTCGCGACCTGATATCGCCAGTCGCCTTCGTGCGCGCAGGTGGATTCTTCGAAAACTTCCTCTACGGCTTGCAGGTCGCTCAGGGCGGAACGCTACCGGTCACCTACAATCCGACAAACCGGAAATCGACCATGGTCGCGGCGAACGACATCGGTTCGGAAGTCGCAACCCTTTTGACCGGGCCAGCTTGGTCAGGACAGCGCGTCGTCGAGCTTGGTTCGATGGTCAGCGCGGATGAGGTCGCGGAGCAATTGGGTGAAGTCCTAAATCGCGACGTGAAAGCCTTTGCAGTCCCGCGTGCGGGGTGGGCGGAAGCGTTCGAGCAATTCGGCATCCCGAAGGGCCACACCGGACCTGCCGAAGAAATGTACGAGGCCGTGAACGCGGGATGGATGGACCTCGGAGCCGAGGACACGGAGCACGTGGCGGGTACGACGTCCGCACGCGACGTCTTCGCGGTGGCCCAGAAGGCCGTGGCGGCGTGAACCGCGACGTTCACACCAATGAAGATCAAGACCAAGACGCGGGCATTCCACCGCGACGCTAAACGGAAGGCCGCACTACCGTTAGCGATTGGCTCCTATCCCATGCTCGGGTCCAAAAGCTGTCCGCCGCCTATTCACCCAGAAGTTCACCCCTCTTCCTATATTAGGTATGAGTTACACATACGATAAGGTAACACACATGCACGATATGAGCAAACTGAAGAACCTGAAGAAGCTGGACGAGGGTGCCTCCGAGGCAATGAAGGCGTTTTGGGCCTTTGACAAAGCGGCCTTTAAGGATGGCGCGATTTCGGAACTCAACAAGCAGTTGATCGCGGTGGCAGTCGCACTGACAACGCAATGCCCCTACTGCATCGAAATCCATGTCACGGCCGCGCGAAAGGCCGGGGCGACTGACGAGCAGTTGGCTGAAACAGCGACTGTGGCTGCTGCGATACGTGCGGGTGGGGCTATTACACACGCGGCCCATCTGTTCGAGAGCTGAGCGCGCTTGTCGCATGCCGTCTTAGAGGCGGCCCGACGCAGGTTGGGCCGCTTCCTCTATCTGAGCTTCTCAAGCAAGGGAATTGGGGTTTTCCATGAAGACCGTCCTCATCACCGGCTGCTCGTCCGGATTCGGCCTCGAAACGGCGCGCTACTTCCTTGATCGTGAGTGGAACGTCGTCGCCACCATGCGCACACCGCGAGAGGACATCCTTCCGCCGTCGGAGCGGCTGCAGGTCGTAGTGCTTGACGTCACCGACGCTCAAAGCATCCAGCGCGCGATCGACATTTCGGGCCCGATCGACGTGCTGGTCAACAACGCCGGCATCGGGCTGCTGAACGCGCTGGAAGGCGTGTCGATGGACACGGTCCGCGAGGTCTTCGAAACGAACACGCTCGGCACGATTGCGATGACCCAGGCTGTGTTGCCGCAGCTCAGGGCGCGTAAGTCGGGGGTAATAGTCAACGTCACTTCAAGCGTCACGCTGCGCCCGCTGCACCTACTGTCAGTCTACACCGCCAGCAAGGCAGCCATAAATGCTTTCTCCGATTCGCTCGCGCTGGAAATGGCGCCATTCGGCATCAGGGTGCGCGTGGTGGTTCCGGGCCGCGCGCCCGACACGGCCTTCGCGCAGAACGGGATGGCGCGCAGCATGCAGGGCGGTATTCCCATGGCTGTTCAACGCTGCCGGATTGGCTGAACTGAGTCAGCCGTGCAACAGTTGGGGGTGGAAGTGAAGCGGCTGATAGGACGAGGGATTCCCGAAATCGGAGAATGTCTGACTCCTGGGGAGGCAACCGACTCGGAGGTTGCCGTGACTGCATTCATGCCGCTATTGGGCTTGCTGGAAGACGTTCCTGATCCGCGCCGGGCTGAAGGCAAGCTCTACAAGCTGCCCCATGTGCTGCTGTTCTCCATCCTCGCCATCGTGACAGGCTGCAACTCGTATCGTGGCATCGTCACCTTCATCGACGTGCATCGCCACAGACTGAACGCCACTTTCGGTCTGAAGTGGCGCCGTGCCCCCGCCCATACCGCCATCCGCTACATCCTCAAGGGGCTCGATCCGGCCGCGGTGGAGGCGGTCTTCCGCCGTCATGCCGCCCTGCTGCAAGCTGCGCGCGCGACGCCCCGACAGGGCAGCATCGCGCTGGATGGCAAGACGTTGCGCGGCAGCTTCGATAGCTTCCGCGACCGGGCCGCCGCCCAGGTGCTGAGCGCATTCGCCACCGACACCGCCCTCGTGCTCGCCCATATCGATATCGCCGAGAAATCCAACGAGATCCCGGCGGCGCAGACGCTGCTGGCCGAACTCGGCGTCGCCGGCGGCGCCATCATCACGCTCGATGCGTTGCACTGCCAAAAAAACACTTGAGGTCGCGGCAGAGGCCAACATCGCCCTGATCGTTCAGGTCAAGGACAATCAGCCGACCCTGCACCAGCAGATCCAGGAGATCCTCGCCACCACGACGCCGCTCGGGTCTGCCCAGAGCCACGACAAAGGCCGCAACCGCGACGAACGCCGCATTGTCACTGTCTGCGATCCCGCCGGCAAACTGGCCGATACAGACTGGCATCCACACGTCGCCGCCATCATCCGTGTCGAGCGGAATGTCTTCACCCGCAACGCCGCGACCGGGATGCTGCGCCGCTCCACCGAGACAGCCTTCTATGTCTCGAACACCCCGATCACTGCCACCCACGCCGCTGAGGCCATCCGCGCGCACTGGAAGATTGAGACCACCTCCCATTACAGCCGTGATGTCACCTTTGGCGAAGACCGATCGCGCATTCGCAGCAACCCCGGTGTGTTTGCCCGGCTGCGCAGCTTCGCCTTCAACATCCTCAAGGCCAACCAGACCGACACGCTCAGCCAGGACCGCTACCGCGCCGCCCTCGCAGGCTTCGACAGCCTGCTCGGAGCAATCGCTATTTCACAGCGTTGAACAGCCTTGGCGGTATTCCCGACCCGTACGCGGACCTGGCGGAAACCGTCATCGCAAGGTTGCGAGAAGTGGATGGACCGGTCACCCATCCGCGCGACGTCGCGAGCGCGATCTGGTGCGCGGCGGTAGATCCCTTGTGCCCCGCCCGTCTTCCCGCCGGCGCGGACGCGATCGAATGGGCAGCGGGTTCCTGAGCGATCGCGCTCTGGCCGACCCGGCCGTGACGCAAAGGTGGTCCATCTGCTTCCACGCATCAAACGCGTTTAGGCGGACCGACGGCAAACCACCCATGCGGGCCGTGCTTCGCCGCTCGACCCTACTGGGCCGCTAGAGCGGGATGACTTGGGACTGAATCGGATTTAAGGTTCCCCGGCGCGGGGCTGATCTGATTCTCAAGATGCTGGCTGGGCGGGAGGCCAGCATCAATGGCCCGAGCTTATTCGATGGACCTGCGACAGCGGGTGGTAGCGGCGCCCCGTCACTCGCCTCCGGAAACATACCGCTGATACGCGGCGATCCAATTCGTCGCGATCGCCCGTTGCGCCTCGGCGAGCGACAGCATTCCATCGCAAACGAGATGATTGAGCGTCAGCTCAAGCTCGTCTTTGCGATCCGCATCCCAACCGTCCGCCGACTGACGCGGCTCCGGCCACAGATTGCGCGGGTCGCCGGGCGACCCGCCACTCGAAAGCGGTATGAGATGATATCTGGCGCGCGGTTCTTTTGCCGCTGATGACGCTTCGAATCTCGGGGACGAGCGCTATAGATAGACATGGGCGGAGCATAGCCGGCGCTACCCGACGACGCCGCCGATGCCGTCGACGGCATCGGCGGCGTCGTCGGGCACGGCGGAGCAGGACCCTCGGCGGAGGTGCGCGATGGCTGTTCGGCAGCGTGCAGTGCTCGACGGGGAGATCACCCACTTAGTGCTCGACCGGGAGTGGCGGGTCGTGCTGGCCGTGGAGGCCTACCTGGAGCACCTGCGGCAGGAGAAATATTCGCCCAACACCGTGCGCGCCTATGCTCAAGGGCTGGCGTCATGGTGGTCAATGCTGGAGGAGCAGGCGCTCGATTGGACGCGGGTCGGGGTCTCCGACCTCGTGCGTTTCCGGCGCGACTTCAGCGGGAAGCTCCACGCGCGCGGCGCAGCCGGGTCGCGGTCGAGTGGCCAGCCCTCCAGCAGCAGCGTGGACCAAGCCTTGACCGCTGTGCTGAGCTTTTACCGCTATCACGCCACGATGTCCGACATCCCAGCGGCCCGGGAGTTCTACCTTCGCGTCAGCGGCGGGAGCTTGCAGGCAAGAGGCTCATACGCGTCGTTTCTCGGCCACCTCAGGAGGGTGGCCACCAGCCGCGCGGTCGGACGTCGCCGGGGCCCCGGCTCGCCCCCGCCGTTCTTCACGCCGTCGCAGATCGCCACGATCAAGGACGACGCAGCCCGCTTCGATAGCTCCGGCCAAACATGGAGCGGCGACCTACGCTTGAGGCTATTCTGGAGCCTGCTGGAGGAGACGGGGCTGCGGCTCGCGGAAGCGCTCCTGCTCCAGCATCGCGACTGGGTGCCCGGGTTGGGCTCAACCGCCTTCCTTGACGTCCAGCCTCGGGAAGACCAGCGGCGACGGCTACGCGTCAAGGGTCAGCGGCATAGGCGCATCTACGTCAGCGACGAGCTTGACGGCCTGTATGGCGAGTATCTCTTCCTGTTAGGGGACCTCGGCATCGAGTTCGACGATTGCGATCCCGTCTTCGTCAATCTCTACCGCGGCCAGGTCGGCGCGCCGATGCGTTCGGAGGGCGTCTACGACTGGATCGAGGGCTGCAGGCGCAGGCATCCCCTCCTCCCGGCCGGCTGGACACCGCACTGGTTCAGGCACACGCACGCGACCACCTTGTTGCTCGCGGGCGTGCCCGAGCACGTAGTCCAGCGCCGCATGGGCCACAGCGACATCAAGACCCTACTCACCACCTACGCGCACGTTACCGAGGACGCGGCGATGCGGGCGGCCGGGGACTGGATCTCGGCTGACCGCCCATTGGAGGGCGTCGGTTTGAGCGGCATCCCGAGGTGCGAGAGGCGACGGACCGCGCGGTCCGACCCCCGGCTCGACCACCGCAGCCTGTTCAGCCGCGAGATCAACGGCAGGCTCGCCGCAGCACTGCCTCCTGAGGTCCGCGGCGACTATTTCACGCGGACGACGATGCCGTCCCATTGGCTAGAAGCGGTCCTGGAGAACCAGCCCTCCTACCGGCGGCGGGAAAAGAGCGTGGCGCTCAACTTCAGGGGCCTTCCGGAAAGCATGGTGACCGAGTTCGTCTGGTCGGTCGAGAGGCAGGTGCGGCTCGGGATGCGCATTCCGGCCCAGCACACGACCAAACTCGCACGGCAGATCGCAATGGTTGTGGCGGACCGTAGCGATCCGGCCATCTGAGCCTGCTGGACCTGCCACGCGCGGAGTGGGCGCTTGCCATCAGCACCGCCAGGACCGGTACGGGCACGCCCCTCGCATCTCACCAGATCGCGGCAGTTACCACGACCCTCGGCCGGTGTCTGGACCTGCTCGTTCATGCGTATCACCAAGGCGAGTGGTGGCAGCTTGACGTCTGGAACCCGCTCCTGGACGACCGAATCCCGCTTCGCGAGCATGAGCCTCTGAGGCACTCCGCCGTTTACTTTGACAAACTCACGACGGACTGGCTGCGCCACGGCGCCAAGTGGTGGCTCTCGCGACAGCTCGAGCGAGAAGTCTACACCTGGAGCACGGTGCATATACGGCTGAAGGACCTCGCACGCTTCCAGCGCTACCTCGACCTCGCGGGATGCGACGGACCTCACCTCACCAACGACCGGCTCCAGCTGGGGCCGTGGGTCCAGGGCTTCCGCTCGTGGCTGCGCGGCCAGACCGTCCTGTCCGGCCCGACGGAGGGCGATCGCCTCGGCGCGACCAGGAGGCGCGCCGCGATGACCGCGACGGAGCAGATTTATCGGTTCATGTTCGAAGACCAGCAGGCGGCTGCCGACGCGCTGGGCGAGCCGCGTTGGCTACAGCTCGAGCCGCAGCACGCGGTCCTTTTCCGGTTCGGCGAGAAGCCGACTGTCCGCGGCGCCTCGACCACAGCGACGGTGCTTAGCGACACGGTCATCGGCGAGATCGCGCGCCAGAGCGACTTGTTGGCGCGGCCCAAGGAGGAGGGCGGTTTCGCCGATGACCAGCTCGTGCGCATCCTGGGCCTGCTGATTAAGACGGGGCGGAGAATCCGCGAGATCACCGCCCTCGACTTTGACCCCCTCCTAGCAGTCCCGTTCCCCGACCCTGGCGGCCACGTCGCCCGCCTACGCTACCAACAGACGAAGATCTTTACCGGGGACAACACGATCCTGGTCGATCAGGAAGTTGTCGAATTGGTGCGCGCGCAGCAGGAGTTCGCGCGACGCTTCATGCGCGACCGTTGCAGGCAGGATGTGGAGCCGAAGTACCTGTTCCTTGCACGGAACCAGAACCGCAACGGCGACCGGCCGTACCCGATGTCGCTGGCCCACGCGCGTCTCGCTCAGCTGTCGCGGCACACCGGACTACGCGACGAGCAGGGCAACCGCGTCCAGATCTCGAAGACGCACACGTTCAGGCACACCCGCGCCACCGGTCTTCTCAACGCCGGCGTGCCAATTCACGTCGCAATGCGCTACATGGGCCACAAGTCCCCGCAAATGTTCCTGCACTACGCCCAGACGCTGTCAACTGTCGCCGAGCGCGAGTTCCTACGCTACAGAAAGGTCACCGCGGACGGACGGGAGTACGAGCGCGACCGGGCGGAGATGTTCGAGGCGCTGGCCCTTGACCAGCGCACGGACCGGGTTCTGCCGAACGGCTACTGCACGCTGCCGCCCCGCCAAGCGTGCGACAAGGGGAACGCGTGCCTCGGCTGCACGAAGTTCGTGACTGACGCAAGCTTCGTCGCCGCTTTGGCCCGGCAACGGGAGGAGACCGGCGAGCTCATGGCGCGTAGGCAGGCCGCCCACGCCGAGCGGTTTGGCGAGCCGATGACGGCAGACAACATCTGGCTCCGAGGTAGGACCGAGGAGCTTGCGGCACTTGACAGCATTCTCTCGGCAATAGGTCACGCCGGTGACGGCCGGCAAGATGCCGCGCGACCGGTTCGCGGCGCGGGGGCGCCGCAGTCGCGCCGGGGAGGCGGCTCTGCCCTCAGCGATAGCGAGGAGGCAGGGCGCCCATGAAGGCCAACGTAGCTGCCTTGGCCGGCGCCGCCGCCAGGCGGCGCGAGAGGGCTGAGCGCGCCCTCCGCGAGGCGCTGGACACAGCACGCGCCGCCGGCACGCCGGTCACCATCGCCGGACTCGCCGCGTCGGCAGGCGTCTCCACCGACTTCATCTACCGTCACCGGGAATTCCGACCGCAGGCGGAGGCGCTGCGCCGCGTGCGCTGGTCAGCGCGGGTAGGCGGCGACGCCACAGATGCTCCCGGCGGCTCGCTGGTTCGCCGGTTGAGCCGGGAGCTCAGCGAAGTTCGCCGGAAGCATTACAGAGAAATTGCCGAGTTGCGGCGCGCGCTCGAGGCAGCGCACGGCGAGTTGCTGGCGCTTCGGCGTCGTCTCGACAGCGATTAGTCTTACAGCCGCCCCTATTGCGACCCGTTCGCCGCTTTTCATGCAACATGGTCCGGCTTTGGTCGTCGCCGTAAACGTGCCGTTTCGCACGTGCTGCTCCTGTCTGACTTGGCTGCTGGCGGTCCGCTCGGGTTCAAATGCTTGGAGCGCGCCGACGCGTTTCGAGTCTCAGCTATCGGCCCATCCACGTTGTCGATGCCATTGTCGGGCTATCCCGGAAGCGGACATCGACCTTGGCGTTGGTCCGGCAGCTTTGCGCCGGTGGCGGTCGTTCCGCCGATCGGCGTCGGTTCCCAACAGCGGATGTTGCTTTGGCAGGCCGCTCGGGCAGCAGTGGGTGGGTTTCTGCCGGTTTGCTCGCGGGCGCAGATGCGTCAAGATCGGAAATTGGGCGCAAGCTCAAAATCTGACCGCGACTTGAGCCACTGCTCTGCAATCGCCAAGTCTCGCGAATGATTCTGGCGATGATCATATGAGCGGGCCGCTGCTGCAATTTGGACCCGAGATCTGGATAGCTGACAGGCGTTGACGAAATCGTCAAGGTGCCTGCGGAGCTGGTCGTGGGTGTCGTAGTGGAAGCGCTTGACGGTGGCTTCCTTGAGCGTCCGGTTCATGCGTTCGACCTGGCCGTTGGTCCACGGGTGGCGTGGCTTGGTGAGCCGGTGGCCGATGTCACTCTGGGCGCACGCGTATTCGAAGGCGTGTGCGCGGAACGGCTCTGCGCAGTCCATGGCGCGTCGGATCTCCGAGGCGGCTGAGCAGGTGTTCCCGGGCGAGGTGAAGTGCGTTCCGTTATCGGTCAGCACGGTGTGGACCATGTAGGGCACGGCCTTGATGAGGGCGCGCAGGAAGTCCGCGGCGATGCTTCGCGTGGCCTTCTCGTGCAGCTCAACGAAGGCAAATTTGGTCACTCGGTCGATGGCGACCAGGAGGTAGAGCCTGCCCTGTGCGGTCTGGACCTCGGCGATGTCAACGTGAAAGTAGCCGAGCGGATAGGTCTTGAACTTGCGTCTGCCCGGGGCGGCGCTCTCGATTTCGGGCAACCGGGAGATGCCGTGTCGTTGCAGGCAGCGGTGCAGCGACGAGCGTGTCAGGTGCGGGATGGTGGCCTGAAGGGCATACAAGCAGTCGTCGAGCGGCAACAGGGTGTGTCGGCGGAAGGCGACCACGACGGCCTCGTGCTCGGCCGAGAGCACGGTGGATTGGGCCTGCTTCGGTCCGGTCGGCCGGTCGTGGAGGGAGCTGCGGCTCCGCCACTTGGCAACGGTTTTCGGGTTGATGCCGTAGCGCCTGGCAAGGCCTCTCAGGCTTTCTTGACTATGCTGTATCGCTCGACGGATTGCCGCTGTCGTTGTGGCGCCCCCATGGAGAACCTGGCCCATAGCGCTTCCTTCCACTCACGCGAGAAGACTGCACCATCAAACCCTGGGATCAAACATCTAGGGCCGGCCGTGACTGTGTCCATGGAAGTCAAGCCCAGCCGTAGACGGAGTGGGCGCCGGGAATCCGATGTCCGTGCAGTTGGACAGCAGGGCGAGTGCGGCGAGGGCAGCCCAGCGCAGCAGTCGCAAACGTGAATGGCGGTCCATCGAGAAACGGTCCTGCTTCAGGGCCGGCGCACAGCCGCGCCGGTCATCACGCAAGGTCGGTCCGGCGCTGGCTGTAATACCTGCGCCGGCCCAGCTCACATCTTGTTTATCTTGTCGATTACGTAAATGACGGCATTGGTCGTCGTCACCGGTGGTGCCGCAAGCGTCGCGTCCAAGGGCTGGCCGTTGGCCGCGCTGACCCAGTGAAGCTTTACCGCCTCCGGATTGGTAGCATCGATGTCGAGCTCAGTCCCGGCAATCGTCGTGAGCGTGACCTTCTTGCCCATCAGATCGCTGACGAACACCTTGCCGGCGACAGCGTGGCTGCGCACCAGCTTAACGATTCGGGAGGTGTCGGGGAACGCGGACTGGGCATTATGCGTGCCGGTGTTCATCTGATAGCCGAGCAGGCTTGGTGCAATGTCGGGGAACTGCGCGAATGCACTGTCGGCTGCGGGAAACACGGTATACACGGCCGTGCGGGCGGCGTTCTCCAAGCCGCCGGCGCCGATCATCTGGGTCCACACGCTCAGTTGCGGATCCTGGACCATGTAGCTGTATGCATCGGCCGCGACGACCCGGCCCATTTCTCCATCCTGGGCGGCCCGCGCTGGGTTGGCGAGTGTTCCGGTCGCGGCGAGGCCGAGACCGAAGGCAGCCGCGAGCAGGGTGCTGCGGGAGAGGTATGGCATGAGAGAGTCCTTTAGGTTGCCTGAGTGACGGTTCGGAAGTGCCCCACTGAGGGAGCAAAGCCTTGTCGCTGTTGCGCGTCCGCGCACCTGGGGAGAAGGAGTTCGGCCGCGAAGCAAGTATCCCGCGGTTGTCTCAGGCAGGCACGTTAGGTGTCATGAAGGGCCGCTAGCTCTTGCGAGGGACTGCAACGCCGCGTCGCTCATGGCGCCTCGGCGCACGCCGCGGCGTTGCGTTCGCCATCGGCCGATCACTCGACGGAGTCGGCCGCCGCCCGAATCGCGTCCACCACTTGCTGCGGCCTACTCAAATCAGTGCGCAACTTCCAGTCTCAACGTAAGCGTCGCGGCGGATGCACGCGGCCTATTGGTGGACTGTTTCGCGCGCTGGCAGATCAGGATCAGGACGGCCGACGCCGGAGTCGTTTGACGCGGTGCTTCTGATAGGCGGCGATTTCGCGAGCCAGCGGGAGCCTCGGGTCGAAGCGCAGATGGGTGATCGAGGTGAAGGCTTCCTTTCCGGTGTTCGCGGCGAGGTCGAGTTTGCAGACGATTCCACCCTCGTCACCCATGTAGTAGATCCAGGTGATCGCGCACTCGGCTGGAACCGCGCCGCCGGTCTGCCCGCGCAGTGATGCCTGGAGTTCGGGCGTCGCGCGAGCCGGGATCGGCAGCGCCTCATTCAGCTTCGCAATGAGGCGCTCGACGGTAAGCGCTGCTGTTTGGCCCTTCTTCAACCGGTGGGGCGAATATGGTGGTCTGGCTTGAGGCAGGGGGCTTCGAGCTATCGTTATGTTCGACGTTAACGACGACGCGAAGGGTGGATATCGGCGCATTGAGCTTCTGACCGGCCCTGGACGGCGGCGACGTTGGTCCGTTGAGGAGAAGGAGCGGATTGTGGCGGAGACCTTGGAGCCTGGGGCTCGGGTGTCCGCGGTGGCGCGACGCTGGCAGGTTTGTCCGCAGCAAGTATTTGGGTGGCGGCGCGAGGCCCGCGTGGGTGTCATGGCGGATACCGCAGGGCAGAGCAGCACCGTGGCGCCTGGGTTCGTTCCGATCGTCAGCGCCGCCACCCCGCCCGCGACACTTCCGCGCAAGGCCTCGTCGGCAGCGGTCATCGAGGTCAAGCTTGCGGATGCCGTCGTGCGGGTATCCGGCATCGGCGACAGTGCCGCGCTGACCGCGGTGCTGCGCGCCATTCGGGCATCGGCCTCCGAAGGATGATCAGCATTCCCGCGGGCGCCCGTGTGCTGCTCGCGATACGGCCGGTTGATTTCCGCAAAGGGGCACACACGCTGGCAGCCCTGGCACAAGACATATTGGCCGAAGACCCGTTTTCCGGAGCGGTCATCGTCTACCGGGCCAAGCGCAGCGACCGCATCAAAATACTGGTCTGGGACAACAGCGGCCTGGTGTTGATCTGGAAGCAGCTGAGCCAAGGATCTTTCCGCTGGCCGCCCATCGTAGATGGGGTGATGAGGCTTTCGCCGGTAGAGTTTGCAGCCTTGTTCGACGGACTCGATTGGACGCGTGTCCAGACGACAAAGCCGATTCACAAACCGGTCGTGGCCGCGTAGGATTCGCCGACAATGAACGGCGCGAGCACCATTCTGCAGAGCCTGCCCGACGATGTCGAAGGCTTGCGCGCCCTGGTGCTGACGCTGATGGCCAGACTTGATGCGACCGTCAGTGAACGCGACGCCTTGGCTGAGCAGAACGACCGGATTCGCCACCTACTTCTCAAACTCAAGCGCATGCAGTTCGGCGCCAAATCCGAGCGTCTGCCGGAGGAGCAATTGCAGCTCGGCCTCGAGGCGCTGGAGCAGGCGATCGCCCGCGACGAGGCCGAGGCGGAGAAGCGCGATCCCGAGCGGCGTAAGGACGGCGTGGCCAAGCGTCGCGCCAGCCGCGGCGCCCTGCCGGCGCATTTGCCGCGCGTCGAGGTGACGCTGACACCCGAAGATAAGGCGTGCCCATGTTGCAAGGTTTCGATGACGGTGATCGGCGAGGACAGTTCCGAGCGGCTGGATGTGGTTCCCGCGCAGTTCCGGGTGATCGTAACGCGTCGGCCCAAACTCGTCTGCCGGGCGTGCGCCGGCGCGGTGGTGCAGATGCCGGCGCCGCCGCGGCTCATCGAGGGCGGTATTCCGACCGAGGCGATGGTCGCCCATGTGCTGGTCGCACGCTATGCCGATCACCTGCCGTTGTATCGCCAGGCACAGATCCTGGCACGGCAGGGCGTCATGCTCGATCGCTCGACCTTGTCGTTCTGGATGGGCTACGCGGCGGCCGAACTCGCCCCCGTGGTTGCCAGGCTGCGCGAGATGATGCTGAGCTCGACACGGCTTTTTGCCGATGAGACGGTCGTGCCGGTGCTCGACCCAGGTCGCGGGCGGACCAAGCGGGGCTATTTCTGGGCGATCGCCCGCGACGACCGGCCCTGGGGCGGCAGCCAACCGCCTGCCGTGGTCTACAGCTATGCGCCGGGCCGCGGGCATCTCCACGCCAACACGGTGCTCGGCGACTACCGTGGCATTCTGCAATGCGGCGGCTATGCGGCCTACAAAAAGCTGGCCGGGCCAAGGCATGATGAGCATGCTGTGACACTGGTGTTTTGCTGGAGCCATGTGCGACGCGGCTTCTACGACCAGGCTAAAACCGGCACAGCGCCGATCGCGACGGAGGCGCTGCGGCGTATTGCCGCACTCTATGAGATCGAGGCGCGGGTTCGCGGCAAAAGCCCAGCCGAAAGGCTCGCCTTGCGCCAGGTCGAAAGCCGCCCGTTGGTGATGGCGTTGCGGGTGTGGTTTGAAGCGCAATTGGGAAAGCTGCCCGCCCGCGGACCGACCGCCGAGGCGATCCGCTACGCGCTGAACCACTGGGATGGGCTGGAGCGCTTTCTTGCTGACGGGCGCATCGAACTCGACACCAACAGCGTCGAGCGCGCCATGAGGCCCGTGGCTTTGAGCAGAAAAAATAGCCTGTTCGCAGGCAGCGATGAGGGCGGGGAGAATTGGGCCTGTCTGGCATCGCTGATCGAGACCTGCAAGCTGAACAGCGTCAATCCCCAGGCCTACATCACGGACCTCCTGACCCGGCTCGTGAACGGCTGGCCTCAGGAACGTATCGACAAACTGATGCCCTGGCTTTGGGTGCCACCAAACCCGCACTGATCCGTCAGAACGCCGGAAGGGCCGCCGAACAACGCTTACGCTCGACGGTTTCAGGTTGATCGATCATGCGGCTTCGGCCCAGTCGACGGGGCTTGGCGGACGCCAGTTCCACGGCAACAGTGTGTGCAGTTCATGCGTCCTGGTCCGACCCGAGACGATGCGCTCCAGCACGTCGGTCAGCCAAGCCATCGGGTCAACGCCATTGAGCTTCGCCGTCTGGATCAACGTCATCGCAATCGCCCAATGACGAGCCCCGCCGTCGGAGCCCGCGAACAACGCGTTCTTGCGCGTCAGGGTATGTGGCCTAATAGCTCGCTCGACCACGTTGGTGTCCATCTCGACGCGGCCGTCGTCGAGGAACACGACCAGGCCCGGCCAGTGCCGCAGCGCGTAGCGCATGGCCTTCGCCAGATCGGAGACGGCGGACACCCGTTTGAGGTGATCCTGCAACCAGGCATGCAGAGCCTCGACGATGGGCCGACTTCGCTCATGGCGTGCTTGCCTGCGATGATCAGCCGGACGACCGCGTATCTCGGCCTCGATCGCGTAGAGATCACGGATGCGCGCCAGCACATCGGCGGCGAGCGGCGACTTCGTGCTGGCGTAGAACTGGTAGAAGCCGCGCCGCATGTGCGCCCAGCAGAACGCCAGTTGCATCGAGCCGTCGGCCCGATCGCCAGCAATCCGCTTGAACCCGTCATATCCGTCGACCTGGAGCACACCCTGGAACCTCGCCAGATGTTCCGCCGGACGCGCGCCCTTGCGGTCCTCGGAATACACGTAGGCAGCGGCAGGGTGCGTCGGGCCGCACCAGGGCCGGTCATCCACCGCGTAGCACCACAGCCGTCCCGTCCTAGTCCGGCCGCGTCCGGGGTCGAGCACCGGCAGCGCCGTGTCGTCGGCGAACAGCTTGTCCGACGACAGCACCGTGCCGACCACCAGGTCGTAGAGCGGCATCAGCCACCAGCAAGCCCGTCCTACCCAGTTGCTCAGGGTCGAGCGATCCAGCGTCACGCCCTGCCGCGCGAGCATCTGGGCTTGGCGATACAGCGGCAACGAGTCGCAGAACTTGCTCACCACCACATGCGCCACCAGCGCTTCGGTAGCCATGCCGCCATCGATGGGCCGCTCCGGCGCCGGGCCAACGACCACGGCGCCCTCGCAGGAGCGGCAGGCGTAGCGAGGACGGCACGTGACGCGCACCCGCAATTGCGCAGGCGCGATGTCCAGTTGCTCGGTGCGAAGTTCATCGATGGGGTGCAGCGCGCCCCCGCAGCAGGGGCATTCGCGGCTCTCGATGTCGATCACCACCTCGTAGCGGGGCAGGTGCGCGGGCAACGCACCGAGATTACGGTTGGGCCGGACATCGCGCCGCTGCCGACCCTGGTGCTTGGCCGCGTCCGCCGCGTCCTGGGCGGCCTCGTTCTCGGCGATGGTCTGCTCGATGTCCTCCAGCCCGAGCTGGAACTGATCCGCATCGAGCCGCTCGGAGCGGCGGCCAAACTGGTGCCGCGTCAGGCGTTGGATCAGCAGGCGCAGCTTGTCGTTCTCGGCGGACAGCGCCACGTGCTGCTGCGTCGTCGCGGCGACTACTTCGCGCAACATCCGTTGCAGGATGGCGGGATCATCGGGCAGGGCGTCAAGGTCGATCTGCACGCAGCGATCATGAACAACGCGCTCGCGTCGAGGCCAGCGATTCGAGTCGCAACGGCAGTTTTTCTACCCGGCCAACTCGGGTCTGCGAGCCCGCACCGGCGCGCGCCATTCGCAGCCCTCGAGCAAGATCGCGAGTTGCGCCGCTGACAGCGTCACCGCGCCCGTGGTCGTCGTCGGCCAGATGAACTGGCCGCGCTCGAGCCGCTTGGTGAGCAGGCACAGACCAATTCCGTCGTGCCAGAGGACCTTGATCAGCCCGGCGCAGCGCGTTTCATTCTGCGTATTCCTCCTAGAAGCCGGGCAGTCGGATGGCTCTATCGTATTGATAGTCATCATAGAATTTTGGCCTCCGGCTGACAACGTGCTGCACGCCTATCTGCACCACCTCGGAGGTCAAGGACGCGGCGGGCACCAGCCACTGAGAGCCTGGCAATATCTGTGTCGCCGGCAGAATGCCTTTCTGGGCAAGGCTCTTCGCCGAGCCCACGCAGATGCCCAGTCGTTCTGCTGCCTTGGCAAGGCTGACCATCTCGCCGCCGGCGCGCGCGGGATCGTACTCAGGCACGCCCAGACGCTCGCGCATCTCTCGAACGCGGACCGTCGTCCAGGTTTCGCCTTGGCCAAACTCGCACCGCATCCGGTTGAGCGAGACGGCCAATTCGCGATCTGGCCAGTGACCTGCAAGCTTGCGCACGGCATCGACGGCGGTCGGCGCCATGTCGGCGGGGTATCGGCCCGTCTTGACGCGCGCGACACGAACCTCGGTGTGGCGCCCGCCGGTCCAGTGGACGAGCAGCACGGCCTCGTTCGTCGCGTCGTCGAGCTCGCAGACGATCTCCTGGACGAGGACGCGGACGAGACGCTGCTTCGTGCGCATGTCGCTCGACGGCGCGTTCCAGGCCGACGGGAGGTCGTGGGCGAGCTGAAGCAGAAGCGCGCGATCAACCTTCGGGCCCGCCGCCCTCGTGTCTCGCAGCGCCGCGAGCCGGCGCTCCATCTCGCCTACCCGCTCCAGGGCGTCATTCCAGCGCGTCTCCAGCTCCCGAGCGACGTGGCGCTTGGCTGGATCGACCAGCTCATACCGGCGCGCCGCCAGGGACGCGTCGTAGCGGGCGGCCTCGAGGTCACGCTCCACGGCTGCGACCACCTCTGCGTTCGACTGATTCACCTGGTCCGCCGCGAGGATCGCCGCCTCTACCGCCCGGCCGGAGACGGCTTGGAGGATCTGCGTCGCGACCGCCCGGTCGATCCGGATGCCGCCGATGCCGATGCATAGCCCGGCGCCCACGTGGGCATCGTCGCCGCGGCATTGGTAGCGGTGGGCGGCACCCTTCGCCATGCCGTAGAAGACGCGCATCATCCGGCCACAGCGGCCGCAGCGCATCAGCCCGGTCAGGAGGGCGCGGCCGCCGCGGGCGGATTTGCGCGCGCAGCGCTTCTTCATGTGGGCGTTCTCGAGGAGGAGCTCCTGGTTGTCCTCGGTACTCCTGCCAGCTGATGTAGGCGGGGTGGTGGTCGCGCAGCAGCACGTTCCATTGCTCCTGCGGCTTGTCGAACCCGCTGACCTTGCGGGCACGGCCGTCGACGATCCTCGTCCGCTGCCCCTTGCGGCCGAAGGCGTAGGCCCCGGCGTAGAGCGGGTTGTGCAGGATCTGCACGACGCTGTGGTAGGCCGGCGGCTTCCACGCGAGCTTGCAGACATCGACGTTGCGCAGGACGACCGGCATCTTGATGTCCACCGAGCGCAGCCACAGGAAGACTTGGCGCGCGCTACCCAGCTCGCGGAACTTGGCGAACACGAGTCGGACGGATTCGACCACGTGCTCGTCCGCGTCTATCTCGATCCGGCCCGCCTCGCTCCAGCATAGGCCGGGCGGCAGCATGAACCGGAACTCCCCGCGGCGCGCCTTGGAGTCGCGGGCGGCGATGCCGCGTTGGCGCAGCAGGCTGAGCTCGTACTCCGACATCGTCCCCTTCAGCCCGAGCAGCAGGCGATCGTTGACGAGGCGTGGGTCGTAGGCGCCGTCCGGATCGACGACCAACGCGCCGGCGAGCGCGCACAGATCGATGAGATGATGCCAGTCGCGTCCGTTGCGTGCCAAGCG
The DNA here is from genome assembly GCA_963838805.1 of uncultured Pseudomonadota bacterium. GTDB lineage: Bacteria > Pseudomonadota > Alphaproteobacteria > Acetobacterales > Acetobacteraceae > CAVRQM01. The sequence continues at coordinate 18,428 of CAWISK010000015.1, forward strand.
GGAAGCCTCGATGCAGTAGACCGCCGCGACGTCGCCGGAGCAGACCATCGCCACCAGCCGCTCGAAGCCGGGCCGTTCCATGGCGCCCGATCCGGAGCGCCCGAGATCGTCGTCGATGACCGTCACCGAGGCGAAGCCCGCAGCCTCCGCCGCGTGCGCCAGGTCGTACTGGCGGCGCTGGCTCTCCAGGTTGCCCATGACCTGGGCCATGGTCGACTGGCGGACGTACACCACGGCGGCGCGGCACCGGTGGTCAGCGGTGATCTTGCTGCTCATCCGCCCCTCCCGTTGTGAGCGGCCCGGCAGCGCCGGCGGCCTTTAACAGGAGTTCGGCCAGAGCCTCGATCAGCCCGCTCGGGTTCGCTGGCGGCAGCAGCTTGCAACCCTGCGGTTCCAGCGCCAGACGGAGCTGCGCTCGATCCTGACAACGGCTTCTCCGCATCGTTGTTCTCCCTGGTGACCGAAAAACGCGATCGTGCGGCCGAGCCCTGAGTTCTCCCGCAGGGACGCCAGAACCTCGATGAGATCGTTCAGACCCGCGACGCTGACCGTCGGCGGCCCGAGGGCCATGCCCAAGCAATAGCCCTCGTCAAGCATCCAACCGGGCAGCTCTCGGGACAGGTCGGGACGCTCTCCCGTGTAGATGCCGATGAGGTCCTTGCCGCGGCGGTGCGGCGAGATCTGAACGACCCGACCGAACAGCGGATGCCAGCGATACGCGATCCGGGCGAGCCGAAAACCGTATGCTGAATGTCGATCATTGGGCCCTGCGGCCGCGGAAGGCGAACAGCGCTCCGCTGAACGGGTCCTCGGACAGACCCTGCTGCACCAGCATCGCAAGACCGATCATGCCCTTTCTCATATCGGTGGCGCCGCAGGCCAAAAAGACCCGCATCCCGGCGGGCGGTCCGATCATCGGTCGGCCAACGCCGTCAGCACCTGCCGCAGCGCAGAGCCGTCGACCTGGGCATCAACACGGACCGTCACCCCGCTCGGCAGCGCGATCTCGATCACGCCGCCACGGCTCGGCGCTGTCGGCGCCGCAATGCATCGCATTGCCGTCGGGCCGCCGTCCAGATCGCCCGGTCCCTGGCTGGCCGGCTCAGGGCTTGGGGAAGCGATGGCGAGGTCGACGCGCGCGAAGCTCGGCAGCCGACGCGGCCGTTCACCGAGCCGCCCCTCCAGCATCTGTCGCCGCCACGTGTAGAGCAGCCCGGTGTTGATGCCATGCCGACGTGCCACATCCGCGGGACGCACGTCCGGCCGCAAACTCTCGAGCACAATCTCCCGCTTCTGTTCCATTGCCCACGCGCGGCGACGCTCGCCACGCGTGATCACCTCGATCCGCGGACTGCGAGCGCTCCTACGATCAGTCGTAGGAGCGTGCTCAGTCTCGGCTTGGCCAAATCCGGTGTCGTCCATGCACGATACCGTTCACATCGACACGCCAGATCGCAAGGTGCCGTCGCCACGCCGCTTACCCTGCAACAGCAGAACCTTGAACATCAGCACCAGGTCGAAGGCGGGGCGCCCGCCCTTGCCGCGATCCGAGCGCGGCACCGCACGGTCCAATGCCGGTCGGAACAACTCGAAGTCGACCACTCCGGCAAGACGCTCCAACTCGTCGCCCTTCGCCGACAGCTCCCGGAGCCGATCGGACACGTCGAAAAACCCAGGGAAAAACCCAGGCTGCCGGCCCATCGATTCCCCTCGCGCCTACCACGCAAAGTGAATCAGTTCAGCGGCCAAACCGCCAGGGTTTTTGGAGGTGTCCAGCTTCTTCAGCCGCGCGTTCTCCGCCTCCAGCGCGCGCAGCCGACGCGCCTCGGACACCTCCAAACCGCCGAACTTCGCCTTCCACTGGTAGAATGTCGCCGGGCTGATCCCGTGCTTGCGGCACACATCCGCCGTCTTGCCCCCGGCCTCCTGCTCGCGCAGCACGCCGATGATCTGCGCCTCCGTGAAATCTCGATCTCCGCATCCCTCCGCCTCCTGATCAGGCGGAACTCCACTTTAGCCTGGAGGAGATTCAGGGGCTCAGGTCAGGTGGAGTGGTTCAACAACCGCCGACTGCTCGAACCGATCGGAAACATGCCGCCCGCCGAAGCCGAAGCCCGCTATTATGCCAACCTTGAGACCCTCGCCATGGCGGCGTGACTATGAAACCAGCCTCCGGCAAACCCGGCGCGGTTCAATACTCCTGACCGTCCGCCATTCCGCGATTTGGCCACGGCACTCGTGTTCGGTAAAGGTGGTTGCGGGGCCAGGATTTGAACCTGGGACCTTCAGGTTATGAGCCTGACGAGCTACCGGGCTGCTCCACCCCGCGTGGGTGAGTGGGATGTGTGGGTTGGAGGACCTGGCGGCGACCGACTTTCCCGCGTCTTGAGACGCAGTATCATGGGCGCTGGGGGTTTTCACGGCCGAGTTCGGGATGGGATCGGGTGGTCTCTCCCCGCCATGGCCACCAGGTCGTCCAGCCAGCACATCGTTTGTCTTGCTGTGTGGACGGAGGTTCTGGTGTGTGTGTCGTGCCTGTGTTCGTGCCTGCTGCTGTGCCTGACGCCGGCTGGCGATGGCTGCTGTGCAGGATGGGCATGATCACCGGCTTTCTGATGACTGATCACTTCTGATCACTGCTCATTGGCCACTGATCACTGATTTCGAGCCTGTCGGGCGATTAGGACCGGTTGGCTTCACGCATTGCTGCGCGTCCACCTCCGGCCTATCGACGTGATGGTCTATCACGGCCCTTTCGGGGCGAACCCCTGGGAGACCTGGTTTCGAGGAGGGTTTCCCGCTTAGATGCTTTCAGCGGTTATCCCGTCCGCACTTGGCTACCCGGCGGTGCCGCTGGCGCGACAACCGGTGCACCAGAGGTGCGTCCATCCCGGTCCTCTCGTACTAGGGACAGCGCCTCTCAAGTCTCCTTCACCCACGGCAGATAGGGACCGAACTGTCTCACGACGTTCTAAACCCAGCTCACGTACCACTTTAATCGGCGAACAGCCGAACCCTTGGGACCTGCTCCAGCCCCAGGATGTGATGAGCCGACATCGAGGTGCCAAACCTCCCCGTCGATGTGGACTCTTGGGGGAGATCAGCCTGTTATCCCTAGAGTACCTTTTATCCGTTGAGCGATGGCCCTTCCACGCGGGACCACCGGATCACTATGGCCGACTTTCGTCTCTGCTCGACCTGTCGGTCTCGCAGTCAGGCGGGCTTTTGCCATTGCACTCAGCAGCCGATGTCCGACCGGCCTGAGCCCACCATCGCGCGCCTCCGTTACAGTTTGGGAGGCGACCGCCCCAGTCAAACTGCCCACCATGCAGGGTCCCGGACCGGGATGACCGGCCGCGGTTAGACATCAGAAGAGCTCAGGGCGGTATTTCAAGGGTGGCTCCACACAAGCTAGCGCCCATGCTTCAAAGCCTCCCGCCTATCCTACACAGCTCTCCCCTGATGCCACTGCAAAGCTGCAGTAAAGGTTCATAGGGTCTTTCCGTCTGACCGCGGGTACCCCGCATCTTCACGGGGAATTCAATTTCGCTGAGCCGATGCCGGAGACAGTGGGGAAGTCGTTACGCCATTCGTGCAGGTCGGAACTTACCCGACAAGGAATTTCGCTACCTTAGGACCGTTATAGTTACGGCCGCCGTTTACCGGGGCTTCAATTCAGTGCTTGCACACCTCCTCTTAACCTTCCGGCACCGGGCAGGCGTCAGGCCGTATACGTCGTCTCTCGACTTCGCACAGCCCTGTGTTTTTACTAAACAGTCGCTACCCCCTGGTCTGTGCCACCCGCACGAGGTTGCCCTCATACGGGTCCCGCTTATCCCGAAGTTACGCGGGCAATTTGCCTAGTTCCTTCGACATCGTTCTCTCAAGCGCCTTGGTATGCTCTACCAGTCCACCTGTGTCGGTTTCGGGTACGGTCTCTACGCCGGGGCTGTTTCCTGGAACCGCGCCGCAGCCCCCCCAATCCGATAAGGGGAGACACGCCTTGCGGTCCGTCACGCCCGGCAGGCCCAGGACTATTCACCTGGTTCCCATCGACTACGGCTTTCGCCCTCGCCTTAGGGGCCGGCTCACCCTGCGCGGATTAACCTTGCGCAGGAACCCTTGGACTTTCGGCGACAGAGTTTCTCGCTCTGTTTGTCGCTACTCATGTCAGCATTCGCACTTCCGATACCTCCAGAGAGGATCACCCCTCTCCTTCGCAGGCCTACGGAACGCTCCGCTACCGAACAGTGACCAGTGACCAGTGATCGGTGATCAGGAAGACTTCGTGCCTCTGGCGCTCGATCAGGCCCTGCAGCATCCGCGCCACCTCCGCGAAGGTCGCCCGCCACTGCTCCGCCTGGGCGGCGTCGACATAGCCGAGATCCTCGGCGTAGCGACACCACAACTTCGCCTCGTCCGCCGAACCCAGCGCCATCAGCAGATAGCGCCGGAACTCGACCCGAGAGCCGCGCAGCCGGCCCGAACCCTCGACCATGAGGGCGCAGACCGCCTTGGACGCGCGTCGCACCTGATCGGCGACGCCGCCATACTGCTCGACCTTCGGCCAGGACAAGCTCGCCCGATGCACATCGAGCGAGACCACGTAGGCCATCCGAAAGACCTTGAGATCCTCAACATCCGTCGAACGGCCCACGAACTTTCTTCCTGATCACTGATCACTGGACCCTGATCACTGAACCCGCAGCTTCGGTACGTGGCTTGAGCCCCGTTACATCTTCGGCGCAGGATTTCTTGATTAGACCAGTGAGCTATTACGCTTTCTTTAAAGGATGGCTGCTTCTAAGCCAACCTCCTGGTTGTTTTGGAATTCCCACATCCTTTCCCACTTAGCCACGATTTGGGGACCTTAGCTGGCGGTCTGGGCTGTTTCCCTCTCGACGACGGACCTTAGCACCCGCCGTCTGTCTGCCACGCTATACTCCAGGGTATTCGGAGTTTGGTTAGGTTTGGTAAGTCTTTGGGACCCCCGAGCCCATCCAGTGCTCTACCCCCCTGGGTAAACACATGACGATCTACCTCAATAGATTTCGCGGAGAACCAGCTATCTCCGAGTTTGATTGGCCTTTCACCCCTAGCCACAGCTCATCCCCGACTTTTTCAACAGGCGTGGGTCCGGCCCTCCAGTGGGTGTTACCCCACCTTCAGCCTGGCCATGGCTAGATCACTCGGTTTCGGGTCTTCTGCCGGCAACTGAACGCCCTGTTCAGACTCGCTTTCGCTGCGCCTACACCTAACGGCTTAAGCTCGCTGCCAACAGAAACTCGCTGACCCATTATACAAAAGGTACGCCGTCACCCCACAGCCGCTTGCACGGCCGAAGGCTCCGACTGCTTGTAGGCATCCGGTTTCAGGTCTCTTTCACTCCCCTCGTCGGGGTGCTTTTCACCTTTCCCTCACGGTACTTGTTCGCTATCGGTCACCAGGGAGTATTTAGGCTTGGAGGGTGGTCCCCCCATGTTCAGACAGGATTTCACGTGTCCCGCCCTACTCAAGGACCACACGAGACCTACGCATACGGGGCTATCACCCGCTCCGGCCGGCCTTTCCAGACCGTTCTGCTTCCTCTCGTGCGGCCACTGGCCTGTTCCACTTTCGCTCGCCACTACTCGCGGAATCTCTGTTGATGTCTGTTCCTCCGGGTACTGAGATGTTTCAGTTCCCCGGGTTCGCCCCATCAGCCTATGAATTCAGCTGACAGTACCCCAAAGGGGTGGGTTGCCCCATTCGGACATCCACGGATCAACGCCTGCTCGCGGCTCCCCATGGCTTTTCGCAGCGTGCCACGTCCTTCATCGCCTCCTGGTGCCAAGGCATCCACCGAATGCCCTTCTTACGCTCGAGATCGTCCCACCATGCACAGGAACCATCGTCAGACTCCGGTGACAGCTCTCGCCGTCAGCTTTCAGACGTCAGATGAAACCCGTCATGGCAAGCTTGAACTCAGCACAACACACGTGGCCTCCCATCGGCATCACAACCGATAGAAGAACCACAACGCCCCTGAACACCGGTGCCAGACCTCAATCCAAGATCCACACCAGCCGCCGATCGCTGACACGGGCCAAAACCCATGCCGGTCAGATACCGCGATCACCCATCCCGCGCACCGCGCAGGATCGGCCCAGCTCCGGCCACGGAAATGGCCAGACCCGAAGCAGCGCGCCCAGGGACGCACCAGAACCTGATTCACACTGACAAAGACCATGGACCCGACCCCCACACACGAGACCCGGATCCCATCCACGACACCATGCCGATACCCTCCCCACCGGGAGCAGCCGCCAGCACGGCGCCGAACCTCTTCTCTTCTCCATGATAGAGCCGCCAAAGCCCGCCCAGCCAAAGCCCGTCCAGAACCAGTCCAGAACCAGTCCAGGCTGGTGGAGGCAAACGGGATCGAACCGATGACCTCCTGCTTGCAAAGCAGGCGCTCTCCCAGCTGAGCTATGCCCCCGGCAGTCGCCAGCCGTCAGCTTGCAGTCGCCAGAAGTCAGATCAGCCAGACGGCGTGCCATCCGACGACCGAAAGCCGACAGCCGATCGCCGAGT
>CAWISK010000015.1:27500-138119 GCA_963838805.1 uncultured Pseudomonadota bacterium
GCGCCCCAGATGCTGCTCCAGCAGGCGGATCAGCGTTCCCACCGCCTCGCTGCGCGTGTTGCCGATGTTGAACAGCCGCGGCGGCACGGGCTCGTCCGCGGCAATCGCGGGCGGGCGATCCAGGCAGCCCAGCACACCCTGCACGATGTCGTCGATATAGGTGAAATCGCGACGCACCTTCCCGTCATCATAGACGGTGATCGGCCGCCCCTCCATGATCGCCTCGGCGAACGCGAAATAGGCCATGTCCGGCCGCCCCCACGGCCCGTACACGGTGAAGAACCGCAGGCCGGTCATGGGAATGCGGAACAGATGCGCGTAGGCGTGCCCCATCAGCTCGCCCGAGCGCTTGGTGGCCGCATACAGCGACAGCGGCGTGTCGGCGCGATCGCTCTCGACGAACGGCAGCGCCCGGCTGGCACCATAGACTGAGGAGGAACTGGCATAGACCAGGTGCCGCAGCCCATGCAGGGTGCGCGCCTGCTCCAGAATCGCCAGCTGTCCCAGCAAATTGCTGCGCGCATAGGCGAACGGGTTTTCCAGCGAGTAGCGCACACCGGCCTGGGCCGCGAGATGCACGATGCGTGTCACTCCGGGATGCTCCGCGAGCAGCGCCGCCAGCGCCTCGGCATCCGCGATGTCGAGACGGGCGAAGCTGAAACCGGGATGCGCCTCGAGCCGGCCCAGCCGCGCCTGCTTCAGCCGCACGTCGTAGTAGGCGTTGAGCTCGTCCACACCCAGCACGCGCTCGTCGCGCGCCAGCAGCGCCTGGCTCACATGGTAGCCGATGAAACCAGCCGCACCCGTGACCAGGACCGTCATGCCTCGCTCCGCGCCGCAGGGAGCGGCATGCTACTGTTCGCCGGCAGCGACGAACCGATGCCACGCGCAGGCCACCCGATCAACTGCGAACGGATCGCCCCATCCGCTACTTCCCTATCTTCCTCGATCTGCATGGCCGCCGCGCGCTGGTGCTGGGCCACGGTCCTGTGGCGGCGCGCAAGAGCGAGGCGCTGGCTCGCGCGGGAGCAGAGATCGTGCGGGCCGAGGCGTTTCAGGAGGGGCTGCTGGATGGCTGTGCCCTCGTTATCGGCGCCGACGCACCCGAACCGGCGTTGCGCGCTCTCTCGGCGGCGGCGCACCGAGCCGGCATCCCGGTCAATGTCGTGGACCGTCCAGCACTGTGCAGCTTCATTTCCCCGGCGATCGTCAATCGCGACCCAATTATCGTCGCGATCTCCTCCGGTGGCATGGCACCGGTGCTGGCGCGCGACATCCGTTCCCGCATCGAGGCGTTGCTGCCGCCCCTCCTGGGCCGCCTGGCCGCCTTGCTCGCAAGTCTGCGGACGGAATTGCGCGCTACCTTGCCGGACCTCGCCGCTCGCAGGCGGGCGATCGACCGTGTGCTGGCAGGACCGGCGGCGGCACTCGCCCTCGCCGGCAACGCCCCAGCCGCGCGCGAGGCAGCGCTGCGCGACATGGCGGCCGCGCAGGACGGGACGGGGATGGTGTACCTGGTCGGTGCCGGCCCCGGCAGTCCCGACCTGCTGACCCTGCGCGCCCATCGGTTGCTGGGCGAGGCCGACGTGATCGTGCATGACGCGCGGGTGAGCGATGCGGTGCTGGAGATGGCCCGACGCGACGCGGAACGGGTCAGTGCCGCCCCGGCCGATGCCGCCCCCTTGCTGATCCGCCTGTCACGCGAGGGCCGCCGGATCGTCCATCTCATCCCCGGCGATCCGGGCAGCGAGACGGATCGCGCGGCACTCGCCGCCGCCGGCATCGCGTTCGAGATCGTCCCCGGCGTGCTATTGGGCGACCCAGCCGCCGTCGATGGGTAGCGGCGCCCCGGTGATCGTGGCGGCGGCATCCGAGCACAGGAACACCACGAGTGCCCCGATCTGTTCGGGCGTGGTGAACTCCGCCATCGGCTGCTTCTCGGTGAGCAGATCGTGTCGCACCGCCTCGATGCTGCGCCCCTCGCGCTGCGCCCGGCTCTCGATCTGCTGTTCCACGAGCGGCGTGCGCACCCATCCGGGGCAGATCGCATTGGCGGTGATGCCGCTGCCGGCCAGTTCCAGCGCGGTGACCTTGGTCAGCCCCAGCACGCCGTGCTTGGCCGCGACATAGGCGGCCTTCTGCGCGCTCGCCACCAGCCCGTGCGCCGAGGCGATGTTGATGATGCGGCCCCAGCCGCGCCGGCGCATCGCCGGGATCGCCGCCTTCGTGCAGCGGAACACGCCCGACAGGTTGATACCGATCACGCGATCCCATTGCTCGTCGGCGAATGTCTCGATGGGTGCCACGTGCTGCACGCCCGCGTTGTTCACCAGGATGTCGAGCCCGCCCAGCTTGTCCTGCGCCTGCGCCATCATGGCGCCAATCTGGGCCGGATTGCTGATGTCCGCGTCCGAATAGCCGACCGGCACGCCGCAGCCGGTCGCCAACTCGTCACGCAGGCGGGCGATCTGCGCTGCGTCGCCAAACCCGTTCAGCAGGATGCCAGCGCCTTCGCGCGCGAGCGCGCGGGCGATGCCGAGGCCGATGCCGCTGGTCGAGCCAGTCACCACCGCGACTTTTCCGGACAAGTTCATGGCGGACCTCCTGCACGTACGACGTCTCAATCGGGGCGCGTTGCGTTGCAAGTCAAGCCGGCCGCCTTGCCCGGCTACGCGACGGATCGATAGAGTGCCTCCGGCAGACAGGAACACAGCATGAACGACGACCTGTTCGGCGCCTCCGCCCCCATTCGCGGCAAGCCCGAACGCGATGCGGCGCAGACCACCGCCTCCTACTCCGCCCGCGATATCGAGGTGCTGGAGGGGCTGGAGCCGGTGCGCCGCCGTCCCGGCATGTATATCGGCGGCACCGATGAGGCGGCGCTGCACCATCTGGCGGCCGAAATCCTCGACAACGCCATGGACGAGGCGGTAGCGGGCCACGCGAGCAGCATCGAGGTGGGGCTGGAAGCGGCGGACGCCCTGTGCATTCGCGACAACGGCCGCGGCATTCCGGTCGATCCGCACCCGAAATTCCGCACCCTCTCGGCGCTGGAGGTGATTCTCACCACGCTGCATTCGGGCGGCAAGTTTTCCGGCCGCGCCTACCAGACCTCTGGCGGGCTGCATGGCGTCGGCAGCTCCGTGGTCAACGCCCTGTCGTCGCGGCTGGAGGTCGAGGTCGCGCGCGAGCGGGTGCTGTGGCGACAGGAATACGCGCGGGGCAAGCCGATGACCAAGCTCATCAATGCCGGCCCGGTGCAGAACCGGCGGGGCACCATGATCCGCTTCACCCCGGACCCGGAGATTTTCGGCAACCTCACCTTCTCGCCCGCCCGGCTGTACCGCCTGTGCCGCTCGAAAGCCTACCTGTTCCGCGGCGTCACGATCCGTTGGCGCTGCGAGCCGTCGCTGCTGAAGGGGATGCAAGACGCCCCTCCGGCCGAGGCGGTGCTGCACTTCCCGGGCGGTCTGCGCGACAGTCTGGAGGCCGATACCGAGGGCCTGGCACGCGTCAGCCAGCTCTGGGCCGGCGAGACCGATCTGGCCGGCGAGCGTGCCGGCCGGGTGGAATGGGCCGTCACCTGGCTGGAACGCGACGACGGATTCCTGCATTCCTACTGCAACACTGTTCCCACCGCGCAGGGCGGCACGCACGAGGCCGGCTTTCGCGCGGCACTTCTGCGCGGCCTGCGCGGTTGGGGCGAGCAGCGCGGCAACAAGCGGGCCACCCAGATCACCGCCGAGGACATCGCCGGCGGCATGGCGGCGAAACTGTCCGCCTTTCTGCGCGATCCGCAATTCCAGGGCCAGACCAAGGAGAAGCTGTCCAGCCCGGAAGCAGCAAGGCTGATCGAGACGGCGTTGCGCGACCGTTTCGACCATTTCCTGGCCGGCGATCCGGCGCAGGCGGACGCGTTGCTCGGCTTCGTGATCGAGCGGGCGGAGGACCGGCTGCGCCGGCGCGAGCTGCGCGACACGCCGCGCAAATCGGCCACGCGCCGGCTGCGGCTGCCCGGCAAGCTCACCGACTGCACGCTGGAAGACGCGCAGCGCACTGAGATCTTTCTGGTGGAAGGCGACAGCGCCGGCGGGTCGGCCAAGCAGGCGCGCGACCGCGCCACGCAGGCAGTCCTGCCGCTGCGCGGCAAGATCCTGAACGTCGCCAGCGCCAGCACGGAAAAACTGCGGCAGAATCAGGAACTGCGCGATCTGATCGAGGCGCTGGGCTGCGGCGTGGGCGAGCGTTTTGACCGCGTGCGGCTGCGCTACGGGCGCGTCATCATCATGACCGACGCCGACGTGGATGGTGCGCATATCGCGAGCCTGCTGATGACCTTCTTCTATCGCGAGCTGCCGGAGCTGGTGCGGGGCGGGCATCTGTTCCTGGCACAGCCGCCGCTGTACCGGCTGACGCAGGGTGCGCGCTCGGTCTATGCGATGAACGACGCGGACCGGCTGCGCAAGGAGAAGCTGTTCAAGTCCGGCACAAAGATCGAGGTCAGCCGCTTCAAGGGTCTGGGGGAGATGCCGCCCTCGGCGCTGAAGGAAACCACGATGGACCCGGCACGGCGCACCCTGCTGAAGGTGGTCGTGGCGCCCGAGCAGCGGGCGGAGACGAACAGTCTGGTGGAGAGCCTGATGGGACGCCGGCCAGAGCTGCGCTTCCAGTTCATCCAGGAGCGCGCGGGATCGGTACAGGACGCCGACGTGGACGTATGAGCACGCCCGCCACGGCCCGGGCCGTGGCGGTACAGCGCAGGACCGTTCCGTGTCAGACCTTTGTCTTGAGCGTGGGCGACGCCTTGAAGCGCACGGTCTTGCCGGCCTTTACCTTGATCGGCTCGCCGGTGCGCGGATTCAGGCCCTTGCGCGCCTTGGTCTTGCGCACCGAGAAGGTGCCGAAGCTCGGCAGGGTGAATTTCTGGTTCTTCTTCAGCTCGCGCACGATCTCGTCGATCAGATAGCCGGCCGCGCGGGTCGCGGCGACGCCGGTCAGATCGGCGGATTCCTGGAGCTTCTCCGCAATGAAAGCCTTGGACATTCGGGGTAGTGACCTCCTGCTATGCCGTGGCGAGTTGCAGGGCGACCCGTCACGGACTGGAAAGATGCGCGTCGTATCAGCGGCTTTCGCGCCGTGCAAAAGATTTCTTGCGCGACGCGGGCATCGGCGGTCCGAACCGCCGCCGGGTTGCGGCCCGCAACGTGGGGCGCCACTTTGCGTTCCAGGCCGAACCACGACCGCAGGAGAGCAGAATGCCCAGACCCGACGCGGCCGCTTCCGGCCAGTTCACGATCGGCGGCGATCTGGTGGTCAACCGCCTCGGCTTCGGCGCGATGCGCATCACCGGCCAAGGCATCTGGGGACCGCCCGCCGATCCCGAGGAAGCCAGACGCACGCTGCGCCGCGTCCCCGAACTGGGCATCGACCTGATCGACACCGCCGACAGCTACGGGCCCTTCGTGAGCGAAGAGCTGATCGCCGAGACGCTGCATCCCTATGCCGGCCTCGTCATCGCGACAAAGGGTGGGCTTGTCCGACATGGCCCGAATATCTGGATGCCAGTGGGCCGGCCGGAATACCTGCGGCAATGCGTGCTGATGAGCCTGCGCCGCCTGCGGATCGAGCGGGTCGATCTCTGGCAACTGCACCGCATCGACCCGAAGGTGCCACGCGACGAGCAGTTCGGCGTGATCGCCGACATGCGCCGCGAGGGCCTGATCCGCCATGTCGGCCTGAGCGAGGTCAAGACGGAGGAGATTGCCGCTGCCACGAAGCACTTTCCGGTGGCGACCGTGCAGAACCGCTACAACCTGGTCGATCGCGCCAGCGAGGATGTCCTCGCCTATTGCGAGCAGCATGGCATCGGCTTCATTCCCTGGGCACCGCTTTCGGCGGGCGAGCTGGCGCGCGGCCATTCGGCCCTGACCGAGATCGCGTCCCGTCTGCACGCCACCCCCGGCCAGGTGGCGCTGGCCTGGGCGCTGAAGCGGTCGCGGTCGATGCTGCCGATTCCCGGCACCGGCAGCGTGGCCCATCTGGAGGAGAACGTGGCGGCGGCCTCGCTCGCGCTCACCGACGCCGATTTTCGGATGCTCGACACCCAAGGGCGCGCGGCCTGGGCGGCATGAGCTATCCTTGCGTCACCGCTCGCGGCGCAGGTGCCGCAACGGTGCAGAGGACGCATGGCCTTGACGCTCCCACACCGCCGTCATCCGCGTCTCGCGCGGCAATTTCGACCCAGCCCGTTGCCGAGAGTCAGTGCGCTCAGGCGGTAGCTGGCCGCGCTACTTCGTCGGCGCGGTCACCCATGCGGCTCGATGGTGCATGTCAGCGTCTGGAACAGCGATGGAAGCGCAGCAGATGGCGACTGAAGCCGATGATCGCGGCAGGACGCGGATCACGTCGGACCTTCGACTAACCGGTCGCATGGAGCCTCTGACCGCCTCGCGTGCCGAGAGGCGGCAAGCTGCCTGAGTGGGAAGATCAGTCGGGGTCCGTTGAATATGCAAGGAAACGACTGATCGACCACTCTCCGTTCGGCTGCCGACGGAAGATATCGAGCCCTGGTTCCTGGCTGGTGTGGCGCACGCCACGCTGCTCCACCTCCAGCGTCCAGACCAGCCGCACAAAGGCAAGATCACCCGAAACGACGATTTCGCGGATGTCGGGCGTGTAGCTGAGACGCCGGGACTGGTCGGCGAGAACCTGGGCCAAATGACGACAGAGCTCCTCGCGGCCGCGATCCGCCGCACCTCTCACGGTCGCAATGAGATCCGGTGCGAACAGGCCGCACACACCCGCCGCGTTCCGCGCGTTGAAATCGGCTGCCCAGTCCCGCAGCCGCTTCGAGATAGCCGCCGCGTCATTCTGCGCATCCGCACGGGCGCGCGGCGCTGCCGCCAGCACAAGCACCAGCGCGTAAACGGTCCCGGACAAGATCGTGCGCGCGGCCTATTCCGGTTCGCCTTGCAATAGCCTCGCTACGGCGTCGGAGCCAGCGCGATCAGCACGTTGCCGGGGCGGCCACCGTACAGCCCGTAGCCAGAGCTGACCAGCATCATGCCGCCCGCCACGACCGCTCCGCCCGCGTCGATCGAGCCACCATTCGCCTTGACGCCGTTGACCGTCGTGAACGGCCTGGCGGTGTCGAAATCCCACAGCACCTTGCCGGTCTGTGTCGCGTACGCCCGCATGTGACCGTCCACCGAGCCCGACAGCACGTAGTCCGGCGTCGCCGTCACCGCCGCCGACTGCGCAGGACTGCAATTTTTCTGTCCTGCACACGCCTTGGCCGGAGGCGCGCTCCACAGCGTCGCCCCGGACGCGGCGTCGATCGCGTGCAGCCCGCCGCCCTTGTCCGGATCGAGCACCAGCCTCTGCCCGAGCACCAGGTTGGAAAAACCTACATCGGAGACGGCCGCGTACACGGTCCTGCCATCGGTGGCGGTGCCCCATTGCACGCCGCCCAGCGGGCCGCCGGCGCCGACGCGCTTGCTCCAGACGATCCGCCCCGCCTCATCGGGATCGAGCGCCCACAGCATCCCGGATTTCTGGCCGATGAGCAGCAGATGCTTGCCGTCGCCGAGCGTCACGAGGTTCGCTGATGTGCCGAGATCGAAATCGTGTCCGTGCGGTTCCGGACAATTCGTCTTGTCTGTCGAGAAGCAGGCGCCATTGCCCATATCGCCCGCCGTCACCTGCCGGACCCATACGACCTTGCCGGTATCGAGCGAGATCGCCAGAACCGCATCGCTGGTGCCCGTGGCGGGCGCGGAATGATTGTCGCCCGTGCCGACATACAGAAGCCCGCGCTTCGCGTCGATCGTGGGCGCGGCCCAGATCGACACCCCCGACGGGCCCCAGAGCTGCGCGCCGATCGCGTTCTTCGCGAGCGGTTGCGCATCCGGGATCGTGTAGGCGGTCCAGACGTTGCTCCCGGTCGCGGCGTCGAGTGCCGCGACCGCGCCGCGCCCCTTGCAGCACGGGTATTTCGGATCGACCGCCGCACTGTCGTCGCCGCCGGAGATCGGTACGTAGAGCCGCCCCTGGAACAGCACCGGCGCCCCGGTGACCTGTATTCTCGGCCCGTCGTCGGCCTTGACCTTCCAGACCGTCTTGCCGGTCGTCACATCGACCGAATAGGCGTGCCCGGCGCGATCGCCGAACAGTGCCACGTCCTGATTGCCGACATGGGCTATGGTGATCGCCGTGCGAACGCCGGTGCTGGCGCGATAGTCCCAGTAATAGCAGCCGGACTTGGCATCGAGAGAGTAGACGTGACCGCTTTGGGTGCCGACGAAAACGCGGCCGCCCGCGAGCGTGGGCTGGCCGAAGGCTGCCACCACGCCAGGGAAGCCGAACGCCCATTTGACCGCGAGCCGGGCAAGGTCGGCGGCCTTGATCCCCGGTTGCGCCTGATACCGCCAGTTCTCGAAATTGCCGCCCCAGCCGTTATATGAAGGTCCGCTCAGCGAGAATGGCGGGGGCGGGCCGGCGCAATGCCCCGCCATCGGAACCTCATCGGCGATCCTGCGGCCGGTGAGATATTCGGCGAGTGCGGCCCGCTGCGCTGGCGACAGCGCCGAGCCCGGTCCCTGCATGAGTCCGTCGGTCAGCGCCTGGACGATGAAGCTCGGCGACATCCTGTGTAACGTGGCCCGCGCTGGCGCCCGCGTGGCCGGATTGTCGTGACAGATCGCGCAGTTCTGGTCGAACACCGCCTGCTGCGGATCGGGCGGCGCGGGCGCGGAGCGGGCCGCTCCCGCACCGAATATCACGCCGCCGATGGCGAGAACGGGAACCAGCCACACGGGCGGCTTCCGCAGCAGCGATCGGTGATCCGGGTCCGCGGCATGCTTCATGAGCGCACCTCAAGGGTATCGCATCGGCACTTCTCGCGCAATTCCGTTACTACGACCCGAGCCGCGGATCAAATCATCCCGGCAAGCCCGGGTGGCGCACACCACGTCTCCGGATCAGGCGCTCGCCTGGCTGATGAACTTGGTCACCAGATACGGCTCGATCCCTTCCGACCCACCCTCGCTGCCATAGCCGCTGTCCTGCACGCCGCCGAACGGGGTTTCCGGCAAGGCGAGTCCGTGATGATTGATCCCCATCATGCCGGCCTCGACCGCGGCGGCGATCGCAGTCGCGGTCCTGGCGGAGCGGGTATAGGCGTAGGACGCAAGGCCGTACGGCAGCCGGTTCGCCTCCGCCACGGCTTCGTCGAAGCCTCCGAAGGGTGCGATGACAGCGAGCGGCCCGAACGGTTCCTCGTTCATCACTCGCGCATCGGTGGGCACATCGGTCAGGATGGTTGGCTCGAAGAAATAGCCCTTGTTGCCGATCCGCTTGCCCCCGGTACGCACCGTCGCACCATGCTGCACGGCATCGGCGATGAACCCCTCCATCGCCTCGACGCGCCGAGCATGGGCGAGCGGCCCCATCGTCGTGCCTTCCGCCAGCCCGTCGCCCACGCGCGCGGCCTGCATTTTCGCGGTGAACTTCTCCAGAAACGGCTCATAGGCCTTCTGCTGCACCAGGAACCGGGTTGGCGCGATGCACACCTGGCCCGCGTTGCGCAACTTGTTCGCGGTCAGGATATTGGCCGCGAGATCGAGATCGGCGTCGTCGAACACGATGGCCGGCGCGTGCCCGCCCAATTCCATCGTCACCCGCTTCATATGCGCACCCGCCAGTGCGGCAAGCTGCTTGCCCACCGCCGTCGAGCCGGTGAACGAAATCTTGCGGATCACCGGATGCGGAATGAGGTATTGGCTGATCTCCGCCGGCACGCCGAACACCAGATTGACCACGCCCGGCGGCAGGCCGGCATCGACAAAGGCACGGACGAGCTCCGCACAACTCGCCGGCGTCTCCTCCGGTCCCTTGATGATGATCGAGCAGCCAGTGGCGACCGCGCCCGCGATCTTGCGCACCGCCTGGTTGATCGGGAAGTTCCACGGCGTGAAGGCCGCGACCGGCCCGATCGGCTCCTTCACCACCAAGCTGGTAGATGCCCTCGCCGCGCGCCGGGATCACCCGGCCATAGGCCCGCCTGCCCTCCTCGGCATACCAGTCGATCGTGTCGGCGGCCCCCAGCGTCTCGACGCGCGCCTCGGCCAGCGGCTTGCCCTGCTCCATCGTCATCAGCCGCGCGATATCCTCGCCACGGTCGCGAATGTGCTGTGCGGCGCGATGCATGACACGCGCGCGCTCGAAGGCGCTGACCTTCCGCCATGCCGCAAATGCCCGCTGCGCCACCTCCAGCGCCGCGTCCAGATCGGCCTGGCCGGCATGCGCCACGCGGCCCAGCACGTCGCCGGTGGCCGGGTTCAGCACCTCCAGCGTGCGGCCGGAGGCGCTGGCGCGCCATTCATTGTCGATCAGCAGCGAAACGTCGGCATACGCCATGCGGGCCTCCTTCGAACGCGGCGGCAGACTATGCCGTGGCGTCCGATCAGGCCAGCCCGCCTCAGGCCGTCAGCACGTCCTCGATGCGGATCGGCACCGAGCGCACCCGGCGGCCGGTGGCGTGATACACGGCGTTGGCCACCGCCGGCGCCACCCCCACCATCGGCAGCTCGCCCAGCCCACGTGCGCCGAGCGGGTTCGCCTCCTGGTCGTCGTTGGGCACCAGATAGGTCTTGATGTCCGGGATGTCGGCGTTCACCGGCATCAGGTACTCGGCCACGTTCATGTTGACGTAGCGGCCGACATGCGGATCGACTAGCGTCTTTTCCAGCAGCGCCATGCCGATGCCGAAGGTGATGCCGCCGATCAGCTGGCTGCGCGCCGTCTTGGCGTTCATCACGCGCCCGCAATCGAACGCACCGACCCAGCGCGACACGCGGATTTCGCCCAGATCGGGATCGACACGCACCTCACAGAACTGCGCGCCGAAGCTGTGGATGGAAAAGTGCTTCTTCTCATCGCCCGGCTTCGCCTCGGCGGCCGCCTCGACATGCTCCACGCCTGCCCGCGCCATCAGCTCGGCGGCACTCAGTCTGCCATCGGGACCGATCACGACGCCGCCATCGAAGCGCATCCCGTCGGGCGCCGCGCCCTGCCAGAACCCCTGCGCCATCGCGAACAGCGTGTCGCGCAACTGCTCGCAGGCGGCGCGCACGGCGGGGCCGACCCCGGCCACGGTCTGCGAGCCGCCGCTGACCGGCGCCGGCGGAAACGCGCTGTCGCCCAGTTCGACGCGCACCCGCGTCACCGGCAGGCCGAGCGCCTCCGCCGCCACCTGGGTCAGGACGGTGTAGGTGCCGGTGCCGAGATCCTGCGAGCCCGTCCGCACCGTGGCGATGCCCTCGGCATCCAGCCGCACCCGCGCCCGTGCCGCGCTGCGGTTCATGGGGTACGTGCTGGTCGCCATGCCCCAGCCCACCAGCATCCGCCCGTCGCGCATCGAGCCGGGCTTCGCGCTACGACGGCTCCAGCCGAACATCTCGGAACCGACCGCATAGCACTCGCGCAGCTTCTTGGCCGAGAACGGCTTGTTCTCGTGCAGGTCGGCTTCCGCGTAGTTGCGCAGCCGCAACTGCACCGGATCCATGCCGAGCTCGCTCGCCAGCTCGTCCATCGCGCATTCCAGCGCGTACACGCCGGTCGCCTCGCCGGGTGCGCGCATATAGGTGGGCAAGCCCTGGTTGACCGCGACCAGCCGGTGCGTCACCGCCGCATTCGGCACCGCGTACAGCATCTCGGAAGGCCAGGCCGAACGGCTCGGAGAACTCGCCGAAATCGCCGGCCGACATCTGGCTGTAGCCGTCATGGCGCAACGCCACGATACGACCGTCGCGGTCCGCGCCCAGCTTCACCGTCTGGATCGTTTCGGGCCGGTAGCCGTTCGAGGTGAACATCTGCGCACGGGTCAGCTCCAGCTTCACCGGCCGCCCGACCATGCGCGCGGCCATCGCCGCGAGGGTGGCCGGCGGCCAGCAATTGCCCTTGCAGCCGAAGCCGCCGCCCACATACGGGTCGATCACCCGCACGTTCGCCTGCGGCAGGCCGAACATCCCGGCCAGCGTCTTGTTCGCCCCGCTGATGCCCTGGGTCGCGTGCCACACCGTCAGATGGTCGCCGTCCCAGCGTGCGATTGTGGCGTGCGGCTCCATCGGGTTGTGGTGCTCGACCGGGGTCGTGTAGGTCGCCTCGATGCGCACCTGCGCCGCCGCCAGCGTCCCGTCCGGGTCGCCGCGGCGGCTGTCCGGCGGGCGGGTTCCGAAACGGAATTCCTTCGGCACGTACGCCTGATCGAGCGCATCGTCCATCCGCGCCACGAACGCCGCCGGCTGATACGACACGCGCACGCGCGCCGCCGCTGCCTGCGCCTGTTCCAGCGTCTCGGCCACGACGATCGCGACATGCTGACCGTTGTAGGAGATGCTGGCGTCCTGCAGCACCGGGCCGGGCACCGATTGCATCTTCGCCGGCACGCGATGCAGGCGCAGCGCGTTATCCGGCGTGATGACCGCAAGCACACCGGCCATCGCCCGCGCCTCTGCGGCGTCGATCCCCGTGATGGTGCCGGCGCTGATCGTGCTCTGCACCAGCGCGGCGTACGCCATGCCGGGCTGGTGGAACTCGGCGGCATACTGCGCGGCGCCCGTAACCTTGGCGCGCCCGTCGCGGCGGTCGATCGGCAGGCCGATGACGTCCATGATCCGGCCCTCCTCAGACCAGCGCGGCCAATGCGCGCACCATCGCGCGCTGCGCCAGCGCGACCTTGAATCCGTTGTCCCGCCGCGGCCGCGCGCCCTGCACGGCAATCGACGCCGCCTGTGCGAACACATCCTCGCCGCGCTGCTTGCCGCGCAACGCCGCCTCCGCCGCCGGCGCTCGCCACGGCTTGGTGCCGACACCGCCCAGCGCCACCCGCGCATCGCTGATCGTGCCGTCAGGCTCCACATCCAGCGCCACCGCGGCCGAGACCACGGCCCATTCGAAGCTCGCCCGGTCGCGCACCTTGAGATAGGCCGAGTGCCGCGCCAGCGCCGACGCCGGAATCCGGATTGCCGCGATCAGTTCGGCCGGGCGCAGCACCGTCTCGATATTCGGATGATCCTCGGGCAGCAGGTGGAAATCGACCAGCTTCACCTCGCGAGCGCCCTCCGGCCCGTGCAGCTCCAGCACCGCGTCCAGCGCCACCAGCGCCACGGCCAAGTCCCCCGCATTGGTGGCGATGCAATGCTCGCTGCCGCCCAGGATGGCGTGCAGCCGGTTCTCTCCCTCGATTGCAGGGCAGCCGGAGCCGGGCACGCGCTTGTTGCAGGCGAAGCCGGTATCGCGGAAATAGCCGCAGCGCGTGCGTTGAAGCAGATTGCCGCCGATCGTCGCCATGTTGCGCACCTGCGGCGAGGCCGACGCCAGCAGCGCCTGCGACACCGACCGGATAGTCGCGCGCCACCGCCGGATGCGCCGCCGTATCGCTCATATGCGCGAGCGCCCCGATCCGCAGCCCCTTCGGCCCCGCCTCGATGGTGTCGGACAGGACGAAATCGAGATCGACCAGCCTTGCCGGCCGCTCGTCATCATCCTTCAGCCGCTGCATCAAATCGGTGCCGCCGGCGATATACGCCGACGGCTTCTCCGTCGCCGCGCGCCACGCCGCCGCCTCGCTGCGCGGACGCACCAGCTCGAACGCCTGCATCACGCCTCTCCCGGCTGCGCCGCGTCGCGGATCGCATCGACGATGTGCGGATAGGCGCCGCACCGACAGATATTGCCGCTCATCCATTCGCGGATGGCGGCGTCGTCCGTCGCGTGGCCCTCCTCGATCAGCGCCACCGCCGACATGATCTGTCCCGGTGTGCAATAGCCGCACTGGAATCCGTCATGCTTGAGGAAGGCGGCCTGCACCGGATGCAGATCCTCGCCATCGGCCAACCCTTCGATCGTGGTCACTTCGTGCCCATCGCACCGCGCCGCGAGCGTCAGGCAGGAGACCACGCGGCGGCCATCGACATGCACCGTGCAGGCCCCGCAACTGCCGCGGTCGCAGCCCTTCTTCGTGCCGGTCAGGCGCGCGTACTCGCGCAGCGCATCCAGCAACGAGGTGCGCGGGTCGATGCTCCAGGCAAGCGCCTCGCCATTGACCCGCACTGACACATCAATGACCGCGCTTCCGGCTCCCTCCGTCGCCGCCGGCGCCTCTGTCGCCCCGCCAGGCATGGCTGGTGCCAGCATCGCCATTCCCCCCGCCGCCGAGCTGCCCAGCAGCGTGCGGCGCGTGACCCCGTCGGTGCCCATTGTCAGGCCCTCCCGCTGTCCGGGAGCAAACGCGAAACCCTGCCGGGTGTGGCGTCACGAAGACGCGAGCCTACAAACGCGCGTGGGCGCCCGCTCGTTACGCGGGATCGACTATGGCTCTCGGCTCACGCCTGCTCCGTATCCAGGGCGTATCCGGCGGCCCGCACCGTGCGCACGACGTCGAGTTCGTCCGGCCCGTTGATCGACTTGCGCAGGCGGCGGATATGCACGTCCACGGTGCGCGGCTCCACATGGATGTCCGCCCCCCACACCGCGTCCAGCAGCTCCTCGCGCGAGAACACGCGCCGCGGGTGCTGCAGGAAGAACTCCAGGAGACGGAACTCGGTGGGGCCGAGATGGATGGAGCGATCGCCGCGTTGCACGCGATGCGCCGCGAGGTCCATGGAGAGGTCGTGAAAGCTCAACCGCCCCTTGGCCGGCACCGCGTTCGAGCGGCGCAGCAGGGCGCGCATGCGCGCCAGCAGCGCCTCCGGTACTGAACGGCTTCGTGATGTAGTCGTCGGCACCCGTGTTCAGCCCGCGCACCGCGTCCTGGTCCTCGGTGCGCGCCGTCACCATGATCACCGGCAGGTCGCGCGTGGCGCTGCGCCTGCGGATCTGCCGGCACACCTCGATGCCCGACATGACCGGCAGCATCCAGTCCAGCAGCACGATGTCGGGCTGCGTCTCGGCGATGCGGGTCAGTGCCTCCTGCCCGTCCGCCGCTTCCTCGACGCGAAAGCCCTGCCTCTCGAGATTGTAGCGCAGCATCGTGGCGAGCGCCGCCTCGTCCTCGACCACCAGCACCAGCGGCCGCGCGAGGGCTGCCGGCCCCTCCACCGGACGGCCGGAATCATCCTCACGTGCCCGTGGCATCGCCCACGCTCCGTTCCCCTGCAATCTGCTGATTGTTCCGCTCGCCACGCGCATCGCGCCCTACTCCCGTCCTGGCCGTACAACGGCGGAGGACCCGGCGGCGCCCTTCGGCCGGGTCTCGGTCAGCGGCTCGCCGCGTGCCGTGTAGTACACCGTCTCGGCGATGTTCGTGGCATGGTCGCCGATGCGCTCAAGGTTCTTCGCCACGAACAGCAGATGCGCGCAGGGCGTGATGTTGCGCGGGTCTTCCATCATGTAGGTCATCAGCTCGCGAAACAACGCGGTGTAGATGTCGTCAATCTTCTCGTCGGAGCGCCACACTTCGAGCGCTCGCTCCGCGTCGCCGGCGTCCGCCGCGTCGATCACGAGCTTCAGGTTTTCCTGCACCAGCTGCGCCATGTGGCTCAGCCCGGACAGCGTGAACGGCAGGCTGAACTGGCTCAGCACCAGGCTGCGCTTGGCGACGTTCGCGGCGTAGTCGCCGATCCGCTCCAGCGCCGCCGTCACCTTCAGCGAGGAGACGATCTGCCGCAGATCCTGCGCCACCGGCTGGCGCAGGGCCAGCAGGCGAATCGTCATCTGCTCGATCTCACGCTCCAGCGCGTCCACTCCGGGATCGGCCTCGACCGCGCGCGTGGCGGCATCGCTGTCATTGGACAGCACCGCCTGGCAGGCCATGGCGACCTGATCCTCCACCAGACCGCCCATCCGGTTGATCAGTGCGTGCAGCCGGATCAGCTCCTGCTCGTACCGTGTCACGATATGCGCCGCCTCTGATATGCGCACGCCCTGCCCCGGGCCACGCTCGGCATCCTGGGTCATCCGAACCGTCCCGTCACGTATTCCTGGGTGCGCTTTTGCACGGGGTTGGTGAACATCTGCGCCGCCGTCCCGCTCTCGACCAGCTCGCCCAGATAGAAGAACGCCACCCGGTCGGCACAGCGCGCGGCCTGCTGCATGTTGTGGGTGACAATGGCGAGGGTGAAATCCTGGGTCAGCTCGTCGATCAGCTCCTCCACCTTCAGCGTGCTGATCGGGTCGAGCGCGCTGGTCGGCTCGTCGAGCAGGATCAGCTCGGGCCGGGTCGCGATCGTGCGGGCAATGCACAGCCGCTGCTGCTGGCCGCCGGAAAGCCCCGTGGCCGATGCGCCCAGCCGGTCGCGCACCTCGTCCCATAGTGCCGCGCGCGTCAGCGACCACTCCACCCGCTCATCCATCCGCGCTTTGCTCAACTTCTCGTGCAGCTTCACGCCAAAGGCGATGTTGTCGTAGATCGACATCGGGAACGGCGTCGGCTTCTGGAACACCATGCCGACCCGGCTCCGCAGCGCGTTCACGTCGATGTCCGGGCCTATGATGTTCTCGCCGTCCAGCATCACCTCGCCGGTGGCGCGCTGACCGGGATAGAGGTCGTACATCCGGTTCAGCACCCGCAGTAGCGTCGATTTGCCGCAGCCGGACGGCCCGATCAGCCCCGTCACCTGCTTGTCCGGCAGATCGAGGTTGATGCCCTTCAGTGCCCGGTTGCCGCCGTAGAAGAAATCCAGATTGCGGATGCTCACGCGCGGAGCATTGGCGGGATCGTTTGCCAGCGCCTGGAACGCGGCCGGGGAAGCACCCTGGGAGGTCTGCACCGCCTGCTGGACCGCCAACCCGGTCTCCTGATCCGCCATCACGATCTCCCTCAGCCGGCGCGCGAGCGCAGCACGTAACGCGCGCCGATGCTGATCAGCAGCACGAACAGCGTCATCAACAAGGCCCCCGCCCAGGCCAGCGTGTGCCAGGCGTCATACGGACTCAGCGCGAACTGGAAGATGACCACGGGCAGGTTGGCCATCGGCTGCGCCAGATTGGTACTCCAGTACTGGTTGTTCAGCGCGGTGAACAGCAGCGGCGCCGTCTCGCCGCTGATGCGGGCGATGCCCAGCAGCAGCCCGGTGACCATCCCGGTCCGCGCCGCCGGGTACAGCACGCTCACGATCATGCGCCAGTGCGGGGCGCCCAGCGCCAGCGCCGCCTCGCGCATCTGCACCGGCACCAGGCGCATCGTCTCGTCGGTGGTGCGCACCACCACCGGCAGCAGGATGAAGGCCAGCGCCGCCGCACCCGCCCAGCCGGAGAAATGTCCGCTCTGCCGCACCACGAGCTGATAGACGAACAGGCCGATGATGATGGACGGTGCGGAGAGCAGGATGTCGTTGACGAAGCGGATCACCTCGGCCACGGCACCCTTGCGCCCGTACTCGGCAAGGTGCGTGCCCGCCAGCACGCCGATCGGCGCCCCCACGATCACTGCCACCGCGATCATCACCGTGCTGCCGAAGATCGCGTTGAGCAGGCCGCCATCGGCTCCGGGCGGCGGCGTCATCTCGGTGAACAGCCTGAGGCTGAGCGCGCCGAAACCGTTGATCAGTGTCACGCCCATGATCCAGACCAGCCAGAACACGCCGAACACCGTGGCCGCCGTGGACAGTCCCAAGGCGATCCCGCTGCGCAGGCGGCGTCGTCGCGCGAGCGCCGATGTCCGCGCCATCACGCCTTCCCCTCGCGCCGCGCCAGACGCAGCAACAGCAGCTTGGCGCAGGCCAGCACGATGAAGGTGACGACAAACAGCACAAAGCCCAACGCGATCAGCGAGGAGCGATAGATATCGGAATCGGCCTCGGTGAACTCGTTGGCGATCACCGCCGCGATCGAGTTGCCGGGCATCAGCAGCGATGCGCTGAAATCGTGCGCGTTGCCCAGCACGAACGTCACCGCCATCGTCTCGCCCAGCGCCCGGCCCAGGCCGAGAAAGATGCCGCCGACCACCGCCGTCCTGGTGTACGGCAGCACCACGCCGCGCACCACCTCCCAGCGCGTGGCACCAAGCCCGAACGCCGCCTCGCGCAGCGAGGTCGGCACCAGCGCGAACACGTCGCGCATCACCGATGAGATGAACGGGATCACCATGACGCCCAGGATGATCCCCGCAGTCAGCATGCCGATGCCGAGCGGCGGGCCGCTGAACAGCGCGCCGATGAAGGGAATCGGCCCAAGCGTGTCGCTCAGCCAGGGTTCGACGATATCGCCCATCACGGGGGCGAACACGAACAGCCCCCACATGCCATAGATGATGCTGGGAATGCCGGCCAGCAGCTCGACTGCCGCTGCTACCGGCCCGCGCAACCATTTCGGCGCTACTTCGGTCAGGAACACCGCGATGCCGAAGCTCACGGGAATGGCAAGCAGCATGGCCAGCAGCGATGTCACCAGCGTCCCGTAGATCGGCACCAGAGCGCCGAAATTCTTCTGCACCGGATCCCATGCCGAGGAGTACAGGAAGGCGAAGCCGAATTTCCGAAACGCCGGAATGCCGCCGTACAGCATCCCCAGGGCGATTGCGACGAGGCTCACGAGCACGAATCCGGCCGCGCTGCCGACCACGGCGCGGAAGACGCGATCGCCGCCGGCACCGGAGCGTCCGCGCACCACCGGCCCGATGCCTGCACCTCCGTGGCGGCTGATGACGGCTGTGTGCGACATGATGCGGACTACGTCTCCTGCGACATGCGGGGCGCGCCGATCCGTATCGGCGCGCGCCAGTCCATCAATGAATCGTCGCCGCCCAGTAGGTTTCGATCTGCTTCACCAGCGTATCCGGCAGCGGCACGTAATCCAGCGCCAGCGCCAGCGGCTGGCCGTGCTCGAACGACCACCTGAAGAAGTCGAGCGCTGCCTTGGACTGCGCCGCGTCCTTCGGCTGCCTGTGCATCAGGATGAAGGTGGTAGCGGTGATCGGGTAGGCCTGCGCGCCGGGTGCGTTGGTCATGACGAGATTGAAGTCCTGCGCGTGCGCCCAATCGGCGCTCGCCGCCGCCGCCTGGAAGCTCGCGGTGCTCGGTGCCACGTACTGTCCCGCCTGGTTCTGCACCAGGGCATAGGTCATCTTGTTTTGCAGCACATACGCATATTCGAGATAACCGATGGCCCCCTTGATGCGCTCGACATAGGCGGCCACGCCTTCATTGCCCTTGCCGCCCACGCCGGCCGGCCAGGCGACCGAGGTGCCCTCGCCCACCTTGCTCTTCCAGGCGGGATTCACCTGCGACAGGAAGTGGGCGAAGTTGAAGGTGGTGCCCGACCCATCCGAGCGATGCACGACGCTGATGGCGCCGCTTGGCAGCGCGACACCGGGATTCGCGGCCTTGATCGCCGGGTCGTCCCACCTCTTGACCGCCCCGAGATAGATGTCGGCCAGCAGCTTGCCGGTGAAGTGCAGTTCGCCGGCCTTGACGCCCTTCAGATTGACCACCGGCACGATGCCGCCGATCACGGTCGGGAATTGCGCGAGCCCGGCCGCCGCCAGATCCTGCGAGTCGAGCGGCTTGTCGGTGGCGCCGAAGGTGACGGTGCCCGCCTTGATCTGCGCGATGCCGCCCCCCGAGCCGATCGACTGGTAATTGATCCGCACGCCGCTCTTCTGGCTGTAGGCATCGGACCATTTGGCCAGCACCGGATAGACGAAGGTCGAACCGGCGCCCGTGATCTGCTGCGCCTGTGCGGTCGCGGCAGCGGACACCAGACCAAGGCCGGCCAGCGCGGCCAGCATTGCGTGAACGAGCTTCATGATCCCTCCTGGAAACGGAAACCGGGCGGCGGCCACAGCCGCCCTGCCGCGCGTCCAGGGGCAGGCTGCCGTCCGGCCATCGCGGCTGGCCGGACACTAGTCAGGCTCGGCGACGGTTGTATTGCAGTTCTGTGAAGGTACCGTGACAGTGCCGGCCCGCTCAGGCCGCGACTGCCAGTCCGAGCAGAGCGTCCCGGCCCAGCCGGTCGCAGAAATCGCCGAACCCCTCGCCGTCCCGCCTTCCGGCCAGCGAACGCCGCGAGCAGCGGCTCCAGCGCCGCCGCCACGCCCGCCTCGGGCACGCGCTCGTGCAGCTTGAAGCTCAGCCGCGTGCCCTCGAAATCGCCGCCGACGTACAGCGCATAGCTGCCCGGCACCCTGCCGACGATGCCGATATCCCCGGCATAGGTGCGGGCACAGCCGTTCGGGCAGCCGGTGATACGCAAGCTGATGCGCTCGTCCGAGAGGCCGTGCCGGGCCAGCGCCTCCTCGACCTGGCGCACCAGCACGGGCCGCACCCGCTCCGCCTCGGTCAACGCCAGCCCGCAGGTCGGCAGCGCCGGACAGGCCAGCGCCCAGCGCGAGAGCGGTGTCAGATCCTCCGCCAGCGCCACCCCGTGGCCGCGCAGCAGCGCCTCCAGCCGCGGCTTGTCGGCGGGGGCGACATTGCTCAGCAGCACGTCCTGCTGCGGCGTCATCACCGGGTCGAGGCCGAAACTCGCCACCGCCTCGCGCAGTGCCGTGCGCAACGCCACACCGTCCTTGTCCTCGACGCGCCCGGACGGCACCGGCACGCCCAGCCACCATAACCCGTCGCCCTGGTCGTGCCAGCCGAGCAATTCCGGCACGCGCAGCCGCTTCATGGGCAAGGGCGGCGCCAGAGGCGCCTCGAAATACTGCGCAAGCGTCTCCTTGATCCACGGCAGACCCATGTCGTCAACGACATATTTCAGCCGCGCGCGCCGCCGATCGACCCGATTGCCGTAATCGCGCTGCAACCCGATGACTGCGCGGGCCGCGCGCACGAGATCGTCGGGGCCGACCGACGCCACGAGGCTGCCCAGGCGCGGATAGGTCGTAGCCTTGTTATGGGTCATGCCCAACCCGCCGCCCACGGCCAGATTGTAGCCGAGCAGCGTGTCGCCCTCGAAGATCGCGATGAAGGCGAGGTCGTTGCTCAACACGTCGATGGTGTTGTCCTCGGGGACCGCCACGCCGATCTTGAACTTCCTCGGCAGGTAGGTCTCGCCGTACAGCGGCTCGCGCTCGTCGCTGCCGTCGCCCGATTCCGGCTCGTCCAGGAAGATCTGGTGATAGGCGCGGCTGGCCGGCAGCAGGGCCGCGCTCAGCAGCCGCGCATCCGCTTCGAGCCGCGCGTGGACCGCATCACGCACCGGTGCCGGCGAGGTCATCACGTTGCGCACCACGTCGCCGCAGGCCGATTGCGTGGTCAGCAGCGTCTCGTTGACGGCGGCGATGATCGGCTTCAGGTCGGATTTGACCACGCAATGGAACTGGATGCCCTGGCGCGTGGTCACGCGCAGCGTGCCGTTGCCATAGCGGTCGGCCAGCCCGTCCAGCGCCAGGTACTGTGCCGCGGTCATGCGGCCGCCCGGCATCCGCACCCGCACCATGAAGGAGAAATCCTTCTCCTCGCCGCGCTGCTTGCGCTCGGTCGCCGTGTCGCGGTCGTGCTGCTCGTAGCTGCCGTGGAACTTCAGCAGGTTGTAACCGTCCTCCGTGACCTGGCTGCCGCCGGCCGCCAGCTCCTCGGCCAGTTGCCCGCGCAGATGGCGGCTCTCTTCCTTCAGCCGCTCGACCCCCGACCGCTTGGCGGCGGGAGCCTCGATGACCGAGCCAAGACCGTCGGGTGGCGTCATGCTGTCGTGTCCTGTTCAGGGATCGAGGGCGGGGCGCGATCAGCGCGGCAGCGGCGGCTGATCGACCATGCGCAGATACGGGCGCAGCTCCGTCCAGCCGCCCGGGAAGCGCTGTTTCGCATCCTCGTTGGACAGGCTGGGCGAGATGATGACCTGCTTGCCGTCCGTCCAATTGGCGGGTGTGGAGACCTTGTGCGCGTCGGTCAGTTGCAGCGCGTCGATGGCGCGCACGATCTCGTCGAAATTGCGCCCGATGCTCGGCGGATAGGTCAGAATCAGCCGCACCTTCTTGTTCGGGTCGATGATGAAGACGCTGCGCACCGTGATCGTCGGATCGGCCGCGGGATGGATCATGTCGTACAGCGTCGCCACCTTGCGGTCGGCATCGGCCAGCACCGGAAAGTTCAGCGCCTGCCCCTGGGTCTGCTCGATGTCGCTCTCCCAGCCCTTGTGGCTGTCCACCGGATCGACCGAGAGGCCGATCGGCTTGACGTGCCGGCGGTCCCATTCCGGCTTCAGCCGGGCCACCTCGGCGAGTTCGGTGGTGCAGACGGGGGTGTAGTCGCGCGGATGGCTGAACAGCACGCCCCAGGAATTGCCCAGCCACTCATGGAAATGGATGCGCCCGCGCGAGCTGTCCTGTTCAAAATCCGGGGCGACCTGCCCGAGCTGGATGGCCATGTGGATCTCCAAATCTACCGCTCACCGGACCTCGGCGGCGGTTAGATCGGATTAAAACACCAACCATCGTGGATCGTCAAATCAAACAACGATCTCCGGACGTGAATAATCGAAATCAGATCGCGAACGTGATCGGCTCCACGGCTGGGCGTCGCAATCCGGCCGCGGCGGCCTGACGCAGCAGGTCGTCGAGCGTGAGCGCCGAGAGCCGGGTGCCGACGAGGCCCTGCAACTCCCGCCACAGCTTCTCCGTGACCGCCTCGTGCAGCCGCCCGCTCGGCCCGTCGACGGCCTCCGGCTCGTCGGCCAGCGCCGCCTCGACGATCTCAATGACCCGCACGTCGCGCCGGGGGCGTCCCAGCCGGTAGCCGCCGCGCGGCCCGCGCACGCTCTCCAGCAGCCCGGCGCGGGACAGCGCCTGCAACAGCGGCTCCATGCCCCGGCGCGCAAGGCCCAGCCGATCGGCGATGTCGGCGGCGCTGACGGTGGCCGAGCGGCCGCCGTGGAAGGCCACGTCCAACATCACCGTGACGGCCATCATCGCCCTGTCCCTGCGGATCAGCATCGTCCACCCCGCCTGCGCTTCCGGGTTCGCCGGTCGAACTGGCCGGCATTATGCCTCCCGGGCGCGTCAAATCACACCGCGAAACTGTGATAGGCTCGCTTCTCGCGCAAGATGGATGAATGCTGATGGACTATTCCGCTCCCGGCCCCCACAGCGCTGCCGCCGCCCCGCAGGCCCGAGGGCGCATCTATGACAGCATCCTCGATCTGGTGGGCGGCACGCCGCTCGTGCGGGTGAAACGGCTGGCGGCCGAGGAGGGCCTGGTCGCCGACCTCGCGCTGAAGCTCGAGTTCTTCAACCCACTGGGTTCCGTGAAGGACCGCATCGGCCTGGCGATGGTGCGCGACGCCGAGGCTCAGGGCCTGCTGCACCCTGGCCGCTCGGTGATCGTCGAGCCGACCAGCGGCAATACCGGTATCGCGCTCGCCTTCGTCGCCGCCGCTTGCGGCTACAAGCTGATCGTGACCATGCCCGAGGGCGCGTCGCTCGAACGGCGCAAGATGCTGCGGCTGCTGGGGGCGGAACTGGTGCTGACCCCGGCCAAGCAGGGCATGGCGGGCGCCATCGCCCGGGCCGAGGCGCTGGTCACGAGCACCCCGGATGCCTGGATGCCGCGCCAGTTCGACAACCCGGCCAATCCGGCGATCCACGCCACCACCACCGCCGAAGAAATCTGGGCCGACACCGCGGGCGGTGTCGATATCGTCGTGGGCGGCGCCGGCACCGGCGGCACGCTGACCGGCATCGCGCGGGCGCTGAAACCGCGCCGGCCGGGGCTGCGCGTGCTGGCGGTCGAGCCGGCGGAGAGTGCCGTACTGTCCGGCGACGAACCGGGGCCGCACGGCGTGCAGGGGATCGGGCCGGGCTTCGTCCCCTCGGTGCTCGACATGGCGCTGATCGATGGAGTTCTGCGTGTCAGCGAGCGCCAGGCCATCACCCTCGCCCGGCGCTGTGCCGCGACCGAGGGCCTGCCGGTCGGCATTTCCTCGGGTGCGGCCCTGCACGCCGCGATGGAGGTGGCGCGCGCGCCGGAGAACGAGGGCAAGCTGGTCGTGTGCATCATCCCGAGCTTCGCCGAGCGCTACCTTTCGACGTCGCTGTTCGCCGGGCTCTGAGCGCCGGCGAAACCTTCCGGCTCCGATCCGCTCTGACCGGCGCATGGCACGGGGTAGCGAAACCCCGGCCGAGTATGATTCGCTGGCGAGCGAGCAAGGATGGAAGAGGGCGAGATGCATGCAGCCGATCGCGGCCGGGGTGATGCTTTGATCGGCAGGCTGCGCACCGGCTGCGTGCTGTGCCTGCTGGGGATGGGCACCCTCTCTCTTGCCGGATGCGGCTCGCTGCTGACCGAGGGCACGTCGGATACCGCCGGTCTGGCCGGGGCGGGAATCGCGGGCGCCGTGTCCAGCAATGCCACGGTGGGGGCCGCGATCGGCATCGGCGTCAAGTCGGCGGCGGATTTCGGCCTGCGCTATGTCGAGCGCGACGTGCATCGCGCCGAGCAGGACCGTATCGCCGCGGCAGCCGGCGCCCTGCCCGAGGGTGCAGCCGGCATCTGGTCCATCAGCCACCAGATTCCGATCGAGAAGGACGAACACGGCGCCCTGATCGTCACCCGGATTTTCGCTGCCCGGCCGGGCAGCGGCGCCGACTTCACCTGCAAGGACATCGTCTTTTCGGTGGACGGGGGACAGGGCGCCAAGCTGCGGCGAGCTTTCTACACCGCGACAGTGTGCCTGGACGGCGCGCAATGGAAATGGGCCTCGGCCGAACCCGCCACCGAGCGATGGGGAAGCCTGCAATGATACGGCTGGCGCCGCCGGCGCGGCTCGCGCTGCCGGTGCTGCTGGGCGTGGGCCTCGCGGGCTGCCACGACATGGCGACCATCACCGCACTGATCGCCGGCGGGGCGGCGGGGGGCGCTACCGGCAATCCGGCCGTGGGCTACGCCGTCGCGGTCGGCACCGACGCGGCGGCCGACTACACCTTCAAGTATGTCGGCCGGGTGCGGCAGGGCGCCGAACAGGATGCGATTGCCGAAGCCGCGGGCGCGCTGCCGCCCGGCGAGACCGCGCCGTGGCGTATCCGTCACGATATTCCGATCGGCAACGAGCACGGCCAGGTGCAGGTCGTGCGCGAGATGGACACCACGCTGGCCTCCTGCCGCGAGATCGCCTTCAGCGTCGAGGACGGAAAGAAGCCGCCAGCCTGGTTCGACGCCAGCATCTGCCGCCAGGAGCAAGGCTGGAAATGGGCAACCGCCGAGCCGGCGGTGGAACGGTGGGGGTATTTGCAATAACCCCGCGCGCGACCGCAAGCAGGCCGGGCTGACCCGCACGCCACCCATGCGGCGCCGGCGACATCCGGCTATGATCGACACATGGATACACCCGCGACCCAGATGCCGCATATCCTTGTCGTCGATGACGACCGCGAAATCCGCGATCTGCTGGCCCGCTTCCTGGAGCGCCAGCAATTCCGCGTGACCGCGGCCCGCGACGGGCGCGAGGCGCGGCGGGCCTGGCCGAACGGCCATTATCAGCTGGTCATCCTCGATTTGATGCTGCCCGGCGAAAGCGGGCTTGACCTCTGCCGCTGGCTGCGGGGCCAGGCCGACGTGCCGGTCATCATGCTGACCGCGATGGGCGAGGAGACCGACCGCATCATCGGCCTGGAACTCGGCGCCGACGACTATCTGGCCAAGCCGTTCAACCCGCGCGAGCTGCTGGCCCGCATCCGCGCGGTGCTGCGCCGCGGCGGCGAGGGCCGCGGCCGGACGGAGGCGGACGGCGCGCCCCTGCATTTCGGCGGCTTCACGCTGGACCAGACGCGGCGGCGGCTGCTGGCACCGGACGGGGTCGAGGTGCCGCTGACCGGCGGCGAATACGATCTGCTGCTGGCGCTGGCCGAGCGAGCCAACAAGGTGCTGACGCGCGACATGCTGATGGACTTGCTGCGCGGCCGCCAGGCCGGGCCGTTCGACCGCGCGATCGACGTCGCCATCAGCCGCCTGCGCCGCAAGCTGGAGGACGACGGGCGGCACGCGCAGCTCATCAAGACGGTGCGCGGCGGTGGCTACGTGCTGGCCGCCGAGGTGACGCGGGGCTGACGTGCTTCGCCTCTGGCCGCGCAGCCTCGCGGCCCGGACCGCGCTGGTGCTGGTGGCGAGCCTGGTCGTCGTGCAGGTGGCCGGGCTGACCATCCACGCGCTCGACCGGCTGGACGTGCTGCGGCTGGCGCAGGCGCGCGACATCTCCGTGCGGGCGATGGGCCTGTTCCAGGTCGTGGCCCTGACGCCGCCGGAGCACCGCGCCTCCCTGCTGGCAGCCCAGGTGGCGGGGCACGGCGCCGCCGCGGCCCGGCTCGAGACCGGGCCACCGGCCAGCATGGGGCCGCCCGCGTCGCTCGACCTGCAACAGCTCCTGCGCGTCAACATGCGCCTCGTGCCGATGCCGCTGTCGCAGCGCCCGCGCGAGATCGTCATCGACGGCGGCCCGCAACAGGGCAATGTGGCCATCGGATTGCGGCTGGCCGATGGGCATTGGCTGGATGTCCGTTTCATCCTGCCGCCGCTGCGGCCCTGGCACTCGCAGACGTTCCTGGTCGCGTTCGCGCTGATGACGGTAGCCGCCGCCGCGCTGTCGATCTGGGCGGTGCGCCGCATGGTGGCGCCCGTGGGCACGCTCGCCGCGGCCGCCGAGCGGCTGGGGCGGGACGTGGCGGCAGCCCCGCTGCCCGAGGACGGCCCGACGGAGGTCGCCACGGCGGCGCGGGCGTTCAACGTCATGGCGGCACGCCTGCGCCGCTTCGTGACCGACCGCACCTTTCTGCTGGCGGCGATCGGCCACGATCTGCGCACGCCGATCACGCGCCTGCGCCTGCGCGCCGAGTTCATCGAGGACGAGGAACAGCGGCGCCGGACGCTCGCCGATCTGGACGAGCTGGAGGCGATGGTCTCGGCGACACTGGTCTTCGCCCGCGACGCGACGTCTGGCGAGCCGCTGGTGGCGATCGACCTCGCCGAGCTGGCGCGCACCGTGCTGGACGAGGCGGCCGACGCGCGGCCGGATCAGCCGAACACCCTGGCCTATGCCGGCCCGGACCATTTGGCCGTGCGGGTGCGGCCGGTCTCGCTCAAGCGGGCATTGATGAACCTTGTCACCAACGCGCTGAAATACGGCGACGCGGCGCGCGTCACCCTGTCACCGCCCGCTGGCGGGCTGCTGCACCTGGCAGTGGATGATGACGGGCCAGGGATACCGGATGCAGAGCTGGAGCGGGTGTTCCAGCCGTTCCAGCGCCTGGAGCCGAGCCGCAACCGCGAGACCGGG
This sequence comes from uncultured Pseudomonadota bacterium, assembly GCA_963838805.1. Taxonomy (GTDB): domain Bacteria; phylum Pseudomonadota; class Alphaproteobacteria; order Acetobacterales; family Acetobacteraceae; genus CAVRQM01. The sequence continues at coordinate 54,702 of CAWISK010000015.1, forward strand.
GGCATGGGCCTCGGCCTGCCGATCGCCCGCAACATCCTGCGCGCGCATGGCGGCGACGTGACGCTGGCGAACCGGCCGGGCGGCGGCCTGCGGGCGCTGGTGACGCTGCCGGCGTAAGGCGGCGGCGCTGCTCTGGGCGGAATCCTTCATTTGGCGGGTGGCGAGCCGGCGTCTGCCGCCTGCCCGGCAAACCTTTGGCGCAGAAAGTTGTTGCGTGACTCCGTTCGGTTCGGGTCAGATCCGGTTTCCCTACCCACAACGGGAGGCTACGATGGCTGCCGGCGACACGATCACGACAATTTACGAATCGAAGAACGGCAGGCTGCAATACGAGTGGGCGATGCTGCAGAAGTCGATCATGACGCCGGGCACGCTCACCTTCATCCAGAATGGGCTCGAGGTATTGCTCGTGAACCCAGGGACCGCAGCACGCCAGGAACCGCGACCTCGGAGATATTCTGGCAGGCGATTACCGGCGGGGCCACGGATGCGAAGCAGGCGGGCGTGCAACCGGATAGTTTCGTCGGAGTGATGCATTACGTCGGCGCCGTCGCAGGAGCCATAGCTGGCGAAAATGTGGGCCAGATCACCGGGGCGGCGGCTGGAGTGAAAATGACTGGCCCATTCGGGGACACGCCGTTCGGCATCGGTCTGGGCATCGTCGGTGCCGTGGCGGGCGGGATCACTGGCGCGCTTCAAGGCTGGCAGAAGGGTGGTGCGGCGGGAACGGCGGTGGCACAGGACATCGAGCGGTTGTTCGGATCTGGCCGATCGCTCCGCCGGCGCCCTCAGTCAGCGATTTCGGAATGTTCGGACACATCTAGGGAGGTTCGGGTCGTGCAAGCACTGTTCGGATTTCTGAAACGGCCGAGCCGATCGGCGGAAAGGCTCGTCGGCGAGACATTCGCGATCGGGTTCTTCTTCTACCTGCTCGGGACTGGCTCGGTCGATGTCGGCCAGGGCATGTGGCAGGTGTGGCTCGCGAGGGCGGTTGCGTGGACGTTCTTGCTGGGGTTTCTCGTCGGACACTACTTCGAGCGCCGCGCCGGGAAATCTGTATGACCAACACGACCAAGCTGACCAAGCTGCGGGAGTTCAACGACCGCATGGCGGACAGGCTGGAGGGCGGGAGTTCGGAACTGCCCTGTTCTTCTTCATGCTGGGTTTCGCCTGTGCCAGCAATGGTGGCCCTGCGTGGATGACGACGACAATCAGGGTCGGTGCCGTGTTCTGGTTCCTGGCCCTGCTCGGCGCCCACTACATGGATCGGTACTGGAAGCGGCGGGCGGATCAACAGTAGGGCGATGTCAGCAATGAACGCAGCCGATGTTTCTGATCTGTTCCCTGAGCGGCCCAGCGCACGATACTGGCGCTCTCCATCGATAATGCGGTCGAGATCCGCAGCCGCCCGAAGCTGCACGGCAGCGGTGAGCCGGTCGGCCGGTACGAGGTCGTCGCCAGCGGGCGCCGATTCACCGCCTTGAAGCTGCTGGCCAAGCGCCGCGTCCAAAGGCACCCTTGTCCGTCTCCCCATGGTCCCGCTGCATGGCAGGTTCATAGGCGCAGCCGCCTTCCCGAAACGATACCGGCCCGGCGAAATCGAGGGCGTGGCAGTCGATCGCTACATCCCCAAGCGCCCGCCGGTACACGTCCAGCAGCGTCTCCTGCTCCTCGACCTCGGCCGGCTCCTGCTTGCGGATGCGGATGATCTGGCGAATCACCTTGACGTCGAATCCCGCACTCTTAGCCTCGGCGAAGATGTCCTTGATGTCGGACGCCAGCGCTTTGCGCTCCTCCTCCAGCCGCTCGACGCGTTCGATGATGCTGCGCAGCCGGTCGGCGGCGATGTTGCCCCACTGGGCGTTTTCCGCCGGCTCCTTCGCACCCGTTGCATCCAGCGCCATCGACCGCCCTTTCCTGCCGCGTGAGGCGGCGGGCGTAGCGGCGCCGCCGGGGCCGGTCAATGCCCCCATCAACGTCCCTCTGCCGCGCCCTCTGCTCCCTGGGCGAACCCTGCCTGCTGCTCGGGGCTCGCCTGCTTCTGGTGCAGGGCCTGCCAGTGCTTGTATGGCATACCATAGACGATCTCCCGCGCGTCCGGGTCGGGCAGCGCCAGGCCCCGCTGCTCCGCCGCCTCGCGATACCAGCGGCTAAGACAGTTGCGGCAGAAGCCCGCAAGGTTCATCAGGTCGATGTTCTGCACGTCGCTGCGCTCGCGCAGATGCTCCACCAGGCGACGGAAGGCGGCCGCCTCCAGCTCGGTGCGGGTCTGCTGATCCATCTCGGGTGCGCTCATGGGGGTCTCCTTCGCCCGATAGATGGCGTGCCGGGGGCCGCTTGGCGATAGGCGCGGCGCTGGCGGAACGCAACGCGAGGAGAGGCGTGGATGGCCACACGGACGACATTGCGGCGGCGGCGGCGGACCAAGATCGTGGCCACGCTGGGGCCGGCCAGCTCCACGCCGGAGGTGCTGATGCGCCTGCTGCTGGGCGGTGCCGACGTGTTCCGCCTCAACTTCTCGCATGGCACGCACGAGGACCATGCCGCGCGCATCGCCATGGTCCGCGACCTGGAGCGGCAGGTGGGGCACCCCATAGGCATCCTGGCCGACGTGCAGGGGCCGAAGCTCCGGGTGGGCCGCTTCCAGGGCGGGCGGGTCTCGTTGCAGACCGGGGCGCGCTTCACGCTCGACCTCAATCCAACGCCCGGCAACGTGCTGCGCGTGCAACTGCCGCACCCGGAGATCCTCCGGGCCGCGCGAGTTGGCACCTCGCTGCTGCTGGACGACGGCAAGCTGCGGCTGCGCGTGGCGCATGTCCGCCCCGACGCGCTGGAGACCGAGGTCGCCGTGGGCGGCCCGCTATCGGACCGCAAGGGGGTGAATGTCCCGGACATGGTGCTGCCGATCCCCGCACTGACCCCCAAGGACCGGGAGGACATGGAGTTCGCGCTGCAACAGGGGGTCGAATATATCGGCCTGTCCTTCGTGCAGCGCGCCGACGACGTGGCCGAGGCGCGCGAGCTGGCGGCCGGCCGCGCCTGGATCATGACGAAGCTGGAAAAGCCGCAGGCGCTGGACAATCTGGAGGCGATCGTTGCGGCGTCCGACGCGGTGATGGTGGCACGCGGCGATCTCGGCGTGGAGCTGCCGCCCGAGGAGGTGCCGTTGGCGCAGAAGCGCATCATCCGCACCGCGCGCCAGATGGGCCGCCCGGTGGTGGTCGCGACGCAGATGCTGGAAAGCATGATCTCCGCCCCGGCGCCCACCCGCGCCGAGGCGTCGGACGTGGCGACCGCCGTGTTCGACGGGGCCGACGCGGTGATGCTGTCGGCCGAGTCGGCGGCCGGGCAGTACCCGTTCGAGGCGGTCAACATGATGGACCGCATCGTGGCCCGCGTGGAGCAGGATGCCGGCTGGCGGTCGCTCACCGATGCCAGCCGGCCAGAGCCGGAGCACAGCATCAGCGACGCCATCGCCGCGGCGGCGCGGCAGATCGCCCACACTGTCGGTGCGGCGGCGATCTGCGCCTTCACCGATAGCGGCTCGACGGCACTCAGGGTCGCGCGCGAGCGGCCGGAGCCGCCAATCCTCGGGGTCACGCCCAAGGATGCGACGGCGCGACGCCTGGCCGTGGTCTGGGGCGTGCATGCCGCCGTGACCGGTTACACCCACAGCATGACCGAGACGGTCGGTCGTGCCGTGCGGCTGGCCCGCGAGGAGGGGTTTGCCCAGTCCGGCCAGCACATCGTGGTGACGGCTGGCATCCCGTTCGGTCAGGCGGGCAGCACCAACGCGCTGCGGGTCGCCTCCGTCACTTGACGATGGATCACTTGATGCTGGCGTCGGCGAAGTCGAAGGTCAGGTTGATGTTCTTGCTGGTCATGGCCTCGATGTTGTCGAGGCCGGCGCGTAGCTGCGATGCGGCCGTCAGCGCGACTTGTCGTCGCCCAGCTTCTTGTAGGCGGCTTCCATGTCGGCCGAAGCCTTGCGGTACAGCTTGATCTGTCCGTCGATCGTCTTGCCGTAGTTCTGCGCCTCCGTCTGCTTCTTCGCGCCATCGTCCATCGCCTTCTTGAGCTTCTTCTTCAGCTCGGTCACGTCCTCGCGCGCCCCGATCAGCTCCTCGTTCAGCTTTTCCATGCTGGAGATGTTGCCCCCGAAGGCATTCACGCCTTTCAGGTTCTCGACGGGAACTCCGGCCTTGATCGCGCTGTTGAGAGCCGCGACCCAGACCGCGGAGAAATTGTTGTTCGGCATGTTCTCTCCTTCTTCGGCGACCGCCGCCGGGATTTCGCAAAGAGGATGCCGCGCCGGCATCAGCCCCGCTGTGACCGGCGGCACATGACGCTGGAGTCCGCGATCGCGAGCCATCCGGCGATCTGGCGCGACGGTGCGCCGGCACCGGCCCGGCCCCGCGCACTGCCGGAGGAAGTCGCCGTGGCGCTGACCTACAACCGCGACACCTTCGCGGTGATGATGGCGACCCCCTCCGACCTTGAGGATTTCGGCGTCGGCTTCTCGCTCAGCGAGGGCGTGATCGGGCGCCGGTGCGAAATCGAGGATCTCGAGGTGGTCGAGACGCCGGACGGCGTCGAGATTCGCATGGGACTGGCGCCGGACCGCCTCGGCGCGCTGCGAGCGCGCCGCCGCCGGATCGCCGGCCCCACCGGCTGCGGGTTGTGCGGCATGGACAGCCTGCGCGAGGCGGTGCGGCCACCCCCGGCAATCGCGTCGGACACGGTGTTTGCGTCGGCCGATATCGCCCGCGCGCAACGCGAGATGGACGGCCGGCTGCCGCTCGGTTCACGAACCCATGCGGCCCATGCGGCGGCGTTGTGGCACACGCGCCGAGGCATCCTGCACGCGCGCGAGGATGTCGGCCGGCACAATGCGCTCGACAAGCTGATCGGCGCCGTGGCGCGTGCCGGCGACGAGGTTCGCGACTGCCTGCTGCTGCTCTCCAGCCGCGTCTCGATCGAGATGGTGCAAAAGGCATGCGTGCTGGGCGCCCCGGTCCTGGTGGCGATCTCCGCCCCCACCGCCCACGCCGTGCGCCTCGCCGAGGCGGCGGGCCTGACACTGGTAGCCGTCGCGCGCGCCGACGGGTTCGAGGTGTTCTGCGGGGCAGAGCGCATCCGCTCGCTCTCCCTGCCTTCGGGGTAAGAGCTGAAGCGGCCCTACCCGAATCCGGACAACCCCGCCGGCCTGGGTCCGCCAGTCGCCCAATCCAGCAATTCGACCGTGTGCACGATGGGCACGCTGGTGCCCGAGGCGATCTGGGTGATGCAGCCGACATTGCCGGCAGCGATGATGTCAGGTTCGACCCGCGCGATATTCGCCACCTTACGGTCACGCAACTGCGAGGCGATCTCCGGTTGCAGCAGATTGTAGGTCCCCGCCGAGCCGCAGCACAGATGCGCCTCGGGAATGTCAACGACCTCGAAACCCGCCGCCGCCAGCAGCGCCTTCGGCTGCTCGCGCACGCGCTGGCCGTGCTGCAAGGAGCAGGCGCTGTGATAGGCAACGCGCTGGCCGGTCTGGATCGTGGGTTCGCGCAAGCCGAGTTCGATCATCAGTTCGGAAATGTCGCGCGCGGTGGCGGACACGGCGGCGGCCTTCTCGGCATAGGCCGCATCGGTGCGGAACATGAATCCGTAATCCTTGACGGTCGTGCCGCAGCCGGAGGTGTTAACGACGATCGCATCAAGCCCCTCGCCCGCCATCTCGCGCGACCAGGCGTCGATGTTCGCGCGCGCGAAGCCGTGCGCATCGCGTCCCAGATGGTGCGTCAGCGCGCCGCAACACCCTGCACGCTGCGCCACCACCACCTCGCAGCCATGCCGCGTCAGCAGGCGGATCGTCGCGTCGTTGATCTGCGGTGCCAGCACACGCTGGGCGCAGCCGGCGAGCAACGCCACACGGCGGCGGCGCTCACCGTCGGCGGGGAAAACCTGCGCGCGGTCGAGTGGCGATACCGGCGGCACCGAGCGCGGCGCCAGCGCCAGCAGCGGACGCAGCCGCGCCGGCAGCAGCCGTGCCAGCGGCCGCACGACCGGTACTGCCGAGCAGCGCCATGCGGAACAGCGCCGGACGCGGCAGCACCAATGCCAACAGCGCCCGCATCGCGCGATCGTGCCAGGGCCTGCGATACGTCGCCTCGATGTGCCGGCGCGCGTGATCGACGAGGTGCATGTAGTTCACGCCCGACGGGCATGTGGTCATGCAGGACAGGCAGGACAGGCAGCGATCGACGTGCCGCACGACCTTCTCAGTCGCCGGCCGGTCGTTCTCCAGCATGTCCTTGATGAGATAGATGCGCCCGCGCGGGCCATCGAGTTCGTCGCCTAGCAGCACATAGGTCGGGCAGGTCGCGGTGCAAAAGCCGCAATGCACGCAGGCGCGCAGGATCTTCTCGGACTCCCGCGTGTCCGGGTCGGCGAGCTGGGCGCTGTTGAAAGTCGTCTGCATGATCAGATGTCCGCTGTACATGCGTCCCGGATTGAGCACGCGGCGCGGATCGAAACTGTCCTTCACCCGTGCCGACAGGGCGGCGAGCGCCGGCGGTTCCGGCGCCAACACCGGAACGGAGGCGCGCAGCGATTCCGTGGCGCGGATCAGCATCGCGTGGCCGGCATCCTTGATCGCGCCGCGCAGCACGACGGCACCGCCATCCGCCTGCCGCGCATCCACCGCGCACCAGATCAGGCCGCCGCCCCAATCGAAATACAGCTCCGCCTCCAGCGCCCGCGCGATCGCCTCGCCAATCGCCGCACCCGACGCCGGCGGCGCCGAGATCCGCCAGACCGCGCGCTCGCGCGGATCGGCTAGCAGCGAGGCGTTGCCGATCTCGCGCCAGAGCCGCTCGGTTTCGGGGGCAGCGAGTTCGCCATCGGCACACAGTTCCCGCCGCAACGCCTCGCAGCGGTATGCCACCGACGGCTCCGGACCTTCCAGCCGCAGCAGCGTTGCGGAATACCCCGACGCGCCGATGCCCGCGCGCGCCGCGACGGATGCGGGCAGATGCGCGGCCCCCGAAACCTCGTGCGGCGACCCAAGTGCCATACACAATGCGCGGATTGCCGCTGCGTCGTCCAGCCCCAGCAACAATACGGTCCGCCGAGTCTCCGGACGCGGCAAGACTTTCAGCGTCATCTCCGTCAGCGCCGCGAGCGTGCCGTGCGATCCGGCCAGCAGCTTGCACAGATCATACCCGGTGACGTTCTTGACCACCTTGCCGCCGGCCTTGAAACGTTCGCCACGGCCGTTCACGGCGGCAAAGCCGAGGAAATGATCGCGCGCGGCGCCAGCGGTGATCCGTCGCGGGCCGGACAGGTTGCAGGCCAGCACACCGCCGATGGTCTGCTCGTGCTCCGCCGTGTCGAACAGGCCGCGCCAATCCGCCGGCTCGAAGGCCAGCATCTGGCCGTCTTGCGCCAGCGCCGTCTCGATCTCGCCAAGCTTCGTTGCCGCCCGAGCCGTCAGCACCAGCTCCCTCGGCTCATATGCGACGATGCCAGCGAGCCGCCGCAGATCGAGCGTGTGCGCCGCCTGCACCGGGCGGCCGAGCGGACGCTTCGAGCCGCCGCCGACCACTTCCAGCGGTTCCTGCTCAGCCATCGCCCAGGTGACGACGGCGCCAGCCTCCTCGGCATCGGCGGGCGTGAACAGCGTCATCAGAAACGCGGCAGTTCGGGAAACGGCACCTGGCCGCGATGCACGTGCAGCTTGCCCAGCTCGGCGCAGCGATGCAGCGTCGGAAATACCTTGCCGGGATTGAGCAGCCCGCCCGGATCGAAGGCGCATTTCAGCCGCTGCTGCTGATCGAGATCGGTGTCGTTGAACATCGTGCCCATCAGGTCGCGCTTCTCGACGCCCACGCCATGCTCGCCGGTCAGCACGCCGCCCACCTCGACGCACAGCCGCAAGATGTCGGCGCCGAACGCCTCGGTGCGCTCAAGCTCGCCCGGCACGTTGGCGTCGTAGAGAATCAGAGGATGCAGATTGCCGTCGCCCGCGTGGAACACGTTGGCGCAGCGCAAGCCGGTACTGCTCGGACAATTCACGCATCCGCGCCAGCACGCGCGGCAGGGTGCGGCGCGGGATCGTGCCGTCCATGCAGTAATAATCGGGCGAGATGCGGCCCACCGCCGGAAACGCCGCCTTGCGCCCGGCCCAGAAGGCGTTGCGCTCATCCTCGCTCTGGCTGACCCGTGCGGAGGTGGCGCCGTGCTCGGCCGCGATGCGCTCGACCGTGGCGATCAGATGGTCCACTTCCGGCGCGCAGCCGTCCAGCTCGACGATCAGCAACGCCTCGACATCCAGCGGATAGCCGACATGGACGAACGCCTCGGCGGCGGCGATGGCGGGGCCGTCCATCATTTCCATCCCGGCGGGGATGATCCCTGCGCCGATGATCGCCGCCACGCAATCGCCGGCGCTCTCGCTCGACGGGAAGCCGATCAGCACCGCGCGCGCGGTGGGCGGCTTGCGCAGCAGCCGCACCGTCACCTCCGTCACCACGCCGAGCAGCCCCTCAGAGCCGGTCATCAGCCCCAGCAGATCGTAGCCGCCGGCGTCGAGATGCTTGCCGCCGAGCCGGATCACCTCGCCATTCATCAGCACCATCTCGATGCCGAGCAGGTTGTTGGTGGTCAGGCCGTATTTCAGGCAATGCACGCCGCCCGAGTTCTCCGCCACATTGCCGCCGATGCTGCATGCGATCTGGCTGGACGGATCGGGAGCGTAATAGAACCCAGCGTGTTGCACGGCATGGGTGATGCCGAGATTGGTGACGCCCGGCTGCACCACGGCGCAGCGATTGGCGAGATCGATGTCCAGGATGCGGTTGAACTTGCCCATGCCGAGCAGCACACCGTCGCCCAAGCGGCAGCGCGCCGCCGGAGAGCGAGGTGCCGGAGCCGCGCGGCACCACCTTCACGCCCTGCTCGGCGCAGTAGCGCAGCACGGCGGCCACCTGCTCCGTCGTGCTCGGCAGCACCACGACCAGCGGCAACTGGCGATAGGCGGTCAGCCCGTCGCTCTCATAGGCGCGGCGCTCGGCCTCGCTGTCGATCACGCCCTCGCCCGGCACGATGCGACGAAGCGCCGCCACGATCTCCTCGCGGCGCGACAGCACGCCGGAATCGCAGACCGGCATCGAAACCATGCGGCGCCCCTCTCAGCCCGCGCGAATCAGAATGGCGCGGAAGTCGTTGACGTTGGTGCGCGTAGGGCCGGTGACAACCAGATCGCCCAGGGCGGCGAACACGCCATAGCCGTCATTGTCGGCGAGCCGCGTCTTCGGGTCGATGCCAAGCGCCGCGGTACGGGCGGAGAAATCCGGGCCAAGCAGCGCCCCAGCATTATCCTCGGTACCGTCGATGCCATCCGTGTCGGCGGCGAGCGCGTGAATGCCCGCCCGCCCGCCCAGCGCAACCGCAAGCGAGAGCAGGAACTCGGCATTGCGCCCGCCTCGTCCGTGTCCGCGCACCGTGACGGTGGTCTCGCCGCCGGACAGCAGCACGCAGGGGGGTGCCACAGGCTCGGCCGCCTCCGCGCACGATCGGGCGATCCCGGCCATCACCCGCGCGACCTCGGCCGCCTCCCCCTCGATCGCATCGCCCAGCACCAGCGGCGCCACACCCTCGGCGCGCGCTACGGCGGCGGCGGCGGCGAGCGACTGGCGCGGGGTGGCGATCAGCACGGTGCGAGCGTGCGCGAGGCGCGGATCGCCCGGCTTCGGCGTCTCCGAGGCCGGATCGGCCAGCCAGCGTGCGACACCGGGCGGCATTTCGATCCGGTACTTGTCGAGGATCGCCCGCGCGTCTGCGCTGGTGGTGGGATCGGCGACCGTGGGACCGGAGGCGATCACCGAGGGGTCGTCGCCCGGCACGTCGGAGATCATCAGCGCCACCACCGGCGCGGGGGCCGCCGCGACGGCGAGCCTGCCGCCCTTGATCGCCGAGAGGTGCTTGCGCACGCAGTTCATCTCGTCGATCGCCGCCCCGCTGCGCAGCAGGGCGCGATTGATCGCCCGCTTGTCGGCGAGTTCCAGCCTCTGCGCCGGCACCGCCAGCAACGCCGAGCCGCCGCCCGAGATCAGGCAGAGCACCAGGTCGTCCGATGTCAACCCCTGCACGCTTTGCAGGATGCGCCGCGCCGCCGCCTCTCCCGCCGCGTCCGGCACCGGATGCGACGCCTCCGCCACCTCGATGCGCGCGGTGGGGGCGCCGTGGCCATAGCGCGTCACCACGAGGCCGGAGAGTGGGCGGTCCGCCGGCCAGTGCGCCTCGACCGCCTGCGCCATCGCCGCCGCTGCCTTGCCGGCGCCGACCACGATGGTACGGCCACGCGGCGGCGGCGGCAGGTGGGGCGGCACGCAGCGGGCGGGCGAGGCCGCGTCCACCGCGGCCTGAAACATGCGCAGCAGCAACTGGCGTTCGTCTGTCGGCATCGACCTACGCCGCTTCGACCGCGGGCCGGAGCAGCGATGCCAAGCCCTCCGCCACGCCGATGCGCGCCGCGACGCCAAGCAGCGCCGTCGCACGCGCCGGATCGCCGGCCGAATGGCGGATGTCGCCCGTGCGCGCCGGCGCCGGCAGCAGGCGCGCAGCACTGGCCGAACGACGCCCCCAGCGTCTCGGCCAGGTCGCGGATCGTGATGGTGCGGCCGGTGCAGACATTCACCACCGCTGTTCCGCCCTGTGCCCGCAGATGCATCATCGCCGCCACCAGATGCGCCACCACGTCGCTGACATGCACGAAGTCGCGGGTCTGCTCGCCGTCGCCGTGGATCGAGACCGGCTCGCCCTGCGCCAGTTTTCGGGCAAAGATCGAGATCACGCCGCTATAGGGCGAGTGCGGGTCCTGCCTCGGCCCATAGACGTTGAAGAAGCGCAAGCCCAGCGTCGGCACGCCATGCACCAGAAACCCCACGCGCGCGTGCAGCTCGCTGCCGAGCTTGTCGGCGCCATAGGCGGTGAGCGGCACGGCCGGCAGATCCTCGCGCGCGACCTGCTCGCCGAGATCGCCATAGACTGCGGCCGAGGAGGCATAGACCACCGGAATGCGGCCCGAGCGCCCGCGCCGCGTCCAGCACGCAGACGGTGCCGCCCTGGTTCACCCTATGCGTGCCGGCCCAATCCTCGTTGCAGCGCGGCACCGAGGCGATGGCCGCGAGATGAAAGCACCCGGCGACCCCCGTGAGTGCGGCGCGCACCGTCTGGGGATCGGCCACATCGCCACGCATCACCTCGCACCGCGGATCGAGATTTTCGCCGCGCCCGGTCGAGAAATCGTCCAGCACGCGCACGCGATGTCCGGCGGCGAGCAGTGCGTCGCAGAGGTGCGAGCCGATGAACCCGGCGCCGCCGGTGACGAGATAGAGGGCGGCGGTCATGTCGGTGATTCCCCGGAAACAGGATCGTCATGGCCGGGCTCGACCAGGCCATCCAGCGCCGAAGGCACGATTTGCGTGGTGGGACTGGATGGCCGGGTCAAGCCCGGCCATGACGGAATGAAACGGCAACGGTCTCGGAACTCGGCCACCCCGCTCATTCCACCGTCACCGATTTCGCCAGATTGCGTGGCTGGTCCACATCCGTCCCCTTCAGCACCGCGACCTGATAGGCCAGCAACTGCACCGCAACCGCGTGCAGCACGGGAGCGGTGAACGGATCGGCGTGCGGCAGCACTACGATGTCCGCCGCGATCCGGCGCAGCCGGTTGGCACCCTCAGGATCGGTGAAGGCGATCAGCCGCCCGCCACGCGCCACCGCTTCCTGCAAGTTCGACGCGGTCTTGTCGAACAGCGGCCCGGAGGGCGCGATGGCGATGATCGGCACGAGCCGATCGATCAGCGCGATCGGCCCGTGCTTCATCTCGCCCGCGGCATAGCCCTCGGCGTGAATGTAGCTGATCTCCTTCAGCTTCAGCGCCCCTTCCAGGGCGATCGGGAAACAGGCGCCGCGGCCGAGATAGAGCACGTCGCGCGCCTCGGCGACCTGCTCGGCGACGCGCCCGATCATTTCGGCCTGCGCCAGAACCTCGGCGGCGCGGCCGGGCAGGTCGAGCAGGGCGCTGGTCAGCTCCGCCTCACGATTGGCGCCGATCGTGCCGCGCGCCCGACCGGCGGCGAGTGTCAGGCAGGCGAGGGAGACGAGTTGCGCCGTGAATGCCTTGGTGCTCGCCACTCCGATCTCGGGGCCGGCCACCGTCTCCAGCACCGCATCGCTCTCGCGCGCCATCGTGCTTTCCGGCACGTTCAGGATAGACAGCACGTGCTGCCGCCCGCGCCGCATTTCGTGCAGGGCGGCCAGCGTGTCCGCCGTCTCGCCGGACTGGCTGACCAGCAGCCCGAGCCCACCCGGCTGCATCGGCGGCGCGCGATAGCGGAACTCGCTCGCCACATCGGCATCCACCGGGATGCGCGCCTCGCCCTCCAGCCAGTAGCGCGCCACCAGCCCCGCATAGAACGCCGAGCCGCAGGCGCTCATGGTCACGCGCGGGATCGCCGCGAGGTCGAACGGCAATTCCGGCAGGGCGACCGAGCGCGTCGCCGGGTCGATCAGCCGCTGCAAGGTCTGGCCGATGACCGACGGGTGCTCGTGCAGCTCCTTTTCCATGAAGTGCCGGAACCCGTCGCGGCCGATCGACAGCCCGGCATGGGCGGTGAGCCGCACCTCGCGCTCGACCTTCTGCCCCGCCGCGTCGAACACCTCGGCCGAATCGCGCTTCAGCACCGCGCAATCCCCGTCGCGCAGGAAGGCCACGCGACGGGTGAGTGGCGCCAGCGCCAGGCTGTCGGAGCCGAGATACATCTCGTCGTCGCCATAGCCGATGGCCAGCGGTGCCCCGTGCTGGGCGCCCACCATCAGCTCCGAATGGCCGGCGAACACCATCGCCAGAGCATAGGCGCCCTCCAGCCGGCCGAATGCCGCGCGCGCCGCCTCGACCGGGGATGCGCCGCGTTTCAGGTGCAGATCGACCAGTTGCACCACCGTCTCGGTATCCGTCTCGGTCTCGAACACCTGCCCTGCCGCCTCCAGCTCGGCGCGCAGTTCCGCATGGTTCTCGATGATGCCGTTATGCACGATGGCGACGCGCTCGGTGCCGTGCGGATGCGCGTTGCCGAGCGTCGGAGCGCCATGGGTCGCCCAGCGCGTGTGACCGATCCCGGTCGTTCCGGGGAGGTGCTCCTGCTCCAGGACGGCCGCGAGATTGACCAGCTTGCCGGGAGCGCGGCGGCGCTCGATATGGCCGTTGGCGAGGGTCGCGATCCCCGCGCTGTCATAGCCGCGGTATTCGAGGCGGCGCAGCGCCTCCAGCAGCAGCGGCGCCGCCGCCTGGCCGCCGATCACGCCCACGATGCCGCACATGCCGCGCCCTCCGCCGGTCGCCCCTGCTCTCGTTAGCAGACTCCGCGTGCGGCGGCGATGGCCCGACGCAACCAGGAGTGGTCAGGACAGCGCCTCGACCGACCAGGTGGCGGAGCATACCAAAGGCGAGGCGCGCAAGACGGCCACCACCGCGTCCAGTTCGGCCGCGTCCGCCGTGGTCGGCACCAGGACCGCCGCCAGCTCCACCTGATCGGTGCCGGCCGACAGCACCTTCATCTCGCGCACCGGGTAACGGGCACGCTTCAGTTCGGCGGCGAGCAAGCCGCGCAGATGCGTCACCGCATCCGGGCGACCGACGGCATGCACGCGATATTGCGCCTCGGTGACGTCCGCGGTGATCGGGCGGCGATTGATCCAGTTCACCAGGGGTCGCAGCAGCGTGTTGCCGACCAGCACGAAGCCGGCGACGGTCGCCGCCTCGCCCTGCAAGCCGGTGCCGGCAAAGGTGCCGACCGCGGCGGCACACCACAACGTCGCCGCCGTATTCAGGCCGCGGATATGCGTGCCGTCCTTGAGAATCACGCCGGCACCCAGAAAGCCGATGCCGGACACCACGAGGCCGATGATCCGCGTGGCCCCTTCAGCGCCCAGCAACTGCATGCCGAGATTGGCGAAGGCGGCAGAGCCCACCGCCACCAGGACCGTCGTCCGCAAGCCCGCCGAACGCTGCCGCCATTGGCGTTCCAGGCCGATCAGCGTGCCCAGCACGAAGGCGTTGGCGAGCCCGGTCAAGGTATGCGCGTAGGCGGTCGCCGCGAAGGCCGGCCACCAGGCGGTGAGGACGATCATCCGCTACGTCAGATACGAATGGACGATGCCGATCAGCTCCTCGGCGGCGCGCGAGGCGGCGCCCTTGGTTTTTGCCTCGACCACCTGCTCGCGGATGTGGTCCTCGATCACCTCGGCGATGAAGCCGTCCATCGCCCCCCGGCACGCCGTCGCCTGCTGGATCAGGCGCGCGCTCGGCTTCTCGGCCTCGATCGCGCGCTGGAGTGCGTCCACCTGGCCGCGGATGCAACTCAATCGCTTCACCAGCTTGGATTTTTCGGCATCCGGGCGGAGCATAGGTCTTGACCCCATACCCCGCCGGGTATAGCTGCGTTCCATGTCGAAAGCGAGCCTCAGGGCATCGCAGGCGACTGCCGGCCCCGGCCGGCTCTGCAACCAGAGCAAGGGATCCAATGAACCCGCGATCTAGCAGCCAGTCCCAAGAGGGCCACAGTAGGCGCTTCGCGTCTGCCGTAGCCGCTCCGTCGGACTGGACCCGCGCTCGGGTGTGCATGATCCCGCCGGGGCCTCCGCGCCGCTGATGCGCTGAGTCCCGGGCGGTCACGCCCTCCCGAGCTTGAGCCAACCGCTTGAGCGAAAGGAGGCGTCGATGACCGCCCTTCCCGACCGCGCCTATCTGCGCCGGCACGCGCTGCCGGCCCATTTCCTCGCCGAACTTGGCCGCGTGGTCGAGCGTCGCGACACGCCCCCGGTGCGCCCGCCGGTCATGCGCCGGCCAAGCCCCAGCGTCGTGCGGCAATCGGACTCCGGCAAGCCCTCGTCGCAATCGGGTTGACGGTTGCAGGCGCGTTCCGGCGCGCCCGCTCCGCTGTCTTCGCGCCGACAATCCCGATCCGGAGTGCCTGCCATGCTCGACACGACGCTGGCCGATCTGTCGATCCGCCCCGCCGCAATTCTCGACGCCGCCCACATGGGCGACATCAAGGGCGCGCTCGGCACCATCTACGAACACGACATCCATCCCCGCCTGACCTGGGGCGCCAAACTCAGGACGTTGGCCGCAATCGTCGGTCCCGGCCTGATTGTCATGGTGGGCGACAACGACGCCGGCGCCTTCGCCACCTACACCCAGGCGGGACAGAATTACGGCACGGCGCTGCTGTGGACGCTCATGCTGCTGATCCCCGTGCTGTACGTGAACCAGGAGATGGTGCTGCGGCTGGGCGCCGTGACAGGCGTCGGGCACGCGCGGCTGATCCTGGAGCGGTTCGGCAAGTTCTGGGGCGCGTTCAGCGTCATCGACCTGTTCATCCTGAACGGGCTCACCATCGTCACCGAGTTCATCGGCGTCAGCCTCGGCCTCGATTTCCTCGGCCTGCCAAAGCTGTGGGGCGTGCTGATCGCCGCCGGTGTCACCATGCTGGCGGCGACCACCGGCAGTTTCCGCCGCTTCGAGCGGTTCTCGTTGCTGCTGTGCCTGGGCAGCCTGCTGCTGGTGCCGGTGGTGCTGGCAGCACACCCGCCGCTGGGCGAGATGGCGCGCGATCTGGTCATTCCGCGCCTGCCCGATACCGGCAACCTGTCCGACGTGCTGCTGCTGATCATCGCCATCGTCGGCACCACGGTCGCACCCTGGCAGTTGTTCTTCCAGCAGAGCTACGTCATCGACAAGCGCATCACGCCG
Source organism: uncultured Pseudomonadota bacterium (assembly GCA_963838805.1). Taxonomy (GTDB): domain Bacteria; phylum Pseudomonadota; class Alphaproteobacteria; order Acetobacterales; family Acetobacteraceae; genus CAVRQM01. Next base: position 70,513 of record CAWISK010000015.1, read on the forward strand.
CGTTTCATGGCTTACGAAAAGGCCGATCTCGGCATCGGCATCGTGTTCGTGATCGTGGGCGCGGTCGCCATGATGGCGTTCTGCGCCGCGATTTTTGCCGGCCGGCCCGAAGCCGGCAACTTCACCGACGCGGGTGGCGTCGCCGCGGGGCTCGCCAAATACGTGGGCCAGTTGCCGGCGACGTTATTCGCGATCGCGCTGATCGACGCCAGCATCATCGGCGCCTCGGCGGTTTCGCTCGCGACCGCCTATGCGTTGGGCGATGTGCTGTCGCTCAAGCACTCGCTGCATCGCGGTGCCAAGGACGCGCGCGGGTTCTACGTGGTGTATTGCGGCCTGATCACTGCCGCGGCGGCGCTGGTGCTGCTGCCGGGCTCGCCGCTGGGACTCATCACCGAGGCGGTACAGACCCTGGCCGGCGTGCTGCTGCCATCGGCCACCGTGTTCCTGCTGCTGCTGTGCAACGACCGTGCGGTGCTGGGACCGTGGGTGAATGGGCGCTGGACCAATCTGTTCACCGGCACCGTGATCGCGGTGCTGATCATGCTGTCGATCGTGCTCACCGCCTCGGTGCTCTACCCGTCGATCACCGGCGAGCAGATCCTGCTGGTGCTGGCTGGCGGGACGGTGCTGGCGCTGATCGCGGCGGGCGTGACGCTCACGCTGCGGCGGCCTGCCGCGGAGCCTGCTCCTGACCGGGCGCTGCGTCCCGCATGGCGGATGCGCCCGCTGAGCGAATTGACGCCGGCGCGGCTGGGCGGCGCCACTCGCGTCTGGATGGTCGTGCTTCGAGGCTACCTGGTGCTGGCCGTGGGGCTGGTGGTCGTGCGCGTGATCCAGCTCGCGATCGGATCGTGAGGCGCTACCGCAGCGGCGCGCAATTGGTGCGCCCGGCCATGACGCAATCCTGCACCTGGGTCGCGGCGCGGATGCGCTGCGACAGCCAATAGCCTGCCACGACCAGGGCCACGATCAGCACGAGCGCGATCAGCGCCCCGCGCGAAGGGCCTTCCTGCGGCGGCTCGGGCGTATCACCGGTCATTGCACCTCCGTCACTGTGATTGACAGGCGCGGAGTCGGCCCGCCACTTGGCGGCATGACCGCGCTGCCGCGCCGCCTTGCATTGATCCTGCTGCTGGCCCTGGCCGCGGTCCCCGCTCGTGCCGCCGACCGCTGGTTCACCACCAGCGACGGCGTTCGGCTGCACTATATCGAGCAGGGGCAAGGACGCACCATCGTCATGGTGCCAGGCTGGACCATGCCGGCCTGGATCTTTCAGGTGCAGATCGCCGATTTCGCGCGATCCTACCATGTGGTCGCCGTCGATCCGCGCGGCCAGGGCTACAGCGCCATCCCGCTCGGCGGCTACGAGCCATACCGGCGCGGCCAGGATATCGCCGAACTGATCGCGCACACGGCCAAGGACCCGGTGCTGCTGCTGGGCTGGTCGCTCGGCGTGCTCGATTCGCTCGCCTATGTCCACGAGTATGGCGATGCGCGTATTGCCGGGCTGGTGCTGATCGACAATTCGGTGGGCGAGGAGCCGGCGCCTACGCCACCGCACACCAGCCGGCATAGGTCTCGCCGCATCGGCCATCCCGCGTCGCGCGAGGTGGCGCTACGCGCCTTTGTCCGCAGCATGTTCCTCAGCACGCCATCCACGGAATACATCGACCGGCTGACCGAGGCGGCGCTGCGCACCCCCGCCCCGGCGGCGGCGGCCCTACTGTCCTACCCGCTGCCGCGCAGCTTCTGGCGCGCGGCAATCTACAGCACGGAGAAACCCGTGCTGTACGTGGTGCGGCCGCAACTGGCCGGCCAGGCCGCGAACCTCGCGGCGCACCGGCCGGACACCGAAAGCCTGGTCATGCGTGGGGTCGGCCACGCGCTGTTCGTGGACGACCCGCAGCGCTTCGACACGGTCATGGCCAGCTTCATCCGCCGGCGCGTCTGGCCTTGAGCCTTCGCCGGTGGGACGCGGCGAGCGGGCCGAACCTGCCCGCGCTGTTTCTCGTCTCGATGGCCAGCATCGGCTTCGAGATCGCGCTGACGCGCTACTTCGCGGTCGCGAAATGGTCGGAATACGGCTATTGGGTCATCTCCATCGTGCTGGCCGGCTTCGCGCTGAGCGGCGTCGCAGTTGCGCTGGCGCGCGACTGGTTCGCCCGGCATGGCGCGCAGGTGCTGGCCTGGCTGCCGCCGCTGCTGCTGCTGGCTGGCGCGGGCGGCTATCACCTGACGACCACGAATCCGTTCAACCCATTGCAATTGCAAAATCCGGCGACGCTGTGGCCGCAGCTCGGGCTGATCGGTCTGTACTATGCCTATCTGCTGCCGTTCTTCTTCCTCACCGGTCTGTTCGTCAGCCTCTGCTTCGTCCTGGGCGTGCCGCGCACGGGCCGCGTGTATGGCGCCGACTTGACCGGGGCCGGGGCCGGGGCGGTGCTGACCCTGGGGCTGATGTGGCTGGTCCATCCCTTCAGGCTGGTCGCCTGCCTGCTGGTGCCGCTCGCACTGGCCGCGCCTTTCGCGAGCCGCCGCCGCCTGCGGCCAATCGGCGCGGCGCTGCTGGCGCTGCTCGCGGGGGGCGCGCTGCTGCTGCTGGATGACCAGGCCGCATTCAACGATTTCAAGGCGATCTACGCGCCGCTTCACGTGCCGGAAAGCCGGACGCTGGCAACGCTCGCGACACCGCGCGGGCTGTACATGCTGCTCGACGACTTCACCGAGCGCGTCGATACCGACATTTCCAACAACGCGGCCCAATTGGGTCTGCCCGGGCCGCCCTCCACCTTCGGCCTGTATCGCGACGGCAACCGCATCGCCGCCCTGCCGAAGCCGGGCGCGCTCGATGTCCGCTACGCCCCCGCCACGCTCGCGGCGCTGCCCTACACCCTGCTCTCGCGCCCGCGCGTGCTGCTGGCCGGTGCCTCGGGCGGATTCCGCGCCAAGGAAGCCCTGACCCTGGGAGCCGCCCTGGTCGTCGCCGCCGAGCCCGAGCCGGTGCTGCGCGCGGCACTTCGCCACGGGCTGGCCGGGTCGCCGCCCTTGCCGCCGGCGCCGCGCATTGCGGTGCGGGCGGCGGGGCCGCTGGCGCTGGCCCGCGCCGGCGCGGGCCGCTTCGATCTGGTGGACATCTCGGGCGATTTCCTTGACGCGGCACCGGCCAATTCGACCGCCTTCACGCGCGAGGCGGTCGCGGCCAGCTTGCGCGCGGTGGCGCCGGCCGGGCTGGTGTCGATCCCGGTCTCGATCCGCGAGTTCCCGGCCTATGCCAGCCGGATGCTGGCGACCGTGCGCGCGGCCCTGATCGCCGACGGAATCGCCGACCCCGCGCGGCACGTGCTGGTCTATCGCTCGGCGTGGAACGTCCGCATCCTGGTCTCGCCGGCGCCGATCGGGCCTGTCCAGATCGCAGCCGCCCGCGCCTGGTGCGACGCGCGCAGCTTCGATGTGTCGTACTATCCCGGCATCGATGTGAAGGCGGCCCGCGCCAACATCTACAACGATCTGCCCGCGGTCTCCTTCGAGCAGGGACAGGTCACCTCGGGCGATGGCGCGCACGACGCCGTGGCCGATGAGGCCGGGGCGGTACTGCAAGGGCAGCCCACGGAATCCGAGCGCTCGTTCGACCTGTCGCCGATCACCCTGGACCGCCCGGCCTTCTACGCGGTGCTGCGGCTATCCGGCCTGCCCACGATCCTGCGCCGGCTGGAATTGCTGCCGCAGCAGGAGGTGGGACCGCTGGTCAATCTGGCGGTGCTGGCGCAGGCGGCGGTGATCGCGGCGCTGGTGCTGCTGGTGCCGCTGCTGGCGGGCAAGCGCGTGCGCCTGCCCCGATCGGCGACAGGGGGCGGCGGGACGGCCGGCGCGGTCGTGTATTTTGCATCCCTCGGCCTCGGCTTCCTGTTCATCGAGATCACCGCGATCGAGCGCGCGAGCGTCTATCTTGACGACCGCACCAGCGGCTTCGCCCTGGTGCTGACGGGCATGCTGATCTTCTCCGGGCTGGGCGCGCTGCTGGCCGACCGGCTGGCGCTGGGCGCGCGCCGGGCCATGACGGTTGCCAGCCTCGTCGTGGTGGCATGGTGCGTCCTGGCCCTGGCGCTGCTGCAACCGGCGGTGCTGGCCAGCCTGTCCTGGCCGTGGGACCTGCGCGCCGCCCTGGTCATCCTGGCCGTGGCGCCGGTGTCGGTCGCACTCGGCCTGCCGTTCCCGCTGGGGCTGGCGCGAGTGGCCGGTTCGGCCGGCTTCCTGCCCTGGGCCTGGGGCATCAACGGAGCCTTCTCGGTGGTGTCCACGCCGCTCGCCAACCTGCTGGCACAGCTTTATGGCTATGACCGGGTGTTGATGGCGGCGCTGCTGCTCTATGTCGTGGCATACGTCTCATTTCCCACTGCACGGAACACCTCATGGCAGAGCATCCCGGCCGGCTGACGCGCCGCACCCTCCTCGCCGCCTCGGGCGCCACGGCGCTCGCGGCACCGGCACTGCTGGCGCGCCCCGCCCGCGCCGCGGCCAATGCCGGCGGCGGCTGGACGCGCCATGCCTACGAGGCGGCGATGGACCAGTCCGGCCGCCCGGTGAGCCTGACCGACGAGCAGTTCGCCGCCATCCAGGCGCGCCGCCCCGCCGCCATGCGGCTGATCGAATCCTACCTGAAATCGCATCTGGGCAGCGCCGATCCGGCGGTGATGGCAGCCTTCCACAGCGTGCCGCGCGAGTATTTCCACTACCTCTACGACCAGCACCGCGCGACACCGGGCGACGCCTACGAGGCGACCCCGAAGCCCTGGGCGCTGGGCTACGGCTCGGCGCTGTCGGACTATCTGGGCCAGGCCTACATGACCCAGGTCTGCAAGCCTCGGCCGGAACATGTGACGCTCGAGATCGGCACCGGCAGCGGTTTCCAGAGCGCCATCCTCTCGCGCATCGTCAGCCGCGCCTATTCGATCGAGATCATCTCGCCGCTGGGACATGCGGTGGACCGGATATGGGGCCCGCTCGGCTACGACAATGTCCAGGGCCGAGTGGGCGACGGCTATTACGGCTGGCCGGAGGTCGAGGGCGGGTTCGACGTCATCATCGTCACCTGTGCCGCGCAATACGCACCGCCCGACCTGTTCAAGCAGCTCAAGCCGGGCGGGCGCATGATCATTCCCATCGGCCAGCCGTTCAAGCGCGGCCAGTTCCTCTACATCTACACCAAGGACGCGGCGGGTAAGGTCCACTCGCGCAAGGACGTGGGCGTGTTCTTCATCCCGATGACGGGTGCGATGATGAAGGTGCCGGCGCCGCCGAAGATTTGACCGCCGTCATTTGCGGCACGGGAAGGTGGTGATCAGGAAGCGCATCACGCCATCCACCGCCGGCTCGTCCATGTATTGCGGATGCTCCTGCGCCCAGGCCACGAACATCTGCCGCGCCTCGCCCCGCGTGGGCGCCGGCGTCGGCACGCAGACCCGGCGCGCCCGCTTGCGCCCGGCCGTGTCGGCCAGATGGTAGTCCAGCACGCCCGAGCCGTAGCCGACGCACAGGCCGATGGCACCGGGATAGCTGGGATCGGTTTCGGGCGTGCTGCACAGCGCCACCAGGTCGCGCGTAGTGCGGATGTTGAGGGCCGGAGGTGGAGTGACTGCCTGTGCCGTCGGCTGGGGGGTTTGCGCGACGGCCGGCACGCTCAGGATCAGGCAGCCGACCGCAGTCAGGATCGCGCGCATGGACACCCACCAAGTCTGCATCGCCGCCGCAACGTGGCCGACCGGCGCCGGGTTGCATCGCCGCCATGTTTGCCAGCACGGTCCTATGCCGCAACGTTGCCACACTCGATTGAACACACTCCGGCGCGAAGCACTGCGAATGCTCCGCGCCGACGCGGGGCATTGGACGAATTCAGGGCATGCCCGGACGATCCGAACGGGCCATCCGGTCCCTGCGCCGACATGCGCACTGGCGCGGCCGATTGACGAGGAGGCAGACGAGCCATGCGGCACTTCGAACTGTCGGGCCATCGCGGCGCGCGCGGGCTGTGGCCGGAGAACACCCTCGCGGGCTTCGCCGGCGCGGTGGCGCTCGGCGTCGACGCGCTGGAGTTCGACGTAGTGCTGACGGCCGACGGCGTGGCGGTGGTGAGCCACGATCTGCGCCTCGACCCGGACCTCGCGCGCGGCCCGGACCGCGCGTGGCTGCCGTCACCGGGGCCGGCGGTGCGCGCCATGACGCTGGCGGAGCTGTGCCGCTTTGACGTGGGGCGCGCGCGCCCTGGCGGAACGGTCGCGGCCGCTCACCCGAGGCAGGTCGCCGCGGACGGAGAACGCGTGCCGCTGCTGGCGCAGGTGTTCGGCTTCGCCGCCAGGCACAAGGGCGTGCGATTGGAGGTGGAACTCAAGACCGATCCGGGCCAGCCCGAGCTCTCGCCCGATCCGGTGGCATTGGCCGACACCGTCATGGCGACGGCGATACAGGCGGGGGTCGCGGATCGTGTGGCGCTGCGATCGTTCGACTGGCGCGGGCTTTTGCATGCGGCGGAGTGCTGGCCGGAGCTGCGCCTCGCCTTCCTGACCGATGACGCATCCCGATCGGTGCTGGCACAGGTCCGCGAAGCCGCTGGCGGCCGTGCCGCCGACTGGGCGCCGGATTTCGCACGGCTGTCTCCGGAACTGATCGAAGAGGCGCATGGCCGTTCGCTGCAGGTGAAGCCCTGGACCGTGAACCGCCGCCGCGACATGGCCCGGCTGATCGCCTGGGGCGTCGACGGGTTCTGCACCGACGATCCGGACGTGGCGCGCCGTGTCATGGCCGAAGCGGGCCTGCAGGTCCCCTCCGCCCTGCCGGCAGCGTGATTTGCGCCGCGGATGCCGGATGGTCCAGTTTCCGGCCATGACGCATCTGCATCTGGACCCGCTCGGCGGCATTGCGGGCGACATGTTCGCGGCCGCCCTGCTCGACGCCTTCCCCGAACACGCGGCTTCGGTCACGGCGGCGGCCGGCTGCATTGCCGGGGTGGCCTGCCGCGTGGCGCCGCATCGCGACAACGCGCTGACCGGCAGCCGCTTCGTGGTCGCCGACCCGGCCGATCGCCACCACGGGCATCGGCACGACCATGCCGCGTGGCGCGACATCCGTGCCCGCCTGCTGGCGGCCGACCTGCCGGAGGCGGCAAGGCAGCACGCGATCGGCATCTTCGCCGTGCTGGCCGAGGCCGAGGGGCAGGTGCATGGGATCGGCGCCGAGGAGGTGACGTTCCACGAAGTAGGCGCCGCCGATTCGATCGCCGACATCACTGCCGCCGCCATGCTGATCGCGGCATTGGGCGAGGCGCGCTGGACCGTGGGTCCGCTGCCGCTAGGCTCTGGCCGGGTGCGCACCGCGCATGGGCAGTTGCCGGTGCCCGCTCCCGCCACGGCCCTGCTGCTGCGCGATTTTCCAGTGCTCGATGACGGCATCGCCGGCGAGCGCGTGACACCGACCGGGGCGGCGATCCTGCGCTATCTCGGGGCCGACGCCGAGCCCGCCGGGGGCGTGCGCCGGCTGCGGCGCACCGGCACCGGCTTCGGTACCCGGCGGCTCGCGGGGGTTGCCAACTGCCTGCGGGTGCTGGTCTTCGAGGAGGCGGGCGACGGTGCCGGCGAGCATCGGATGATGTCGATGATCGGCTTCGAGGTGGACGACCAGACGCCCGAGGATCTGGCGGCAGGGCTCGATCGGTTGCGCATCACGCCGGGCGTGCTGGATGTCGTGCAGATGCCGGCGTTCGGCAAGAAGGGACGCATGGCGGCGCATGTGCAGGTGCTGGCGAAGCACGACGCGGCGGATGCAGTGGCGCAAGCCTGCTTTCGCGAGACCAGCACGATCGGCCTGCGCATCCAGCGCGTGGAAGGGCGGATGCTGCCGCGACGCATGAGCGAGGTGGCGGTGGCCGGGACGATGCTGCGGGTCAAGCTGGTCGAGCGTCCGGACGGCACCACCGCCAAGGCGGAATGCGGGGACGCACTGGGCGCCGAGGGCCGGCTCGGGCGGATGGGCCTGCGCCGCGAGGCGGAACAGGCCGCCATCGCGGACCAGACGCGGCCATGAGCAGCGAGGCGCTGTCCCGGCTGGAGACGATCCTGGCCAGCACCGGCCCGTTGGCGATCGCGGTCAGTGGCGGTGTGGACAGCCTGACGCTTGCCACCGCCGCGCATCGGCTGCTGCGCGGGGCTGCCGCCATGCACCACGCGGTATCGCCCGCCGTGCCGCCCGAGGCGACCGCCCGGACGCGCGCGATTGCCGAGACGGAGGGATGGCCGCTCGATGTGTTCGACGCCGGGGAGTTCGCGGACCCTGGCTATCGCGCGAACCCGGCCAATCGCTGCTTCTTCTGCAAGATCAACCTGTATGGCGCGATCGCCCGGCGCACCGCCCACGTGATTGCCTCCGGCACCAATCTCGACGATTTGGCGGATTGGCGGCCGGGCCTGGAGGCCGCGCGCGCGCATGGCGTTCGCCATCCGCTGGTCGAGGCCGGCATCGATAAGGACGGCGTGCGAGCGCTGGCAGCGGAGCTGGGGCTGGGAAGCGTGGCCGAACTGCCGGCCGCTCCCTGCCTGTCCAGCCGGGTCGAGACCGGTATCCGCATCGAAGCGCCGGTTCTGGAGGCGATCCACGCTGCCGAGCGACTGCTGGCGGCGGAGATACGGCCGGCCACGATCCGTTGCCGAGTGCGCGCCGGGCGTATCGTCCTGGAGCTGGACGCGGCGGCACTGGACCGGTTGGACGATGCGGATCGCGCGCGCTGGCAGGATCGCGTCGCCGCCGTGATGGCCGGGGCTGGTGTGGGCGATCCAGTGTCTTTCGCGCCCTATCGGACCGGCAGCGCGTTCCTGCGCCCCGCGGCATGAGCGGTGCCGATTTCGTGCTGGACCTGCCGCGCGCGGAGCGGCTGGGGTTCGGTGAGGCCGTGTTCTGCGCCGGAAAGACGCCGGCGCAGATCGCCGCGATCCTGGACACGGCACGGGAAGCAGGCCTGTCATTGCTGCTGACCCGGCTGGACGAGGCCGCCTTCACCGCATTGCCGCCGTCCCTGGCAGCCGCTCTCGACTACGACGGAGACTCGCGTACCGCCTGGACCGGCACGCCGCGCCCAGAGGCAGCGCCGCCGCGGGTCGCGGTGGTGACTGCCGGAACCTCGGACCTGATGGTGGCGCGCGAGGCGGTGCGCACCCTGCGGTTTTCCGGCCATCCCAGCACGCTGATTGCCGATGTGGGCGTGGCGGGGCTGTGGCGGCTCCTGCTACGGCTTGACGAGCTGCGCCACCATGCGGTGGTGATCGTGGCCGCCGGCATGGATGCGGCGCTACCGAGCGTGCTGGCCGGTCTGGTTGGCGGGGTGGTGATAGCGGTGCCGACATCGGTCGGCTACGGGGTTGGCGCAGGCGGGCGCGCGGGCCTGGACGCGGCACTCACCAGCTGTGCGCCGGGGCTTGCCGTGGTGAACATCGACAACGGCTATGGAGCAGCGTGCCTCGCGCTGCGGGTGCTGCGGCAGATGGACGCGGTTGCTGCCGTCCCGCCCCAGCACCAGGACCATGCGTGACTGGACTGCTCAATTCCGGGTCGGACTCCGAAAGACCCCGGGGCTGCGGTGAATCGCGGGGACACCACGGCTCAAAACAACAAAGGCCCCGTCGAGGCAGCCTTGTCATGACCGTGTGATTTTAGAACGTTGCCTCGCTGATCCCATGCTTGCGGCATAGATCCGCCGCCGGTGCCCCGGCAGGTTCTCACCCGAGGTGCGGTCTCGCGAGGTCCGCATGGTTTTCGATCACCAGGCGGAGCATCCGTCGCAGTGAGCCGCGATCAACTCGATTGCGGGCAAGGTTGGCTGCACGGACGAGACGCTGCGGAGTTGGGTGCAGCAAGCCGAGCGGGACCAGGGCCTGCGCGGCGGTCCGACCACGGAGGACAGCGCCCGGGGAAGCAAAATCGGCCTTGCTTCGGCCTTCGGGGAAGCACGGTGACGCTCAGCGCGAGCGCGACCGTTCCCATCAGCCTACTGCGCGAGCGGAAAGCCGGGCTGCCGCGACTGCATACATACTGAAGATAACCCGAAAGCCTGCTACTTCCTGCTTTCCGCTGCTTCCCCGGCTTTCGTGCCGAGGGCGCGGAAGCAAAAAACGGTCCCGAAGAACCGCTTTAAGCCATCGATTTCTTAAGGAAATCTGGAGCGGGCGAAGGGATTCGAACCCTCGACCCCAACCTTGGCAAGGTGCCAGAACGTCCCCGCCACGCTACCCGGCCCTACGCCATAGCACGCTAAACTACTCTACAAACAGACTTTTTCCCAGGTCGGTCCCGCCGATCCTACGCCAGAACCGGCCAACGACTTTCTTCCAAGTGCTTGGAATGCCCTTGGAACCAGGGTAATATGGGTCGTTCTAAGCAGAAGGCGTCTAAGTCCCTGCAATGTCAAGAGAAAAGCTTTCCAAGCGGATTGTCGACGCGATCAAAGCTCCGAAACCTTCCAGAGTTGGGGTCAAGGTTCGGGAGCGTTTGACCTGGGATCCGGAGCTCCGCGGCTTCGGCGTGCAGGTCATGCCGTCAGGCCTGAAGAGCTTCGTCATCCAGTACCGCAACTGCGACGAGCGGACGCGGCGGATCGTGATCGGACGCTACGGCATGATGACGGTCGAGCAGGCCCGCCAACTCGCCCGCGAGAAGCTCGTCGCCGTATCGCAAGGCATCGATCCCGCGGCCGTGCAGAACGCCGCCGCACACACCGTCGGCGAGATCTGCGACTGGTATCTGCGCGACGCTGCCGAGGGCCGAATTTTGGGACGGCGAAACCGACCGATCAAAGCTTCGACCCTGGCCATGGACGCCAGCCGGATCGAGACGCACGTCAAGCCGCTGCTCGGTAATCGCCGTGTTCGCACGCTCAAGCTCGCCGACATTGAGGGCATGCAGGCCGATATCGCCAAGGGCAAGACCGCGAAAGCACGCGTCGGCAGCCGCGGCGGCGCGACGACCGGTGGCGACGGCGTCGCCGCCCGCACCGTCTCGACGCTGCACGCGATTTTCGAGCACGGCGTCCGGCTTGGCTTGATTGAGAGCAATCCCGCGCGAGGCGTCCGCAAGCTCGCGAGCACGCCGCGCGAGCGGCGGCTCAGCACCAATGAAATCGCGGCGCTTGGCCGCGCCATGCGATCGCTTGCCGCCGAGCATGAGCACGCTATCGGCTTGGCGGCCATCCGGCTGCTGCTGCTGAGCGGATTCCGCCGGCTCGAGGCACTCAGCCTCCAGCGGAGCTGGTTCGATGCGGACGCCTGCTGCGTCCGCTTCCCGGACACCAAGAGCGGTGCCCAGCTCCGCGTGATCGGCCGTGCGGCCGCCGATCTGATCGCGGCGCAGCCTGACAGGCCGGGCTCGCCACACGTGTTTCCGGCCGACTGGGGCGACGGACACTTTGTCGGCGTGGTGCGCGTGCTGGAAAGAGTCTGTGCGCGCGCCGAGCTGACCGGCGTCACGCCGCATGTGCTGCGCCACACCTTTGCCAGCGTCGCCGGCGACCTCGGCTTCTCCGAGCTGACGATCGCCGCGCTGCTGGGGCACGCCGCACGAGGCGTGACTCAGCGCTACGTCCATATTGATGAGGCGCTCCGCGTTGCCGCCGACCGCATCTCCTCCGAAATTGCCGCCCAACTCGACGGGCGGGCTGCCAAAATCCAACATGCACTCCCGGTTCTGGCTGCCACGGCGTGGAAGTTGCGACTCCCGCCCGATCGCCGGTTCTTCCGGCGCGCTCCTCTGAGCCGGCACTTGCGCCGGCATAGCCTGGAAGCTATATATGCCTTGGGAGGTCGCGTTCGGTGACGAATTTGATGGCGAGTTCGAGGCGTTGCCCGAGGCGGCGCAGGATGAGTTGCTGGCATCCGCAAAGCTTCTTGCCTTGTTCGGGCCGCAGCTCGGGCGGCCGCACGTCGATACCCTGAAGGACTCGGCCTTCGCCAATATGAAGGAACTACGGTTCGATGCAGCCGGCGGAGTGTGGCGGGTTGCGTTCGCGTTCGATATCCGGCGGCGGGCGGTCATTCTGGTAGCGGGCGACAAATCCGGCGTGAGCGAGAAGCGCTTCTACAGGAGGCTGATTGCGAAGGCTGATGGCCGCTATCGCGCGCATCTGGATCGTGCGACCACGGCGAAGAAGGAGGTGAGGTGATGGGCCGCTCATTGGACGAGGTCGTCGCGAAGCTTCCGGCAGAGCGCCGGGAGCGGATCGGCGCACGGTTCAAGGAACTCAGAACCGAGGTCGAAAGTCTCGGCGAACTTCGTCGCGTCGCGGGCCACGCACAGGCTGACATCGCGAAGGCGTTGAACATCAAGCAGCCTTCAGTTAGCAAAATCGAAAAGCAAGCAGATATGTACCTGTCCACGTTGCGCAGCTATGTCGAGGCTGTTGGCGGTCAACTGGATCTGGTTATTCGGTTGCCAGAGCGTCCACCGCTACGGCTGCAGCACTTCAGAGACGCGGACGCACTTCATCCCGATCATCAAACAAATGGCGCGACAAGTCGCAAGTCTGTGCGGTCGGTTCGTCGCGCTTGAGATCGAATGACGACCTTGGGGAGAGCCGGCCAAGCAGGCGCAGCGATCAGCGTAGCTGATCTTGATGGCGTCGGGCGTGGCATGGGCCAGGGCGAGAGCAAGGCGGCTGTTTCCGCGACGGGTTGAGGGCCGAGAGAGAGGCTCCCGGCCACCCGTCCGGAGATCGCCCATGCTTCAGACAGCGACCTCCCGCCCCGCCGCTTCGGCCGGCGCGGAGATTGACCCCGTTTCTGCCCCCTTCAAGGTCGACATTACTCGCGGGGAGCGGATCGGCCGAGTTTCGTCGGAGTGGTTTTCCCGCCCGGACGACGAGCGATACCTCTCGCTCAGCTCACTTTACGAAGCCGTTCGCTCCCGCGCGGAGCGCGCAACGGCCCGTACAGTCGAGACCCGAGCTCTGCGGGTCGAGGCCAGCCGTGACAACGTCGAGCGCCTGGCCCTGATTGTGCCCGGCCGGGAGGAACCAGTTGCGCCGACGCACTGGTCGTATGGTCAGCTCTGCAACCTTCTCGGCGCGCCAGCGAGCTATCTGCGCCAGCTCCCTGCGCCTCTCGCCGGCATCAACCTCCAGCACGGTCTGCTCGCCAATCGCGAGGAGCAGGTGAAGACGCTGGAGACCGATGACGGTCGGGTCGAGTTGCGCGCGGTCACGGGACCCGATTACGGGCGCATCTGGGACCACGAGCTGGTCGGGGCGGTGATGCGCATCGCCGGCGACGGCACCGGCGACACGCGCTGGAAGGTGCCCGGCCTGCTCGACTGGTCAACGATGCGGCACAACCCGTTCGTCGAAGTGACGAAGGACACCACGACGCTCTACGCCTCCGACCGCGACGTCTTTTTGTTTCTCGTTGACGACATGCACCCGATCGAGGCCGGCCGGCTGCCGAACGGCGAGCCGGACCTCTATTTTCGCGGCTTCTATGCCTGGAACAGCGAGGTCGGCTCGAAGACGCTCGGCATCGCGTCGTTCTTCCTGCGCGCGGTGTGCATGAACCGGAACATCTGGGGCGCCGAGGGTTTTGAGGAGATCCGGGTGCGGCATTCGAAATTTGCCGCGCACCGCTTCGCGCACGAGGCGGCGCCAGCGCTGACGCGTTTCGCCGACAGCTCGCCCGGGCCGTTCGTCGCCGGCATCCGCGCCGCACGGGAGGCCGTCGTTGCGCGCAAGGACGATGATCGTGAGACATTCCTGCGCCAGCGCGGCTTCTCCAAGCCGGAGACGGAGAAGATCATCGCAACGGTGCTGAACGAGGAAGGCCATCCGCCGTCGTCGATCTTCGACTTCGTGCAAGGCATCACCGCGCTGGCCCGCGGCAAGACCCACCAGGACAGCCGCCTGGAACTGGAAGGCCGCACCGCCCGGCTGCTTGCCAGCGTCAACTGAAAGCCCGACTCGGCGGCGGACACCGATCCGTTCGAACCTTCTGCTTCGCGGCCCGTCTCTCCGAAAGGAAGAGGTGGGCCGCGAGCTTCGTGACGGGTCTGGGCGCTGGGAGAGAGGCTCTTGGCCGGCCCGTCGCGGAGAATGGACATGGCAAGCGCCATCCAGAAGATCACGCTCAGCGTCTCGCGCGACATCCCCTTCAACAAGCTGGTGCTCAGCCAGGCGAACGTGCGGCGGGTCAAGGCCGGCGTCGCCATCGAGGAACTCGCGACCGACATCGGGCGCCGGACTTTGTTGCAGTCCCTCACCGTGCGGCCTGTGGTGGATGCGGAGGGTGTCGAGACCGGGATGTACGAGGTGCCTGCCGGCGGCCGCCGCTTCCGGGCGCTGGAGCTGCTGGTCAGGCAGAAGCGCCTGGCGAAGACCGCGCCGATCCCCTGCATCATCCGCACGGAGGGGATCGCCGAGGAGGATTCCCTCGCTGAGAACGTCCAGCGCGCGCCGCTGCACCCGCTCGACCAGTTCCGCGCCTTCCTGACCCTGCGCGAGAAGGGGCAATCCGAGGAGGAGATCGCGGCGAATTTCTTCGTGTCGGTTGCGGTCGTGAAACAGCGGCTCCGCCTGGCCGCGGTCTCGCCCCGGCTGCTCGAAATCTATGCCGAGGACGGCATGACGCTGGACCAGCTCATGGCCTTCACTGTGTCCGCCGACCACGAGCGGCAGGAGCAGGTCTGGGATCGGCTGCAAGCCGCCTATAGCCGCGAGCCGTTTGCGATCCGGCGGTTGCTGACCGAGGGCGCCGTGCGCGCGTCGGACAAGCGGGCGCGGTTCATCGGCGAGGCGTACGAAGCGGCCGGCGGCGCGATCATGCGCGACCTGTTCCAGGGCGACGATGGCGGCTGGCTGCAGGACGTGGCCCTCGTTGCACGGCTGGTCGCGGAGCGGCTGGACCGCGAGGCGGATGCGATCCGGGCCGAGGGCTGGCGCTGGATCGAGGTCGCGCTCGATTTCCCGTACGGCCACACCTTCGGGCTGCGACAGATTCGGGGCGAGCAGGCGCCGCTGACGGCCGAGAAGGAGGCGACGCGGGAGGGTCTGCGCGCGGAGTATGACCAGCTCGAGGACCAGTACGCCGACCAGGACGAAATCCCCGAGGCTGTCGAGCAGCGCTTCACCGAGATCGAGCACACGCTTGGCGGCATCGAGTTGCGGCCGCTCGTGTTTGATCCGGCGGAGGTCGCCCGCGCCGGCGCCTTCGTCAGCATCGACAGCGAGGGGGAGCTGCGGGTCGAACGCGGCTATGTGCGGCCGGAGGATGAGCTGCCGGCCCCGGCTGAGCCGGAGGTCGATGCCGCTGAGGCTGCCGGGGGCGACGACGGCGATTCGGGAGCCTGGCCGGTGCGGGTCGAGAGCGGCGGCGAGACCGTCCACGGCGAACCGGAACCCCAGGCCGAGCCGGACGAGGACGAGGGCATGAAGCCGATCCCCGACCGGCTGATGGCCGAGCTGACGACGCATCGCACGCTCGCGCTGCGCCGGGCCATCGGCGATCAGCCGCGCGTCGCGTTCCTGGCGGCGCTGCACGCCCTCTGCCTGAAAATCTTCTACCCCTACGCGCAGGACACCTGCCTGGAACTCGACCTCAAGCAGGTGGCGTTCGGGGCGCAGGCGCCTGACCTCTGCGAGACTGAGCCGGCCAAGGCGATCGGCATCCGCCACCAGGGCTGGGCGGCGGCATTGCCGCGCGAAGCCTTCGATCTCTGGGACGCGCTGGAGGCGACCGATGACGACACGCGGCAGCGTTTGTTCGCCGATTGCATCGGCTCGTCGGTCAACGCCGTGCATGAAGCCTGGAACCGTCGCCCGCGCGCACTGGCGCATGCCGACCGGCTCGCCGGGGCGACACAACTCGACATGGTGGAAGCTGGTTGGACGCCGACGGTGGACAATTACCTCGGCCGGCTCACCAAGGCGCGCATCCTGGCCGCGGTGCGAGAGGCCAGAGGTGAGCACGCGGCACAGCCGATCGACCATTTGAAGAAAGGCGAGATGGCCGAGAAGGCGCAGGAGTTGCTCGCCGGATCGGGCTGGTTGCCGGAGCCGCTGCGCGCGCCCGGCCGCGCGATGCCGAGCGCTGCCGAGGCCGAGCCGGTGTCGGCAGCAGACGTCGCTGCACCCACAGAGGACGCCGACGGCGAGCGCGAGCCACAGGCCCACGATGGTGATGCCGAAGGCTTCGATGAGGCCGATGCGGACCGCGCCTTCGCCGCCGAATAGCTGAACAAGGGTGCGGGGCGGCAACAATCCGTCCCGCACTTTCCCCCTTTTGGAGAACTGCGATGACCGACGATCGCTCGGTTCGCGACGCTGTCGCCGAATGGCGGCAGCTGATCGCGCAGGGGGACGCCCGCGCCCGTTTGGCCGACGAGGCGTTGCCCGCCAACAAGACTGCGCTGTTCGACGCGCTGGCCGCCGTGGGAATCACCATCGTCAGCGTCACCTTCGACGGCTACGGGGATTCCGGCCAGATCGAGAGCGTTGACGTGCGCGCCGGCGAGGTGACCGCGACACTGCCGGACGTCGACGTCGAGATCGCGACGCCGGCTTGGGATGGCGCGGAGCAGCACCGCCGTACGCTGCCGCTCTCCGAAGCCATCGAACAGCTCGCCTACGCCTTCCTCGCGGAAACGCACGGCGGGTGGGAGAACAACGGCGGCGCCTATGGCGAATTCATGTTCGATGTCGGCGACCGCACGATTCATCTCGATTACCACGAGCGGGTCGAAAGCTCGGACTATTCTGGGCACGAGTGGTGAGGGGGCAACAATGGGACACCCGTATCACCATGCCCTGTCCTCCGCCCGAAAGTGGGGCGGCACGGCGGACGATTACCTTCCGCTCCACGCCTGGTTCGATGAACCCTCGAAGCTGATCATCGCCGATTTCCGGCACCGGGCACTGCGCCACCACGCGGCAGGTGTATTCGACCTGGAGCGCGCATTCCGGACCGCCATCACGATTTCGACCGGCCGCGTCGTGCCGGTGCGGCTGATCGGCGAGCAGCACTGCATCGAGGATCTCGGCTTCATCCCGAGCTTCGCCGACTGGGTGCGCTGCATCCGACCGGAACCCTGGATGGGCCGCGCGCAACCCATCCACCGCCAGGTCGATCCATTCGCGACGCGACCGGTCGGTGATGGCATTCCGTCGTCAGCGGTGCAGCTAGCCGGAGGCGAGCCATGACCGTCACTTATCCGCTGCGGGTCTTCTTCGATTGCTCGACGGTCCACCTCTCGGCAGCGACACGCCAATGGATGGACAATCGTGCCGTCGAGGCGGCGACACGCTAACTCGCGCCGATTGATGCGCCGTCGGCGACGCCGTTCGGGTGGTTTCTCTATGCTGCTTGGCCGCCCTATCACGGAGAACCGCCGGACCTGATTGCGGTCATGCGGCATGCGCGCGCGATGGGCGCCGAATACATCCTGTTCGACGCCGACGCGCCACCAAGCAACGCGCTGCCGGTCTTCGAGGACGCCGACTGACGTTGCGATATACCAATCACACCCGTCCACCCCGAGCCCGGCCACTGCGCCGGGCTTCGTCGTTTCAGGAGGCCGCAATGGCGGACTACTTCACCCAGTTCTCCTGCATGTTCGACGTCGGCACGGCGGACAATGCCGTGCGCGCGATCGAAATCCTGCGGCAGCAAGCCGTGGCGTTGTTCGACGAAGACGGCAGCGACCTGGGCTGCGACGTTCAACACGATCCCGAAACCGGTCCGGGTGCGCTCTGGATCAGCTCGGACAAGTATGGCGAGCCGGAACACGCCATCGCCTTCGTGCTCGCGTGCGCGAAGGCGTTCGACCTGAAGGGGCGATGGGGCTTCACCTGGGCGCTGACCTGCTCGAAGCCGCGCCTCGACGGTTTTGGCGGCGGGGCGCAGGTGATCGACCTGGGCGCGCGCAGGAGCGTCGGCTGGACCGATTGCGATCACTGGCTGATGGGCGCGCTCGATCCGGCATTCGACGCCGAAACCGGCATCGCGCAATCGGCGGCCATCGGCGGGGAACGGGTCGTGGGCGCCGGAGCCGATCCGGCGGAGAATTAGGCCGGTCGCGATCGATCTCACGCGATCGCGGCAGAGCACTCCCACTGTTGCAACCTCGGGTTCGCCGTCGGGTCCCCACGAAGCTTGCTTCGTGGGGTGCCGCGGCAACGGCGAGCCCCTTTTCGTTCCGGAGGCCGCGATGCCGAGCACGGCATCCGAGCTGGCGCGCCGTCTTGCCGTCAACGCCGAAGCCGTCTGCCGCCACTATTTGTCCAACGGCTATCGCCAGGGCCGCTACTGGATGGTGGGCGACGTTCGCAACACGCCGGGCCGGTCGCTGTTCGTCCGGCTCAGTGGCCCGGAATCCGGTCCCGGCGCCGCCGGGCACTGGACCGATGCCGCCTCGGCCGAATATGGCGACCTGCTCGACGTGATCCGCGAGAGCTGCGGTTTCATCGACTTTCGCGATGTCGCCGATGAGGCAAGACGCTTTCTGAGTCTGCCGATGCCAGAAGTCCACGCAATCCCTCACGCGAGCACCGACAGGGTCGCCGGAAGCCGCACGGCGGCTGTTTGCCGCCTCGAAGCCGATCCTGGGCACCATTGCGGAGACGTATCTGCGGGGACGCGGCACGCAGAGCTTCCGGGATTGCACCGCGCTTCGGTTCCATGCCCGCTGCTTCTATCGGCCGGCCGACACGGAGCCCGCAGACACAAGCACCGCCTGGCCAGCGCTGATCGCGGCGATCACCAATCTCGACGGCACCGTGACCGGCGTGCACCGGACATGGCTGGCTCCGACGGGGGCCACAAAAGCGCCGATTGCGACACCGCGGAGGGCGATGGGGCAGCTGCTCGGCAATGGCGTGCGGCTCGGCACAGTGCGCGACATCATGGCGGCGGGCGAAGGCATCGAGACGATGCTGTCGCTGCGGAGCATCATGCCTGAACTGCCGATGATCGCCGCGCTGTCGGCCAATTACCTCGCCGCGCTGATCGTGCCCGCAGCGCTGCGGCGCCTCTACATCGCGCGCGACAACGATCCGGCGGGATTACGGGCGGAACGCACGCTGGCCGCGCGGGTGCAGGCGACCGGGATCGAAGCGCTGACGCTGGCACCGGCCCTGGGCGACTTCAACGACGACCTCCGGCAGCTTGGTGCCGATGCTCTCGCGGCAGCAATCCGGGTGCAGCTCGCCCCGGAGGACGTGGCGCGGTTCTGGAGGCGGCCGGACCGCACGGGCTGAGACGGAGGCCGCGGCGCTCCGCGTCGCGCTCGCCGGTCAACAGCGTCATCCCGGCAGAGAGGACCGCGCCGACGGCCTTCTGAGAGGGCGATCGGACCGGAAACGGCCCGGGCCGGCAACGGCTGCGGCCAGCTATTTTCCCCTGGGCGGGTCATGCCGCGACAGGTCGCGACGACGCTCAAGCCGCCCATTCCTCGCGCGGCAAAATAGCCGGCCTACGCCGTCCTCCGCTGCGCTGCGGCCGCTCGGCGCCAAGAGGGGCGCCGGCGGTGCAAGCCCGTGCCGCTCCCGGTCTTCGTCGCCTGGAAGGCCGCGATGGGCGCGGTGACCAGCCAGGAGGCAGACGCCATGATCCGCCGAGACGATCGCGAACCGCCGCACGGCACATCCGCAACCGCGACGGTCCTCACCGAACTTCAGCTCTACGGCCACCGCCCCTTCCAGGACGAACCCGACCCGCGGCCGCTGCCCGACGAGCGCCAGCTCGGCGCCGCCCTGGCCGACATCTTCGACGCCCTGGTCGCCACGCTGACCGACACGCGCCTCGAACCCGATCTCGAGGACCTGCTCTGGTCCACCGTCAATTTGTTCCACCGTGCCACCGACCGGATCGAGCGCACCCTCGACACCAATGAGCAGGCGCAGCGCCGGAGCCAAAAGGAGCAGGACGGCTCGGAAATCCGCTCCGTCGAACTGGAGCGGCTGCTGGCCGAGGGCCTGACGCTGATCGAGCGGCGCACCGCCTTCGAGCTGATGCGCGACCAGGCCGCCGAGCTGTTCGAGACGCACACCGGCTACGCCTGGCGCCCCGCGCCGGGTCGATGGTCAACCACCGCGCGCTGACCGCGGCGATGATCGACAGCCGCGACTTCCTCGCCGCCAAGCGTCGGGCCGACACCGAGGTGATGCTACCACCCGGCCCGAAGGTCGCCTTCACCGGCGGCTACGAGTGCAACGACCACCGGGCGATCTGGGCCGCGCTCGACCGGGTGCATGCGAAACACCCCGGCATGGTGCTGCTGCACGGCGGCTCGCCCAAGGGCGCCGAACGCATCGCGTCCTGCTGGGCAGACAATCGCAAGGTGCCGCAGATCGCCTTCCGGCCCGACTTCACCAGGCACAGGAACGCGGCGCCGTTCAAGCGCAACGACGCCATGCTGGACGTGCTGCCGATCGGTGTTCTGGTGTTTCCGGGCAACGGCATCAACGACAATCTGGCCGACAAGGCCCGCAAGCTCGGCATCCCGCTGCTCGACTATCGTAAAAGGGGCGGCGCGTGAGCGCCGCTATCAGCCCGGCGGCACACAGGGGCGGCTCCGGAGGGAGCCGCTTCCGCAGCATCAGGTGTTGCTCGTGCAGCAACGCCGTCCTCAATGTTTCCGTCGGAGCAGCAGCCGCGCCGGAGGCGCAGAATCAATCAGCAGGAGGAATGTCATGATGCTCGGCGTTGTCTTCAGCCTGCTCGGCATCCGCCTGCTGATCGGACCCATGGTCCTAGCGGCGGTCTTCGCGTTGTCGTTGTTCGTGGGCGTCGCCGCCGGGCGGTTCGCATATGGGACCGGTGCGGGGGCGCTCGGTTCCATCATCGTCGGCGCGGTTGCGGCGGGGGGCGCCCTCGGCCTCGCGCAGGTCCTCCTGGCAGTCACGCGCTCGACCGCGCTTCGGCTCATTACCGTGGTGGCCTTTGCGGGTCCGGCCGCCGTCGCCGGCTACTTCGTCGTGCTCGGGCTCGCCCACATCGGCAGCGCCCACGGCGTCTGGCCGCCCAGGTTCGCCGGCATCGGCGCCGTGATCATTGCCGGCGCGGCGCTGACCCGCCGGGCGACGCCGCTGATCGCTGCTCAGGATGGCCGTCGTGCGGTATCAATGAGCGATGTGCAACAACTACGCGAACCGCGTCGCCTACAGCGAGTATGTCGCGGCGTTCAGCCAGATCCGGCTGCCGCTCCGGTTGCCACTCGCTGCGCCCAACCTGGAGCCGCGAGAAATATCTGGCCGACCGAGATCGCGCCGATCATCCGACGCCACGATGACGGGGGTGAGCTGGCGCAGTTGCGCTGGGGCTTCGCACCGGCTCGACCCAAGGGCGCTCCGGTCATCAATTTCCGGTCCGAGGGCCGCCGGTTCTCGCACGGCCGGTGCCTCATTCCGGCCTCGCACTTTTCCAAGTTCACCGGCGCGAAGTCGCCGAAAGCGAAATGGCGCTTCACCAAGGCCGGCGAGGACTGGTTCTGCATTGCCGGCCTGTGGCGCCCTGCGGCTGGTGAAACACCCGAAACCTTCACGCTTCTGACCAGCGAGCCGGGTCCGGACGTCGCGCCGATCCACAACCGGCAGGTCGTCGTGCTCGAGCGGTCCGACTGGGCAGCCTGGCTCGACCCAGCGACCGCCGAAGCCGACCTGCTCCGCCCGTCGCCGGCGGGAAGTCTGACCGTCGAGCAGGTGCGCTGACGTGGCACGTCCCACGACTTCAATCGCGCTCCGTCACGACAACGGCGAGACCGAAGCGACTTTCACATGGTCGATGAAGGCACGCAGCTTGGGGAGCACCTGGCGTTTGCCCGGGTGATACAGAAAGATCCCGGCGTCATGACGGCCAACGGCGCGAGCAGCGCCTGCAATCGCCCGTCAGCGATGGGCGCTTTGGCAATTGGGCCGGGCACCTGGGCGAGCCCGGCACCCTGGATCGCCGCGCCGATCAGCGTCGGATAGTCGTGCGCGATCAGCGGCCCGGAAACGACGGCTTCAATCGTCTCGTTTCCCTCAACGAAGGACCACGGTGCGATCGACCCGTTCGAGCGCCGTATGCGCAGACAGGTATGATCCCGTAGGTCGTCGATGCGTTCCGGCCGCTTCCGATGGCGCAGATACTCGGGGCTGCCGACGACGGCGAACGGGAATGGCGGCGTCAGCCGCACCGCGACCATGTCGGCCTCGATGAACTGCCCCAGCCGAATGCCGGCATCGAACCCTTCGGCCGCCAGATCGACCAGCTTCTCGCTCGCGGCGATCTCCAGCTCGACCTCGGGATAGGCCCGGCTGAAGGACGCGAACAGCGGCTCCAGCAGGATCGGCACCACCGCGCGCGGCACCGCAAGGCGCAACAATCCGGTGGGGCGCTGTCCGAGCCCGCGCGCGGCCTCGCTGGCGGCGACGAGTTCCTCGAAGGCGGGTCTGGCGCGGGCGAGAAACCGTTCGCCGGCTTCGGTCAGCCCAACGCTGCGCGTCGTGCGGAGGAAGAGAGCGGCGCCGACGCGCGCCTCCAGGGTGCGGATCGCCTGGCTTATCGCCGACGGCGTGACCCCGAGCTCCGCGGCGGCCCGGCGGAAGCTGCGGTGCCGGGCGACGCTCAGGAACGCCTCGACGCCGTCCAGCGCGCCTTGGCGGACTGTGAAGTCCTGCTTCATGGCCCGTGCACACTATCGCGTATAGAGGCGCGCGAGAAGCGGTCCTACATCCGGCCGGCAACTCGGGAGTCACGCCGATGCCGGAAGGATCCCCTGCCATCTCCGACGCCCTGGACGGCGTGCGCGACCACTATCGCGCGACCGGTCTCACCGAGCGCCTGAAGGCGGCGCTGGCCGCCCTCGGCCCGGCGGACCGGCTTCTCACGCCGCAGGACCTGGCGCCTCTCGACCAGTTCCACACCCGCGGACTCGCGGCGACCGCCGAGCTGCTGGAGCTCGCCGGCATCACCGCCGGCCTGTCGGTGCTGGATGTCGGCGCCGGGATCGGCGGCCCGGCGCGCTTCCTGGCCGCGACCCGCTCCTGCCACGTCGTCGGCATCGATCTCAGCGAGCCCTTCGTCGAGGCCGCGCGCTATCTGACCGAGCGCACAGGGCTGACCGGGCAGGTGTCGTTCGAGACCGGCAGCGCGCTGGAGCTTCCGTTTGCCGACGGACGCTTCGATGCGGTGCTGCTGCAGCACGTGGCGATGAACATCGGCGACCGGGCACGGCTCTACGGCGAAGTCCGGCGCGTGCTGAAGCCGGGCGGCCCGTTCGCGACCTACGACGTCGTGCGGATCGGCGGCGAGCCGCACTATCCCCTGCCCTGGGCGCGGACGCCGGAGACGAGCTTTTTGCTGACGGCGGAAGCGACACGCGCGGCAATCGAGCCGGCCGGCTTTCGCACAGTGGAGTGGCGGGACGATACGGAAGCGGCAAAGGCGTTGGGCGCCCAGTTGCGCAGCTCCGGGCCGCCGCCCTCCCCGAACCTCGGCGTGGTGATGGGGCCAGATTTCGCGCAGCTCGCCGCCAATTTGGGGCGAAATCTGATCGAAGGCCGCCTCGGTATCCTCGCGGCGGTGTTCGAAACCACAACGAATTGACACCGGACAGGAGGTCACATGTCTCCCGCGATTCTGTTTCCGACGCAGCTCGTGCTCGGGTATGTCGCGTGGCTGCTCTGCTTTGCGGTCTATTTCTGGCCCAGGCTCAGGCAAATGGACCGGGTGGAGGCGCAACGCGCCATTGCGACTCTGCACAGCTTCCGCTTCTTCGGGCTCGTCTTCATCCTTCCTGGCGTCGTCGGCCCGAATCTGCCCGCTGCCTTCGCCAACTTCGCAGCGTACGGTGATTTCGCCACCGGCCTGCTGGCAATGCTGGCTCTTCTCGCCTTCAACGTTCGCGCGCTCTTTTGGCTGCTCGTCGTCGCCTTCAATGTCGTGGGAACGACTGACATCCTGCTCGACTACTGGCACGCCACCAAGGTCGGCCTGCCGGCAATAGCTGGGGAACTAGGCGCCACCTACCCGATCGCGATCATCTACGTGCCGGCTCTGATGATCACGCACGTGGCCGCATTCTATTTGCTGCTGCGTGACCGGCCCAAGCCGGCGCGGATGCTCATCGGTGATGCAGCCGTGACCTAAAGGCCTGGCCCACGGCACGGGGGGCTAGGGCGCGTAGAGCGCGCCGGGAACGCAAAACGGGAAGGGCAGCCGCGCGGCGCATCGATGCGGCAAGTCATTCTAGGAGAAGCCGCGTTGGCTGCCCTCCGTCCCGCGCGGCGATTCGCAGGACGCGTGCGCCTGATACACCATGAGCACAACCCGACCTTGCTCCGAGTCCAACACGGCCGTCTCCGCAAATCCCGCGCGGGCATAGGCGCGCCGCGCCCGGACGTTGCAAAGCGCGGGATCGGTGGCCACGGCGCTGACACCCTCGGTCATCAGCAGATCCGCAAACATTCGCAGATACCTGCTCCCGTGACCGTAGCCGATCATGTCCGGATCGCCAATGAACGTATCGATGACCTGAGCACCCGCCGGCAGGCGCTGCAGATGCGTTTGCGGCCAGGCTTGCGCCAGGTAGGCTTGCAGGTATGCGAAGGGCCGGCCTTGGCATTCAACGATCCATTGCCGCATCCGCGGCTCCTCGAGATCTTCGGTGAGAAGGGCGAGCTGCTCTTCCGGCTGTCCCCACCAGCGCATGACTTCGGGTGCGGCCAGCCAGCGCTCCGCGATGGACAGGTCGGCGGTGGTGAACGAGCGGAAGCAATACGGCGACACATTTCCTCCCCAACCAGCGACGCTCTCTGGCAACTCCAGGGGAATCCCATATGGCATGGGTCGGGGTGAAGGCAGGGCTTGCGACGCGGTGACGTGCTGGATCCCAAGGATGGGGTTCAGCGAGAGTCCGCCGTCAAGGGAGAGTTCGTCGCCGGATTCGCCGAGACCACCGATCCGCGCCGCTTGGCTTGGCGGGGGACCGGGGGCCGTCCGACGCGCGGACTGCCTGCCTCTCGCGAGGCCGACCTACGCCCAATCCGCGACCCCAATGATTACCGAATCGCAAGATATTCCAGCTCCTTCCTCGCCGCAGCGATGATCTGCCTCGCCAGGATCGGGTTCGTCGCCTTCAAGGCGCGAGCCATGGCGACGCTTCCCACCATCGCCGAGACCAGCGCTAGCGCCCGCTCGCGAGCGGCTTCGGGCGACGTCGTGTTCGGAATGGCGCGCTGGATCACGTCGACCATCATCTGGAAACCTTCAGCGAACTTGGCGCCGATCGCGGGATCCTGCCGGCCCACCTCCGAGACACAGGCCGCCAACAGGCAACCCAATCCAACATCCTGAACGTGCGCATCAGAGAGGTAGCTATCCAAATAGGCCGACAGGGCATCGGGCGTCGTCTCGCCGAGTTCGCGCCAAGCCGCCGCTCCGTCCGCACACGCCTCGCGGCACGCCTCCAGTGCCAAGGCGTCCTTGGACTTGAAGTGGCCATAGAGCGCTCCCTGGGTCGGCCCGGCTTCACGACTGATGTCCACCACCCCGGCTCCGCTGAACCCGCGCTCCTTCGCATCGTGCGCGGCGGCCTGGAGGCGACCGACCGCATCATCATCGACGGGTTGATGCTGGCCCGCCCGGGCGCCAAGGTCACGCCTGTTCAGGGCGCGATCACGCCCGACCCCGCCGCCGATAACGGCTAGGAGGGCGCGGCAATGCGCTTCACCCACACCTTCATCGACCATCCCATCCTGGCCACGGTGGTCAGCGTCTTCGTCACCCTGATCGGCCTCGGCGCACTGGTGATCCTGCCGGTCGCCCAGTATCCGGAGATCGTGCCGCCGACGGTGCAGATCACCACCAGCTATCCCGGCGCATCCGCCGACGTGGTGAGCAAGACCGTGGGCACACCGCTCGAGCAGGAGATCAACGGCGTCGAGAACATGCTGTACATGAGCAGCCAGTCCACCGGCGACGGCAAGCTCACCATCACCGTCACCTTCCGGATCGGCACCGACCTCAACGTAGCGCAGATGCTGACCCAGAACCGGGTGCAGGACGCCCTGCCGCGCCTGCCCGAGGACGTGCAGCGGCTCGGCGTGCAGGTGCGGAAGGCGACACCGAACATCCTGCTGGCGGTGCATCTCTACTCGCCCGACGCCTCGCGCGACGTCCTGTACCTGTCGAACTACGCCACGCTGCACGTGAAGGACGCGCTGGCGCGCCTGCCCGGTGTCGGCGACGTGCAGTTGTTCGGCGCACGCGACTACGCGATGCGCATCTGGCTCGACCCCGACAAGGTGGGCGCCTACAGGCTCGACGCCAGCGAGGTTCTTGCCGCCTTGCAGGCGCAGAACGTGCAGGTCTCGGGCGGCATCCTGAACCAGCCGCCAACTCCGGGCAGCGCCGCCTACCAGCTCAACGTGCAGACGCTCGGCCGCCTGTCTACGCCCGAGCAGTTCGGCGACATCATCGTCAAGACCGATTCCCAGGGGCGGGTGACGCGCATCCGCGACATCGGACGGGTGGAGATCGGGGCCGCCGATTACGGGTCAACCGCTTACATGGACCGCAGCAACGGCCTGCCGCTGCTGATCTTTGCCCAGCCGGGCGCCAACTCGCTGGCGGTGGAGCACGAGGTGCTCGCAACCATGCAGAGCCTGAAGAAGGACTTTCCGCTCGGCGTCGATGACATCGTGATTTACGACCCGACCATCTTCGTGGCGAAGTCGGTGCACGAGGTCGTGACGACCATCTTCGTGGCGATCCTCCTTGTCGTCGGGGTCGTGTTCCTGTTCCTGCAGACCTGGCGCGCCTCCATCATCCCGGTCATCGCGATCCCGGTCTCGCTGGTCGGCACCTTCGCGGTGCTCTACGCGCTCGGGATCTCGCTCAACAACCTGTCGCTGTTCGGCCTCGTGCTGGCGGTCGGCATCGTGGTCGATGACGCGATCGTCGTGGTCGAGAACGTCGAGCGCAACATCCGCGCCGGCATGTCGCCGTCCGAGGCTGCCCACAAGACCATGGACGAGGTCGGCGGCGCCCTGGTCTCCATCGCGCTGACGCTGTGCGCGGTGTTCGTGCCGTCGGCCTTCCTGTCCGGCATCTCGGGGCAGTTCTTTCGGCAGTTCGCGGTGACCATCGCGGCGTCCACTGTCATCTCCTGCTTCGTATCGTTGACCCTGAGCCCCGCCCTGTGCGCGGTCCTGTTCCGGGCACACGATGCCGCAGCGGAGACCCGAGCAAGCCTGCCGGGCCGGCTGCTGGCCGCGGGGTTCGGCCGCTTCAATCGCGGCTTCGACCGGGTTTCGAGCGGATATGGGCAGCTCACGCGGCGTCTGGTGCGTGGGCTGGCGGTGGTTGTCGCGATCTATCTCGCGCTGATCGGTGTGGCTGGAGTGCAATTCTCGCGCGCCCCGGCCGGCTTCATTCCCGAGCAGGACCAGGGCTATCTGATCACCGTGCTGCAGCTCCCGCCTGGCGCCACGCTGGCGCGGACCGAGCAGGTGGTGAAGCGAGCGGTCGGCATCATCCTGAACACGCGCGGCATCGAGCACGTCGCTCCCTTCGCCGGGCTCGATGCGACCACCTTCACCGTGTCCTCGAATTCCGGGACGATCTTCTCCGGCCTGCCGTCGCTCTACAGCCACGCGCTGCCCGGGGTGACGGCGAGTTCGGTGCTGGCGGATTTGCGCAAGCGCCTGGCGGTCATCAAGGAAGCCTATGTGCTGACCATCCCGCCCCCGCCCGGTACAGGGCCTCGGCAACTCGAGCGGCTTCAAGATGATGCTGGAGGATCGCGCCGGCCTGGGACCGAAGGCGCTCGAAGCCGCCGCTCAGAGCTTGGTGGCGGCGGCGAACCGGGATCCCGACTTCGCCGGCGTGTTCACGCTGTTCAATACCGGATCGCCCTCGGTCTACACCGACATCGATCGGCTCAAAGCCGAAAAGGTGGGCCTGACGCCAACCGACGTGTTCTCAACGCTGCAAGTCTATCTCGGCTCGCAGTACGTGAACGACTTCAACTATCTTGGCCGGACCTACGAGGTGATCGCGCAGGCTGACGGTCAGTTCCGGCGTAGCCGGCAGGACATCGCCGGGCTGAAGGCGCGCAACGCGAGCGGCGACATGGTGCCGATCGGGACCGTGGCGCAGCTGAAGAGCGAGACGAGCGCGTATCGCGTGCCGCGCTACAACCTGTTTCCGGCGGCCGAGGTGCAGGGCGTCGCGGCGCTGGGTGTCGCGACTGGCACGGCGCTGCACCGGATGGAGGCGCTGGCCCAGCAGGTGCTTCCGCCTGGCATCGGCTACGAATGGACCGAGATCGCCTATCAGCAGGAGCAGAAGGGCACGCCGACGATGCTGGTGTTCGGCGCCGCCGCCCTGTTCGTGTTCCTCGTGCTGGCGGCCAAGTACGAGAGCTGGAAGCTGCCGCTCTCGGTGGTGCTGATCGTGCCGATGTGCCTGCTCGCCTCGGTCACGGGGCTGCTGTTCCGCGGCATGCCGATCGACATCCTCGCACAGATCGGCTTCGTGGTGCTGGTTGGGCTGGCGGCGAAGAACGCGATCCTGATCGTCGAATTCGCCCGTCAGGCGCAGGATGCCGGCAGCAGCGCGGCCGAAGCCGCGGTGCGCGCGGCGCAGACGCGCCTGCGGCCGATCCTGATGACCTCTCTCGCCTTCATCCTCGGCGTCGCTCCGCTCGTCATTGCGACTGGGGCGGGATCCGAGATGCGCCAGTCTCTCGGAACCGCCGTGTTCGGCGGCATGCTCGGCGTCACCGGATTTGGCCTGGTGTTCACGCCCGCGTTCTACATGCTGGTACAGCGGATCGGCGCTGATCGCCGCAAGGCGCTCGTTCGACCTCGATTGCCCCACAGTGCTCCAACACCATCACGCAGCTGAGCCGTTGCTCTGCTTGGAGGCGTCGAAGTTCTGGGCGATCACCCGCGAGCCCTGACGTGATCCTCATGCAGACGCCTGAGCCGGCGCGGCGGCGAGCATTGCCTCTTTTTGGATTTCACAGCATGGGCGAACCTTAGCTTATGGGGCGCTCGTGGTCGGAGAGGCGGCCCGACGCTGCGACCTTCAACCAACTTTTTTGGCCGCGCCGATGAATCCGTGCCGCCCCCGCCGTCTATGCCAATGACGCGGCTTCCCACAAGGAAGCTTTACAACCGGAGAAGCAGGATGATTGGAAGTTTGCAATGAGGGGCGAGAAAATTTACGAAATGGACCTCGACCTTACCGGCGTTACGGACTTCGGCGTGAGCATGGACGCCATCACTACCGGCAAGGAAGCGATTCCACTACACGGCGCCCGGTTCGACCTGGCGGTCGATGGGCGGTACAAGGGCCGCCTCGCGGGCCGCGCGCACGGCGTCGACCATGTGCGGGTGCGCGCCGATGGTCGCATGGAGCTCGACCTGCACCTGATCATCGAAACCGACGACGGCCATCGGATCGCGGTTTCCGGTGATGGTCAGGCGGCGCCGCGACCCGGCGAGCCGGTGCTCGACATCTTCGCAAACGTTCGCCTCTCCACAGCCTCCAAAGAATATTCCTGGGTCAATGAGCGGCAGATCTGGGGTGTGGGGACCGCGAGCCTGGCGACCGGGAAGGTCCTCGCCGAAGGCTTCATGCAGTGAAAGCGATCTAGCACTCGAGATTATTGCCATGAACACACCACCGATCGTGTCGCCTGAGGCGTGGGAAGCCGCGCGACTTGAGATGCTCGTGAAAGAGAAGGCCTTCACCCGAGCTCGGGACGGGCTGGCCGCCGAGCGTCGGCGGATGCCGTGGATGCCGGTCGAGAAGACCTATCAATTCGAGGGCCCGAAGGGCAAGGCAAGCCTGCTCGACCTGTTCGAGGGCCGTCGCCAGCTGATCGTCTACCGCGCCTTCTTCGAGCCTGGGATCGCCGGCTGGCCCGATCGTGCCTGCCTCGGCTGCTCCTTCCATGCGGACCAGGTGGCGCACCTCGCCCATCTGAACGCCCGCGACACCACCCTGGCGTGGGCTTCGCGCGCGCCGCAGGCGGACATCCAGCGCATGAAGGCGAAGATGGGCTGGGATATGCCCTGGTACACCTTGACCGATAGCTTCGACGTCGACTTCGGCGTGGACCAGTGGCACGGCCACAACGTGTTCTTCCACGACGGCGACAAGGTGTTCCGCACCTACTTCATCAACGCCCGTGGCGACGAGGCGATGGGGACCACCTGGAGCTACCTCGACCTCGCCCCGCTCGGCCGCCAGGAAACCTGGGAGGACTCGCCGGAAGGCTATCCCCAGGGCCCGCCTTACAAGTGGTGGAAATGGCACGACCAGGTACCTCGGCCGACGCCGCCCCTGACGTGAGATGGCACGAGACGGTGGACGCCGGGCGAGGCGGTAAAGCCTGACCAGAGAGCCCGATTCGGCGACGGAGATGACCGGCCGCACAAGGTATGACCACCAGCGCCCAGCCCAGGAGGAAAGACATGAGTGAGGTCCATTCGGGCGCCGTCGGCTGGCTCTCGCTCGCGGCGGCGCCGACCTTCGCGATCATGGCGCTGACGACGGGCATTCTTGGCGGCAGCCCAGGCAATATGATCAGCGCGGCCCGCCATGCCTCGCTGTTGGATGGCATGGTCCCGATGTACTTGCTGATGAGCGCCATTCATTCGCCGCCCTGGCTGAAGCTGATCACCAGCCGATCTGCCGCAGAAGCAGCCTACGGCAAAGGCGGGACCGTGAAGGGTTGACATGACGCAGAACGCCAGCACGACGATTGACAGGATCGCGCGGGAAGCAGGTTGCGCGACGATCGCCACGCGTCTGTTGTCGGGCCGCCGCCGCCGAGCCGACGAATCGTATTTTCGCGAAGGTGGCGTTATTCGGTGAAACTGTTTGTCGTAGGAGCGAGCGGCCGAACCGGGAGGTCGGTGGTGAAGCTGGCGATCTCTCGCGAGCACGCTGTTACGGCCATGGTCCGCAAGCCAGGGACGCTGGACCCACACCAACGCCTGCAAACCGTCGTCGGCAATCCCTTGCGCGTCGACGATTTGGCGCCGGTGCTGGCCGGGCATGACGCCGTCATCTCCTGCCTCGGGCAGCGCTCCGGCAAGGACGCCATGCTCCTGCGGGACGCCGCAGGCTCCACGCTAGAGGCAATGCGCAGACACGGGGTGAGGCGTTATCTAGTTGTCTCGCAAGGACTGCTGTTCCCCAACCGCAATCCGATCATTGTGCTGCTACGTCGGATTCTAGCGCGACAAGTCGCCGACTCGACAGCGATGGAGGACCTTGTTCGGGGGAGCGACGCCGATTGGACGATTGTGCGCCCGCCTCGCCTTCTGGAAGGTGGAGCTGCCCATGGATTTCGCCTGCAAGTTGGCGCACAACCGGCCGGTGCGTGGGCGATGCAACGCGCCGACCTCGCAGCGTTCCTCGTCGACGAGGCGGAGAACGCAGAGCACGTTGGGGTGACCGTGGGGATTGCTTCGCGGCCACCGCTTCGTGCCATTAGGCCCGAACCGATGCGGTCTGTGCCTAAATTGGGTTTTTTCTGATCCGCTGATGAAATTCGATCCGACGGGCCGTCATAGCCTACAGGCCCCTTCGGTGGAGACGAACATGCAGAGCCTGGTCGGTAAGAGCGTGATCGTATTGGGAGCGAGTCGCGGGCTCGGCGCGATGATCGCACAACGAGCCGCCTCGGAAGGCGCCCGCACCCTGGCGGTCGCGCGGCGGCGCCTCTGGCTCGACGAACTCGCCCGGAATACCGGCAACGTCGATGTCCTCGAACTCGATGTTTCGGAGGAGGGTGCCCCGGAGAGGGTGTTCAGCGAGCGCGTCCCTACCTTGCTCGTGGTCTGCGGCGGAGCCCGGCCTCACGCAGCCCCTATCCACGAGATGAACTGGGAGCAGTTCTCAGCCAACTGGGAGAACGACGTCAAAGCCTCGTTCCTCTTCTGCAAAGCCTCACTTGCGAAGCCATTGGCACCGGGTTCGGTGGTCATCCTGGTATCGAGCGGCGCCGCCTTGAACGGATCGCCCGTGTCGGGCGGATACGCGGGCGCGAAACGGATGCAGATGCTAATAGCCAACTACTGCCAGAAGGAGTTCTGATCGGCTGGGCCTGGGGATTCGGTTCCTCGCGCTCGCGCCGGCGATGATCATGCCCGGCACGGAGTTCGGCAGGCACGCGGTCGAGGGTTATGCAAAATATCTCGGCATGCCGATCGCCGACTTCATAAGCAGCATGAGGTCGCCCCAAAGTCCGGAAGATGTCGTTGCGGCGGTGTTCGAGATCGCCGCCCATCCCGACGCTCACGAGGGGAGTGTGTTCAAGATTGCCAGCGATGGGATCGCGAGGGTACAGTGATGCTCATGGCGCGATCAGGCTGTATTGTCATGCCAATCGAAGGCGCGCCGGCCATAACAGCGACGGCCACGAACTCCTTCAGTCGGGACGCATTCGTGCAATTGGCAGAGCCCTACCGGCGGCAGATCAAGGCGCACTGCTATCGCATGACGGGGTCGCTGCACGAGGCGGAAGACCTCGTTCAAGAGACATACCTTCGCGCCTGGCGTGCCTTCGAAAGCTTCCAGGGGCGCGGATCGCTGAAGGCCTGGCTCCATCAGATCGCGACGCGAGTCTGCCTAGACGCCATCGCGCAGCGCAGGAAGGTCCGGAGGCTGCTGCCCGAGGCGATCTTCCCGCCTGCGACCGCGGTGCCGACTGGCCAGCCTCCCGCTGACATCGCCTGGCTCGAGCCCTATCCAAACTCTGAGGTGGACGATGTCGCCGACGAAGCTCCCAACGCCGAGGCGCAATACCTGCAACGCGAGTCCGTGCGTCTGGCGTTCGTCGCGGCGCTCCAGTATCTGCCCCCCGTCAGCGCGCGGTGCTGCTGCTCATCGACGTGCTGGGTTGGTCTTCCGTCGAGACCGCTTCGCTCATCGGCAGCTCCACAGCGTCCGTCAACAGCGCCCTGCAGCGCGCACGGTCGACGCTTGGGAGTAGGTACACGCCGAACGCGTCAATCGAGCCGCTGCGCTTGCACGATCAAAGCACGCTCCTTGAGCGTTACGTGCGCGCTTGGGAAGGCAAGGACCTCGAAGGCTTTGTCGCTCTTTTGAAGGAAGAAGCAACCTACGCCATGCCGCCTTGGCCCCATTGGTACTGTGGCCGCGACGCGATACGAAGCTTCTTTGCTACCGTGTGGCCGCAGTACGGACGTTTCCGCCTCCTGCCGACGCGTGCAAACGGCCAGCCGGCCTTCGCACTTTACGTCGAAGGCAAAGAGGGTGGATGGCGCGCGCATTCGTTGCAAATGCTAGAAAGCGACGGTGAGCTCATCTCAAGGCTGACATTATTTATGCGGCCGCTGGGCACGGCGCTGTTCCCGGCGTTCGGGCTTCCTGACGACCTTAAGAATGCATCGCCACGGGATGGCAGTGGACCTGCTCCACCACGGCGTCGATCCAGCGGTGATCGCGCTCTGGCCGGGTTACGAGAACGTCGAGACCACCCCGATCTACATCCATGCCGACATGCGGATGAAGAAGAAGGCGCTCGCTCGCGTCGCCGCTCCGCCCCGCGTTTTTAGAAGGGCTCTGACTATCGAGAGATTGAATGGCGGGCAGATGGTTCACAAAAACGTTGCTCTGGTTCTCGGTGGTGGTGGGGCTGCCGGAAATGCGTGGCTGATCGGCTTCATTGCAGGTTTGGCCGAAGCTGGCGTCGATTTGACAGAGGCCGCCGATCTGGTGGTCGGCACCTCGTCCGGCGCCACCGCGGCGGCTCATGTGCGCAGCGGTATACCGCCAGCCGAACTATTGGCTTCGGTGCTGTCTCCGCCGGTTCAACCGGTCGGACAGAACCGGGCACAGCCGCCGTCCTTGCCGATGGCCGCGGTGTTCGAACGGATGCGCGCCATCTCCGCCGCCGCCACCTCGGCAGCCGATCTACGACGTGCGATGGGCGCGTTCGGGTTGGAGAGCGACGCCATACTCGGATCCGCGGCGGCGGAACAGCGGCGCGCAATGGTCGCCGCCAGGTTACCTCGCACTGACTGGCCGGACAGGCCGATGATCGTGGTGGCCGTCGACGCGCATACCGGCGAGCTGGCTGCGTTCGACCGCAATTCCGGCGTCGACCTGGTGGACGCGGTCATCGCGAGCACCGCGCTGCCCGGTCTGACCCCCACGCACAGCATCAACGGTGCTCGCTACATCAACGGCGGCGTGCGCTCCAGCGAAAACGCCGACCTTGCTTCGGACTATGCGAACGTCGTGGTGGTCTCGCCGTTCGGCGGACGGAGCGGGCCACTACCGGAAGGACAGTTCCAAGGCCTGCGCAGAAAACCGGAATGGGGGGCGGACTTGGCAAGCCAGGTCGAGGCCCTGCGCAAGCAGGGCAGCCGCGTTGAGGTGATCACACCGGACGCCGATTTCCGAGCCGCAATGGGCACGAACCAGATGGATCTGGCGACCCGCATCCCCGCCGCCCGTGCCGGTTTCGACCAAGGCAAGCAGGAGGCGACTCGCCTGAAGTTCCTCTGACGATTGCGCGCCGACGCTCAGCGCTACACCGTCTTCTGTGAAGAGCCGCTATTCCCAGGGCCTTGGAAATCCGATTCCTGAGGTGCGCCGAATCGGAAAATTGGAGGCGGCGGCCGGATCCGCCATTCTCGCGTTACCCGCATTCTTAGCGGAGGTCAGAGCTGTTTTTCCGCTCGCATCGATGGAGTGAAGGTGATCCCGACCAGCAATCCTTCTGGCGCCAAGAAACGGCTGACGGTCTGGCCCCATGGCTCTTTCTTGTTCTTGACCAGCATTCGATAGCCTCGCGATTCGAGTTCGGTCGTTGCCCTTTCTACGCTCTCAACGTCAAACTCGAGCCAGGCTTGTGGCAAAGGAATCTCGTCCGGCCAAGAGTTTTCTCCAAAGCAGGACTGCGCTGCTTGGGAAAGCGGCCACAGAGCGAAGCTATTCGCGCCTTTCAGCGCCTCCGTATGAAGATAGCCGCCATTTTCCTCCTTGAAGTCGATACCGAGCAGTTGGTGGTAGAGCTTGCGGCTGGTGGTCGCCTCTCGGACGATCGGACCAAAGCCCGCGACGAACAGAACCTTGACTCCCGCGACTTGCTCCATGGTGTCTCCTATACACACAACGAATCCTGTCTCTTCTGCGAAAGTGGCCGGCAATTTGTTCGTGCCGACGGGAGGCACGCTAGTCCATAGGCGAGACGCGGGTCTTGAATAAATCGGACATGCTCAGCGTGCATCTGTCCGACCGCAGCAGCGCCGTCGGGGGACACTTGGCAAAGCGCTGAACCTCGCGCGTCATGTGCGCCTGATCGGCATATCCCGCGTCCGCGGCAAGTTCTGCGAGACGCTGGTAGACATCTGTTGCGCGGGCTAGGCCCAGAAGGTGTTGGAACCGCAGGATGGACTGAAACATCTTCGGTCCGTAGCCAACAGTGGCCACGAACCGGCGCTGCAAATGTCGATTGCTGATCCCCATCCATTGGCTGAGTTGCTCAACCCGGCCATGTGGGTACTGTGCCAACCAGCGGATGCCGGCCACAACAGCTTCGTCGACTGGATGGTCAAACCCAAGCTCCTTGAGGAGAGCTTGAGCTAGTACCGACAACCGTTCCGGCTGATTGGGCTCACCGTAGATGCTGGCGAATCGCTTACGCTTCGCCCCCCACACATCGGCAAGCGGCACGGAACTGTTGCGAAGCTCGACTGCCGGCACACCGAGCATGCTGGGTGCGCGGCCCGGATGAAAACGCGCGCCAACAATCGTTGTACCGACCGCCAGAGTAACTGCGAAGGGCGCTGTCCAGGGACCCACCACCATAGGTGGATCATCGTTGATGAAAACGATGTCGACGCACCCGTCAGGCAGGACCCAATGCCGGTAGTCGCCCCGCAAGCCGACGATCCGCTGAGTCCAAAGACACAAAAAGCGGGATGCGAGCCGTGGCGGAACCGGGAATTCCCGGTACTCTGAAAAAGCCTCGTGCGAATGCCGGTCGCGGTTCATCGCAGTTCCCGAAACACGAAATGCAGGCAGCGTCCCCGGTCGGACCTTACCGTAAGGCGGGACTTGTGGGATGGCCACCGAGTTTGTGCCTTCGTCAAGCCTGGGGTCTTCTCTTTCGGCGGGATGTCGCAGCCCGGTCCGCCCCGACCATGCGCACTTCAGGAGCCGGCTGCTCCGCGTTCGGGCACGCTTGGAACTCGTGACGCTGGCGGGATCGTCTACCCGTTGCGAGGACGACCGGCCCGGATGTCTCTGTCACGCCGCGTCGGCAATCGCTACGCCGGCGTTTCCGGCGTGCAGGAGACTGTCGCAATCCCGCCCGTTCGCCGCCGTTCCTGCGCGACTGCAAGTGTCTCTGCGCCGGTCATGGCCGGTGTCTTGCCGTCTGGCTCCGAGCGTCGCCACGTGTCGTCCCGGTCCGTTCGGGTGGCGCGCGCCACGCGTCCTCGGATGGCCTGATCTGGCCGAAGGACGGCTGCGCCTCGATCGCCCATGACGCAACGGCGGCCGGCAACTTTCTTCCCCTGGCGGCAAGCCGCCATTCCTCGCGAGGCAAGAAAGCCGCCGGCCGCCATCCTCCGCTGCGCTGCGGCCCTGGCGGGTGCGTCGTCGATCGCCTCCGGCCGGACGATCGCCATCGAGGCCGCGATGGGCGCGACCCGATACACGGACAGGAGAGACGACCATGGCGACCATCGGCACCTTCACCAAGACGGCCGACACCTTCACCGGCGCGGTCAAGACCCTCAGCATCAACGCGAAGACCACGATCAAGCCGGCCGAGAAGAGCAGCGACAAGGCCCCTGACTACCGCGTGTTCGCGGGCAGCGTGGAATTCGGCGCCGCCTGGAAGAAGACCTCCAACGAGGGCCGGCACTACCTCTCGGTCAAGCTGGACGATCCGAGCTTCCCCGCGCCGATCTACGCCACCCTGGTCGAAGGCGAGGAGGCCGACACCCACACACTGATCTGGTCACGCCGGAACGGCGACTGATCCGGACCGCGCACCTCCGGCCCCGCGCTTCGGCGCGGGGCCTTTTCTTCGCAGGCGGGCAGCCGCCCGGGCAATTCACGCTGGCCGGCGGGGCGTCGGCGGGACACCTGCGAACCGCACGCCCTCGCCGCGCGTCAGGAACTCGATGCCGGCCTGGCGCAGCGCGCGCATGACCCGGAAATGGCTCTGGCCGTGCCGCTCGAGCTCGCTCTCATCGAGCGCCGTCTCGATCCGCCCGACACTGTTGACCGACACCACGGCGCGGTCCGCCAGCTCCTGCTGGGACCAGCCCAGCAATGCGCGGGCCGCCCGAATTTGCCGTGGTGTGGCCATGGCAGACGAGCAGCCACACGGGGTTGCTCTGCTCTATGCTGTGGTGGATTCTCCCCCACAGGCCGCGCCCGGCTATCGTAACCGAACTGTATCCAACTGTTACCGTGTGCGGTATCCACAACTCGCCCCGATGGGGCACTGCGAGCTTATCTCAGGGGGAGCCCTCATGCGCAGACCAAGCATGAACGCGCCGGTCGCCGACGAACCGCCTGACGGCGAGGACCTGACCCCGTATGACGAGTTGCACCTGATCCATTACCTGCGAATCCTCGATGCCAGCCGCGAGGACGCCGCCTGGCAGGATGCGGCGCGGGAGATCCTGGGCATCGATCCCGACCGCGAGCCGGGGCGGGCTCGGCACGCCTATGACACCCACCTCGCCCGCGCCAAGTGGATGAGCAAAGTCGGCTACCGCCACCTCCTGGGTGCCGGTCCTTACAAAGCCGAAGCGTAGCCGGTTCGCCCACCGGCGCGGCTGAACCGGCTTGCCGTCGGTCGAGGTTATCGCGTGATGACCGCCACGAGGACTCGCCGGCGGCCCTTGATGTACAGGTGTATTCCAACCAGCCGTAAACAACCGCGGCGGGAGCCAGCCGGGAGACTGGCCATGCGAAAGCTCGGCCGCGGGCGGCTGCCAGCCCGCTACCGCTACACCGAAAAATTCGAACCCGAAGACTGGGCGTGGGAGTTCCTGCGACGCGATCCCGACTACCAGGAGGCGTCACGACCAACGCCGGCCAGACCGGCCCACCCACCCGACCCCGCTGCCTGGGGGTTGCACTTTCGTCACGGACCCGGCCCGCCGCGCCGACGAACTTGCTGTGCCCTGGCGCGCCGAATGGCTCGCCAATGTCATTCCTCTTGGGCCAGGCCCGCCGACCGGACTGCCGATCCGCTTCGAGCCGTGGCGCTGGCCAGGCCGGAAGCAGGCTCTTGTCACGCCCGAGGGGCTGTTCCTGATCCTCGACACCACGACGGGCCGACACCGCCTCCTCCTTCCCGGACCTGATCCTTGGACGAAGTTGGCGCAGGCCAGACCGTCCAGGGTCAGCGCCAGGGCGGCGCGAGCAGGCGGCGATAGCCGCCGCGCGCCAGTCCGCGCGCCTCGCGCAGCAGGCGGCGGATTTCGGCGCGATCCGGATCGTTGGACCAGGCGGGGCCGCTCGCCTTCGTTCCAAGCAGGCGGCCGGCCATGTCGCGCTCGCTCGCGCCGGTGGCTGCGAGCTCGAGCGCCCAGAGCATGTGCGCGAAGCGCTCCTGCCGCTCCGGCGATAACTGCGGGGCGCGGGGCGCCGCCATGCCCGGCAGCTTCTGGCCGACGATGGCCAGAAACCAGGCCGCGGCGGCGAGTCGAGCGCGCCACAGCCGGGAGCGGTCGAGGATGAGCCAGAGCGCCGCACCGTCGGCGGGATTGCCGCTGCCCACGCGGTTCGATCCTCGCCGTCGACACGCCCAAGGCTGCCGAACAGCAGCTCC
This sequence comes from uncultured Pseudomonadota bacterium, assembly GCA_963838805.1. GTDB lineage: Bacteria > Pseudomonadota > Alphaproteobacteria > Acetobacterales > Acetobacteraceae > CAVRQM01. The sequence goes on from CAWISK010000015.1 coordinate 109,354, forward strand.
GCGCCGATGGAGGCCAGTGATGCCCGACCCGAACCCATCGTTGCCGCGCCGCTTCCTGCGCACGCAGGAAGCGGCGCGGCATCTCGGCGTCTCGCCGCGCACGCTGGAGAAGCACCGGATCTACGGGACGGGCCCGACCTACCGGAAGATCGGCGGCCGGGTCGTCGCGCAGCGCCTGACGCTCCATCCCGGCCAGCCGCGCCGCCTCCGCCCGGCTCATCCCCTCCAAGGCGTGGGCAATGGCGAACATCCGACCCGCCGCCGGGCGATCCGGCTCGCGCCGCACCAGCCGGCGAAGCGCGTCAGGCGTCAGGTCATCGCGGATCGGCAGGCCTCGCGCACCCATCGGGTCCTCCTTGCAGGGCAGACCCAAACGGAATCAGATCATGACGAGCCGGCCTACATCACATCCGAGTCAGCGACAGCGCTCGGCGGTATAAGAGGGCGCGCGCCCTGTTGAGCCGACGTCGGAGCGACGTCCTCCACCCATGGTGCGGCTCACCAGGCCCGATCATGCGACGAGGCGAGACATGTCGGTCTGGGCCCAGGCATGGGCCTGAAAAGCGGCTTCAACCGGCGGGTCGGTGATGTTGCCCGTGTAGTTGGTGATGGTGGAGGCCGCGCTGACGGCGACCACCTCAAGCAGGTGCTTCTCAGCGAAGCCCGCAGCGAGAAACCCGTCGCGGTCATCGTCGCTGAGTCGGCCGCGCTTCTCGATCAGGATCCTGGCGAGTGTGGACAGCGCACCCAGCCTGCTGTCGCGGGGCGACCGGCCGGCGCGGATCGCATCGACGTCGGCCTGCGCCAAGCCTTCCTTCAGCGCGAGCGCGGTGTGAAACGCGACTGCCCAGGGACAAGCATTGGTGACAGCGTTGGTGAGCAGCAGCGTCTGAATCTGCGCCTCGGTGAAGCTGCCGCCATGCACCCGGCCGAACAGGCCGACCAGGCTGTTGATCAGAACCGGCGAGGTCGCCATGGCTCCGGCGATGTTGGGGATCATGCCAAAGGTAGTGTGCAAATCCTGCAGCGCAGGTTTGGAAGCCTCGGGGGCGGTTTCGAGCGTGTAGATCGGGAATTGGGTCATAGCCTTGGCCTTTCCGTGTGGAAGTGGGCGCCCGCGCCGAACTTGGTGCCGGGGCACTGCACGGAGAGAGATGTAGGCGTGGGAATGATGGCGGGATCGCCAAAGAAGCCACGTTCGCGGCCAGAGCGCGTTCCGGTCAGGCGCTGAAGCGGTCGCGATAGTCCTGGGGCGGGATCGCGAGGAGTCGTAGAAAGCTGCGGCGCATGGTCTCCTCGGTGCCGAACCCGCATTGCCGGGCGATCCGCTTGATCGGCGCCCGGCTCTCCGAGAGCAGCCTGCGGGCGGCTTCCACCCGCAGCCGCTCGACGGCTCGGACGGGCGTGAGGCCAACCGCCTCCGCGTAGCGGCGGCTGAAGTTGCGCTCGCTCATGCCGGCTTCGGCGGCAAGCCTGGCGAGCGACAGGTCGCTGGCCAGATTGGCCTCGATCCAGGCGTGCAGTTTGCCGAATGGCGCCTCTCCAGCCTGCAGAGCCAGGGCGGCGCTGAACTGGGCCTGACCGCCGGGGCGTTTGAGGAACACCACCAGGTAGCGCGCGACCGCCAGCGCCATCTCGCGGCCGAGATCCTCCTCCAGCAGCGCGAGCGCGAGGTCGATCCCGGCGGTCACGCCGGCGGAGGTCCAGATCGGGCCGTCCCGCAGGAAAATCGGATCGGGCTCGACCTGCACGCGCGGAAAGCGTCGCGCCAGGTCGTCGCAATACGACCAGTGGGTGGTCGCTCGGCGGCCATCGAGCAGCCCCGCGGCCGCGAGCAGGTACGCGCCGGTACAGACCGAAGCGGTGCGCCGCGCCGCTTGCGCGCGGGCGGCGAGCCAGGCCAGCAATCCGGCGTTCTCCGAAGCGGCCCCGACGCCCGGCCCGCCGGCGACGACCAGCGTGTCCACCGGCGTGGCAAGGTGCGAAAGCGCCTCGCTCGCGAGGACGACCCCGGCCGAAGCTGTCACCTGCGGCACCGTGGGGGCAACGACGCGCAGGAGATAGCGCGGCGGTTCGCCGCCCTTCGCGCGCATCTCGTTGGCCGTTGCGAACACCTGCAGCGGCCCGGCCACGTCCAGCAACTGCACCGAGTCGAAGGTGACCATCTCCAGGACGCACGTGCGAACCGGCTGGGCGGCCTTTGGCGGGATTGGTGGGACGTCTGGCATGATCGCCATCTATGTCGGCCTAAAGTCGTGCTGTCCAGTTTGGACGGAGGTCCTAATGGTGCCTGAGAACACACATCTGCAGATCGGATCGCTGGTCTTCGACGGAATTGACCAGATCGATCTGACGGGGCCGTTCGAGGTGCTCTCGCGCATGCCGAACGCAACGTACCGGCTCTACGGGGTCCGCGGGCGCGAGGTGCGTGACGTCAAGGGGCTCCGGCTGGTGGCGGACGCGGAGATCGGCGCGACGCCCGTGCTCGACCTGCTGCACGTTCCGGGCGGCTTCGGTCAGGACGCGCTGATGGAAGACGAGGCCGTCCTCGGCTGGATCACGCGCCAAGCGGGCGGCGCGCGATCGGTGTTCTCGGTCTGCACGGGGGCGCTGCTGCTCGGCGCGGCCGGGCTGCTCCGCGGGCGGCGCGCCACGACGCACTGGGCGTCGTTTCACCTTCTGCAGTACTTCGGGGCCATTCCTGTCGACGAGCGCGTCGTCGTGGACAGGGACTGGGTGTTCGCGGCCGGCGTCACGGCCCGGATCGACGGCGCCCTGCGCCTGGCGGCCGATCTGCGCGGCGTGGCGGCGGCACAGGCGATCCAGCTTCACATGGCGTATGCGCCCGAACCGCCTTTCGACAGCGGCACGCCGGATAGGGCGCCGCCGGCAATTCTCGCCAAGGCGCGCACCGACATGGCGACGGTCACGGCCGCCCGCGAGAGGACTGCCAGACGCATCGCCCTGCGCCTCGGCCTGGGCCTCAGGGGCGGTCCCGAGTGACAGCTTTCTGGCCCGCCAGCGCTTTCGCGAGAGATCCGACACGGGTCGTCTGCCGCAGAGCAGCTAAAGATGGCAAGCGGACATCGGCGTGCTTCAATGGTGTGTCTTCTTAAGCTTCTTGGCTGACGAACTGACGGACCGTGTCCCAGGGTCTGCGTCCCTGGTTGCGGTATCCCAAATGTGGTCGTTCGTGATTGTAGTGATGTAGCCAGGCGTCGAGATCGGCCTGGAGACTGTCGACGTCGCGATAGAATGTCTCGCGCATCGTGCTGCGGAAGAACTCGTCGAGCACCGTGCCGTTGAACCGCTCTACGAACCCGTTGGTTTTTGGCGTGCGCACACGGGTGCGCCGATGCTCGATCTCGTTCAACGCCAAGTAAAGCTGTAGAAGTTTCTATTTGATCTGACGGACTGTCGATCTGGCGTGGTGGGTGTCCGCCGGATCGAAGCTGTCGTGTGGCTCCGCTACGCTGCCTTTACCAGGGTCTGTTTTTCGCGCGCCCAATCGGCGCTGTCGAGGAAGGTCTGCATCGGGGTCTTGCCGAAGCACCAGCGTCCCTGGTGGGTGCGCTGTTCGTTGTAGACCGTCAGCCAGTCGTCCAGGTCGCTCTGCAGGGCATCCGGGGTGTCGTAGACCTTCTTGCGGAACGCCACCCGGTAGAACTCGTCCAACAACGTCTTGTGGAACCGCTCGCAGATGCCGTTGGTCTGCGGGCTCTTCACCTTGGTCCGGGTGTGGTCGATGTCCTCGACCGCGAGGTAGAGCTCATACTCGTGGCGATCATGGGCCCCGCAATACTCGGTGCCGCGGTCGGTCAGGATCCTGTCGACGCGAATGTCGTGCTCGTCGAAGAACGGGATTACCCGGTCGTTGAGGATGTCGGCCGCGGTCAGCGGGGTCTTGCGGGTGTAGAGCTTGGCGAAGCCGAGCTTGGAATACGTGTCGATCACCGTCTGCTGATAGACGCGCCCCACCCCCTTCAGCGTGCCGACATAGAACGTGTCCTGCGCCAGGCAATAGCCCGGGTGCTCGCTGTCGAACTCGCCGTGGGCCTCCTTGTCCAGCTTGGCTTTTTCGAGCGCCACCAGCTGGCTCTCGGTGAGCACGCCGCCGTCCTGCGCGACCTTGGCCTCGAGCGCTTTCAGCCGCTTCTTCATGGTCTCCAGGTCGTGGCGCATCCAGATGCAGCGCACGCCGAACGGCGAGACCTCGGTGCCGCGCTTCTTCAGTTCATTGGCGGCGCGCGCCTGGCCCCAGGCCGGCTGGTCGATGGCCATCGCCACCACCGCCGCCTCAACCTCCGGCGCGGCGCGGTTCTTCAAGTTGGGCTTGGCGCGGGTGATCTCGGCCAACGCCAGATCACCGCCTTTCTCGTAGAGGTCGCGGAAGCGATAGAAGCTGTCTCGGCTGTAGCCCATCACCCGGCAGGCCTGGGTCACGCTGCCCAGCTGCTTGGCCAGCTCCAGCAGGCCGACCTTGGCCTTGATCACCTTGCGCTCGGTTGTTGTCATGGCGGTCTCTCCGGTCACACCGGCCGGGGCGCTGCGTTTCGCCTATGGCTCCGCGCCCCGGCCTCTTCGCCCACCGATTCAGGCCGTCCGTCAGATCATGTCAAGACTTCTGCATCTAAGCAGGCCGGCACCCTGCCGGTCGCTGTCGAGCCGGATTTCGAGCAGTTCATTGCCGCCCGTCAGGTGCTGCCGGACGAGCGGCTGAAAGCGGCCAGTGCCCAGGCTGCCTCGGGCACGCTGCCGGACCTGACGATCACCAACGGCGTTCTGAAGATCGCGCCGATCGACAAATCAACGCCACCCGAGGCCGAGGCACTGGCCGCACGGCTCTACGCCATGCTGCCGCGCGTCCGCATCACCGACCTGCTGGCCGAGGTGGCGAGTTGGACGCTGTTCCCGGACGGCCGACGTGCGGGACGCCGCGGCATCCAGCATCCAAGCTGGAATCTCCTGAACCCGCACGACGGCCGAGCCCAGAAGACTACAGCGCGCCGACGCACCCGCCGCTCTCTCGATCACCTCGTGCAGGCGAACGTCGCGCCCAATCCGAGGGTGCCATCTGTAAAGGACGGCTATCTCGTCGTCGGCCACCGTACTGTGGGTCTTGTGGCGAAGGGTTGTTCAACTGGAACCGCCCGCACGAGGCTCTACAGGCACTCACGCCGATCGACCGCGTCTGCGAACTTGGCGACAAGACGCCTCTCTGGAGCGCGGTCAGCGATGCCTACGACCAGCGAAGGAGCGCGTGCAGGTTCGGAAGCACGCCGTTGAGATGGCGTTACGAGCATTGAAATGATGTCTGTGGACGGAACACTTTATCCAACTCGACCCGGGTCAGGCAGCGAAGCGGTGCACCCCGAAGCTTGCGATGTCGCGTCCCGGATCGCGGTTCAGGATCAAGCTCGCGGTCACCTGTCCTAGTAAGGGTCCCAGCGTGTAGCCATTGGCCCCGACCGCATGGAACAGGCCCGGCACACCGGGATGCTCGCCCAAGATCGGCGCGCCATCGATGTCGATGTTCATGGCCGCCCAGCTCCGAACCACATGCAACGCTCCGAGGGTCGGTACCAGGTGACAGGCGATCCACAGGTTGCCCGCGAGGCTCTCGCGCAGCGGCCGCGGATGGAAGTGGACCGGATCGAGTTCAGCCGTCCACCCGCCGCCGATGATGAAGCCGCCAGAGGCTGCCTGCTTCAACGTGAGGTGCCGGCTGGCATGGGCCAGCAGGTGCCGCAGCGCCGGGGCTCCGGGCTCGGTGACGATCATTTGCAGCGGGGCTCCGAACACCGGAATGCTGACCCCCAGCATGGCGGCAATTTGCGCCGCCCAGGCCCCGGCCGCGTTGACCACGCGCCCCGCTCGGATGGCCCCGCTTTGCGTGATCAGTCGGAAACCTCGGTCGTCGCGGCTGATTGCCTGAATTTGGGTATGCGGCAGTACGCGGGCGCCGGCCGCGCGCGCCGCATCCAGCATCGCCTGATTCGCCAGCAGCGGGTTGATCTTGCCCTCTCCCCGGCACAGCGCCGCCCCCAGCAGGCCCGGACCCAGGGCCGGTTCCAACCCGTACAGTTCCCCCGGCCCGACCAACTCCACCTCGATCCCGGAGCGCCGCTCCAGCGCCACCTTCTTGTGCAGGAAGTCGAGATCGGCGGCAGTCTCGGCGACCATCAGTCCGCCGGTTCGCTTTAGTTGGAATGAGGCGCCCAGTTGCTGTTCGACCGTCTCCCACAACGCAACAGCGTCACGCTGTAGCGCAAGGGTGCGCGCCGCGGGGCTGTCGGAAGCGGCCGACTGAAGAGCGAAATCGAACGACAGCAACTGCACGTGCAGGCTACCGGCATTGCCACCGGACGCCTCCGCCCCTGGTTCGCCCCGATCGACCATAACGACGTCGTGGCCCGCGCGCGCCAGAAACCAGGCCGTGCAGAGGCCGGCGATGCCGCCGCCCACCACGACCGTAGCGGCCTCGCGCGATGCCAGCGGCTTGGCAGGCATCGCCGTCCGTTGTGTCAGCGCCATCCGGCGATGGCCGCGCCACTCCGGCGCCTCCATGGCCAGCGCCTGCGCGGCGACGGGGCGCAGCGGCACCTGCGGGGCGAGCAGGCGCCGCTCCTCGGCCGCCTCGCCGTGATGCAAAAGCCTATCGAGACTCACCCCGCAATACCGGCCCTGGCAGCGCCCCATCCCGGCGCGGGTCAGGCGTTTCAGCATCCCCGCGTCGGCCAATCCGTGCTGCGCGATCGCCTCACGTAGCGTGTGCAGCGTGACGCTCTCGCAGCGGCAGACCAACGTCTCCGAATTCGCCAGGGACAGCCCCGGATCGGGCGCCGCGAACACCCGCCATAGTGCGCTCTGGAAAGCGAGATGCCGCCGCAGCGCTCGACGTGCCTCATGATCCAGTGCGTCGGGCATGCCGAGCAGCACCCGCGCCCGCGCACCGGCCAGCCGTCCTTGTGCCAGCGCCACCTGCGCGCCGCCAAAGCCTCCGGCCTCGCCCGCCACCAGCACGTCGGGCTGCGAGGTCTGGCCCGCCGCGTCGCGCACCACCTCCAGCCCCGGCCCCCGGCGAGCGGGCCCGTGCACGCAACCGAGCAGGCGCGGCAACTCGTTCGAGGGGAGGAAGCCGTAGCCCATGCACACGAGATCGGCCGCGAACCGTTGCGCGGCGGCGTCGCGCACCGCCCCGTCTGCCCCCACCCGGGCCAGCACGGCGGCCTCGGCGGTCTGCGCGCCTTCGACGCGTGCGAGGACATGGCGAAAGAGAATGGGCACGTTGGCGCGCCGGAGCCGCGCCAGGTAGCGCAGCCCCCGGCCCACGAGCCCCGGCGCCGCGCGCAAGCAGGCCAGCCCCGCCAGAGGGTGCATCAAGGGGGGTGCCGCGGCTTCGGCCACCGCGACAACATGGGCACCCCCCTGAAGCAACTCGCACGCGAGTTGCAGTCCGAGCGGCCCGTTGCCGGCCACCACGATGCGCTGTCCGGGTGCGACGCCATAGGCGCGCACCATCGTCTGGCAGGCGCCAACCGTCATCACCCCCGGCAAGGTCCAACCCGGCACGAGCCAGGGCCGCTCATACGCGCCCGTCGCCACGATCAGCACGCGCGGCCGCACCAGTTCGGCCGTATCCGCGGTCAGCACGCCGACCTCGAGCGCGCCCGCCGCCGTGCGAAACGCGCCCCAGACCAACGCCGCGCTGGTGATCGCGACGGCGGCCGCGCGTGCCCGCGCCACGAGCGCCGCCCCTTCGCGCGCCTGTGCGTCACCATCGCCGCCCGCGCGCTGCTTGTAGTATTGACCGCCTGGCTCCGGGCGTTCGTCGATCACCCGCACCGCCGCGCCGGGGGCCGCGGCGAGCGCCGCCGCGAGGCCCGCTGGACCGGCACCCACGATCAACACGTCGCATGTCGATTGCGCCGATGCCGCAGGCCGGGTTGCCACGGCAAGCGGCACGGCCGTGCTGGACTGCCGGACCACCACCATCCCGTCGCGCAGCTTTGTCAGGCAGGCGCGCTGCGATGGCTGGCCGTCGATCGTCAGCAGACAATCGTGGCACACGCCCATGCCGCAGAATGGGCCGCGCGGCGCGTCCGCGCGGGCGTAACAGAACGCCAGGTGGCCCGCCGCCAGCAGCGCCGCAGCTACAGTATCTCCCGCGAGGCCCTCGACAGGAATTCCGTCGAAGGTGATGCGGACCGGGTGGCGTCCATCAGGCGGCCCGAGGCGCACGTCTCATGCGGCCACCATGGTTTGGCCGAAGCTGAGCGCGAACTCGGCCACGAGCCGCGCCGCCTCCCGATCGAGCGCAGGCGGCAGCTTCAGGCGCGGCGGACGAGGCGCTCCCGCGGAGAATCCCATATGCGACAACAATGCCTTGCTGCCGGCCACATAGGCCTGCCCGCCAACGAACTCGATCAGCGGCAGCATCCGCATGTACAGCCTGCGCGCTTCGGTGATGTCGCCCGCATCGGCCACCAGCGAGAACAACCGTGCCAGCGGGCCGGGGATCACGTTCGACGCTACGGCCACCCAGCCCTGCGCGCCCTCGATGAAGGATTCGAAGCCCAGGATGCCGCCAAACACGATCATGCGCTCGCCGCACAGCCGAATGATGTCGCGCACCCGCGTGACCTCCAGCGTCAACTCCTTGACGTAGCGGCAATTGTCTATCGTTGCGAGGCGGGCCACGATGGGCGGCGTCAGGTCCACGTTCGCGGTTGCCGGATTGTTATAGATCATGATCGGCAGCCCGATCGCGTCGGAGACGGTCTTGTAGTGGTGGTACAGCTCGTCCTCGGTCGGCGTGCAATAGAACGGCGGGATGATCATGACGCCGTCCGCCCCAAGGGCCTCGGCCCGCCGGCTCTGTCGCACCACCTCGCGCGTGTCCTCGGCGCCGGTGCCGATCAGCACCGGCACGCGACCGGCCGCGGTGCGGATCACCGTCTCCGCGACCAGCGCCTTCTCCTCGTCGTCAAGGGACAGGAATTCGCCGGTCGAGCCGAGAGGGATCAGACCACCTATGCCCTGGGTGATTTGCCATTCCGTGAAGACGCGCAAGGCATCAAGGTCGAGCGCGCCGCGCCCGTCGAACGGCGTGATCATCACGGTGTACGTGCCGCGAAACCTCTTCATGATGTGTGCTCCGGCATTACCGCTGCTCGGTGTCGGTCAGCATCTGGCCACGCCCGAACCGCCGCTCCAGACGTCGCTGGACCAGATCCCAGGCAGTCGTCATGGCCAGATAGTAGATGGCGGCGACGCTGAACAGTTCCAGCACCAGGAATCGCTGCTGGATCAGCTCCTGAGTCCGACGCAGCAGCTCCTCCATCGAGATGACCGAGGTGATCGAAGTCGTCTTCAGCAATCCGTTTACGCTGTTCCCGAGCGGGGGAATGATGACCCGCAGCGCCTGAGGCAGGATGACGAGCCGCATCGTCTGCCCGCGTCGCAGCCCGAGCGCGCGTGCCGCGTCGCCCTGGCCGCGCGGCACCGCCTCGATGCCGGCGCGGACAATTTCCGAGAGGTACGCAGCTTCGTTCAGCGACAGGCCGAGCAAGGCCGACTGCACGACCGAGAGCCTGATGCCCAACTGCGGCAGGCCGGTGTAGATGACGATGAGCTGCACCAGCAGCGGTGTGCCACGAAAGGCCCAGACATAGGCCCGCGCCGGCCAGGCCAGAATCGGGCCGCTGCGCCGCAGGATGGCCAGGGCAAGGCCGAGCAACAGACCGGCGGTAATCGATATCGCGGTCAGCCACAGCGTCGTGACCGCCCCAAACAGCAGGTAGCGGTTCGTCAGGTAATCGAAGAAGCCGCCCCAATCCCAACCCTGCATCGGCCAGGCCGAGCGGCACGCCTCAGCTCGGCCCCTGCACCGTGAACGGCCCCGGCATCGGCCGTAGGCCATACTGGCTAAACAGTTTGTCGTACGAGCCGTCCGCCTTCATGGCGTTCAGCACACGGGCCACGGCCTCGGCCAGATCACGATTTTTGAAGGCGAGTGCCACGGGCGTCGGGAACAGGCCGCTGATCGGCCGGGCGAAAGCACCACGGTCGGCATACTCCTTGGCCACGCCGTCGATGCTCACCACCGCATCCACCTGTCCGGCACCGAGTGCCTGATAGGCTGCAGCGAAACTGTCGAACGTGCGCACGGTGACGGGCGGCAGGCCCTTCGCCGCGATCTCCTTGGCAATATCGTGAGCACGCTGCTCCTCGAAGCCGCCAATCTCCACACCGACCGTCTTGCCGGCGAGATCCTCGATCTTCGTGATCTCCGTGGCCTTTGCCTTAGGAACCGAAATGCTGATTGCCTGCTGTTCGTAGGGAATCATTTGCATGATCTTGACCCGGGCCGGGGTGAGAAAGATGCCGGTGTTGATCATGTCCCAGCGTCCGGTAGCAAGCCCCGGGACCATCGCGTCGAAATCGATGCGCACATACTCCGGGGTCAGGCAGAGTTGTTGCGCGATGTCGTTACCAAGCGTGATGCGCATGCCCTTGAGAGTGCCGCTGCTATCGACAAACTGGAGCGGCGGCAGCGTGGGGTTGGTGGACATCACGAGCGTGCCGGATTTGATCAGATCGGCTGTGGGCACCGCCGGCTCGCAGGCCAGCGCGACAACAGGGTTTATCGTTGAAACAGCCAGCGCCAGAGGAACCACCGCTGCCAACAGGAACCGACCGGTGCCGCTGACCTGGAATGACGGCATGACCTGCGCCTCCTTGGACGATAGCCGCGTGTTGAGGCGGCGATCACTGCGGCACTGACCCTATCCTTGCCCCCACGACGGCGCAATGGCTGTCGACGGAATTGACAGTCACCCATAGAAGCGCGGCCAGTGTGCGACCTCAAGGCTGGCTTATGAGCGCAAGGACAACGCCATTGCTGTCTTCTCGCCGCACGCTCGATGACGCTGAGGTCTTCGGTGAGGCGCTGATGCTCGCACAGGGGCCGCCCGACATGCGACGCAGTGATCGCGGCACCGCCGCAGTGTTGCCGGTCGGTTCCGCAAGGAGGTCCGCCACCCGCTGACAGACCTCCTCGCTGCGCGAAGGATTGGAAGGCCATTTGGATCGATGTGGGGTTTCGCTTGGAGCCGGGCACGCGGGGCCGTATCGTGCGTCGGCAACGGCGGGCCAAACGCCGCCGGTTAAGGGAGAGGAAAATGGTTCATCTGTCCCCTGCGGCCTCGGGCCTGCCCTTGGCCGCCGCCGTGGTTGCGGTTGCGCTTGCCGCAGCGCCGGTTCGCGCCGGTGCCGAGGATGCGGTGGCCGCCGCCGCAGCCGCGGCGGCGAAGTACGCCGGTCCGCAGACCACATGGGAAGGGCCGACCCAGTCGCCCACACCGGCCAAGAACAAGTCGATCGTCTATCTCTCGGGCGATGAACAGAACGACATCTCGCGCGAATACGGCCTGTACATGAAGCAGGCCGCCGCACATCTGGGCTGGAAACTCACCGTCATCGACGGCAAGGGCAGCCCGGCCACCTGGGTCTCCGGTTTCAACCAGGGGATCGCGCTGAAGCCGGATGGAATCGCCATTTTCGCGGACGCCAAAAGTCTGCAGGGGCCGATCCGTACGGCCAATGAGCAGGGCATACCGGTGGTCGGCCTGCACGCCGCTTCGCTGCCGGGGCCGCAGCCGGACCTGCACCTGTTCGTCAATATCCAGGAAGATCCGCGCGAGATTGGCAAGGCGGAGGCTGATTGGGCCATCGCCGACAGCAAGGGCGCAGCGCGCGTTATCGTCATTACCCACAACGAATACCAGATCGCGGTCACCAAATCGAATGCCACCCGCGATCAGGTGGCCGCCTGCTCTGGCTGCAAGGTGCTCGACTACGCGAACTTCCCCGCCTCGGAGGCGGCGCAGCGCATGCCGCAACTGACCACCAGTTGGGTGCAGCGCTTCGGCCTGCCGCTCTACATCACCTCGGTCGGCGACAATGACCTGGATTTCGCAGTGCCGTCGCTGCGCGCTGCCGGCGTCAAGCCGGACCAAGCCAAGCTGATCGGCGCCGATGGCAACCGCTCCGCCTATGAGCGCATCCGCAAGGGCGGCCAGTATCAGACCGTCACGGTTTCCGAGCCGATCGAGCTGCAGGCCTATCAGGCGATCGACGAACTCAACCGCGCCTTCAACAAGGCGCCGCCGAGCGGCTTCGTGCAACCGCCCTATCTGGTGACGCCGCAGAACGTCAACCAGGCCGGCGGCACGCGCGACCTGTTTGTGCCGGACAACGACTACAAGGCGCATTATCTGAAGCTCTGGGGCGTGCAGTAGCGGGGCAGTCGCGCGTCATGGCCGAGCCGCCGCCGCTCGATGGGCCATTGCCTGGGGTGCCATTGCTTGAAGTGAGGGGCGTCAGCAAGCGGTTCACCGCGACGCTGGCGCTCGATCGCCTCGACTTCGATGTGCGCCCGGGCGAAGTCCACGCGCTGCTCGGCCAGAATGGTGCGGGCAAATCCACGCTGATCAAGATCCTGGCCGGCGTCTATCCGCCCAGTGGGGGCACGGTTGCCTGGCGCGGGCGGATCGTCGTGCCCGGATCGGAACGGCTGCCGATCGCGTTCATCCATCAGGATCTCGGGCTGGTCAACACGATGACGGTGGCCGAGAACGTCGCCATCCAGGCCGGCTACCGGCGCAAGGCGGGGCTGATCGACTGGCGCGCCTCCGCCGCCGCCGCCGCCCGGGCGCTGTCGGCGATGGGCAGCTTCATCGACCCGCGGACGCGCGTGGCCGGGCTGTCGGCGGCGGACCGTTCGATCGTGGCAATCGCTCGCGCGCTCGCGATAGCCTCGGACGTGCTGGTGCTGGACGAGCCGACCGCGGCCCTTCCCGCCGCCGACGTGGAGCGGTTGCTCGCGACGCTGCGTCGGCTGCGTGCGCGCGGCATCGGCATGATCTACGTCACGCACCGGCTCGACGAGGTGTTCCGCATCGCCGATCGCGTGACGGTGCTGCGCGACGGGCGCCGCATCGCGACCGTCGCCGTGCATGAGACGTCGCCGCATGATCTGGTGGCGAAGATCGTCGGCCGCGCCGTCGCCGACACCGAATTGGCAGCACCACCGGACGCACCCGCGCCGCTGCTGGCGCTGCGCGATCTCGTCGTGCCGCAGGAGGAAGCTGGGCTGCTGATCGGCCCCGTCTCCTTCGCGGCTGCCGCCGGCGAAATCCTGGCGTTGGTCGGGCTGCGCGGTGCCGGCCACCATTCGGTCGGCCGCGCGGTGTTCGGCGCGATGCGAAGCTGCGCGGGAGAGATGCGGCTGGACGGAACGCGGCTCGCGCCGGCCAGCCCGGCGGAGGCGATGCGCCGCGGGATCGGCTTTGTCTCGAGCCGCCGTGGCGAGGAGAGCATGGCGGCCGGCATGTCGGTGCGGGAAAATCTCTATGTGAACCCGCGCGCCCGCGGCCGGAGCCCCCTGCGTCCGGTCTGGCCACAGGCCGAACTCGCGGCGGCCGGTCGCGCCCTCGCCCGCTTCTCGGTGCGGCCGCCCGATCCGTCGCGCCCCATCATCACGCTGAGCGGCGGCAATCAGCAGAAGGTGGTGGTGGCGCGCTGGATGGAGGCGCGCATCCGGCTGCTGGTTCTGGAGGAGCCGACGATCGGCGTGGATGTCGGCTCCAAGGCCGAGATCTACCGTGATCTGAGTCAGGCGTTGCGGCAGGGAATCGGCGTGCTGCTGATTTCGTCGGATTTCGAGGAAGTGGAAAAGGTTGCCCATCGCGCGCTGGTCTTCAGCCGCGGCGCCGTTATCGCCGAGGTGCCGCGCTCCGAAATCACCGTCGCGCGCCTGACGGCGCTCGCCGCCGGCGGCGCCGTGCGCATGGCCGCATGAGCGAGGGTACGCTGGCCGATCGGCCGGCCGCCTCCCGGCCCTGGGGCGGCGGCCTGTCGCGCTTCGTGTCCACCTGGGGCTTGCTGGTCTTGCTGCTGGCGCTGGTGGTGGCGTTCTCGGCGCTGAAGCCGGACACCTTCCCGACTTACTTCAATTTCCGCTCGATCGTGAACAACAAGTCGGTGCAGGCGCTGCTGGCTCTCGCCGTATTCGTGCCGATGACCGCCAATCATTTCGACCTCTCTGTGGGGTTCCTGCTCGGCATCTCGCAGGTGCTGGTGATCGGGCTTCAGGGCGACGGCCTGTCCTGGCCGCTGGCGTCAGGCCTCGTGCTGCTGCTGGGGGGTGCGGTGGGCCTTGCCAATGGTCTGCTCGTGACGTTCGTTGGCATCGACAGCTTCATCGCTACACTCGGCACCGGCACGCTGATCTACGGTCTCAACGAGTGGTACACCGGCGGCCAGCAGGTCGTGGCGTCGCTGCCCGACAGCTTCACCGCGATCTCCGGGGCGGTCGTCGGCATTCCGTTGCCGGCGCTGTATGTGCTGGTGGTGGGCGGCGTGCTGTTCCTGATTTTCGAGTATCTGCCGGTTGGGCGGTTCCTGTATGTGCTGGGTGCCAGCCCGCGCACGGCGGAACTGAACGGCATTTCGGCCAGACGATACGTGACGCTGGCATTTCTGGCCGCCGGGCTGCTGTCCGCATTCGCCGGCATCGTCCTGCAGTCGCAGTTGGAGGTAGGGCAAAGCTCGGTCGGGCCCGAATACCTGTTGCCGGCCTTCACCGCGGCACTGCTGGGTGCGACCTCGGTGCGCCCAGGGCGGGTAAACGTGCTGGGCACGCTGCTGGCGGTGGGCGTGCTGGCGGTGACGGTGGCCGGATTGAACCAGCTCGGCGCGCCCTTCTTCGTGGAGCCGATCTTTGACGGCGCTATGCTGATCCTTGCCGTGGGCCTGGCGGTCGTCGCCTCGCGCCGCCGCACACGGCTGGGGGCTCAGGCGGATGCCGCCCGTGCGGCCGCGGCCGCGCCCGTTGAGGCTGTCGAGTGAGTACCGGGCATTCGGACCTCGGTGCCAGCCCGGCGCGATGGACTGGCGCGTTGACAATCTCAAAAAACCTGTGGCAAGGTTGCTTGTAAAGCGCTTTATCGTCCGCCATGGCCGCTCGCACTCGGATCCCCAGGCTGACAGATGTCGCCGCGGCCGCAGGGGTCTCGGCAGCCACGGTGTCGCGCTATCTCAATGAGAGCCTGACTCTCCCGCCCGGCACCGCGGCACGGATCGATCACGCGATCCGCACGTTGGACTACCGGCCGAACCCGCATGCCCGTCGCCTCAGTCTGGGGCGGTCGGACGCGATCGGGCTGGTGCTGCCCGATATCGGCAACCCGTTCTTCGCCCAACTCGCCGCCGCGATCGAAGAGGCGGCCGATGCGGCGGGACTGGAGCTCATGCTCGCCGCGACGCTGAACCGGCCGGAGCGCGAGCGCCTGTATCTGGAGCGGATGCGGCGCAATCATGTCGATGGCCTGATCTTCGTCACCAACCACGGGGACAGCGGGGAACTCGCCCGCATCATCAACGCGGCGCCCGGCGTGGTACTGGTGGACGAGGATGTGCGCGGCACGCAAGGGCCGAAGGTGTTCTGCGACAATGAGCAGGGCGGGTTCCTCGCCGCGCGGCATCTGTTGCAGATCGGCCATCGCGACCTCGCCTTCATCGGCGGTCCGGCTGACGTGATGAGTGGCGAGGACCGGCTCCGCGGCTTTCGCCGCGCCGTTCGCGCCGCCGGGACACCCGCGCGCATCCTGGCCGAGTTGCCCGGCTCGTACAGCGGACAGCATGGCCGCGCGGCGGCGGCGGCGCTGCTGCACATGGTTCCGCGCCCCACCGCGATCTTTGCCGCGAGCGACGAGATCGCGCTCGGCGTGCTTTCGGTCCTGAAGGCATCCGGCGTGCGGGTGCCGCAGGAGATGTCCGTCATCGGATTCGACGATGTCGGGCCACTCGATCTGCTCGACCCGCCACTAACAGCGGTCCGCCAACCGGTCGAGGAAATGGGCCGCCGGGCGGTGCAGTTGCTGGACGATGCCGCGTCCGCGGTGGTACGGCTGCCCGTGGACATCGTGGTCCGCGCTTCCGTGGCACCGCCGCCCTCACGTCCGACTCAAAGCGCAACCAAGGGGAGGCTACCATGACCGCTATCACGCGTCGTACCGCGCTCGGTGCGCTGGGAGGCGCCGTGTTAACCGTGCCGGCGATCCGCGCTTTTGCGGCGCAGCCGACATTCGCGCTGGTGACAATCAACCAGCAGGCGCTGTTCTTCAACCAGATGAACGACGGCGCCAAGACGGCGGCCGAGAAGGTCGGTGCCAAACTCGTGATCTTCAACGCGAATAACGATCCGGCGGCACAGAACAACGCGATCGACGACTACATCCAGCAGAAGGTGCAGGGGATCGTCGTCGATGCCATCGACGTGAACGGCATCATGCCGGCCGTGAAGGCAGCGGCGGCAGCCGGCATTCCGGTGATTGCCGTGGACGCCGTCCTGCCGCAAGGCCCGCAGAAGAGCCAGGTGGGCGTCGATAACGCGCAGGGCGGCGCCGATGCCGCCCGCTTCCTTGCCGACTACGTCAAGCAGCACATGAACGGCGAGGCGCAGCTCGGCATCGTCGGCGCGCTCAATTCCTTCATCCAGAACCTCCGGCAGAAGGGATTCCAGGACGCCCTGAAAGCCGATCCCGGCATCAAGCTGGTGCAGGTGGTGGATGGCCGCAACATCCAGGACAACGCGATGGCGGTGTCGGAGACGCTGCTGACCGGCAACCCGACCCTGAACACGATCTACGCCACCGGCGAGCCGGCGCTGATCGGAGCACTCGCCGCCGTGGACAGCCAGGGCCGCACCGACAGCGTCAAGGTGGTGGGCTGGGATCTCTCGGCGGCGGCCATCCGCGCCATCGACAAGGGCTATCTGCTCGCGGTCGTGCAGCAGGACCCGTCGCTGATGGGTGCCGCCGCCGTGGACGCGCTGGCGACGCTGCACAAGGGCGGCAACGTGCCGCCGCAGATCAATACCAAGCTGACGCTGGTGACGAAGGCCAATGTCGATCCCTATCGCGCCATGTTCAAGTGATCGGTACGACTTCTGCTGCGCCGAGCACGGATGCCGCGCCGCTGATGTCGCTGCGCGGCATCCACAAGGGCTTTGGCTCGATCGCGGCGCTGCGCGGGGTCGATCTCGACCTGTTCGGGGGCGAATGCCTCGGCCTGATCGGCGACAACGCGGCCGGCAAGTCCACGCTCTCCAAGATCATCGCCGGCGCCTATACGCCGGACCGCGGCACCATCCATCTGAACGGAGCCCCGGTACGGTTCGAAAGGCCGGCGGAGGCGCGCGCCCGGCATGTCGAGATGGTGTATCAGGACTTGAGCCTGTGCGACACGATCGACGTGCCGGGCAATCTGTTCCTGGGTCGGGAGATCAGTCATAGCGGCTTTCTCGACAAGGCGGCGATGGAGGAGGTTGCGGCCGGCATTCTGCGCGGCCTCGGCATCCGCATTCCCAATCTGCGGGCCAGGGTGGCGCAGCTTTCCGGCGGTCAGCGGCAATCGATTGCGATTGCCCGCGCCGCCTCTTTCGATCCGCAGGTCTTGCTGATGGATGAACCGACCTCGGCACTCGCCGTGGCCGAGGTAGAGGCGGTGCTGGCGCTGATCCGCCGGCTGAAGGAGAGCGGAGTCGCTGTCGTCCTGGTGACGCACCGATTGCAGGATCTGTTCCGCGTCTGCGACCGGATCGCCGTGATGTACGAAGGAACCAAGGTGGCGGAGCGCCGGATCGGCGAGACCAATCTCGAGGAGGTGGTGCAGCTCATCGTCGGCGGGCGGGCGCACGCATGAATGGTCGTCATCGCCCGGCGGACTTCCTGATCGAGCACGCGCAGACGCTGTCCATTGCGGCATTCCTGGTGATCTGTGTCGTCGTGTTCTCGACCGGCACCGACTACTTTCTGACCACCGGCAACATGCTGAACCTGCTGCGCCAGTACGCGCCGCTGCTGATCGTCGCGGTGGCGATGACCTTCGTCATCATCACCGCGGGCATCGATCTTTCGGTGGGATCGACGGTGGCGCTGGTGAACGCGCTGGCGGCGATCATGCTACGCGACGGCGTGCCGTGGCCGCTGGTGGTGGTGGCGCTATTGTTGCTTGGCGTTGTCGTAGGTTTGGTGCAAGGCTGGTTCGCCGCCTATCAGGGGATCCCGTCCTTCATCGTTACCCTGGCGGCACTCTCCGGGCTGCGCGGGTTGGCGCTGCTGCTGACACAGGGATTCTCCATTCCCATTCCCGCCGGCTCCGGCTTCGATGCGCTGGGGCGTGGCTGGGTGGCGGGAATCCCGCTACCCGCTGTGCTTGCCGTGCTGATCGCCATTCTCGGGTTCGTCGTGCTGGAGCAGACGCGCTACGGGCGGCAGGTGGTGGCGGTCGGGACCAACATGGAGGCGGCGCGCCGTGCCGGCATGCCGGCGCGCCGGGTCGCCGCCTCGGTATTCGCGCTGACCGGAATTGCCGCGGCGCTCGCGGGGCTGATCCTGGCGGCCCGGCTCGGTTCCGGCTCGTCCAATGCAGCGGTCGGGTTCGAACTCGATGTGATCGCCGCCGTGGTGCTGGGCGGCACCTCGCTGTTCGGTGGTCGCGGCAGCATCACCGGCACCGTCCTCGGCGCGCTCACCATCGCCGTGATCGGCAACGGGCTGATCCTGTCGCACGTCTCGCCATTCTACACGCAGATCGTCACCGGTGCCATCATCCTCGGCGCGATCTGGCTCAACACGCGGGTGTTCGCGCGGCTGGCCGCGCCGCGTCGCGCCGGCTAAGGGGCAGCGAATGCCGGAACTGGCAGAGACGCATGTCGGATCGGGTCGGGTGATGACCGTGCTCGGCCCGGTGCCGGCCAGCGAACTTGGTATCACGCTGATGCACGAACACCTTTTGAACGACTGCCGCTGCTGGTGGCACCGGCCAAAGGAGCCGGCGCGTATGCGCCTCGCTTGCGAGCCCGTAAATGCCGGTCTGCTTGGCGAGCTGCGCTTGGACCCGTTCGTCAATCTCGACAATTGCCGATTGGAGGATGAGCGGCTCGCTGCCGCCGAACTGTCGCAGGCCGTGGAGCTCGGCTGCCGGACGGTGATCGATCCCACCTGCACCGGCATCGGCCGCGATCCGCTCGCGTTGCGGCGCATCGCGCGGGACGCCGGCATCAATCTGGTGATGGGGGCCGGCTTTTATCTCGAAGCTTCGCATCCGCCGGAGCTGGCCCGATTGTCCGAAGACGCGATCGCCGACCGCATCGTGCGGGAGGCGCATGAGGGCGTGGACGGCAGCGATGTCCGCATCGGGCTGATCGGCGAAATCGGTGTTTCCGGCGATTTCACGCCGGCTGAGCAGAAATCGCTGCGTGGTGCCGCGCGGGCGGCGCGGCGCACCGGCCTGCCGCTCATGGTGCACCTGCCAGGCTGGTTCCGCCACGCGCATCGCGTGCTGGACATGGTGGAGACGGAGGGCGCCGACCTTCGGCACACGGTGCTGTGCCACATGAACCCTTCCTTCGCCGACGTGGAGTATCAGATCGGGCTCGCCCGGCGCGGCGCGTTTCTGGAATACGACATGATCGGCATGGATTACTGGTACGCCGACCAGGGCGTGCAGTGCCCGTCCGACGAGGAGAATGCCCGCGCGATTGCCGGACTGATCGAGGCCGGAATTCGTCCGGCGCCTGCTGCTGTCGCAGGATGTGTTCCTGAAGATGATGCTGACCCGCTATGGCGGCTTCGGCTACGGCTACATCCTGCGCCACTTCGTCCCGCGGCTGCGCCGCCACGGTGTTGGCGAAGACGCCATCCGGACGATGCTGGTGGACAATCCGCGAGACGTATTCTGCGAAGGACCGGCATGAGCCAGGTAATCCGCGTGCTGCTGGCCGGCGAAAGCTGGATGAGTGCCGCCACCCATTACAAGGGTTTCGATCAGTTTGGCAGCGTCACGTACCACTTTGGCGCCGAACCGCTGATGGCGGCGCTGTCCGGCAGCCGGTTCGAGCTGACCTATATGCCGGCGCATGAGGCCGCCGGCGGCTTCCCGTTCGACATGGACCGCCTGCGTGCATGGCAGGTGGTTATGCTGTCGGATATCGGCGCCAATACGCTGCTGCTGCCGCCGCAGGTGTGGCTGCACGGACAGCCTATGCCGAACCGGCTGAAGCTGCTGCGCGATTTCGTGCGCGAGGGTGGCGGCCTCGTGATGGTTGGGGGATATCTCAGTTTCCAGGGCATCGACGGCCGCGCGCGCTGGCGGCGCACGCCGGTTGAGGAGGTGCTGCCGGTGACCTGCCTGTCCTATGACGATCGGCTTGAAGTGCCGGAAGGATTCCGCGCCGAGATCACGGCGCCAGAGCATCCGGTGCTGGCTGGACTCGACAGCGAGTGGCCGGCGTTGCTCGGCGCCAACGAGGTGGTGGCCAAGCCGGACGCGCAGGTGCTGGCGCGCCTGCCGGAGGCGGAGGGTGGGCATCCGCTGCTCGCGATCGGCAACTGCGGACGTGGCCGCAGCGTCGCCTGGATGTCCGATATCGGGCCGCATTGGGCGCCGCAAGCCTTCTGCGATTCGCCGGTCTATGCGCGGCTGTGGATGAACCTGCTGGCATGGGCGGCCGGGGAAGACTGAGTGTCAATCCGCCAGTATGGCAGCGAGTTCAGCAGCGGACGGAAACGCCGCCAGCGTGCCGTGCCGGCCAACCGTGACAGCGGCGGCGCGTGCGGCCGCGAGGAGCGCCTCGCGCGCACTCATTCGCCGGACAAACAACGCGGCGGCGAGCACGGCGGTAAAGGTGTCGCCCGCGCCTGTCGTGTCGAGAACCGCGGCTGGGACCGCCGGTAGAGTGTGCTGCTCCTGTGCATCGACCATCACGGCACCATCGGCTCCCAGCGTGACCACGACACGCGCTGCTCCGGCCGCGCGGATTCGCGAGGCCGCGTGCATCGCGTCGTCGGTGCCGGTCAGCGCATGGGCTTCCGTGCGGTTCAGCACCACCAGATCGGCCAACGGCCACAACGCCGCAAACTCGGCATCGGCGGGCGCGGGATTGAACACCGTGGCCGTGCCACGCTCGCGCGCCGCCTGCATCGCGGCGCGTGTGACGCTCGCGCACAGGTTGCCTTGCATCAGCAGCAGCGCGGCATTCGCTTCGATCAGGGCCGCCGTCGCGTCCCTGGCCGTCATGGCGCGGGCGCAGGTGGCGGTCGAGACAATGCAGTTCTCGCCATCCTCCGCCAGCAGGATCATTGAACGGTCGGTTGGCGCCTCGGTGCCAATCAGGCCGCCGCCTTCCAGCCCCTCGCGCGCCAGCATTGCGCGCAGCAGCGCCGCCGGCTCGTCCTCGCCGATGCGCGCCACCAGCCGCGTGGCCACGCCGGCGCGGGCCAGCAGAATCGCCTGGTTGGCACCCTTGCCGCCCAGGTCGCGGCGAGACCCGGACGCCAGCAGGGTCTCGCCCGGTCGCGGCAGCGCCGGCAATGAAAAGCTCTCGTCCAGCGTGATGTTTCCGATCACGATGGCGGATACGGGATCGGTCATGCGGAGAACCTCGATGAGCAGGACGCCGGGATGAGTGTCGCGGCAGCGCGGCCGAACGCCATAGCGGAAATCTTCGGCCGCACGAAGGTGGTGATTGGCGTGGTGCATTGCCGGCCGCTGCCTGGCGCGCCGGAGCATGACGGAGAGCCTGTTGCCGTCATCATCGACCGAGCGCTCGGCGATGGCCAGGCTTATGCGGCGGCCGGGGTGGACGGGCTGATCATCGAGAATCACGGCGACATCCCGTTCCTGAAGCCGGATGCGATCGGACCGGAAACCGCTGCCGTGCTGGCGGTGATCACCGATCGCGTGCGCCAGGCGACCGGGTTGCCGCTCGGCGTGAACGTGCTGGCCAATGCCGCCATCCCGGCGCTGGCCGTGGCGCAAGCAGGCGGCGCCTGCTTCATCCGCGTCAATCAATGGGCCAATGCCTATGTCGCCAATGAAGGCATCGTCGAGGGTGCGGCGGCGATTGCGCTGCGTTACCGTGCCATGATCGGCGCGCGCCATATCCGCGTATTCGCCGACGCCCATGTGAAGCACGGTGCGCACGCCATCGTGGCCGACCGGCCGATCGCCGAACTGGTGCGCGACGTGGAGTTCTTCCAGGCGGATGCCGTGATCGCGACCGGGCAGCGGACCGGCGATGTCGCGACGGAGGCCGAGATCAACGGCATCCGCGAGGCCACATCGCTGCCGGTGCTGGTGGGCAGCGGGGTCACGGCTGCAAATGTCGAGGCCATCCTGTCGCCGGTGGACGGCGTGATCGTCGCGAGCTCGCTGAAGCAGGATGGCGTGTGGTGGAACCCGGTCGATCTGGCGCGAGCGCACGACTTCATGCAGCGCGTGCGAAGCTGGCGGGATCGCTAGGACATGGACGGCGCGCCCACCCACGAGACGCTGCGCCGCCAGGCAGCAGAATTGTGGGAGGCGATGCAGGCGCATCGCTTCGTGCAAGACATCGGGGCGGACCGGCTGCCGCGCGAGGTGTTCCTGCGCTATCTGTCGTACGAGTGTGGTTTCGTGGAGACCGCCCTGCTGATTCTCGGCCATGCACTGCTGAAGGCCCCGGATCTGGCACGGCGGCGCGTGCTGGTCGGCGTGATGCAGGGGCTGGCGGGAGAGCAGATCCCGTATTTCCAGCAAGCCTTCCGCGCGCTGGGCGCGACACCCATCCCGGAAGCCGAGTTCCCCAGCGCGGTCACGCGCTTTCGCGATGGCATGCTGGCGATGGCCGAGCAAGGAACATACTTGGACATCCTGGCGGCGATGCTCGGCGCCGAGTGGATGTACGCAACCTGGTGCGGGCGTGCCGGCCGGCAGCCCATCTCCGATCCCGAGCTGCACCGCTGGGTGGCCTTGCATACCGAGGATCGGTTCCTGCGCGGGGTGGCATGGCTGAAATCCGAACTGGACGCGGCGCTGCCCGGGCTGGACCGCCCAGCCGCGGACCGGGCCGCCGCGTGCTTCCGCCGCACGCTGGAGCTGGAGATCGATTTCCATTCCGCCGCCTACGAGGTATCGGAGGGCACGGAGCGGCCTGTCTCCCGGCTTGCGGAATGACCACCGGCACGAATATCGAGAACGCCGTGGACCTGCTGCGCCGGGCCATCGCCATTCCAAGTATCATCGGCCACGAGGCTGCCCGTTGCATCTTTCTCCAAAATTGACGCAATGTAAGCGGCTTACTAAGCGCTTACAGGATGCGAGGAAAGGCATGACTGCGCCGCTCATTGCAGCGGACAACCTGCACACAAACCGCGCCTCCTCCATGCTATTCCCGCGATCGGTTTGGATAACGCACTCACTGACGGAAAGCGGGTGTGCGTGCTGCGCTCGACGCTGTGAATGAGCCAGCCTCGCCGAGAACGTCAGACAGACCACTGCGCCGGTCGGGGGGACGCGCACCTCAACTCCGCCAGGTCGTCACGGCTGGGCATTCAACGTTGCCGCGCGCTCCGCACCGGAAGCCGGCGCCGCGATGCTCACCGTCTCGAAGCGCTCCCCGTCCGATAAGGTGAGCTCGCCATTGCGACCCAACTCGAGCGCCGCGACGAGGGTGCTGCTGACCGCGGAACGGGCCTGCCGCTCGCGATCCGGCACGTCCGCCGGCAGCCGCGGCAGGAACGTCCGGAGCTGCGCCGGCTCGGTTAACGTGGCGAGCCTGGCGCGCATGCGCGCCAGCGCGTCCGGGATCCGATGCAGGACAGCGACATTGGGCCGATACACCGCCTCGGCCTGGTTGCTAGCGGCCTCCTCCTCGCGTTCGAGCAGGGTGAGGCAGGCCTCCATCAGCGTCATGTAGGAGGTGACGCGCGGATCGCGGTCGCGGACGGGCCGGGCGAACACGTCACGCCCGAGCTGCGGCCGCGCCTCGAGCCAGTCGGCGGCGGCGCGCACGAACGGCCGCTCGCGCAGCCATGCCAGCGCGCGCGCCGCCTCCAGCTCGGCGTCGTGTGCGGCGGCCGGATCCGCCGCGAACAGCAGCCGCGAGCGCAGCGCCAGCAGCCGGGCCGCGAGAATTTGGGGTCCGGTAGATGCCGTAATGGGCCTGCAGCGGGCTGACTTCCCGGGCAGGTCTCTTCCAGAGTGATGGCACAACGCGGGCCCGAGCGGTTCGGGTCCGTCCATCAGGAGGGCGGTCATGGAACACCACGTTGGGATCGACGTATCGCTAGAGCTGAGCAGTCTTTGCGTGCTGGACGCGACCGGGAAGGTTATCCGGGAGGCGAAGGTGGCGAGTGAATTGGAGGCGCTGGTCGCCTTCCTGCGAAGCCTTGGTGTGACGATCGTCCGCGTCGGACTGGAGGCAGGGCCCTTGTCGCAATGGCTGTATGACGGGCTGCAGGCGGCGGGCTTTGAGACGGTGCTGCTCGAGACGCGCCACGTCAAAGCGGCACTATCGGCCATGGCAATTAAGACCGACCGCCGCGACGCCCGAGGGATCGCGCAACTCCTGCGCATGGGTTGGTATCGTCCCGTGCACCGCAAGTCGGTCCCGTCGCAGGAAGTCCGGGCGCTGCTCGCCGCGCGCAAGCAGATGCAGATCAAGGCCATGGACCTGGAGCAAACGCTTCGGGGCCTGCTGCGCGGCTTCGGGCTCAAGGTCGGCGACGTGAGCCGCGGCAAGCTGGCGGCGCGCATCCGCGAGCTGGTGAGTGGCCACGTGATGCTGGAGCGGATCGCGGAGCCGATGCTGGCGGCGCGTGAGGCGTTGTGGAGCGAGTTCGCCAAGCTGCATCGCAAGGTTCTGGCAATCGTCAAGGAGGACCAGGTCTGCAGGCGACTGATGACAGTGCCGGGTGTCGGCGCCGTGGTGTCGCTGACCTACCGCGCAGGCGTAGACGACCCCGGACGGTTCGCGAAATCCAAGTCGGTCGGCGCCTTCTTCGGCTTGACGCCCAAGCGCTATCAGTCCGGCGAGATGGACGTCACCGGCGCAATCACGCGGGTAGGCGACGCGGGCGTGCGAACGGCCTTGCACGACGCGGCCAACGCGCTGCTGACACGCGCCACCAAGTTCAGCACGCTCAAGCGCTGGGCCATGGACGTCGCCAAACGGCGGGGCATGCGGAGGGCGAAGGTGGCGTTGGTGCGTAAGCTGGCCACGGTTCTGCATCGGATCTGGGCGGACCGGACGGAGTTCGTCTGGGGCAAAGACCCGGCCGCGGCGGCCGCCGCATAACGTAAGGAGGCACACGGTTCGGAGCGGGGCCGACGAGGCTCAGTTCCCACGAGGTCCCGTCGCCGGGACGCGGAGATAGTGAGGCAGGTTCCGTTGCAGTGGCCGGGAGCAATCCCGAGACTACGCCCGGTAGATTGCTCCGCCACTCCCTCTTACAGCATGAAGTGGCGGTCACACGGCGACCACGGACAGAAGCACGAAACCGGCGATCGGATGCACTCTGAGCTTGACGACCGAAGGCCCATTACAGAAGCAACGGAACCGACAGTGCATTTCAACCGACTGACGTGTAGACGTTTCTATTTGATTTGACGGACTGTCGATCTGGCGTGGTGGGTGTCCGCCGGATCGAAGCTGTCGTGTGGCTCCGCTACGCTGCCTTTACCAGGGTCTGTTTTTCGCGCGCCCAATCGGCGCTGTCGAGGAAGGTCTGCATCGGGGTCTTGCCGAAGCACCAGCGTCCCTGGTGGGTGCGCTGTTCGTTGTAGACCGTCAGCCAGTCGTCCAGGTCGCTCTGCAGGGCATCCGGGGTGTCGTAGACCTTCTTGCGGAACGCCACCCGGTAGAACTCGTCCAACAACGTCTTGTGGAACCGCTCGCAGATGCCGTTGGTCTGCGGGCTCTTCACCTTGGTCCGGGTGTGGTCGATGTCCTCGACCGCGAGGTAGAGCTCATACTCGTGGCGATCATGGGCCCCGCAATACTCGGTGCCGCGGTCGGTCAGGATCCTGTCGACGCGAATGTCGTGCTCGTCGAAGAACGGGATTACCCGGTCGTTGAGGATGTCGGCCGCGGTCAGCGGGGTCTTGCGGGTGTAGAGCTTGGCGAAGCCGAGCTTGGAATACGTGTCGATCACCGTCTGCTGATAGACGCGCCCCACCCCCTTCAGCGTGCCGACATAGAACGTGTCCTGCGCCAGGCAATAGCCCGGGTGCTCGCTGTCGAACTCGCCGTGGGCCTCCTTGTCCAGCTTGGCTTTTTCGAGCGCCACCAGCTGGCTCTCGGTGAGCACGCCGCCGTCCTGCGCGACCTTGGCCTCGAGCGCTTTCAGCCGCTTCTTCATGGTCTCCAGGTCGTGGCGCATCCAGATGCAGCGCACGCCGAACGGCGAGACCTCGGTGCCGCGCTTCTTCAGTTCATTGGCGGCGCGCGCCTGGCCCCAGGCCGGCTGGTCGATGGCCATCGCCACCACCGCCGCCTCAACCTCCGGCGCGGCGCGGTTCTTCAAGTTGGGCTTGGCGCGGGTGATCTCGGCCAACGCCAGATCACCGCCTTTCTCGTAGAGGTCGCGGAAGCGATAGAAGCTGTCTCGGCTGTAGCCCATCACCCGGCAGGCCTGGGTCACGCTGCCCAGCTGCTTGGCCAGCTCCAGCAGGCCGACCTTGGCCTTGATCACCTTGCGCTCGGTTGTTGTCATGGCGGTCTCTCCGGTCACACCGGCCGGGGCGCTGCGTTTCGCCTATGGCTCCGCGCCCCGGCCTCTTCGCCGACCAATTCAGGCCGTCCGTCAGATCATGTCAAGACTTCTGCTGCGCAGCAGTGCCGACCGGCTGGCTCAGCGCAACGGCTATCGCGACCGCGACTGGGAGACCAGGGCCGGCACCGTCGAGCTGCGCATCCCGAAGCTGCGCCGCGGCAGCTACTTCCCTTCCTTTCTCGAGCCCAGCCGCACGGCCGAGAAGGCGCTGACAGCGGTCATCCAGGAGGCCTACGTCCATGGTGTTTCGACCCGCCTGTCGACGACCTGGTGCAGGCGATGGGGGCGTCCGGCGTCAGCAAGAGCCAGGTGTCGCGGCTGTGCGGCGAGATCGACGAGCGCGTGAACGCCTTCCTCTCCCGGCCGATCGAGGGCGAATGGCCATACCTCTGGCTCGACGCGACCTACGTGAAAGTGCGCCAGGCCGGGCGCATCGTCGCGATCGCCGCCACCATCGCGGTCGCGGTCAACACCGACGGCCGCCGGGAGGTGCTCGGCATGGCCACCGGCGCCAGCGAGGCTGAGACGTTCTGGACCGACTTCTTGCGCGCCCTTGCCCGGCGTGGCCTGCGCGGCGTGAAGCTGGTCATCTCGGACGGCCACGAGGGCCTCAAGGCTGCCGTCAGCCGCGTGCTGCACGCCTCCTGGCAGCGCTGCCGCGTGCACTTCATGCGCAACGTCCTGGCGCACGCTGGAAAGGGTCACCGCCGCCTCGTCTCGGCCTGGATCGGCACCGCGTTTGCCGAGGCCGATGCCGATGCCGCCCGCAAGCAATGGCGATCCGTCGCCGACCAGCTCCGCCCCCGGGTGCCCAAACTCGCTTCCCTGATGGACGGCGCCGAGGCCGACGTGCTGGCGTTCATGACGTTCCCCAAGGAGCACCGCGCCAAGATCCACAGCACCAATCCGCTGGAGCGCGTCAACGGCGAGATCAAGCGGCGCACCGACGTTGTTGGCATCTTTCCCAACGAAGCCGCAGTGACCCGGTTGGTCGGCGCGATCCTGCTTGAGCAGAACGACGAGTGGGCGGTCCAGCGTCGCTACATGAGCCTTGAGACGCTCGCGCCAATCAGCGATGTTCAGACCGTCAGCCTGCCAGCCGTGGCAGCCTGACGGCGGCTCAGCCCCGCTCAGGAACAGATGGCGTTCCTACACCACGCGATGGGACACGACCTTGCGGGTAGCAATTTACGCGCGAGTCTCTACCGAATTTCAAGAAGCTCGGGGCACTATTGGCTCGCAGTTCGAGGTACTGCGCCAGCGGGTTGCCGCGGAAGGACATGAGCTCGTAGCCGAATACCGCGATGACGGGTGCTCGGGTGCGCGGTTGGACCGCCCCGGTCTCGACGCGCTCCGAGATGCCGCCGAAGCCGGACGGCTCGACGCCGTCTGGTGCTTGTCTCCGGATCGCCTGGCCCGAATTTATGC
Source organism: uncultured Pseudomonadota bacterium (assembly GCA_963838805.1). Classification (GTDB taxonomy): domain Bacteria; phylum Pseudomonadota; class Alphaproteobacteria; order Acetobacterales; family Acetobacteraceae; genus CAVRQM01. Next base: position 137,445 of record CAWISK010000015.1, read on the forward strand.
CTATCAAGTCATTGTGCTTGACGAGTTGGCGCGCCATGGCGTCGCGGTGCTGTTCCACGACACCCCGCCGCTTGCCGATGATCCGCAGGCCCAGTTGCTGACTCAGGTGCAGGGTATGATAGCCGAATATGAGCGCGCGAAGATCGCCGAGCGATATCGCCGCGGCAAGTTGTGGCGCGCGCGTGCTGGCGAGGTGATCGCCTGGAAGTGTTCGTACGGATATCGGCGCATTGTGCGCTGCGCCGAACGAGCCGCGCACCTCGAGGTCTACGAACCCGAGGCGGCGATCGTGCGCCGCATCTTTCGAGACTATGTCGAGAACAGCCTTTCAATGCGACAGATCTCCTGGCAGCTCAACCAGGATCTGGTGCCCTCGCCAAGCGGGGAAGGCCGTCTGGGGAGTGTCCATGAGCTGCAGAAGTCTTGACATGATCTGACGGACGGCCTGAATCGGTGGGCGAAGAGGCCGGGGCGCGGAGCCATAGGCGAAACGCAGCGCCCCGGCCGGTGTGACCGGAGAGACCGCCATGACAACAACCGAGCGCAAGGTGATCAAGGCCAAGGTCGGCCTGCTGGAGCTGGCCAAGCAGCTGGGCAGCGTGACCCAGGCCTGCCGGGTGATGGGCTACAGCCGAGACAGCGAGCAAGACACGTAATGTCGAAGGCATGCAGAAA
>CAWISK010000016.1:0-38447 GCA_963838805.1 uncultured Pseudomonadota bacterium
CGGACGGCATGGATCGCCGTCCAGTCCTCCACCGCCATCTGGCTCGCGACATAGGCGCTGCCTGGAGAGCATCAGCGCCTCGGCGGCGAAGGCCGGGTCCGCGCCAGCCCGCTCCAGCGTGGCGTCAAGGGCCTGGGCCAGTCCCTCGTCAAGGACCAGTGCCTTTTCGCACTGAAAGGTCTGCGCCAGACCCAGCATGAGGCCGGTTGCATAGGTCTGCAGGCTGTCCCAGCGCACGAAGGGGTCGGTGTCGTGCGCGGCGAGGAAGCGCAGCCGTTCGGGTGTCGTGCCGGTGAGGCGCACCGGGGCCGAGAAGCCACGCAGCAGGCTTGGCACGGGCGGCGCGTCGATCGCCTCGAACACGAAATCTGTCGCGCCTGGCCAGCCGCAAGGTCCGCGACGCGACCTGCCGACCATCCGGTGCGAGCAGGCCCATCGCCACCGGGATAGGCAGGGGGTGCTTGTCCGGCTGGCCCGGCGTTGGCCTGGTCCCCTGGCTCAGCGTCAGCACATAGCGTCGCGCCGCCGCGTCGTAGGTCTCCGACATATCCAGGACCGGCGTGCCGGCCTGCGCGTACCAGCCGAGAAAGGCGGACAGGTCCACTCCGCCGCCATCGGACAGGGCGGAGACGAAATCCTCGATGGTGACGGCCTGATTGTCGTGGCGGGCGAAATAGAGATCCATGCCGCGCCGGAAACCTCCGTGCCCAGCATGGTATGCACATACGCACCACCTCGGCGCCCTTCTGGTACACCGTGGCGGTATAGAAATTGTCGATGGCCACATAGCTGTCCGGGCGCACCGGATGGGCCATCGGCCCGGCATCTTCGGTGAACTGGGCGGCGCGCAATCCGCGCACGTCGGCGAGCCGCTTCACGGCCGCGCTGCCCTGGTCCATCGTGAATTGCTGGTCGCGGAACACGGTCAGCCCTTCCTTCAGGCTCAACTGGAACCAGTCGCGGCAGGTGATGCGGTTGCCGGTCCAGTTGTGGAAGTAATCGTGGGCGATCACCGTCTCGATGCCCTGATAGTCGCCGTCGGTCGCGGTATCCGGGCGGGCCAGCACGTATTTGGTGTTGAAGACGTTGAGCCCCTTGTTCTCCATCGCCCCCATGTTGAAATCGGAGACGGCGGCGATGTTGAACACGTCGAGGTCGTATTCCAGGCCGAACACCTGCTCGTCCCATGCCATCGACTTCTTGAGGCTGTCCATCGCGTGGCCGCAGGCATCCTGGTCGCCGTCGCGCACCCAGATCGCGAGATCCACCGAGCGGCCGGACCGGGTCGTGAAGCGGTCGCGCACCGCCACCAGATCGCCCGCCACCAGCGCGAACAGGTAGCAGGGCTTCGGGTGCGGGTCGTCCCAGCGCGCCCAATGACGGCCGTTCTCGCCACGGCCGCTGCCGATGGGGTTGCCGTTGGAGAGCAGCACGGGCAGGCCTGATCCGCGTCGATCGTCACGCTGTAGCGCGCCATGATGTCGGGCCGGTCGGGGAAATAGGTGATCCGCCGGAAGCCCTCGGCCTCGCACTGGGTGAAGAATGCGGCGCCCGAGACGTAGAGGCCGGACAGCTCCGTATTGGCCGAGGGATCGATCCGGGTGGTCACGTCCAGCAGCCCCACGTCAGGCGGATCAGCGATGGTGAGGCCTGCGGCTCCACGCTCACCCGTTGCGCCCCCAGATCGTGGCCGTCGAGCGAGAGGGCCACCAGTGTCAGGGCCTCGCCGTCCAGACGTAGCGGTGCGGATGCATCGCCATGCGCCGGATTGCGGCGGAAGGCGAGGCGCGAGGAGACGGTGGTCGCCGTTGGATCGAGCGAGAAATGCAGCGTGACGCTGTCGATGAGGAAGGCGGGTGGCAGGTATTCGGCGCGATGGACGGCGGTCAGGGGCGCGTGTTGCATGGGAACCTCTCTATCGCTCCGGCGGCAGAGGCAGCCAGACCGAGAAGGTGCTGCCGCGTCCTTCCTCGCTGTCAATGAACAACTGGCCGCGATGGCGGTTGACGATGTGCTTGACGATCGCGAGGCCGAGGCCGGTGCCGCCCGCATTGCGGCTGCGACCCTTGTCCACGCGGTAGAACCGCTCTGTCAGGCGCGGCACGTGTTCGCGACCGATGCCCGGACCATTGTCGCTCACCGCCAGGACCAGCCCTGGTCGCGCGGGCCAGCGGCCGCCCTGGCCTGCCCGCGTCAGCGAGACGCGCACCACGCAGTCCGTGCCGCCGTATTTCACCCCGTTCTCGACCAGGTTCTGGAGCACCTGCTCCAACTGGTCGGAATCTGCAACAAGCTCCGGCAAGTCGGGTGCCATGTCGAGCTTCAGCGTTACGCGACCGCCGCGCACCTGCGGCTCGAAGCTGGCCACGATCCGTGCGACGATCGTGGGGAGTGCCACACGCTCGCTGGGCGGCTGGTGTTCCGAGAGCTCGATGCGCGACAGGCTGAGCAGATCGTCGATCAGCCGGTTCATCCGGTGCGCCTGCTCGGACATGATGCCGAGGAAGCGAAGCTGGGCCGGCGGATCGTCCGCGGCGGGGCCACGCAGCGTGTCGATGAAGCCGATCAGGCTGGCCAGCGGCGTGCGCAGCTCGTGACTGGCGTTGGCGACGAAATCGGCGCGCATCCGCTCGACAGCCCGCTCTCGGGTGCGGTCGGACAGCACGGCCAGCGCGTGCCCGCCATCGGCCAGCGGCGGGTCCATGACCAGCACCGTCGCCTGCACGTCGCGCCGCACCGGAACCGGCAAGGTCAGCTCGACCGAGTGCGGCGCGCCGTGATTGGCGAAGGCCTGCTCGATTACCGCGCGCAGCCCCGGATGGCGCATGACGGCGGCCATATCGGGGCCAAGGGCAGCACGCGCGGCCGCGTTGGCGCGGCGCACCGCCCCGTCCGAGCCCAGGATCAGCAGCAGGTCGGGCAGACGCTCGACGATCGCCTCGTTCGCGCGCAGCAAGCGTCCAACCTGATCGGCGCGATCGGCCAGGGTGCGAGCCAGCCGCTCGATGCCGCCGGCCAGGCGTTCGAGTGGCTTCAGCATCGGACGCGGCCGGTCGGCGGCGCCGGCACCCCCCTCCAAGCCCGCGTGGCGCAAAATGCGGGTCAGCGCGTGCATGTCGCTGGACCAGATCGCCGCCAGGGCGGCGGAAGCCGCCACGGTCGCCGCCGCCGAGATCAGGGCCGGGACGGGTTGCGCCAAGCCGAGGGCGGCCAGCAGCATCAGTGCCGCAATCGGCACACCGCCGATCGCCGCGGCAGCACCCATCAGCAGCCCGGGGCGCACGTGCGGCGCTGGGATCAGATACCGGGTGCCGAGAGGCTCAGGGGCGCGGGCGCCACGATGCTGGCGCCGGATCCGTGGATCTCGAACACCGCGAGGCCCCGGCGGACCGTTCCATCCGCACTGAGCGCCAGCATTCCGTCCACGCCCGAGAAGCCGTCCGGACGGGCCAGGGCGGATTCCGAGAAACCGCCCGACTGCGCCAACGTGCCGGCGATGGCGGCGGCATCGAAGGCGAAATCCGACAGACCGGGCGGCGGGGCGCCGTATTTCGCGGAATAGGCCTGTTCGAAGCTGGCACGCGCCGCGGGATCGGGGGCGGCATACCAAGCCCCATCCAGCCCGGCACCGGCCCGCGCGCCCGGATTGGCCCACAGCGCCGGCCCCAGGACGCGCACGCCGGGCGGCCCTACGTCGTAATACGGAATGAAGGTGGACAGCCATGCGAGTTGCGGCCCGGTATCCGCCAGCAGCAGCGCGTCGAACGGCGCCGGCGGCACGCCCTGGCGCGACAATTCGAGGGCGCGCGCGCGCCCTGCCGCGTCGTGCTGGGCGCGGGCCGCCTTGATCTGTGTATCGAGCGGTCCGCGCCGGCCGCCATAGTCGGAGATGTCGCGCATGGACTGCGCGATCGCCGCGTCGCCCGCGCCGTGAAACTGGATGTCGGGCGCGCCTGCGCCGGCATCGGCGGCGGCCCGGGTCAGCGCCTGGGACATCGCCTGCCCGAATTCGGTCTGCGGCAGCAGGGCCGCGAAGCGGTTCTTGCCGGCTTCGGTGACGGCACCCACCAATCGCCGCACCTGCTGCCCCGGCGTCAGTCCCAGCACCCAAACGCCCGGCCGCGCCTGTGCCGGGTCCGTGGTGAAGGCCAGGATCGGCACGCCGGCGGCCTTTGCCGGCCCCGCGGCCGCGGCGGTTTCGGGCGCGGTCAGCGGCCCGAGAATGATTCCGGCCCCTGCGGCAATCGCCGCCTGCGCCGCCTGCGCCGCGCCCTCGGGCGTCCCGCCCGTGTCATGCACGTCGAGCGCGGGGGCGCCCGGGTGCAGGGACAGGGCGAGCTGCGCCGCCTTGACCAGCGCGTCGCCGCGTTCGGCATTGGGGCCGGTGAGCGGTGCCAGCATCGCGATGCCGCGCCCGGCCGGCACGGCGGTCGAGAGGGGTGCGCCGGCCTGGCCGGGGATCGACGGCTGGCCGTAGCCGGCATAGGTGGAGGGCTGGCCCATTTCGCAGGCAGCCAACAGCAGCGAAAGCGACACCGCGGCACAGCCACTCGCGACCGAGGTCAGCCATGTCCGACGCAGCATCCGATGTGACACCCGACGCCTCCTCCGGTGATGCGGCGGCCGAGCACGGCACGCCCCCCGGTCTTGTGCTGGTTCCGACGCCGATCGGCAACCTTGGAGATGTCACGGAACGGGCATTGGCCGCCTTGCGGACAGCGGATCTGGTGCTATGCGAGGATTCGCGCGTGACCGCCCGGCTGCTTTCGGCATTCGGGATCAGTGCCAGGCTGTCGCCGCTGCACGAGCACAACGAGGATGCGCGCACCGGCACGGTGCTGGCGGCCTTGCGCGACGGCCGGCGCGTGGCCCTGGTCTCCGATGCCGGGATGCCGCTGCTGTCCGATCCCGGCTATCGGCTGGTGCGCGCGGCCATCGCCGCCGGGCTGCGCGTGAGCGGTCTGCCGGGAGCGAATGCGGCCACCCTGGCGCTGGTGCTGTCCGGCCTGCCCCCCTATCCCTATCTGTTTGCGGGCTTCCCCCCGCCGCGCGCGGCGGCCCGGCGGGCGGGTTTCGCGACGTTGCGCGCGGCCGAGCGGGCCGGGCTGCGCGCCACCCTGATCTGGCACGAGGCGCCGCACCGGCTGGCCGAGATGCTGGACGATCTGCTCGCCGTTCTGGGCGACCGACCGGCGGCGGTGGCGCGCGAGCTGACCAAGCGCTTCGAGGAGGTGCGCCGCGATGCGCTCTCGGCCCTGGCGGCGCATTACGCCCAGCACGCTGCACGCGGCGAAGTGACTCTGGTGGTGGGACCGGCGGGAGACGAGGCCGCAGACGAGGAGTCGGTGGATGCGGCGCTGAGCGCGGCACTGGCGGCGGGGCGCAGCATCAAGGAGGCCGTGGCCGACGTCACGGCGAGCACCGGCCTGCCGCGCCGGCAGGTCTATGCACGGGCGTTGCTGCTGGGCGGTTCCGGACCACGAAAACGACATGCGACCCTCCCCGCATCGTGAAGCGGGACTCGGCCCGACTGGCTTACGCAATTGCACGGCGGGCGCTATCGCCGGCAGGAGAGGTCAACATGCCGCACGCCCTGGGCGGGCCGGACGGTTCGGGAACGGATGGCTCGTCATGGGACGGGCCTGCATCGCTGCTCGGACAGAAGCAGTTCCGCGATTTCCTGGCGGCTCTGCCCGCCGCCATCTACACCACCGACGCGGCCGGCCGCGTCACCTACTGCAATCAGGCCGCCATCGATCTCGCGGGCCGCAGGCCGGAGCTTGGGCGCGACCAATGGTGCGTGACCTGGCGGCTGTACCATGCCGACGGAACGCCGCTGCCGCACGATCAGTGCCCGATGGCCGTCACGCTGCGCGAGAACCGCGCCATCAAGGGAGCGGAGATCGTGGCCGAGCGGCCCGACGGCACGCGCGTGCCGCTGATGGCCCATCCGACACCGCTGCGCAACGATTCGGGAACCCTTGTCGGCGCGGTGAACATGTTGGTCGACATCAGCGAGCGCAAGCAGGCCGAAGCGCTCGCGGGCTGCCAGAAGGAGGCATTGCAAATGCTCGCCGAGGGCGAGCCCGTGGACGACGTGCTCGGGTTTCTCATCCACATGGCGGAACGGCACGCCACCAGCGGGATGCTCGGCTCGATTCTCCTGCTGAACGAAGCGGGCACGCATTTTCGGCGCGGCATTGGCTCCAGCCTGCCGGAAGAGTTCAACGCGGCGGTCGAGGGCGTCGCGGTCAGCTCGGCTCTGGGCGTCTGCTGCGATGCGGTCGCGCGCCGCGAGACGGTGGTCGTGCCCGATCTCGGAGCCGATCCGCGATGGGCCGCCTTTGCCGAGTTCGTGGCACCGTATGATCTGCGCGCCGCGTGGTCCACGCCCATCGTCAGCGCGGACGGCGAGGTGCTCGGCACCTTCGCCAACTATTATCGTCGTTCCTGCGATCCGACGCCGTCCGACCTGCGGTGGGTGGACGTCGTCAAGCGCACTGCCGCGATCGCCGTGGAGCGCGGGCGGGTCGAGGCGGCGCTGCGCCGCAGCCAGGAACGGCTGCATCGACTGAACGAGGAGTTGGAATGGCGGGTGCGCCAGGAGGTCGCTGCGCGCGAGGCGGCGCAGGCGCGGCTGGCACAGGCGCAGCGCATGGAGGCGCTGGGCCAGTTGGCCGGAGGGATCGCCCACGACTTCAACAATGTCCTCCAGGCGGTCTCCGGCGGGGTGCGGCTGATGGAACGGCGTGCGGACGACGCCGAAACCGTTCGGCGCCTGGCCGGCATGGTGGCCGAGGCGACCGAGCGCGGAGCCTCGGTCACGCAGCGCCTGCTGGGCTTTGCCCGGCACGGCGAGTTGCGGGCCGAGCCGGTGAATGCCGCGATGCTGTTGGACGGGCTGAGGGAGGTGCTGGCGCATACGTTGGGCTCCCGGATCTCGGTTCGTGTGGAGCTCGCGGGCGAGGCGACAGTACTGCTCGCGGACAAGTCGCAACTCGAGACGATGCTGATCAATCTAGCGACGAACGCGCGTGATGCCATGCCTGGCGGCGGGAGCCTCACTCTGTCCGCTGCGAACGAGCGGGTCGCCGACGGTGGCGAGCATGAAGCGGGTCTGTCACCGGGACTCTACGTCCGGATGTCGGTGGCAGACGCAGGCACCGGAATGGGTGCCGCGCTGCTGGCCCGCGCTGCCGAGCCGTTCTTCACGACCAAGCCGATGGGCGAGGGTACCGGGATGGGGCTGGCGATGGCGCGAGGCTTCGCCGCGCAATCGGGCGGCGGCATGGCGATCGCGAGCGAGGAGGGCCGCGGGACGACCGTCACCGTCTGGCTGCCCGCGGCGGACGGTCAGGTGGCGCGCCATCCCGACCGCACGGCTGACGCGGCGGCGAGCGAGGCGAGGTGCAATGGCGGCGCCCGCGTGCTTCTTGTGGACGACAACACGCTGGTGCGCGCCGTGCTCGCAGCCGAACTCGGCGAGCATGGCTACAACGTCGCCGAGGTGCCGGGTGCCGCGGCGGCGCTGGCGCGGCTCGATGCCGGTGCAGCGGTGGACCTGCTGGTCTCCGATCTCAGCATGCCGGGCATGGACGGCCTGGCGCTGATCAGGGAGGCGCGGCAGCGCCGGCCGGGTTTGCCGGCGATACTGCTCACGGGGTTTGCCGGTCATGCCGGCGCGCCGGCACTCGACGGCACGCTCGACGCCTCGTTCAGCGTAATGCGCAAGCCGGCATCCGCCGCCCGGCTCGCGGAGCGCGCGGCGGCGCTGCTACGAAGTGGCGCGGCTCGCGCGGACTGAACTGCCGCCGGGGCCTGCCGAAAGCGCCGCATCGGCCGCCGATTGTCGCGCAGATCGCACCACGAACAGGCGAGCGCGAGTGCCGGGTCGAGCGTTACCCGGGGGCACGCCAGGAAGCAAGTCAACGCCTGGTGGGCGCGCGCGGCGGCACGGCGGCGCGCGACAGAGTCCGTTCGTCGCCATGCACGGCCGCCTCGCACCGGTTCAGGTTCTCGCGCCCGGTGCCGAACTGGACCGTCGGCAGCAGCGCGCCGAGCGGCGTCAACAGCACGCCCAGGCCGACGGCGGCGCCGGCCCGCGCGGCGAGCGGCCCGGCCTCCGGAGCGATGGAGGGATTCTTGAACGTGCCGCCGATCCGGATCGGCGTCGGCAGCGAGCCCACCGCGAAATGCCGCGACAGCGTGCGGACCTCGAGATCGAGGCGTTCGTGCGCGAGATCGATGCTGCCATGCGCCAACACGTCCGCCTCGTTGGTGTCGATGACGAAGGTGCTGGTCTGCAGTCACTCCGCCGCGCAGCGCCATGTTCACGGCCAGGCATTGCAGCCGGGTGCGCGCCGGCATCCCGAGTGCCGCGAGCAGGGCCTTGCCGAGTTCGAGCCCGGAGAGGTCGATTACCAGCGCCGAGACGTTGCCGCCGGCCAGCAACAGCCTGAGCTGGCCGTCGCCGTGCCCGACCAGGCTCGAGACGGAGTTGCCGGTGGACTGGAGATCGGCCTCTCCGCCCAGCAGCCCGGAACCCTGCACGAGATGCGTGGCGGCCAGCATCCGGGCCACGTCCAGGCGCTCGAAGGTAACATGGGCCTTGGTACGGAACTCGTCATGCTCCACCGGCTGGAGGTCGATGTTGCCCACCATGTCCCCGTGCCCGATTCCCACCGTCAGCGGATGCACGGTGATCCGGCCGCCCACGATGTCGAGTGTCGTCGCGATGGTGTCGAACGGTACCGAGCGGCCTTCGATGTGGTCGCCGCGGTAGCGCAGATGCACGTCCACGGATTTCAGCTTCGGCAGGCTGAGCGGCACGGTGGGCAGCAATTGCGGGCTGGCCTCGGCACGCGCCACGGCACGGCGCTGCGACGGGGTCTGCTCGGGCGTGCCGAGCCGGCCCGGCTGCGAGCCGATGAAGCCGCCCAGATCGGCGAGATCGACGTGCCGCGAGGCGAGATCGGCATCGACGGCCGGGCGCGGCTGGGCGGTCGGATCGACGGCGATCGTGCCCTCGATATCCGACGAGCCGAACCGGCCGCGGAAATCGCTGAAACGGATCTTGCGATCGGCATAGGCGAGCTGTCCGGTGATGTCGTAGGGCGGGGTCGCCGGGACCGGGATGGCGGTCAGCGGGTACAGCAGCGCCATGTCCGGCCCGGAGAGGTGCAGTTTCAGATCGGTGCCGGCCAGATGCAGCGGATCCTGCACCGTGCCGGTCAGCGTCACCTTGGTCGGTCCATTCTCGAATGCGGCGTCGATCGGGTACGGGTGGGTGGCGTCGCGCAGCGTCAGCACGGCGCCGCCCGTGGCATGGCCGGTGATCCGCTGCCTGGCATAGGTGCCGTCCGCATCGACGAGAAGCCGGGCTGGCTGGCCGGCCGACGGTTCCTCGGTATGGATCGAGAGGCCGAGATCGGCGTGCAGCCGGGGGACCACGACATGAGCCTTGCCATCGGTGATGACCACATCGCCGATCTGCGCCGTGCTCGGGCCATTGAGCGACAGGGTCCAGTTGGCGCGGCCGTCTTCGTGCTGGATGGCGTTGACGTCCGGATGCCGCAGGGCAATGCGCGTCAGCACGATATGGCGGCCGTGCAGCCAGGCGCGTGCGTCGGCGGTGACGGTCAGGCGGTCGATATGGGCGAAATAGGGGGTGTCGGAAAACCCGTCCGGATTGGCGATGGTCACGTCGTCGGCAACGACGCCCGGATGCCAGCCCAGGCGCACCGACAGGTGCGACATCGTGACGCGGCGCCCGAGCACGGCCGAGGCGCGCGCCTCGACCCAGGGGCGGAACCAGTCCCAGTCCCAGAGCGCCACCAGCAGGACGATGGCCAGGACAATCAGGCCCGCGACGATGGGCCAGATGCGGCGCCGATGATCAGCCATCGATGCGCAACGTAAAGGTCGGGGACGGGGTTGCGCCCTCGCCTGGGATGCGGGTTGCCAGCGACCGGGGCAGGAAACGGACAAGCGAGCCGGATGCGGCTAGACTCGGCTCGGCATCGCCGCTGGTTGCACAGAATGCCCGTGCTCAGACCCACCCCTCTCCTTGTCGCCGTGTGCGCACCGTCGTCTGTTGGGTGATGCTGGCCAGGCCCGCCGCCCCGGTTCCGGCTCCTCCCCGCTTGAGCACGGACTGCGCCTCGTACAGCAGCACCGTCTCGACCTCGACCGCTGAAGGCGACAGGCCGGCCAGCGTCCGGGGGTTCACCGCTGAAGTCGCATCGACGGATGCGCTGCTTGTTCTCACCCCGGAGCATAACCCCTCGATCCCGGCCGTTCTGAAGAACGCCATCGATTGGGGTTCGAAGCCGATGGATCAGAACGTATGGAGAGGCAAGCCGGCAGCCATCACCGGCACCTCGCCCGGTGCCATCGGTGCGGCCGTGGGCCAACAGCATCTGCGCCAGATTCTCGGCATTCTCGGGGCGACGGTCATGGGCGGCGAGGCCTACATCTCCTTCAGGCCCGACCTGCTTTGATGGAAACATCGCCGTCGGGGCCACGCGCCTGTTTCTGAAGGCCTACATGGATCAGCTTGCGACACTCGTCGCCAAGCTGGTCTGTCGCTGATCACGCGGGCGGTTCGTGGCTACCGCTTCACGTGCGGGCCGAGCAGCGACAGATCGGCCGCACTCAGCCGGTCCGAAGCCGTGCGCACCTGGTGCCAGTAGGGGTAAAGCAATGGCGGCGCACTGACCGCGTCGAGCTTCGCCCGCTCCTCGGCCGACAGTTCCAGCTCGGCCGCCTTCAGATTGAGGGCCAGCTGCTCCTCGGTGCGCGCGCCGATCACGAGCGAGGTGACGGCCGGACGGCCGAGCAGCCAGGCGAGCGCCACCTGCGCCGCCGAGCAGCCGCGCGCGTCGGCGATTTCCACCAGCACCTCGATGATGTCGTACAGCCTCTCCTGATGTCGGATCGGCGGTTCGCCCCAGTCGGACAGCGCGCGCGAGCCCTCCGGCCCCTTCTGCCCGCGGCGGAACTTGCCGGAGAGCAGGCCGCCGGCCAGCGGGCTCCAGACCAGGATGCCGAGGCCCTGATCGAGCGAGATCGGCACCAGCTCGGTACTCGGCCTCGCGCGCCTGCAAGGTGTAGTGGATCTGCTGGCTGACCAGCCGCACGTACCCCTCGCGATCCTGCACCGCGAGCGCCTTCATCAGATGCCACCCGGAATAGTTGGATGCGCCCACGTAGCGGACATGGCCGTGGCGCACGAGCGTATCGAGCGCCTCCAGCGTCTCCTCGAGTGGCGTGAGGCCGTCCCATTCGTGCAGCTGGTAGAGGTCAATATGGTCGATGCCGAGGCGCTTCAGGCTGGCGTGGCAGGCGGCGATCAGATGGTGGCGCGACAGCCCTACCTGGTTCGGTCCCTCGCCCATGCGGAACCGAGCCTTGGTCGCGACCAGCGTGCGGTGGCGGCGACCGCGCAGGACTTCGCCCAGGATCTCCTCCGAGGCGCCGGTCGAATAGACGTCGGCCGTATCGAGCAAATTGACCCCGGCATCGAGGCACATGTCGATCTGCCGCGTCGCGCCCGCGACATCGGTGTTGCCGGTCTTGGCGAAATTGCCACGGCCGCCGAAGGTCATGGTGCCCATCGTCAAGGTTGAGACGAGCAGGCCCGAGCGGCCGAGCTGGCGATACTGCATGATGCGCGCGCCCCGATTGTGGCGGTGAAGCTGCGGCTTTACCCGGCCCCGGGGCGCCCGCGCAAGATCGCGCGGTGCTACGAACCGGGCGCGGCTGCCAGCATCGGTCCGAGCGGCCGGCCGGCGAACAGGTGGACATGGAAATGTGGCACTTCCTGCCCGGCATGCTCGCCCATGTTGGCCAGTGCGCGATATCCGGCCTCTTCCATCCCAAGCTCGCGCGCGACACGGCCGACCGCGCGCCAGAAACCGGCGATCTCGGCGTCGGAGGCGTGCGCTGAGAAGTCGGCCAACGAGACATAGCGGCCGCGCGGCAGCACCAGCACATGCACCGGCGCCTTCGGGGCGATGTCGTGGAACGCCACCGCCCATTCATCCTCGAACACGCGCCGGCTCGGGATCTCGCCGCGCAGGATGCGCGCGAAGATGTTGCTGTCGTCGTACGGGCCCAGACCCTTCACCGCCATGACCGCTCTCCGCCACTCGCCATCAGGGAATCTTGCGCGTCCTGATCCGCTGGCGCAGCAGCAGGGTCCTGGCGCGCGCCGCCTTCTCGGCAATGCCGGAGATACCCTCGCGCCGCACCAGCTCGGCCCAGACATCCGCGGGCGACACGTCCGCCGCCACCCACATGACCAGCAGATGATAGAGCACGTCTGCACTTTCGTTGACCAGCGCCGCGCGGTTGCCGGCGACCGCCTCGATCAGGCACTCGACCGCTTCCTCGCCGAATTTCTGCGCGACCTTGGTGATGCCGCGTGACAGCAGCCGCGCCGAATGGCTGGCGGCGGGATCGGCACCCCGACGCGTCAACACCACGGCGTGCAGCCGGTCGAGCACTGCCGCACCGGGTACCGCGTCGCCCGCGACGGCCGCCTTGGCGACCCGCTTCGGCAGTCTCGCCTTGCCGGCTTTCTTGGCCCCGGGCTTGCTGGCTTTTTTGGCGCCCGGCTTGCTGATCTTCTTGGCCATGCGCGCTCAGGCCGCCAGGCGTGGGGAGGTCGCGGTCAGCGGGCGCACCGGCAAGCCAGCCGCGTGCAACGCCTGCTTCACCGCGGCGATCGTGAATGTGCCGAAATGGAACACGCTGGCCGCGAGCAGGCCGGTGGCGCCGGCGCGCGCGCCCTCGACGAAATGCGCGAGCGTGCCCACTCCGCCCGAGGCCACGACCGGCACCCGCACGGCACCGCACACGGCGCGCAGCAGATCGAGATCGAAACCAGACCGCGTGCCGTCACGGTCCATGCTGGTCAGCAGGATCTCGCCGGCACCCAGCTCGGCCACCTGTCGGCACCAAGCCAGCGCGTCTCGCCCGGTGTCGCGCCGGCCGCCATGCGTGAACACGTGCCAGGTGCCGCCATCGGCCCGTTTGGCATCGACCGCCACCACGACGCACTGGCTGCCGAACCGCCGTGCCGCCTCGGCCACCAGCGCCGGCCGCGCCACGGCCGCGGAGTTGATGCTGCATTTGTCCGCCCCCGCCAAAAGCAGGGCGCGCATGTCGTCGGTGCTGGCGATGCCGCCGCCGACCGTGAGCGGCAGGAAGATGCGCGCGGCGGTGCGCGCCACCACATCCAGCATCGTGCCGCGACCCTCGTGGCTCGCGGTGATGTCAAGGAAGGTCAGCTCGTCGGCACCCGCCGCGTCATACAGCACTGCCTGCTCTACCGGATCGCCGGCATCGCGCAGCGAGACGAAGTTCACGCCCTTGACGACGCGGCCGTTCTTCACGTCCAGACAGGGGATGACGCGCAGTTTCAGCAAGGGGCGGCTCCTCCGGGCGGCGGTCCAGGACGGCGATGCCGCCTCGGCCCACTCTACTCCCATAGACGCGCGCCGCGAGTCGCCCGCAATGCTCAATGCGGCTGGTGGCGTCAGGCCGCCACCAGCGCCAGTGCCGCGCACGGCTCGATGCGGCCATCGTACAGCGCTCGCCCGACGACCACACCCTGGATACGTCCGGCGCCGGCATGCATCAGCGCGGTGAGGTCATCGAGCCCGCCCACGCCACCCGACGCAATGACCGGCACGTCCACGGCATCGGCGATGGCCAGTGTCTCGTCGATGTTGACGCCCTGCAACATGCCGTCGCGTGCGATGTCGGTGTGGATGATCGCCGCCGCTCCGCAATCGGCGAAGCGGCGCGCCAGATCGACCGCGCGCAGGCTGCCGGTTTCGGCCCAGCCCTCGGTCGCCACCATGCCGTCTCGCGCGTCGATGCCGATCGCGACGCGACCGGGGTAGGCACGGCAGGCTTCGCGGACGAACTCAGGACGTTTTGCAGCCGCGCTCCCCAGGATCACTCGGCGCACGCCGCCGGCAAGCCAGTGCTCGATTGCGGCCATGTCGCGGATGCCGCCGCCGAGCTGCACCGGCAGGCTGGTCGCCGCCAGGATCGCGCGCACCGCCTCGCCATTCACCGACCGTCCGGCGAAGGCGCCGTTCAGATCGACCACGTGCAGCCACGGGAACCCGGCCTCCTGCCAGGAACGCGCTTGCGCCGCCGGGTCGCGCGAAAAGACCGTGGCGCGCGTCATGTCGCCGCGTTGCAGGCGCACGCAGGCGCCATCCTTGAGGTCGATCGCGGGGTAGAGGGTGAGGCTCATCCGACGATCCTCCCGTCGGGTTGCAGCACCTTGAAATAGTGGATGCCGCGGATCGTCTTGCCGCCCACGCGCGCGTAGCAGGGATGGATGCCCCAGCGGATGTAGCCGAGGCTCTCGTACAGCGCGATCGCCGCCTCCTGCGTCTCGCGCACGTCGAGGTTCAGCACGTGATAGCCGAGTGCCCGCGCGCCTTCCTCGACGCGCAGGGTCATGCGCCGGGCGATGCCGTGCCCGCGCGCATAGGGCGCCACGAAACTGTGCATCAGGTGCGCGGCGAAGGCCTGCGCCTCGTTGTTGCGCGGCGGGCGCACCAGTTGCACCGAGCCGACCAGCGTGCCGTCGAGCCGGCTTGCATAGAGGGAGCGGCCGGGCACCAGCAGCACGCCGCGGAAATACGCTTCCAGGGCCACGCGCCCTGGCGGGTTGATCCAGCCGAAGCCGCCGCCGTCGATGATCGCCGCGTCCGCAGCCTCGCAGAGTGCTGCCAGATCCTCGTCGGTGAACTCGGTCATCCGCTCGATGACGACGACCGAGTTCTTGGGTTTCGCTCACGGCTGCCAGCGCAGGAAGTTGCACAGGATGCGCAGGCCCATGTCCTGGCTCTTTTCGACATGGAATTGCGTGCCGGCGCGGTTGCCGCGCGCGACCATCGCCACCACCGGGCCGCCATAGTCGGTCGTGGCGAGGCAATCCGCGGCGGCGCCGCCAGTCAGCGCGTAGGAATGGACGAAATAGGCATGGTCGCCGGGGGCTATGCCGTCGAGCAATGGATGCGAGCCGGGAGTAAATGCCAGCTCGTTCCAGCCCATCTGCGGCAGGCGCAGCGTCTCCGGTGGATGCATTGCCGCAATGTCGCCGGCGATCCAGCCAAAGCCCCTTGTGATCGTGTGCTCCAATCCGCGCTGTGCCATGAGCTGCATTCCCACGCAGATGCCGAGGAACGGCGTGCCGGCATCGGTGGCCTGGACCACGGCGTCGCTCAGGCCGGGGATCGCGGCCAGCCCGGCTGCGCAGTCGGCGAAAGCGCCCTGGCCGGGCAGCACGATGCGATCGGCGCGCGCCACCGCGTCCGGCTCGGCGGTGATGACCACTTCGGCCGCCATCCCTGCGCGTTCGGCCGCGACCGCCAGCGCGCGTGCGGCGGAGGCGAGATTGCCGCTGCCATAGTCGATGACAGCGATCCTCACCGCACCGCCGTCTCGATCAGGTCCGGCCGCGCTGCCAGCAGCCGCGCCATCGCCTCGTCCTGGTCACGCGCCGCCACGACATGCGCCAGCAGGAAGCCGCGCCGCGCCAGCGACCAGCGGCGCAGATCATGGCCGAACAGGCCCAGCAACACCGCGAGCGCCAGTCCCAGCGCCGCGCGCCATTCCTGCGGCGCGAGCGCGATCAGCGCGGCCGCGAACAGCGCCACGATAGCGGCGATCCAGGTGCACGATGCGCGAACAGCCAGAGCGGCCCGAAGATGAACGCTCCCCAGGAGAAGCGCTCGGGCACCAGCACCGGCGCCGCGGCGGCGCGCGTGTGCGCGGAGAACACCCTCACAGCGCCCCCTTGGTGGACGGGACGGCATCGCCCAGCCGCGAATCCAGCGCCACCGCCGCTCGCAGCGCCCGCGCGGTCGCCTTGAAGCAGGCCTCGGCGACGTGGTGCGCGTTGCCCCCGGCGCGGGCCGTCACGTGCAGATTGAACAAGCCGTTCATGGCGAGGGCCCGGAAGAACTCCTCGAACAGCTCGGTATCCATCTCGCCGATCTTGGGCCGCTCGAACCGCACTGCCCAGGCCAGGAACGGGCGCCCGGATAAATCCACCGCCGCCTCGACCAGCGCCTCGTCCATCGGCACGACCGCATGACCGAAGCGGGTGATGCCGCGCTTTTCGCCCAGGGCGCGCAGCAGCGCCTGGCCGAGCACGATGCCCACGTCCTCGGTCGTGTGATGAAAATCCACATGCAGGTCGCCGCGCGCCGCCACGCTGAGATCGAACAAGGCGTGCCGGGCGAGGCTGGTCAGCATGTGGTCGAGAAAGCCGATGCCGGTTGCGATCTCCGCCCGGCCGCTGCCGTCGAGATCGAGCGACAGGCGGATGTCGGTCTCGCCGGTGGCGCGGCTGAGGGAGGCCTCTCGGGTCATGCGGCAGCCTTAGCCGAGGCGACCGGGCCGGGCAAACGGTGGAGCGGCGGCGCGTCTTGCCCGGCTGCCGGAGGCCTGGACCATGTAACGCCATCATGCACAATCACACGACACCTCACGATACCGTGGGCTGGCACGGCACCACGATCCTGTGCGTCCGCCGCGCCGGCCAGGTGGCCCTGGCCGGCGACGGTCAGGTCACGATGGGCCAGACCGTGGTCAAGGGCAATGCCCGCAAGGTCCGCCGCATCGGCGCCGGCGGCGCGGTGCTGGCCGGGTTCGCCGGCGCCACGGCCGACGCCTTCACCCTGCTGGAGCGGCTGGAGGCCAAGCTGGAGCGCTTCCCCGGCCAGCTCGAACGCGCCTGCGTCGAACTGGCGAAGGACTGGCGCACCGACCGCTATCTGCGCCGGCTGGAGGCGATGATGGCGGTGGCCGACCGCGACCGCAGCTTTACCCTCACCGGCAACGGCGACGTGCTGGAGCCGGAGGATGGGGTGATCGGCATCGGCTCGGGCGGCAACTATGCGCTGGCGGCGGCGCGGGCGCTGGTTGACATGCCCGATCTGACCGCCGAGCAGGTCGCCCGCCGCGCCATGAAGATCGCCGCCGATATCTGCGTCTATACCAACCACAGCGTGATCGTCGAGACGATTTCGTAAGAAATTGAGCTCGTAAGGAATAATTGAATGGAAGTCCCGACCTACTCGCCGCGCGAGATCGTGAGCGAACTTGACCGCTTCATCGTGGGCCAGAACGACGCGAAGCGCGCGGTGGCCATCGCCATGCGCAACCGCTGGCGCCGCCAGCACCTCGAATTGGGGATCCGCGAGGAGGTGGTGCCGAAGAACATCCTGATGATCGGCCCGACCGGCTGCGGCAAGACCGAGATCGCGCGCAGGCTGGCACGTCTCGCGCAGTCGCCGTTCCTGAAGGTCGAAGCGACCAAGTTCACCGAGGTCGGCTATGTCGGGCGCGACGTCGAGAGCATCGCCCGCGATCTGGTCGAGGTCAGCCTCAACATGCTGCGCGAGACGAACAGGCGCGAGGTGCAGGCCAAGGCCGAGACCAATGCCGAGGAGCGGTTGATCACGGCGCTGACCGGCGAACATGCGGCCGCCGACACGCGCGGAAAGTTCCGGCGGATGCTGCGCAGCGGCGAGCTGGAGGACAAGCGAGATCGAGCTGGCGCTGGAGGCAGCGCCCGGCAATCCGATCGGCCAGATGGACATGCCCGGAATGCCGCCCGGCCAGGTGATCAACCTGGGCGAGATGATGAAGGGCATGTTCGGCCGCGGCCCGATGCAGCAGCGCAAGATGAGTGTGGCGGCCGCGCGCGAAGCACTGGAGCGCGAGGAAGCCGACAAGCTGCTGGACAACGAGCGCATCACCCGCGAGGCGATCGAGCACGCCGAGCAGAACGGCATCGTCTTCATCGACGAGATCGACAAGGTGTGCGCGCGCACGATGGAGGGCGGCTTCCGCGGCGGCGACGTG
Organism: uncultured Pseudomonadota bacterium; assembly: GCA_963838805.1. Classification (GTDB taxonomy): domain Bacteria; phylum Pseudomonadota; class Alphaproteobacteria; order Acetobacterales; family Acetobacteraceae; genus CAVRQM01. The sequence goes on from CAWISK010000016.1 coordinate 17,902, forward strand.
AGCCGCGAGGGCGTGCAGCGCGACCTGTTGCCGCTGATCGAGGGCACCACGGTCTCGAGCAAGTACGGGCCGGTCAAGACCGACCACATCCTGTTCATCGCCTCGGGCGCGTTCCATCTCGCCAAGCCCGCCGATTTGCTGCCCGAGTTGCAGGGCCGGTTGCCGATCCGCGTCGAACTGGCGCCGCTGTCGCGCGCCGATCTGCGCCGCATCCTGACCGAGCCGGAGCACTCGCTGCTGAAGCAGTATCAGGCGCTGATGAGCACCGAGGGCGTGACCCTGACCTTCGCCGACGACGCGGTGGACGCGCTGGCGGAACTGGCGGCGGACATCAACGAGCGGGTGGAGAATATCGGCGCGCGGCGCCTGTCCACGGTGCTGGAGAAGCTGCTGGAGGAGATCAGCTTTTCCGCCAGCGACCGCGGCGGCGAGGCGGTGGTGGTGGACGGCGCCTACGTGCGCGAACGCGTGGCGCCGCTGGCGAGCCAGGGGGATTTGAGTCGGTTCATTTTGTAGGCCCGTCCCGGTTTAACGGCGAACCTGGGACGCGGTTACGGAGTCGGCGCTGTTGTCCTGCAGTGTCACTCGAGCAAGCTCGAGCTGTGTCTGTATCGCGCTGCCTGGGATCGGCTTAGTGAGTGCCGTGAAGATGAAGCCTGTCGGAGCGTGAGGACGCGCGACTGTGTAGGCGACCAGACGAGCCCGGCCGAGGGGTGTTGGAGGGTTCTCGTCGCGGAGCTTGATGACAGCCAGGCCAGGGCGACTCACGCCTTCCAGAACCCGACGGAAGTCGGCGAGAACCTCGTCTGGATCAGCGTCCTTCGTCCAGACCGTGCAGCCGCGCGACTCTCCCCGGATCGATAGGACCAGCGGGCCGGAGGAGGTGGGAGCGGACCAGGCGCCCCCCTGGCCTCCTGGCCCGACGAAGAGCGCGAGGGAATCCGGGTTCGCAATCACCGGCAGACCGTGCATTTTTGCCCAGGAGCGAACTTGGTCGGGCGACCGCATGTTGTCGATGCAGGCAGCCTTGAACAGCCTCATCGCAGCCGAGGCGGCGGTCTCGCCTGCAACAGCCGGTTGGGCAATGGCAATCAGCAGAAGCGCGGACAAGGCCAAGATTTCCCTACTCTTGGACGACCAGGTTCTTGCTAGGTGTCTCCGCATTGGCATCCCTTCGTTCGGTTCTGCATCAGTAGATCGCCGCTCGATGCCAGACCAAGAGACGTCTTCCTGCTCGACGGCGGCATTAACGACAGTCATAACAGCTGTATGAACCCAGGAGGGTGTCGTGGAGCTTAAGTTACGCGCTGTCGGCAATTCGGTGGGTGTGGTTCTCCCACGGGAACTGCTGGTGAAGCTTGGCGTGGACAAGGGTGACACGCTGTATGCGGTCGAGACTCCCGAGGGGTTGCGCCTCACCACCTCCGATCCCGAGTTCGAGGCGCAGATGGCGCGGGCGCGCAAGCTGATGAAGCGGTGGCGCACGGTTCTGCACGAGCTGGCGAAGTGACGGTCTGGCTGTCGCGCAAGCTGGTTCTGGCGATTTACGACGAGCAACTTACGGACCACGGCGGGGTGAGCGGTATCCGCGACGAAGGTTTGCTGGAGAGCGCGCTGGCGCGCCCGCTGAACCTGGCGGGCTACGGCAGTCCCTCATCGGCCGAGCTTGCCGCACTCTATGCGATCGGCGTTGCGCGCAACCATCCCTTCGTGGATGGCAACAAGCGTACTGCGTTTGCCGCGCTCGTCACTTTCCTGGATTTTAACGACGCCAGCTTCGACCCGCCGGACGCCGAGGCCGTTATCGCCATGTTCGCGCTGGCATCCGGCAAGAGCACAGACAATGAGTTCACAAGCCGGGTCGCGCATCATGTCCGCAGCAGCGACTGACCCCTTCATCATCCCCGCCGAGCCAAGCGCCGCCGAGGCGGTCGCGGCCATCGCTGACGAACTCTCCGTGTTCGACGACTGGATGGACCGCTACGAGTATATCATCGAACTCGGCCGCAAGCTGCCGCCGTTCCCCGATGCCTGGGCCGACGACGCCCATCGCGTGCCCGGTTGCCAGAGCCGGGTCTGGATGGAGGCGCTGGCCCGCGGCGGGCGCCTGTTCTTCGCCGGCATATCGGATGCGGCCATCGTCTCGGGGCTGGCCGCCATGCTGCTGCGGGTCTATTCCGGGCGCACGCCGGAGGAAATACATGGCCACAGATCCGGCCTTTCTGAAGGAGCTGGGCGTGATCGAGGCGCTGTCCACCAATCGCGGCAATGGTATCGCTGCCATGGCGCGCCGCATCCGCGAATACGCCGCGCGGCAGCGGCCGGCCCTTGCGTCAGACAAATAACTGGGACCACTAAAGATGGTCACGAGCTGCGCCGCAACGAGGCGAAGCGCCAACGGAGGGAACAGATGACCAAGACGCCCGATGACATCGCTCTCAGTCCGGCGGCACGCCGGGCGGTATTGCAGGGCGTGGCCCTGGCCCCGTGCTGGCGGCCGCCGCGTGCGGCGGGCTTGGCGCCCGCTGCTGCCGCGCGTGCCGCGACCGCCGAGCCCTTCGGCAAGCACCCGCGCTGGAAGTTCGTGTTTGTCAATCACGTCACGACCAACCCGTTCTTCGTGCCTACCCAGTACGGCATCGCCGACGCCTGCGAACTGCTGGGCTGCGACCATCAATGGACCGGCTCGGCGACCGCCGACGTCGCCGAAATGGTCAACGCCATGAACGCTGCGATCGCCTCCAAGGCCGCCGCGATCGCGGTGCCGATCGTCGATCCGCACGCGTTCGACCAGCCGACCGCGAAGGCATTGGCCGCCGGCATCCCGGTGTTCTCGTACAACGCCGATGCGCCGGCCGGCGGCGGCAACAAGCGGCTCGCTTATATCGGCCAGGATCTGTACGGCTCGGGCGTGCAGATGGGCGAGCGGATCGTCAAGCTGGTCGATTCCGGCACGATCGGCATGTTCATCGCCACCCCCGGCCAGCTCAACATCCAGCCCCGGCTGGACGGCGCGTCCTCGGTGATCAAGAAGTCGGGCAAGAAGATCGACATCCAGGTGATCGCCACGGGGGCGACGGTCAACGAGGAGCTGTCGAAGATCAAGGCCTTCTACCTGGGCCACCAGGATCTGAAGGGCATGTTCGCGGTCGATGGCGGCAGCACCCAGGGTGTAGCCGAGACGATGAAGCAGTACAACCTGCCCGCGAAGGGCGTGCATGGCGGCGGCTACGATCTGCTGCCGCGCACGCTGGAGCTGATCAACGACGGCTTCCTCGACTTCACCATCGACCAGCAGCCCTATTTGCAGGGCTTCTACACGGTGATGCAGATGTTCGTGACCTTGGCCTCGGGCGGGCTGGTCGGTCCGGCCGAGTGCAATACCGGCCTGAAATTCGTCACCAAGGAGACGGTGAAGCCGTACCTGAACACCAAGACCCGCTACGAGGGCAACTCCTCGGCACCGCGCATCGTGCCGATGGGAGCGCTCTGAACCCATGAGCCAGGGTGCGGCGAGCCCGGCAGTCGCCGTCAGCCGGCCGGGCGTGCTGGACGTCATCTTCCGATGGCGCGAATCCAGCATCCTGCTGGTGGCGGTGATCCTGGCTGGCTATTTCCAGTATCAGAACGCGGATTTCCTGGGCTCGCAGCCGAGCCTCGAGAATCTGTCGCAGTTCGTGGCACCCTGGACCATCATCGCTTGCGGCGAGATCATGCTGATGATCGGCGGAGACATCGACCTCTCCGCCGGCATGACCTTCGCCTTCGCGCCATTCATCATGTTCTTCGCCGCCCAGGCGGGTGTCCCGGTCTTCCTGGCGCTGCTGCTGGGCGTAGGCGCCTCGGCTCTGGTGGGACTGGTCAACGGGGTGGTGACGGTGCTGCTGCGCATCCCGTCCTTCGTCACCACGCTCGGCACATTGTTCCTGCTGAACGGCATCACGCTCACCATCTCGCACGGTGCGCCGGTCAGTCCACCGGGCAGCCCCGCGTTTCAGGCGTTCTTCGGCAATTGGGGCTTTTCCGAGATCCTCTGGGCGCTGGTCGTGGTCGCGGTCATGCACGTCGTGCTGCGCCACACGCGCTGGGGCCTGCACACCATCGCCGCCGGCGCGAACCCCCTCGGTGCCCGCGAATCCGGGATCAACGTGAGCCGGCTGCAAATCGGCAACTTCGTCATCTGCGGGATGCTGGCCGGGTTCACCGGCATTCTGGAGGGCTTTCGCATCTCGTCGAGCGATCCGCTCGCGGGCGGAACGCAGGTCATGTTCTACGCCGTGGCGGCGGGCGTGATCGGCGGCACGCCGCTCACCGGCGGCTCCGGCACGATGATCGGCGGCCTGATCGGCGCCATCGTGCTGGGCGTCTTGCAGGACGGCCTGACCCTGATCGGCACCAACGCCTTCGTGTTCCCGACCATCCTGGGCGCGGCGATCCTGGCGGCGATGCTGTTCAACCTGAACGTGAGCAAACTGCGTCGCACCGGGGGCTTGCATTGACCGAGGTTCTGCGCGCCGAGAACATCGTGCGGCGGTTCGGCGCCGTGACCGCGCTCGACGGCGTCTCGCTGCATCTGGAGCAGGGCGAGATTCTCGGCATCCTGGGCGACAACGGTGCCGGCAAATCGACGCTGATGAAGATCCTGACCGGGTTCCAGCCGCAGACCGAGGGCAAGCTGTTCGTGCGCGGCCAGGAGATGGCGCTGCACTCTGTCGATCACGCGCGTTCGCTGGGCATCGAATGCGTGTATCAGGATCTGGCGCTGGCGAACTCGCTCAGCATCTACCACAATTTGTTTCTGAACCGGGAAATCCTGTATCCCGGCCCGATCCGGTTCCTCAACAACCGCGCGATGCGCAAGCGTACGCGCGAGCTGCTGGCGGAGATCGGCGTGCACATCCCCTCGGTCGATCTGCCGGTGGAACGCCTGTCGGGCGGCCAGCGCCAGGCGATCGCGGTGGCGCGCGCGGTGAACTCCAACGCCCGCATCCTGCTGCTGGACGAGCCGCTGGCGGCGATGGGGGCGCGCGAGGCGGCGTCGATCATCGACCTGATCCTGCGCCTGAAATCGCGCGGCGACATGTCGATCGTCATGATCATGCACAACTACGCGCAGACCCTGGAGATCGCCGACCGGATCATGCTGATGCAGCGCGGGCGCGTCACCTATGAGAGTGCCGCGGCCTCGACCTCGGTGGCCGAGCTGATGGACATCGTGCGACGCGAATACCGGGCGATGCGGGCGGCCTGACGCCATGCCCGTGGTCAACCGCATCGCCGCGTTCCAGGACGACATGACGGCGTGGCGGCGCGACCTGCACGCCCATCCCGAACTCTCCTTGCAGGAGACAGCGGACCAGCGCGGTCGTGCAGGAGAAACTGCGTGCGTTCGGCGTGGACGAGGTGCATGCCGGGCTGGCGCAGACCGGGGTGGTGGGCGTGATCCGTGGCCGGGCCGAAGGCGGGGCGATCGGCCTGCGCGCCGACATGGATGCGCTGCCGATCACCGAGCAGACCGGACTGCCGCACGCCTCGACCAATCCCGGGGTGATGCACGCCTGCGGCCATGACGGGCATACCGCGATGCTGCTGGGCGCCGCGCGCTACCTGGCCGAGACCCGCAATTTTGCCGGTACCGCCTACGTGATCTTCCAGCCGGCGGAGGAACGGTTCGGCGGCGGCGGCATGATGGTGCAGGAGGGCCTGTTCGAGCGCTTTCCGATGCAACAGGTGTACGGCATGCACAACTGGCCGCGCATGCCGGCCGGCATCTTCCTGTGGCGCGACGGGCCGACAATGGCGGCGTGCGCCACGATCGAGATCGACGTCATCGGCCGGGGCGCGCACGCGGCGCAGCCGCATCTGGGCGTCGATCCCATTCTGGTCGCGAGCCATCTCGTCGTCGCCTTGCAGAGCATCGTCTCGCGCAATGTCGATCCGACCGAGAGCGGCGTGGTGAGCGTCGGCAGCATCAGCGGCGGCAACATCCATAACGTGATCCCCGAGACGGTGCGCCTGCTGGGCACGGCGCGCTGGTTCACGCCGGCGACGGGTGACGTTCTGGAGGCCGGCGTGCGGCGCATCGCCCAGGGCGTGGCCGAGAGCTTCGGTGCGCAGGTCGATGTGAGCTTCGTGCGCACCTACCCGGCGGTGGTGAACGATCCCGAGGCGATGGCGCGGGCGCGCGAAGCGGCCACGGTGGTCGCGGGCGCCGATGCGGTGCGTCACATGGACAGACCCACGATGGGCGGTGAGGATTTCGCCTACATGCTGCAAGCGACGCAAGGCGCCTTCATCATGCTGGGCGGCGGCAGGGGGACGGACGACCCGTCGCTGCACCATCCGCGCTACGACTTCAACGACGACGTCCTGGCGGTCGGCGCCTCCTATTGGGCGACGCTGGTGGAGCGGCTTCTGCCGGCTGGGTAGATGCCGACACATCCACCCTCACCCCAGCCCTCTCCCTTAGGGAGAGGGAGCAGACGGCCCCCTCTCCCTAAGGGCTGGTGAGGGTGACCGGGCGCGCGACACGAATTGCCGGATCAGCCCGACATCCTTGATGCCTTTGGCGCGCTCCACTCCCGACGACACGTCTACCGCCAGCGCCCGGACAGGCGGATCGCCGCGCCGACATTCTCCGGGGTCAATCCGCCCGCCAGCAGCCACGGTCCCGGTGCGTGCCATCCCGCTGTCAGCGACCAATCCAGCGGGACAGCATTGCCGCCGGGGCGGGTCGCGTCCGGCGGGGCTTTCGCCTCGATCAGCAACCCGTCCGCCCCGTCCAGCGCGTCCGGCAACTCCTGCGCGGGAGGCGACGCCGACCGCGCGCCACACCGCGACACCGAACCGCGCCCGCAACGCGGCCACCCGCGCCGCATCGGCATAGAGTTGCAGCACGTCCAGCGCGAGCGACTGAAAGCGCATCCGCCACCTGATCGTCGGTCGGCTCGACGAACAGGCCGACGCGCAGCGGCCCGCCTTCCCGGCGTGCGCTGAGCGCGCCGCCTGCGCGGGGGTCACGAAGCGGGGCGAGGGCGGGAAGAACACGAACCCCACCCAATCCGCACCCGCGTCGCACGCCGCGTCGAACGCCTCGGCGCTGTTGATGCCGCAGATCTTGACGCGGACGGGGTCGCTCACGGTGCTCCGTCAGGCCGCGACCGTGCGCTGCCGCTGCTCGCCCAGGCCCTGGATGCCGAGGCGGATTTCCTGGCCCGGACGCAGATAGACCGGCGGCTTCATGCCCAGGCCCACGCCCGGCGGCGTGCCGGTGCTGATGATGTCGCCCGCGTGCAAGGTGATGAAGTGGCTGACATAGGAGACCAGCTTGTCCACGCCGAAGATCATGGTGCGGGTGCTGCCGTTCTGCATCCGCTTGCCGTCGATATCGAGCCACATGGACAGGTTGCGCCAGTCGCGCCACCTCGTCCTTCGTCACCAGCCACGGGCCGGTCGGGCCGAACGTGTCGCAGCCCTTGCCCTTGTCCCAGGTGCCGCCGCGCTCGATCTGGAACTCGCGCTCGCTCACGTCATTGATGACGCAAAACCCGGCGACATGCGCCATCGCCTCGTTCTCCGGCACGTAGCGGGCGGTGGTGCCTATCACCACACCCAGCTCCACCTCCCAATCGGTCTTTTTCGAGCCGCGCGGGATCTTCACGTCGTCGTTCGGCCCGCAATAGGCGGAGAGCGATTTCATGAAGATGATCGGCTCCTTCGGGATGGGGGCACCCGTCTCCTCCGCGTGGTCGGCATAGTTCAGGCCGATGCACAGGAAGTTCAGCGGCCGCGCGACGCACGGGCCGAGGCGGGGATTGCCTGCGACAAGCGGCAGCGCGGCCGGATCGAGCGTCGCGAGCTTCGCTAGGCCCGCAGGGCTGATCGTCTCGCCGCTGATGTCGGCCACCGCGCCCGAGAGATCGCGGATATGCCCTTCGGCATCGAGCAGGCCCGGCTTTTCGGCTCCGGCCTCGCCATAGCGCAGCAGTTTCATTCACAGACTCCTTGGAAAGTGGCGCGAGGTCGCTGCCTATTGCACGACCATCGCATAAGCGAGCGTGATCCGGTTGCCGGAGGGAAACAGCACCGAGACGATGAAGGGGTCCGCCCCCGCATAGCCTGGATCGGACGTGTAAAAGAGCGCCTCGCCCGGAACCTTGCGGTCATTGCAGTGTGCGTGCGGATTGCTGGCCGAATAGCCCGGATAATATGCGAACTGCCGCCCCTCTGCATGGCCGTGTGCGGGCGGGCGGATGACAGCGACGGACGGCCTGCCGAGCGGCACACATGCGTTGTCCAGCGAGGCGAAGAAATCCAGCCGCTGCTGTTGGCCGGACGGGGCCCCGACATTGCGGACGGGGATCGTCACACGGTGCGGCGGCGGTGCTGGCGGAGCGGCGGCCGGGGCGATCGCCGCGAGTTGCACCGTCTGGGTTTGCGAGGTGGTGCAGGCGGCGAGGCAGCCTGCGATTGCAAGCGGCAGCACCAGATGGAGGAAGCGCATCTGTGCGTTCCTGGCTAGAGCGAATGGCCGCCGTCGATCACCACCGCCTGGCCGGTCATGAAGCCCGACTCGTCGCTCGCCAGATACACGACCAGTGCTGCCATCTCCTCCACGGTGCCGAGCCGGCCCATCGGCTGGCGCGCCACAAACGCGGCGCGCGCCGCCTCCACGCTGCCGGCGGCACCTGCGTTGGCGGCGATGCGATCATCGAGGCTCGGCGATTGCGTGGTGCCGGGGCAGATCGCGTTGCAACGGATTCCGCGGCCGATGAAATCCGCGGCGACAGCCTTCGTCAATCCGATCACCGCCGCCTTGCTCGCGCCATAGACGCAGCGATTCGGCACGCCTTTGACGCTGCTGGCGACGGACGAGATGTTGATGATCGAGCCGCGTCCACGCGCCACCATGCCGGGCAGGAAGGCGCGGATGGTGCGGAACATGCCGCGCGCGTTGATGTTGAACTCCAGATCCCACTCGTCCTCGGTGGCGTCCAGCACGGTGCCCTGGTGGACGATGCCGGCGCAGTTGAACAGGATGTCCACGTCGCCGTACTGTTTCTGTGCGGCGACGATGGCAGCGGCGTCCAGCACGTCCAGCCGTGCCGTGGTGATGCCATGCGCCTCCAGCCCCGCCAGTCCCTTCTCGTCGCGGTCGGTGGCGATCACGCGGGCACCCTCCGCCGCCAGCGCGATCGCGGCGGCCCGGCCGATGCCCGCCGCGGCCGCCGTGGTGAACGCGGTCTTGCCCGCAAGCCTGCCTGCCATGTGTCGTTCCTATCCAGCTCATGCCGATAGCCGCGGCCCACCCGGCGCTGCGCGCCACCCGGCGCGAAGGGCCGGGTGGGGTGGTGCCGCGGCCACTCAGTGATTGTTCCGGCTCTCGCCGCGCGTCTCGATCATTTGACATAGGCGGTGGCCGGCTCCAGCACGCCGCCGGTGCCGAGCTGGCCGACCTGGGTGCGGTAGATCTCCTCCCACGGCGTCTTGTTCGGCGGCATCGCCGCGGACGGCTTCCAGGCGGCGCGGCGCGCCTCCAGTTCGCCATCGGGCAGCAGCACATCGACCCGGTTGCGGTTGAGGTCGATGCGGATGCGGTCGCCCGATTTCAGCAGCGCCAGCCCGCCGCCCACCGCCGCCTCTGGCGAGACGTTGAGGATCGACGGCGAGCCGGAGGTGCCGCTCTGCCGCCCGTCGCCCATGGTCGGCAGGGCATTGATGCCGCGCTTCAGCAGGGCGGCCGGCGGCTGCATGTTGACCACCTCGGCCGAGCCGGGATAGCCGACCGGCCCGCAATTGCGGATCACCATGACCGTGTGCTCGTCCACGCCAAGATCGGGGTTCTCGATGCGGGCGTGATAGTCCTCCGGCCCCTCGAACACGACAGCACTTGCCCTCGAACACGTTGGGATGCGCCGGGTCGGACAGAAAGCGCTCGCGGAACTCGCGGTCGATCACGCTGGTCTTCATCACCGCGCTGTCGAACAGATTGCCGGTCAGCACGACATAGCCGGCGTGCTCCTTCAGCGGCTTGCGCGTACTCGCGGATCACCTCGCGATCGACCGGGCCGGTGGCGGTCTCCAGATCCTCGGCCAGCGTCCGGCCGGTGACGGTGCGCACGTCGCCGTGCAGCTTGCCGGCGCTTGAGCAGCTCCTTCATCACCGCCGGCACGCCGCCCGCGCGATGGAACGCCTCGCCCAGGAAGCGCCCGGCCGGCTGGCAATCGACCAGCAGCGGGATGTCGGGGCCGAGCCGCTGCCAATCGTCCAGCGTGTGATCCACGCCCATGTGCCGGGCGATCGCCACCATGTGGATCGGACAATTCGACGAGGCGCCGAGGGCGGCGGCGGCCACCACCGCGTTCTCGAACGCCTGCTTGGTCATGATGTCCGACGGGCGCAGGTTCTCGCGCACCATGTCCACGATGCGCTGGCCGGTGTAGTACGCCATCTGGCCGCGCTCGCGGTACGGGCCGGGGATCATGGCGCAGCCGGGCAGCGACATGCCCAGCGCCTCGGCCAGCGAGTTCATCGAACTGGCGGTGCCCATCGTGTTGCAATGGCCGACCGAGGGGGCGGAGCTGACCACGAGGGCCATGAACTCCTCGTAGTCGATCTTGCCCTCGGCATAGAGGCGGCGGCCATCCCAGACGCACATGCCGGAGCCGGCCAGCTTGCCATTATGCCAGCCATCCAGCATCGGCCCGCCGGAGAACACGATGGCGGGGATGTTGACCGTGGCCGCCCCCATCAGGCAGGCCGGGGTGGTCTTGTCGCAGCCGGTGGTCAGCACCACGCCGTCGAGCGGATAGCCGTGCAGCACCTCGACCAGGCTGAGATAGGCGAGATTGCGGTCCAGCGCCGCGGTCGGGCGCTTGCCCGTCTCCTGGACCGGGTGGATCGGGAATTCGAGCGGCAGGCCGCCGGCGGCGATGATGCCGTCGCGCAGGCGGCTGGCGAGCTGGAGGTGGTGGCGGTTGCAGGGCGAGATGTCCGAGCCGGTCTGGGCGATGCCGATCACCGGCTTGTTGCCGCGCAGCTCCTCCGGGGTCAGGCCGAAATTGAGGTAGCGCTCGATATAGAGCGCCGTCATGGCCGGATCATGCGGATCGTCGAACCACCGCCGGCTGCGCAGCCGGTTCGGCCCGGCGTCCTTGCTGTGGTCGTCGCTGCTGTCAGCCATCTCGTCTCCGCCCCGAATCCTGACTCCGCGCCCGCGCGCGAGGGCGCAAAGTGCGGGCGGGGCGCGGGGGTGTCAATTGTCTGAGCGTTACGGCAGGGCTGCGGAGTGGGCTGGATTGGCACGGATCGGATATCCACATAGCGTGATCTGGATATACCGGCCATGGGGAGGTGACATGCCGCTCTACATCAAGGACGATGAAACGGCGGAACTGGTTGCGCGGCTCGCGAAGCTGCGTGGCACAACCAAGCAGGAGGCTGTGCGTCACGCTGTACGGGCGGACCTCGACCGGGCGACGGAGGGGGTGCCGCTGCGTGAGCGGTTCGCTCGATTGCGGGCAGAACATCCCCTGCCACCCCCGACCGGCCTCGTGGCCGACAAGGCGTTCTTCGACGAGTTGTCGGGGGAGGAGTGACGATATTCGTGGATGCGCCGGCCTTCGTCGCCGTCCTCACGGAGGAACCGGACTGGCCGCTTCTCGCCGATCAGAATGAAGCCGATTCGCACAGACTCTGTTCCCCCTTGTCAGTTTGGGAGACGGTTGCGGCGTTGTGTCGTCGCTATGCCTTTTCCGTTAATGCGGCTCGCGCCGATGTCGGGCGATATCTCGAAGCGGCGAATGTCCGGTTTGTCGCGATTGGCGAGCGCGAATTCGAGGTCGCGACCGATGCTTATGCGAGGTTCGGGAAGGGACGACATCCCGCGGCGCTCAACATGGGGGATTGCTTCGCCTACGCTTGCGCCAGGGCGAACAATGCCAGGCTGCTGTTCAAGGGGGACGATTTCGCCAAAACCGATATTGCGTGCTGATAGCGAATTCATGTCGTCCGGTCACGTCGTCCCCAGATACCGGAACAGCAACTCCCGCCACCAGTCGCTCTCGATGTCATTGAGCAGCACGGGGTCGATGCGTGCGCGCAGCGTGCTGCCGATGGGCAGCGCGATCGCGTAGGTCTGCGGGTCGAACACGGTGTCGAGAACCTGGATGGAGCCGGAGAACTGGGTCCGCACGATCCAGGTCAGCAGCGCGCGATCATAGACGACGGCATCGACCTTGCCCGCCCGCAGCGCCCGCAGCGCGTCTTGCGGGGTCGCGAATTGGCGGTGGCGGATGTGTTCGCGGTCCAGATAGCCGATGGTGGCAGTACCCGCGATTGCGCCGGTGCGCACCGATCGCAGATCGTCCTGTCCATGCACCAGTCCGTGCAGCTTGGTCATCGTGAGCTGCGAGGTCAGGGCCGCGGTAAACGCCGCGATGACGATGACCGACGCGGTCATCCAGGTGACCGCGACCATGCGCCCCGGCAAGGTCATCGGCACCCGCTCGCCCGCACTGGCACCCGACTGCGTCATCACCAGCGCCGACCACCACATGCTCCAGCCCAGTCCGCGCGATGGACGTCCGCCGAAATGCTCGTTGTGGCGCCGTTCCAGCGCCCAGACCACGCAGCCGACCGCCAGCGCCACGGCGACCAGGGCGGCGATGGCGCGGATGAAACCCACCGAGAAAATGCTGCGCACAAGCGGCCACCACGTCATCACCGGGTCGGCCGGAACCGCGATGCCAAGGCCGGTCGTGTAGAAGGGCTGGGTGAAGTCAACCCGCTGCTCGCGTGCGGCGGTGACGCTCAGCGCCGCAATCGCGGCATCGAACTTGCCATGCGCGGTCCCGTCGATCAGCCCCTCGATGCTGGATTCCTCGAAGCGGTAGCGCAGGTGCAGTTGCTCGGCGATGCGGCGCCACAGATCGATGGCGATGCCGCTCCATTGCCCGTCGGGCCCCTTCATCGCGAAGGGCGGCGCGTCCTTCGTGCCCACCACGAGTTCCTGTCCGGTCGGAGCAGGGCCTGGCACCGCCTGTGCCCACGCCGGCAACGGGGCCAGAAGCACGAGGATCAGGGCGGCCACCGCGGCACGGCGCCGGCGGGGGTGCGGGCGTCCTGTCACGGCGTTCAGTCCATCTCCGGCGTGATCACGTTCTGCGGCTGGCCGTCGAGTGCCGCCAGCATCGTCTCGGCAGATTTGCGGCGGATGTCCGCCCAGGCCTGCGGCGTGTGAAAGGCGCTGTGCGGTGTCACGATCAGCCGGCCCTCCAGCCACGGCGCCCGCGCCCGGTATTCCGCCAGCAATTGCGGCACCGGCTCGGCCGGCGGCTCGACTGGCAGCACGTCGAGCCCGGCGCCCGCCAGCCGGCCGCCCCGCAACGCCGCCTCCAGCGCGTCCAGGTCGAGGATCGGACCCCGCGCCGTGTTCACCACGATCGCGTCCGGCGGCAGCATCGCCAATTCGCGCGCCGCCGATCATGCCGCGCGTGCCGCGCGTCAGCGGCGCGTGCAGCGACAGCACGTCGGACTGCGCCAGCAGCTCCGGCAGGCTGCGCGCCCGCTCGATGCCGAGCGCCAATTCGGTGCCGTTCGGCAGGTACGGGTCGAAGAACATCACGCGAAAGCCGAACGCCTTGGCCCGCAGTGCCACCGCCGTGCCGATACGGCCAAGGCCCACGATCGCCGAATCCCTGCACGCCGGAGCGGCGGATCAGCGGCGAGTCGATGACCCGCCACGCGGCATCCGGCTGGCGCTGCGCCTCGTGATGCAGCAGCAGGCCGCGCCGCAGCGCCAGCGCCAGGGCGATGGCGTGGTCGGCCACCTCCGTCGTGCCGTAATCGGGCACGTTGCAGACGACGACATCGCGCTCGGCCAGGGCCGGGCGGTCCAGCCGGTCATAGCCTACGCCCATGCGCACCACCGCGCGCAGGCGGGGGAAACGCGGCAGATCCTCGCGCCGCAGCCAGTGGCGGAAGATCATCAACCCCTCGGCCGCCGCGCAATCCTCATCCGACAGCGCCGCGACGCTCGCCGAGCCGGGTCTCAGGATGCGCGCCGCGGGGCCGAACACCTCGCGCTCCACACGGTCATCGGGATACATGGCTTCGGCATAGAGGACGGTGCGCATGAGCAGCGTGGTTATCAGTCGATGAACGGCGCGGAAAGCCTGGTCCGCACGCTCCTGGCCGGCGGGATCGACACGTGTTTCGCCAATCCCGGCACCAGCGAGATGCATTTCGTGGCCGCACTGGACCGCATTCCAGGCATGCGCTGCGTGCTGTGCCTGTTCGAGGGCGTGGCGACGGCGGCGGCGGACGGGTATGCGCGCATGACCGACCGGCCGGCGGCCACCCTGCTGCATTGCGGGCCGGGCCTCGCCAACGGGCTGGCCAATCTGCACAACGCGCGGCGGGCCGGCGTGCCCCTGCTCAATTGCGTGGGCGATCAGGCGACGTATCACCGCCCGCTCGACGCGCCGCTGACCGCCGATACCGAGGGGTTCGCGCGCGGCGTGTCGGCCTGGGTGCGCACCGCCGGCTCGGCGGAACAGGTGGGGGCCGACGCGGCGGCGGCGATCCAGGCGGCGCGTTCCGGCAACGGGCAGATCGCCACGCTGATCCTGCCGTCGGACACGTGCTGGAATCCGGACGGCGTGCCGGTGGCGCCGCTGCCCCCGCCGCTCGCGGCACCCGTGGCTCCGCACCTGATCGAGCAGACGGCGCGGCTGCTGCGCAGCGAGGCGGGTGTTCTCCTTGTCATCGGCGGGCGCGGCCTGCGCGCCGGGGCGCTCGCCGACGCGCACCGCATCGCCGCCGCTACCGGCGCCCGGCTGATCGCCCCGATGTCCAACGCACGTATTGAGCGAGGCCGCGGCCGGCCGGGGATCGAGCGCGTGCCCTATCCGGTGGACGACGCGCTGGCGAGGCTGGGGGGAACCCGGCACGCCGTGCTGGTGGGTGCGCGCGCGCCGGTCGGGTTTTTCGCCTATCCGGACAAGCCAGGTTCGCATCTGCCGCAGGACGCGGTGGTGCATGTGCTGGCCCGGCCGGAGCAGGACGTGGCCGGCGCCCTTGCCGCCCTGGCCGACTGCCTGGGAGCGCCGAAGCTGCCACCGGTAACCGAGCAGGCTGCCCCGCCCCCGGCCCGCGGCACCCCGTCGGGCGAGGCGCTCGGCCAATCCCTCGCCGCCCTGCTGCCCGATTGTGCCATCGTGGTGGACGAGAGCGTGAGCGTGGGCCGCCCGCTCTTTGCCGCGACCGCCTGCGCTGCCCCGCATGACTGGCTGCAACTGACTGGCGGTGCCATCGGCGCCGGCCTGCCGCTCGCGACGGGTGCCGCGATCGCGGCACCCGGACGGCGCGTGGTGAGCCTGGAGGCGGATGGCTCGGCCATGTACACCTTGCAGGCGCTGTGGACGCAGGCGCGCGAGCGGCTGGATGTGACGACAATCATCCTGTCCAACCGGCGCTATGCCATCCTGCTGGCGGAGCTGGCAGGCGTCGGCGCCGGCGAAGAAGGCGGCAACCCGGGACGCACGGCACTTGATATGATGGAGCTGAACCGCCCGGACCTCGATTGGGTGCGGCTCGCGGGCGGGATGGGGGTCGAGGCGGCGCAGGCGACCAGCATGGAGCGATTCGCCGATCTGTTCAGCAGCGCGCAGGCGCGGTCCGGCCCGTTCCTGATCGAATTGGTGCTGGATCGGTGACAGGAACCCGCCAGGCGGAACTGGAGCGGCTGGCCAGCCGCATCGCCATGCTGGTCGGCGATGATGGCGAGGCGGAGGCGGCCGGGCGGGCGGTTGGCACGCTGGCCCGCCGTCTGGGGCTGAGTGGCGGGCATCTGAAAGCGATCTTCATGGCGGGCGCCGGCAGCCTCGGGGCGGCCGCGAAGCAGACGGCGGAGCTTGCCGCCCGCGCCGACCGGCTGGCCGGCCAGACGCAGGGGCTGGAGCACAGCCTGGAACAGCTGGAAATCGCCTTGCAGCAGGCGAACCACGACCGCGAGGAACTGCGTGCCGAAGCGAACCGGCTGCGCGAGGCACTGGATCGCGCCCGCACCGGCCGGCAGCTCGCGGGCATCATCGGCGTCGTCGTGCTGCTCGCGGCGTTGGGCGGCGGTGCCTTCGCCCTGTACGCGAGTCTGCCCGCGACGGGCGGGGCCGCCGCGCCGGTCGTGGGGCTGGCCGTGGCCCCCGCACCTGGACAGCCCGGCCAGGGGGCCGTCGTGCGCAGCCCTGGTGCCGACCTCTATGCCGAGGCGGACCGCGCCTCGACGGTGCGGGTCCACCTGCCACCCGGCACGAGGCTCGCGGTGCGCCAGCTGGTCTGGCGCAACTTCACGCAATGGGCCGAGACACGGCTGGGCGGCACGCCGGGCTTCGTGCCCGTGACCGATCTCGACCTCGACCGCTAGGGACGGGCGTTGAGGCGCGCGCGCGCAAGATTCCGCTGGACAGGCAGGCCTGCTTGGGCTAGCTCCCGCGCCTCACTGGAACGCGGGAGACCGTGTGCCTGCGCTATTTGGCGCAGGCAGGTCGCATGCACCGCGGTCCCTTGGACAGAGGAGCCAGGGATGGCGAAGAAGATCGTCGGCTACATCAAATTGCAGATTCCCGCCGGCAAGGCCAATCCGTCGCCGCCCGTGGGGCCGGCGCTGGGCCAGCGCGGGCTGAACATCATGGCCTTCGTCAAGGAGTTCAACGCCGTCACGGCACAGATGGAGCCGGGGATGCCGGTGCCGGTGGTGATCACCGCCTATGGCGACCGCACCTTCAGCTTCGTCATGAAGACGCCGCCCAACACCTATTTCCTTAAAAAGGCGGCCGGCATCACCAAGGGCACGACCACGCCGGGCAAGGGTGCCGCGGTCGGTCGCGTGACCACCAGCCAACTGCGCGAGATCGCTGCGCGCAAGATGGTGGACATGAACGCCAACGATGTCGAGGGCGCCGTCTCCATGCTGGCCGGCTCCGCCCGCTCCATGGGCATTACCGTGGTGGAGGGCTGACTATGGCGCACGGCAAGCGGCTGGCGGAGGCTTATGCCAACTTCAGTCACGGCAAGACCTATGCGCTCGCCGAGGCGGTGGGCGTGGTGAAGCGCAACGCCCGCGCCAAGTTCGACGAGACAATCGAGATGTCGATGAATCTCGGCATCGACCCACGCCACGCCGACCAGATGGTGCGCGGGCTGGTCAGCCTGCCGAACGGCACCGGCAAGACGCTGCGCATCGGCGTGTTCGCGCGCGGCGCCAAGGCCGAGGAGGCGCACGCCGCCGGGGCCGACGTGGTGGGGGCCGAGGATCTGGCCGAGAAGATCCAGGCGGGGCAGATCGAGTTCGACCGCTGCATCGCGACGCCCGACATGATGGCGCTGGTCGGCCGGCTGGGCAAAGTGCTGGGTCCGCGCGGGCTGATGCCGAACCCGCGCCTGGGCACGGTGACGATGGACGTGAAGGGCGCCATCCAGGCGGCCAAGGCCGGCCAGGTCGAGTTTCGCGCCGAGAAGGCGGGGATCGTCCATGCCGGCATCGGCAAGGCGAGCTTTCCCGAGGAGAAGCTGCTGGAGAACGCGAAGGCATTGGCCGATGCGATCATCAAGGCCAAGCCGACCGGCGCCAAGGGCACCTATCTGCAACGCGCGGCGCTGTCCAGCACGATGGGGCCGGGCGTGCGGGTCGATGTGACGACGTTGCACGGCTGAAGAGGATACGTCCCGCCATGAGGCGGGGCGGGCAGGAGGTGTTGAGCCTCCGAACCTGTCCGAGACTGCTCGTATTCCCTCCGGGAACCTAAGGGGCCACGGCCCGCGCGCAGGAGACGGGGAAGCCGGAGTGGAAGCTCTGGCGGTTCCGGCTACGGGGATTGCCGCCTCGCGCGGCGGTTTCCGCATGGACAGGCGAACCGGGCCAGTCCCGGACGCCTCGGGTGTCCGGGTTGGCCCAGAGGGGAACCCGGCCGGATGCGGTCCACACGCAACCGGCCCAGATGGAGACGGGATTTGGACCGGACGGAGAAGCACGCCTTCGTGGCGTCGCTGGCCGAAGCGTTCGCAAATACGTCCTTCGTCGTCGTCACCCGCAATGTCGGGCTGACGGTCGCCGAGGTGACGGATCTGCGGCGCCGCATGCGCGCCAGCGGCTCCACATACAGGGTGGCGAAGAACCGGCTGGCCACCCGCGCCCTCGACGGGACCCGTTTCGACGGCATCCGGCCGCTGCTGAAGGGACCGACCGCGCTCGCGTGGAACCGGGATCCTGTGGCGGTGGCCAAGACGGCCGTCGAGTTCGCCAGGACCAACGAGAAGTTCGTGGTGCTCGGTGGGGCGCTTGGAACCCAGCTGCTCGATGCGGCCGGGGTCCGTGCGCTGTCCGAGCTGCCGTCGCTGGAGGCGCTGCGCGCCGGGCTGCTGGGGATGCTGAACACCCCCGCGACCCGGATTGCCGGCATCCTCCAGGCGCCGGGCGGGCAGATCGCACGGGTGTTGGCGGCGTTCGCCCGCAAGGACGCGGCGAATGACGGGGCAGCCGAGGCGCAAGTGGCGTAGCCGCCTTGCGTTGAGTTGATGGCAGACCGGCCGAGCCGGTCTTGCATGGAACCGATCAGAGAATAGATTAGGAACACATGATCATGGCTGATTTGTCGAAGCTGGTGGACGAGCTGTCCAGCCTGACGGTGCTGGAGGCTGCCGAGCTCTCCAAGCTGCTTGAGGACAAGTGGGGCGTCTCGGCGGCGGCACCGGTTGCCGTCGCGGCCGCCCCGGTAGCCGGCGGTGGTGCGGCTGCGGCGGCGCCCGTCGAGGAGCAGACCGAGTTCACCGTCATCCTGGCCAAGTCCGGCGACAAGAAGATCAACGTCATCAAGGAGATCCGCACGATCACGGGTCTCGGCCTGAAGGAGGCCAAGGATCTCGTCGAGGGCGCGCCCAAGACCGTGAAAGAGGGCGTGAACAAGGACGAGGCCGCGAAGATCAAGAAGGTGCTCGAGGAGCAGGGTGCTTCCGTCGAGGTGAAGTAAGCGGCGCGGTGGCGCTTGGGTCAAGGGCAAGCCGCCGCGGACAGGGACGTGCGTATGGGTGGGCGGAAACCGGGTCGGTTTCCGCCCCCAAACCTGTTTCGTGTCGGGGTCAGCGCCCCGGCCGCAGGGGCGAGTTTAAAGGTGGCCGGCTTTTCGGCGGCAGGGGCAGCAGGACAAGCATGAACGCAATATCGAGGTCGTTCACCGGGCGCAAGCGTATCCGCAAGAACTTCGGGCGCATCCCCGAAGTGGCGACGATGCCGAACCTGATCGACGTGCAGCGCGCCAGCTATGAGGCGTTCCTGCAGATGAACATCCCGCATGACAGCCGGACCTTGAGCGGCTTGCAGGAAGTGTTCAAGTCGGTCTTCCCGATCGACGATTTCGCCGGCCGGGGACGTCTGGAGTTCGTCTACTACGAGCTTGAGGAGCCGAAATACGACGTCGAGGAGTGCATCCAGCGCGGGCTGAATTACGCTGCCCCGCTGAAGGTGATCCTGCGCCTGATCGTCTGGGACGTGGACGAGGATACCGGCGCCCGCTCGATCCGCGACATCAAGGAACAGCCCGTGTACATGGGCGACATGCCGCTGATGACGGATAACGGCACGTTCATCATCAACGGCACCGAGCGCGTCATCGTCAGCCAGATGCACCGCAGCCCCGGCGTGTTCTTCGACCACGACAAGGGCAAGACGCATAGCAGCGGCAAGTACCTGTTCGCGGCACGGGTGATCCCGTATCGCGGGTCTTGGCTCGATTTCGAGTTCGACAGCAAGGATCTGGTCCACGTCCGCATCGACCGCAAGCGCAAGCTGCCGGTGACGACTTTGCTGTACGCGCTGGAGAGTGCTGGCACCGAGGCGCTGCGCGCCGAGCGCGAGGCGCGTGGCGAAACGCTGGACATCAACGAGATTCGCGGCATGGATGCCGAGGAGATTCTGGCGATCTTCTACGGCCAGGTGGTGTTCCGCCGCGTTGCCGCCGGCAATGGCGAGGGCGGCTGGGCGCGGCCGTTCGACCCGGAGGCGTTCCGCGGCGTGAAGCTGCTGGAGCCGCTGATCGACGCGCAGACCGGCGAAATTGTCGCCGATCCGGACACCAAGCTGACGGCGCGCAACGCCAAGAAGATCGCCGAGAAGACCAGCGAGGTGCTGGTCGGCCGCGCCGATCTGCTCGGCCGCTACATGGCGATCGACCTTGTCAACGAGCAGACCGGCGAGATCTATGCCGAGGCCGGCGAGGAGCTGGCCGAGGCCAAGCTCGCCCTGCTGGAGCAGCTCGGCATCGACGTGCTGCCGACGCTGGCGGTGGACCAGGGCAATGGCCCGTGGATTCGCAATACGCTGGCGGTGGACAAGAATGCGACGCGTGACGATGCGCTGATCGACATCTATCGCGTGATGCGTCCGGGCGAGCCGCCCACCCCGGAGACGGCGGAAGCGCTGTTCCGCGGCCTGTTCTTCGATCCCGACCGCTACGACCTTTCGGCCGTGGGGCGCGTGAAGATGAACATGCGC